>NZ_JAMHIV010000060.1 GCF_023897065.1 Crossiella sp. SN42
AGCGGTCGAACTCACGGGCGGCCAGCGCCCGCACGATGCCCGCGCGGCCCTCGTTCACCAGACGGAGCAGGGCAGGCGGGTGGTCGCCAGCGGCGATCCAGGCGTCCGCGGCCTTGACCGTGGCCTCCTCCACCGCCCAGGACGGGAACAGGCCGATCACCACCGGCATCGCCCGGTCGCTGCCGCGGCGCTGCCACACCTCGGACACCTCGGCGAAGTAGCGGCTGGTGTAGCCGGCCAGCAGCTCCTTCTGCCCGGGGTGGGAGAAGCCGTTGATCAGCGACTCGTTGGTGGAGTTGGACAGCTCGTCGTCGTGCACGGCCCGGCGCCAGGTCTCCGCCTTGTTCTCCTCGGTCGGGATCAGCGCGGTGGCCAGCTCCGCCTGCCGCTTGCCGGTCGCGGTGGCATCCCGCGCCAGCTCGGCCGCGATGTCGGTCTCGTCGGCGCGGGCGTGTGCCACCAGGGCACGGAGGATCCGCCAGCGCAGGTCCGCGTCCACGGTCAGGCCGTCCAGCACGTTGGTGCCGTCGTACCAGCCCTGCAGTACGGCCAGCTCGACCTCGCCGAGCACCGAGGAGGTCAGCGCGTTGGCGAAGGCCAGCTGGTGGTCCGAGCCCGGCTCCGCGGTGGTCGCCAGGTCCAGCACGCGGGTGGAGAAGCGGGACCAGCCCTCCGGCCGCCACGCCGGGTCGGCGTAGGAGGACAGGGCGGTCTGGGCCTGCGCGAGCAGCCGCTGCACCACGCCGACCTCGGTCTCGGCGTGCACGCCGCCGAGCACCAGGGTGACGAAGTCGCGGGCCTTCAGCTCGGCCTCGCGGGTCATCTCCCAGGCCGCCGACCAGCACAGCGTGCGCGGCAGCGGCTCGGTGATGTGCGCGATCCGGTCGATCAGGGTGACCAGCGAGTCCGGATCCAGCCGCATCGTGCAGTAGGTGAGGTCGTCGTCGTTGACCAGCACCAGCTTGCCGCGGTGCACGCCGACCAGCTCGGGCACGTCGGTGCGCTCGCCGTCCACGTCCACCTCGACCCGGTGCACCCGGGACAGCTTGCCGTCGGCGTCCTCGTCGTAGATGCCGATGGCCAGCCGGTGCGTGCGCAGCTCACCGGCGCCGGGCCGGGCGCCGCCCTGCAGCACCGCGAACCTGGTGAACCTGCCGTCGGAGCCCACCTCGAACCGGGCGCGCAGCGAGTTCAGCCCGGTGGTCTGCAGCCACTGCGCGCTCCACCAGGACAGGTCCCGGCCGGAGGCCTGCTCCAGCGCGACCAGCAGGTCGGCCAGGGTGGCGTTGTCCCAGGCGTGCTTGTCGAAGTACACCCGCAGCCCGGCCAGGAAGTTGTCCAGGCCCACGTAGGCCACCAGCTGCTTGAGCACGCTGGCGCCCTTGGCGTAGGTGATGCCGTCGAAGTTGACCTCCACGGCCTCCAGGTCGGGCATCTCGCAGGCGACCGGGTGGGTGGAGGGCAGCTGGTCCTGGCGGTAGGCCCAGGACTTCTCGATGTTGGCGAAGGAGGTCCAGGCGTGCTTGTACTCGGTGGCCGAGGCCTGCGCGAGCACACTGGCCCAGGTGGCGAAGGACTCGTTCAGCCACAGGTCGTCCCACCAGCGCATGGTGACCAGGTCGCCGAACCACATGTGCGCCATCTCGTGCAGCAGGGTCTCGCACCGGCGCTCGTAGTCGTAGCGGGTGACCCTGGAGCGGAAGATGTACTCCTCGCGGAAGGTCACGCAGCCCGCGTTCTCCATCGCGCCCGCGTTGAACTCCGGCACGAAGCACTGGTCGTACTTGCCGAACGGGTAGCGCACCCCGAAGGCGTTGTTGAAGAACTCGAAGCCCTGCTTGGTCTCGGTGAACAGCCGCTCGTGGTCGGCGAACTCGGCCAGCGAGGCGCGCACGTAGAGCCCGAGCGGGATCTCACCCTCGCTGTCGGTGTACACGTCGCGCCACTCCGCGTACGGACCGGCGACCAGCGCGACCAGGTAGGTCGACATCGGCTTGGTGGTCTCGAAGACGTGCCGGACACCGCCCTCGGCCTGCTCGGTGGACTCGGTGGCGCTGTTGGACAGCACCTTCCAGTCCGCGGGCGCCAGCACGGTGAGCTGGTAGACCGACTTCAGGTCCGGCTGGTCGAAGCAGGCGAACATGCGCTTGGCGTCCGCGGTCTCGAACTGGGTGTAGAGGTACACCCCGTCGTCCACCGGGTCGACGAAGCGGTGCACGCCCTCACCGGTGTTCATGAACCGGCAGTCGGCCTCGATGACGAGCTCGTTGCGCTCGGCCAGGTTCGGCAGCGTGATCCCGTCCTCCTCGCGGAAGTCGGAGACGTCCAGCTCGACGCCGTTGAGCACGGCCCTGCGCACCCCGGCGGCCACCAGGTCGACGAAGGTCTGGGCGCCGGTCTCACGGCTGGCGAACCGCACCGTGCTGGTCGAGCGGAACGTGTTCTCGCCCGGCCCGCCCGCTCCGTCGGTGAGGTCCAGCTCGATCGCGTAGGACTCCACCTCCAGGAGGGCGGCACGCTGCTGTGCCTGCTCGACCGTGAGGTTCGGTGCGGCCACGGGTCACCTCGTGTTCTTGCTATTGGGGATGCACGACGTCAGGCATCAAACCACGAACGTCGAAACGGTTTCCCGCTCCCGGGAAGAGTTCGCCCCCGCGCGCGGTTGGTAGCAGGCAGGACGTGCTGCCCGAGGCTCGTCAACAGCCATAAACCGAAAGAGGCGTCATGAGCGCTGAGACCCCCCGAGTCGACTTCTACTTCGACCCGCTCTGCCCGTGGGCGTGGATCAGCTCGCGGTGGATCCTGGAGGTCGAGCAGGTCCGTGACATCGACTTGCACTTCCGGGTGATGAGCCTGTCCGTGCTGAACGCCGGCCGCGACCTGCCCCCGGAGTACCAGGAGTTGCTGGAGAAGGGCTGGGGCCCGGTCCGGGTGGCCATCGCCGCCGCCAAGTCCCACGGCGAGGACATCCTCCGCCCGCTGTACACCGCGCTGGGCACCCGCATCCACAACGAGGGACGCGGCGACGACATGGACGGCGTGATCAAGGAAGCCCTGGCCGAGCTGGGCCTGCCCGCGGAACTCGCCGAGGCGGCCCACACGACCGACCACGACGAGGCGCTGAAGGCCAGCCACCACGCCGGCATGGACCCGGTGGGCATGGAGGTGGGCACGCCGACCATCCACGTGGACGGGGTCGCGTTCTTCGGGCCGGTGCTGTCGAAGATCCCGAGGGGCGAGGACGCGGGGAAGGTGTTCGACGGGGCTCGGCTGCTCGCCGGGTACCCGCACTTCTTCGAGCTGAAGCGGACGCGGACCGAGGACCCGGACTTCTCCTGAGAGTGAGCTAGGGACCGCTTTCCGGCGCGTGCTGGAGGGCGGTCCTTCGCTTGTGCGGCTGGGGTGGTGCCAGCGATCCGCGCCCGCGAGAGGGATCCTCGCCTCGTTCTGCGAATATGACCGGTCGTCTTGGGGTGGAGACGAATGTGACCGGTCGTCTTGGGGTGGAAGCGAATGTGACCGGTCGTCTTAAACGGGGGTAGGGGTCTGCTCGGCCTGAACTCAATATGACCGGTCGTCTTACCCGGGCTGCGACAAGCACCCGCGCCGGGCCGCCACCTGACCGATCCCGGCCATCCACCCGCCCCAGCCCAAATCCCGCCCAGCTTCACCTCAAAACCCGCCCTGCTCCACGCCAACCCCCGCCCTGCCCCACCCCAAGCCCGCCCTCAAACCCTGCCCAACCGCCCTCTTCTCGTCCTTTGTGGACACCCAGCACCCCAACCCCCGCCCCGCTCCATGACACCCTGACCCCATGGCGAACGAACTCATCGAAGTGATCAACCCAGCCACCGAACAGGTCATCGGCTCCGTCCCGGCCGGCACCGCCGCCGACGTCGACGCCGCCGTGCGCGCGGCTCACGCGGCCTTCCCCGCCTGGGCGGCGACCCCGCTGGCCGAGCGGGCCGAGCTCGGGCGCCGGATCGCCGCGGGCGTGGCCGCGCGGCGGGACGAGCTGGCGAAGCTGATCACAGCGGAGATGGGGTCGCCGATCAGCTTCTCGACCAGGGTGCAGGCCAGTTTGCCGGTGGCGGTGGCGAGCGGGTTCGTGGACTTGGTCGACCAGGGTTACGACTTCAGCGAGGAGATCGGCAACTCGCTGGTGCTGCGCGAGCCGATCGGCGTGGTGGGCGCGATCACGCCGTGGAACTACCCGCTGCACCAGGTCGTGGCGAAGGTGGTGCCCGCGCTGGTCGCCGGGTGCACCGTGGTGCTCAAACCGAGTGAGGTGACTCCGCTCACCGCCGAGGCCTTCGCCGGGATCGTGCGCGAGGCCGGTGTGCCGGACGGGGTTTTCCACCTGGTGCACGGATACGGGCCGACGGTGGGGGAGGCGATCGTCGCGCACCCGCTGGTGGACATGATCTCCTTCACCGGCTCGACCGCGGCCGGGCGGCGGATCTCCGCGGTCGGGGCCGAGACCGTGAAGCGGGTCTCACTCGAGCTGGGCGGCAAGTCCGCCAACATCATCCTGGACGACGCCGACCTGGCCGGCGCCGCGAAGCAGGCCATCGCGCACTGCTTCATCAACAGCGGGCAGACCTGCACCGCGCGCACCAGGGCGCTGATTCCGGCGCGGCTGCACGAGGAGTTCGTGGGGCTGCTCACCGAGGCCGCGGCCAAGTACGTGCCGGGCGATCCGACCGACCCGGCCACCAGGATCGGCCCGATGGTCACCAAGGCCCAGCAGGAGCGGGTCCAGGGCTACATCCGGCAGGGCGTCGCCGAGGGCGCCACGCTGGCCGTGGGCGGCCCGGAGACCCCGGCGCACACCCCGGTCGGCTACTACGTCCAGCCGACCGTGTTCGCCAACGTGCGCAACGACATGGTCATCGCCCAGGAGGAGATCTTCGGGCCGGTGCTGGCGGTGCTGCCCTACGCCGACGAGGACGACGCGGTGGCCATCGCCAACGACTCCATCTACGGCCTCGCCGGTTCGGTCTACTCCGCCGACGCCGACCGCGCGCTGGCCGTGGCCAGGCGGATGCGCACCGGGCAGGTGGACATCAACGGCGGCGCGTTCAACCCGGTGGCGCCCTTCGGCGGCTACAAGCAGTCCGGCAACGGCAGGGAGATGGGACTGCACGGACTGGAGGAGTTCACCGAATTGAAGGCCATCCAGCGTTAACCGGGGCACTCCTCCGCTCGTGTCACACTCGTAGGTGACCGGATGGGGCCGCCGCCCCCTCCCCACTCAACGGAGCGTGGACGAGTTGGCGATTAGCGTCTTTGAGCTGTTCAAGATCGGTATCGGGCCGTCGAGCTCCCACACCGTGGGACCGATGCGGGCCGCATGCACGTTCGCCAACGGCCTGAAGGCGGACGGGCTGCTGGCCGACACGGTGACCGTGCGCTCGGAGCTGTTCGGCTCGCTGGGCGCCACCGGCCACGGGCACGGCAGCGACAAGGCCGTGCTGCTCGGCCTGGAGGGCGAGGACCCGGAGACGGTGGACACCTCCTCGGTCGAGCCGAGGGTGGCCGCCATCCGCGAGCGGCGCAGGCTCCGGCTGCTGGGCAGCCACGAGATCGCCTTCGAGGAGCGGACCGACCTGGTCATGCACCGGCGCAAGTCGTTGCCGTACCACCCCAACGGCATGACCTTCGCCGCGCTGGACGCCTCGGGGCAGGAACTGCGCAGCCGGACCTACTACTCGGTCGGCGGCGGTTTTGTGGTGGACGAGACCGCCGCGGGCGCCGACCGGATCAAGGTCGACGACACCCCGGTCCGGCACCCGTTCCGCAACGGCGTGGAACTGCTGGAGCGCACCATCGAGACCGGCCTGCCGATCAGCGGCGTGATGCTGGCCAACGAGCTGTCCTGGCGCACCGAGCCCGAGGTGCGGGAGGGCCTGCTGCACATCTGGCAGGTCATCCAGGACTGCGTGCGCAGCGGCTGCGCGCGCGAGGGCACCCTGCCCGGCGGGCTGAAGGTGCAGCGCCGCGCGGCCGGGCTGTTCCAGACCCTGTCCAACGAGCACTACACCACCGACCCGCTGCGGGTGATGGACTGGGTGACCCTGTTCGCGCTGGCGGTCAATGAGGAGAACGCGGCAGGCGGCCGGGTGGTCACCGCGCCCACCAACGGCGCGGCCGGGATCGTGCCCGCGGTGCTGCACTACTACGCCCGGTTCGTGCCGGGCGCCAACGACGACGGCGTGGTCCGCTTCCTGCTGACCGCGGGCGCGATCGGCCAGCTGTTCAAGGAGAACGCCTCCATCTCCGGCGCCGAGGTCGGCTGCCAGGGCGAGGTCGGCTCCGCCTGCTCGATGGCCGCGGCCGGCCTCACCGAGGTGCTGGGCGGCACCCCGGAGCAGGTGGAGAACGCCGCGGAGATCGCCCTGGAGCACAACCTGGGCCTGACCTGCGACCCGATCGGCGGCCTGGTGCAGATCCCGTGCATCGAGCGCAACGCGGTCGCCTCGATCAAGGCCATCACCGCCTCCCGGATGGCGCTGCGCGGCGACGGCACGCACTTCGTCTCGCTGGACAAGGCGATCAAGACCATGCGCGAGACCGGCGCCGACATGAAGGTCAAGTACAAGGAGACCGCGCGCGGCGGCCTGGCCGTCAACGTCATCGAGTGCTGAGCCCGCTCCGGCCGCCAGTGATCGACTGGGTCGGCGGAGTGCCTGCTCGGTGCCGTTCTGCGGCTGTTTTGAGGCTGTGGAAGACAAGCGCGCGCACGACCTGGAAGTGAACTGGGCGTAGCCGACTGTCGCCTCCCATCTGTTTCCGGACGGCATCACCCTGTAGCGTCATGGCCGCTCGCTCTGTCCACGAGGCCTGCTCGTGGGCGGCGCGGGGGTGAGACGGGACCACTGCCATTGGTGGTACCGCTCGCATTGACGAGGAGTTTTATGGCAACCGGCAAGGTCAAGTGGTTCAACGCGGAAAAGGGCTTCGGCTTCATCGCCCAGGACAGCGGCGGACCTGACGTGTTCGTGCACTTCTCGGCCATCCAGGGCTCCGGTTACCGGTCCCTGGAGGAGAACCAGGCCGTGGAGTTCGAGGTCGTTCAGGGCCCCAAGGGTCCTCAGGCGGATCGGGTCAGCGCGATCTGATTTCGTTCACGACGCACCGCGGGCCCGCATCCCCATCGGATGCGGGCCCGCGGTTTGTCTGGAGTAGTTCTGGGCGGCTAGTCCCAGTCCCAGCGCACGCCGTAGATGCCGGGCGAGACGTCCAGCGAGACGAAGTGCGCGGTGTTGGAGGCGCCCACCCACAGCTCCTGCACGTCCTGCTCGGGCGCGTTGGCCAGCTGGCGGTGGTAGCGGAAGCAGCGCGCCGGGACCATCGCCGGGTCGAAGTGCACCTGGAGCACGTAGTCCCGGGCCGGGGTCCGGAAACGCCGGTCGTAGAAGTGCGCGGGAGTGGTCGACTGGCACTCCAGCTCGAACTCCATGATCGTGGTGTCCCCGGCGGAGAGCACCCGGTCGAGCACCAGCTCGGCCACCATGAAGTTGCTGTCGGGGTCGAAGCGCACCCGGCCCAGCCGGCAGTACCGGGTCGAGGTGATCAACGGCGCCGGGCGGTCCGGGTCGTCGCCCCGGTAGTAGAGGAAGTGCCGGGAGACCTTGTCGACCTCGGCGCGCACCACCTCCCGCACCCGCAGGCTCTTCTCCGAGCGGTCCGCGCCGAGCAGGTAGGTGTCGTGCACGCTCAGCCTGGTCAGCTGCGAGGTGGAGGGCACCTCCAGCCGCTCCAGCAGCTTGGTCAGGCCGTCGGGGGACTCCCACAGGCGCTCGGTGTCCAGGCTGCCGGGGGTGTGCGAGAGCCAGCGGCCGCGCGGCCGGCGCGGGCCGAGCAGGCTCATCAGTGAGTTCGCCGGCAGGCGCAGCACCTCTTCGAGGATGTGCACCCCGCGCAGCGAGTCCGGGCGCTCCGGGCGGCTGCGCCCGTGTCGCCAGTAGCTCAGCGTGGTCAGGCTGACCTTCACCCCACGCTGGGCGAGCCGGTACTGGATCCGGTCCAGGCTCAGCCCGCTTGCCTCGATCGCGAGGTGCAGGGCTCTGGAGAACGGGCCCTTCTGCAGCACTTCGGCCAGCTCACGGCTGGGTTCGGGCAGAGCGGGGGAGCCGTTGTACACCGGCCGGTGCGCAGTCGTGGTCGGCTGCGGCTCTTGGTGCACGAGCACCTCCTCGCCACGTGGCAGGCAATCACAGGGAGTCACCTACGACGCTGACTTGACACTTGTCACACGGAGCATAGTTCAGCTCACCGAGCCAGGCGAGGTGAAGCCCGATTGAGTAGGTACTCTCGGACTTTACGCAACAGACCGATGGCTCAGTGTCACAAGTATTTGGTGCTGCTAGGCGTGGCCAGAGTGATTGGTAACACTTTGGAGTGCATCTGCGGTGAAGTCTTCAGGGTACGGGGAGCGACGCAGTGCCGCAGCGCGATCCAGCCGCCCGGCGCTGACCTCGGCACACAGCTCGGCCACCCGGCCCAGCTCGGCCAGCTGCTCCCGCACGAAGGCCCGGTCCACCGGCTCACCGTGCCCCGGCACCACCACCGAGGGCTTGAGCGCCAGCACCTGCTCCACCGCGGCGGGCCAGGCCAGCGGCCAAGACCCCTTGAACGCCGGGGGCGCGCCCTGCTCGACCAGGTCGCCGGTGAAGACCACCGAGACCTCGGGCAGCCAGACCAGCAGGTCGTGGTCGGTGTGCCCGTGCTCGGTGGGCAGCAGCTCCACGACCCGCCCGCCCAGGTCCAGCTCGGTCCGCTCGGCCACCGGGTGGGTCGGCGGCACCGGCTCGGCGGCCAGGATCGCCTCGGCCACCTCGGGACGGCCCTGCTCGCGGTAGTACTCGCTCCAGGCCTTCTTGTCCGCCTCGGCGCCCGCGGCCAGCGCCGGGCCGCAGCGCTGGTGCGCCCAGATCTCGCAGGGCGCGAAGGCCGAGGCGCCGAAGCTGTGGTCGAAGTGCGCGTGCGTGAGCACCACCCGCCAGGGCAGCGGGGTGACCTCGCGGACCGCGGCGGCCAGCTCCGCGCCCTGCACCCCGTCCCCGCGGGTGTCGATCACCAGGCATCCCTGTTCGCCGAGCACCAGCCCGGTGTTGAGGTCCAGCTCGGTGTGCCTGCGGACCAGCACACCCTCGGCGACCTCGACCCAGCGACCGTCCACGACCCGTCCTTCCCTAGGCGCCGAAGATCCCGTCCACCAGTACCGGTGCCGCCGTGCTGCTGTCCACCGCCCCGGCCAGCTCGACGTCCGCGGCCAGCCCGGCCTCGGTGAGCTCTCGTCCGGACACGGAGTCTGCCAGCAGCTCCGGCACCCGGTCGGCCACCGCGGCGAACGCGGTCGCGGCCAGCTCGGCCTCGCCGGATCGCCCGTGCCGCAACCCGTGCGCGATCGCCCCCGCGCCCAGGTAGTCCTCCAGCGAGGGCCGCAGCGGCCGGGCCTGGTCGATCCGCCAGCGCTCGCCGCCGGCGATGATGCCGATCGGCCGGTCCCCGGCCAGCTCCAGCGCCTTGGCCGCCACCGCGCTCGCGTTGCGCAGGCAGCCGGCCAGCACGGTGGCGCCGGTCGCGGCCGCCCGCGCGCACAGCGTGCCGCCGTTGGGCGAGGACAGGCCGAGCAGCGTGCCCTGGGGCACCTCGGTCAGCGAGGAGGGCCGCAGCGACCACTTCTCCTTGGTGGCCACCGAGCCGGTCGGGCTGGTGTAGAGCCCCAGCCCGGCGATCACCGCGCCGCGCGCCTCCGCCGCCCGCTGCGCGTCCTCGTCGGCGGTGGCGAAGGGCAGCACCCGCGCGCCCCTGTTCACCACCACGTCCACCGTGGTGGTGAACACCAGCACGTCCACCACGACCAGCACCGCGCACCGCGGCGCCAGCATCGCCACCCCCTCGCCGCCCCACTCCAACCGCACCTGGAAGCCGTCCTGCCCGAAGACCGTCATGTGACCAGCCTCGCAAAGCCGACCGCCCAGGTCAGGCGAATATCGGTGCTGGCAGACTGCGTGCCCGTGCGCGTTTACCTTGGTTCCGACCACGCAGGCTTCGAGCTGAAGAACCACCTCGTCGCCCACCTGACCGAGCAGGGTCACGAGGTCGTCGACGTCGGCCCCCACACCTACGACGCCGAGGACGACTACCCGCCGTTCTGCGTCGAGGCCGCCCGCCGGGTGGTCGCCGACGAGGGCAGCCTGGGCCTGGTGATCGGCGGCTCCGGCAACGGCGAGCAGATCGCCGCGAACAAGGTCCCCGGCTGCCGTGCCGCGCTGACCTGGAGCGTGCAGACCGCCCAGCTGTCCCGCCAGCACAACAACGCCCTGGTCGCCGGGGTGGGCGCGCGGATGCACAGCACCGAGGAGGCCACCGCGATCGTGGAGGCGTTCCTGGCCACCGAGTTCTCCGGCGAGCCGCGGCACGCCCGCCGGATCGGCCTGCTCAGCGAGTACGAGCGCACCGGCGAGCCGCCTGCTTTGCCGAGCGCCTGAGTTGGGTAAGCCAGCCGGGTGAGTCGATCTGCCT
Source organism: Crossiella sp. SN42 (assembly GCF_023897065.1). GTDB lineage: Bacteria > Actinomycetota > Actinomycetes > Mycobacteriales > Pseudonocardiaceae > Crossiella. The sequence continues at coordinate 10,534 of NZ_JAMHIV010000060.1, forward strand.
GGCTGGCCACTCCGCTGGTCGCGACCTTCGGCACGCTGCTCGGCGTGCTGGCCCTCTACTTCGGCGAGGCGGCACTGGTGCCGTGGCTGGCCGGGCCGGGCGACCCGCCGTGCGGGCAGCCGGACTGCGTGCTCGGCGTCGGCCTGCAGATGATGCTGGCCGGGGTGGTCCTGGTGCTGGTCGCGGCGGTGGCCGGGGTGTGGCTGGGGCTGAAGCACCGGGAGACCGCGGACCGGGCCTCGGCTGTACTGCGCGGGTTCGTAGTGTGTGGCTACTGCCTGCTGGCCTACGCGATCCAGTCCGTGGTCGCCTGGTGGCCGAAGTAGCCGACGAGGAGCGCTGAGTTGCCAGAGGGCCACACCCTGCACCGATTCGCCCTGCTGCACCACCGGCAGTTCGCCGGGCACCGGGTCGAGGTGTCCAGCCCGCAGGGCCGCTTCGCCGCCGAGGCCGCCGTGGTGGACGGGCGGGTGTTCGAGTCGGCGCAGGCGCACGGCAAGCACCTGTTCCACCACTACGGCGATGTCACCGTGCACGTGCACCTGGGCCTGTACGGCACGTTCAGCGAACGCGAGCTGCCGGTGGAGCCGCCGCAGGGCCAGGTGCGGATGCGCCTGGTCGGCCCGGAGCACTGGACCGACCTGCGCGGCCCGACCGCCTGCCGCCTGCTCGGGGACACCGAGCTCAACGCCCTGCGCGCCCGGCTCGGCCCGGACCCGCTGCGCGCGGACGCCGACCCGGACCGGGCCTGGGCGAAGATCAGCAAGTCGAAGACCTCGATCGCCGCGCTGCTGATGGACCAGTCGGTGCTGGCCGGGGTCGGCAACGTCTACCGGGCCGAAGTCCTGTTCCGGCACCACATCCCGCCGCTGCGCGCGGGCCGCGACCTCAGCCGCGCCGAGTGGGAGACCATCTGGGCGGACCTGGTCGAGCTGATGTCCGACGGCGTGCGGGCCGGCCGGATCGACACGGTGCGCCCCGAGCACCTGCCCGGGGCCACCGGCCGGGCGCCCAGGGTGGACCGGCACGGCGGCGAGGTCTACGTCTACCGCCGGGCCGGACTGCCCTGCCTGGTGTGCGGCACACCGGTGGCCAGGTCGGAGCTGGTCAGCCGGAACCTGTACTGGTGCCCCGGCTGCCAGCCGGACTGATCACCAGTCCCCGCCGAAGTCACCACCGCCGAAGTCACCGAAGTCGCCGAAACCCTCGGCCAGGCTGTCGCCCATGTCGCCGAGGCCCTCGCCGATGCCGCCGATGAGGTCACCGGCCATGCTGGCGATCGCCACACCAGCCATACCGGCGAACATCGCGCCGAAGAGCATGCCCGCGCCCGAGCCCCAGGAACCGGTGGCCCTGGCCGGCTTCCAGATCGGTTCGCTGTACCAGCCCTGCGGCAGCGGCCTGCCCGCCACCATGCCGCCCGGGAAGTAGTGCGGGGTGTGCGAGCTCGGCGTGCGCGCCACCGCGTACTGGTGGCCCTCCACGGTGACCTCGCGGTCCTCCGACACCGTGCCCGCGCTGCGCTGGCCGTTGAGGTCGGGCAGTGCGGGACCGGGGTCCATGTCCATCGCGACCCTGGCCGCCCGCACGTAGTACAGGCCCTCCATCGCGGTCTGCTTGGCCAACTGGGCCTGCGCCGCCGAGGTGGCCTGCTCGATCTGCGAACCCGCCGCGGTGTAGCTGCCGGAGGCGTCGGCCAGCGCCTGCCGGGCCGCCTCGTTGGTGCCGACCAGGTTCAGCACCTGGCCGCCCAGCCGCTCGATCCAGCGGCGCGCGTCGGCCTTCTCGTCGTTGAGCTGCTGCTGTGCCCGCGCGGCTTTCTGCCGGGACGCGTACAGCACCCCGCCCACGATGACCACGGCGAGCAGCAACAGCACGATTGCCGTACTCAAGGGTGCCTCCCGATAGCAGGGCGCCGCGGGTGGCTCCCGCGGTCACCCTCTCCAACGGGCTACCCGGCCGGGCCGTTCCCCACCGCCGGGTGAGGCAGGGCACTCAGAAGTTCTCGATGGTGTGCGGCGCCGGATCTGTCAGGAATGCCCGGCTCAGCGGCGCGAGCGCGCCCGGCCGCAGCTCGCGCACCCGGCCCGCGGCGGACAGCGCGGTCAGCCGCACCCCGCCGAGGAAGGCCGAGGCCAGCTCGGTGGTGCTCAGCGCCAGCTCCGGCTCGTCCTCGGTGCGCGTCACCTCGGCGTGGCCGTCCGCACCGATCCGCAGCCGCAGGCGGCCGGCGTTCCACGGGCAGAACTCGTCGGTCAGCTCCAGCACGGTCTCCAGCGGCCCGGCGTAGCGCCGCAGCGGCAGCGCGCGGTCCACGTCGACCAGCCGCAGCCAGAGCGCGTCGCCGCGTACGCGCCGGACCGCGCGCGGGTCGGCCAGCAGGTGCGGCAGCGGGTCGTCCAGCGAGGCGCACCAGTAGTCGGCCAGGCCGGCCAGGTCCGCGTCGAGCAGGTGCCGCCAGAGCGCGGCGTAGCCGACCGGGCCGGTGGTGACCAGCTCGTGCACCTCCACCGCCAGCACCTGCCGCTGGTGCATCCGGAACAGCGCGTAGCCCTCGGGGTGCACCGCGAACCGGAAGGCCTGGCGGCCGTTGCGCTGCTGGGGCCCGTCGAGCAGCCGGTAGTGCCAGGCGTCGGCGTCCCGTTCCAGCCAGCCCGGCGTCTGCGCGGCGATCTTGGCGTGCAGCTCGCGCATGAGCGGTTCGGCGACCTCCCTGGACACCTCGCGGACGCGGTCGGTCCCGGTGTCCACGGCAGGCAGGAACCTGGCGCCCTTGTCGATCTCGATCTCCTGGCGCTCCACCGCGATGCCGTAGCCGTACCGGCCGTAGATGCCGCCCTCGGAGGCCCACAGCGCGGCGAACGGGTCGCCGCCCTCGGCGTGCAGGTCGTGCAGCAGCGACCGCATCACCCCGGTGAGCGCGCCCCGCCTGCGCTGCCCCGGCGCGACCGCGACCATGGTGACCCCGGCGAAGGAGTGCGCGCCGGTGCCCGGCAACGTCATCCGCCTCGGCCAGATGCCGCCGCCGCCGATCAGCTCCGCGCCGTCGAAGGCGCCCCGGAAACGGGCCGGGTCCCACATCCGGAGCTGGGCCTCGCGGGCGGGATCGTCGGGCTCGCCGTAGAAGGCGGTGCGGCAGATGTCGAGGTGCTCGGACAGGGTCGAGGCGGTGAGCGGGCGGACCGTCAGCGTTGAGGTCATGCCCGTGTTGCTACCGCAGGTTGTGGACGGGCGCGAACGGATTTGGGCAGGGTGGGCCGATGCGCCCCGAAGCACTGCACACGGCACTGGACACCGCGGTGGCTGAGTTCCAGGCCGCCGTGACCTCGGCCGGGCCCGCCGCGCCGGTGCCCACCTGCCCCGGCTGGACCGCCGACGCGCTCACCGCGCACCTGGCCTCGGTGTTCGGGCTGGTCGCGGACTGGATCCGGACCGGCCGCAGGCGCCAGCCGAGACCGGTCCCGGCGTCCGCGCCGGACGCCTTCGCCACCGCCTCGGCCACCCTGCTGGAGCTGCTCGGCCCCGGCCAGGCCGACCGGCCGTGCCCGACCTGGTGCCCGTGGGACCGCACGATCGGGTTCTGGCTCCGGCGGATGGCGCACGAGGCGGTGATCCACCGGGTGGACGCGGAGTCCGCGCTGGGCGTGGTCACCCCGGTCCCGGCCGAGCTGGCCGCGGACGGCGTGGACGAGGTCCTCACGCTGTGGCTGGGCGCCCACCAGCCGCCGGTCGTCAGCGGTGAACACGTTGTGCGGCTTGAGGTTCCGGGCCGGGAGTGGACGGTCGGGCTGAACCCGTCGGTGGTCGACTTCTGCGACGGCGCCGAGCCGGAAGCGGTGCTGCGCGGCCCGGCCAGTGCGCTGGACCTGTGGCTGTGGGGCCGGGGCGGGGCGGCCGGGCTGACAGTCGAGGGCGACCCGGCCGCGGTGGCCGCGCTCCGGTCCGCGGTCGCCGCCGTCACCTGATCACTCTGGGCCATCCAGGTGAGTTTCCGCCGCCTGCCGGACTGGGCCTTGCCCGACTGGGGCTTCGCGTGACCACCCGTTCAGTCGAACAAGTCGTGACTCTCAGCTATCACCCGAGAAGGGTGTTGCAACCAGATGGTGGCAAGATCGATGTCACTGCTTGTCACCGTTGCGGTCGGTATCGGCCGACTACGAGGCGTGTTCACGTTCTCACTCGTTCGGGAAGCGACAGCCGCCGGAATTCCCGGTTAACTAACGGCCTGTGCGGCCCGCGACCCGCACGGAAAACCGAACAAATCCCCCGAGAAGTGCTAGCTCGAAGGAGTGGACGTCACCACAGGTGGCTAGGTAGTAGGGCGCCGTGCTGGTGTTCCTCCCCGTTAGCGGGACACCAGCGCGGCTTTCACCATTCCCGCTATTCGAACTGGCGAGCCGCCGAAACACCACGTCGGTGGAAATCGGTGAGATCCGGGTCCTCGTTCTCGAATGCCTTCTCCAACTGCGCCCAGCCGACACGCTGCGCGAACTCCGCCTCGCTGCTGGTGATCGGGATCAGCCAGGTCAGCTGCACCGGCCGCTCGCCCACCGTCACCGTCCGGAACTCATCCGGCAGATAGACCGGTAACGCCGCGTAGAACGCGGTCAGCTCGCCGACCGGGAAGATCTGCCCCCTCGGCCCGATCACCTGCCCCCGCGCCAGCCCCTGCCCGGAACCCAGCAGCTCGGCCCCCACCTGGTCCAGCAGCGCGGGCACGAACTCCTGCAGCTGCCCGTCCCTGGTGTGCATGACCAGCTCCTGCCACACCCAGCCGCCGGGCAGGTCCAGCCGGTGCGCGGACAGGCCGATGGTGGCGTGCGTGCGCACCCCGCCGAAGGGCCGGTCCGGACCGAACCGCATGATCCGGAACGGCATCGGGGCGCCGGTGTCGTCGGTGTCCCACTCGTGTTCCGGCGGGCCGAGGTGGCGCTCCAGGTGTCGGATCAGCTGCACCAGGCGGAGTCTGCCCCGGCCAGGGGCGGATGTCTGTGGGGCAGAGGCGTGAACCGGTGGCAGGATCTCCGCCATGACCAAGGCCGATCTGCTGGCCCGGCCGGACCGGCCCAAGCTGCTGCTGTTCTGGGGCCACCGCCCAGAGCCCGACGGGAGCGCCGGCAAGGGCTGCCTGAGCCAGTGGTGGCCTGCCGAGCTGGACGACGACGGCCTGCGCCTGCGCAGCGCCGAGCACTACATGATGTTCCACAAGGCGCTGCTGTTCGAGGACCAGGACACCGCGGCCAAGATCCTGGCCGCCGACCACCCCGGCGAGGCCAAGACCCTCGGCCGCCAGGTCCGCTCCTTCGACCAGGAGACCTGGGCCGCCCGCCGGTTCGACATCGTGGTCGCGGGCAACCTGCTCAAGTTCACCCAGCACCCCGACCTGGGCGCCTACCTGCTCGCCACCGGCGACCGGGTCCTGGTCGAGGCCAGCCCCCTGGATCCGGTCTGGGGCATCGGCCTGGCCGCCGACGACCCGAGGGCCGCCGACCCCGCGCAGTGGCCGGGGGAGAACCTGCTCGGCTTCGCCCTGATGGCGGTGCGCGACCGCCTGCGCGCCGCCGCGTAGTCGTCACCGCGCCGTCAAACGCCGGTCACCTGAGGACGTAGGCTCAGTGGGCAGGCGTGTCGAGGAGGTTCGGTGCTGTACAGGTTGCTCAAGCGGCTACTGGGTCGGCTGGTCCGGTTGGTGTGGCGCCCCACGGTGATCGGTCTGGACAACCTGCCCAAGAAGGGCGCGTTCATCCTGGCCGCGAACCACCTGTCCTTCGCCGACAGCCTGATGCTCCCCCTGGTCGTCCCCCGCCAGGTCGCCTTTCTGGCCAAGGCCGAGTACTTCACCGGCAAGGGCGTCAAGGGCGCCATCATGCGCTGGGTCTTCACCGCCCTCGGCCAGATCCCGGTCGAACGCGGCAAGGGCCGAGCCGCAGGCCAGGCCCTGGACACCGCCCTGGAGGTCCTGCAGGCAGGCGGCGCCTTCGGCATCTACCCCGAGGGCACCCGCTCCCGCGACGGCCAGCTGCACCGCGGCCACGTCGGCGTCGCCCGCCTCGCCCTCACCAGCGGCGCCCCGGTCATCCCGGTCGGCCTGATCGGCACCGACCGCCTCCAGCCCGTCGGCAAGAAGATCCCCCGCATCCGCCCGGTGACCATCCACTTCGGCAAGCCGCTGGAGTTCAACCGGTACGACGGGATGAACGAGTCCCTGCCGATCCTGCGCTCGGTGACCGACGAGATCATGTACCAGATCATGGAACTCTCGGGCCAGGAGTACGTCGACCGCTACGAGAAGCCCCCAGCCGCCGCCTGACTCAGCCCCGGTCCGGGGTCGCCAGCGGCACCAGTTGCCGGTCCCCGACCCTGGTCAGCAGCGCCAGCGGTTTGCTGGCCAGGGTCAGTGCCAGCACCACCCAGCGCGGCTTGCCCAGTTCGCGCGCGATCGGTCCAGCGAACGCCGCCATCAACGCCGTCAGCCCCGGCAGCGGTCGCACCGACAGCGTGATCGAGGAGATCAGCCCCTCCGAGTTCAGCTCGACCCGGGCCGTCTCCTCCAACTCCTGCCCGCCCACGGTCGCCGTGTGCACCAGCACCCGCGTCCGCTCGTCCCCAACGTCAGACCGGTACCGCAACCCCTTCAGCTCCCGCAGGGCCACGGTCAGCACCGCGCGCACCTCCGCCTTGCCCTCGAACCGCACCCGCGTCGTCAGCGGCGAGTGCAGCACCACGTCCTCGGCCAGTGTCGCCAGCACTCCCGCCAGGTCGCCGGCCTCGCCCGCGGTGCGGTAGCGCTCAGTTGTCGTGCTCATCGTGGTTCCCCTCGGTAGTGGTCAGTCCGTGCAGTCCGCGCCAGATCAGGTCCGCGGTCAGCGCCTCGATCTGCGGCCGGGTGACCTCCGGGTTCCGCAGCCACCAGGACGCCATCGCGTTCACCGTCCACTTGGTCGCCTCCGCCAAAGCAGCCGCGCCCTGGTCGCGGGACAGTCCCGATGGCAGGCCGAGGTGCGGAATCCGGTGCAGCAGCGCGGTCAGCGCCGCCGACGCGTCGTCCTGACCACGCTGGTGGGCAGGCGCGACAGCCGGGTCAGCAGGCGGTTCGCCGAACAACAACCGCCACCCCACCCCATTGCGCTCGATCCACCCAAAGATCAGCGACAACGTGTGCCGCACCAACCCCTCCGGCGACAACGAGCCAGGCGGAGCCCCCCAAGCAAGGTTCAGCCCAGCGGCATGCTCCTCAATCACCGCCCGATACAACGCACCCTTGTCAGCGAAGTGGTCATACAAAACCGGCGTAGTAACCCCCGAAGCCGCAGCCACCTCCCGCATAGAGGCCCCCACATACCCCCGAGCCGCAAAAACCTCCCCAGCAGCCCGAAGGATCACCCCCCGCCGCTCAGCAGGACTAAGACGCTTACGAACCCCGTTACCTGACATCAGTTAGGTAAGGTACACGACAACCTAACCCCCGTCAGGTAGCGATGCGAAGCGAGCCCAGAAGGGGGTCCGGGGGCGAAGCCCGCCGGCGTGGGGGCGCGGGGGCTCGGCCCCCGCTGAAAAGGCGAAACGCCCCGGGGAAGCGCAAAGCGCGACCACGGGGCGTGCGGCGTGGAGCGGGCGACGGGAATCGAACCCGCGTAGCTAGTTTGGAAGACTAGGGCTCTACCATTGAGCTACGCCCGCGTTGGAGCCCGGTTGCCTGGGCTCCGATGTAAGGGTAGCGGGTCGCACGGTATGGTCTGCACGCGGTACCCCGGGATGTGGCGCAGCTTGGTAGCGCATCCGCTTTGGGAGCGGAGGGTCGCAGGTTCAAATCCTGTCATCCCGATTTCCGCCTCGGGGCCGAGGTGTGCCTGCGGAACGCGCAGGCCGCCTCGGCCCCAAGGTCACACACGGGGGCCCGAGCCCCCGGACCCCCACGGTGCGGCTGGTGCTGAACCAGCGTGGTTTTTACTCGTCCAGCCCTAGTTGTACGCCGTAGCGGATCAGGGCGTGGCGGTCGCTGAGGCCTAGCTTGTTCTGGAGTCTGCTGATGGTGTTGCGGACTGTTTTGGGGCTCACCAGCAGGCGTTCGGCGATGGTGGCTGTGTCCAGGCGTTTTGCCAGTAGGCGTAGTAGTTCGTGTTCTCGGTCGGTCAGCTCGTGGGGTGGGGCCGGGGCGGTCAGGGGTTCGCCGGTGCAGGCCTGGTCGATGGCTGCTCTGAGTTCTGCCGGGCCCGCGCCTTTGAGCAGGTAGCCGGCGGCGCCTGCCTTGATGGACTTGAGGATGGCCTCTTGGTCTTCGGAGACGGTGAGGACCACGACCCGGATGCTGGGGTCTCTGGCCAGGATCTTGGCGATGGCCTCGTAGCCGTCCATGACGGGCATGGCCAGGTCCATCAGGACCAGGTGGGGGGCTGTCTCGGCGGCCAGGCGGACCGCTTCGAAGCCGTCGGCGGCCAGGCCGACTATCTCGTGGCCGTCGCCGCGGAGCAGGTCGCGCAGGCCGATGCGGAACAGGGGGTGGTCGTCGGCGATCAGGATGCGCAGGGGCGGCGGCATGGGGGACGGGGTTCAGTGGTGGCCGGGCAGGGCGGCGAAGACGCAGCCTTCGGCGTCGGCGGGGAAGGTGTCCGCTTGCACGCCCGTCATCGGCTTGCACCACAGGTGGCGGAGGCCGAGCTTCTCCGAGCCGAACTCGGCTGAGGTGACCGCGAAGCCGTTGCCGAAGCCGAAGTCCGGGTTCTCGGTGATGGCGCCTTCGCGGAGACCGCGCAGCCAGAACTCCTGCATGGACTTGATCTTGTCAGGTTTGAGCAGCACCAGGCCGATCTTGGCGTGTTCCGGCACCGCGCAGGTGGCCCACTCGGCGATGAACGGCTCGTAGCGCAGTGCGCGCACCTCGCCGAGGTAGCCGGGCAGCTCCGCCTTGCTGACAGTTTTCGCGTCCGTGCAGGCGCCGGTCTTCTGCTTCATCCAGTCGATCAGCGCGGTCATCGAGGGCATCGCCTCGCCGAGGGCGGCCGAACCGGCGCGCGGACCGCTCGCGGCGCTGGTCGGGGCGCCGTGCGCGCCGTGCGCGGCCACGGGTAGAGCCGGTTGGCCACCGCCGCAGGCCGCCAGCAGGAGCAGCCCGGTCAGCAGCGCCGGAAGTCCTTGCCGCCAACGGGATCTCGTCATCGACTCGCCCTCTCCCTGAACGGACCGGCGGCGGGATGATCCGGAACCGAGCGTAGGCAAGCGGGGGGGTCGGGCACAACGGTTCCGGCAACGCGGGGTCAGCGCTCGATCACGCTGCGCGGCCAGTTCGCGGGGCGTTGGCGCACCCGGGACCGAAGTACTCGGCGGGTGCGCTTAGACTCGCCGGAGGACCCGGCGCCGCTGGCGTGCGGGTGTTGGCACGCGCCTGTTTTTGTTCGCACGAGGAGAATACGTGAAGAGCACCGTCGAGCAGCTGAGCCCGACGCGCGTCCGGATCAACGTCGAGGTGCCGTTCGACGAGCTCAAGGCGAGCTTCGACCGGGCATACCGCAAGCTGGCCAAGCAGGTTCGGATCCCCGGCTTCCGTCCGGGCAAGGCGCCCGCGCGGGTGCTGGAGAACCGCCTCGGCCGTGGCGTTGTCCTGGACGAGGTCGTCAACGAGGCCATTCCGGCGAAGTACCTGGAAGCCGTCAACGCCGGCGAGGTGAAGACGCTGGGCCGCCCGGAGATCGAGGTCACCAAGATCGAGGACGGGCAGAGCCTGGAGTTCACCGCCGAGGTCGACATCCGTCCGGAGATCACCGTGCCCGCCTTCGGCGAGCTGACGGTCTCCGTCGAGGACGTCGAGGTCACCGAGGAGGACGTGACCAGCCAGCTGGACGAGCTGCGCGCTCGCTTCGGCAGCCTGGTCGGCGTCGAGCGCCCGGCCGCGACCGGCGACTTCGTCTCGGTCGACCTGTCCGCCACGGTGGACGGCAACGAGGTCGAGGACGCCCGCACCAACGGCCTGTCCTACGAGATCGGCTCCGGCCAGCTCGTCGAGGGCATCGACGAGGCCCTGGTGGGCGCGTCGGCCGGGGAGACCAAGTCGTTCACCACCACCCTGGTGGCCGGTGAGCACGCCGGCCGCGAGGCCTCGGTCAACGTCACCGTGCAGACCGTCAAGGAGCGGCAGCTGCCCGAGCTGGACGACGAGTTCGCCCAGCTGGCCAGCGAGTTCGACACCCTGGACGAGCTGAAGGACGACCTGCGCACCCGGCTCGCCAGGGTCAAGGCCATGCAGCAGGGCATGGAGGCCAGGGACAAGGTCCTCGAGGCCCTCCTGGAGGCCACCGAGGTGCCGATGCCGGAGGCCGCGGTGGACGCCGAGGTCGAGGTGCGCAAGCACGACGCGGTGCACCGCTTCGAGCACGACGAGGCCCGTTTCGCCGAGTGGCTGGCCACCCAGGGCAAGACCGTCGAGGAGTTCGACGCGGAGACCCGCGCCGAGTCCGAGCGCACGGTCAAGACCCAGCTGGTGCTGGACGCCATCGCCGACGCCGAGCAGACCACCGTCTCGGACAACGAGCTGACCGAGCGCATCGTCTACCAGGCGCAGAGCTTCGGCATCAGCCCGGACGAGTACGTGCAGCGGGCCCAGCAGTCCGGCCAGCTCGGCGCGATCTACGCCGACGTGCGCCGCGGCAAGGCGCTGGCCGGCGTGGTGGCCCAGGCCACGGTGACCGACGCCTCCGGCAACAAGGTCGACCTGGACGAGCTGTTCGGCAACGTGAACAAGAAGGACGAGGCCGAGAAGGCCGAAGCCTCCGCTGAGTAGTCAGTGACGCGGGTTTCGGTGTCATGGTCGCCCCTGGCGAGCAGGGCTCCGAATAATTCCGGAACACGCTGTTAGCGAACGCGGGCGGTGTCGGGAGTACGACACCGCCCGCGTTCGTTAGGGTCGTTTGTAGAGATCCTCCAGACCTAAAGGCAGGCACACGTGACGCAGTACCCGACCGTCCCGGCGCCCCAGATGCGCGCGGGCAGCGCAGGGCTGAACCTCAACGACTCGGTGTACGAGCGGCTGCTCCGTGAGCGCATCATCGTCCTGGGCTCCCAGGTCGAGGAGACCATCGCGAACCAGATCTGCGCTCAGCTGCTGCTGCTCGCGGCCGAGGACGATGAGCGGGACATCTACCTCTACATCAACTCCCCCGGCGGCTCGGTCACCGCGGGCATGGCCATCTACGACACCATGGAGCTGATCAAGCCCGACGTGGCCACCGTGGCCATGGGCCTGGCCGCCTCGATGGGTCAGTTCCTGCTCTCCGCGGGCGCCAGGGGCAAGCGCTCCGCGCTGCCGCACGCGCGGATCATGATGCACCAGCCCTCGGCCGGTCTGGGCGGCACCGCCGCGGACATCGCGATCCAGGCCGAGATGCTGATCAAGCACAAGCGTGAGATGGCCGAGCTGATCGCCACGCAGACCGGACAGCCGGTCGAGAAGATCATCGCCGACTCCGACCGCGACCGCTGGTTCACCGCGGAGGAGGCCAAGGAGTACGGCTTCATCGACCACGTGGCCAGCTCCGCCAGCCAGCTGCCGCGCGGCTGAGCGCCAGCACGAGTACGAGGAGTAATCAGAGATGAGCGAGCTCTACCGCCCTCAGTCCCGTTACGTGCTGCCCTCCTTCGTGGAACGCACCAGCTACGGGGTCAAGGAGTCCAACCCCTACAACAAGCTCTTCGAGGAGCGGGTCATCTTCCTCGGGGTGCAGATCGACGACGCCTCGGCGAACGACGTCATGGCCCAGTTGCTGTTCCTGGAGTCCGACGACCCGGACCGCGACATCACCATGTACATCAACTCGCCCGGCGGGTCCTTCACCTCGCTGATGGCCATCTACGACACCATGCAGTACGTCCGGCCGGACATCGCCACCTTCTGCCTCGGCCAGGCGGCCTCGGCGGCGGCGGTGCTGCTGGCGGCGGGCACTCCAGGTAAGCGCGGCGCGCTGCCGAACGCCCGGATCATGATCCACCAGCCCTCCACCGAGGGGGTGTACGGTCAGGTGTCGGACCTGGAGATCCAGGCGCGGGAGATCGAGCGGATCCGCCGTCAGCTGGAGTCCACGCTGGCCCGGCACACTGACAAGACGCCGGAGCAGGTCCGTCAGGACATCGACCGCGACAAGATCCTGACCGCGGAAGAGGCGAAGGAATACGGCATCGTGGACACCGTGCTGCCGTACCGGAAGCTGTCCGCGGCCCAGTCCTGACAAGGAGCCAAGCGGTACCCGTGAACTGCGACACGCCGAGCACCCGGTAGGACTGGCGGTGCTCGGCGTGCTCGGGGGAGGCTGGGGCACTCGGAAGTATTCAGTGACAGGTCTGGATGCTTCAGAGAGCTTGTCGACCTCCCGCTTGCCGGGGTAGTGCGGGTACCGTCAACAGCGAACACGGCCAGGCGCGTCGGCAGGGCGCGCCAGAGGGGACAGAGGTCAGCGGCCATGGCACGTATCGGTGACGGCGGAGACCTGCTCAAGTGCTCTTTCTGCGGCAAGAGCCAGAAGCAGGTCAAGAAGCTCATCGCCGGCCCCGGCGTGTACATCTGCGATGAGTGCATCGACCTCTGCAACGAGATCATCGAGGAGGAACTGGCGGAAGCGGGCGACGTCAAGCTTGACGAGCTGCCCAAACCGCTGGAGATCCACGAGTTCCTCGATCAGTACGTGATCGGGCAGGACGAGGCCAAGCGCACGCTGTCGGTGGCGGTCTACAACCACTACAAGCGCATTCAGGCTGGTGACCGGGGCCGGGATGGCCGGGACGACGGCATTGAGATCGCCAAGTCCAACATCCTGATGCTCGGTCCCACCGGGTGCGGCAAGACCTACCTCGCGCAGACCCTGGCGAAGCTGCTGAACGTGCCGTTCGCCATCGCGGACGCCACCGCGCTGACCGAGGCCGGGTACGTCGGCGAGGACGTCGAGAATATTCTTCTGAAGCTGATCCAGGCCGCCGACTACGACGTCAAGCGGGCCGAGACCGGCATCATCTACATCGACGAGGTGGACAAGATCGCTCGCAAGAGCGAGAACCCCTCGATCACCAGGGACGTCTCCGGTGAGGGCGTGCAGCAGGCGCTGCTGAAGATCCTGGAGGGCACCACCGCGAGCGTGCCGCCGCAGGGCGGGCGCAAGCACCCGCACCAGGAGTTCATCCAGATCGACACCACGAACGTGCTGTTCATCGTGGCCGGGGCCTTCGCGGGCCTGGAGAAGATCGTGCACGAGCGGACCGGCAAGCGCGGGGTCGGCTTCGGCGCCGAGATCCGGTCCAAGGCCGAGATCGAGACCACCGACGTCTTCGGCGAGGTCATGCCGGAGGACCTGATCAAGTTCGGGCTGATCCCGGAGTTCATCGGCCGGCTGCCGATCGTGGCCAGTGTGATGAACCTGGACAAGCCCAGCCTGGTCAAGATCCTTTCTGAGCCGAAGAACGCGCTGGTCAAGCAGTACCAGAAGCTGTTCGAGATGGACGGCGTGGAGCTGGAGTTCACCAAGACCGCGCTGGAGGCCATCGCCGACCAGTCGGTGCTGCGTGGCACCGGCGCCCGTGGGCTGCGCGCGATCATGGAGGAGGTGCTGCTGCCGGTGATGTACGACATCCCCAGCCGCACCGACGTGGCCAAGGTGGTCATCACCGAGCAGACCGTCCGGGAGAACGTGAACCCGACGATCGTCTCCAGGCAGCCGAGCCGCCGGGAGCGCCGCGACAAGTCCGCCTGAGCGGAAGCGCACTCTTCACGAAGCCCCCTGATCAGGTTGTCTTGCGCGTCGAGACAGCCCGGCAGGGGGCTTCGCGCGGTATTTGTGGATCATGCGAGCGCTGCATGTGGTCCTGCTGCCCGGGTGGCGGGGTGCTGGGCGGGGGCACTGGCTGAGCTGGCTCGCCGGACAGTTGCGCGGGCTGGGGATGGCCGTGGACGCGCCGGAGCTGCCAGGGGCGGAGCTGGGCGAGTGGCTGCCGGTGCTGCGGGCGAGCCTGGCCGCCGCGCCGCCCTCGGCTGACCTGGTGGTGCTCGCGCACGGGCTGGGCGCGAACCTGTGGCTGCACCACGCGGCCGGGGTGGACGGGCGGGACCGGCGAGCGCACCGGGTGCTGCTGGTGGCGCCGCCGGGGCCGGGGTGGCGGCATCCGGAGGTGAGTGGGCTGCATCCGGCTCCGGTGGACTCGCGGGCGCTGCGGCGGGCGGCGAGCATCACCCGGCTGGTGGCGGGGCAGGGCGATCCGTACTGCTCCCGGCTGGAGGCGATGGGGCTGGCCAGGGGGCTCGGGGTGGAGCTGGACCTGGTGCCTGGCGGGGAGCACCTCAACGAGGACGCCGGGTTCGGGGCTTGGCCGGAGGTGCTGGCGTGGACGCTGGGACAGGTGCCGAGTCTGGGTGGGAACAGCCCGGCCGGGGCGCGCTCGTAGTAGAACGATCGGGTGATCCTTCGCCCTCTGCCCGTCCTGACCGCGCTGGCGCTGCTCGTGCCGGGGACCCCGGCCCTGGCCGCGCCCGCGGACTGCGCGCCCCCGGACTTCACCTACACCGTGCTGTTCGCCCCGCACACGCCGCAGGGCAGCGTCGAGCGGCAGCTGACCAAGCATTGCGGCACGCCCGTGCAGTACTACCCGGAGATCGGCGTGGCCGTGGCCAGTGCGGACGCCGGGTTCGACGGGCGGATCGGGGTGGACCGGGCGTTCAGCGCGGCCAAGGCCCGCGGCCCGGTCGCCGCCGCGACCGCGCTGGCCGCGGCCGAGGAACCGGACCGCACCGGCGAGCAGTGGGACATGCGGATGCTGCGCACCGAGCTGGCGCACACCGTGACCACCGGCCGCCGGGACGTGGTGGTCGGCGTGCTGGACACCGGGGTGGACGGCAGGCACCCGGAGCTGGCGCACGCGCTCGATCCGGCGCTGTCCGCGGGCTGCGAGACCGGCAGACCGGACACCGACCCGGCGGCCTGGGGGCCCAAGCACGGGCACGGCACCGGGGTGGCCGGGGTGATCGCCTCGGCGGCGGACGGCAAGGGCATCACCGGGGTGGCGCCGGGGGTGCGGATCGCCTCGGTGCAGCTGATGCGGCCGGACGGGTACATGGACCCGGAGGGCGTGGTGTGCGGGTTCATGTGGGCGGCCAGGCACCGGTTCACCCTGACCAACGGCAGCTGGTCCAGTGGGCCGTGGGCCTTCCTGTGCTCGGACCGGGCGGGGGAGAAGGTGGCCATCGAGGCGATCACCAGGGCGGTGCGGCACGCCACCCGGAGCGGGGTGCTGCACGTGGCCTCGGCTGGCAACTTCGCGGCGGACCTGACCGACCCCAAGACCGATCCGCTGCGCCCGCCGGGCAACACCATCGACAAGAACTGCCGGATGCTGCCCAACCAGCTGCCCGAGGTGGTCACCGTGTCCGCGGTCGGCTACCAGCGCAAGCTGTCCGGCTACAGCGACTGGGGCGCGGGGGTGGTGCGGGTGACCGCGCCCGGCGGCGACCGGGCCCAGGTGCCCCCGGCCGGTGAGGGGCCGGCGATGCCGCTGTCCACCACGCCGGAGGGCGGTTACGGGTCCTTCGGCGGCACCTCGGCGGCCGCGCCCAAGGTGGCCGGGGTGCTGGCGCTGCTGGCCAGCAGGTACGGCCAGGTGGGGCCCAGGGGGCTGACGGAGCTGTTGCTGCGGACCGGGGTGCAGCCGATGGCCTGTCCGGAAGGGGACGCGCGGTGCACGATGGATGGGCAGGGGCGGACGAGTTTCTACGGGCACGGGCTGGTTGACGCGGCGAAGGCGGTGCGCGCGGGATGACGCGGCGGGGCGGTTCGGGCGGGCTGGTGCGGTGGCCGCTGGTCGGGGCGGTGCTGGCGTTGCTTGTGGTGCCTGCCAGCGTGGGCACGGCGGGTGGCGACCACGGCCATCCGCCCCGGCCGCCCAAGCCGCCGACCGCGGTGGCCGATGCCGGGCGGCCCACGGTCGGCGCGCTGTTTATGGACAACGGCGCCGGGCCGCACTTCTGCACCGCGACGGTGATCGCCAGCCGGCACCGCAACCTGTTGCTCACCGCCGCGCACTGCATGTTCGAGAACGAGACCGGGCCGCCGCGTGCGCACGTGGCCTTCGTGCCCGGCTACCAGGACGGCCAGCGGCCCTACGGCACCTGGCCGGTGCGCGAGGTGGTGGTCAGCCCGCAGTGGCGGGAGCGGGCCGATCCGGACCACGACGTGGCCGTGCTGGTCGTCGACGAGGGCATCGAGGACCGGACCGGCGCGCAGCGGCTGCTGCTGGACTCGCGGCGGGAGCAGGTGGTCGAGGTGCTCGGCTATCCGGTGCGCGAGCAGCGGCCGGTGACCTGCCGGAACTGGACCGCCGAGTTCAGCCGGACCCAGCGCGGGTTCGACTGCCGCGGCTACCTGACCGGCACCAGCGGCGGGCCGTGGCTCACCGCGCGCGGGGAGGTCGTCGGCCTGGTCGGCGGCTTCCAGTTCGGCGGCGACGAGGTGCTGCACAACTACAGCCCCTACCTCGGCGACCAGGCGCGGGCGCTCTACGAGCGGGCGCAGCAGGTCAGACCGGGGGCAGGTGGCGGCCGATGAAGCGGATCATGTCCGGGCTGACCCGGTCGAAGTAGCTGCCGTCGTGGCGGCCCGGTCCGGTGGCGCCGACCAGCGGGCGGGCCTGGCGGATGAACTGGCGGGTGCCCTCGATGAAGCTGTCCTCGGTGCCGCACCACAGGCCGACCCTGGCCGAGCCGAGCTTGTCGATGTGCCGCAACGGGTTCATCGACTCCCACTCGACGCTGTCCCGGAACGCCTTGCGCTTGTTCATCTCCGCCCAGTTGGTGATCAGCGCGGGGGAGATGGCCGCGGCCGCGCGCACCGGGCGGCCGCGTTCCTGGCGGCGGCGGGTGTAGAGCAGCGAGCCGAAGCCGCCCATGGAGATGCCGGCCACCGCGAACGGGTGGCCGTCGCCGCCGAGGCGGCGTTCGGCCAGCCAGCGGGGCAGGTCCTCCAGCAGCATGGCCATCGGGTTGTCGCCGGGCTGGGCGTGCCAGTAGTTGTTGCCGCCGCCGTCGACCGCGACGAAGGCGAACGGCGGCACCGTGCCCCTGGCCACCGCGCTGGCCAGCGCGGAGGGCAGCGCGGCGGGCGCGGCGTTGCGGGCGGTGCCGAAGCGGCCGTGCAGCAGCAGGCACACCGGCAGCCCGGTCCGGTCGGCCTGCGGCGAGATGGTCACCAGGTCGACCTCGCGGTTGCGGTGCGGGGAGAAGACCCGCTCCACCCGCACGGTGCCGTTGCTGCCCGGCTTGGTGGTGCCCGCCGAACCGGCGGTGCCCAGCGTGCGCAGCACACTCGGGTCGACCTGGCTCAGCTGATCTTGGTGACTCAGCGTGGCGCCGACTCCGGCGACCGCGGCAGCCCCGGCCAGTGCTCCCCACAGCACCGTGCGCCGGGAGACGAGCCCCCTGCCTTGACGTTCGTGCATCCCCTGCACACCCCCTCACAGAGAGAAACCGTTGGCTGCTCCGTTTGTGTTACATGGCAGACGTCATCTTTGACTGATTGGTTCGCCACAGGCGGGGGTGATTCAGGACACACTGTCACGGAATGTGACTATATAACCCCGGTCTGCCGGAGGTTGTTGATCTCTTCCGGGTGATAGCCGAGCCAGTCGAGCACCAGACCGTTGTGTTCGCCCAGGTCAGGGACCGTTCCCGGGGTCCAGGCCGAGCCGGAGTCGTCCACCGGCGGGCGGAGCATCCGGACCGTGCCGTTGTCCGGAACCGGCACTTCTGCCCAGCGGCGCCGAACTTCCAGCTGGGGGTGCTCGGCGAGGTCCAGCACGGTGCGGGTGCGGGCGGCAGGCACGTCGGCGGCGTCCAGGGCGGCCAGCAGCTCGGCCGCGCTGGTGCGGTCGAAGGCGGGTTGCAGCTCCGCGTGCAGCTCGGACCGGGCGGCCACCCGGCAGGCCACCGTGGTGAAGCGCGGGTCCTCGGCCAGCTCCGGCTGCCCGGTGACCGCGCACAGCCGCCGCCACTGGCCGTCGTTCTGCACCGCCAAGTGCACGCTCTGGCCGTCGCCGCAGCGGAACGGGCCGTACGGCGCGATGCTCGCGTGGTGCGCGCCGGTGCGCGGCGGGACGGTCCCGGTGCCGGTGGCGTAGAGCATCGGCTGGTGCATCCACTCCGCCAGCGCCTCCAGCAGGGTCAGCCGCAGCGTGGCGCCCTCGCCGGTGCGGCCCTTGCGCAGCAGCGCGGCCAGCACCGCGGCGTGCAGCTGGACCCCGGCGGCGATGTCGGCCACCGAGATCCCGGCCCGGCCGGTGACCTCGCCCTCGCCGGTGAGCTCGATCAGCCCGGCCTCGGACTGGATCAGCGCGTCGTAGGCCTTGCGCCCGGCGTAGGGACCCTGCTCGCCATAGCCGGACAGCTCGCCGACGATCAGGCCGGGCCGCTCGGCGCGCAGGGCGTCCGCGGTCAGGCCCAGGCGGCCCGCGGCGGCGGGGGAGAGGTTGCACAGCACCACGTCGGCGCGCTCGATCAGCCGGTCCAGCACGGCCCGGCCGTCCGGGTGCTTGAGGTCGAGGGTGATCGACTCCTTGCCGAGGTTGACCCAGGCGAAGTAGCTGGACACCGTGCCGCAGGCGGTGTCGTAGCCGCGGGCGAAGTCACCGCCGTCCGGCCGCTCCACCTTGATCACCCTGGCGCCCAGGTCGGCCAGCAGGCGGGTGGCGTAGGGCACGGCGACGGCCTGCTCGATGGCGAGCACGGTGGTTCCCTCAAGTGGCTGCACGGGTCCCAGTGTGGGTCAGTCGTCCAGCACGATCCGCTCGGTGCCGGAGTAGACGTTCATCGACTGCCCGCGCAGGAAGCCGACCAGGGTGATGCCCTGCTCGGCGGCCAGCTCCGCGGCCAGCGAGGAGGGCGCGGACACCGCGGCCAGCACCGGCACCCCGGCCATCGCGGCCTTCTGCACCAGCTCGAAGGAGGCCCGGCCGGAGACCACCAGCACGTGCCCGGCCAGCGGGACCCTGCCCTCCAGCAGCGCCCAGCCGAGCACCTTGTCCACCGCGTTGTGCCGTCCGACGTCCTCCCGCACGGCCAGCAGCTCACCGTCCACTGTGGCCAGTCCGGCGGCGTGCAGGCCACCGGTGGCGTCGAAGACCCGCTGCGCGGCGCGCAACGCCTCCGGCAGCCCGCTGAGCACCGCCGGGGTGATCCGGGCCGGGTCGGCGGCGGGGGAGAAGCGGGTCTTGAGCTTGACCGCGTCCAGTGCCGCCTTGCCGCAGACCCCGCAGGAGGAGGTGGTGTAGAAGTTGCGCTCCACCCCGGTCTCCGGCGGCGCGACGCCCTCGGCCAGCGCCACGTCGAGCACGTTGTAGGTGTTGCGGCCCTCGTCGTCGGTGCCCGAGCAGTAGCGCGCGGTGCGCACGTCCTCAGCCGCGCCGAGCACGCCCTCGGTGAGCAGGAACCCGTGTGCCAGCTCGACATCGTGGCCGGGGGTGCGCATGGTGACCGCCAGCGCGCGACCGTTGACCCGCAGCTCCAGCGGCTCCTCCACCGCGAGCGAGTCGGGTCTGCGGACGACCCCCTTGGGTGAGATCCGCAGTACCGGGCGACGTGCCGTGACCCGTCCCATCCGAGGACCTCCCGACCCTGTACAACCTGGTACGCACAGCCTAGGTTGCGCACCAGGTTGTCACTTCAACCATATGCCTGGAGGTGTGCTGTGGCCCTCGGTTTCCTGGACCGCTCCCGGGTGGTCGCGCCACCTGGCTGGAGCCGCTGGCTGATCCCGCCCGCCGCGCTGTCGGTGCACCTGGCGATCGGGCAGGCCTACGCGTGGAGTGTGTTCAAGTCGCCGCTGGAGGGCGCGCTGTCGCTCTCCGGCACCGCGAGCGCGCTGCCCTTCCAGCTCGGCATCGTGATGCTCGGCCTGTCCGCGGCCTTCGGCGGCACCCTGGTGGAGCGCAACGGGCCGCGCTGGGCCATGTTCGTCTCCACGGTCTGCTTCTCCGCCGGCTTCCTGATCGCCGCGCTCGGCGTGGCCACCCGGCAGTACTGGCTGGTGGTGCTGGGCTACGGCGGCATCGGTGGGATCGGGCTCGGCATCGGCTACATCTCCCCGGTGTCCACCCTGATCAAGTGGTTCCCGGACCGGCCGGGCATGGCCACCGGGATCGCCATCATGGGCTTCGGCGGCGGCGCGCTGATCGCCTCGCCCTGGTCGGCGGCCATGCTGGACGGCTTCGGCAAGGACGTCACCGGCATCGCGCAGACCTTCATCACGCACGGGCTGGTCTACGCGGTGTTCATGTCCGTCGGCGTGCTGCTGGTCCGGGTGCCCGCGCCGGACTGGAAACCCAAGGGCTGGCAGCCGAAGGCGACCGCGGCGGGCCGCATGATCACCACCGCCCAGGTGTCGGCGAACAACGCCATCCGCACCCCGCAGTTCTGGTGCCTGTGGGTGGTGCTGTGCTTCAACGTGACCGCGGGCATCGGCATCCTGGAGAAGGCCGCGCCGATGATCAGGGACTTCTTCGCCGACTCCGCGCTGCCGGTCAGCGCGGGCGCGGCGGCCGGGTTCGTCGCGCTGCTGTCGCTGACCAACATGGCCGGCCGGTTCGTCTGGTCCTCCACCTCGGACCTGGTGGGGCGCAAGAACATCTACCGCCTCTACCTGGGCGTCGGCGGCTTGCTCTACCTGACCATCGCGCTGGCCGGTGATGTGTCCACGCCGCTGTTCGTGGTGTGCGCCATGGTCATCTTGTCCTTCTACGGCGGCGGGTTCGCCACCATTCCCGCCTACCTCAAGGACCTGTTCGGCACCTACCAGGTCGGCGCCATCCACGGCCGCCTGCTCACCGCCTGGTCGCTGGCCGGGGTGCTCGGGCCGCTGATCATCAACGCCATCGCGGACGCGCAGAAAGCGGCGGGCAAGTCGGGGCCCGCGCTCTACACCACCTCGCTCTACATCGTGATCGGCCTGCTGGTGGTCGGCTTCATCGCCAACGAGCTGGTCCGCCCGGTGCACCCGAGGTTCCACGAACCCCCGCGGCCGCCGGCCGGCGAGGCCGCGGCGAGCAAGGCGGAGGCGGTCTGATGAACCCGAAGTACCGGCCGGTCCTGGTCTTCGCCTGGCTGTGGGTCGGGCTGCCGTTCGCCTACGGCCTTTTTGAACTGGTGCGGAAGGTGACTCAGCTGTTCACTGGCTGAGGACACCGCGCGAAGGGAATCGGAATGCCGGAACAGCACGGGTACACCACGGGCACGCCCAGCTGGGTCGATGTGTCCACACCGGATCCGGACGGGGCCAGGCGGTTCTACACCGGGCTGTTCGGCTGGTCCTACGAGGTCGGCGAGGAGCGTTTCGCCCACTACACCAACGCGCTGCTGGACGGCCACGTGATCGCGGGCCTCGGCCCGGCCCAGCCGGAGGCGCCCCCGATGTGGGGCACCTACCTGCACACCGAGGACCTGGCCGGGACCGTCGAGCGGGTGCGCGCGGCCGGGGGCACCGTGGTGGTGGAGCCGATGCCGATCGGCGACTTCGGTTCGATGGCGCTGGCCGCGGACCCCACCGGCGCGCTGATCGGGTTCTGGCAGCCGGACAAGCACCGGGGCGCGGGGCTGGTCAATGAGCCGGGCGCGCTGGTCTGGAACGAGCTGCGCACCACCGATGTGGCCACGGCGAAGTCCTTCTACGCCAACGTTTTCGACTACACCTTCAGCGAGGTGCGGGGCGCGCCGGAGTGCCCGGTGTTCCAGCTGGGCGAGCGGCAGGTGGCCAGTGCCGAGCCGGTGCACCGGGAGGAAGAGCGGCCGCACTGGCTGGTCTACTTCGGCACGTCCGATGTGGACGCCACCGCGGCGCGCGCCACCGAGCTCGGCGGCTCGGTGGCAGAGGAGCCCAGCGACACCGCCTACGGGCGGATGGCCGTGCTCGCCGACCCGTGGGGCGCGGAGTTCGCGGTGCTGCACCTGCCGGATTGAGCCCCACGCCGAGGCCGAACCCGATAGCCTGACCCGGCTATGAACGGATACGGCCTCGACCACGAGGAACTGCGCGCGCTGGCCCGGCGGTTGTCCTTGGCGGTCAAGGACATCGAGGCCACCCGCAAGAGCTGGGACTCCGGCACCAGGGACGGTGCGACCTTCGCGACCACCGAGGCCGGCGCGGCGCACCTGTCCTTCCAGCAACACCTCTTCGACAACCTGCGCGGCCGGATCAACGCCATCGACGCCCTGGTCAACCAGGCCAGGGACACCTTGGCCGGGTACGCCACCGCCGATGACGCGCAAGGCTTCCGGCAGGTCCCGCAGTGAGCCGGGGCGACCGCCAGGACCTGGCCGAGCGGGCCACCATGCTGGCCAACCTGGCCGAGACGATCACCCTGGGCACCATCGAGGACACCATCCGGATGGGCATGAGGCGGCTCGGCCCGCTCACCGGCGACGCGGCCCGGCTCGCCGACCTGGCCGCGGCCTACCGGGCGGCCGCCACCGAGCTGCGCGACACCGGGGCCGAGCTGCTCGCCGAGTACGCGCAAACCGTGCCCTGGCAAGGGGAAGCGGCGGCCGAGGCGGCCGCGGTGATCACCACCCAGGGCCGCAAGCTCGGTGAGGACGCGGAGGTGCTGGCCGCGATCTCCGCGCTGCTGTCCGGGCACGCCGAGCGCTTCGCCCAGGCCCGCCGCGAGCACGAGGAGCTGCACCAGCGCTTCGTCGACCTCAGCCACCGGGTGAGCCTGGTGCTGCCGGTGCTGCACCTGGATCCCGGTGGCGCGCTGGCCTTCACCGCGCTGGTGGCGGACGCGCTGACCGACTCGGCCGCGCTGCTGGAGTCGGTGCGCGCGGACGCCGACGCGGTGGCCGAGGGCCTGCGCCGGGTCCAGGACGGCGGGGTGGCCGCGGCCAGGGAACTGGCCACACACCGCTGACCCGCTAGCCCCGGCGCGGCTCCAGCCGGACCACGATCGACTTGGACATCGGCGTGTTGGACACCCGCGCCGTGGCATCCAGTGGCACCAGGGCGTTGGCCTCGGGGAAGTAGGCCGCCGCGCAGCCGCGCGCGGTCGGGTAGGCGATCACCCGGAACCGCTCGGCCCTGCGCTCCTTGATCTTCTGCGGGTCCTCCGCCCACTCGCTGATCAGGTCCACGATCGTGCCGTCCGGGATCTCCAGCTCGGCCAGGTCCTCCGGGTTCACGAACACCACCCGGCGGCCGTCCTGCACGCCCCGGTAGCGGTCGTCCAGGCCGTAGATGGTGGTGTTGTACTGGTCGTGGCTGCGCACGGTCTGCAACAGCAGCCGTCCGGCGGGCAGGTCGGGGGCCTCGAAGGTGTTCACCGTCAGGTTGGCCCGGCCGGTGCTGGTCTCGAAGGTGCGGGAGTCCCTCGGCGGGTGCGGCAGCACAAAGCCGTCCGGCTGGCGGACCCTGCGGTTGAAGTCGGCGAAACCCGGTACCACGCGGGCGATCCGGTCCCTGATCTTGTCGTAGTCCCGCTCGAACTGCGCCCACGGCACCGGGTGCCCGTCGCCGAGGGTGGCCCGCGCGGCCCGGCAGATGATCGCCACCTCGGAGAGCAGCGCGGGCGAGGAGGGCTTGAGCCGCCCTCGGGAGCGGTGCACCACCGACATCGAGTCCTCGACCGTGACGAACTGGTCCTTGCCCGCCTGCGGATCGCGGTCGGTGCGGCCCAGGGTCGGGAAGATCAGCGCGGTGCGGCCGTGCACCACGTGCGAGCGGTTCAGCTTGGTGGAGACCTGCACGGTCAGCGAGCAGTTGCGCAGCGCGGCCTCACTGATCTCGCTGTCCGGGGTGGCCGCGGCGAAGTTGCCGCCCATGGCCAGGAACACCCTGGCGTGCCCGTCCCGCATGGCGCGCAACGACTCCACCGTGTCGAAGCCGTGCCTGCGCGGCACGGTGATGTGGAACTCGTGCTCCAGCGCGGCCAGGAACTCCTCCGGCATCTTCTCCCACACGCCCATGGTGCGGTCGCCTTGCACGTTGGAGTGCCCGCGCACCGGGCACACGCCCGCGCCCGGCTTGCCGATCATGCCCCTGGTCAGCAGGACGTTCACGACTTCCTGGATGGTGGGCACCGAGTGCTTGTGCTGGGTGAGCCCCATCGCCCAGCAGATCACCGTGCGCTCGGAGTCCATCAGCATCCGGCTGAACCGGGCGATCTCCTTGCGGGACAAGCCGGTCGCCCGGTCCACCTCGGACCAGTCCAGCTGCTGCAGGTGCTCGGCGTAGGCCTCGAAACCGTGCGTGTGCCGCTGCACGAAGTCCCAGTCCACCACGGTGCCCGGCGCGGCCCGCTCGGCCAGCAGCAGCAGGTGCCCGACGGCCTGGAACAGCGCCAGGTCGCCGCCGAGGCGGATCTGCAGGAACAGGTCGGCCAGCGGGGTGCCCCGCCCGATCAGGCCGCGCACGTTCTGCGGGTTCTTGAACCGCATCAGCCCGGCCTCGGGCAGCGGGTTCACCGCGACGATCTTCGCGCCGCGCTGCTTGGCCTGCTCCAGCGAGGACAGCATGCGCGGGTGGTTGGTGCCGGGGTTCTGCCCCACCACCACGATCAGGTCCGCGGACTCCAGGTCGGCCAGGCTGACCGAGCCCTTGCCGATGCCGATGGTCTCCTTCAGCGCCGCGCCGGAGGACTCGTGGCACATGTTGGAGCAGTCCGGCAGGTTGTTCGTGCCCAGGCTGCGCGCGAACAGCTGCCACAGGAACGCGGCCTCGTTGCTGGTGCGGCCGGAGGTGTAGAAGATCGCGTCATCCGGCGAGGGCAGCCCGCGGAGCTGTTCGGCCAGCAGCTCGAAGGCGCTGTCCCAGGAGATCGGCTCGTAGTGGCTGCCGCCGGGCCGCAGCACCATCGGCTCGGTCAGCCTGCCCTGCTGGCCCAGCCAGTAGTCGGTCTTGGCAGCCAGCTCGCGGACCGGGTGCGCGGCGAAGAACTCCCGGCCCACGGTGCGCTTGGTCGCCTCCTCGGCCACCGCCTTGGCGCCGTTCTCGCAGAACTCGGCCACCTTGCGGTGCCCCTGGGCTTCCGGCCAGGCGCAGCCGGGACAGTCGTAGCCTTCGCGCTGGTTCAGCAGCCGCAGGGTGCGGGCCGAGCGCAGCGCGCCCATCTGCTCGATGCCGTGCCGCAGCGAGACCAGGACCCCGGGGATCCCGGCGGCCCACTGCTTGGGCCGGGAGACCGACAGCTCGGTCTCGTCGACATCGTGTTCGGGTGCCTCACGCGCCATGGCACCATCCTGCGCTCGGGTGGCCGCAAACCACCAATCGGGCGTAGCCCGCACTTCACCCGTCCGGAGTAGCAAGCCATTCCCGCAGCACCGCCGCGTCCCGCCGGAAGATCGCCGGAGAGTCCTCCGGCACGAACTCCACCAGCGCGAACCGGTCCCGCCCGTCCGCGGCGAGCTCGGCGAGCACCGGTCGCCACAGGTCTTCCCGATCGGCCAGCGGCAGCCGGTCCTGCCCGCCACCCGGACCCCAGCTGAACACGTGCGCGGTCACCAGGTCCGGCAGCAGCGCCCGCACCTCGGTCAGCGCGGAGCCCACGTCCTGCCCGCCGGCCGGCTGCCAGTACGGCACCACCTCGGCCCGGTCCACCTCGCCGAACAGCGCGGTCGCCGAGGCCAGCGTGTCGGTCAGCGTGTTCCGGTGGTACTCCACCGCGATCCGGATGCCCAGCTCCCCGGCGGCCTCGGCCGCGCGCCGCAACGCGTGCACGGTCGCCGCCCGCTCATCCGGACTGGCTTCCGCGGACCCGAGCTTCCCGGCCCACACCCGGATCAGCGGCGCACCGAGCACGGCCGCGGTGCGCACCACCGGCGCCAGCTCGGCCGGATCGCTGTGCCCGGCCCGGTAGTAGGAGCCGTAGGCGGCCACGGCAAGCCCGGCCTGCGCGGTCAGCTTGCGGGTGGCCTCGGCGGCGGCGAGATCACCGGCAGGCACATGGACGTCGCCGCCCCACTCGATCGCCGACAACCCGGCTTCTTCGACCAGCCGCACCACTTCGGGCACACCCAGCTGCCGGAAGGTTACCGAGACCAGCCCAGGAACAATCACGGCATCTCCTTGCGGCTACGGTTGGAATGCGCTTTCCGCAACATCCTACCGGCGACAACTTCCTGCGAAAGAGGCGTGGCGCGCCAGCGA
>NZ_JAMHIV010000061.1 GCF_023897065.1 Crossiella sp. SN42
ATCCTGGAAGCTTTGTTGCTAGATCTTGCTGTGGTCACCCACTCTACCACCTGTCGGTGGGAGCTTGGTTCGCGACCCCTGCCTCGCGCCCGTTCCCCGGTCTTTCTGGGGGCCGTTCCGCGCTGGCAGAGAGAAAGTTACGCCCGGGCGAATGCGAAGTCAAATCGGCAGTTCAGCGCGAAGGAAGCCCAGGTCAGGGGGTTGCGCGCGAGTCGATCTCGGGCACATCACGTAGATCGGGTTGGAGTGGCCCCGGCCACATTCAGGGCGGCGGGTGGCTGCGGCGGTCGGTGTCCGCAGCACACTCGGATCTCTTCTTCCCGCACGTACGCACGCGGGCGCGTGCGTACGTGCGAACCGTGTTGGCGAAAGCGCGTGATGACGGGCGACGAGCCGGTCGGCACCGGGTCCGGCTGAGGGGTGGACTCCGCGAGCGTGGCCAACCGGGGAGAGCGGTCAGCTACGACACTAGCTGGACCACACTCGACCGAAGTCGATGTGGACGCGGGTCACGAGCGGCGGGCGCACAGCACGTCCTCCACAGAACCGGGGCCGTCCCGCCTCGTCAACACCGCCCACAGGGTGGACGTCCCGGCTGGGTTTCCTTGACACCGAGTGACCGGCCGAACACGATCGAAGGGCCTGGACGCGTTGAGGGGCGCGTCTCGCGTGATGACACCGCCTTCTCCGGCGTTCCACCTGCCTGACCTTCTCCTGGCGCGCGCCGTCGTGGCCCGCGTCCCCCTCATTCCGCAAGGAGATCTGGCATGCCGAGCTCAGCCGTGATCGTCATCGTGGGCGCCGGCCCGAACGGGACCGGCCTGCTGGAACGGATCAGCGCCAACCTGAGCGCCGCCGAGGAGCTGTACTCGGGTCCGCTGGAGATTCACCTGGTCGATCCCTTTCCGCCGGGACCCGGACGGGTGTGGCGGCACGCGCAGTCACCGCTGCTGCGGATGAACTCGATGGCCGAGGACGTCACGATGTTCACCGACGAGTCGGTGCGATGTCAGGGGCCGGTGCGCCCCGGTCCCTCACTCGCGGAGTGGGCGGCCGATGTAGGCACCGGCAAGATCGCCGACGTGGAGCCTGATCCGGAGCTGATGTCGTTGCGCGGCAACGACTTTCCTTCCCGGCAGGCGCAGGGCAAGTATCTGGACTGGTTCTTCCGTCACACGATCCGGGGACTTCCGGACTCGGTGACCGTGCACGTGCACGCGAACACGGCGACCGCCATCACGGGGAGCTGTGACCAGTTGCAGCAGGTGTGGCTGGCCGACCGGGCGGCGCCGTTGACGGCGGACGCGGTGGTCCTGGCGCTCGGGCACCTGGACGCCCAGCCCGACGCCGAGCAGCGGCGGCTGGCCGCCTTCGCCGCCGAGCACGGGCTGTCCTACCTGCCGCCGGAGTACTCGGCCGACGCCGACCTGTCCGAGATCGGGGCCGGGGAGGCCGTGGTGATGCGCGGGTTCGGGCAGGCGTTCATCGACCTGATGGTGTTACTCACCGAGGGCCGCGGCGGACGGTTCGAGGCCACTCCGGACGGTCTGCGTTACCTGCCTTCGGGACGGGAGCCGGTGCTGTACGTCGGGTCCAGGCGCGGAGTTCCCCATCACGCGAAGACCACCTATCGGTTGCAGGGCGCGGCGCCGGACCTGCCCAGGTTCTTCGACGCGGACGCGGTGGACCGGCTGCTGGCCCAGCCGGGACGGCTGGAGTTCCGCCGGGACGTGTGGCCGGTGATCGCCAAGGAGATCGGCTGGGGCTACTACCGCGAGCTGTTCACCGGCCACCCGGACAAGGTCACGATGGACTGGGACGAGTTCGCCGGGAACTTCGCCGAGCTGGAGTTCCTCGGGCAGCGGATGCGGGACCTGGTGGCGCGGGCGGTGCCGGCGAGCGCGGACCGGCTCGACCTGGCCACGCTGGACCGGCCGTTGCGCGGGATGAGCTTCGACCGGTTATCTGACCTGGGCGGATATCTGCGCGACTACATCGAGCAGGATCTGGCGCGGCGGTCGGACCCGGCGTTCTCCGCGGACCTGGGGGCGTTCCTGGCGCTGCTGTCGGTGTACGGGCAGCTGCCGCGGCTGCTGGCGAGCGGGCGGTTGTCAGCGCGGTCGCAGGTCGAGGAGTTCGACGGGTGGTGGGCCGGGTTCTTCGGCTTCTACGCCAGTGGTCCGCCGGGTGACCGGCTGGCGCAGCTGCTGGCCTTGGCCCAGGCCGGGATCGTGCGGTTCCTCGGGCCGGACATGTGGGTGCGGACGGATGCCGGGCGCGGGCGGTTCGTGGCCGGCAGCGCCGTGGTGGCCGAGGAGCTGGTGGCGACCGGGATGATCGAGGCGCGGCTGCCCAGGGCGAACGCCAGGGGCAGTGCGGATGAGCTGCTGCGGCGCCTGGTCCTGGCCGGGGACGGCGCCGAGGAGGTGCTGGCCGAGGGCGCGTTCGGGCACAACACCGGGCTGCTGCTGGTTCGCGGGGAAGACGGGCGGGTGCTGGACCGGGACGGGCGGGCGCATCCGCGCCGGTTCGCGCTCGGCGCGCACACCAGCGGCCGGTCGGTGGCCGCGTTCGCCCGGCCGCGGTCCAACGCGCCCTCGTTCCGGCGCAACGACAAGGTGGCCAGGGAGCTGCTGCGGTTCCTGGCCAGCACGCCTGAGCCGGCCGGGCTGGTGCCGATTCCGCGCGCAGCAGAACTTGGTAGCCGGTTTGATGATCTTGTGCCGCGGCGTCACTGCTGATCAGCGTTTCGCTACTCCGTTGAGCTGACCCTCCGCAGTCAATTTCATCGCTGACCTGGGTGAACGCATCGCGCCAAGTTGGTCGGACGCCCTCGGAAATCTCGGTAGCGTCCGAAGGCGATGGACGACAACTGGCTCGTGAACCTCGTGCTGTTCCCGGCGACCTACCTGGTGGTCCTGACCGTCTTCGTGATCGTGTTGCGAAGGCTGCTGGGCTTCCGGGTCGGCCTGGTGCGGGCGGTCATAGCCGCGGTCATCGGGCTGCTCCTGATACCGCCGCTGGCCAGGGTGATGTTCCAGGCCGACAGCGCGGGCTCGCTGATCACCGTCTGGATCGGCCTGGCCGTGCTGGTGCCGATGGTGCTGCTCGTGCTGGCCGAGGTGCTGGTGCCGCCCGGTTCCGTGCCGGGTCCGGTCGAGTGGCTGCGCGGACTGCGGCGCCGGTTCGGGCGGGCGCGGCGGTACTCGCAGATCAGCCGGATCGCCTTCCGGCACGGGCTCAGCCCCTACTTGCGCGGCAGCCGGAAGTCGGCGACGCAGGGGCAGTCCAAGCTGGCCAGGTCGCTGTGGCTGGCGCTGGAGGACGGCGGCGTCACGTTCGTCAAGTTCGGCCAGGTGCTCTCCACCCGTCGGGACATCCTGCCGGAGGAGTTCGTCACCGAGCTGAGCCGATTGCAGCACCAGGTGGCTCCGGCGCCGTATGCCGAGGTCGAACTGGTGCTGCGGGCCGAGCTGGGCGACGCGCCGGAGGAGGTGTTCGCCGAGTTCGACCGGGAACCGCTGGCCGCGGCCTCGATCGCGCAGGTGCACCGGGCCACGCTGCGCACCGGGGAGCAGGTCGTGGTGAAGGTGCAGCGGCCCGGCATCCGGCCGGTGGTCGAGCGTGACCTGGACATCGTGGACCGGCTGGCCCGGACCCTGGAGGCGCGGACCCGCTGGGGCCGGGCGCTGGGCGTGGTGGAGTTGGCGAAGGGATTCGCCGACGCGCTGCGCGAGGAGCTCGACTTCCGGATCGAGGCGCGCAACATGGCCGCGGTCGAGGCCGCTGCCGCGGTACGTGGCGGTGATCCGGGGATCAGGCTGCCCGTGTTGCACGAGCAGCTGTGCACCCAGCGGGTGCTGGTGATGGAACGCCTCGACGGGGTGCCGCTCAGCGGGCGGTTACCCGACGGCGCGGACCGGCCGGAGCTGGCGCGCGCGTTGCTGCGGTGCCTGCTGCAGCAGGTGATGGTGGACGGCGTCTTCCACGCCGATCCGCATCCGGGCAACATCCTCGCGCTGACCGACGGGCGGCTCGGGCTGCTGGACTTCGGGTCGGTCGGCCGGCTCGACGGTCAGTTACGGGGCGCGGTGCAGAACCTGTTGCTGGCCATCGACCGTGGTGATCCCGCGGCGATGAGCGATGCCCTGCTGGAAGTGGTGAGCAGGCCGGATGAGATCGACGAGTCCGCGCTGGAGCGGGCTGTCGGGCAGTTCATGGCCCGGCACCTGGGTCCGGGCATGCGGCCGGACGTGGAGATGTTCACCGACCTGTTCCGGCTGGTCGCCGCCTACCAGCTGACGGTGCCGCCGGAGGTGGCCGCGGTGTTCCGCGCGCTGGCCACGATGGAGGGCACGCTGGCCGCGCTGGCGCCTGGCTTCAACATCGTGGCGGAAGCGCGGTCCTTCGCCGGGGACAAGGTGAGCGCGGCGCTGCACCCGTCCTCGCTGAAGGAGGCGGCGAGTCAGGAGCTGCTGGCGCTGATCCCGGTGTTGCGCAGGCTGCCGCGGCGGCTGGAGCGGATCACCGGCGCGCTGGAACGCGGCAGGCTCGGGGTGAACGTGCGGTTGTTCGCCGACGAACGGGACCGGCGCGTGCTGCGCGGGTTCCTGAACCAGGTGCTGCTGACCGTGCTGACCGCGACCACCGGTGTGATGGCGGTGCTGTTGCTGGGCACCACCGCCGGTCCGATGGTGGCCGACGGGATCAGCCTGCTGCACGTGTTCGGCTACAACCTGCTGGTGATCAGCTCGGTGATCGCGTTGCGGGTGCTGTACCTGGTGTTCCGGCGAGAGACGTGAAGGAGGTTCGGCTGGTCTGTGACAGAACCATGACATGCCACGGGCATGGCTGATACATCGCGGATGGACGGTGTAGGCATGCGTCCCTCCTCGACCGGTTCCTTCGTGGCCTGGCGGATCGCACTGTCCGCGCCGCTGTTCCTGCTCGCCTTCGTCGTCAGCTACATCTCCTTCGTGCGCACGCCCGAGGGGCAGCGCTGGGAGAACGAGGTGCTGGCGGCCGGCGGCCGCGGGCCGGGGCTGCTGCTCAGGGACGAGGACTCCGGACTGCTGGAGCTGATGAACGATCGACCGCTGCTGATCGGCGCGGTGGTCGGCGTAATCCTGGTGGCGCTGGTCGGGCGGCGCTGGTGGGCAGGGCTGGCCGCGCTGGTGGCGACCGGGCTCACCGTGGCCTGCTCGCAGGTGTTGAAGCTGTCGCTACTGGAGCGGCCCAGGCTGGGTGCCGGGCGGTTCCTGCCCTCGCACAACAGCTTCCCCAGCGGTCACGTCAGCCTGGCCATGGCTCTGGTGCTGGCGCTGCTGCTGGTGCTGCCCAGCAGGCTGCGGGTGCTGGCGGCCGTGCCGGGCGCGCTGTGGGTGGCGACGGTGTCGACCGCGACCATGGAGGCTGGCTGGCACCGGCTGAGCGACACGCTGGGCGGCGGTCTGCTGGCGGCGGCGGTGTGCTGCCTGCTGGTGGGCGTGCTGCTGGCGGTGGGTCAGGCTCGTCGGGTGGTGCGGCGGCCGAGCCCGATCGGGCTGACGCTGGGCTGGCTCGCGGCGGTGGCCGCGGTCGGCTGGTTCGTGCTGCGGTACACCGGCGCGGACGCCACTCCGACGGACATCGCGATGGCGGCGGCGCAGTCGGCCAGTGTGCTGATCGTGCTGGCGGTCACGGCGCTGCTCCGGTCGATCGAACTGCTCGCGCCCGTGGCGGCAACCGAGCGTGCGGCGGCACCGCCTGCGGGGCCACCGCCGCTGCCCGGACCGTTGCCGGGACAGCGCCGGGTGGCGAGCGCCGAGGAGCTGAACTACTACCGGCAGCACCTGGTGCCTTGACGAGCAGATCCCAACTCGGCCGGTGGCAGCAGCGTTGAGTGGTCGCCGGAGACGGTCGGGTCGTGCCGGGATGGTGGTCAGTTGCGGTCGCTGGTCTGAGAAGCAGTGGGAGTACTGGAGCAGGTAGCGGGGCGAGCGGGGCTTGGGCCTCGGCCAGGGCACAGGCGAAGGGTGTTCAAGATCAGTTTGTGACCACCGACCTGAACACCCTTCTCACCACACTCTACGTCAAGATCGACGACCATCTCGGCAAACCCGCCCGCACCCCGCTGGCTACGTTTCCTGCCCGCACGCCTGCCCGGCGCCTTCGGCTACCTGCCCAGCGATCCGGCTACAACAAACGCCGCCGAGCCGCGGTCCCCCAGCTCAAACACCTCATCCGAGCCCTGGCCCGCGACACCGACCTGTGCACCGAAGCCACCTGGATCGTGGACTCCACCCCGACCGAGCGCGCCCGCTCCCGCGAGACCGCTCGCCGCACAGAACCAGCCGGGTGGGCCGGACACGACTACTGCTCCAGCCACTCCCGCAGGACTGCCCATCACCTGGGCACCGGCCAACCCGAAACTGGACGAACGCCAGATCCTCATGGCACCGCTGGAGCACGACCCGACCGTGCCGCACCAGCGACTCGGCCTGCTCCCTCTGGCCGACAAGGGCTACCGCTCAGCCACACTCGACAACTTCCTGACTGAGCGCGGGGTGCCACTGCTGTACCCCAACTACCGCATCCACATCCCACGTCCAGGCCAACACCTGCTCAAGCCGTTCCGGCAACTGATCGAGTCGGTCTTCCACACCCTCAAAGGCCAACTCGACCTGGAAAGACACGGCGGAGGCAGCATCGACGGAGTCACCGCCCGCATCGCCCAACACATCCTGGCGATGACCGCCGCTATCTGGCACAGCCGTGCCACCCGCCAGCCAGTCACCCGATCCCTGACCGCCTACGACCACTGATCAAGTTAGGACTTACTCATCTAGGGCTTGTACTTGGGGGGCGGGGTGGTGGGGTCGGGGGTGCGGGGCATGACGGTGGTGGAGACCGGGCCGTCCATGACCGCGCCGTGGCGCATCAGCCAGGCCGAGACCTCGGTCTTCACCACGGCCAGGGTGGGGCGGCGGCGCGGGTCGGGGTCCAGGGCGGCGGCCAGCAGGTGGCGGTGGGCGCTCTGTTGCGGGATGTGGGTGCAGGGGGTGCCCTTGGCCGCGGCCATCAGCGCCGAGACCGGGGTTTCGAAGACGCCTCGGGGCGGATGGGCGGCCAGGGCGTAGCTGACCGTGGCAGCCAACTGCCAGGCGTCGGCGGAGGGGGAGGCGGAGGCTCCGGCGGCGACCTCGGGGGCGATGAAGTCGGGGGTGCCCATCATCATGCCGGTGGCGGTCAGGGTGCTGTCGCCTTTGGAGCGGGCGATGCCGAAGTCGATGAGGTGGGCGGTGCCGCCCTCGTCGAGGACCACGTTCGCGGGCTTGACGTCGCGGTGCAGCACGCCTTGGTCGTGCGCGTCGGCCAGGGCGCCGGCCATGGTGGCCCACAGGCGGGCGGCGGAGACGTCGTCGATGACTCCCCCGTTGTGCACGGCGTCGGCGAGGGTGCCGCCTTCGATGTACTCCATGACGATGGCCAGGCCGTCGGGTTCCTCGACCACGTCGTAGACCCGGACGCAGTTCGGGTGCCGGACGGCGGCCAGGGCGCGGGCCTCGCGGAGCATGCGCTGCTCGGTCTCGGCGTCGGGGGCGTGCGCCAGCTTCACCGCGACGGTGCGGCCGAGGCTGGTGTCCATGGCGAGCCAGACCTGGCCGAAACCGCCCGCGCCCAGCTTGCGCAGCCTGCGGAACCGGCCGCCTGCGGGGTGCCAGACGCCGCCTCGGGGCAGCACCGGGGTGGTGCGGGTGCCGCCGGAGGCCATCCGGCCCGCGCCTGCGACCGCACCCGCGGCGGCGGCACCGGCGGCACCGGCACCGGCACCTGCGAGGAAGGCGGGCAGGGGGCCGGGGGTGTTGGCCAGGGCGCCGGCTGGGGCCTGGAGGGTCGGGGGCTTGCCGCTCATGACCGCGGGTGGGCGGCCGGAGGCGCCGGGCGGGGGTTGCTGGCCCGCGGCGGACGGCGGTTGCTGGCCTGCGGAAAGCGGCTGCTGGCCTGCGGCGGATGGGGACTGCTGGCCCGCGGCCGAGTGCGGGGGCTGGCCGACGAAGGCCGTGGGGGGTTCCTGGCCCGCGTTGGCGGTTCGGGAGGCTTGGCCGCGGACGACCGTGGGTGGCTCCTGGCCGGCGACGACGGTCGGTGGGGCGTGGCCGCGGACGACGGTGGGGGGTTCCTGGCCTCGGACGACCGTCGGCGGTTCCTGGCTCCGGACCACCGTGGGTGGCTCCTGACCTCGGACCACTGTGGGCGGTTCCTGGCCGGGGCGGCCTGCGCCGGGCGGGGGCTGCGGCGCGTTGCGCGCGGACTGAGGCGGAGGTGCGGACTGGGCTGAGTTGGCGTGGCCGGAGTTCGCGTGGGCCGCGTGCATCGGGGCCGGGGCGACCTTGGTCGCGGTGGCGGGTTTCGCCGGGAGGGGTTCGGCCAGGCGGACGGCTGGGTCGATGCGGGTGGGGTTGGGCGGTGCTGTGGTGGGTTTGCGCGGGAGTTGGTTGCTGGCTGGGCGGACCGGCTCGGCCAGGGGTTTTGGCTTGGGGGGCGGCAGGGGCTGGCGGGGTTCCAACTGGCGTTTCTCCGCGGGTTCGGGGTCGCGTTCGGAGCGGACGATGACCGAGCGGCGGGGTGAGCCGATCAGCATGACCGCGAAGATGCCCGCGATCGAGGTGGGCAGGAAGCCGAGCCACAGGTGGCCGAGGATGCTGGCGCTCAGCGGCACGGTCAGGATGGCCAGCAGGACGTACGGCAGCCGGAAGAACAGCCAGGCAGGCCATTTCGGGCCGCGGCGGAAGGCCAGCAGGCTCTGGAAGATCACCGCCAGCAGGATGAGCACCGGCAGCACGCCGATCAGGAAGATGTAGCCGATGGAGCCCAGCCAGCTGGTGGCGCCACCGGGGTTGAACAGGGCGTCCGCGGCTTCCGGGGCGTTGGCCAGGTACTGGCCCTGGGTGCCCAGGAAGCAGAAGTCCCGGCCCATGGACTCGCCCGCGCCGGTCAGGCCGCCGACCTGCACTCCCCTGGCGGCCGCGGTGATGATCCGGTCGGTGGCGGTGAAGGCCAGCCAGGGCAGGACCAGGGTGCCTGCCAGGCCGAAGGCGGCGATCGGGATGGTGGTCGCCGGGGTGTACCGGTTGCCGATGCCGTGCCGCAGCAGGGCGACGCAGATCGCGCCCAGTGGTGGCAGCAGGCCGAAGACCACACCGGCCGCGGTGACGGTCCAGGCCCAGTCGCCTGGGCAGACCGCGAAGCCGAACAGACCGTGCAGCGTCGACAACAGCGAGCCGACCAGATGGACGACCGCGTCCACGAACCCCTCCAGACCCACTTCACCGGAAGCTGACGACATCCACCCTATTAGTCCTTACATCGGGTGTACGTGCCCGCACGCTCCGCGAGTGGGTTTTCTGGGCCCGCTCAACGCACTGGCAACGGAAAAGCCACTGGACTGTGACGTCCGGCGCGATCAACCGCCCGGACTCCAAAGAACACGTTGTCCTTCGACCGCTTGACCGTCGCCCGGGTGACATCGCCTACCGGGACGACATGGGTCCACCAGGTGTCCGTGGTCTCCCGCCAGAGGACCTCGTACCCGGCCAGGTCGGCCTCCGGGCCCCGCTGCCAGACCAGCTCGGTGTCGTTGGTCAGCGCCTGGGTGAGGATGCCGACGCCGGTGGGGGTGCCGGGGGCCTGCGCGAGGGACCACAGGGTGGCCAGGTTGACCTTGGCGACGCGGGCGATGTAGTCGAAGTCGCAGAACTCGGGCAGGTCGCCGTACTGCTTGCCGTCCTGCACCCGGACGTCCTGGTGCTGGTGCGCGAAGTCCTCGTTCGGCTCGGTGAACCGGGCCGCGGGGAAGCCCAGCTCCAGGAACGGGATGTGGTCGCCGCCGCGCAGGTACCGGTCCCGCCGGTGGATCACCCGGACGTTCATGCCGGTCACGTCCTCGCCCGCGACCTCGCGGACGTACCTGGCCAGCTGGCGGGTGGCCGAGTCGTTCTCGCCGCCGACCGAGCGGCGGACGTTGGCCTGCTCCGGGGTTTCCGAGGTGGGCACGCCCTCGGCGAACAGGCGCACCGTGCGCGGGTCCTTGCTGCCGTCGTCGGCGGTGCTGCTGCCCACGATGTCGTTGGTGAACATGCCCTGCACGTCCGCGCCGGCCGCCTTGAGCTGCTTGGCCAGGTGGCGGGAGCCGTGCAGGCCCTGCTCCTCCCCCGAGACCGCGGCGAAGACCACGGTGGCCTCCACCGGGCGCTTGGCCATGATCCGGGCCAGTTCCAGCACCACCGCCACGCCCGAGGCGTCGTCGTCGGCGCCCGGCGCGTCGCTGACCGCGTCCATCACGTCCGAGGCGCGCGAGTCGTAGTGGCCGGCGACCACGTAGGTGCGCTTGGTGGTCGTGCTGCCGCGCAGGGTGGCCAGCACGTTGGTGATCTTGGTGGGCACCGGGATGCGCGGGTCCGGCTGCTGGATGTAGGACTGGAGCTCGACGGTCAGCCTGCCGCCGGAGGCCGCGGCGTAGCGGCTGAGCTCGGCGAAGAGCCAGTCCCGGGCCGCGCCGATGCCGCGCTTGGGGTCGTCCTGGCTGGAGAGGGTGTGCCGGGTGCCGAAGGCGGCCAGGGTGCGCACCGTCGCCTCGATCCGCTTCGGGTCGATCTCGCGCAGCAGGGCGCGCAGCTCGCGGTCGCCCGGCCGCCCGGCCGGGGCGGCGGCTTCGGCGGCGGCCTGCGCGGCGCCTGCCGGTAAGATCAGCGGGGCCGCCGCGGTGGTCAGGGCGGCCGTCAGGAAGGTGCGTCGGCTGGGCGACTCAGGGGCCATGTGCCCTGTCTAGACAGTCAGCGCGGGGTGGTAAAGCCGCCAAAGGAACCGATTACCGGGAAGCAGCCGGGCTACCCGCGCGTTGCACCGGACATGCCGCTGTCTCGTTCCGTCCCGTTGTCCGTGCTCGACCTGGCCATCATCACCAACGGCTCCACCGCGACCGCCGCGTTGCGCGAGACCCTGGACCTGGCCACGCAGACGGAGAGACTGGGCTACCACCGGTTCTGGCTGGCCGAGCACCACAACATGCCCGGCGTGGCCAGCAGCGCGCCCGCGGTGCTGATCGGCCAGGTGGCCGCGGTCACCTCGACCATGCGGGTCGGCTCCGGCGGGGTGATGCTGCCCAACCACCCGCCGCTGGTGGTGGCCGAGCAGTTCGGCATGCTGGAGGCGCTCTACCCCGGCCGGATCGACCTGGGCCTGGGCCGCGCGCCGGGCACCGACCCGCGCACCGCGCAGGCGCTGCGCCGCTCCGCCTCGCCGCTGTCGGCCGATGACTTCCCCGAGCAGCTCGGCGAGCTGGTGCGCTACTTCGACGAGCCCGTGCCAGGCGAGCCCGAGCCGCCGGTGCGCGCGGTGCCCGCCGCGGGCAACCGGCCGCCGGTGTGGCTGCTGGGCTCCAGCGGGTACAGCGCGCGGCTGGCCGGGATGCTGGGGCTGCCGTTCGCCTTCGCGCACCACTTCAGCGCGGAGAACACGCTGCCCGCGCTGCGGCTCTACCGGGACAACTTCCGGCCCTCCGCCGAGCTGGACCGCCCCTACGCCATGGTCTGCGCCTCGGTGATCGCCGCGGACACCGACGAGCACGCGCGCTGGCTGGCCGGTCCCGGCGGGCTGTCCTTCCTGCGGCTGCGCGGCGGGCGGCCGGGGCTGTTCCCGACCGCGCAGGAGGCCGCCGACTACCCGTACTCGGCGCTGGAGCGGGAGTTCGTGGAGGCCAGGTTCGCCAGCCAGATCATCGGCGGGCCGGAGACGGTGGCGGCCGGGCTGGAGAAGCTGCTGGCCGAGACGATGGCCGACGAGCTGATGGTGACCTCGATGGTGCCCGGTCACGCGGAGCGACTGCGCTCCTTCGAACTGGTCGCCAAGATCGCGGCATAAAAGAGAGCCCCGAGGCCGCTGGGGGTCCGGCCTCGGGGCTCTGAGGTCTCATTATCTTGGTGGTAGAACCACCATCGCGCTGAGACTCGTCAACTATAGCTCGTCCGGCGGAGAGCGGTACATCCTCCAATCGAACGGATGGGGCCGGATTCTGCTAGTCACAAGGAGTGAGTGCGCGTGGTCTCGCGGGCGTACTCCGTGAGCTGGGCCACCACGAACCGATGGTCCTCCACCTGGGGCAGCCCGGAGACGGTGATCGAGCCCACCACGCCGACACCACGCACCGTCACCGGGAACGAGCCGCCGTGCGCGGCGTAGACGTCCGGGTCCAGCCGCATGGTCTCCTCGAAGGTGCTGCCCTTGGCCCGGCACTGCTCGCCGATGAGGAAGGAGCTGTGCCCGAACCGGGCGACCACCCTGGCCTTGCGCTCCACCCAGGCGTCGTTGTCGGCGGAGGTGCCGGGCAGCGCGGCGTGGAAGAGCCGCTGGCCGTTGCGGTGGATGGCCACCACCACCGGCAGCGCGGCCGCGCGCGCTGCCGAAACCAGGCGCGTGCCCAGCTCCCAGGCGGTGTCGTTGTCGAAGCGGTCGAACTGCAGGTCCAGCTCCTGCTCGGTGAGTTCGTCCAGGGTCCAGGGGCTGCTCATGCCGTCACCACCACGGGCTCGTTCGACTCGGCGGACCGCTTGGCCGCCTCGATGATCTCCAACGCGGCGATCGCGCTCGCCGGTTCGACCGGCAGCGGGCCGCCCGCGCGCAGCGCCGCGACCACCGCGGCGTAGAAGTCCTGGTACGCGCCGGGCTCGGTGGGCACCGGCTCGGCCTCCGCGCCGACGCCGAGCTGTCCCCAGGCCGAGTGAACTTCGGTCCCCCAGCCCGGTGAACCTGGAATGCCGCCCGCGGCCATCGCGTCCTCCTGCGGGTCCAGGCCGAACTTGGTGTAGCCGGCCGCGTCGCCGAGCACCCGGAAGCGCGGGCCGAGCTGCGCGGACAGCGCGCTCATCCACAGGTGCGAGCGCACGCCGCCCTGGTGAGTGAGCGCGACGAAGGCGTCGTCGTCGACCTGGGCACCGGCCCTGACCTGGCCCAGTTCGGCGTAGACCGAGGTCACCGGGCCGAACAGCTGGAGCGCCTGGTCGATGAGGTGCGCGCCCAGGTCGAACAGGATGCCGCCGGCCTCCTCCGCGCCGGGCAGCTCGCGCCAGTTGTCCCAGGGGGTCGGCGCCCAGCGCTCGAACCGGGACTCGAACCGGTGCACCCGGCCCAGCCGTCCGTCCTCGACCAGCTTGCGCAGGGTGAGGAAATCGTTGTCCCAGCGGCGGTTCTGGAACACCGTGAGCGGCACCCCGGCCGCCGCGGCGCGCTCGGTGAGCTGCCTGGCCTGCTCGGCGCTGGGCGCGAATGGCTTGTCCACCACCACCGGC
Organism: Crossiella sp. SN42; assembly: GCF_023897065.1. Taxonomy (GTDB): domain Bacteria; phylum Actinomycetota; class Actinomycetes; order Mycobacteriales; family Pseudonocardiaceae; genus Crossiella. Next base: position 13,326 of record NZ_JAMHIV010000061.1, read on the forward strand.
AGTCCGGCCTCGATCGCGGCCAGCGCGAGCGGCACGTGCGTGCGGTTGGGGGTGGCCACCACCACCAGGTCCAGCTCGTCCCTGGCGGCGAAGAGGTCCTCGGCGGAGGCCAGCACGCGGGTGTCCGGGTGCCGTTCGCGCAGCGCGGCCTGGCGTTGCGGGTTGGCGGTGACCACGGCGCTCAGCCGCAGACCGGGGGTGGCGGCGACCAGTGGGGCGTGAAAGACGGCGCCTGCGATGCCGTACCCGAGCACCCCGACGCGGAGATCGTCTGTGGAGACCATATCGAGATTAAAACAACACTGTTGATTAACAGCAAGATGCCATGATCTGAAACTGATGTCGGAACCGTCGACCCCGCGACCGCCTGCGAGCGGCGCCAACCTCCGCGCGCTGCGCGGCCACAACAGCACGCTCGTGCTCGACCTCATCCGCGGCACCGAGGGCCTGAGCCGGGTGGAGATCGCCCAGCGAACCGGGCTGACCGCGCAGGCGGTGTCCAAGATCGTGGCGCGGCTGATCGAGGAGGGCCTGGTCGCCGAGTCCGGTCAGGCCGCGCCGACGGTGGGCAAACCGCGCACGCTGCTGCGGCTGCTGCCCGAGGCCCGTTTTGCCCTCGGCGCGCACGTGGACCGGGACGAGCTGCGGTTCGTGCTGGTCGACCTGGCCGGCGCGGTGCTGGACCGCCGCCGGGTGCCGATGCCGGCCGTGCCCACGCCGGATGTGGTGATCCCGCTGCTCGCCCAGCACGCGCTGGGCATGGTCAGCGGTGGCGCGGTGCCGCAGGGCAAGCTGCTCGGCCTCGGCATCGGCTGCCCCGGCCCGCTGGACCACCACACCGGCGTGGTGCACCAGGCCACCCATCTGCCCGGCTGGGTGGACGTGCCGCTGCGCGACCGGGTGGCGGCGATGACCGGGCTGCCGGTGATCCTGGACAAGGACACCAACACCGCGATCGTGGCCGAGGGCTGGCGCACCGAGGGCCTCTCCGAAGCCGCGCTGGTCTACATCGGCACCGGCATCGGCGCCGGGCTGGTGCTCAACGGGGTGGTGCACCGGGGCAGCCGGACCAACGCGGGCGAGTTCGGCCACACCACGCTGCAGGCCACCGGGCCGCACTGCGCGTGCGGGCGGCGCGGCTGCGTCGAGGTGCTCTGCTCGCCGGCCACCGTGCTGGCCAGGGTGCGCCGCCGGCGCGGCACCGGCGGGCCGCCCTCGCCGATCAACCCCGAGGTGCTGCCGGAGTTCCAGCAGCTGTGCGCGGACGCCGCGGCCGGGGACCGGGTGGCCAGGGCCGAGCTGACCAGGGCGGCCCGGCTGCTCGGCGGGGCGGTGGCCGACCTGGTGAACCTGCTCGACATCGACCAGGTGGTGCTGGCCGGGCGCGCGGTGGAGACCGCGCGGGAGTACTACGTGCGGGAGATCGAGCGGGCGCTGCGCACCCAGATCCGCTCGCCGGAGTGGCAGCCGGTCCGGGTCACCGTCTCCGACCTGGAGCAGGACCTGGTGGCCGCGGGCGCGGCGATGCTGCTGCTGTCCACCTTCTACGGGCGCCAGCAGCTGGGCCAGGCGCGCAGCGGGTGAGCTAGGCGCTCTGCTTGTCCTGCTTGTCCTTCTCCAGGGTGCCGTCCAGGTTGACCCCGCGGAAGCTCAGCACCAGCAGCGAGACCGCGCCGAAGAACAGCGCGATGTCGGCCACGTTGCCGACGAACCACCCGTTGTAGTCGATGAAGTCGACCACGTGGCCCCTGGCGAAACCCGGTTCGCGGAAGAGCCGGTCCAGCAGGTGGGTGCTCGCGCCGCCGAGCAGCAGGCCCAGGGCCAGCGCCCAGCCGGTGGAGCGGACCCGCAGCGCGATCCACACCAGCGCGATCACCGCCACCCCGCTGAGGATGGCGAAGACCCAGGTCGACTCGGCGCCGAGGGAGAAGGCCGCGCCCGGGTTGTAGAGCAGCCGGAAGCGGATGAACTCCCCGATCACCGGGATCGGGGCCTGGCCGGTCAGCGCGTCGACCGCCCAGAACTTGGTCAGCTGGTCCAGCACCAGCAGCACCGCGGCCACCAGCAGCGTCAACAGCAGACGGCGGGGCGCGGCGGGGTTCGCTGGCGTGCTCTCGGTGCTCATCACCCGACAGCGTAAGCCGATCGACCGAACCGTGTCGCTCCCAGCTGTCTCCCAGCCCCGGTCCAGGCTGCTCGCAGATCCGGCGGCCATACCTGACACCGGTCGCGAGAACGCGGCCGTCCCGGTGGAGGGTTGGTGATCGACATGGGCGGTGCGGTGGTGACGCCCCGGGTTGAACGTCCAGGCGAGCGGGCGCGGACGGCGACCGTGGACATCGTGGTGCCGGTGTTCAACGAGGAGAAGGCGTTGCCCGGCTGCCTGCGCGTGCTGCACGCCTACCTCAGCGCGCACTTCCCGTTCGACTGGACGATCACGGTGGCCGACAACGCCAGCACCGACGGCACGCTCACCGTGGCCAGGCGGATCGCCGAGGCCGCGCCGAGGGTGCGGGTGCTGCGGCTGGAGGAGAAGGGGCGCGGGCTGGCGCTGCGCACCGCGTGGGGGTTCAGCGACGCCGATGTGGTGGTGTACATGGACGTCGACCTGTCCACCGGCCTGGACGCGCTGCTGCCGCTGGTCGCCCCACTTGTCAACGGGCACTCCGACCTGGCCATCGGATCGCGGCTGGCGGCGGGCTCGCGGACCGTGCGCGGGCCGCGGCGGGAGCTGATCTCGCGCGGCTACAACGCGCTGGTCCGGCTGGCGCACGGCGCGCGGTTCTCCGACGCGCAGTGCGGGTTCAAGGCCGCGCGGTCCGAGGTGGTCCGGCCGCTGCTGGAGCGGGTGGCGGACAACTCCTGGTTCTTCGACACCGAGCTGTTGCTGCTGGCCGAGCACAACGGGCTGCGGGTGCACGAGGTGCCGGTGGACTGGGTGGAGGACACCGACAGCCGGGTGCGGATCGCCAGGACCGCCTGGGAGGACGTGCGCGGGCTGCTGCGGGTGGCGCGGGCCAAGGCGAGGGGGACGGCCACCGTGGACAACCTGCCGCAGCGGCCCGATCCGGCGCCGACCCACCCCGACGCGGTGCTGGGCCGCAGGGACGGCGGGCTGCTGTGGCAGCTGGTGTCCTTCGGGCTGATCGGCGCACTGTCCACAGTGGCCACCGCGGCGCTGTACGCGCTGTTCCGGGGCTGGCTGGATCCGTTGGCGGCCAACCTGTTCGCGCTCACCCTGACCACGATCCTGAACACCGAAGCCAACCGGCGCTTCACCTTCCTCGGCTGGACGGGGTCGAAGCGCACGGCGCACCTGCAAGGGCTGCTGGTCTTCGCGCTGTACTACGCGCTCACCTCGGGCGCGCTGCTCGCGCTGCACGCCGCCGAGCCGGAGCCCTCGCGCTGGCTGGAGGTCGCGGTGCTGCTGGGCTCCTCGGTGCTGGGCACCGCGGCCCGGTTCGTGGTGCTGCGCGGCTGGGTCTTCAAGAACCGGAAGGACAACTCGGCATGAGCCGGATTCGTTGGCGGCACTGGGCATTGCTCGCGATCTGCGGGCTGGCCGCGGTGCTCTACGGCTGGGCGCTGAGCCCGCAGGGCTGGGGCAACGCCTATTACTCGGCCGCGGTGAAGTCGATGTCGCAGAGCTTCACCCACTTCCTGTTCGCCAGCTTCGACCCGGTCGGCGTGGTCACGGTGGACAAGCCGCCGATGGGCCTGTGGCCGCAGGTGCTGTCGGTGTGGATCTTCGGCTACACCGGCTGGGCGGTGCTGCTGCCGCAGGTGCTGGCCGGGGCCGCGGCGGTGTTCCTGGTGCACCGCACCGTGCGCCGCTGGGCCGGGGAGCAGGTGGCGCTGCTGGCCGCACTGGTCTTCGCGCTGACCCCGATCACGGTGGCGATCAACCGGGACAACAACCCGGACACCCTGCTGGTGCTGCTCTTGGTCGGCGCGGCCTACGCCTTCACCAGGGCGGTGCAGACGGAGGTCGCGCCGGGGCGGCGGACGCGGTGGCTGCTGCTGGCCGCGTTCCTGATCGGGTGCGGGTTCCTGACCAAGATGTTGCAGGCGTGGATCGTGCTGCCAGTGTTCGTGGCGGCGTACCTGGTCGCCGGGGTCGGCACGGTGCGGCGGCGGCTGCTGGACCTGCTGGCGGCGGCGGGGGTGGTGGTGGTGTCCTCGTTCTGGTGGGTCGCGGTGGTGGACCTGTGGCCGGGTGAGAAGCCGTACATCGGCGGGTCCACGGACGGGTCCGCGCTGGATCTGGTGTTGGGCTACAACGGTTTGGGGCGGATCTTCGGGCGCGGCGGTGGCGGTGGGGGCATGCCGCCGCCGGGGGTGGAGGTGCCCAGCGGGGCGGTCATGATGGGCGGCGGTGGGTTCGGTGGCACGGCCGGGCCGCTGCGGATGTTCAACGAGCAGAACGGCGGGCAGATCAGCTGGCTGCTGCCGCTGTGCGCGGTGGCGCTGGTGCTGGCCGCGGCGACGGTGTTCCGGCGCGGGGTGTCCGGGCAGGTGCGGGCCGGCTGGGTGCTGTGGGGTGGCTGGCTGCTGGTCACCGGGGCGGTGTTCAGCTTCGCGGCGGGGACCTTCCACCCTTACTACACGACGATGCTGGCCCCCGCGGTGGCCGCGGTGTCGGCGGCCGGGGCGCGGGAGCTGTGGCGGCGGTACCGGCAGCCGGGGTTCTGGTGGGTGCTGACGCCGGTGGCGGTGGCCGGGACGGCGGCGTGGGCCTTTGTGTTGGTGTCGCGGGACATCAGCTGGCAAGGGTGGGCCCGGTGGGCGACGGTGGCGGTGGCCGGGATCGCGGTGCTGGCGCTGGTGCTGGGGCGGTTGCCCAGGATCGTGGTGGCGCGGCGGGTCGGAGCTGTCGCGGCGGTGGCCGGGTTGTTGCTGACGCCTGCGGTGTGGTCGGCGGAGAAGGCGTTCGCGGGGACCGCCGGGGCGATGGACGGGACGAACCCGACGGCTGGGCCGGAGAGTGCCGGGCGAGGCGGGCGGGGACAGTTGCCGCCAGGGGCTTCGGGGCAGGACGCTGGTGGGCCGGGTGCTGGTGGGCAGGGCGGGCAGCCGCCGAGCGGGCAGGCTTCCGGCGGGCAGGGGTCGGGCTCGCAGCGGCCGGATGGCGCTCACGGGAGCGCGGGCGGTCCCCGGCTGGTGACCGGTGGCCGGCGGTTCGGTGGGAACGGGACCACGTTGTCGGAGGAGCAGAAGAAGATCCTCGCCTACACCACCGCGAACTCCCGGGGCGCGGAGATCGTGCTGGCGGTGGAGGGCGGGTCGGCGGGGGCCTCGCCGTTCCTGATCAACAGCGACGTGACCGTGGTCGGCATGGGCGGGTTCAGCGGCGGGGATCCGGCGCCGAGCCTGGACCAGCTGAGCCGGTGGAAGGCGGAGGGCAAGCTGGCCTTCGTGCTCACCGACGGCGCTTCCGGCATGCGGGTGCGCGGTGGCGAGACCGGGCGGAATACCTGGATCGAGCAGCACTGCAAGCTGGTCGAGCCGAGCGCCTACGGCGGGTCGGGTGAGCAGAAGCTGTACTCCTGTCTCACCTGATCGGGGCCATCCAGCAGGCTCCCAGGAAACTCCCAGGTTGGGCGGGAAGACTGGTGGTGTGGACACCGCTGAGCCTTCCCGCCCGGCCAGGGTGCTGGTCGTCGACGACGAGCCCAACATCCTGGAGCTGCTCTCGGCCGCGTTGCGGTTGAGCGGGTTCGAGGTGCACGCCGCGGACACCGGCGGCCGGGCGCTGGCCCTCGCGCGGGAGGTCGCGCCGGACATCGTGGTGCTGGACGTGATGCTGCCGGACCAGGACGGGTTCACCCTGGCCCGGCGGCTGCGCGCGGTGCGCGAACACCTGCCGGTGCTCTTCCTCACCGCGCGGGACGGGGTGGCCGACCGGATCGCCGGGCTCACCGCCGGTGGCGACGACTACGTGACCAAGCCGTTCAGCCTGGAGGAGGTCGTGCTGCGGCTGCGGGCGATCCTGCGCCGCACCAGGGCGATGGCCGAACCGGCCGGGGCGAACGGGAAGCTGCGCTACGCCGATGTGGTGCTGGACGAGGACGCGCACGAGGTGCGCCGCGACGGCACGCTGATCACCTTGTCCCCCACCGAGTTCAACCTGCTCCGCTACCTGATCACCAACGCGGAGAAGGTGGTCAGCAAGGCGCAGATCCTGGACCGGGTGTGGAGCTACGACTTCGACGGCGACGGGCGGATCGTGGAGTCCTACATCAGCTACCTGCGGCGCAAGCTGGACTTCCGCGATCCGCCGCTGATCCACACCATCCGCGGCGTCGGCTACACCCTGCGGCTGCCCAGGACCGGCGCCAGGTGAGGCGGGCGCTCACCCTGCACGCCCGGCTGCTGCTGACCCTGTTGCTGTTGTCCGGGCTGGGACTGGCGGTGGTCGCGGTGACCAGCCACCTGCTGCTTGCCCAGTCCCTGATGTCCAAAGTGGACGAACAGCTGCGCGGCCTGGCCCGGCCCTTCGCCACCGACCGCCCGCCGCCGCGGATGCGCCCGCCGGAGGACCACCGCCCGGACCGGCAGCTGCCCACCGACGTCCGGGTGCTGTTCTTCAGCGCGGGCGGCGACCTGTGGGACAGCCTGGGCAACCTGCCCGGCGACATCAACGGCCCCGACCTCTCCGGTCTGGACCGCGCGAAGGCGCTGGCGCACAACGAGCGGCCGTTCGAGGTGCCGGACCGTTCCGGCGGCAGCGACTGGCGGGTGCGGGCGGCGGTGACCCCCACCGGGGACACCGTGGTCACCGCGCACTCGCTGGCCGGGCTGGACGCCACGCTCAACCAGCTGCTGCTGATCGAGCTGGTGGTCGGCGTGCTGGTGCTGGGACTGCTGGGCGCGGCGGCCACCGCGGTGGTGCGGATCGGGCTGCGGCCGCTGACCCGGATCGAGCACACCGCGCAGGCCATCGCGGGCGGGGAGCTCGACCGGCGGGTGCCGGATGAGGATCCGCGCACCGAGACCGGGCGGCTGGGCGCGGCGCTGAACGTGATGCTCGGGCGGCTCGGCGACGCGCTGCGCGCCCGCGAGCAGTCCGAGGGCAGGCTGCGGTTGTTCGTCGGGGACGCCTCGCATGAGCTGCGCACCCCGCTGACCTCGATCCGCGGCTTCGCCGAGCTGTACCGCAAGGGCGGCGCGCCGGAGCGGGCGGACGTGGACCGGATCATGAGCCGGATCGAGGCCGAGGCCAGCCGGATGGGCCTGCTGGTGGACGACCTGCTGCTGCTCGCCCAGCTGGACCAGCAGCGGCTGTTCGACTTCGCCGAGGTGGACCTGCTGGTGCTGGCCGGGGACGCCGCGCATGACGCCAGGGCGCTGGACGACGGCCGCAAGATCACCCTGGTGGCCAAGGACGGGCCGGTGCGGGTGCTGGGCGATGAGTACCGGCTGCGGCAGGTGCTGGCGAACCTGGTGACCAACGCGCTGCGGCACACCCCGGCGGGCACCCCGGTGCGGATCACGCTGACCCGCGAGCCCGCGGCGGCGCAACGCGCGGCGCCCGCGGCGGCGGCCGGGACCGCGCCGCCGACCGGGGGCGAGGTGGCGGTGCTGGAGGTCGCCGACGACGGGCCGGGCATCCCGCCGGAGCACGCGGCGCACGTCTTCGACCGGTTCTACCGGGCCGATCCGGGGCGCAGCCGGGCCAAGGGCGGATCGGGACTGGGGCTGGCGATCACGGCGGCGATCGTGCACGCCCATGGCGGGCGGGTGGAGCTGCACACCGCTCAGGGTTCGCGGTTTCGTGTGCTTTTGCCGCTCGTTTAACCCGATCCAGGAAATGCCATTGGGTGAGGCAATTACCGCGAGTATTCGATTTCTGTATTGTGCGGAATGACGACTACACTTGGCTCGCTGTTCGCAGCTTGACGAAAGCGAGCCCCCGCGTGAACTACCTGCTCGCCGACCGCTATCGCCTTGACGGTGAGCTGGGCCGGGGCGGAATGAGCGTGGTCTGGCACGGATTCGACACCGTGCTGGAGCGCGAGGTCGCGGTGAAGGAACTGCGCACTCCGCCCGACTGGTCGGCCGCCACCGCCGCCGCGCAGCACGAGCGCATCCGGCGGGAGGCCACCAGCGCCGCCCGAATTGATCACCCGAACGTGGTCAGGGTGCACGATCTGGTGAGTGCGGACGGTCGGCCGTGGATCATCATGGAGCAGATTCCCAGCCGGTCGCTGCAACAGGTGGTGGACGAGGACGGGCCGCTGCCGCCGGTAGTGGTCGCGCGGATCGGGCTGGCCGTGGTGGAGGCGCTGGACAACGCGCACCACCGGGGAATTCTGCACCGGGACGTGAAACCGGCGAACATCCTCCTCGCTGATGACGGCCAGATCTTCCTGACCGATTTCGGCGTGGCCCGGCTGACCGAGGCGGAGACCGCGGCCACCACCGGCGCGCTGCACGGTTCGCCCGGATATCTGGCGCCGGAGCGGTTGAAGGGGCAGCTCCCCCGGCCTGCCTCGGACTTCTGGTCGCTGGGCGCGACGCTGTACACCGCGGTGGAGGGCCGCTCGCCGTACGCGCGGGAGACCGCGGCGGCCACCCTGACCGCGACGATCACCGCGGAGTCGCCGCCGCTGTCCAGGGCGGGCGCGCTGGCGCCGGTGGTCTCGGCGCTGTTGCGGCGCAACCCGGTGGACCGGCCGGGACCGGACCAGCTGCGCGAACAGCTCGGGCGGATCATGACCGGCCAGGCGGGCACTCCCCCGCCGCCGGTCCCGCTCACCGGCCCGCCGCCGCGCCGCACCAGCCTGCTCTTCGTCGGCATGGCCATGCTCGCGATCAGCGTCGCCCTCCTGGTCTACCTGACCCTGAGTCCCTAACCCGCGCGGATCGCGGACAGGCGCAGGCCGGTGACCGGGTCGGGGGTGACCTCGGCCAGGCGGGTGGACCAGTAGAGGTGCCCGTGCGGGGACCACAGCGGGGCCAGCGGGAGCTCGCGGAGCGCGATGTTCTCGGCCAGGCGGAGGTCGCGGTCGGCGGCATCCGAGGTGGCCGCGGTGGTGATCAGCTCGGTGTAGGTGGCGTTGGTGAAGCCGACTTCCGCGGCCAGGGTGGTCAGCAGGGCGGTGGGGTGGGGGTAGGCGGCGCGGGCGGTGAGCAGGTAGGGGCCGTCGAAGCGGTGGTGCCGCGCGGACTCGGTGTACTCGGCGGCGGGCAGGCCCTTGGCCTTGATCTCCGGCGCGTTCAGGGACAGGCGGAGCTGGGCGGCCAGGGGTTCGGCCCAGGTGCGCTGGTCGGTGTCCTGGTTGAAGTAGATCGTCAGGTTCTTCGGCAGTTCGCTCTGGCGGGCGAGCAGGGCGGCGGCCTGCACGTCGTGGTTGCAGGGGCGGCAGGCGGAGTCCTTGCGGTCCGCGCCCAGGGCCTGCGGCAGCAGCGCGGTGGCCGGGGTGACCCGGTGCGCCAGCGGGCCGGTGGCCAGGGCCTCGCGGTCGATGCCCATGGACAGGGCGTGCCTGCGGGCCTGGTCGGCGAACTCCGGGCGGGCCGGGAAGGCCAGGTAGGTGGCCTCCGGTTGCGGCCAGGTGGCGCTGCGGCTGGCGAACTGGCCGGTGAGCTGGCCGTGCTCAGCGGCCGGGATCTCGGTGGCCAGGTCGATCTTGCCCGCGGTGAGCTGGGCGTACTGGGCCGCGGCGTCGGCGACCAGCACGGTGATGGCCTCGGACTTGGCCTTGGTGGCGCCCGCGTAGTCCGGGTTGGCGACCAGGCGGGTGCCGTTCGACCAGGGGCGTTCGGCGCGGAACGGGCCGTTGCCGACCAGGGTGGTCCAGTCCTTGCGGGTCAGCGCGGCTTCGGTCAGCGGGGCGAGCAGGGTGCTGGTCAGCGCGACCGGGAAGTGCCGCAACGGCTTGGCCAGGGTGACCTCCAGGGTGAGCTCGTCCGGCGCGCCCACCTCGCGCACGCCCAGCTCGTCCAGCAGCGCGCCGGCGGCCCACTTCTCCTGCCGGGCCGCCGCCCAGGTCTGGGCGTAGGACTTCGCGGTCACCGGGGTCTTGTCGTGGAAGCGCCAGCCCGGTCGCAGCCGGATCGTCCACCGCCGTTGGTCGGGAGATTCCACCCGTTCCGCGGCGGCCGGCACCGGGGCCGCGCCCGGGTTGTCCGCGGCCAGCAGCGGTGTCCACAGCGCGCCGGTGAGCAGCTTTCCCGGGTGGTCCACGGCCTGGCCGGGCAGCAGGGTGGCCGGTTCGGTCACCGCGATGGTGAACGTGCCGGGCTGGGGCGGCGGCGGGGTCTCGGCGGTGGTGCAGGCGGTCAGGGCGCTGACCGCCAGGGCCGTCAGCAGGGTGTCGCGGCGGCGCATCCGGGCTCCTCCTCCGGGGGCGATGCCTTGTCCCCCACGGGAACCCAGCCTAGGTTGTTCCTGGCCGAACGATCGGGAGGGCGTCATGGCGCTGGGGAAGAAGCGGGCCGGGATCGTCGCGATGATCAGCGCACTGGCGCTGGCGGCCAGCGCGCTACCGGCGTGGGCGTGTGATGAGGAGCAGCCGGAGTTCGAGGCGCCCTCGGCCGCCGCCGGGCACGGGCACGGCAAGGGCGGCAAGGACTCTGGCGCGGTCAAGAACGTTGAGCTGGTCGGCTCGGTGCCGGGCGCGCAGGGCGCGATCGCGCTGGACTTCCTGCAGTACGGCCGCAAGGACGTGCTGCTGGTCTCCGGGCAGTTCGGCCTGAAGTCCTACGACATCAGCAAGGACCCGGCCAACCCGGTGCAGATCGGCGAGCTGGCCATGCCCGGCCTGTGGGAGACCGAGGACACCGAGGTCGACCCCAAGCGCAAGCTGGTCTTCCTGGCCAGGGACCCCAGGGCCTTCGGTGGCAACGTGCAGACCGGCAAGTCCGGGGTCTACATCGTCGACGCCAAGGACCCGGCCAAGCTGACCGTGCTCAGCTTCGTCGAGCTGCCAGCCGGGCACACCACCAGCTGCATCGAGGACTGCCGCTACCTGTGGACCGGCGGCCCGGCCAAGGCCGCGGACATGCCGGCGGACTGGGGCGGCCGGCCGGTGTGGGTCACCGACATCCGCGATCCGCGCAACCCCAAGGTCTTCCCCCAGCCCATCGACACCGGCCGCAACGACGGCAAGACCGACTACGTGCACGACGTGCAGGTCGACGCCACCGGCATCGCCTGGGCCTCCGGTCGCGGCGGCGTGCGCGGCTACCGGACCAGCGGCTGGCACTGGGACCCGGTGGTCAACAAGTTCCGCAAGGCCACCCCGTGGAACCCGGTGCCCTACGCCGGTGGCGGCATCGACGAGCTGGCCGCGGCCTCGAAGTTCATGCACAACAGCTACCGCCAGGTCGGCAGGCGGGCCGGTGACGGCGCGAACCCCTGGCACTGGGGCGGCGGGGACCTGCTGTTCACCACCGAGGAGGCGTTCAACCCCGGCTGCGCGGCCGACGGCGTGCTGGTGATCGCCTCGCTCAAGGGCTCCTACGGCGGCCAGGGCTGGCGCTCCACCAAGGAGGACCCGTTCCGGCTGAACACCGTGGGCACCTGGAGCGTGGCCGGGCAGGAGGGCAGCAACCCGGACAGCGGCGACTGCTCGGCGCACTACTTCGACATCCGCGGCAACATCCTGGTGCAGTCCTTCTACGCCCAGGGCACCCGGTTCCTCGACGTCAGCGACCCCACCAACCCGACACAGGTCGGCTACTTCCGACCGGCGGACGCCGCTTCGTGGGAACCTGCCTGGCACCGGGGACTGGTGTACGTGGCGGACAACAAGCGCGGCATCGACATCCTCAAGCTGACGAAGTAGGCACTCGACCTGGGGGAAACAATGACGATTCCCGACCAGCCGCGCGGTATCGACCGCCGTCACCTGCTCACCGGGCTCGGCGCGCTGGGCGCCGCCGCCGTGGTGGGCGTCGGCACCCCAGCCCAGGCAGGCGCAGCCCAGGCCGCACCGGCCGCGACCACGCCAATGGACCTGCGGTTCCGGATCGCTGCGCAGTTCCGGCCGTTCGCGCTGCTGGCGCCCGGGTTCGAGCAGTACGACAGCGCGGCCCCGCCGCTGCCCAGGGCCAGCGGGGACTTCCTGGTGCGCACCGGGGTCAGCCCGCGCGCGCCGTTCGCCTCGGTGCTGGTGGAGGTCAGCGAGCTGGCCCCGCAGGCCTCGGTGGTGGCCGGGCTGGCGGCCAACTCGGCCAACCGGGTGCTGGCCCGCTACGACGCGGCCACGGGCACGGCCAGTGTCGAGGTCACCGTGAACGGGACCACCTCGGTGGTGAAGTCAGTGGCCGCGCGGCTGCGGGCGCCGTTCCGGTTCGCCTTCGTGGTCAACGAGAACGCGGTCACCGTGCTGCACGACAGCACCGGCACGGGCACCGGCTGGGTCCCGCTGGTGAGCGAGCGCGACGGGGTGTCCGCCAAGATCGACCTGCGCCGCCCGGCCACGCTGGGCACCTTCTCCTACGCCTACGGCGCGGGCGGGGACGGCGCGGTGGTGCTCGGGCGGGTGCGGGCCGGGTACTTCGGGCAGGCCGGGCTGCGGGACCTGCACGCGGTGCAGACCGCCGACGGCAAGCCGCTGGTGCGCGACGGCAAGCTCTACCTCACCGCGACCTGCGCCGGGCTCGGCTTCTTCCAGCAGGCGCACTGGGGCGTGTGGACCCTGGACCTCAAGGACCCCAGCCGGATCACCCAGGTCGCGCAGCTGTACTTCAGCCGCGAGGACGGCGTGATCGTGGGCGACCACGCCGGGCAGATCGTGCTCGACGGCGATGAGTACATCGTGGCGATGAGCAGCTGGGGCGACTTCGCGTTCAAGGGCGTGCACGTCCGGCACCTGCGCACCAAGGCCAACGTGCTCGCCGGCGTGCACGTGCTGGCGGCCAAGCGGCTCGACCTGCCCACCGAGGTCAGCGCCTGGGACCCGTCCATCACCAAGATCGACGGGCGCTGGCACGTCGGCTTCGTGGAGAGCCCGAGCCAGACCCCGTTCAACTTCCACCCGGCGCTGGCGGTGGCCCCACGCGGCGCGGACTACCACGAGCGGCTGACCCTGCGCGGCCGGGACGCGAACGTGCGGGAGTGCGAGGGCACCATCCTGCAGCGGGTCGGCGGGCAGTGGTACCTGCTGGCCAGTGACGGGATCGGGCGGCAGTACCGGGTGTACGACCTGGACGTGCACTTCCTGGGCACGCTGGACGCGCCGTACAAGACCAACATCCCGCACCCGCAGATCGTGCCGGTGGGCAAGAACTGGCTGATGGTCACCTTCGACGGGACGCAGTACGCCGAGCCGGTGCTGGGCTACGGCGGGCACGGCGACGTGATCGTGATGCGCGCCTAAGACGCGGTCAGAAGGTGGCGGCCAGGCGGTCGTAGGCCAGGCGCAGGTGGGCCAGGAACAGCTCGGTGCTGTGCGCCGGGTCGTCCGCGCGCAGGGCGGCGACCAGGGCGCGGTGCTCGGCCGGGACCTGGGCGCGGTAGTCGGTGCTGGCGCCGATGCGGCTGAGCAGGAACAGGATGATCTGCGCGCGGATGGCCGACCAGGCCTGGCGCAGCCGCTCGTGCCGGGTGGCGGCGTAGACCGCGTCGTGGAACTCCAGGTCCAGGCGCAGCATGTCGTGGTCGGTGGCGGCGGCGTGCATGCGGTCCACCACCTCCTCCAGTGTGGCCAGGTCGGCCGGGGTGGCGTGGGTGTGGAAGCGGGCCACCGCGAGGCGTTCCAGGGCCGAGCGCAGGGTGTAGAGCTCCTCCGCGTCGGCGGCGGAGAGCGTGGTGACGGTGGCGCCGCGGTGCCACTGGGTGCGGACCAGGCCCTCGCGCTCCAGCTTGGCCAGCGCCTCCCGGATCGGGCCCCGGCTGACCTCCAGACGGGCCGCCAGCTCGACCTCGCGCAGCGGCGCGCCCGGCGGGAAGGCGCCGTCGAAGATCGCGACGCGGATGCGGTCGGCCACCTCGTCGGCCAGGCCGCGGCGGTCGGCCGGGCGCAGCGGCGTGGTCTCGGTCACGATGTCCTCCAGCAGCCCGGGTCGTCGATTGTCGCAATGTTAACATTCGCCCGTTCCCGAGTGACCTGTCTGAGGAGTACGCATGTCGGTGCCCCGTTTCCACCTGGCGATCCCGGTCGACGACCTGGCCGCGGCACGGCGGTTCTACGGCGAGACCCTGGGCTGTCCGCAGGGGCGGTCCTCGGACACCTGGGTGGACTGGAACTTCTACGGCCACCAGCTGGTCACCCACCTGGCGCCGCGCAACCCGGACGCGCACAACCCGGTGGACGGGCACGACGTGCCGGTGCCGCACTTCGGGCTGCTGCTGGGCACGGTGCAGTTCGACGAGCTGGCCGAGCGGCTGCGCGCGGCGGGCACCGAGTTCGTGATCGAGCCCTACCTGCGCTTCGCCGGGGAGAAGGGCGAGCAGTGGACCATGTTCCTGCGCGACCCGGCGGGCAACGCGCTGGAGTTCAAGGCCTTCGCCCACGATGACCAGGTGTTCGCGGCCTGACCGTTGGAGGGGTGGTGTGGTCAGGCCGCGAACGGGACGCGGCGCGCTGGGCCGACGGCACGACGGTCAGCGGCGCGCCACGCCTGGCTGGTCCTCGATGGCCGGGCTGACCACCGGGCCCGGTGACGGGCTGGTGCCAGGGGTGACGGTGGTCTGGCCCTGCGTGGGCACCGGCGGATAGGTCTGGTTCGAGTCCTGCTGGAGCTGCTGGGCGTGCCGCTCCTCGATCCGCTCGTTCATCTCATCGGCCATCAGCTGCTCGCGCTGGCGGGCCCTGATCCGGTTCAGGATCGCCATGGTGATCGCGTGCATGACCCCCAGCAGCAGCAACACGATGCCGAGCTTGGTGACCACGGTCTGCACGGCGCCGCCCGCGTCCACGTTCATGGTCGAGATGATCATGAACAGACCGAGCACCACCAAGTGGAACAACACCGCGATCAGCCGGGCCATGGACGCGGCCGCGGCCTGGTCCCGGTAGCCCTGTTGCAGGTAGGCCTTGCCGCTGCGCAGGATCAGCTGGCCGTCGATGAGCACCAGGATCACTCCGAGCACCAGGAACGCCACATACCCGTTGAGGTTCTCGTCCACCCGACTCACTTCCTCGACGTCTGGACCAGCACGTGTTGGTCTGCCAGCCGGGTACCCGGCAGGCACGCTCGGTGAAACACCGGCACCACCGGGTCACCAACGGCGCGAACTGCGTAAGGTGACGTCGTGTCTGGTCACTATTACCGGGAGGCTCCGCCGGTGCAGGCGAAACCGCGTCGCAAACGGCGCTGGGGCCGAATCACGCTCATCGTGCTGCTGGTCCTGCTCATCGGGTTCGTGGTGTTCTGGTTCTACCTCGACGCCAAGCTGAACCGGATCAACGCGCTCAAGGACTACCCCGGCAGGCCCGCGGACACACCGGGCACCAACTGGCTGGTGGTCGGCTCGGACAGCAGGGAGGGGCTCAGCGAGGAGGACCGCGAGGAGCTGGCCACCGGTGGCGCGGCGGGCAAGCGGACCGACACGATGATGCTGCTGCACATCCCCGACGGCTCCGGACCGTCCACTTTGGTCTCGTTGCCGCGTGACTCCTTTGTGGACATCCCTGGCAAGAAGAAGCAGAAGCTCAACGCGGCCTTCGCCCTCGGCGGGCCGGAGTTGCTGGTGCGCACGGTGGAGACCAGCACCGGCATCCACATCGACCACTACGCCGAGATCGGCTTCGGCGGGTTCGTGCACATCGTCGACGCGGTCGGCGGGGTGGACATGTGCATCGACAAGGCGATGAAGGACCCCAAGGCCGGGCTGGACGTCCAGGCCGGCTGCCAGGAGCTCGACGGCGCGCAGGCGCTGGGCTACGTGCGCACCAGGGCCACCCCGCGCGCGGACCTGGACCGCATCGCGCGGCAGCGGCAGTTCCTCTCCGCGCTGGTGGACAAGGCGACCAGCTTCGGCACCATCATCAACCCGTTCCGGTCGATCCCGTTGGCCAACAACACGGTGGAGACGCTGACCGTCAACGAGGGCGACCACCTGCACAACCTGGCCGGCCTGGCCTGGGCGATGCGCGGGGCGGCCGACGGCGGCCTGGTGACCACCACGGTGCCGCTGGGCGCCAGCCGCAGCGTGGCCGGCGTCGGCTCGGTGGTGCAGTGGGACCCGGCCAGGTCGAAGCGGTTCTTCGAGGCGCTGAAGAACGACACCCAGCTCCCGCAGGACCTGATCACCACGGGCTGACATCAACCGATCGGCTGATGCCGGTCATCCACCGCATCGACAGCCACCTGGGCGATCCGCAAACCCCGCCGCCCGCCGGAAGCTGTGTTCCGACAAGGGAACGAGCGAAAGGCGGGCGGCGATGCCGGTCATCGAGGTGGCCAACCTGCACAAGCGGTACCGCGAGCACACCGCGGTGGCCGATGTGTCCTTCACCGTGGACCGCGGCGAGATCTTCGGGATCGTCGGCCCCAACGGCGCGGGCAAGACCACCACGGTCGAGTGCGTCACCGGGCTGCGGGCGCGGGACGGCGGCACGGTCCGGGTGCTGGGCGAGGACCCGGCGCACGGCGGCCTGGCGCTGCGGGCTGCCCTGGGGGTGCAGCTCCAGCAGGGCAGGCTGCCGGACAAGATCACCGTGTGGGAGGCGCTGGACCTGCACGCCTCCTTCTACCCAGACCCGGCCAGTCCCGATCAGCTGATCGAGGAGTGGGGGCTGGAGGCGAAGCGGAACACCGCCTTCCGCAAGCTCTCCGGCGGGCAGCAGCAGCGGCTGCTGATCGCGCTGGCGCTGGTCGGCAACCCGGAGATCGCGGTGCTGGACGAGCTGACCACCGGCCTGGACCCGCAGGCCCGCCGGGACACCTGGGAGCTGGTGGAGCGGATCAGGGCCAGGGGCGTGACGGTGTTGCTGGTGACCCACTTCATGGCCGAGGCGGAACGGTTGTGCGACCGGATCGCGGTGATCGACGCGGGCCGGGTGGTCGCGCTGGACACGCCCAGCGGGCTGGTGGCCAGCGTGCGCGCGGAGGTGCGGATCCGGTTCCGGCCGTCGGTGCCGTTGCCGCCGGGGTTGCTGGAGTCGTTACCTGAGGTGTCCACTGTGGACGTTTCCGCGCGGGTGACCACGGTGCGGGGCACCGGGAACCTGCTCCAGGCGGTCACCGCGACCCTGGCCAGGGCCGGGATCGTCGCGGAGGACCTGCGGCTGGACCAGACCGGCCTCGACGACGCCTTCGTCGCCCTCACCACCAACCGCTGATCTGCCACAAGGGGACTTTGTCATGCGTGTGTTGCGCAAGCTGTTCTTCGTCGAGCTCAAGCTGCTGTTCCGGGAGCCCGCCGCCTGGCTGCTGGTGCTGCTGCTGCCGCTGGCCCTGGTCACCACGTTCGGGCTGGTCAGCAAGCCGCGGGAGAACACCAGCCCGATCCTGACCTTCTTCCCGGCGATGGCGCTGTCCATCGGCCTGGCGCAGCTGGCGCTGACCGTGCTGCCCGCCGCGCTGGCGAACGACCGGGAGAAAGGCATACTCCGACGTATGGCCTCCACCCCCGTGCACCCGAGCAGGCTGCTGGGCGCGCAGCTCGCGGTGACCGTGGTGATGGCGCTGGTCACGCTCGGCGGGGTGCTGCTGATCGGCTCGGCCGTGCTCGGTTTCCCGCTGCCCAGGGAGCCGCTGGGCTTCGTGCTGGCCTTCGTGCTGGGCGCGGGGGCGCTGTTCGCGGTCGGGCTCTGCATCGCCGCGGTCGCGCCCACCGGGCGGGTGGCCAGTGGGATCGGGGCCGGGGTGTTCTTCGTGTCCATGGTCTTCGGCGGGGTGTTCATGCCGGCCGAGGTGATGCCGAAGGTCATGGTGGAGATCGGCACCTACCTGCCGATCGGGGCCTCCATGCAGGCGTTGCGGGCCAGCTGGGCCGGGCAGTGGCCGGAGACGCTGCCGCTGCTGGCGATGGCGGGGCTGATCGTGGTCTTCGGCGGGATCGCGGCGCGGACGTTCCGATGGGAGTGATCCCGGAGCTGCATCCCGGCCGGGCCGCGCCGAGCAGGTGGGTGCACCTGGCCTGGGTGTACGGGACGCTCGCGGTCTCCGGGTTCCTGGTGTGGGTCACCGGCGAGTGGCCAACCGGTGGCCCGGAGCTGACCGCGGTGCTGGTGCTGCTCGCGCTGGCGGTGCTGTGGCTGCCCTGGCTGCCGGGCCTGGTGGCCAGCCGCCGGGACGGTGGGCGGCTCTGGGTCACCGCGGCGGAGATGACCGGCACCCGGCGGTGGCTGGCCATCGGCTACTTCGCCGGCATGGTGGCCATCAACGGCGGGCTGATGTCGATCAGCGCGCAGTTCGCCGCCTTCGCCTCGGTGGGGTTCCCGTTCGCCTTCCTGCTGTTCCCGCCGCGGGGCGCGATGATCGGGGTCGGGGTGACCGCGGTGGTGAACCTGGCCGCGCAGACCCGGTGGCTGACCGAGTACATCCAGCCCTACTCGGCGCTGCTGGGCCTGTTGCTGCCGTTGGCCTTCGGCGGCTGGGTGGTGGGGCGGGAGAGCGAGCGGCGGCGGGCCATGGTGACCGAGCTGACCGCGGCCAACGCGGCGCTGCGGGAGGCCATGGCGGAGAACTCGGGCCTGCACGCGCAGCTGCTGACCCAGGCCCGCGAGGCCGGGGTGCGGCTGGAGCGGCAGCGGATGGCGCGGGAGATCCACGACACCATCGCCCAGGGGCTGACCGGGATCATCACCCAGCTCAACGCGGCCGACCGGGTCGGCGAGCCGGAGCGCAAGGCGCACCTGGACCGGGTGCGGGCGCTGGCCGCGGACAGCCTGGCCGAGGCCCGGCGCTCGGTGCGGGCGCTGCGGCCGGAGGCGCTGACCGAGTCGCCGCTGCCGGAGGCGCTGGCCGAGCTGACCGCGAAGTGGGGCGCGGCCAACGGGATCACCCCGCAGCTGGCGGTCACCGGCACGCCGGACCGGCTGGCCACCGGGGTGGAGGTGGTGCTGTTCCGGGTGGCGCAGGAGGCGCTGACCAACATCGCCAAGCACGCCAAGGCGTCCAGGGTGGGCGTGACACTGTCCTATGAGGACGATCTGGTGCTGCTGGACATCGTCGACGACGGGGTGGGCATCACGCCGTCTGCCGGATGTGAGTCCACAGTGGACGGATATGGGATCGGTGTGATGCGGCAGCGGGTGCGCGGGGTGGGTGGCGTGCTGGAGATCGAGAGCGGTCCGGGGCAGGGCACGGCGGTGGCGGCCGCGGTGCCGGTGATCCCGTTCGAGGCCAGGGAAGGCGGGGCATGAGCCGGATCCGGTTGCTGATCGTGGACGACCACCCGATCGTGCGTAACGGCCTGTCCGCGGCCTTCGGCGCGGAGCCGGACATCGAGGTGGTGGGCGAGGCGGCCAACGGCCTGGAGGCGGTGCGGCTGGCCGCCGAGGTCGAGGTGGACGTGGCGCTGATGGACCTGCGGATGCCTGAGCTGGACGGCGTGCAGGCGATCCGGCGGCTGCGCGAGCAGAGCCCCCAGGTGCGGGTGCTGGTGCTGACCACCTTCGACACCGACTCCGACGTGCTGCCCGCGATCGAGGCCGGGGCCACCGGCTACCTGCTCAAGGACGCCCCGCCGGAGGAGCTGCTCAAAGCGGTGCGGGCGGCCAGCCGCGGCGAGTCGGTGCTCGCGCCCACGGTGGCCGGGCGGCTGATCGGGCAAGTGCGCAAGCCGACGCGGGGCGCGCTGAGCAAGCGGGAACTGGAGGTGCTCACCCTCGTCGCCGGGGGCGCCACCAACCGGGAGGCGGCGCGCAGGCTGTTCATCAGCGAGGCGAGCATCAAGACGCATCTGCTGCACATCTACGCGAAGCTGGACGTGCGGGACCGCGCGGCCGCGGTCGGCGAGGCGTACCGGCGGGGCCTGCTGTAGACCCCGCGCGGCACGTCCCTCAGTCCTCGTCGTCGGGCTTGGCGTGGTCGGCCACGCCCGGGTTCGGGTCCCGGGACAGGTCGATCAGCGGATGACGCGGCGCCCCCTCCGGCAGCGCGTGATCCGGCTTCCCCGGGTTCGGATCCCGGGACAGGTCGATCAGCGGTCGTTCGCTCGCACTCATGTTCCTCCTCAGAAAAACTCCCTCATGGGTGCTCCGGACACGCTACCCATGGCTGGTCCACACCGGATTGTCGGTGCCGTGGCGGACAATCGCCCGTGATGCGGATCGCGGTGGTGACCAGCCCCAACGGGGAGGCCAGGCTGTGCGAGCTGTCCGAGGACGGGCGGCCCGTGAGCGAGGTCACGTCCACCACTGCCCTTGCGGGCACCGTGGCCGAGCTGGAACGGGCGCACCAGCCCCGCTGGGTGCTGGCCAACAGCGCCGAGCTGTACCCGAGGCTGCTGCGCGCCGGCGTGCGGCTGACCCGCTGCCACGACCTGGAGCTGACCGAGTCGCTGCTGTCCGGCCACGCCGGCCGCTGGGGCGAGCCCCGCGGCCTGGCCGCCGCCTACGCGCGCCAGGCGGGTCTGCCGGTGCCGCCGGACCCACCGGTGCGGCCGAGGGACGAGCACCCAACGCTGTTCGAGACCGCGCGCACCGACCTGCCCGAGGTGGACCCCCTCGACGCGGTGATCGCGGTGCACCGGGACCAGCAGGCCAGGATCAGCGCGCTGGCCCAGCCGGGCCGGTTCCGCCTGCTGGTGGCCGCGGAGTCCGCCGGCGGCCTGGCCGCGGCGGAACTGGGCCACGTCGGGGTGCCGTGGCGGGCCGACATCCACGACGCGCTGCTCACCGAACTGCTGGGGCCACGCACCCCGGCCGGTGTGCCGCCACCGAAACTGGCCGAGCTGACCGAACGGATCATCGAGGCCTTCGGCGGCCGCCGCTTCCACCCGGACTCCCCCGCCGAGGTCCTCAAGGCCTTCGCCAAGGCAGGCCATTCCCTGCCGTCCACCCGCTCCTGGGTGATCAAAGGCGTGGACCACCCGGCGGTGCCCCTGTTGCTGGAGTACAAGGAGCTGTACCGGATCTACACCGCGCACGGCTGGTCCTGGCTCTCGGCCTGGGTGCGCGACGGCCGGTTCCGCCCGGAGTGGGTGGCCGGTGGCGTGGTATCCGGCCGGTGGGCGACCAGGGGCGGCGGCGCGTTGCAGATCCCCAAGACCGTGCGGCGGGCCGTGGTCGCCGACCCGGGCTGGTCACTGGTGGTGGCCGACGCCAGCCAACTGGAGCCCCGGGTCCTGGCCGCCCTGGCCGGTGACCAGCGCCTGGCAGCGGCGGGAGCCAGCGGCGACCTGTACACCGCCCTGGCCGAGGAGGCCTTCGGCGGCGACCGCGACCGAGCGAAGATCGGCATGCTGGGCGTGATGTACGGCCAGACCAGCGGCGGGGCCGGGGAACTGCTCGCGGCACTGCGGAAGCGCTACCCAGCGGCGATCGAGTACGTGGAGCGGGCGGCGCGGACTGGTGAGCTGGGTGGGCTGGTCCGCTCGCACCTGGGGAGGACTTGTCCGCCGCCGGGATCGGACTGGCAGGGCATCGTGGAGGACGCGGAGACGGAGACCGGTCAGGCGCGGCAGGCTCGGGCGAGGGGAAGGTTCACCCGGAACTTCGTGGTGCAAGCGACGGCTTCGGAGTGGGCGCTGGCGTTGCTGGCGTGTCTGCGGACGTCGTTACGGGAACCGGCGGAGCTGGTGTTCTTCCAGCACGACGAGGTGATCGTGCACTGTCCTTCGGAGCTGGCGGAGGAAGTGGTGGCGGCGGTGCAGGACTGCGCGGAACGGGCCACGCGGTTGCTGTTCGGGGACACACCGGTGCGGTTCCCGTTGAACGCGGTGGTGGCCGACTGTTACGCGGACGCGAAGTAGGGCAAGCGGCCGGGGGCAAACTCGGGGTTGAAAACCCACAAAGCGGTCCTCTCGTCTTCTCCGTACGGCCTGGAGACTGCGCACCGCATCCCGCCGAGCAGATGCTCACAGCAACCGCCGCCAAGGCCACGCCACGCAACGGCGGCTGCTCGGTGGGATGTGGTTCGCTGTCGGAAGGTCGTGCGGAGAAGACGAGAGGA
This sequence comes from Crossiella sp. SN42, assembly GCF_023897065.1. GTDB lineage: Bacteria > Actinomycetota > Actinomycetes > Mycobacteriales > Pseudonocardiaceae > Crossiella. The sequence continues at coordinate 35,343 of NZ_JAMHIV010000061.1, forward strand.
CCGCGAGCACGCTGGGTCTTGAGTCGGCAACCCAAAACCCGCCCCGCAACCTGCTCATCCGGGTGTTGACTTGTCCCACCCCTCCGGGGGTCTGCCCGTCCGGCGAGGACACTCTTTTGATCTTCGGGGTTAAAAGCGAAGATCAAGAGCGTCCTCGCCGGACGGGCAGGAATCAAAGCATGGGGGGGAAAGTCAAAGGCAGAGACGCAAGCGGGTCTTGAGGTTCCCCATGCCCGTCAACCTTCCGAA
>NZ_JAMHIV010000062.1 GCF_023897065.1 Crossiella sp. SN42
GAACTCCCGTTGCCGCCCCGGGTCCGCGCCAACCTCGCGGTGCCCTCGCCGCTGGAACCCTGGCTGGAGCTGGCCTGGCAGCGGCACGGCATCCAGGTCCGCGGCCCGGAGGTGGTTCGCTCGTGGTGACCGTGCAACTGTCCTATGTGGACGCTGGTGAGCTCTACCTGACCTGGCGCTGGGAACACGACCCCGAACACCCCAGGGTCCTTGCCCTGCCCCGGGAACGGGTCACCCCGCCGCTGACCGCGCTGACCGAGGCCCTGCCCACGCCGCGTCCGGGCGAGTCCGCGCACCAGGCCCTCACCCGTGCCCTCGCCGGTGGCGCGCTGACCGACCGGGACCGGGAGTGCGCGCTGGCCACCAACCTGGCCGCCGCGCTCATTCCCGCCCAACTTGCCCGCGAGCTCGAAGCGGCCGGTGCGGGCCTGCACCTGCGGATCCAGCCCTCCCCGTCCACCGCCCAGGTGCCGTGGGAGGCGTTGCGGGTGGACCAGTCACAACGTCTGGTGCACCACGCGAAGGTCTCCCTGCTCACCCCGGCCACCGTGCGCAACGCGCCTGCCCGCCGGGTGTCCGCCCGGACCGGCCCGCTGGCCGCGGTGGTCGATCCGCCCACCCCGCTCGGCCGGGTGCTGACCGAGGTCCCCGCGCCACTGGCCGCGCTCGATCCGCTGGACCGCGACTCCTTGCGGGCGGCGCTGGCCGAGGCCGGCCGGTTCCTCTACGTCGGGCACGTGACCACCGCGGCGCACGCGCTGGAGGCCCGCCTGCACCTGGCGCAGGGCCCGCTCAGCGCCGCGGACCTGCTGGGCTGGCGGATCCCGAACCGGGTGGCCCTGATCGCCTGCGAGAGCGGCGGCGACCACCGCTACGCCGAACCTTCCGGTCTGCTCGCCGCCCTGGTGCACGGCGGGGCCGAGCAGGTCACCGCCACCCGCTGGGTGCTGCCCACGCACGCGGGCCTGACCCGGCTGTTCCCCGGTTTCCTTGCCCCTGCCGACGTCCTGGCCACGGCGGTGCTGGCCGTGCACGAGGCACACGCGGAGGCCGATCCCGTTGCCGCGCTGAACCGTTGGCAGCGCGCCGAGGCCGACCGCTGGGAGTCCACCGGCGCGCCCGCGCACACCCCGCTGGTGTGGGCGGCCTTCGGCACCGCCTACGCGCCCGGTTAGAGCGGGATGGGGTGCCCGGAGCGGAAGTGCGCGCACTGCTCCGGCACGTCCTGCCGACAGGTCAGCAGGTGCCGCAGATAGGCGCCCGCCGCCTCCAGCTCCTGGATCTCCTTGTCCACCAACGCGATCCGCTCGACCACCGTGTCGTGCCAGTCGTGCGCGGCGGTGCGCCCGGCCAGCAGCACGCCGATCTCCTCCAGGGAAAGGCGGCCGACGAACCGCCACTGCTTGATCAGCGCGATCCGGTAGAGCTGGGTGGCGTCGTAGCAGCGCTGGCCGCCGCGGCGTTGCGGGGTGATCAGGCCGCGGCGCTCCCAGTAGTGCAGCGTGGAGATCGGCAGGTCGAAGTGCGCGGCGGCGGTCCGGATCGAGCAGAGCTTGTCCACCAGCCCATTTGACCTCAACCCGGGTTGAGCTTGCAAGGTAACCCTTACCTAACTCAGAGGGGGAACCTGTGCCCGACCCACTGTTGGCCGCGGCCGCCGCGCTGCGCGCCGGAGCGGTGACCAGCGAGGCGCTCACCGAGTCCGCCATCGCCGCCGCCGACCGCGATGACGCGCGGCTCGGCGTGTACCTGACCAGGCTCGACGACCAGGCGAGAGCAGCGGCGCGGCGGGCGGACCGGGAGCTGGCCAAGGGGCTGGACCGTGGTCCGCTGCACGGCATCCCGATCGGGATCAAGGACAACCTCGCGCTGGCCGGAGTGCCCACCACCGCGCAGAGCCTGGTGCTCGATCCCGGCTGGGGCGGCGGCCGGGACGCGCCGGTGGTGGCCCGGCTGCGGGCCGCGGGCGCGGTGCTCACCGGCACGACCACCATGATGGAGTTCGGCTGCGGCCTGCCCGAGGCCGGCAAACCCTTTCCGGTGCCGCGGAACCCGCACGATCCGGAGCGCTGGGCCGGTGGCTCCAGCTCCGGGTCGGCCAGCGGGGTGGTGGCCGGGATGTTCCTGGCCGGGATCGGCTCGGACACCGCGGGCAGCATCCGGATGCCCGCCGCGTTCTGCGGGATCACCGGACTGCTGCCCACCTATGGGCTGGTGCCGACCGCGGGCAGCATCCCGCTGAGCCCGAGCCTGGACCGGATCGGCCCGCTCGCGCACGGCGCGCTGGACTGCGCCGCGGTGCTCGCCGCCCTGACCCCGTTCACCATGCCCGAGCCCGCCGACGACCTGACCGGACTGCGGATCGGCGCGGTGCGCGAACACCACTTCCCGGCGCACGGCGATCCCGCGGTGGCACCGGCTTTCGACGCCGCGCTGGACGTGCTGGCCGGGCTCGGCGCGGCGGTGACCGAGGTGCGGCTGCCGTACTGGCGGGAGACGATCACCGCCACGCTGGTCACCGCGGACTGCGAGGGCCTGGCCTACCACCGCGCCACCCTGGCCGAGCGCTGGTCGGACTACACCGTGGCCGCCCGCGGGCTGCTGGCTGCTGGCGCGCTGGTCTCGGGCGCGGATTACGTTGCGGCGCAACGGGTTCGCCGGGTGGCGCGGGCGGCGGTGGCCGAGCTGTTCGCCGAGGTCGACATCATCGCCTGCCCGACCGCCTCGACCGGCGCGCCGCCGTTCGAGGCGCTGGCCACCCCGGCCGGGCACCAGGACAACGAGGGCCTGTTCGGGCTGCTGCACACGCCGTACTGGAACGCGGTGGGCAACCCGGTGCTCGCGCTGCCCATGGGGCACACCGCGGACGGCCTGCCGCTCTCCCTCCAGCTGGCCGGGCCGGATCACGGCGAGCAGGTGCTGCTCCGGGTCGGCGCGGCCTTCCAGGAGCAGGCATGACCGCCGATCCGGGCGCGCTGGTGCGCGCCGCGCTGGCCGCCGCCGGCCTGCCCGCACAGGGAGCCGAGCTGGACGGCCTGATCACGACCTATCCCGCCTACCGGGCCGCGGTGGACGCGCTGTACGCGGTGCCCGGCCCGGACTTCGAGGACACCGTCCAATGAGGACAGACAAGCTGATCCTGTTGCTGGCCTGCGCCTGCGCGTTCATGGTGATCATGGATGCCACCATCGTCTCGGTGGCACTGCCCGACATCGGCGGCGCGCTGGGCTTTCCCGCCGAGTCGCTGCCCTGGGTGGTCAACGCCTACACCCTGGCCTTCGCCGGGTTCCTGTTGCTGGGCGGGCGGTGCGCGGACACCTTCGGCCAGCGGCGGATCCTGCTGCTCAGCCTCGGCCTGTTCACCCTGGCCCGCACCCTCGGTGGCCTGGCCACCGGGCCGGGGCTGCTGCTGGCCGCGCGGGCCGCGCAGGGACTCGGCGGCGCGCTGCTGATGCCGGTCACGCTGTCCCTGCTCACCACCACGTTCACCGATCCGGACCGGCGGACCAGGGCGCTGGCCACCTGGAGCTCGGTCGGCGCGGTCGGCGCGGCCAGCGGTCCGGTGGTCGGCGGGCTGCTCACCGAGGCGCTGAGCTGGCGCTGGGTGTTCTTCGTGACGGTGCCGATCGGGGTGGCCGCGATGGTGCTGGCGGCCCGGATTCTGCCGCCACGGGACCGGGCCGACTCCCCTGCCCGCCTGGACACCGTGGGCGCGGTGCTGGCCACGGCCGGGCTGGTGGGCGTGGTGTACGCGGTGATGGGCTCGGCCCAGGCCGGACTGGCCAGCCCCTCGGTGTTCGGGCCGCTGCTCGGCGGAGTCCTGCTGCTGGCGGTGTTCCTGGTGCACCAGGCGCGGTGGGCGGCCGATCCGCTGGTGCCGCTCGGCGTGTTCCGGCTGGGTTCAGTGGCCGCGGCGAACGGGGTGATGTTCCTGCTGGGCCTGGGTTTCTTCGCCAGCCCGGTCCTGGTCTCGCTGTACTTGCAGTACGTTTCCGGCGCCACCCCAATGGAAGCGGGCCTCGGCTACCTGCCGATCGGGGTGGCGATGTACCTCGGCGCTCGGGCGGCTGGATGGCTCACCGTGCGCTGGGGCGCGCGCCGGGCGACCGTGCTGTGCTGCCTGGTCGGCGCGGCCGGATTCCTTGCCACCGGGGCACTTCTGGGCGTGGACCAGCCCTACCTGATCGCGGTCGCGGTGCCGGGCGCGGTGCTCGGGCTGGGCAGCGCGGCGGCGTTCACCCCGATCACGGTGGCGGCCACCGCGGGCCTGCCTCCGCACCACAACGGGCTGGCCGCCGGACTGCTCAACGCGATCCGGCAGACCAGCGGCGCGATCGGCCTCGCGGTGCTGAGCACGGTGTCCGCCACGGTCAGCGGCGGCCAGGCCACTCGCCCCGCGCTGGCCGCGGGGTACTCGGCGGCCTTCCTGCTCTCGGCCGCCTTCCTGGTCGCCGCGGCCGGGCTGGCCGCCTTCGCCCTGCGTACCCGGGACGCGTGTACGGTGTACACATGGGGACGGCGGACCGGATCGCGGCAGCGGCGCTGACGATCTTGCTGGCAGAGGGCGCGCAGGCGGTGACCATGCGGCGGGTGGCCGCGGCCGCCGGGGTCACCACGATGGCCAGCTACCGGCACTTCCCCAGCCGGGAGGCCTTGCTGCGCACCGTGGTGGACGCCGCGGTCGCCGAGGTCACCGCGACCTGGGGACGGCGCCAGCCGGACGGGACCTTCGAGCAGCGAGTGGACGGCCTGGCCAATGACTTCCTGGACTTCGCGCTGGGCCAGCCGAACCTGTACACCTTCGTGATCACCGAGCGGCGGGACGGGGTGCGGCAGTTTCCCGCCGACTTCCAGGCGGGCGACTCGCCGACCTTCAGCCCGATGCTCCAGGCGGTGACCGAGGCCATCCGCGACGGCCTGCTGCGCGAGGGTGATCCGCTGGAGGTCACCCTGGCCCTGACCACCCCGGTGCTGGGACTTTTGCAGCTCTACCACGGCGGCCGCATCGCACTGTCCGAAGTGGACTTCCGCGCGCTGTGCAAGCGCACGACCGAGAGGGTGCTCGATGGCCTCCGCACGTGACCGCGTGCTCGCCGTGGCCGCGTCCGGGGTGCTGTTCTACTTCGGCACCGGCATGTCCCCGGTCCCCGCGCTGACCTGGCTGGCCCCGTTGCCGGTGCTGCTGCTGGCCTCCCGGGTCCCGGCCTGGACCGCCGCCGGGGCCGGGTTCCTGGCCTACCTGGCGGGCACGGCGAACGCCTGGGAGTTCCAGCTGCGCTCGCACGACACCCCGATGTGGCCGGTCGGGCTGGTGATCAACGTGGGCATGTCGCTGGTGTTCGCGCTGGCGGTGTGGGGTTTCCACTGGCAGGCGGTGCGCGGGCGGGTGCTGCTGGCCGCGCTGACCGCGCCCGCGCTGTGGACCGGGACGGTGTGCCTGGTGTCGGTGGCCAACCCGATGGGGATCATGGGGACGCTGGCCAACGACCTCGGCGATGTGCCGCTGGTGTTGCAGACCGCGGCGGTGACCGGGATGTGGGGCGTGGAGTTCCTGGTGCTGCTGGCGCCCGCGACGATCGCGGCGGTGCTGGCACCCCGGGCGCTCGGATCGGGCCTGGCCGCGCGGGTGTGGACTGGCGTGGTCGCGGTCGGCCTGCTCGGCGCGGCGCTGGGCGCGGGCGCGGTGCGGCTGGCGGAGTCCGGCGGCCCGGTCCAGCGGGTGGCCGCGATCTCGACCAACCAGCGGATGTGGGCCCCCGACCTGGCCACCCCCGCCGGTCGCGACCTGGTCGCCGCCTACGCCGAGCGGATCGCCGCGCTGCCGGCCGGAGTCCGCGCCGTAGTGCTGCCCGAGGGGTCCTTCGGCGCGCACGAGGCCCGGCCCGCCGCGCTGTTCGACCCGATGCGCCGCCTGGCCAAGGACCGCGCGCTGGACATCGTGGTCGGCCACATGCGCTGGGACGGCGCGACCAAGTACAACTACGCCGCCTTGTTCCCGGCTGACGGCGGCGAGCCCGTCTCCTACCTCAAGCACCACAACCCGGCAGGCGTGTCGGGCACCGAACTCCTCCTCCGGGACCGGGCAGGCGTGGTGATCTGCGGGGATGTCAACCACTCCGCCCCGGTCAGCGAGTACGCGGCCGCGGGCGCCGGCCTGCTGCTGGCACCGGCCGCCGACGAGGTCGACAACGGCTGGCAGCACAGCCGGATGATGGTGATCCGCGGGGTCGAGCACGGCCAGGCCACGGTGTGGGCGGCGCGGACCGGCACGCTGACGATTGCCGACGGGTACGGGCGGGTGCTGGCCGAGGCGCGCACCGACCGGCCGGAGCCGTTCGCGACCGTGGTCGCCGAGCTGCCTACCGGGCCGGGCGGCACGCTGTACACCCGGTTCGGTGACTGGTTCGGCTGGTTGTGCCTCGTGCTGGGCGTCGGCGGGCTGTTCCTTCGCGTCCGACGTGGTGACTGATCGCGCCGGGGCGTTTACCGGCGCGCGGCGGGGGTAGACCGGGGCGACCTACGCACTCACAAGGGAGCCCTGATGTCTTCCACCGCAACGCTTCGGCGCACCCCAGTTCAGACTGCCGCGCTCGTGGTCGGCGTGGTGTTCCTGCTCGTGGGCATCGCCGGGTTCATCCCGGGGCTGACGACCAACATCGACTCGCTCACCTTCGCCGGGCACCACTCCGGGGCCCTGCTGATGGGCGTCTTCGCCGTCTCCGTGCTGCACAACCTGGTGCACCTGGCCTTCGGCGTCGCCGCGCTGGTCTTCGCCCGCACCACCAGGGGCGCGGCGCTGTACCTGGTCGGCGGCGGGCTGGTGTACCTGCTGCTGTGGTTCTACGGACTGGTGATCGACCACAACGGCCCGGCGAACTTCGTGCCGGTCAACGACGCGGACAACTGGCTGCACCTGGTGCTGGCCCTCGGGATGGTCGGGCTGGGCTTCGGCCTCGGCAGCCGGGTGCTACGCGAAACCCGGTAAACACCGAAATTCAACTGAAAAACCCCTGACCCGTACTTCCCGGTAGCGTCTTTCCACGGGGTTGCGCGAATATGTACCGTCGGCGGCACTTTGAAGCATGTTCGCGCACACCCTCATCCCCGCCGGGAGTACGACATGCGAGTGCCCCGACCCCTGCGACGTCTGATCGGCGTCCTCTCCCTGCTCGCCCTGCTGGCCCTCGGACAGCAGGCCCAGGCCCAGCCCGCCGAGCGAACCCTCGGCGCGATCACCGGCATCAGCCAGGACGGCGCGACCGTCACGATCAGCGCGGGCAGTGACCGCGTCCGAGTGGGCTTCCTGCAGCCCGATGTGTTCCGGCTCTGGCTCGGCCCCGGCGGCTCGTTCGCCGATCCGGCCGGCCGCGCCATCCTGACCAGCACCGACTTCGGCCCGGTGCGCACCACGGTCACCGAGACCACCGACTACTACAAGATCGAGACTGACGCGGTGGTGCTGCGGGCGTACCAGAAGCCGCTGCGGTTCGCGCTGTACCGCAAGGACAACCAGACCCTGGTGTGGCAGGAGTCGACCGGGCTGACCTGGAGCTCCAGTGCCGCGCGGCAGCGGCTGGTCCGGGGCCAGGACGAGCAGTTCTACGGCACCGGGCTGCGGCTGGGCGCGTGGGCGCTGCGGGACAAGACGGTGCCGGTGCGGGTGGACAACAAGTGGAACGAGGGCAACAACGCCAGCCCGGCCCCGTTCTACCTGTCCACCAACGGTTACGGCGTGGTGCGCAACACCTGGTCGCCGGGCAGCTACTCCTTCACCTCGCCGGTGCAGACCACGCACGAGGAAGGCCGCTTCGACGCGGTGTACTTCGCCGGACAGGGCCTCAAGGAGGTGCTTGACCGGTACACCGACGTGACCGGGAAGCCTTTCCTGGCCCCGATCTACGGCCTGGAGATGGGGCACGCGGACTGCTGGAACGCGAGCAACCCCGAGTACCAGGGTGACCACAACCGGGTGGACCACCAGAAGACCCCGGACGTGCTCAAGTACGCCGAGCAGGCCCGCGCGGCGGACATGCCCTCGGGCTGGTTCCTGCCCAACGACGGCTACGGCTGCGGCTACACCAAGCTGCCGGAGACGGTGAAGTCCTTGCAGGAGAAGGGCTTCTACACCGGGCTGTGGACCTCCACCGGGCTGAAGAACGTCAAGGAGGAGGTCGGCGCGGGCTCGCGGATGATCAAGACCGACGTGGCCTGGATCGGTGGCGGCTACCAGAAGGCCTTCGAGGGCGTGCAGCAGGCGGTCTCCGGGATCGAGGACAACAGCGACGCCCGCCGGTTCGTCTGGACGGTCGACGGCTGGGCAGGCACCCAGCGCAACGCGGTGGTCTGGACCGGGGACACCGAGGGCGACTGGGACAACATGCGCTGGCACGTCCCGGCGATCACCGGCGCGGGCTTCTCCGCACTGAACTACGCCGCGGGCGATGTGGACGGGATCTTCGCGGGTAGCCCGGACACCTACTCGCGGGACTTGCAGTGGAAGGCGTTCACGCCGGTGCTGATGAGCATGTCCGGCTGGGGCGCGAAGAACCCCACCTCGGCCTACCAGGACAAGCAGCCCTGGCGGTTCGACGCGGCGCACCAGGAGATCAACCGCAAGTACCTCAAGCTCAAGATGCGGCTCACCCCGTACTTCTACTCGATGGCGCGGGTGGCGCACGAGACCGGCGTGCCGACCACCAGGGCGATGGTGCTGGAGTACCCCAACGACCCGGTCGCCAGGGGCAACCAGACCAGCCAGCAGTTCCTGGCCGGGGACGCCTTCCTGGTCGCGCCGGTGACCTCGGCGACCGCCACCAGGGACGGCATCTACCTGCCCGCGGGCACCTGGACCGACTACTGGACCGGCACGGTGTACCAGGGTCCGGGCACCTTCGACGGCTACCAGGCCCCGCTGGACCGGCTGCCGCTGTTCGTCAAGGGCGGCGCGATCGTGCCGATGTGGCCGCAGCTCAGCCACCACCGGGAGAAGCCGAAGACGCCGATCACCTTCGACGTCTACCCCAACGGCAGCTCCAGCTTCGAGCTGTACGAGGACGACGGGGTGACCCGGCGGTTCCAGCGCGGTGAGTTCGCCAAGCAGCAGGTGTCGGTGTCCGCGCCGACCGGCGGCCGCGGTGACGTCACGGTGCGGGTCGGCGCGTCCGTCGGCGACTACGCGGGCAAGCCCGCCGGCCGGGGTTACGAACTGGCGGTGCACGTGGCGGGCGCGCCGGGCAAGGTCACGCTGGGCGGCAGTGCGCTGACCGGCTACGCCAAGCGGGCCGACTACGAGGCGGCGGCGACCGGCTGGTTCTTCGAGCGCGGCGTGCTGCACGTGCGCACCGGCGCGCAGTCCACCGGCGCGGCGTTCACCGTCACCGCGGAGGGCGTGCAACTGCCGGTGCCGCAGGCGATTCCGACCAGGGCGGACGAGCCTATCGCCAAGTCCGGCTGGACGGTCAAGCATGTGGACAGCCAGGAGACCGCGGGCGAGAACGGGGCCGCGGCCAACGCCATCGACGACAACCCCGGCACCCAGTGGCACACCCAGTGGTCGGGCACGGGTTCGGCGCTGCCGCACGAGATCCAGCTCGACCTCGGTGCCACGCACGAGATCACCGGACTGTCCTACTTGCCGAGGCAGGACGCCGGGGTCAACGGCGGCATCAAGGGCTACGAGGTCTACGTCAGCGCTGACGGCACGAGCTGGGGCCAGGCGGTGGCGACCGGGACCTTCGCCGCGGACAAGGGCGAGAAGCTGGTCAGCTTCGCCGCGAAAACGGGGCGGTACCTGAGGTTGCGGGCCACCAGTGAGATCAACGGCGGCACCTGGACCAGTGCGGCCGAGATCGGTGCGCGCAGACTGAAGAAATAGTCCACAATGGACAGACAGTCACCGGTGGCGCGGGTGCGCGAGCTGATCGCGCACCCGCCCGCCGCGGTGCTGGTGGACGGCGCGGCGGGCCTGGGCAAGTCCTGGCTCGCCGCGCAGGCGCTGGCCGGGTCGACCGCCGGGGTGCGCGCGCTGGTCGAGTGCCTGGGCCTGCCGGATGAGCCGAAGGTGTTGCTGCGTGAGGTGGTGCGGGCGCTGGTGGAGGCCGGGTGTGATCCGGCGGCGGGGCGGGCGGTGGTCACGGCGGCGGAGCAGGCGGACGGCTCGGCCTACCGGACCTGCGCGGCACTGCGCGAGCTGCTCGCCGGGGCGGGTTCGGTGCTGCTCGTGGTCGACGACGTCAAGCTGGCCGATCGCTGGTCCCGTCAGGTGTTGCGGTGCTGCGCGACCCGATTGCCCCCAGGGGCCGCGATGGTGCTCACCTCCGCGCCATGGCCTGGGCCGCGGATCGAGCTGACGCCGCTGCGGGTGGCCGAGGTGGCGGCGCTGGTGGACGCGCCGGAGCCCTGGGTGCGCGAGGTGCACCGGCTCACCGGCGGGATTCCGTTGCTGGTCAACGAGGTCCTGGCCCGGATCACCCCCGCTGACGGCGAGCCGGGCGCGGCGCTGGTGCGCACCGGACTGCCCAGGAGCGTGCTGGAACTGGTGACCAGCCGCCTGACACCGATGCCGCCGGTGGTGCAGGTCGCCGCGTTGCTGCGGGGGCCGATCGACCCGGCGATCCCGGCGCGGGTGTGCGGGGTGGACCCGGCCAAGGCGGAGGCGGCGCTGGTGCGGGCGGTGGACGCCGGGCTGCTCGCGGTGCGCCCGGACGGCGCGTTCGAGTTCCGGCCGCCGCTGTGGGCGCTCGCGGTGGCCGAGACCATGCCGGTGGCGCGGCGGCGGCAGGCGCACCCGGCGATCGTGCGGGCGCTGGATGACGCGGCCCTGCCCGAGCTGATCCACCACTGCCGCGCGGCAGGCGACCTGGCGGCAGCCGCCCGGCACGCCGAACGCGCCGCGGACCGCGCCATGCGCGCCGGCGAGCCTGCCACGGCGGTCGGACTGCTGCGCGACCTGCTCGGCGAACCGCGACTGCCCCGCCGGATCCGCGCCGGTCTGGCCGGTCGGCTGGGCAGGCTGACCGTGGGCAGCTGGTCCTACCGCGACACGGTGACCCTGCTGCGCGGCCTGGTCGCCGACGACCTGCTGCCCGAGGGCGTGCGCGGCGAGCTGCGGCTGCACCTGGGCCTGCTGCTGGCCAACCAGGCCGGTGACGCCGACGCGGGCCGCGCGGAGCTGGTGCGCGCGGTCCCGGAACTGCGGCGGCGGCCCGCGCTGGCGGCCAGGGCGGTCTCCGCGCTGGCCCTGCCGCACCTGGGCACCGCGCCGATGGCCGAGCACCTGCGCTGGCTGGCCGAGCTGGACCGGCTCACGCCCCGGCGCGGCGATCCGGCGCTGCTGACCGCGATCGAGGTCAACCGGTCCACCACCCTGCTCCAGCTCGGCGACCACCAAGCCTGGGACGCGCTGCCTGCCACCGGGCACCGGCTGGAGCTGCTGCGCGGCTACCTGAACTTCACCGACGCCGCGATCACCCTCGGCCACCACCGGGCCGCGGCCGGATTCCTGGCCGAGGCCGAGTCCCTGGCCAGCGCGGCCCCGTACCTGGCGCAGTGGGCGACCACGAACCAGCTGCGCCTGGCCCTGGTCACCGGCCAGTGGACCGGCCTGGCCGAGCGGGTGCGCGCGCACCTGGGCACCGGCCCGCACAACCCGCGCTCGGCCGCCGAGTCGCGGCTGGTGCTGGCCCGGCTCGCCTTCGCCAGGGGCGAGTGGGCGGAGGCGGAGTCGCTGCTGGCCGGATCGGGCTGGTGCGGCTCCGCGGTGCCCGCCGCGGCCGCCACCCGGATCCGGCTGGCCACCGCCCGCGGCCGGCCGGCGGACCCGTCCTGTGCTGAGCTGCGGCGCAAAGGCGTGTGGGTGTGGGCAGCCGAGCTGGTGGACGCGGTGGTGGAAGCCCTGCTGCGGCAAGGAGATCCGGCCGCGGCGCGGGCGTTGCTGGCCGAGTTCGCCGCGGAGATCGCGGACCGGGACTACCCGCTCGGACAGGCGATGCTGGCCTACGGCAACGGATTGGTGGCCGAGGACGGCACCGCGCTGTTCATGGCGGCCGCGGAGCAGTTCGCCGCCCTCCCCCGCCCCTACGAGCACGCCCGCGCCCTCGAAGCCCTGGCCCGGCACCTGTTCGCCACCGGCGAGCGGGCCACCGCCGAACAACGGATCGCCGAGGCCACCAGGATGTTCGGCGAGCTCGGCGCGAGCTGGGACGCCGCCCGCTGCGAACGCCTGCTGCGCCAGCACCGCGGCCCGCTCGGCGGCGGACCGGGCAGACGTGGCTACGGCGGCGCGCTGTCCCCGCGTGAGCGGGAGGTGGCGCGGCTGATCACCTCGGGGCGCACCAACCGGGAGATCGCCGAGCTGCTGTTCCTGTCCCCGCGCACGGTGGAGCGGCACGTGGCCAGCCTGTTGCGCAAGCTCGGCGCGCGCAGCCGCACCGAGGTCACCCCCGGGGCGCGAAGAACACGCCCAGGATGAGCTGCGCGGCAAGCACGGCGGTCCAGATCAGCGCCTTGCGGGTGGGCCTGGGTCCGTCGCGGAGCAGCCGCACGCCGAAGGGGGCCAGGGCCAGGGTCAGCCCGCCGATGGCGATCAGCGAGACCGGCAGCTGGGTGCCCTTCAGGGTGCCGAAGGCGTGCAAGGACATCAGGGCCAGCGCGAGGGCGCTCAGCGGATGGAAAACCCCTGATCGCCACGCGCCGAGGGCGAGCACGATCCAGCCGATCAGGATGGCCCCGCCGAAGGTGCGGAACGGGTGCCAGGTCAGCTCGCCCCAGAACCGGTAGTAGTCGCTCACGAGCTGTCCGGCTCGCTCGATGCCCTGGGTGTCGGCCAGCACGAACACCAGCTGGTCGGTGCCCGCGTGGTAGGCGCGGGTGCACAGGCCGAGGATCACCAGTGTGCCGCCCCAGTACGCCCACACCGGCCTGGTGGCCGCGATCCGCTGGCACAGCGCGATCACCGCGAAGCACAGCAGCACGTTGCCCAGCGCGAAGCAGGCGTAGGCGGCGGACATCAGCGCCGGATGTTGCTGGTGCGCCTGGAGCTGCTGTGGGAAGAAGAAGTGGAACGGCGACCGCAGCAGCGCACCGGTCAGCAGCAGGAGCGGGCCCGCGATCAGCGAGATCCCGCCGACCCACCGGCCGGGGAACAACGCTTGCCGCGCAAGCACATCCGCGCTCTGCCGAGTGTCGTCAACCATGGCTGGAGGGTATTTCTGGCGGCCTGGGTGGCGCGTCTGCCCGTGGTCTTCACTCCGCGGCCGGTTGTCCTCCCTGGGGCAGAGGCGGCCGGTGGTACGGTCCGCTCATGGTCACCGTGGCACTGCTGGCCCTGGTGGAACTCTGGGCGTTGCTGGACCCGCCGGGCCGGGTGGCCGTGGGGCCGGTCTGGGCGATGCTCCTGGTGTCCTGCGCGCTGGCATTTCCTGTGCTGGCAAGGCGTCGGTGGCCGCTCGCGGCGTTCGCGGTCGCCCTGGTGATCGCGCTGACCGCCACGGTCGCGGGCGCGGTCGGCGGCGGGGTGGTGTGGATCGCCTACCTGCCCTCGGCGGTGGCGCTGTACCCGGTCGCCGTGGCCGGACGGACCTGGCGGTCGCTGGCGGTGCTGGGCGCGGCGATCACCTTGGCCACCGGGGCGATCCTGGCCTACTACCGGTGGGTGCTGCCCGGCCTGGCCGTGCCGACCCTGCCGGTGGAGGTGCCGGTGGCCTGGCCGGTGGAGATCGGCTTGGTCACCGTGCTGCTGGGTGGTGCGGCCGGGATCGGCGGCGCGGTCGCCCGGCGGCGGCGGATCGCGGCGCACCTGGTCGCGGAGTCCTCGCGGCGGGCGGTGGCCGAGGAGCGGCTGCGCATCGCGCGGGAGCTGCACGACGTGGTCGGCCACAGCCTGAGCCTGATCGCGGTGCAGGCCACCGTGGCCAACCACCTCGGCCCCGGCTCCGCCAATGCCAGTTCGGCGCTGCGCACCATCGAGTCCACCAGCCGCGGGGCCCTGGCCGAGGTCCGCCGGGTGCTCGGCGCGCTCCGCTCCGACGCCGAGCTCACCCCCATCCCCGGACCGGCCGACCTGCCAGGGCTGGCCGCCGGATCCGGCCTGGCCGTGGACCTCACCCTGCGCGGTGACCGCGAACTGCCCGCCGGTCTGGGGCTCACGGTGTACCGGATCGTGCAGGAGGCGTTGACCAACGTGTTGCGGCACGCCGGAACCGGCTCCTGCCGGGTGCTCGTCGACCGCACCGGACCGGCGGTCCTGGTCGAGGTCCTCGACGACGGGCGCGGCGGCGAACCCTCGGGCAGCGGCAACGGGCTGCTCGGCCTGCGGGAGCGGGCCGCTCTCTTCGGTGGCACGCTCAGCGCCGGACCGAGACCTGAGGGCGGGTTCGCATTGGCGGCCAGGATTCCGATCGACGCCGAGGAGGCGCGGTGACCAGCGTGGTGCTCGCCGAGGACCAGGTGTTGTTGCGGGACAGCCTGGTCGCGCTGATCGACTCCACTGAGGACCTCAGCGTGGTCGGGCAGGCGGGCACCGGGACGGCAGCCGTCGAGCTGGCCCGGCGCTGCCGGCCGGACGTGGTGCTGATGGACGTGCGGATGCCGGAGCTGGACGGCATCGAGGCGACCCGGCGGATCTGCGCCGAGGGCACGGCCAGGGTGCTCATCCTGACCACCTTCGACCTGGACGAGTACGTGCACGCCGCGTTGCGGGCCGGCGCCAGCGGGTTCCTGGTCAAGGACTCCTCGGCCGCGGACCTGCTGGCCGCGGTGCGGATCGTGGCCGCGGGCGAGGCGCTGCTCGCGCCGACGGTGACCCGGCGGCTGATCGAGCAGTTCCGCGCCCAGCGACCGCCCTCCCGGGACAACTCGCTGGACGGCCTCACCCCTCGGGAGACCGAGGTGTTGCGGCTGATCGCCGACGGCCTGTCCAACGCCGAGATCGCCGACCGGCTGTTCCTGGGCGTGGGCACGGTCAAGACGCACGTCGGCCGCCTGCTGGCCAAGCTGTCCGCCAGGGACCGGGCCCAGCTGGTCATCCGGGCCTACGACGGCGGACTGGTCACCAGGTAGGGCATCGCGGTGCGACCGCCGGACCGGCCGCACCGCGATGCGTTCAGGTGATCAGCCGAAGCACAGCGGGGCGCTGATGTGCTTGTGGCAGCGGACGGTCCGGGTGGTCGAGCCGGTCTGGTTCTTGCTGTCGGTCACGGTCAGCGTCACGGTGTAGGTGGCCGCGACGTTCGGGTAGCTGTGCGAGACGGTGGCGCCGGTGCCGGTGCTGCCGTCGCCGAACTTCCAGGCGTGGCCGGATACCGAGCCCTCCTCGTCGCTGGAGGCGCTGCCGTCGAAGGAGCAGCTGCCGCGGTTGCAGCGGACGCTGAACGCGGCGGTCGGTGGCAGGTCGCCCGCCTTGACCAGGCGGCGGGTGCTGTGTGTCTTGCCGTCGTTGTCGGTCACGGTCAGCCGGACGCTGTAGTGGGCGGCCTTGCCGTAGTTGTGCGAGGCGGTCTTGCCGGTTCCGGTGCCGCCGTCGCCGAACTCCCAGGCGTAGCCGGTGATGCTGCCGTCGGGGTCCTTTGCAGAGCTCGCGTCGAAGGAACAGGTGGTGTTGCTGGTGGAGCAGCTCGCAGTGAACGCGGCGACCGGCCTGCCCGGGTCGGCGGAGCCCGCCGGGTAGTCCTGGGTAGAGCTGACGTCCAGCAGCGGTTCCTTGACGTTGTCACCGGAGTCGTCGGTCCAGTCGGTGTTCGCGGTGTCGATCAGCCGCTGCCGCACCGCGCGCACGCCGTCCCGGTTGGTGGCCCGGTTGCCGTTGGCGGTCAACAGGCCTGCCGCGCCCGCCACGTGCGGGGCGGCCATCGAGGTGCCGCTCAGCGTGGAGTAGCCGCCGTTGAGGTGGGTGGACAGGATGCAGGTGCCGGGTGCGGCGATCTCCACGGTGGCGCCGAAGTTGCTGAAGTCGGCCAGGGTGTCGTCCTGGTCGGCCCGGCAGGTCGAGGCCGCGCCGCCGCCGCGCTTGCCGTTGAAGTCGGCCAGCGCGGACACGGTGATCACGTCCGGGTGGTTGGCCGGGAAGAAGGTCTTGGCGTCCTTGTGGTTGTTCCCGGCGGCCACCGCGAACACCACGCCCTTGCCGACGGCGTTGGAGATCGCCTGGGTGAGCGCGTCGTTCGTGCAGTTCTCGCAGCCGAGGCTCATGTTGGCGACCTCGATCTCATCAGCGTGCGCGGCCACCCAGTCCACGCCGGCCACCACGCCGGAGAGCTGCCCGCTGCCGCCGTCGTCGAGCACCTTGGCCGACCAGATCCGCGCGCCCGGCGCGATGCCGGTGACCCCGATCCCGTCGTCCTTGGCGCCGATGCTGCCCGCCACGTGGGTGCCGTGGCCGTGGCCGTCGCCGCCCGCGTTGTCGGTGCAGGAGCTGCTGTTCACGCAGTTGGTCCGGGCCACCACGGTCAGGTCGGGGTGCTTGCCGTCCACCCCGGTGTCGATCACCGCGACGTCCACGTCCACGCTGTAGTCGGCGGTGCCGTTGATCTTGAGGTTGGGGTTGGCGGTGGCGAAGGCCCGGTCCACGCCGGTGGGCACGGTCTGCGCGGTGGTGCGCACCACCGCGTCCGGCTCCACCGAGCGCACCCTGGGGTCGCGCCGCAGCGCCGCGACCGCGACCGGCGACAAGGACGCCGAGAAGCCGGACAGCGCGTGCCGGTAGACGTGGCCGACCTGGGCGCCGTGGCCCGCCGCCAGGGCCGCCGGGTCGGTCGCGTGGTCGGTGAGGGTGACCAGGTAGTCCGCCGGTTCACCGGCCGCCTGGGCGACCGGGGCCGTGGCAGCCAGCGCCACCACCCCCAGCGCCACGAGCAGTGCTCTTCTGATCCGCACGGGATCCTCCTTGTGCAGGGAACCGCGGCCAGCGCCGCGGGAGCACCAATCTCCAGCCGGATCAACGCCGCCAACAATGCCGGGAACCGTGGGTGTGGTACCCAATCGGGGCAGGCCAGCGGCGGCGTCTAGCATTTCCCGGGTGACCGCCTACGACGATCTTGACGTGTTCGAGCACCTGGACGCCGCCTCGCTGCCGCTGCGGCAGCAGCAGATCCTGGCGACCATCCGGGACTGGGTGCTCCGGCACGGCTACTCGCCGAGCACCCGGCAGATCGGCGAAGCGGTCGGGCTCCAGTCCTCCTCCTCGGTGTCCAAGCACCTGGCCGCCCTGGAGGACAAGGGTTTCCTGCGGCGCGGCTCCGCCATGTCCCGGCCGATCGACGTGCGCGCCTTCCTGCGGGACAGCTCGGCCCGGCGCGATGACGGCGACTCGGTGAGCGTGCCGGTGGTCGGCGACATCGCCGCGGGCACCCCGATCACCGCCGCCGAGCACCTGGACGACCAGCTGACCCTGCCCCGCGAGCTGACCGGCCGGGGCACCGTGTTCGGCCTGCGGGTGCGCGGGGACTCGATGATCGACGCGGCCATCTGCGACGGCGACATCGTGGTGGTGCGCCAGCAGTCCGAGGCGCACTCCGGCCAGATCGTGGCCGCGATGATTGACGAGGAGGCCACGGTCAAGGTCTACCGGCGGCGCAACGGGCACGTGTACCTGGAGCCGCGCAACCCCGCTTACCAGGTGATCGACGGGGACAACGCGGTGATCCTGGGCACCGTGGTCTCGGTGCTGCGCAGCGTCTGAGCCTCAGGTGGCCGCCGCCCTGCTCGCCGCGCGCTACCGAGCGGCCGCCCGCAACTCGCCGAACGCGGCGGCCAGTGCGTCCGCCTGGTAGTGCGCGTTGAGCCCGCTCGGATTCGGCAGCACCCACAACTTCGAACCGCCGATTGTCTCCGTTTGCGGCCCGATGACCGTTTTGGGCCGATCGAAGGCAAACCGATAGGCGGAAATCCCCAGCACCGCCACGTACTCCGGCCGATACCGCTCCGCGAGCGCGGTCAGCTTGCGGCCGCCTTCACGCAGTTCCTCGCGGGTCAGCTCATCGGCCCGCGCGGAGGCCCGCGCCACGATGTTGGTGATGCCCAGCCCGTAGTCCAGCAGTTCTCGCTGTTCGGACGGGTGCAGCTGGCGCGGGGTGAAACCGGAGCGGTGCAACGCGGGCCAGAACCGG
Source organism: Crossiella sp. SN42 (assembly GCF_023897065.1). GTDB lineage: Bacteria > Actinomycetota > Actinomycetes > Mycobacteriales > Pseudonocardiaceae > Crossiella. Next base: position 18,102 of record NZ_JAMHIV010000062.1, read on the forward strand.
TTGCCCGGCCGGGCGAAGTGATGTCCGGTAGCGGCCGAGTAGAGGCCGGGGTTGATACCGCAGAACAGCACCGACAGGCCGGGTCCCACCACGTCGGACAGGGTCTTGGCATGCGCGGCGGCCAGTTGTGCGGCGGTCGGTTTGGGCACGTCAACCGATATTACCCGCCCGGCGGACCGGCGTGGTCCTGGAATCCCACCGCGGCTCCTACCAGGTTTCCGCGGTCCGCGCTTGCCTGGAGTGGCGCGTTTACGCCAGCGTCGACCAGCAGCACCACCTTGCCAATCCGATTCGCCGCCCATCGCCAGGCCGCGGGTAACCCGATCGGCGCAGCCGCGACCAATTTCGGACCTTTCGGCCATTCCACCGTGACCAGGTCACCGCGGTCCAGCCGGACCAGCCAGCCCCGCGGAGTCGGCAGAAACAACCGGCCCAGCTCGGCCACGTTCTTCATGCCACCCTGGAGCGCCGCCCTGACCAGCAGACTTTCCCCATCCTGATCCCGTGGCGTGACCCCGCCCAGACGCAGCACCGCGATCCTGTTGTCCGTTTTTCCCCAAATACTCGCCTGGATATGTAGTAGAGCCGCTGCGCTCATCCCGGCACCTCCCGGCAATGACGATACGCCGGAAGTCGTCATCACGAAGCAGGGACGCAATGCGAAGATGGTCTCCAACCGGACAATGCGCCCATATTCTGTGTATCACCCCGTCACATTTCCCATGATGGACAAGCAGACCGGAATGGGCGTACCTTCCGAATGGGTTCAGCAATTAGGGGATGTAAGGGGAACCGCATATGGCTGCGGGGAATCGGCGCGTCAACGCCACTCCCACCACGGACAACCGCGCCAGTGACCTGCTGCTTTCAGCGGGCCGTTTCCTGCGTCGCGATGAGACTTCCGCCGATCTGCGCGTCACGTACCGGCGTGGCGGGCGCGACGGCGACTCCTTCTACCGGGACCGGTGGAGCCACGACAAGGTCGTGCCCTCCACCCACGGCGTGAACTGCACCGGCTCCTGCCGGTGGAACGTCTACGTCAAGGACGGCATCATCACCTGGGAGTCCCAGGACGTCGACTACCCCTCGGTCGGGCCGGACCGGCCGGAGTACGAGCCGAGGGGCTGCCCGCGCGGGGCCTCCTTCTCCTGGTACTCCTACTCGCCGCTGCGGGTGCGCTACCCGTACGCCCGCGGCGTGCTGGTGGAGATGTACCGCGAGGGCCTGCGCGTGCACGGCGACCCGGTCGCCGCATGGGAGTCCATTGTGGACGATCCCATGAAGCGGCACGTCTACCAGCGGGCCAGGGGCAAGGGCGGCCTGGTCCGGGTGAGCTGGGACGAGGCGGTGGACATGGTCGCCGCCGCGCACGTGCACACGCTCAAGCGGCACGGGCCGGACCGGATCGCCGGGTTCTCCCCGATCCCGGCCATGTCCATGGTCTCGCACGCGGTCGGCTCCCGGTTCATGGCACTGATCGGCGCGCCGATGCTCTCCTTCTACGACTGGTACGCCGACCTGCCGCCTGCCTCACCGCAGGTCTTCGGCGACCAGACCGACGTGCCGGAGTCCGCGGACTGGTGGGACGCCGCCTACCTGATGCTGTGGGGCAGCAACGTCCCGGTCACCCGCACCCCGGACGCGCACTTCATGACCGAGGCCCGCTACCGGGGCCAGAAGGTCGTGGTCTGCTCCCCCGACTACTCGGATGCGACCAAGTTCGCCGACGAGTGGCTGGCCCCGCACCCCGGCACCGACGCCGCGCTGGCGCTGGCCATGGGACACGTGGTGCTGCGCGAGTTCTTCGTGGACAAGCAGGAGCCGTTCTTCGCCGACTACGTGCGCCGCTACACCGACCTGCCGTTCCTGGTCACCCTGACCGAACGCGCGGCCGGGCTGGTGCCCGGCAAGTTCCTCACCGCCGCCGACCTCGGCTCGGCCGAACCCGGCGCGGACTGGAAGACCGTGCTGCTGGACGAGGCCACCGGGGAAGCGTTGGTGCCCAACGGTTCGCTCGGCTTCCGCTGGCTGGACGAACCGGGTCGCTGGAACCTGGACCTGGCCGGGGCGAGCCCGCTGCTGAGCTGCGCGGGCGCGGGCGAGCCCAGCGCGAACGGCACCGGCGTCGGCGAGACCGCCGAAATCCTGTTGCCCCGCTTCGACGATCCCACCGGAGCCGCGGAGACCATCCGCCGCGGCGTCCCGGTCCGCCGGGTGGCAGGCCGGCTGGTCACCACGGTCTACGACCTGCTGCTGGCCCAGTACGGCGTGGCCCGCGACGGCCTGCCCGGTGACTGGCCCACCGGCTACGGCGACCCGGACCAGCCCGGCACCCCGGCCTGGCAGGAGGTGGTCACCGGCGTGCCTGCCGAGCGGGCCACCCGGATCGCCCGCGAGTTCGCCGACACCGCGATCCGCTCCCAGGGCCGCTGCATGATCGTGATGGGCGCGGGCACCAACCACTGGTTCCACTCCGACCTGGTCTACCGCTCCTTCCTGGCGCTGCTGCTGCTCACCGGCTGCCAGGGCCGCAACGGCGGCGGCTGGGCGCACTACGTCGGGCAGGAGAAGGTCCGCCCGCTCACCGGCTGGGCGACCCTGGCCGGCGCACTGGACTGGGTCCGGCCGCCGCGACAGATGATCGGCACCGGCTACTGGTACACCCACACCGACCAGTGGCGCTACGACCGGGTCACCGCGGACGCGCTCACCTGGCCGGGCGCGGCGGGCACGCTGGCCGGGATGACCGCGGCGGACTGCCTGGCCACCTCGGCCCGGATGGGCTGGATGCCCTCCTACCCCACCTTCGACCGCAACCCGCTGGACCTGGTGGCGGAGGCCGAAGCCGAGGGCAGCGACCCGGCCGGGTACGTGCTTTCCCAGCTCCAGCAAGGAAAACTGGGCTTCGCCTGCGAGGACCCGGACGCGCCGGAGAACTGGCCGAGGGTGCTCACCGTGTGGCGGGCCAACCTGCTCGGCTCCTCGGCCAAGGGCAACGAGTACTTCCTGCGCCACCTGCTCGGCACCGACGCCAGCCTGCGCGCCACCGAGACGCCGGAGCACGAGCGGCCGAAGTCGGTGCGCTGGCGGGACAATCCGCCGGAGGGCAAGCTGGACCTGTTGCTGGCACTGGACTTCCGGATGACCAGCACCACGCTGTTCGCCGATGTCACGCTGCCCGCGGCCACCTGGTACGAGAAGCACGACCTTTCCAGCACCGACATGCACCCCTTCGTGCACTCCTTCAACGCCGCGGTGGACCCGCCGTGGCAGGCGCGCACCGACTTCGACGCCTTCCACGCCATCGCCGAACGGCTCAGCGAGCTGGCGAAGGACCACCTCGGCACCCGCAAGGACCTGGTGGTCACCGCGCTCCAGCACGACTCGCCCGGCGAGGTCGCCCAGCCCGGCGGCGTGCTGCGGGACTGGCGCACCGGCGAGTCGGACCCGGTGCCGGGGGTGAACTTCCCGACGCTGACCGTGGTGGAGCGCGACTACACCGCGGTGGCCGCCAAACTGGCCGCGCTGGGCCCGCTGCTGGACAAGCTGGGCACCACCACCAAGGGCTACACCGTGGAGGTGGAACCGGAGCTGCGCTGGCTGGGCGAGTCCAACGGCCTGGTCTCCGGTGGCCCGGCCGCCGGACGGCCCCGGCTGGACACCGACCGGCGGGCCGCGGACGCGGTGCTCGCGCTCTCCGGCACCACCAACGGCCGGATCGCCGACGAGGGCTTCCGGGTGCTCGGCGAACGCGTCGGCAAACCATTGCGGAAGCTCTCCGAACACCACACCGGGCACCGGATCACCTTCGCCGACACCAGGTCCCGGCCCGCGCCGGTGGTGACCAGCCCGGAGTGGTCCGGCGACGAGGGCGGCGGCAGGCGGTACTCGCCGTTCACCATCAACGTCGAGCAGCTCAAGCCCTGGCACACCCTCACCGGTCGGCAGCACTTCTTCCTCGACCACGACTGGGTCGCCGAGCTGGGCGAGCAACTGCCGCTCTACCGGCCGCCGCTGGACATGCACCGCCTCTACCAGGAACCGCGGATCGGCCCCAACGGCGCGGAGGTCACCGTCCGGTACCTCACCCCGCACTCCAAGTGGTCCATCCACTCCGAGTACCAGGACAACCCGATCATGCAGACGTTGTCGCGAGGCGGACCGGCGTTCTGGATCAGCAAGGCCGACGCCGAGGCGATCGGGGTGGCCGACAACGACTGGGTGGAAGCGGTCAACCGCAACGGGGTCGTGGTGGCGCGGGCGATCGTCTCGCACCGGATGCCCACCGGCACCGTGTTCATGTACCACGCCCAGGAACGCACGGTGAACGTGCCCAAGACCGAGACCACCGGCCGCCGCGGCGGCATCCACAACTCGCTGACCCGCGTGCAGATCAAGCCGACCCACCTCATCGGCGGCTACGGGCAGCTCAGCTTCGCCATCAACTACTACGGCCCGACCGGCAACCAGCGCGACGAGGTCACCGTGCTGCGCCGCCGCTCGCAGGAGGTGACCTACTGATGCGCGTGATGGCACAGCTGGCGATGGTGATGAACCTGGACAAGTGCATCGGCTGCCACACCTGTTCGGTCACCTGCAAGCAGACCTGGACCAACCGCGAGGGCGTGGAGTACGTCTGGTTCAACAACGTCGAGACCAAGCCCGGCCAGGGCTACCCTCGGCGCTACGAGGACCAGGAGCAGTGGCGCGGCGGCTGGGAACTGGGCCGCAACGGACGGCTGAAGCTCAAGGGCGGCAACCGGTTCTCCCGGCTGCTCAACCTGTTCGCCAACCCGAAGCTGCCCAAGCTGGCGGACTACTACGAGCCCTGGACCTACGACTACCGCAACCTCACCGAGGCTCCCCTGGGCGAGGACACCCCGACCGCGCGGCCGATCTCGGCGATCACCGGCAAACCCGCCAGCCCGAAGTGGGGCCCCAACTGGGAGGACAGCCTGGCCGGCGCGCCGGAGCACGCCCAGTCCGACCCGCTGGTGGAGAAGCTGGGCAAGCAGATCAGCTTCGAGTTCGAGCAGTCGTTCATGTTCTACCTGCCGCGGATCTGCGAGCACTGCCTCAACCCCTCCTGCGTGGCCTCCTGCCCCTCCGGCGCGATCTACAAGCGGGCCGAGGACGGCATCGTGCTGGTGGACCAGGACGGCTGCCGGGGCTGGCGGATGTGTGTGACCGGCTGCCCGTACAAGAAGATCTACTTCAACCACAAGACCGGCAAGGCCGAGAAGTGCACCTTCTGCTACCCCAGGCTGGAGGTCGGGCAGCCCACCATCTGCTCGGAGACCTGCGTCGGGCGGCTGCGCTACATCGGCGTGCTGCTCTACGACGCGGACAAGGTCGGCGAGGCGGCCAGCGTGGCGGACGAGCACCAGCTCTACCAGGCGCAGCTGGACGTCTTCCTGGATCCCAAGGACCCCAAGGTGATCGCCGCGGCCGACCAGGCCGGCATCCCGCACGACTGGATCCAGGCCGCGCGGCGTTCCCCGGTGCGCGAGCTGATCGTGGAGCACCGGCTGGCGCTGCCGCTGCACCCGGAGTACCGCACCATGCCGATGGTCTGGTACATCCCGCCGCTCTCGCCGGTGGTGGACGCGCTGGCCGGCACCGGGCACGACGGCGAGGACGCCGGGAACCTCTTCGGCGCCATCGACGCGCTGCGGATCCCGTTGGAGTACCTGGCCGAACTGTTCACCGCGGGTGATGTCGGCCCGGTGCGGGCCTCGCTGCGCAAGCTGGCCGCGATGCGCGCGCACATGCGCTCGGTCAACCTCGGCGAGGAGCCGGACGAGCGGGCGCTGGCGGTGGCCGGACTGACCCCGGCCAGCGTGCAGTCGATGTACCGGCTGCTGGCCATCGCCAAGTACCAGGACCGGTACGTGGTGCCCACCTCGGGCATCGGCCGGGCACACGACCTGGAGGGCATCGCCACCACGTGCAGCCTGGACACCGACGGCGGCCCCGGCATGGGCGGCCCCGGCGGATCCTCGGGCACCGACCTGTTCGTCTGGCGGGACGGCGAGCGCCCGGCCGGGCTGTTCCCCACCCTGGGGCGGGGCCGATGAGGTCGCGGCAGAACCGGCTGCTGCAGCGCATCGCCGCGCTGTGCCTGCACTTCCCGGACGCGGAGCTGTTCGCCCAGCTGCCGCTGGCCCGGTCCGCGGCAGCCGAACTTCCCGTCGCGCCAAGGGAAACCGTGCTGGCGCTGATCGACGGTCTGGAGCGGCTGGGTCCGGTGGCGGCCGGGGCTCGCTACGTCGAGCTGTTCGACACCAAGCCCGGCCGCTGCCTGCACCTGACCTGGTACACCGACGGCGACACCCGCCGCCGCGGCGGCTCGCTGGCCCGGCTCAAGCAGGAGTTCCGCGAGCAGGGCTTCGCGCTCACCGAGGGCGAGCTGCCCGACTACCTGCCGGTGCTGCTGGAGTTCGCCGCGCTCACCGGCGCGCCCGGCCGGGACCTGCTGGTGGAGTTCCGCCCCGCGATCGACCGCCTGCACCAAGCTCTGTCCACAGTGGACGTCGAGTACACCGGCCTGGTCGGCGCGCTGCTCTCGACGATTCCGCTGCCCCGCAAGGGGGTTCGCACCGTGTCCGCCAACCCGCCGGTCGAGCAGGTCGGGATGGAACCCGTCCTGCTCGGCTATCCCACCACGCGCGCGGAGAGTCACCGATGACCAACCCGATCGACCTGCTGCTGTGGGTGGTCCTGCCCTACCTGGCCATCGCCTCCATGATCGGCGGCACCATCTGGCGGTACCGCCACGACAAGTTCGGCTGGACCACCCGGAGCTCCCAGCTGCACGAGTCCAGGTTGCTGCGCATCGGCAGCCCGCTGTTCCACTTCGGACTGCTCTTCGTCGCCGGTGGCCACGTGATGGGCCTGCTGGTGCCCAAGTGGGTGACCGAGTCCCTCGGCGTGGCCGAACACGAGTACCACCTGGTGTCGCTGACCGCGGGCACCATCACCGGCGCGATGACGCTGACCGGGCTGGGCATCCTGCTCTACCGCAGGCTGCGCGTGCCCGCGGTGCGACGGGCCACCTCCGGCAACGACAAGCTGATGTACCTGGCACTCGGCGGGGCGATCCTGCTGGGCATGACCGCGACCGTGCTGACCAACGGCATCGGCGGCGGCTACGACTACCGGGAGACGATCTCGGTGTGGTTCCGCGGCATCTTCATCCTGCAACCGGATCCCGCGCTGATGGCCGGTGCGCCGCTGAGCTTCCAGCTGCACGTGGTGACCGGGCTGCTGCTGTTCACGCTGTGGCCGTTCAGCCGCCTGGTGCACGCCTTCAGCGCGCCGGTGGCCTACCTGGTGCGGCCGTACGTGGTCTACCGCAGCCGGGACGGCGAGCGGATCGGCGCGCGGACTCCGCACCGAGGGTGGGAGCAGCCCTGATCCGGCTGGCCATGTCCGCGGGCGTGGTGACCCTGGTGATCGCCGCCGGGGCCATCGTGACCCACCTGCCCATGCTGTTCCCCTCCCTGGGTCCGACGGCGTACCTGCTGTTCGCCACCCCGCTGGCCGAACCGGCCAGCCCGCGCAACACGGTGCTGGGCCACCTCATCGGCGTGCTCGCCGGTGCGGCGGGCCTGGCCGTGTTCGGCCTGCTGCACACCCCGCCGGACCTCACCGCGATCACCTGGCCGAGGGCCGGCGCCGCCGCGCTGGCCCTGGCCCTGACCTGTGGCGGCATGGCCGCGCTCCGGCTGCCGCACCCGCCCGCCGGGGCCACCACACTGATCGTGGCCCTCGGCCTGCTGCGCTCGCCAGCCGACCTGGCCATGATCATGCTCAGCGTGCTGGCGCTGACCGTGCTGGGCGGCCTGCTCAACCGGGCCCGCGGCATCCGCTACCCGCTGTGGCGGATCCGGCCGGCCACACCGGCGACCACCGTGGGAGCCCACACCGACCCTTGTCCGCCCCGCCAGGCCGACGTTGGCGTTCCCGACAATCATTAGTTGGTGGCCGCCCTGCCGACCCCGGCAGCCAGGCCTGGCTGGACGCGCTGTGGCGAAAGATGCTGAGCGGCACCGGCTCAGGCGCTGGGGATGGCCGCGCCGAACAGCTCGTCCCGCACCGCCCCCAGCGCCAGGTCCAGCGCGCCAGCCAGCACCGGATTACCCTCCACAGTGGACAGTCGAACCGGCGGCCGCGGAATGGTCAGCGCGTGCAGCTCCCGTTCCACCAGCTCCCGCAACGGTTCCCCACCGGCCAGCGAGAGTCCCCCGGCCAGCACGATCAGCCCCGGGTCCACCACCGCGGTGATCTCGGCCAGCCCCAGCGCGAACCGCGCCGCCACCTCGCGCAGCCCGGCCCCGGCCCGCTGGTCACCCGCACCCGCCAGCCGGGCGGCGGTGGCCACGGACCGGCGGTAGTCCGCCTCGGTGATCCCGTGCCCGGCCAGCAGTTGGCCGATCGCGGGACCGCCGGCCAGGGCCTGGTAGCCGTGGTGGCCGAAGCGGCCCACCTCGCGGGCGGTGGGCGCGCCGGGGACGGGCAGGTAGCCGACCTCGCCCGCGCCGCCGGTGACGCCGCGGTGCAGGCGACCGCCCAGCATGAGGGCCGCGCCCAGGCCCTCGTCGGCCCACAGCAGCACGAAGTCGGCGGTGCCCGCGGCGACGCCGTGCGCCTGTTCGGCCAGGGCGACCAGGTTGACGTCGTTCTCCACCACCACCGGCAGGCCGAGGGCCTCGGTCAGCGCAGCGGTGAGGTCGGGGATGCCCCAGCCGGGCATGTCGTCGTCGGTGGCGTAGTCCAGCTTGCCGGTGGCCGGGTTGACCGCGCCCTGCACACCGATCACCAAGCGGTTCAACGCATCCGGCGGCTGAGCCAGGGCCACCGCGGCACGCAGGCGCTCGGCCAGCGGCGCGGCGGAGGCGGCCTCGGCGGGCAGGGTGGCCTCGCCGACGACCGTGCCGGTGAGGTCGGCGACCTGGACCGCGATCCGTTCCGGGGTCACGTCCATCGCGGCCACCCCGGCAGCGGCGGCGTTGATCCGGTAGACCTCCGCGCTGCGGCCGGTGCGGCCGGACCGGGTGCCGTCCCGCACCACCAGTCCCGCCTGTTGCAAGCGCACCAGCAGTTGGGAGGCGGTCGGCTTGGACAGGCCGGTCAGCGCGACGATCTCCGGCCGGGTGAGCGGGCCGGACTCCAGCAGCGCGCGCAGGGTGGCGCGGTCGTTGATCGCCCGCATCAGGCCGGGTGTGCCCCGGACGGGGTTGGTCACGGGCATCCTCCGGGGTAAAGAGTCTTTACTTACCGGACAGTACGGAGCGGCGGGTTGACCGGTCAAGGGCAATGGTTTGCCCAACCTCTTGCCCGTCTACTCTTTTGAAGTTAGGATAGTTTCCTTACTATTCGCCCACGTTACGCCGAACTGTCGCCTGAATACATCTCGCCGCCAACGACGCCCTGCCCCGTCGCAAACGAGATTCATCAGGAGCACCGATGTCACGTCTCACGGCAGCGTTCGCCGCTGCCGCTCTCACCCTCACCACCCTGTCCGCGCTGGGCACGACCCCCGCGGCCGTGGCCGGCCCGAGCGCGGCGGCCGCCCTGCCCGATCTGACCAGCGCCAACCGGCGGGCCCCCATCGCCGGGCTGCCGGACTGGAGCAAGGCGGGCTACCGGGGCGGGGCCGCACTGCCCGGCCCCGGCGACCTGAACCCCAACGCCGCCTGTCAGATCACCAGCGCCGAACTGGCCACCCAGTACGGCGTCAAGACCGACGGCAGCGATGCCACCACCGGTCTGCAGAAGGCGATCGACGACATCCGCACGCAGTGCTCGCCGAGTGCCGGGTATAACAAGCTGTCCTCGATCACCCTGCCAGAGGGCAGGATCACCGTGACCCGCCAGCTTGGCGTGGACGCGGACTACCTGCTGATCAAGGGCGCCGGGCGGGGCAGGACCTCGCTGGTGTTCCGGCCGGATGCCAACACCCGTTACGACGCGCTGACCGAGGACGGCAGCGACTGGGACGAGGACGGCATGGTGCACGGCGCGGGCAAGGGCGGCTGGCTGTGGCCCGGCCGCGGCCTGCTGCGGGTGCAGACCCGTGAGGTGTCACCGAAGTACGCCGCGGACCACAAGTTTGCCCCGGCCAACCGCAAGGACATCTTCGAAGGCAGCATCAACCAGCACTGGGCATCCGGCCTCCCGCTGCGCGAGGGTTCGGCCCTGGGCGCCAAGGACATCAAGCTGGCCAAGAACGCCGATATGAGCAAGTTCAAGGTCGGCGGCTACCTGTGGGTCGGCGCGGCCAACACGGTCAAGTTCTACCAGCAGCAGACCGTGACCAACACCGCGCAGTACATGAACCTGCACATGCGCCAGCAGATCTTCCAGATCTCCTCGGTGGACACCGCGGGCAAGAACCTCACCATCGACAAGCCGCTGGAGTACGACCTCCCGCTCAACTCCACCGCCGACGGCTCCCCCGCCATCGAGGGCAAGGTCTACCCGAGCCGGGTCACCCCGCTCAAGGTGGTGCAGGGCGTGGGCATCGAGGACCTGACCATCACCCAGGAACTCAACGGCATGCCCAAGCACGGCGGCGGCACGTACAACGTGAGCAAGGCCGACGCCACCCAGAACTACGGCAACGTGGCCCCGGAGTACGAGATGCACGGCATCGTGCTCAAGTGGGCGGCCAACACCTGGATCCGCCGGGTGGGCGCGGAGATGACCGGCTCGCACCCGATCGTCACCGAGAGCGCCAAGAACATCCAGGTCCAGGAGTCCTATCTGGACGGTTCGTGGAACAAGGGCAAGGGCGGCAACGGCTACTTCCGCGGCTCGCGGGTGTGGGACTCGCTCTACGCCTACAACACCACCAGGAACCTGCGGCACTTCACCTTCCAGTGGTCAGCCTCCAACAACGTGGTGGTGGGCAACGACTTCGACTCCGACCTGAACGTGCACGGCGGCTGGGAACGCCGGAACCTGTTCGAGAACAACAAGGTCACCGTGCCGTTCGAGCACGCGTCCAAGAACTGCAAGAGCAACTGCGGGGAAGAGGGTGGCGGCGCGCCGGATGACTCCACCTGGTACCCGATCTGGTGGGCCGCCGGTCCCAAGGCGGCCAAGTGGTCCGGCTCCAGCGGCGCGCAGAACGTCTTCTACCGCAACAACATGAGCAAGCAGGCCAGCAAGGGCGGCCCGTTCCAGCCGTACTACGGCGACCAGGACCGGATCTTCCAGTTCGGCTCGGACGCCGCGGATGCCAGCAAGTTCAAGCACCTCAGCGCCAACGGCAGCACCATCCCGGACTGGGCGAGCCGGGAGACGGTGGACTTCACCAAGAACAACTCCGGAGTCAACGCCTCCCGGACCGACTCCTCCGGCTCGCTGTTCCTGAAGAACCTCGGCCGTACGGTCACCTTCGGCGCGGACGCGGCCCAGGGCGCGCTGGTGGACGTCTCCACCGCCGAGCAGCTCAAGGCGGCGCTGGCCAACGCGAAGCCGGGCGACACCATCCGGCTGGCCGCCGGTGAGTACCGCGGCTCGTTCGTCACCACCAAGGCGGGCACCGCGTCCAGCCGGATCACCCTGACCGGCCCGGCGAACGCGGTGCTGGTCAACGACGGCCCCGCCGGCACCGCGCCGTCCTGCCCGGTGCCCACCGCGGGCTGGGACTCCGGCTACGGCCTGTGGCTGTTCAACGCGCCCTACTGGAACCTGACCGGCTTCACGGTCAAGGACGCCAAGAAGGGCATCATCCTGGACAACTCGCACCACGTGACCCTGGACCAGGTCTACGTGCACCACGTGGACGAGGAGGCGGTGCACTTCCGCCGTTCCTCGGCCGACGGCGTGATCAAGAACTCCAGGATCACGCACGCCGGACTGGTCCAGCCCAGCTACGGCGAAGGCGTCTACATCGGCTCGGCGAACTCGAACTGGAAGTGCCACGGCAACACCGGTGGCGCGGACCGCTCGGACCGGGTCAGCGTGCTGGACAACCAGATCGGGCCGGAGGTGGCGGCCGAGCACATCGACGTCAAGGAGGGCACCAGCGGCGGGGTCATCCGCGGCAACACCTTCAACGGCACCGGGATCAAGGGCCAGAACTCGGCTGACTCCTGGGTCGACGTCAAGGGCACCGGCTACCTGATCGAGAACAACACCGGCACCTTCAGCAAGCCCGGTGTCTTCGCCAACGGCTACGAGACGCACAACCCGTCCAGCAGCCCGTCGTTCGCCAACGGCTGCGGCAACACCTGGCAGAACAACCGGTCCGACCTCGGCGGGGTCGGCAAGTACGCCATCAGCGTCACCTCGACGTCCAAGTGCAAGGACAACCCGAACGTGGTGTACGCCTCCAACACGGTCAGCAACGCCACCACCGGGCTGACCAACATCAAGGTGACGCCGTAACCCGGCGGCTCACCGCGCGCGGCCGGGACGATCGGCGTTCCGGCCGCGCGGCCATGTCGCCAGGAAGCGGACGATCGGGACTTCTCAGTCCACAGTGGACAGGCTGATTGCGGTGGTGGAAACCGGCGGGGAATGATGTCGGCCATGACGTGGTGGAAGACCGTGGCCGTGCTGTCCTGCACGGTGGCCAGCGTGCTCGCCGGTTCGGCCCAGGCGGTGGCCGCGCCACCTCGGCCGGGCGCGCACTGCCCGCAGCTGGATTCCGCGCTGCCCTGGCACGGCGACAACCGCGCCAGGTTGCAGCGCATGATCGACGAGCGCGGCTCCTGCGCCGGGCGGTCCGGGGCGCGGCCGGTGGCGGTGTTCGACTGGGACAACACCGTGATCAAGAACGACATCACCGACGCCACCCTGGCCTGGGCGCTCCAGCACGACAAGATCCTCCAGCCGCGGAGCTGGCTGGCGACCAGCAAGTGGCTCTCCCCCGCCGCGGACCGGGCGCTGACCGCGGCCTGCGGCACCGCCGTGCCTGCCGGGCGGCCGCTGCCCACCTCGCGGAACACCGCCTGCGCCGACGAGATCATGGAGATCAGGGAGAAGTCCCGGACCATGGGCGGCGCGGCCGCCTTCACCGGCGAGTGGAACCACCGGCGCACCGAACCCTCCTACGGCTGGATCCCGTCCCTGTTCGCCGGGCACACCCCGCAGGCGCTGACCGCTTTCGCCCGGCTGGCCCGCGCGGAGCAGCTGCGCGCGCCGGTGGGTGCGAAGCAGACCGTCGGCACGCACACCATCGCCGGCTACATCCGCTACTATCCGCAGCAACGGGACCTGATCCGCACGCTCAAGGCGGCCCGGTTCGAGGTCTACGTGGTCTCCGCCTCGGCCGAGGCGATCGCCGAGGCCTGGTCCGACGGGGTGGGCCTGGACCGCGCGCACACCATCGGCATCCGCAGCCAGACCCGGCACGGCAGGCTGACCGCCGAGCTGCTCGGCTGCGGCGGCGACCCGGCCGCGCTGCCCTACATCGACGGCAAGCGCTGCGTGGTCAACCAGGAGATCTTCCAGGTCAAGGGCGCGGCCGCCTGGGAACAGCAGGACAGCACGCGGCGGATCGCGCTCGGCGCGGGTGACGCGGACACCGACGTGACCTTCGTCGGCGATGCCACCGGCGCGCACCTGGCGCTCAACCGCAACAAGACCGAGCTGATGTGCCGGGCCTACGACAACGCCGACGGCCGCTGGCTGCCCAACCCGATGTTCCTCGACCCGCTGCCCGCCAAGTCCGGCCCGTACCCCTGCTCGACCGCGGGCGCGGTGCGCGCGGACGGCAGCCGCGGCCCGTTGCGGCGCGCGGACGGCGCGGTGGTGGCCGACCAGGCGGATCGGGCGCACGGCTGACAGAAATGCGTATTTGCGCGGCCCGAAGTATTGGCTCCGCGCTGTGGCCGGTGCAGGCCAGCCGGTGGACGTCGTGCGTCACCCATAGGCCGAGCTGATCCGGGGAAAGCCGGAAAGACGACCAGCAGAATGGGACACCGGCGGCTGTCACCAAGCCGCCACACGCATTCTCCCCACCGGTGCGGCGGGTAAAGGATGTGCGGACTTCGCCATTCTCACCGTGGGAGACAACCATGGCCGCACCCGCACGCGCCGACCTCCGGCCGGACCGGCTCGAATCCCTGACCGGACTACGCGCGATCGCCGCGCTCGCCGTGTTCATCACGCACTGCCTGATCGGCCTCAACTTCGGCCACGGGGAGGGCGCGGCCTACCTAGGTCGTGTCCTCAAAGTCCCGCCCGCGATAGTC
>NZ_JAMHIV010000063.1 GCF_023897065.1 Crossiella sp. SN42
CGCGCCGCCAGCGGCCGAACCGGCGCGGCTATCGCGGGCGGGACTTTGAGGACACGCCCTAGCGGCAACCGCGGGTGCGACTTCGCGGCTTCGCCATGGGCGAGTGCGGCGCGGAGCTCGCCGACCGGCCGCCACCGCGGCACCACCGCCTTCGCCGCGGGCAGCCAGCCACCCCGCGCGGTGGTGAACCCGCTGGCTACGATCGGTCCACCACCTCAGCGCCCAAGGAGCACACCGTGATCAAGGCCATCGTGCTGATCCAGTCCGACGCCGCCAGCATCCCGGAGGCGGCGCAGACCATCGCCGACTTCGAGGGGGTGCTGGAGGTCTACTCCTGCGCCGGTGACGTGGACCTGATCGCGGTGGTCCAGGTGGCCAGGCACGAGGACCTGGCCGAGCTGGTGCCGGGGCGGATCGGCAAGGTGGCCGGGGTGCTCAACACCGACACGCACATCGCCTTCCGCTCCTACTCCAAGGCCGACACCGAGGCCGCGTTCAACATCGGCGTCGACTGATCACTCCGGTGTGCCCAGCTGGGCCGTGGTGCTGGCGCCGTCCAGCGACTCGCGGATGAGGTCGGCGTGACCGGCGTGCTGGGCGGTCTCGCGGAACAGGTGCAGCAGGATCTGCCGGGCCGACCAGAACTGGGGTTCCGGCGGCGACCACGGGGTCTGCGGCAGCAGGACCCTGGCGTCCAGGTCCACGGTGCTGAAGGCGGTGTCGGTCATCTTAGCCACCGCCAGGTACTCCGCGCGCAGCTCGGCCAGTGACCGGTCCGCCGGCATCAGGTACTGGTCCTCGTCCAGCATGCCCTCCGGCAGGGTGCCGTCGCCGGTCAGCAGCACCCTGGTCCAGTTCCGCTCGCCCGAGATCAGGTGGCGCAGGATGCCGCCGAGGGTCAGCTCGCTCACCGTGCTCCTGGCGCCTGCCTGCTCATCGGTCAAGCCGCGCAAGGTGATCAGCAGGGTCTGGCGGGTCTCGGCCAGCATGGCCAGGGTCTGGGTGCGCTCGTTCGTCATGATCCGGACGCTAACCAGCCAGGCGGACAGGTCGTGTCCTACTTCGCCACCCGAACAAGAAAAAGGCGCGGCCCGCGAACGAGATCGCGGGCCGCGCCTTTCTGCTGTGGCTTACTCCTTGGGCGCCGCGGGCTTGCCCGCGGTCAGCTCCCTGGTGTTGTCGCCGCCGCGCAGCTCGCCCTCGTGCTTGGCGCGCTTGAGCGCGGTGGTCTCCTCCACCGGGTCCGGGCGGAGCAGGCTGCCCGCGACCGGCTCGCCCGCCGCGCCCAGCGCGTTCATCTTCTTCGGCACCGAGGCGCCCTGGTAGGCCAGGGGCACCGGGTGGCCGTGGTCGTCCACCGGGCCCAGCGGCTGGTGGATCTCGATGAACTCGCCGTGCGGCAGGCGCTTGATGATGCCGGTCTCCACACCGTGCTCCAGCACCTCGCGGTCGTGCCGCTGCAGGCCCAGGCAGAGCCGGTAGGTGAGGATGTAGGCGATCGGCGGCAGGATGATCAGCCCGATCCGGCCTGCCCAGGTCATCGCGTTCAGCGAGATGTTGAACTGGTACGCGATGATGTCGTTGAAGCCGGAGAGCATCATCACCATGAAGAAGGTGATGGCCATCATGCCCAGGCTGGTGCGGACCGGCACGTCCCTCGGCCGCTGCAGCAGGTTGTGGTGCGCGTCGTCCTTGGTCAGCTTGCGCTCGATCCACGGGTAGAGGATCGCCAGGGTGACGCAGAACCCGATGCTGCCGATGAACGGGATGAACGGCGCCGGGATGGTGTGCCCGAAGATGTAGGTCTCCCAGGCGGGCCAGAGCCGGACCAGGCCGTCCGTCCAGGCCATGTACCAGTCGGGCTGGCTGCCCGCGGAGACCTGCGCGGCGTTGTACGGGCCGAAGTTCCAGATCGGGTTGATCTGGAAGAGCCCGCCCATCAGCGCGATGACGCCGACCGTGACGGCGAAGAAGCCACCGCCCTTGGCCGCGAACACCGGCATGATGCGCACGCCGACCACGTTGCTCTCGGTGCGGCCGACACCCGGGAACTGGGTGTGCTTCTGGTACCAGACCAGCGCCAGGTGCACCGCGACCAGGCCCAGGATGATGCCCGGCAGCAGCAGGATGTGCACCGTGTAGAGCCTCGGGATGATCTCGGTGCCGGGGAACTCACCGCCGAAGAGCGCCCAGTGCACCCAGGTGCCCAGCACCGGGATGGTCAGGATCAGCGCGGAGGCGATGCGCAGGCCGACACCGGAGAGCAGGTCGTCGGGCAGCGAGTAGCCGGTGAAGCCCTCGAACATGCCCAGCACGAACAGCAGGATGCCGATGATCCAGTTGACCTCGCGCGGGCGGCGGAACGCGCCGGTGAAGAACACCCGGAACATGTGCGCCACGATCGAGGCCATGAACAGCAGCGCCGCCCAGTGGTGCACCTGACGGGCGAACAGGCCGCCGCGCACCTCGAAGGAGATCTGCAGCGCGGACTCGAAGGCCCGCGACATCCACACGTCCTTGAGGTTGGTGAACACCCCGGCGTACTGGACCTCCTCCATCGAGGGGTCGAAGAACAGCGCGAGGTAGACACCGGAGAGCAGCAGCACGATGAAGCTGTACAGCGCGATCTCACCGAGCATGAACGACCAGTGCGTCGGGAAGACCTTGTTGATCTGCCTGCGCAGCCCGGCCGCCACGTGGTAGCGGTCGTCGGCCCACTTCGCCGCGCCACCGGCCGCCCGGGACGCCGCGTTCGCCTGCTTGGTCGGCGTGGTGATCGAACTCATGGCTTACGCTCCCAGTAGGCCGGGCCCACCGGCTCGATGAAGTCGCCGCGGGCCACCAGGTAACCCGTCTCCGGGTCGACCGTGATGGGCAGCTGCGGCAGCGAGCGGGTCGCCGGGCCGAAGATCGGCTTGGCGTAGTTGAAGACGTCGAACTGCGACTGGTGGCACGGGCAGAGCAGGCGGCCGGTCTGCTGCTCGAACAGCGAGGTCGGGCAGCCCAGGTGGGTGCAGACCTTCGAGTAGGCGTACAGGTCGCCGAAGTTGAAGTCCGCCTGGCCCTTGCGCTTGGTCACCGGCTGGCCCGGCCGCAGCCGGATCAGCATGACCGGGTTGTCCGACCGGCGCAGCGCCTTGATCAGCGCGTGGTTGTCGCCGCGCTCGGACTCGCGGAACGGGAAGACGGTCTCGAAGCCGCCCGGCTCCACGTCCTCCGGCCGGACCAGCACGACCTCGTGCGGGTCGCCGGTGTCGCGGCGCAGGAAGACCTTCTCGGCCGCGTCCTTCTTCTTCCAGCCACTGGTGGCCAGCGGGCCTTCCGGGTCGTAGGCCTTCGGGTTGCGGACCAGGCCGCCGATGGCGAACACGCCCACGCCGAGGCCGAACACGGTGCCCGCGCCGAGCAGGCTGCGCCGGATCAGCGAGCGGCGGCCGATCTCGGACTTGGCCCCGGAGTCGGCCAGCAGCGCGGCCGAGGTCTGCTTGTCGAACTCCGCCGAACCGCCGTCGTGCCGGTCCTGCACCGCGACCTCGTGCGGCAGCAGCTTCTTCGCGTAGGCGATCACGCCGACACCGATGCCGGTGATGGACAGACCGAGGGTCAGGCCCAGCATCGGGGTGTACAGGTCGAACCAGAAGCTGCCCGGCTCATCCGGCGCCACGTAGTGCGAGGGCCAGGCGAAGTACACGCCGAGGAAGGCCAGGCCGGCCAGCGCGCCCAGGATGAACCAGGCGGCCACCCCGCGCTCGGTGCGCTTCTCGGCCCTGGTGCCCGGCACCGGGAAGTGCGGGTCCCGGTGCTTGAGGTGCACGCCGTCAGCGGCCAGGCCGAGGGTGACCAGCTCGTCGCGGCTCAGCTCCGCCAGTTCGGCGTCGGTGGGTGTCTTCTTGTCCTGCTGGTCGCTCATGCCCTGCTCCCGATCCACACGGTCACGCCGATCAGGGCGGCGAGGCCGATGATCCAGGCGACCAGGCCTTCGGTGGCGGGGCCGAACCCGCCCAGCGGGTGGCCGCCCGGGTTGTTGTTGCCGTCGGTGACCGACTTGACGTAGGCCACGATGTCCTTCTTCTCCTGCGGCGAGAGCTGCCGGTCGGAGAACTTGGGCATGTTCTGCGGCCCGGTGAGCATCGCGGCGTAGATCTGCTCCTCGCTCACGCCGTCGAGCGCGGGCGCGAACTTGCCGGAGGACAGCGCGCCACCACGTCCGGTGAAGTTGTGGCAGGAGGCGCAGTTGAGCCGGAACAGCTCACCGCCGCGGGCGGAGTTGTCCCCGCGCAGCTCCTTGCCGGACTCCTGGGGCAGCGTCGGACCGCCGCCCCTGGACTGGATGAACGCGCTGAGCTGGTCGATCTCCTCGGAGTTGAACTTGGCAGGCTTGCGCAGCGCCTGCGCCTCCTGGCGGGCCATCGGCATGCGGCCGGAGGAGACCTGGAAGTACACCGCCGCCTCGCCGACACCGATCAGGCTCGGCCCGCGGTCCTGCTCACCCTGGAGGTTCGCGCCGTGGCAGGTGATGCAGGCGGTGTTGTAGAGCTGTTCGCCCTTCTGGATCTTGGTCGGATCCTGCTGGGCCTGCGCGGTGTGCGGCTCGGGCAGGAACCCGGCGTACGCCGCGCCCGCGCCGACGAGCGCGAAACCGAGGGCGAGCAGGCCGGACAGGCGGCGCCGGAACTTGGCCCGCTTCCTGGCCCGATCGTTGTTGGTGGTCATCAGTGCGGCAACCCTTGCAGTCGAATTCGGGCGTACGCCTTGGGTGGGAGCTTCGGGATGAAGTCGTCTCGTCAGGGAACGAGGTAGATGACGGCGAACAGCCCGATCCAGACGATGTCGACGAAGTGCCAGTAGTACGACACCACGATCGCCGCGGTGGCCTGGGCCGGCGTGAACTTGCTGAGCTTGGTACGCCAGATCAGGAACACGAAGGCGATCAGGCCGCCGACCACGTGCAGACCGTGGAACCCGGTGGTCAGGTAGAAGACCGTGCCGTATGCCGAGGACGCGATGGTGGTGTCATGCCCGGTGACCAGCGTGTAGTACTCGCCGATCTGACCGCCGACGAAGATCGTGCCCATGATCAAGGTGAGCACGTACCAACGCCGGAGACCGAACACGTCACCGCGCTCGGCGGCGAACACACCCATCTGGCAGGTGAACGAGGACGCCACCAGGATGGTCGTGAAGACCAGGGCGTACGGCAGGTTCAGCTCAGTCGGGTCCGGTGGCCACTTCCCCGTGTTCTGGGCTTTCACCGTGAAGAACATGGCGAAGAGCCCAGCGAAGAACATGAGCTCGCTGGACAGCCAGACGATGGTGCCGACGCTGACCATGTTCGGGCGGTTCAGCGAGTGCACCCGTTGGCCGATGGAGGGCGCAGCAGTTGTCACGCGACGCATTATGTCCTGCGGCTCCGAGGCTCGCTGGGCCGGGTCCGGCCGAGTTCCCGATCGTGTCCTGTCCCACACCGCGCGCGAGGCCCCGCGGACAGGGCGCGGCCCGCTCGTGCCCGGCCGGGCTATAGCATCCAACTGCCCGAACGACCTGCCGAAGAGGACGCGTGATGAGCAACGACACCCTGACCGTCCTGGTGTTCAGCCACCGCCCCGAGGTGCGCGAGGCGATCATCAGCGCGGTCGGCCGCAGGCCAGCGCCTGACCTGCCGCGGCTGCGCTACATCGAGGCGGGCGCCATCGCCGAGGTGCTGGTCGAGGCCGACTCCGGCGGGGTGGACCTGGCCATCCTGGACGGCGAGGCCCAGCCCACCGGCGGCATGGGGCTGTCCCGGCAGCTGAAGAACGAGATCACGAACTGCCCGCCGATCGTGATCGCGGTGCGGCGCAAGGACGACCGGTGGCTGGCCACCTGGTCCCAGGCGGACGCGGTGCTGGTGCACCCGCTGGACCCGCTGGCCGCCGCCGAGACCGTGGCCGAGGTGCTGCGCTCCCAGCGGCTGCCCGCGGCCCAGGGCTGAGCGGGACGGGGCGGCTGCGCGATGAGCGGGACAACGGCTGACCCGAACGCCACTGCCCCGGCGCCGACCTGGCCGGACCTGCTGGGCCGCCTGGTCGCCCGGATCGACTGCCCCACCTCGGACCTGGCCTGGGCGATGGACCAGGTGATGTCCGGCGCGGCCACCGTCGCGCAGACCGTGGCCCTGGTGGTCGCGTTGCGCGCCAAGGGCGAGACCGCCGCCGAGGTGGCAGGCATGGCCGAGGGCATGCTCGCGCACGCCCGCCGGGTGGAGATCGACGTGCCCGCGGTGGACATCGTCGGCACCGGCGGCGACCGCTCCGGCACGGTGAACATTTCCACGATGGCCTCCCTGGTCACCGCGGCCGCGGGCGTGCCGGTGGTCAAGCACGGCAACCGGGCCGCCTCCTCCAAGTGCGGCACCGCCGACGTGCTGGAGACCCTGGGCGTGGTCATCGACCTGCCCCCGGCGGGCGTCCAGCGCAGCGTGGCCGAACTGGGCATCGGCTTCTGCTTCGCCCCGGTCTTCCACCCGGCGATGCGGCACGCCGCCCCGGCCCGCCGCGAGATCGGCATCCCGACCACGTTCAACCTGCTCGGCCCGCTGTCCAACCCGGCCCAGCCGGCCGCGGGCCTGATCGGCTGCGCCGACCCCAAGGCCGCCCCGCTGATGGCCCAGGTCTTCGCCGACCGCGGCTCCTCGGTCCTGGTGGTCCGCGGCGACGACGGCTTGGACGAGCTCACCACCACCACGACCAGCACCGTCTGGCAGGTCCACCGGGGCACGGTCACCAAGCACACCCTGGACCCGACCGAGCTGGACATCCCGGTCTCCACCCCGGAGGCGCTGCTCGGCGGCGACGCCGAGGTCAACGCGGAGGCGGTCCGGCAGCTGCTGGCAGGCCGTCAGGACGCGATCCGGGACGCGGTGCTGCTCAACGCGGCCGGCGCGGTCACCGCGCACCGGGGGCCGTCCGGTGACCTGGTGGCCGATCTGCGCGGGGCGCTGGGCGTGGTGCGCGAGGCGATCGACTCGGGCGCGGCGCGGGAACTGCTGGCGCGCTGGGTCACCCTCACCCAGAAGCTGAAGTCGGAGCTGTCCTGACTGACGGACCCGGCCTGCTGACCACGTGGCGGCGGGCCGGGATCACCGAGGGCATGACGGTGATCGCGCACGCCGCCCTGTCCAGCCTCGGCCACGTGCCAGGCGGAGCCGCCACCGTGGCCGATTCACTGCGCCAGGCGGTCGGCGGCACCGGAACCCTGGTCGCCCCCGCGTTCACCCCTCAGGTGGCGGATCCAGCCCCGGGAGCGGGCATCCCGGACGCGCGGACCCGCGCCGAACGGGCCGCGGTGCCGCTGTTCCACCCGGACCTGCCCTCGACGATGGGCGCGGTGGCCGAGGCGGTGCGCACCGGCGCGGGCGCACTGCGCAGCAGCCACCCCCAGGCGTCGGTGACCGCGATCGGTGGGCGGGCGGAGGAGGTCGTGGCGCACCAGCCCCTGTCCTTCGCCCTGGGCCCGGGCTCGCCCTTCGGCAGGCTGTACGACCTGGACGCGCGCATCCTGCTCATCGGCGTGGGGCACAACCGGAACAGCTTCCTGCACCACGTGGAGAGCCGCACGCCCCGGCCGAGGCTGAAGCTGCGCCGGTTCCCGCTGCTGGTCGGCGGGGAGCGGGTGTGGTGCGAGGCGCTGGACGTGGCTGACGACAACGGCAGGTTCTTCCCGGTGCTGGGCCGGGAGTTCGAGCAGGCGGCCGGGATCCGGCCGTTCCGGGCGGGCGCGGCCGAGTGCCGCCTGCTGCCTGCGCGGGCGCTGGTGGACTTCGCGGTGCCCCGCCTGACCGAGCTGCTGGCGGATCCGCATGTGTCCACGACGCTCGGCCATCGGCGAGCTTAAGACGACCGGTCACATTGCTCCGCCAGTCGGCTTAAGACGACCGGTCACATTCCGCCCCGGTCCGATGAGATGACCGGTCATGTTCCGCTCCCACGCGACTGAGACGACCGGTCACATTGCTCCCCGCAGCCGGATTGAAACGACCGGTCACATCGCGCGCAGCCAATTTAAGACGACCGGTCACATTGCGATCACCAGCCGACTGAGACGACCGGTCACATTGCCCCACCAGCCGCCCGAGACGACCGGTCACATTGCGCCCCGCCAATCAGGCCAGGACGACCGGCCACATCGCACCCCCACCACCGCTGCCTGAGACGACCGGTCACATTGAGCCGACCGGTCAACCCCTCCCCCAACGCGAACGGCGGGCGCTCCCACCAGGGAAACGCCCGCCGTCAGCGATGCGGAAACGCTCAGTCGTGGCTGGGCGCGGCGGTGTGGTACTCGAACAGCAGCCCACCCACCATGATCAGCACAGCCACCAGGCCGAGCACGATCAGCCAGATGTGGAAGAAGGCCATCGCCACGCCAGTGAAGGCGGCCGCGGCGGCCAGGCCGACCGGCCAGTAGCTGCCCGGGCTGAAGAAGCCCAGCTCGCCGGCGCCGTCGGCGATCTCGGCGTCGTCCACGTCCTCGGGGCGGGGCTCGATCCGGCGGGCGATGAACCGGAAGTAGGTGCCGCACAGCAGGGTCAGGCCGCCGGTGAGGACCAGCGCCACCGTGCCCACCGGCTCCTTGGCCCAGAAGCCGTAGACGACCGCGGCCACGAAGCAGAAGATCGTGATGAACTCGAAGATCCGCGCTTCGACCTTCATGATTCCCTCAACTCCAGTTCTGCGCTGCTCACCAGGGTGGTCACCGGTCCCCGCCCGAAGGCTTCCGGGAGGTGCGGCTGGTGTCGAACGGCTTGGTCCTGATCGCCTGCGGGGCGCACCACTCGCCGCACTTCAGCTCGGTGAGCGCCTCGGCCGCGGTGTACGGCTTGCCGGTGGCCGGGTTCAGCTTGGTGCGCAGCTGCATGTACCGGTCGAAGACCTGTGGCTGGAGCGCCCGCACCTCGAAGTTCATCACCGCGTGGTAGGTGCCGCACAGCTCGGCGCAGCGGCCGACGAAGGCGCCTTCGTGGTCGATGGAGTTCTGGAAGACGTTGTCCTGGCTGTTCTTCTGCGGGAACGGGATGGTGTCCCGCTTGAAGTTGTACTCCGGCACGAAGAAGGAGTGGATGACGTCCTTCGACTCGATCGTGTAGCGGACTTCCTTGGTCGCCGGCAGCACCAGCAGCGGGATCTCGGTGCTCGAGCCCGTGGTCCGGACCGTCTGGCCGTCCGGGGTCTTGAACTCGGGGTACTCGAACTCCCAGTTCCACTGGAAGGCCCACACCTTGACGTTGACGTCCGGTGTCTTGTCCTTGTTGGTGACCACGTTCTGCGCGTGCGTGGCGAAGACGAACAGCACCACGATGATGATCATCGGAAGTCCGATGAGCACGAACTCCAGCGGCCCGTTGTACTGGAACTGGCGCGGGAACTCCTCGGACTTCTTCCGGTGGAAGATGATCGACCAGAAGATCAGCGCCCACACGATCACGCCGACGACCAGCGCCGCGATCACGGACCAGGTCCACAGCTGACGCATCGCCTCGGCCTGCGGGGTTACCCCCTTCGGCCACCCGAAACGCAGCACTTCCTCGGCGGAGCAGCCGCTGGCCGCGACGCCCACCAGGCTGACCAGGCCGGTGACCTTGGCCAGCCGCGCTGCCCGGTTGCCCTCCTTGCGGCCCACTGCTCGCTGCCTCCTCGTGACAGGCTGGAAAACGGTCCCGGCCAGCCCGCGCACCAGCGCGGTTGACCTGCCGTCGCAATCAGTTCGGGACTCTAGCCCAGCACTAGCCTGCCTACCCGTTCGGGGTGAGCCGAACACGTGCGTGTCGGCGGGCATACTGGGCGCCGACGTCGTCGACATGAGAGGTGCGCGAGAAGCGTGTGCGGCCTGCTTGGACTGGTGTGTTCCGCCCAGAACAACAACGCGAACATCGGCACGGCTGTCGGCAGCGTTGCGAGGGCGCTCCAGTGCCAGCGCCACCGCGGTCCCGACGAGAGTGACACCTGGCACAACAACGACGTGGTCTTCGGCTTCAACCGGCTGTCGATCATCGACGTGGAGCGTTCCCACCAGCCGTTGCACTACGCGAACGGGCGCTACACGATCCTGTTCAACGGCGAGATCTACAACTACCTGGAGCTGCGCGCGGAGCTGCGGGACAAGTTCGGCGCGGAGTTCGCCACCGACGGCGACACCGAGGCCATCGTGGCCGCCTACCACCACCTCGGCCCGTCCATGGTCGGCCGCCTGCGCGGCATGTTCGCCTTCATGATCTGGGACGCGGAGAAGCGGGTCGTCTTCGGCGCGCGGGACCCCTTCGGCATCAAGCCGCTGTTCTACGCGGCCGGTCCGGGCGGGGTGGCCTTCGCCAGCGAGAAGAAGAGCCTGCTCGACCTGGCCCCCACGCTGGGCCTTTCGCCCAAGCTGGACCAGGCCGCGCTGCAGCACTACCTGATCCTGCAGTACGTGCCGGAGCCGGAGACGCTGCACACCACGATCCGCCGGATCGAGTCCGGCACCTCCTTCACCGTCTCCCCGGGCGGCCAGGTGGTGACCGAGCGGTACTTCCAGCCGACCTTCGCCCCGCGCCCGATCACCACCAGCTCCGAGGCCGGGCAGCTGTACCGGGACATCGCGGGCGTGATGCGCGACTCGGTGGCCAAGCACATGCGCGCCGACGTGACCGTGGGCGCCTTCCTCTCCGGTGGCATCGACTCCACCGCGATCGCCGCGCTGGCCAAGGAGCACAACCCGGACCTGATCACCTTCACCACCGGGTTCGAGCGCACCGGCTACTCCGAGGTGGACGTGGCCGCGGAGTCCGCGGCCGCGATCGGGGTCAAGCACGTGGTCCGCACCGTCTCCGCGGAGGAGATGATGCAGGCCCTGCCGCTGATCACCTGGTACCTGGACGACCCGGTGGCCGACCCGGCGCTGGTGCCGCTGTGGTTCATCGCCCGCGAGGCCCGCCAGCACGTGAAGGTGGTGCTCTCCGGCGAGGGCGCGGACGAGCTCTTCGGCGGTTACACGATCTACCGCGAGCCGCTGTCGCTGGCCCCGTTCGAGAAGGTGCCCGGCGCGCTGCGCTCGGTCATGGGCAAGGTCTCCAGCCGCATCCCGGAGGGCGTGCGCGGCAAGGACCTGCTCCGCCGGGGCGCGCTGACCCTGGAGGAGCGCTACTACGGCAACGCGCGCATCTTCCGCGACGACCAGATCCAGCAGGTGCTGCGCACGCACGACCCGCGCATCTCGCACACCGACGTGACCGCCCGCTGGTACCGCGACTCGCTGGCCTGGGACCCGGTGACCCGGATGCAGCACATCGACCTGTTCACCTGGCTGCGCGGGGACATCCTGGTCAAGGCGGACAAGATGACCATGGCCAACTCGCTGGAGCTGCGGGTGCCGTTCCTGGACCCGGAGGTCTTCCGGGTGGCCGCGCGCATCCCGCAGGACCAGAAGATCACCAGGGAGACCACCAAGTTCGCCCTGCGCCAGGCCATGCACGGCATCGTGCCCGCGCACGTGCTCAACCGGCGCAAGCTGGGCTTCCCGGTCCCGGTCCGGCACTGGCTCAAGGACGAGATGCACGACTGGGCCCGCGACATCGTGCACCAGTCCCTCACCGACGACCTGATCAACAAGAACGCGGTGCTGCGCATCCTGGAGGAACACCGCTCCGGCCTGCTCGACCACAGCCGCCGGATCTGGGCGCTGCTGGTGTTCATGCTGTGGCACGGCATCTTCGTGGAACGCCGGATCACGGTGCAGGTCCCGGAGCCGCACTACCCGGTCAAGCTCTGATCGCGACGATCTCCTGCGGCTGGCGGGATCCCATCTCCGAGGAGGAGATGATCGATCTCGTCCAGTCGCACGGAGGCGCGGCCGAGACCGGCTGGTGGCACCGGGTCAAACGGCACAGCCTCGGCTGGGTGGCCGCCAGGGACGCCGCCGGCCTGCTGGTCGGCTTCGTGAACGTGGCCTGGGACGGCGGCGTGCACGCCTTCCTGCTCGACACCAAGACCAGGGGCACGCACCAGCACCACGGCATCGGCACCGCGGTCGTCCGCCTGGCGGTGGAGCGGGCGCGGGCGGCGGGCTGCGAATGGCTGCACGTGGACTTCGAGCCAGGGCTGCGGCGCTTCTACCTCGACGCCTGCGGCTTCCGCCCTACCGAAGCGGGGCTCATCCGCTTGGCCGAGGGACCCTGACCCGACGAGCCTCGATCCGTCGCCGCGAGATTGTCGGTGGGTCCGCGTAGCCTCCGATCCGACAGTGACCCACATCACTTCGGAGGACGTCGTGCCTGAGGAACAGGTGGTGCTCGCCGTCGGCACCCGCAAGGGGCTGTGGCTGGCCACCAGCGAGAACGACCGGGCGGACTGGACCTGGTCCGGGCCGCACCACGCGATGACCGAGGTCTACGCGGTGGCCGTGGACACCCGCCGGGACCTGCCCCGCCTGCTCGCCGGCGTGGCCAGCGAGCACTTCGGGCCCAGCGTGGCCACCAGCGACGACCTCGGCGCCAGCTGGCAGGAGCCGGACCACCCGCCGGTGGCCTTCCCCGAGGACACCGGGACCTCGCTGGAGCGGGTCTGGCAGCTGACCGCCGGGCCTGCGGACCAGCCGGAGGTGGTCTACGCGGGCACCCAGCCCTCGGCGCTGTTCCGCTCCACCGACGGCGGGCGCACCTATGACATGGTGCGGGGTCTGTGGGACCACCCGCACCGCGAGCAGTGGGGCGCGGGCTACGGCGGGCAGGCGGTGCACACGATCCTGCCGCACCCGACCGACCGGGCGCAGGTCACCGTGGCCATGTCCACCGGCGGGGTGTACCGCACCGAGGACGGCGGGACGAGCTGGTCGCCGAGCAACTCCGGCATCAAGGCCTACTTCCTGCCCGACCCGTACCCGGAGTTCGGCCAGTGCGTGCACAAGATCGCGCGCAACCCGGCCGAGCCGGACCGGCTGTTCCTGCAGAACCACCACGGCGTGTACCGCAGCGAGGACGGCGGCGCGCACTGGACCTCCATCGCTGACGGGCTGCCCAGCGACTTCGGCTTCCCGATCGCGGTGCACCCGCACCGGCCGGAGGTGGTCTACGGCTTCCCGCTGACCGCCGACGCCAACCGGTTCCCGCCGGAGGGGGCCTGCCGGGTGTACCGCAGCGAGGACTCCGGTGACAGCTGGACCGCGCTGACCAAGGGCCTGCCGCAGCAGAACTTCTGGACCACGGTGCTGCGGGACGCGCTGTGCGTGGACGACGCGGGCGTGCCCGGCGTGTACTTCGGCTCCCGCTCCGGCGAGGTCTACGCCAGCCGGGACGAGGGCGGCAGCTGGCAGCGGATCATCGAGCACCTGCCGGACGTGCTGAGCGTGCGCGCGGCCGTGATCCGGCGGTGAGCCCGATGCGGGTCACCGTGCTGCTGCCCGGCGTGCTGCGCCCGAGCGCGGGCGGCGCCGCCACCCTCAAGCTCGACCTGCCGGAGCGGACCACCCTCGGCGGCGCGCTGGACGTGCTGGCCGCGGACCACCCGGCGCTGAACCGGCGGCTGCGCACCGAGCAGGGCACGCTGCGCCGCTACGTGAACTTCTACGTCAACGGCGAGGAGTGCCGTCAGCTCAACGGCCCGGACACCCCGCTGCCCCCGGGCGCGGAGATCCAGGTGATCCCCTCGGTGGCGGGCGGCTGATGCCGCACACCCTGACCGAGGCACTGGCCGTGGCGACCGACTGGCTCACCGGGCACGCCGCCGGAGAGCCGGGGTTCGGCGGCGCGTACCTGGCGGGCTCGGCGGCCGCGCTGGCGCTGGACGCGGTGGCCGCGGACTTCGCCGCGCCGCGCTGGGTCCGCCGCCGCTGCGCGCGCGCCGAGGCCCGCATCCGGGCCGGGCTGGACGCGGCCCGCGCGGCCGCGCCCTGGCCGGACCGGGTGCTGCGGTGGCTGTTCGCGACCGGGGTGAGCACGCACGTGCTGCTCACTGCGGCCCTGCGCGACCCGACAATCCGGCTGCGCTACGCCGCCACCGGGACGCTGCTGGCCGAGCTGGGCAGACCGGAGTGGCAGGAGGAGCTGCTGGCGGCGCTGGGCTGCGCGCACCTGACCCCGGAGCGGGTCCGGCAGCACCTCGGCGCGCTGACGGTGATCTTCGACGAGGCCGCTCAGGCCGTCGAAGCCGCCGCGAACAACCCGGTCGCGCTGCCTTTCTACGCCAGCGACCTCAGCCGCGAGGCCCGCCCGATCGCCATCGACGGCGCGCACGAGCTGATCGAGGCCGGGCTGCACCGCGAGGCGGTGTTCTGGCTGCTCGCCACCTACGCCCGCGCCCTGAACATCCTCGGCCGGGACGGCGACGAGGCGTTCAGCACGCTGCTGGCCGACCTCGGCAACAGCGGTCCGGCCGACCTGCGCACGCAGATCGGCCGGACCGAAGAGTTCCTGCCCCGCCTCGCCGAGCTGCGGGAGGCGGTGCTGACCAGTGTCCTGAGCCGGAGGTTCGCCAGCGGTCTCGACGGCCCAGCTTCCCGCTGACCGCACCGCCGGCAAGCCCACGTACAACCCGGTACGAGGGCTTCCCTGCGGCACGCCCAGCGGAAACCTGGACCGCCGATACCACCACCGAACCTCCGACTCAGGACACTAGTTCCTGAACGCCTTGGCGATGTCTGCCGCGGCGTCCGCGCCGTAGGCGCTGGTGAGGCGGGTCACCGCGGACTCGCGGTCGAAGACCCACTCCTGCGGGCCGTCCACCTCCAGCACCAGCACCGCGATCAGCGAGCCGAGCTGCGCGGCCCGCTCCAGCGGCAGGCCGGCGGAGATGCCGGCCAGGAAACCGGCGCGGAAGCCGTCGCCGATGCCGGTCGGGTCGGCCTTGTGCGTTTCGGGCACGGCGGGCACGTGCAGCGAGGCGGGCAGGCCCTTGCCGACCAGCTCCACGCCCTTCTCGCCGAGGGTGGTGATGCGCAGCTCGACGTGGTCCAGGATCTCCTCCTCGGACCAGCCGGTCTTCTGCAGCAGCAGCTGGAGCTCGTAGTCGTTGGTGAACAGGTACTTCGCCCCGTTGACCAGCTGCTTGGCCTGCTCGCCGTCCATCCTGGCCAGCTGCTGGGAGGGGTCGGCGGCGAAGGCGATGCCGCGCTGCCTGGACTCCTCGGAGTGCCGCAGCATGGCCTCGGGGTCGTTCGGGCTGACCAGGACCAGCTCAAGGCCGCCGACCTTGTCGATGATCGGGCCCAGCTCGATGTTGCGGGCCTCGGCCATCGCACCGGCGTAGAAGGAGGCGATCTGGTTCATGTCGTCGTCGGTGGTGCAGACGAACCGGGCGGTGTGCTTCACCTCCGAGGTGTGCACGCCCGAGCAGTCGACACCGTGCCGCTCCAGCCAGGAGCGGTAGTCGGCGAAGTCGGCGCCCACCGCGCCGACCAGGACCGGCGAGTAGCCGAGCACGCCCATGCCGAAGGCGATGTTGGCCGCGATTCCCCCACGGCGGACGGTCAGGTCATCCACCAGGAAGCTCAGCGACACCCGGTCCAGGCGGTCGGCGACCAGTTGGTCGGTGAACCGGCCGGGGAAGTGCATCAGGTGGTCGGTGGCGATGCTTCCAGTCACAGCGACAGGCACGTACTGCGCTCCCTATGAGACGACTGCTGGTAGGCCATCGTCACCCATTCCGGTCGCAGACGGCCGGAGCCGAAGACTACTTGGTGGTAAGGCTGTCGCACATCAATCAGCGGTCCTAACGTCCTCGATGTGACGATTCCGGACGCCAGCACCCTGGCCGAGCTGATCCACGACTGCGCCGAGATTCCGCCCGCCCTGCGCCCGGCGGAGCACCTGCTGCCACTGCCGCGGAACCAGGCATCGTGGCAGGTCAACGAGGTGTGCACGGCGCAGGTCCGCGATATGGACGACTACGGCGCCTGAGCCCGCGGGCACGAAAAAGGACCGCGGAGAACTCCGCGGTCCCGTTTTTCGCGCCCTGGGCTACCAGCAGAACTAGTGGAATGAATCACCACAGGCGCAGGAGCCACCGGCGTTGGGGTTGTCGATGGTGAAGCCCTGCTTCTCGATGGTGTCGACGAAGTCGATCACGGCGCCTTCCACGTAGGGCACGCTCATCCGGTCCACCGCGACCTTGAGGCCGCCGAAGTCACGGAAGGCGTCCCCATCGAGGGTCCGCTCGTCGAAGAACAGCTGGTAGCGCAGGCCGGCACAGCCACCGGGCTGGACGGCGATGCGCAGGTGCATGTCGTCTCGACCCTCCTGGTCGAGCAGCGCCTTCGCCTTGCTGGCAGCGGCGTCGGTCAGCGTGACGCCGTGCGTCTGCGCTTCGGTCGCCGTGGTGTTCTCGGCGGTCATGGTTCTCCCTACGAGGTCGGCGCTCGGGCCCGTACCGTAGCTGCAACGCAGCCCTGAGCCGGGATGTTCCCGTACTCCTATGGTCGCACAGCAATATCTCCGCGTTAGTTCTGTGGGCTCCGCCACTGAGCGGCCACGCGTTCGGCCAGACCGCTCAACCCAGCGGCCGGTTCGGCCATCGCCTTGGCCACCGAACCGACGTGCTCGGTGACCGAGTACGACTCCTCGACCCCGGCCGCGCCGGCCTCGCGGCGGCCCACGCTCACCTGACCGGCGAGCACCAGGCAGGGCACCCCGCGCTCGGCCGCGCCCGCGGCCACCCGGCTGACCAGCTTGCCGCGCAGGGACTGCCAGTCGAAGCTGCCCTCGCCGGTGAGCACCAGCCCCGCGGAGTCCAGCGCCTCGTCCAGCTGGCTGAGCCGCCGGACCAGGTCCGCGCCGGAGTCCACGGTCGCGCCCAGCGCCAGCAGCGCGCCGCCCAGCCCGCCCGCCGCGCCCGCGCCGGCCAGACCGGCGACGTCGGCGCCCAGCTCCTCCAGCAGCACCTCCGACCAGCGGGTCAGCGCCCGGTCCAGTTGCTCGACCTGGTCAGCGTCCGCGCCCTTCTGCGGGCCGAAGACGTGCGCCGCGCCGGTCGGGCCGAGCAGCGGGTTGTCCACGTCGGAGGCGGCGACCAGCCGCAGTTCGCCCAGGTCCGGCCGACCGGCCAGCCCCGCGCAGTCCGCCAGCGCCGCGCCGCCGTCGGGCAGCGGCGAACCCAGCGCGTCCACCGGCCCGGCGCCCAGCGCGGCGAACAGGCCGGCGCCGCCGTCGGTGGTGGCCGAGCCGCCCAGCCCGACCACCGCGGTGCGCATCCCGGCGCGCACCGCCTCCAGCAGCAGCTCACCCACCCCACGGGTGGTGGCCGCGCCTGCCGCACGTTCGGCCTTGGGGACCAGGTGCAGTCCCGCTGCCTGGGCGGACTCGATGTAGGCGGTGCCGTCGTGCGCCAGCCACACGGCGGTGACCGGCTCGCCGCGCGGCCCGGTGACCTCGACCGTGTGCAGCTCGCCCCCGAGGGCGGTGTGCAGCACGTCCACAAAACCGGGGCCGCCGTCGGCGAGCGGACGAAGGAGGAGCCGGTCGGCGGGCGAACCCCGCCGCCACCCCTCGGCGATGGCCTCGGCCGCCTCGTTCGCGGTGAGGGTCCCGCCGAAACAGTCAGGGGCGATGAGCACCACTCGCCCTGAGTTGTCCGTCATAACGGCGGACGGTACTCGGCCCGTTTTGCCCCTGCCCTACCCTGTTTGCGTGAGGTTCCTCCGTCGCAACAGCACCGAGTCAGCCACGGCGCCCGAAGAGCAGGCGTCCTCGGCCGAGATCGCCGAGCCCATCGAGGGCGAGAAGGCGCGCACGCCGGGCAAGGGCCGGGCGACGCCCAAGCGCCGTGAGGCCGAGGTGCGCAAGCGCGGACCGGTCCCGCCGCCGCCGCGCACCCAGCGCGAGGCACTGCGCCGCGCCAAGGGCAACAAGGAGGAGCGGCGCAAGGCCGCGGCCATCCGCCGCGAGCGGATGAACGCAGGCGACGACGCCTACCTGATGCCGCGCGACCGCGGCCCGGCCAGGGCGTACGTGCGGGACCTGGTGGACTCGCGGCGGAACCTGATGGGCCTGTTCATGCCGCTGGCCATCATCGTCTTCGTCTCCATCCTCACCCCATCCCCGATGATCAAGCAGTACGCCAGCCTGTTCTGCATGTTCATGCTGCTGTCGATGATCATCGAAGGCGTGGTGCTGGGCCGCCTGGTGACCAGGAAGGTCCGCGAGCGCTTCCCGCAGGACACCAGCCGTGGCTTCGGCCTTGGCTGGTACGCCTTCACCAGGGCCACCCAGATCCGCAAGCTCCGCATGCCCAAGCCCAGGGTGAAGCCCGGCGCCGCGGTCTGACCGGTCAGCCACGGCCAGCGAAAGAGGCGTGGCGCGCCAGCGACACGGCGGGCTCTTGACCTCGCGGTGGGGTTGATTTTTCGCGTCGCCTTGTCGTGCGTCCGACGCATCCGAAGCTTGCTTCGCGTGCGGCGGATGCACGACGAGGTGACTGAAGAGCGAAAAATCCCGCGCGCGGAGCGCGCCAATGTGACAGCAACTTGTTAGCGGGGCAAACGAACCGCAACTAGGATCGTTTGCATGGAGTTTCGACGCCTTGGTCGCAGTGGCCTGTCGGTCAGCGAGATCTCGTACGGTAACTGGATCACCCACGGTTCCCAGGTCGAGGAGGAGCAGGCGCACGCGTGTGTGCGGGCCGCGCTCGACGCGGGCATCACCACCTTCGACACCGCCGACGTCTACGCCAACACGGCCGCGGAGTCGGTGCTGGGCCGGGCGCTGGCCGGGCAGCGGCGGGAGAGCCTGGAGATCTTCACCAAGGTCTTCTGGCCGACCGGTCCCGGCGGGCCCAACGACAAGGGCCTGGGCCGCAAGCACATCATGGAGGCGGCGCACGGTTCGCTGAAGCGGCTGGGCACCGACTACCTGGACCTCTACCAGGCGCACCGGTTCGACACCACGGTGCCGCTGGAGGAGACCATGCTGGCCTTCGCCGACCTGGTGCGGCAGGGCAAGGTGCTCTACATCGGGGTCTCGGAGTGGAACGCCGAGCAGATCAGCCGCGGCGCGGCGCTGGCCCGTGAGCTGCACGTGCCGTTCGTGTCCAACCAGCCGCAGTACTCGATGCTGTGGCGGGTGATCGAGTCCCAGGTGGTGCCGGCCTCCGAGCGGGAGGGCATCAGCCAGATCGTCTGGTCGCCGATCGCGCAGGGCGTGCTCACCGGCAAGTACCAGCCGGGCGCGGCCCCGCCCGCTGGCTCGCGGGCCACCGACGAGCGCGGCGGCGGCTTTGTCAGCCGGTTCCTGCGCGATGACCTGCTCACCGCGGTGCAGAACCTGCGGCCGCTGGCGGCCGAGGCCGGGCTGAGCATGGCGCAGCTGGCGGTGGCCTGGGTGCTGCAGAACCCGAACGTGGCCTCCGCGATCATCGGCGCGACCCGGCCGGAGCAGGTCGAGGAGAACGTCAAGGCGGCCGGGGTCACCCTGGAGCCGGAGCTGCTGAAGAAGATCGACGAGGTGCTGGACGGGTTCGTGGAGACCGACCCGCGGCGCACCGCCGTCGCCTAGCCGCGTGGGTCTGCGCCCGGCTAGTCGGCTGGGCGCAGGCTCATCGGCCCGTAGACCTCGTCCTCGCCGTCGAAGAGCCGGACCTGCTCGATGCCGGCCTCGGCCAGCTCGGCCCACTCCGCGCTGAACCAGGCCTCGGCCTCGTCCTGGTCGGCGAACTCCAGCGCCGGTCCGTCCACCGCGCTGCCAGCCGAGTCCTCGTAACGCCACCGGTACGCCATGCGGCAACGGTAACGTGATCGCCGAGGCCGGAGCAGGAGGAGCGAGCAGTGACGCGACGCACGCTGGTGCTGGGCGGCGCGCGCTCCGGCAAGTCCGCGCACGCCGAAGGACTGCTGCCCGCCGCGGCCGCCACCTACGTGGCCACCGCCCGCCGCGATCCGGCCGACGCGGACTGGGAGGCCCGCATCGCCGAGCACGTCCGCCGCCGCCCGGCGAGCTGGCGCACGGTGGAGTGCGGCGAGCCGCTGCCGGAGCTACTTTCCCAAGCCGCGCAAGGGGATCCGCCGATCCTGGTGGACGACCTGGCCACCTGGCTGACCGGTCTGCTGGACGAGGCGGGGGCCTGGGAGGGCGGTCCGGAGTCGCTGGAACCGGTGCGGGCGCGGGGCGAGGCGCTGCGCGCGGCGGTGGCCGGGTGCGCCGCGCCGGTGGTGCTGGTGTCCGCGGAGGTCGGCCTCGGCGTTGTGCCCGCGACCCGTTCTGGCAGGCTCTTCCGTGACGAGCTGGGCAGGTTGAACGCCCGGCTCGCCGAGGTGTGCGACGAGGTTGTGCTGCTCGTCGCCGGTGTCCCGCTGAAGCTGCGCTGACGGAGGTTTCCCCTGTGGACGAGGTTGTCCAGTTCCCGCCGGTGGCGCCGCCGGACGCGCAGGCCCGCCGCGAAGCCGAGGCGCGCCAGGCGCAGCTGACCAAGCCCGCCGGTTCGCTGGGCAGGCTGGAGCAGCTCGGCGTGTGGCTGGCGGCCTGCCAGGGCGAGTGCCCGCCGCGGCCGCTGACCCGGCCGAGGGTGGTCGTCTTCGCCGGGGACCACGGCATCGCCCGGCACGGCGTCTCGGCCTACCCGAGTGAGGTCACCGCGCAGATGGTCGGCGGCTTCCTGGCCGGCACCGCCGCGGTGAACGTGCTCGCCGAGACCGCGGGCGCGACCGTCCGGGTGGAGGACCTGTCGGTGGACGCCGACACCGCGGAGTCGGTGTCCGGGCACAAGATCCGCCGCTCCTCCGGGGTCATCGACCGCGAGGACGCGCTCAGCAGCGCCGAGGTGGTGGCCGCGCTGGCCGCGGGCCGGGCGATCGCGGACGAGGAGGTGGACCGGGGCGCGGACCTGCTCATCGCGGGCGACATGGGCATCGGCAACACCACCCCCGCCGCGGTGCTGATCGCCGCGCTGACCGGCAGCGAACCGGTGGCCGTGGTCGGCCGTGGCACCGGCATCGACGACCACGGCTGGATGCGCAAGACCGCCGCCATCCGGGACGCGCTGCGCCGCGCCCGCCCGGTCAGCGCCGACCCGATCGGCCTGCTGCGCACCAGCGCGGGCGCGGACATCGCCGCGATGGCCGGTTTCCTGGCCCAGGCGGCGATCCGGCAGACCCCGGTGCTGCTGGACGGCGTGGTGGTCGGCGCGGCCGCGATGGTGGCCGAGGAACTGGCCCCCGGCGCCCGCGAGTGGTGGCAGGCGGCCCACCGCTCGGTCGAACCGGCCCACTCGATCGTGCTCGAACACCTGGACCTCACCCCGCTGCTGGAGTTCAAGCTCCGCCTCGGCGAAGGCTCCGGCGCGGTCGCCGCGCTGCCGCTGCTGGTGATGGCCGGCCGCGTGCTGGCCGACATGGCCACCTTCGAGGAAGCGGGCATCTCCGGCCCGAGCGACACCCCGCTCACCCCGCCCGCGGTCGAAGCGGTGGCCGCCACCGCCGCCGGCCTGGCCGCCACGGTCGCCGAGGCGGCCAGCGAGGGCACGCCGGAGACCAGCGCGGCCAGCTACGGCTACGGGCACGGCCACACCGCCACCCAGGCGGCCGACGAGCCCCGCGACAACCCGGCCGACACCTCCTACCGCGCCGCACCCCCGGCCGCCCCCGTCATCACGGTCGCCCCGCCGGAAGACCTGTGACACCCGGCCGCACCACGGGACCCGGCCGCCCCGGGCCGTCCAGCCACACCGCCGTGCCCGGCCGCCCCGGGCCGCCAGACCCCGGCGCTGCCCGGTGACCTCCGGCCTCCGCCTGGCGTTGTCCTGGCTCACCGTGCTGCCGGTGCGCACCGGCCCGGTCGACGCCGCCGTGGCCCGCACCGCGATCGCGCTGGCCCCCTTCGCTGGTCTGCTGCTCGGCGTGGCGGCCACCGCGGTCCTGTTCGCCCTGACCTGGCTGGGCGCCCCCGGTCTGCTGGCAGGGCTGCTGGTGGTCGGCCTGCTCGCGCTGGCTACCCGCGGCATGCACCTGGACGGCCTGGCCGACACCGCCGACGGCCTCGGCTGCTACGGCCCGCCCGAGCGCGCCCTCGCGGTCATGCGCGACGGCTCCGCGGGCCCGTTCGCCGTGGTAACCCTGGTCGTGGTGCTGGGCGCGCAGGCGGTGAGCCTGGCCGCGATCGCCGGGGCCGGGCGCTGGGGCGCGGTAGTGGTCGCGCTGGCCGCCGGCCGTGCCGCCTTCGCCTGGTGCTGCCGCCACGGCGTGCCCGCCGCCCGGCCCGAGGGCCTGGGGGCGCTGGTGGCGGGCTCCCAGCCGGTCGCGGTGCCGATCGCCTGGACCGCCTTCCTCACCGTGGCCGCCGCGGCCGCCACCTACGACCGGCCCTGGCTCGGGCCGATCGGGGTGCTGCTGTCGGTGGGCGTGGTGCTGCTGCTGGTGCGGCACGTGCGGACGCGTTTTGGCGGGGTCACCGGGGACGTGCTGGGTGCGGCGGCGGAGATCACCGTGTTGCTCGTGCTGGCGCTGGCTTCGTTCCACTAGCGGCGGTCGCGCCCGCGCTGGCCAGCACCACCAGCCCGATCGCGGCCAGCTGCCACCAGCCCAGCTCCTGCCCCAGCACCAGGAACCCGGCCAGCGCGGCCAGCGCCGGGTTCAGGCTCATCATGATCCCGAACGCCCCGGCGGGCAGCCTGCGCAGCGCGAGCAGGTCCATCGAGTACGGCACCGCCGAGGCCAGCAGCCCCACCAGCAGGCCCAGCGCCAGGTTCCCCGGCCGCACCAGCTCCGCCCCGGCCGCGCTGATCCCCAGTGGCAGCACCGCGATCGCGCCCACCGCCGCGCCCAGCGCCAGGCCCTCCATGCCACTGAAGGCCTGGCCCAGGTGGCGGGTGAGCAGGATGTAGGCCGCCCAGCAGGCCGCGCCGGCCAGTGCGAACAGCACGCCGACCGCGTCCGCGCCGCTCAGGCCGCTGCCCAGCAGCAGGACGCCGGCGCCGGCCAGGGCGGCCCAGAGGAAGTCGAGCTTGCGGCGGGACAGGGCGAGGGCCAGGGTCAGCGGGCCGAGGAACTCGAAGGTGATCGCCGCGCCCAGCGGCAGGCGCTGGATGGACAGGTAGACGCAGACGTTCATCACGGCCATCACCAGGCCGAACAGGATGATGGTCCGCCAGTCGCGGCGGGAGCGGCCGCGCAGCGCCGGGCGGGCCAGGACCAGCAGCAGCACCGCCGCGCCGGCCAGGCGGAGGGTGACCACGCCGAGCGGGCCCAGCGCCGGGTACAGGCTCACCGCCAGCGCGGCGGAGAACTGCACCGAACTCATCCCGACCAGGATCAGCGCCACCCCGTGCAGGCGGGCGCCGAGCTGGTCGGCCGGGGCGAGGGTCGCGGTCACGGCCCTGAGCCTAGGTAGCCGACGACGAACCCGGAAATGCTTATCACGCAGCGGTTATGCTTGGCGGTAATGGATGTCGAGCTGCGCCACTTCCGGTGCTTCCTGGCCGTCGCGGAGGAGGGCTCGGTGACCGCGGCCGCCGCGCGGCTGCACCTCACCCAGCCCGCGGTCTCGCGCACCCTCGGCCAGCTGGAGCAGCGACTCGGCCGGCGGCTGGTGGACCGCTCCACCCGGCACCTGCGGCTGACCGCCGACGGGGAGGCCTTCGCGGACAAGGCCCGCGCGGTGCTCGCCGCGGTGGCCGCCGCCCTCGACCCCGGGCCGGAACCGCCGCTGCGCCTCGGTTACGCCTGGGCCGCGGCCGGGCCGCACACCACCGGGATCCTGCGCGCCTGGCGGGAGCGGCGGCCCGAGGTGCCACTGGAGATCCGGCGGTTCGACGAGCGGACCGCCGGGCTGAGCCGGGGCGAGGTGGACGTGGCCCTGCTGCGGCACCAGCTCGACGACCCGCGGCTGGACAGCACCGCGCTCTACACCGAGGCCCGCTTCGCCGCGGTGGCCGCCGACCACCCGCTGGCCACCCGGACCGAGCTGACCCTGCGCGAGCTGAGCGGACTGCCGCTGGCGCGCAACGAGCTCTCCGGTACCACCACCCCCGAGCTGTGGCCGCCGGACGCGCCGCCAGGGGAGACCGTGCGGGTGCACAACGTGGACGAGTGGCTCACCGTGATCGCGGCCGGCCGGGCCGTCGGCGTCACCGCGGACGGCACCCGGCACCACCACATGCACGCGGGCGTGGCCTACCTGCCGCTGTCCGGGGTGCCGCCGGTGACGGTGCACCTGGCCTGGCCAGCCGAGCACCGGCACCCGCGGCTGGCCGAGTTCCTCGCGCTCACCAGGGAGATCGTCCGCGGTTAGCCGAGCTTGGTCATCCAGCCGTGCGGGTCGGCGCCACCGGTCTGGATGCCGGTCAGCGCGGCCCGCAGCTTCATGGTCAGCTCGCCCGGCTCGCCCCCGTTGACCAGGAACTCGCCACCGGCGTGCTTGACCCGGCCGACCGGCGTGATCACCGCGGCGGTGCCGCAGGCGAAGACCTCGGTCAGCTCGCCGGAGTCGACCTTCTTCTCCCACTCCTCGGTGGAGAACCGCCGCTCCTCCACCGCGTAACCCAGGTCAGCCGCCAGGGTCAGCAGCGAGTTGCGGGTGATGCCGGGCAGCAGCGCGCCGCTGAGCTCCGGGGTGACCACGCGGGCGTTCTCGCCCTCGCCGAGGACGAAGAACAGGTTCATCCCGCCCATCTCCTCCACCCACCGGCGCTCCACCGCGTCCAGCCACACCACCTGGTCGCAGCCCTGCTCCGCGGCCTGGGCCTGGGCGAGCAGCGAGGCGGCGTAGTTGCCCGCGAACTTGGCCGCGCCGGTGCCGCCGGGCGAGGCGCGCACGTACTCGGTGCACAGCCACACGCTCACCGGCCGGACCCCACCGGCGAAGTAGGCGCCCGCCGGGGAGGCGATCAGCACGTACAGGTACTCCTTGGCCGGGCGCACACCGAGACCCGCCTCGGTGGCGAACAGGAACGGCCGCAGGTACAGCGACTCGTCCTCCGCCGCGGGCACCCATGCCTTGTCGACGTCGAGCAGCTCGCGCACCGAGCCGAGGAACAGCTCGTCCGGCAGCTCCGGCATGGCCAGCCGCTGCGCCGAGGCGCGCAGCCGGGCCGCGTTGGCCTCCGGCCGGAACGAGGCGATCGAGCCGTCCGGCTGGCGGTAGGCCTTGAGGCCCTCGAAGATCGCCTGCCCGTAGTGCAGCACCATGGCCGCCGGGTCGAGCGGGATGCTGCCGTAGGGCACCACCGCCGCGTCGTGCCAGCCCTGCTCGGGGTTCCAGCGGATGGTGACCATGTGGTCGGTGAAGTACTGACCGAAACCGGGCTTGGCCAGGATCTCGGCCCGCCGCTCCCCCGACGCGGGCTGGGGGTTCAGGCTACGGGTGAACGACACCGTTGACGTCATGGCAGCAGCGTAGTACTTCGTGTTGCCCCCGACCATCGTCATCCCAATGGTCGGACGACCTACTGTTCAGTCCGCCCGGCCATTCCGGCCGGGCGGACCGACGTCTCACACCGCGGGCAGGCCCTCGGCGAGGTCCGCGGGCAGCACCGGTGCCGGCCACCCCGCGCCCGGGGTGAAGTCGCACCAGCTGCCGTCGAAGGGGAACGCGCCCTGTTCGGCCAGCGCGATCATCCGCTCGCCCTCGGCCCGCAGCCTGCCCATCTGGGCCACGCTGAACAGCCCGGCGGCGACCGCCTCCTCCGCCTCGTCCTCGTCCTTCCAGCACCAGGTCAGGTCCGGCTCGACCACCACGTCGAGCACCCCGTCCACCCGGTCCACGTAGTCCGCGCCGCGGCCCATCGGCAGTTCCAGGTTGACGTACCAGTGCCGGAAGGTGCCGTCGGCGTTGAAGAACCACCAGACGCTGGACCAGGCGTGCTCGTCCACCAGGCGCAGGTTGGAGTGGCCGTGCCAGCTGGAGAGCACCGGGATCCGGGGGATCCGGAAACGCTCGGACAGCGGGGCCTCGCGCTGGTGGCGGCCGTCGGCCAGCCGGGTCGCGCGGACCCTGGTGCCGTCCGGGATCCAGCAGATCAGCTGGGCGCCGTCGTCGCTGAGCACCCTGGCCGGGGTGACCGAGCCGAGGCTGCCGTCCAGGCGGCGGAAGCGGTAGAGGACCTCGTCGCCGGGCTGCCAGGGCATGGTCACCGACTCGGGTGGCGGCTGGGTGCGGGTCACCGGACGTGCGAGTCCACGAACGGGGGCTTCACGACCTCGCAGCGCAGCGAGCGGCCCCGGACGTCCAGGGTGACCTCGGCGCCGGGCTCCAGTCCGGCCGAGGTGTCCAGCAGGGCCAGCGCGATGCCGGTCTTCAGGGTCGGGGAGAACGTGCCGGAGGTGGTCTCGCCGACCTTCGCGCCGCCGCTGAGCACGGTCATCCCGGCCCTGGGCACGCCCCGGTCCAGCGCGCGCAGGCCGAACAGCTTGCGGGCCGGGCCGTTGGCGCGCTCGGCGGTCAGCGCCTCGCGACCCCAGAACGCGGGCTTCTTCCAGCCCACCGCCCAGCCGGAACCGGCCTGCACCGGGCTGATCTCCAGGGACAGGTCCTGGCCGTGCAGCGGGTAGCCCATCTCGGTGCGCAGGGTGTCCCTGGCGCCCAGGCCACAGGCCCGGCCGCCGTGCTTGGCCGCGACCTCCAGCAGCCTCGTCCACAGCGCGGGGGCGTCGTCCCAGGCCGGGATGAGCTCGTAGCCGTGCTCGCCGGTGTAGCCGGTGCGGCAGATCCGGACCGTGCTGCCGTTCCAGTCCGCGTCGGCGAATGCCATGTAGTCCATGTCGCTGGGCAGGCCGAGCTCGGCGAGCACCTCGGCGGACTTCGGGCCCTGCACCGCGAGCACCGCGAAGCCGTCGTGCTGGCCGGTCACCGTGACGCCCTCGGGCGCGGCGGCCACCAGCAGCTCGACCACCTTGGCGGTGTTGGCCGCGTTCGGGACCAGGAACACCTCCTCCGGCGAGACCAGGTAGGCGATCAGGTCGTCCACCACGCCGCCGGACTCGGTGCAGCACAGCGTGTACTGAGCCTTGCCGGGCGCGATCCGGTTCAGGTCGTTGGACAGGCTGGCGTTGACGAACTCGGCCGCGCCGGGACCGGCGACCAGGGCCTTGCCCAGGTGCGAGACGTCGAAGACGCCGACCGCCTCGCGCACCGCGGTGTGCTCGGCGACCACGCCGCCGTCGGTGTACTGGATCGGCATCTCCCAGCCGCCGAACGGCGCGAAGGTGGCGCCGAGGGCACGGTGTGACTCGTGCAGGGGGCTGGTGCGCAACGGGGTGTCAGTCACAAGGGGGGAAGTTACCGCCATTGCCCGGTGATCATGGCGGCGACGCAGGATCCAGCCACGACCGTGACCAGCGTCGCCAGCAACAGCACTGGTGGCAGGCTCATCAGCAGCACCACGGACAGGCCGAGGCCGAGGCAGGCGGTGCGCATCGGCCAGGTGCGGTCCTCGGCCAGCAGCAGCCGGGCCGCGGCGTTGGTGAAGGCGTAGTAGGTGAGCAGGCAGCAGGCCGCGAACTGCAGCGCGAGCTCCGGGCTGAGCAGCAGCACCAGCCCGCTCGCGCCCGCGGCGGCCAGCAGCTGGGCCCGCCACGGCGACTTGCTCAGGCCCAGCGGTAGCTCGCGGTTCCTGGACAGCGAGACCAGCGCGCGGCGCAGGTCCACGCTGACGATCACCGCCATCGCGCCCAGTGCCACCGCGGCGGCCGCGCTGATCAGCGGCAGCAGGACCGCGCCGTCGGCGGCCACCACCGCGTCCCGCAGCGGGGCGGGCGAAAGGGCCAGCCGGGCCGAGCCGAGCTGGCGCAGCGTCGCCCAGCCGAGCAGCAGGTAGAGCAGCGCGCCGAGGCCGATCACGAACGGGATGGCCAGGCGCACCTTGCGCTGCGGGTAGGCGCGGCCGTCCGCGGGCGAGGTGATCCGCTCGAACCCGATCAGCCCGAAGAACACCACCGAGCCCGCGGTGAGCAGCATCCGGGGGTTGTCCGCGCCCGGCTGACCGCTCACCGGAACCACCTGTTCGGGTGGCGGCACGGTGAAGCAGACGATGATCACCACGACCAGCACCGCGACCACGAACCCGGTGACCGCCCAGCTCACCCAGCGCGGGGTGGTCAGGTTCGCCGAGCCGAGCGCCGCGGCCAGCACGATCACCGTCACCGCGGCCACCCAGGGCCGCGCGGGCATCAGGTACACGCCGAAGGCCCCGGCCACCGCGGCCAGCGAGGCGAGCTTGCCGACCAGCAGCCCGGTGCCGGCCAGCCTGCCCGGCCAGCGGCCCAGGTGCTCCTTGGTGCAGGCATAACCGCTGCCGTAGCCCACATAGGCCGCGGACTGGTCAGAAGTGGAGAAGGCACTGCACAATGCCGCCAGCGCCGCGAGCAGCACGCCGACCAGCAGCCAGCGGCCGGCCGCCTCGGCAGCCGGGGCCAGCCCCACGAAGGCGCCCGCGCCGAGCATGCCGCCGAGGCCGAGCACCACCAGGTCGGGCACGCCGACCGCGTGACCGGATCCGGCCTGCGATGCTCGCTGTACGTCCAATGCCACCGACACACAGTATTCGGACTGTATTAAAGAGCGATAGCCGCCGTGGGGGCGGATAGCCCACTCGGATTAGCCTTCGGCAACACTGACCCAGGGAACAACACCGGGCCGGCGGCCAAGAAACCGCTTGCCGCGACAACGACGAACACACGCCGTCGCCGACCTCGACACGCGCAGCTCGGGCGGGACGGGATTAAGGAGCACACGTGACCGCGCCCAAGCTTGCGCTGATCGACAGCGATCCCAAATCCGTCGCCACCGACGCGGTGGTCATCGGCACCGTCCAGGGATCCGACGGCGTGCTCCTCGCGCCGGGCGCCGAGCAGGTCGACGCCG
The DNA here is from genome assembly GCF_023897065.1 of Crossiella sp. SN42. Lineage (GTDB taxonomy): Bacteria > Actinomycetota > Actinomycetes > Mycobacteriales > Pseudonocardiaceae > Crossiella. The sequence continues at coordinate 28,784 of NZ_JAMHIV010000063.1, forward strand.
CGTTCGACGGCGAGCTGAGCACCCTGCTGAGCACCCTCGGCGCCACCGGCAAGGCCGACGAGATCGTCAAGCTGCCCGCACGCGGCGCGCTGACCGCCCCGCTGGTGGTCGCGGTCGGCCTCGGCGCGATCGCCGCCGGGCAGGACGGCCCGAGCAGCGAGCAGGTCCGCAGGGCCGCCGGGGTGGCCGCCCGCGCGCTGGCCGGGGTGACCAAGGCGACCGTGACGCTGTCCACTGTGGACCTCGGCGCCGCGGTGGAGGGTGTCGTGCTCGGCGCGTACGCCTTCACCGGCTACAAGTCCGACGCGGGCAAGGCGCCGCTGGCCAAGGCCGACTTCGTGGTCGCCGACGCCAAGGACAAGCACGCCAAGGCCGTGCTCAAGGCCAACACCGCGATCGCCGAGGCGGTCACCACCGCCCGCGACTTCGTCAACACCCCGCCCAACGACCTGTACCCGGCCTCCTTCGCCGAGCGCGCGGTCCAGCTCGGCGAGGCCGTCGGCCTGACCGTCGAGGTGCTGGACGAGAAGGCGCTGCGCAAGGGCGGCTTCGGCGGCGTGCTCGGCGTCGGCGGCGGCTCCTCCCGCCCGCCGCGGCTGGTGCGGCTGAGCTACAAGGGCCCGAGGGCGAAGAAGAAGGTCGCCCTGATCGGCAAGGGCATCACCTTCGACACCGGCGGCATCTCGATCAAGCCCGCGCCCGGCATGGACGAGATGACCATGGACATGGGCGGTGCGGCCGCGGTGGTGGCCACCGTGGTGCTGGCGGCCAAGCTGAAGTACCCGCTGGAGGTCACCGCGACCGTGCCGATGGCGGAGAACATGCCCTCCGGCACCGCCTACCGCCCCGGCGACGTGCTGACCATGTACGGCGGCAAGACCGTCGAGGTGCTCAACACCGACGCCGAGGGCCGCCTCATCCTGGCCGACGCCATCGTGCGGGCCGGCGAGGACAACCCGGACTACCTGATCGAGACCTCCACCCTGACCGGCGCCCAGGTGGTCGCCCTGGGCAGGCGCACCGCGGGCATCATGGGCAGCGACGAGTTCCGCGACCGGGTGGCAAGCATCGCCCGCGCCACCGGCGAGGGCGGCTGGGCCATGCCCCTGCCGGAGGAGCTCCGCGCCGACCTGGACTCCCGCCTGGCCGACCTGGCCAACGTCTCCGGCCACCGCTGGGGCGGCATGCTGACCGCTGGCATCTTCCTGCGCGAGTTCGTGCCGGAGGGCGTGCAGTGGGTCCACCTGGACATCGCGGGCCCGGCCTACAACTCCAGCGGCCCGCACGGCTACACCCCCAAGGGCGGCACCGGCGTCCCGGTCCGGACCCTGGCTGCTGTGCTGGCGGACATCGCGGAAAACGGCTGAGTTTTCAGGCCTGTGACATTGGCGCGCTCCGCGCGCGGGATTTTTCGCT
>NZ_JAMHIV010000064.1 GCF_023897065.1 Crossiella sp. SN42
GGGGGAGGGCGCGAGGTTTCGCGCGGGAGGAGCGGCGGGGGTGGGGAGGGACGAGTGCGGGGGAGGAGTGGGGGAGTCGGTGGAGTGGGCGGCGTTGGGCGGGGGAGCGGCGGTGGATGAGGCGGCGTTGGGTGCGGGGGCAGCGGGGCTGGGTGCGGTGGTGGTGGCGAGTTTTGAGGAAAGTTCCCGCCAGCGGTGGGTCCACTCGATCGGGTCGCCGTTGCAGGCGCCGACGTAGGCCAGGGTCACGGCCAGGGTGGGTAGTTCCAGGCCGCGGGCGGCCGCGGACAGGGCCGAGGCCGAATAGCCCGCTTTGCGGGACAGGGTGCGGTAGCTGCGGCTGCCTGCTTTTTCGCGCAGGGCGCGCAGGTCGTGGGCGAAGGCGGGGAGGGGGCCGTCGGTGGGGTTGACGGGGTGTTCCGGGCGCCCCACGAAGCCTCCTCGCGTGTGTGCCGGGGCGGCCGATTGTGCTGGAGTCCGGTGCCGCTGTCAGCGGGGTGCACCGGGGGCTGCCCGGAAGATCGCCCGGAGGGTCAGCGGAGCAGGTCCAGGGTGAGGGTGGCGGCGGCCAGGGCCAGGAAGGCGAGCGGGGCGGCGATGTTGTGGTAGACGCGGGCGCGCAGGTGGATCGCGTTGGCGCACAGGAAGAACAGGGTCAGGCCGGTGGCCGCGGCCAGGCCGATGGCGTGGTGGCCGAGCAGGCCGAGGAGCAGGCCGGCGGCGCCTGCGGCTTTGAGTGCGCCGAGCGGCGCTACCCAGGAGGCCGGGAGGTTGAGCTCGGCGGAGTTGGCCAGGACGAACTTGGCCTTGGTGAAGTCGGCGAGGGCGGCGGCGGTGTTGAGCGCGATGGTGGTGAGGGTGACCAGCAGGTAGGCGACGGACATGGGTTCAGCCTTGGGGGTGGCGGGGGTGTGCGTCCAATACCTGCGTCTATAACCTTGTGGAATGGATGTGGACACCCGGTTGCTGCGGTACTTCGCGGCCGTGGCCGAGCTGGGCAGCCTCAGCCGGGCGGCGGAGCGGCTGTTCGTCTCGCAGCCCGCGCTGACCAAGCAGGTCCGGCGGCTGGAGGAGCAGCTCGGGTCGCCGCTGTTCCTCCGCTCGCGCAACGGGATGGCGCTCACCGAGGCCGGGCGGGCGCTGGCGGCGCGGGTGCCCTCGGTGCTGGCCGGGTGGGACGAGGTGGTGCGGGAGACCAGGGTCGCGGCGGGTCGGGCGGCCAGGGTGCTGCGGGTGGGGTTCATCGCCAGTGCGGCCAACGAGGCCACCCAGGAGATCATCGCCGAGTTCGGCAGGCGCAGGCCCGGCTGGCGGGTGGACATGCGGCAGGCCGCCTGGTCCAACCCGACCGCCGGGCTGGCCGACGGGGAGGTCGATGTCGCGTTGTTGCGGCTGCCGGTGCCGGAGCAGGAGGCGTTGCGGGTGGCGGTGTTGTTCAGCGAGCCGCGCTGGATCGCGCTGGCCGCCGGGCATCCGCTGGCCGGGCGGGAGGTGATCGACTTCCGGGAGCTGCTGGACGAGCCGTTCGTGGCCGCGCCGGCGGAGACCGGTCGCTGGCGGGACTACTGGCTGGCGGCGGAGGAACGGCAGGGGCATCCGGTGCGCGTCGGGGCGGTGACCGACCAGCCGGACGACTGGCTGACCGCGATCGCCAACGGCTACGGCATCGCGCTGGGGCCGGAGTCCAATGCCCGGTTCTATGCCCGGCCCGGGGTGGTCTACCGGCCGGTCAGCGGAGTGAGTCCCAGCGAGGTCGGGGTGGCGTGGACGCCTGCCGCGGACGAGGATCCGGTGGTGCGGGAGTTCATCCAGTGCTGCCTGGACTCGGTGCGGGGAACTCCGCCGAGATCGCCTCGGTGAGGATGCTCAGCGGCGAGGTGTCGGCAGTGTTGGCCCAGTCGCCGTTGATGTTGACCGCGACCACGTGCGTGCCGTCGCGGCTGCCGTAGGTGTAGGACCAGGAACCGAAGATCGCGCCGCCCATGCCCCACACCGTGCCGCCGGGCAGCTGGATCGAAGAGATGCCGAGGCCGTAGGCGGCGTGCGGGATCCAGTTCTCGGTGGGCACCGTGGTGAGCAGTTCCCGTTGCCAGGCAGGCGGAAGCAGGTCGCCGGTGAGCAGGGCGTGGAAGAAGCGGGTCAGGTCGGCGGCGGTGGAGATCATGTCGCCGGAGGCCCAGAACGGGGTGTGGTCCAGCTCGGTGGCGTCGTGGGTGGGCGCGGAAAGGTCGGGCTGGAACAGTTTGGTGTAGTGGCGGGAGTGCGGGCCCCGGATGGTGTGGTCGGCGGGGCTGGGCTGGTAGGTGCCGGTCAGCGCCAGCGGGGCGGTGATCCGGCTGGTGAGCTGTTCGGCAAGGGTGTGGCCGGTGGCCTGTTCGATGACCAGCCCGGCCAGGACGTAGTTGGTGTTGCTGTAGTTCCAGCCGGCGCCGGGGGAGTAGAGCGGGGCGTGCGCCATCGAGACGGCGACCAGTTCCGTTGGGGTGTAACCCTCTTTGGCGCTCAGGGCGGGCTGGTCGTCGGTGTGGCTGAACACGCCGCTGGTGTGGTTGAGCAACTGGCGCAGGGTGATCGCGGATCCGTTGCGCACCAGGCCCGGCAGCCAGCGTTCGACGGTGTCGTCCAGGCCGAGCAGGCCCTCGGCGGCCAGTTGCAGCAGCACGGTGGCGACGAAGGTCTTGGTGGTGCTGCCGATGCGGAAACGGTGCTCTGGTAAGCGCTTACCCCCAGTGCTGGTATCGGCAACTCCCGCGGTGCCGAACCAGACCCCGCCGTGGCGGCGGGTCTCGGCCAGGATGCCGGGCACGCCGCCCTCGGACACGGCGCGGTCCAGCACCTGCTGGAGTGCGGTGGTGGTGTGCATGGCAGTCCTCCCCGGGTGTCAGCTGATGCGGCCGCGGACCTGCTCGGCCAGCTCGGCGCGGTTGATCCCGGCCAGGGCCAGCGCGCGCGGCACAGTGCCGACCTCGGCCGCCAGCACGCCGAGCAGCAGGTGTCCCGGGCGCAGGTCCTTCTTGCGGCTGACCCCGGCGAAACCGCGCTCCAGGGCCAGCTTCGCCGACGCGCCCACGGTGGTGCGGCGTTCCTGGTCCGGGCTGGCGGTCAGGTCGAAGGCGGTGCTGGACACCCCGGCCGCGTTCAGGCTGTGCTCGAACTCGCGGTCCAGCGCGGCCCGGATCGCGGCCTGGTCCAGACCGGCCTCGGCCAGCACGTCCTGGGCGCCGGGGTCGGGCTCGGCGGCGATGGCCAGCAGCAGGTGCTGGGCCTCGATGGTGGCCGAACCCTCGGCCTTGGCGTGCCGGCCGCCCTGTTCGATGATCCGGTTGAGGTAGTGGTCGATCGCGCTCACCGTCAGCGTCTCCTCAGGCTGACGCCCGCGGCGATGAGCCGCCTGGCGTGCTTCTTGTGGACGGCCTGGCGCGTGACCCCGAGTGCCTCGGCGACCTGCGGCCAGCTCCAGCCCGTGCGCATCGCCTGCTCGACCGCGGCGTCCTCCAGCTGATCGGCCAAGCGCCGCAACGCCACCACGGCCGCCAGCCGGTCGGCGGAGGACTCGGGAACGGGAATCTGCGCCTCGGGCATGCAAGCAACCGTAGTTGACTAAGTCCGGGTTAGTCAACTTGGGTTGCTGGCGTTGACCCTGACACCGTGTCAGCCGCTGTACTGCGCCCATGACGACCTACCTCGGCTCCGGCCCCTACTGCTACACCCACTGCCTGGCCATGATGTTCGGTGACCAGGCCCCGCCGACCGCGGTGATCGAGACGCTGACCGGCGCGCCGTTCGGGGTGCAGCTGGTGGCGGGGCGCACGCCGTACTTCGACCCGTACGGCTGGCATCCGGAGCTCGGCGTGGCCGATGCCGTGGCCGCGCTGGGCTGGCGCTGCGAACACCACAGCGGCGGCAGCGAACGGGAGGCGCTGGACCGGTTGCTGGCGGCCGGGAAACCGGTGCTGGCCGGGCCGGTGGACATGGGATTGCTGGCCTACCAGACGGCAGGCGGGGGCGACCACTACGTGCTGGTGCTCGCCGCGACCGAGGAGGAGGTGCTGCTGCACGATCCGCACGGGCACCCGTACGCGACCTTGCCCACCAAGGCGTTCCTGGCCGCCTGGCGGGCGGAGGCGGTGGAGTACGTGGACGCGCCGTTCGGCATGCGGACCGGCTTCGTGCGGGAGCGGGTGGTGGATCCCGTTGTGGCGCTGCGGGAGTCGCTGCCGCGGGCGGTGCGCTGGCTGAGCGGCCGGGCAGAGGTGGAGATGCCGCCGGGGTCGCTGGGCGGGTCGGCGGCGCTGCTGCGGCTGGCCGAGCTGGCGAGCCAGGGCCTGGCGCCGGAGGTGCGGGACCTGTTGGCGCACTTCGCGATCCGGCTCGGCGCGCGGCGGCTGGGGGATGCCGCGACCTGCCTGGACCTGCTGGGGATGACGCGGGCGGCGACGGCGGCCGTGGAGCTGGCGCGCGGGGTCGGCGGGCTTCAGCTCCCGGTGGTGACCGGGGAGAATGCTGTTCTGGCGCAACGGATCGCCGCGCTGGCACCGCAGTACGAGCGGTGGCTGGAGACGCTGACCGAACCGGGCGCAGCCGGGGCCACGGCTGCGCCCGGTCGCGGCTGACCCCGGTCCGGTGCCGGGGTCAGCCGGGCTGGGCAGTGGTTACCTCGGTCCCCACAGCACATCCCGCATGACCGGCAGCTCGCGCCGCAGGCCCTGCTCACCCGCGCACACGATGTTGTGCGCGCAGTTGTACTCGACCATCCAGCTGTTGTTGATGCCGTTGGCCAGCAGGTGCTGGTGGAACTCGTAGGTCAGCCGGTGCGCCTGCGCCTCCAGCTGGTCGTGGTGCTGGGTGCCGCCGTAGATCACGGTGTGGATGTCGCGCAGCGCGTTCACCCGGTGCCACGGGTTGTTGAAGCCCCAGGAGCCGTCGAACGGTCCGCCGAACGGGCCGTCCGCGGGCAGGCCCTCCAGCGGCAGGGAACCGGTGACCGCGGCACGCATCCGCGGGTCCTCCAGGTTGTAGCCGCCGGAGAGGCCGACCACCATGCGGAACAGCCACGGCCGGTGCACGGCGTGCCGGATCGCGGTGAACGCGCCCATGGAGAAGCCCGCGATGGCGCGGCCTTCCCGCTCGCGGATGGTGCGCAGGTTGCGGTCGATGAACGGGATCAGCTGGTCCAGGTGGAAGGTGTCCCACTGCTGGACGCCTGCGGACTGGTTGACCCAGTTGGTGGCCCACCCGGCCCGGCCGGCCTCCGCGGTGACCACGATGAACGGGAACCCGGCGGTGATCTGCTCGACGTTGGCTTCCAGGTGCCAGTTGCCCGGACCCTGGCCGCGGCCGTGGTACAGGTAGAGCACCGGGTAGGCCAGGTTCGGGTTGTGGCCCTCGGGCAGGGTGACCATGACGTCGTGCGACTGCCGGAAGTGCGTGGTGTTCTTGTCCACCGCGCCGGTGTTGATGCTCACCACGGAGGTGCGGGGCGTGGTGTGGTTGACGTTGAGCACGTCGATGCCGTCGCCGGAGGTGAACCCCGGCCGCCAGGCGGGCGCCGCCTGCGCCGGAGCGCCGACGAGGGTCGCGGCCAGCGCCGCGACGACTAGCAGGATCGTTTTTCGCATGTTTCGACTTCCCCTCGATGACCCGCACCACCCCGTGCGGTGTCAGGCCGCCAGCACAGCAGCCCGGCCGCCGGAAAACATCGGTATGTGTGCTGATCAGTCTCGCGGTTTGAAGCCGAGGGCGACCTCGACCCTGGTGGCGTAGCCGAGCTTGGCCAGGACCCGGGAGACGTGCGAGTGCACGGTGCGCACCGAGATGACCAGGCGGTCGGCGACCTCGCGGTTGCTGAGGCCCTCGGCGAGCAGGGCGGCCACCCGGTACTCGGCGTCGGTGAGGGCCGCCCAGCCGTGTTTGGGCCTGCGCCGGGGGCCGGTGGCGCCGCGGCGGACGCCGTGCGCGCGCAGGGCGGCGGTGGCCCGGTTGATGTCGCCGGTGGCGGCCAGGCCGGTGTAGTGGGCGATCGCCTCCTGGTAGGCGGCGCGGGCGGCCTCCGGCTCGCCGGAGGCCGCCAGCACCCTGGCCGCGTCCTCACCGGCGCGGGCGGCGGCGATGGCGGAGCCGCCGTCGGCCAGCTCCTTGGCCGCGGCCAGCAGCAGGTCCACATCGCCGTCGACCATGCCCTGGCAGTACAGCAGCACGCCGCGCTGGCCGACCGAGTCGTCGCTGGTCCAGCGCTGCATGGTGGCCACGATCCGGGCGGCCAGCTCCTTGTCACCGGCGTTGACCGCGATCCGCACCACCCGCGCGCCGACGCCGGTGACCGCGTGCCCGTGGTGCACGCCCACGCCGCCCTCGGCCAGTGTGCGCACCAGCTGGAGCGCCAGCTCGGAGTCACCTTCCAGGTCGGCGAGCATGGCGCGGGCGGTGACCGAGTTGTGCTCGTAGAACACCGCCACGCCCCGGCACTCGGCCTGTTCGCAGCGCCGGACCTGCTCGCGGGCCTCGGGCAGGTCGCCGCGGTGCATGTGGATGATCGCGGCCAGGCCGTGCAGCGGGCGGGCCATCCCGTAGGCCTCCTCCGGCATGGTCAGGGCCGCCTCGATCTCGGCGAGGGCCTCGTCCCAGCGGCCCTGGTTGAACGCGGCCAGCGCCCAGGCGGTGCGGTGCCAGGCCAGGTAGCCCGCGCCAAGTGTGGCGGCCACCGGCCGGGCCGCCGCCAGGGTGGCCAGCGCCGAGGGGTCCTGCCGCAGGTCCTCCACGGTGCCGCGGACCAGGCGGCCGAGCAGCCACTGCGCCGGATCGGCCACCTCGATGTCCAGGGATGCCTCGGCCTGCTCCAGGATCTCCAGCGCCCCGGCCAGGTCGCGGGTGAGCAGGCGGCCGATGGCCTGGAAGTTCAGCAGCGCCACCGCGACCACCGGGTCCTCGGCCGCGGTGGACTCGGCGTGCTGGAAGGCGGCCCCGGCCCCGGCCAGGTCCCCGGCGAGCAGGCAGGCGAAGGCCTCGATCGCGGCCAGCTGCCCGTCCCTGCGTTCCGGGCCGAGTGCGGCGAGCACCGCGGCCGGGTCCAGCTCGGCCAGCCCGACCCTGGCCAGGGTGGCCCGCAGCCGCTGCCGCAGCGGCAACGCGACCCTGGTGACCAGCCCGGCCGAGGCGACCCGGCGGGCCTCGGCCAGCTGCCCCGACCACAGCAGCGCCTCGGCCAGCGCGGCGCGCAGCGGGTGCAGCTTGGCCGCGCCCGGCGGCAGCCAGGCCACCACCTCGCGCAGCAGCTCGACCACCGCCGGGGTGGGCCGGGCGGCCAGCTGGTCGGCATGCCGGATGAGCCAGGACACCGTCCAGGTGGTCACCGGCAGCCCGGCCAGCGCCTCGGCCACCGCGACCGGCGCGCTGCCCCGCCTGGCCAGCGCCCGCGCCACCTGCCCGCGCAGCCCGGCCGAGGTGGTGGCCAGGTCGGCGCGCACCAGCGGCTGCCGCAGCCGCACCTGCCCGGCGCGCTCGGTGACCAGGCCCAGCCCGCGCAGCCTGCCCAGCCCGGTGAGCACCTCGGCGGCGGTCAGCTCGGTGACCGCGGCCAGCTCGTCCACGGTGACCGGTTCGGGTAACAGCGCGGCGTAGCGCAGCAGGGTGCCGTCCGGCCAGGCCAGCTCGGTGGCCCAGGCGGTGACCTGCTCGGCCCGGTCCGGCGCGGCCAGCCGGGACAGCAGCCAGGGGTTGCCGCCCGCGGCCTCGGCCAGCGGGTGGTCGCCCGCCATGGCGCGCACCGCGTCGGCGTCCAGGGCTTCCAGGTCGTGCACCAGGCCGATCCGGTCCAGCGCGGCGAACCGGGCCGGGGTGACGCCGCGGTGACGTCCGGTGAGCACGAGCGGCGCGCGGTCGGCCAGCTCGTGCAGGGCGAGCAGGGTGGCGTCGTCGGCGCGGTGCAGGTCGTCGAGCACCACCACGCCGGGCTCCGGCCAGTCCGGCAGGCCGCCGGAGAGCGGGGTGCGGCCGGTGGGCAGCACCGGGATCCGGCGCACCGGCAGCCCGTCCGCCCGCGCCGCCGCGACCCTGGCTTCCAGCAGCGTGCTCACGCCCATGCCGGGGTCGGCGCGCAGCAGGACCAGCCCGCCGCGGGTCTCGGCGAGCAGGCGCAGCGACTCGTCCCGACCGAAGATCCGCACAGCTTGGTCCCCCTCGCCGGGAATCCTAGCCGGGGCCGGGAAGTGCGCCATGATGAGCGGCGAATCTTGAAAGGAGTTGGTCACCCTGTCCAGCAAGAGTGTGCTCCCGCGCCTGGTGGCGGTCGCCGTGCTCGCCCTCGGCCTCACCGCGGCCCCCGCGCAGGCCGCCCCGTCCGGGTCCATCGCCGCCGCCCGCGCGCTGCCGCTGGGCAGCACGGTGACCGTGGCCGGCACCGTGACCACCCCCTCCGGCGCGTTCGAGTCCAGCTTCTTCGACAAGGGTTTCGCCATCCAGGACCGGACCGCGGGCATCTACCTCAAGCTCAAGGCCGACCTAAACGTTCGCCCCGGTCGCCGGGTGCGCGCCACCGGGGTGCTGACCGATGCCTCCGGCCTGCTCACCGTGGTCCCGGCCGGTCCGGAGGCGGTCACCGTGGGCGGTCCCGGCATGCCGGTGCGGCCGGAGTGGCGGGCCACCGCGAAGGTCGACGAGTCCAGCGAGGGCCGCCTGGTGCGGGTGCTGGCCAAGGTCACCAAGCCGGTGCTCAACGACCCGCCCTACGGCGCGAAGCTGTTCGTGGACGACGGTTCCGGTGAGCTGACCGTGTTCGTGAACACCCAGACCGGCATCGACCCTGGCGGGTTCGCGCCGGGGCAGTGGGTGCTGGTCACCGGGTTCAGCGGGCAGTACGACGACCACTACGAGATCAACCCGCGGAGTCAGCGGGACCTGGTGGGTTTTCCTGCGTAGTGCCGGAATTCGGTAGGTAGCGCCGCTGATTGAACGCCTGCCCCCAGGGCCGGGATGGTCCTCCTCGCACAGTTCCTGTTGAGGAGGGCTCGCATGAGACATCCCTGCGTCTTGGGGCTCACACTGTTCGCCGTGGCCGCGGTCCTGCCCGCGCTCGCCCCGGCCGCCACCGCCGCACCGGAAGGGGTGCGCGCCTACCTGGTGCTCACCGCGCCGGGCGGCACCGAGGACGTCGCCAAGGCGGTGGTGGCCAACGGCGGGCGGGTGCAGCACTCGTACCCGCCGATCGGCGTGCTGGTCGCGCACGCCGGGAACACTGACTTCGCCGCGAAACTGCGTGCGGCCAGCGGCGTGCAGAAGGTCGGTCAGACCCGCGACTCGGACGTGCCAGCCGGTGGCGGCGCGGCGCGGAAGTACCTCGAACCGCAGCTGGGCGCGGCGATCAGCCGGCCGGCCGAAGCGGCCGAGTGGAACATGAAGCAGCTGGGCGCGGACCAGGCCTGGGCGGTCAACCCGGGCAGCCGCGCCGTCACCGTCGGCGTGCTGGACACCGGCGTCCAGGGCGGCCACGAGGACCTGCGGGAGAACTTCGATGCCGCCAACTCGGTGTCCTGCCTGTACGGCAAGCCGAACACCGCCGCCGGGGCCTGGGAGCCGGACGCGCACGCCCCCGCCGCCGGGCACGGCACCTCGGTGGCCGGGATCATCGCCGCGGCCAAGAACGGCAAGGGCGTGGTGGGCGTCGCGCCCGGTGTGCGGGTGGCCTCGGTCAAGGTGATGGAGCCGACCGGCTACATGTACGCCGAGAACGTGGTCTGCGGGCTGATGTGGTCGGCCGAGCGCGGATTCCGGGTGACCAACCACAGCTACTACGTCGACCCGTGGATGTTCAACCACACCACCAATCCCGACCAGGACGCGGTGATCGAGGCGGTCCGGCGGGCGGTGGACCACGCCCACAGCAAGGGCACGCTGACCGTCGCGGCGGCGGGCAACAACAGCACCAACCTGGACCAGGAGCAGGGGCTGTTCCTGCCCGGCGACCTGCCGAACGCGGTGTCGGTGACCGCGGCCAACACCCGCAAGGAACTGGCCTACTACTCCAACTACGGCCTGAACACCGTGGAGCTGACCGCGCCCGGCGGCGACGGCTACGCGATGATCAACACCACCGGGCTGAACAACGGCTACACCACCTTCCACGGCACCTCGGCCTCCTCGCCGCACGCCGCGGGTGTGGCCGCGCTGCTGGCCTCCGCGCATCCCGGCGCCGGGCCGGACGAGCTGCGGAAGTTGTTGCTGGCACAGGCGATCGACACCCCGTGCCCGAGCGGGGACAGCCGCTGCACCGGCACCCCGGCGCGCAACTCGCACTTCGGTGAGGGCATCGCGAACGCGCTCAAGGCGGTCTCCGGCAGCGATCCCGATCCCGGCCCGGAAACCCCGGTGTACACCGAGGATTTCGAGCGGGCCACCGGGTGGAGCGGCAACGTGGGCGGCGCGGACACCGCCACCGCGGGCCGGTTCGAGGTCGGTGACCCGCAGGGCACCAGCCACGCCGGGCTGGTGATGCAGCCCGACGGCACGCCGAGCGGGTCGCGGGCCGCGGTCACCGGGGCCGCCGCGGGCGCGGCGGTCGGTGACAACGATCTGGACGGCGGGGTCAGCAGCCTCACCTCCGCGCCGATCCAGCTGCCCGCCGGTGGCCGGATCACGTTGTCCTGCCAGTACTTCCTCGGTCACCTGGCCAACTCCGCCGGTGCGGACCACCTGCGGATCAGGGTGCTCGCCGGGGACAGCGGCAGTGTGGTGTTCGAGCAGAAGACCGGCACCGCCGGCACCGCGGCCAGCTGGCAGAGCGCCAAGGCGGACCTATCTTCCTTCGCTGGCAAGACGATCCGTGTGGTGGTCGAGGCCGCCGATGCCGCGGGCGGCAGCTTGATCGAGGCCGGCGTGGACGATCTCCGCATCACTCACCGGAAGGCGTGACGGCATGCGTACCATGACTGTCCTTTGTGGACTGATGATCGGCATGGCCACCCCGTCCGCTCCGGCCCAGGCCGAGGGGAGCATGGTGGCGGCCCTGGCCAGGGACCTCCAGCTGACCCCGGCACAGGCGCAGACCAGACTCACCCAGCAGGCCGAGGCCCAGCGCATCGCCGAACGACTGCCCGCCGAGGTGCGGCAAAGCCTTGCCGGCCAGTGGTTCGACGAGCAGACCGGCGGCCTGAGCGTCGCGGTCACCGAGGAGCGCACCGCCGCGCTGGTCCGCGCCGCGGGCGCGCGGCCGGTCACCGTCAGCCGGAGTGCCGCGGACCTGGACCGGATGGACGAGTCGGTGCGGGAGCTGGCCGCGCCGGGCGTTGCCGGGCTGACCGGCTGGGGCGTGGACCCGGTGGCCAACACCGTGGTCGTGCGGATCAACACCACCGCGCGGACCGCGGCCACCCAGCCGTTCCTGGACCGGGTTCGCGCGCTCGGCGCGCAGGTCAGCGAGTCGGCCGAGGCTCCGGTGCCGCAGCAGGGCCGGATCCGGCCGGGCGATCCCTGGATCCCCGGTTACGAGGGCAACTGCTCGGTCGGCTTCGGGGCCACCGATGCCCAGGGCGGCAAGCACTTCCTCACCGCCGGACACTGCACCAACGACCGCGACCAGCCCGCCTACGCCAGCTACGGCGGGCCGCGGGTCGGCACCTCCAACGTGGGCGGCAGCCGCAGCGTCTTCAACCGCGAAGGCGATATGGGCGTGGTCTCGCTGACCGAGCCGGGCTGGTCGGTGACCACCTCGGTCAACACCTGGGGCGCGGCCCCGGTCACCGTGTCCGGCACGGCCGAGGCACTGGTCAACCAGGCGGTCTGCCACTCCGGGGTGGCCTCCCGGTGGCAGTGCGGCCGGGTGACCGCCACCGGGCAGAGCGTGGTCTACCCGACGGTGGTCATCGAGGGCCTCAGCTTCACCACCGCCTGCTCCATCGCCGGTGACTCCGGCGGCGCCTGGCTGGCCGGGGACAAGGCCATCGGGGTGCACTCCGGCGGGCTGTCCTCCTGCTACCCGGGCGGGGCGCGCAACCAGTCCATCTTCCAGCCGGTCAACGAGGCGCTGCGCAAGTGGGGGCTCACCCTGGCGAGCTGATGATCACGGGGTGGGGCGGCGCGGCGCCCCACCCCGTTCCCCGAACAGCCTGGCCAGCTCGTGCCGCGAGCTGAGGTCGAGCTTGCGCAGCGCGTGCGCGACGTGCTGTTCCACCGTGCGCACCGACAGCTCCAGCGCGGCCGCGATCTGCCGGTTGGTCCGGCCGAGCGCGGCCAGTTCCGCCGTCTCCAGCTCCCTCGGTGAGAGCCGGTCGCCGTACCCGGGCCGCCCGCGCCTGCGGCCGGTCCCGCCGAGGTCCCGCAACACCTTCTCGCACTGCCGCACCCGGCGGGTCGCTCCGAGCGCGGCGAAGTCCTCGGCCGCCGCCCGCACCCTGGCCGCGTCGCCCGCGCATTCCCCAGCCAGCAAACGGGTTCGGGCCAGCCAGTACGGCCGGGGCAGCGCGGCGAACAGCTCCTCGGCGGCCAGGTACCCGGCCAGCGCACCGTCCACTTCGGACTGCCGGCCGCGCAGGATCGCTTCGCCGAGTTCCAGCGCGGCGGCCGAGGCCGGGCAGTCCCGCTTTTCGATGCCCTGCCGGTGCTCGGCCAGCAGTTCCCGGGCGGCCCCGGACCGGCCTGCCGCGCACAGCACCTCCACCGCGACCGGGGTGATCTCGCTGGCCCACACCCACATCCCGGTGCGCCGCAACACTTCCACCGCGCCGGCCACACTCTCCGCCGCCGCGGCCACCGAACCCCGGCGCAGCTGTTCCCCGGCCACGATCGCGCTCGCGGTGGCCGCCACCGGCGGGGCCGCGGCCTCCTGCTCGCGCAACAGCCGCAGCGCCCGGTCCGGCTCGCCCGCCTCGGCGGCCAGCGCGCCCTCGACCAGCCTGCACTCCACCGCGATCCTGGGCAGGCCCGCGTACTTGGCCACCAGGTCCGCCGCGCGCGGGAGCAGGCCGGTCCAGTCCCCGCGCAGCCAGGCCAGCAGGATCTCGGCCACCGCCAGCTGCTCCTCGGTGTAGGGCGCGCTGAACTTCCCGGCCAGCTCCCGCCCGTGCGCCAGGTAGCGGTCGGCCTGCCGGTAGTGGCCGAGCCAGGCGGTGGCGTCCACGATGTTCAGGCAGCCGCGCATGTGGTGGCGGCCCAGCGCCGGATCCACCGGTTCGGCCAGCAGGTCCGGGGCCAGCCGCCAGGCCTCGGGGCGGCCGCAGGTGAGCAGCGTGGTCACCCGGTTCACCGCGAAGGCGAGGTGGTGCACCGGATCGGTGTGCGCCTCGGCCAGCCGCTCGGCCTCGGCCAGCCAGCGCAGGTGCACGTCCAGGTGCTGGTGCCCGGCGTGGATGTTGGACAGCGAGGCCATCACCCGCGCCGCCAGCTCCGGCCGCGGCCCCCGCAGTTCGCCGGCCGCCTGCTCCAGCTCGCGGTAGCCCGCCGCGGGTTCACCGGCCTGGTTGAGCAGCAGCAGCCCGAGGGAGTACCGCAGCTCACCACGCACCGCGGGCGGCAGCGGAACTCCGGCCAGCACCTCGCGCAGCACCGCGATCGTGGCCGTCCCGTCCAGCCCGTCCACCGCCGTGCGCCCCAGCTTCACCGCCAGCCGCTCGCTGGATCCGTGCTCCCGCACCGGTTCGGCCAGCAGCGCCCGCAGACCGGCCACCGCCGCGCCCGGATCGCCCACCGCCACCGCCCGGTCCGCGGCCAGCTCGGTGTGCTCCCGCCACCCGGCCAGGTCCCCGCAGGCACGCAGGTGGTGGGCGATCCTGGTGTGCGGCAACGGTTCCGGCCGTTCGGCGAGCACCTCGGCGATCCGCCGGTGCCACCGCTGCCGCTGCGCGCTGTCCAGGGTCAGCCGGATCGCCTGCTCGGCCAGCTCATGCCGGCAGCGGTACCGGTCAGCGGACTCGCGCAGCAGGTCCGAGCGCACCGCCGCGGCCAGCGCCTCGGCGCCGGCTTCGGCCACCCGGCACAGCTCCGCCGCCCGCACCGGCGCGCCGAACACCGCGGCCGCCCCGATCACCGCGCGCACCTCGGCCGGCACCCTGGCCAGTCGCTGCTCGATCGCCTCCCGGAGGTTCGCCGGCACCCGTTCCCCGGCCAGCTCCGCCCACGGCGGGCCACCCCGTTCGGCCGCGTCCCGCACCACCTCCTCGATGGCGAAGGGCACCCCGCCGGTTCGGCGCTGCAACGCTTCCCGCGCCTGCGCGGGCACCCGGCCGCCGCCCAGCATCGCGAGCGCCATGGCCGCGGTCTGCCGGTCGGTCAACGGTTCCAGCCGCACGGTGGTCCCCGGCCCGAGCGCGGCCCGCACCTCCGGATCGAGCTCGCCCGGCCGGTAGGCCACCACCAGCGCCAACCGCTCGGGCAGGTGTCCGGTGAGGAACCGCAGGAACTCCACGGTCTGCTCGTCGGCCCAGTGCAGGTCGTCGAGCACCAGCACCGCCGGGCCCGCCCCGGCCAGCAGCTCCCGCAACGCCCGGAACAGCCGGTGCCGGTCCATCCGCGGATCGCCGAGGGAGGGCAGCGCGGGCGGCAGCCGGTCGGCCAGCTCCGGCAGCAGCGGGGCCAGCGCGCCGAGCAAGGCGTTGCCGCCCAACGGAACCGGGACCGACAACACCGCGTCCACCAAGGGCGCCAACGGGAACGGCTCGCGGAAGGGCTGGCAGGCGGCGGAGAGCAGCACCCGCCCCGGCGCGCTCAGCTCGGCCAGCAGCCGGGTCTTGCCCACCCCGGCCTCGCCCTCCAGTCGCAGCACCACCGGCGGCGCGGCCACGGCCTGCCGCAGCGCGGCGACCTGCGGTCCACGGCCGACCAGCGGCGGGCAGCGACCGCCGAGCACCCGACCCTCGTCCACCGATCAGAAACTACCCGAAGATGACCGCTTTGCCCTGCGCCGAACTGAACATCCCCCCGGAGTCGTGGCCGACCCCCGGCACGGTCACCTTGCGGTGCGGCGCGGCGGGGAACTGCCGCTGGATCGCGGCGAAGTAGGCGCTGCCCCGCTCGAACCGGTTGCGGCCCTGCACCTCAGCCGGGCAGTCGGTGTCCAGCGAGCCGTCCCGCTCGGTATCCCGCTCGCCCAGCAGGTAGGTCACCCGGCGTGCGCCGTACCAGCCGCGGAGCTGCTCCGCACTCGACCTGGCCAGGTAGGGATTGCGGCGCTGCAACCCGTATTTGTAGTCGTCGTACTCGCGGCAGGACCCGACGTCGAGGGGCCGCCGCGGGTTGAGGTACAGGTAAGAGGACGGGTTGGCCACGACAAAACCGACCTCGATCCCGAGTTCACCCGCCGCCCCGCTGCCCGCGGCGTAGCGCTGCGCGAACTGCCCGCCCGCGGAGTGCCCGACCAGGGTGATCCGGCCGAGGTTGGGGAAGCGGCCCTTGTCCGCGAGCACCCGCAGCAGCTCGTCCATCGCGGTGAAGGAGCTCAGTCCTCGCGGCTGCTCGGCGTCCCCACCGTCCTTCCAGGAGCGGGCGCCGCCGTTGGCCCAGTAGGCGTCCCGCCGCGCCGGCCGGTCGTCCTTGGTCTGGAAGTGCGGCGCGATGATCACTGTGCGCCGCGCGGCCCCGCCCGCGGCCGAGACCATCCGGTCGTAGTAGCCCTTGGCGTTGCGCCCGGTGCCGTGCACGACCACCACCGCGCTGGTCGGCTCGCTCGCGCCGGAGAGGGAATGGCTGGCGTGGTAAGGGAGTTGCACGCCGCCGGGCAGGGTCAGCCGGGGTGGCGCGGCGGCCAGGGCCGGTGCGCTGGTCAGCGCCACCAGCACCGCGGCCGATGCACTCAGAAGTCTCATGCCGGCTGACGGTAGGCAGCGCGATCGGGACTGTTCCCGAGCTTGCGCACGCTGACGCAGACACCGACCGCGACCGCCAGCGCGACCCAGCCGCTCCAGCTGGACAACCCGACCTGGGCGGCCAGGTTCGGCGTGCGCAGCTGGCCGACGTCGATGAACAGCGCGCTGAACATCGGCGCGATGGCGTTGTTGGCGCCGTGCGCGAGCACGCACGGCCACACCGATCCGGAGACCAGCCGCAGCCAGCCGAACAGCACCCCCAGCAGCACGGCCTGGACCAGGAACGGCAGCAGTCCGGACAGCTCACGGCCGCCGGGCATCAGGTAGATCGGCAGGTGCCACACCGCCCAGATCACGCCGGAGGACAGCAGCGCGGGCCAGGTGCCCAGCGGCAGCAGGCGGGGCAGCAGGAACCCGCGCCAGCCCCACTCCTCGCACCACATCAGCGGCAGGGTGAGCACGAACAACAGCAGACCGGTGCCCAGCATGGTGCCGATCAGCTCCCACGGCACACCGGTGGCGCCCAGGGTGTCCGGGGCGCGGAGGGCGCGCAGGCCGGAGAAGTCCGCCAGGTCGACCCGGTAGCCGCCGGTGAGCCAGCCGAGGCCCAGCGCGCCCAGGTTGACCAGCGGGATCAGCAGCAACCCGACCAGCAGCCACCGGGGACGGCGCGGGCGGACCAGCGCGGTCGCCGCCGGTATCGAGGCCGGTCGCACCGACCACCGCAGGGTGACGAAGGTGGCCAGCGCGACCAGGACCATCGAGCCCGACTCCAGTACCCCGGTCGGCAGGCGCACGCCCAGCAGGGCAGGCGTCCACCACAGCCAGGTGGCCCCGAAGGCCACCGCGAGAAACACCCAGATGTGCCGCATGCACTTCCCCTCAGTTGGTCATCTGTTATAGATTACATATAACAGATAGACTCAACCGCGTGCAGCTGACCATCGACCTCGACAGCGAGGTGCCGATCTACCAACAGATCCGGGACCGGATCGTGGAAGCCGTCGCCGACGGCGCCCTTGCCGAAGGCAGCCCGCTGCCCTCCACCCGGCAGCTGGGCACCGACCTGGCGATCAACTTCCACACCGTGAACAAGGCCTACGACCTGCTCCGGCGGGAAGGGGTCATCCGGATCAACCGCAAGAGCGGCGCGGTGGTGCGCCGTGACCCCGGCACCGGCCCCCCGGAACCGGGCTTCGCCGAGGCCTGGCAAACCCGCCTGCGCACCCTGCTGGCCGAGGCCGCGGTGCAGGGAATGCCGGCCGATGAAGTGCTGCGGCGGTGTGGCGAGGTGCTCGCCACGTTCCGCGACAAGGAGGACTGACCATGCTGGTACTGCTCGACCTGCTGGTGATCGCGGTGATCACCGCCGCGACCTGGTCCGCCCCACGGCTGGCCAGGCCCACTCTGCCCTTCGGCGTCCGGATCCCGGCCGCCCGCGCCACCGACCCGGAAATCCAGGCCAGCCACCGCCGCCACGGACACCGGGTGCTCGCCATCGGCGCGGTCGCCGCCGTGACCCTGCTCGGCACCTGGCTGTGGACCGACTGGGCTCCCAGCCCGGAACTCACCCTGCTCCCCGTCGTGGCCGCCAGCGTCCTCTGTGGACTCCTGGCCGCTGGCGAAGTCCGGAAGACCAAGCAGGAAAAGGACTTCAACGCCGGAACCCGCAGCGCCAACACCGCTGATGTCGGCCTGCGCACCAACCCGGTCCGCCTGCCCTGGCCCTGGCTCACCCCCGCCCTGCTGATCACCGCCACCACCGCCGCGCTCGCCCTGTCCCAAGGCCACACCCTCGCCCCGGTCACCGCCCAGCTCCTGCTGATCACCCTGGTGCTGCTCACCACAGCGGGAATCCTGCGCGCCCGCCCGGAAATCGACCCCGAGCGTCCAGCTGGCTCGGCCCGTCGTTACCGCGTCTACCTGGCTGGACTGGCCCGCCTGTTGCTGGCATCCGCGGCCTGTGCCGATGCCAGCTTGTTGGTGAACGCGTTGCGGCAGTGGGGAATGCTCGCCGACTCCGGCTGGGTCACCGCGCTGGCGTACCTTCCGCTGGGCGTGGCGCTGGTGGGCTGGGTGTACTTCGCGGTTCGGGTTGGTGAGGCGGGGCACCGCCTTCCGGCGGAGGCTGGGGAGGAGGAGGCTGCTCCGCTGCGGCGGGATGACGACCGGTACTGGCATGCGGCCGGGATGGTGTACGTCAACCGGCGCGATCCGGCGCTACTGGTGCACCGGCGGGTGGGGATGTTCTGGACGCTGAACCTGGGCAATCCGCTGGCCTGGACCGTTGTGGGAGCGGTGGTGGTACTGGCGACGCTGAGCTCGCTGGGGGTGGTCGACCTGCCCAGCTGAAGCCGCACGGCGAGGTCTCCCTGGTCCTAGACTTCGGTGATGAGCCTGGGTGAGCGTATCGAACTGGTGGCGGTTGACGAGAGTGGCGACATTTCGCCGCTGTCCATCTGGTTGCCTGATTCGGGAACTGAGCGAATTCTGGTTGAGCTCCCTGATGGCGAGCGGGCTGAGTTTCGCGGTGCTGACCTTCTTGAGTGTTTGATGGATCTTCGTGAACACCTGGAGTCGACCGGGAAGCTCTTGGCCTGCCAGGGCGCGAGGGTGAATGTGTTTCCGTCAGGCTTGTTGAAGCAGTGGAGCGGGGGAAGGGAAGCCTACGTGTTGCAGGAAGATCAGCCGGATGCCGAAAAGGAAGTTGTTGACGTTTTCGCTCCGGCTGACCCTGGCGACGTCGGAACGTTGGCTGAACAGTACGATTTCGTCAAGAGGTTCCACGGCTTGTAGGCGACTTCTGTTGTGAGCTGAGGCGTTGGCGACCGGCCAGTACCCGTGCGGCAGGATTGGGCCGACTGGTCGGACGTGGCGGGGAACGCGCGATGAGTCCACTGTGGATTGTGATCATCGTGGTCGGTGGCCTGCTCGTGGTCGGCGGGCTGCTCACCTGGATGATCCTGTGGTTGCGCAACTCCTACCAGGCCGAGGAAGAGCGCTTCATGGCCCGGCTGCGGGAGGAGCTGCCCGCGCTGGACCTGCGCTGCGACCTGCTCGACCGGATGTCGCCCGCCGCCTGGGCCTAAGAACCGGGGCCGAGCAGGGCGCGCAGGGCCGTGCGGTTGGGGATGCCGAGTTTGCGGTAGGTGGCGCTGAGGTGGGTTTCCACTGTGCGCATGGTCAGGTGCAGCTCCTCCGCGATCCGGCGGTTGCTCAACCCGCCCGCGGCCAGCTCGGCCACCCGCCGTTCCCCGGAGCTGAGTGCCGCGGTGCCTGCCGCCGGGGTCTGCTTGGGGCGGGCGCCGGTGGCGACCAGGCGTTCCCTGGCCAGTTCGGCCAGGCGGACCGCGCCGCAACGTTCGGCTTCCTCCAGGCAGCGGCGCAGGGCGGTGCGGGCGCCGCGGATGTCCTCGGTCTCGATGCGGAGCTCGCCCAGGGTGAGCAGGCTGGCGGCCAGTTCCAGGGGGGCGGTGATACCGCTGAGCAACTCGACCGACTCGCGGAGGTTGGCCTCGCCCTCCGCACCCCGGCGGGTCAGGCCGGTCAGGCGCAGGGCGGTGCCCAGGCCGCGGGGGGTGCCCCAGCGGTGCGCGCTGGCCAGGGCCTGGGCGGCGATCTCGGCGGCCTTGGCGTGGTGGCCCTGGGCGTGCAGGGCTTCCACCGCCCACACCCGCCAGGGCAGCATCACCGGGTTCTCGTAACCGAACTCGCGCAGGTGGTCGGCCGCGGTGAGCAGGTCGGCCAGGCCCTCGGCCGGTTCGCCGCAGGCCATCCGGACCCTGGCCCGCACGGTTTGGTAGAACGCGCCGGCGAAACCCTGGTCGCAGGTGTGCTCCAGCTCGGCGGCGATCATCCGGCGGCGGGCCAGCTCCGGTTCGTTCAGCTCGATCAGCAGGTCGCTTTGCACCGCCACCGGCACCGTGCCCAGGTAGCCCCACTGCTCCAGCGGCAGCATCTCCAGCGCGGACTCCGCGTAGCTCAGCGCCGCCGACAGCGCCCCGGTGAACTGGGCCAGCTGCGCCCGGTGGGACAACAACAGCGCCAGGCTGAGCAGCGCGTGCGTGCGCCGGGACTCCGCGATCGCCTTGTCGCACAACCGGACCGCCACGTCCAGCTGCTCGGTCCAGGTCAGCACCAGGCTGACCGGACCGGCCAGCGGCGAGGTCAGCTCGGCCGTGGTGCGCGGGATGGCCAGCCCGGCCAGCCTGGCCGCCTCGGCCACCGGGTCGCCGCCCATGCCCGAGGCGAAGGCCAGCGCGCTGAGCAGGCAGCGCTCGCCCGCGGTGTCACCGGGCAGGTCGGCGCCGGGCCGCTTCACCCGCGCCGGCCCTTCCTTTTCGCTGATGGACACGATCAGCCTGCGCCCGGTCAGCGTGTTGGCCAGGTCGGGATCCAGTGGCGCGACCTCGTCGGCGGCCCTGGCCAGCATCGCGATCGCCTCGTCGTGGCGGGTCAGGCGGGCCAGCGCGTCGGAGAGCACCTCGGCCATGGCCGCCTTCAGCCTGGGGTCGGTGACCTCGTCGAAGACCTCGAGCAGGCGGTCGACCCCGGCGGCGGGGTTGCTGAACGCCTCGGCCATGCCCAGGCCGACCACGATGCCGGTGCGGGCCTCCGCGGGCGGCGGTTCGGCCAGCGCGCGGCGCAGGTACTCCGCCGCGCCGTCGGGCGCGCCCCGGCGGGCCGCCTGGGCCGCGGCCGCGCACAGGGTGCCCAGCACCCAGCTGTCCCCGGCGGGTGGCACCAGCAGCAGGTGCGCGCACACCTCCTCCAGCGGCGCGCTGGCATCGTGCAGCGCGGTGGCCGCGGCGTGGTGCAGCCGGGCCCGCTCCGCCTCGGCCAGCTCGGTGTAGACCGCCTCGCGCACCGCGGGGTGGTTCCAGCGCAGCACCGGGTCGCAGCGCAGCAGACCGGCCTGCCACAGGTGGTCCTCGGCCGCGCGGCCCTCCGGCCCGGTGATCCCGGCCAGCCGGGCGGGCAGCTCGGCCGAGGCGGCCTCGCCGAGCACGCTGAGCGCGCGGGCGAAGGCGACCGTGGCCGCGGGCAGCCGGGTCAGCCAGCTGCCCAGGCTGTGCGCGAACACCTGGCCGGTCAGCGAGCCCGCCCGCTCCAGCGGGGAGTCGCCGATGGACATCGAGGCCAGCAGGGTGCGCACCATCAGCGGGTTGCCGCCGCTGATCTGGTGGCAGGCCTTGGCCAGGGCGGGATCGGCGGGTTCGGGCAGCATCCGGGCGACCGCGGCGGGGGAGAGCAGCCGGGGCCGGATCAGCACGCAGTCCGGGTCGGTGACCAGGCTGCCCAGCACGTCCTCGGCCTCGGCAGGCCCGTCGGTGCGCCGGGTCAGCACCAGCAGCACCGGCGCCTCGGCCAGCCGGGTGCGCATGTAGCGCAGCCAGCGCAGGGAAGGGGCGTCGGCCAGGTCGGCGTCGTCGAGCACCAGCACCAGCGGCTGCTCGCGGGTCAGGGTGGCGGCCAGCCGGTACAGCCCGTGCAGCACCGCGAACGGCGCGTTCTCCAGCGCCACCACGTCCGGTCCCGGCTCGGCCCCGGCCAGCACCTGGCGGACCGGTTCGGCGCCACCGGCCAGCAGCGCCTCCCGCCGGTCCTCGGGCAGGCGGCACAGCAGCGGGGAGAACAGCTGCCGCACCACCCCGAAGGCGAACCGGCGCTGCAACTCGGTGCCCCGGGCCCGCAGCACGGTCGCCGAACGCAGGTCCGCGACGAACTCCTCCAGCAGGCTGGTCCGCCCGATCCCGGCGGGTCCCTCCACCACGACCACGCGCAACTGCCCGCCGCGGGCCCGCTCCGCTTCCTCGGCCAGCAGGGCGGTTTCCTCGCCGCGATCCCAGAGCTCCATCGCCACGGAGAGTAACACCGGGTAACCCGCTTACTGCGGGTAGTGGTGATCAAGGACACCGCCACTCGAACGGCCCAGAGGTTTTCTCGTGGTGATTCCACGGTGTTACGAGCGGTGGAAACCCGCACTCTGGTCCCGGCCGGTCACCGGGACCGGCAGCCGCAGAGTGAGCAGGAGCGAACCAGTGACCTCACCGCAGACGCAGGTCAGCACGCCGGGCATGCAGAAGGCGGCCGGTGACTTCGAGGCCGCGCTGAGCACCTCGCTGTCCCAGCTGAGCAAGATGCAGACCGAGATCGGTTCCATCCGCTCGGCCTGGGAAGGCGCGGCCTCCAGCAAGTACCAGACCGCGCTGGACAGCTGGTGCCAGCACTTCAGCAACATCGCCCGCCAGCTGGACACCATGCACGAGACGCTGATCGGCAACAAGAACACCTACGAGGTCGGCGAGGCCTACAACGAGCAGATGGCGGGCAACCCCTTCGGCGGCCAGAACCTCGGCATCTGAGTTCCCGCACCGTCCCCCATCCGCACGCGCATCACCAGGAGCTTCGCCATGTCCGTCTTCCGCATCCACCCCTCGCGCATCCAGGCCGTGCTGGCCAACCTGCAGGCCGTCGACACCCAGATCCGCAGCATGCTGACCAGGCTTGAGCAGGACGCCACCAAGAACATGGCCGACTGGCAGAGCCAGGCCAAGGACGCCTACACCTCCTGCAAGCAGAGCTGGGACGCCTCGGCCAGCCAGATGCCGGTGCAGCTGGCCAACGCGCGCAACTCCCTCAACGAGATCCTGGCCAACTACAACGCCATGGAGCAGCAGGGCATGAACATGTGGTCCGGTAACGGCGTCGGAAAGCGCTGACCATGCCCAAGCTCGACAACGATCCCAAGTACAGCAAGCACCAGCCGATGGACCCGCCGCCGCCACCCTCGACCAAGCAGTGGACTGAGAACCCGGCCGACAAGCCCGCTGAGGGCAAGCCGGAGAATCCCACTCCGCCCGAGGTGAAAACGGTGCGGGACGGGGGATCCGGCGGCGGCGACGTCTCGGTGGACACCGAGGTGCTGCGCCGCTTCGCCGCCGCGGCCGAGGACTGGAAGACCCACGTCACCACGGCCAAGAACGCGCTGGACACCATCGACGTGCGGCCCACCGGCACCGAGGCCTTCACCGAGGGCGCCAACATCAAGCGCCTGGTCAACGGCGACGGTCTGCGTGGGCAGTACCAGAAGAACCTGATGGACCTCATCGACGCCTTCGCCGCGCTGTCCACCGGGTTGCTGGAGCTGGGCAAGAAGTACGAGAGCACCGAGGAGCTGAACGCCAAGGGCGCGGACGAGCTGGGCAAGGTGCTGGCCAACGCCGGGCGTTACCTGCCGGGCGGCGCCACGCCGCCACCTCCTCCTCCACCACCGCCGTCGAAGGGTCAGTGAGCCATGGCGGACAAGATCAAGATCCCTGAGGCGCAGCAGACCAACCCCGGTGTGTGGCAGCCGACCGGGGGCGCCGGCAGTGGCGGCCGGACCGACTTCAGCGGCTGGCAGTGGCGGGCGATCGAGTCCGCGATCACCGGCGGCGCCGACGGCGGCACCGGGGCCGATTTCGCCCAGCTGGGCCAGAACGTGACCCCGCAGTCGCTGTGGAACGCGGCCAACCAGTTCCAGAAGGTCAAGGTCATCTTCGAGGCGCTGCACAAGGCGGTGACCGAGAGCACCAAGGCTGTCGGCGGTGAGGGAGCGGCGTGGCAGGGGCCTGCCGCGCAGTCCTTCCGCGGCTTCCTGGACCGCTTCGGCACCGTGCTGCGGGCGCACGCCGAGGAGCTCGCCGGCGGGCCCGGCGGGCAGCGTTCGGTGCCGGACCAGCTGTTCCAGGCCGGGAACCGGCTCAACGAGGCGCAGTGGAAGATCCAGCTGATCACCAACCACTACGTCGCCGAGGCCAAGCGGCTCGGCGCGCCGACCAAGGACGGGGTGACCAGCTGGAGCCAGACCACGCTGGTGCCTGGCAACACCATCCCGAAGATGGCCGGCGACGACATGCGCAAGGTCATCCAGGGCCTGGCCGACCACTACTACGACCGCACCGCACCCGCGCTCAAGCCGCCGAACCTGCAGAACTACCCGAACCCCGGCGGCAACGGCGGCGACAAGCCACCGCCGAAGACGGATCCGCCGCCCAAGACGGACCCGCCGCCGAAGACCGATCCGCCGCCGCCGGGACCGAACACCCCCGACGTCAAGGGCCCCAACGTTCCTGAGGGCGTCAACGGCCCGAACGTGCCCAACGGCAACAGCGGGTCCAACGGCCCGAACTCGGTCACGCCGCCGCCCACCGGCGACGGGCCGAACCTGCCCAAGCCGGTCAACCCGGACGAGCTCGGGCTGAAGAACCCGAACACCAACCTGGCCGGCGTCGGCACACTGCCGCCGCCCACCCTCAACGGCGGCTCGTTCGCGCCGTTCCCCGGTGGCGGAGGTGGGGGTGGCGGTGGCGGACCGCTGCCCGGCGGTGGCGGTGGCGGCGGCGCGATGCCGTTCCTGCCGCCGCCCGGCACCGGTGGCGGCGGCCGGGGCGGGATCCCGCCCTACGACGCCAAGTCGGTCGGCAAGTTCGGTGGCGGTGGCGCGGCCGGGATGCCGCCGCTGGGCGGGATGCCGATGGGCGGTGGCGCGCCCGGCGGCAAGGGGCCGGACGGGAAACCGTTGCCGCCCAAGGGAAAGATCACTCCATTCACCGGATCCGGGGTGTCCAAGGGCGCGCGAGTGGGTAGCGCCGCTCATCCGCTCGGCGCCTACCCCGGCGCCGGAGGCACGGGTGGCTCCGCCGGGCCGCTCGGGCCGATGGTCCCTGGTGGCGGCGCCGCCCCCAGCGGTCAGCAGGAACGGGAACGCCTCACCTGGCTGGTCGAGGACGAGGACGTCTGGGGCGCTGACCCCCAACTCCCTCCAGGCGTGCTCGGCCGTCCCGAACACCACTGACCGGGCGCCGCCCGGGACCACACCACGCCCCCGTGGCCAGACCGCGCGTGCTGGCCACGGGGGCCCTTGGAAGGCAACGACATGTCCAACCCCTTTCAGCAGGAGATCGACGAGCTGCTGGCCGGCTACCAGGAGCAGCGGGCCAAGCTCGGCGACATCCAGCGCGCGCTGGCCCAGGTGCGCGCCACCGCGACCGCCGGTGGGCACAGCGTGGAGGTGACCGTCGGCGCGCACGGCGACATCCTGGAGCTGGCCTTCCCCTCCGGCGCGTACCGGCGGATGGCGCCCAGCGAGCTGGCCGCGGTGCTGCTGGAGACCATCGACTCGGCCAAGGCCAAGGCGGCCACCGAGGTCGCGGAACTGCTGGCCCCGTTCACCGCGGGCCAGGAGGACATGCTGGCCGCCTTCCGCACCGAGGGCGTGGCGGCCTTCGTGCCCGAACAGCCGCCGATGCCGGACGCGGTGCGGCACTACCTCAAGCACGGCACGCCCACGGGCGAGGACAGGCGGGCCTGACGATGTCACAGGGCACCTTCGGCGCAGACACCGACGCGATCGCCAAGGCAGGCGCGAGTTTCAGCCAGCTGGCCGACGCGGCCGAGCGGATGGCCGCGGTCCTGCGGTCGCAGATCACCAGCGTCGGCGAGTGCTGGGGCGATGACCAGATCGGCCAGCAGTTCGCCAAGGACTACCTGCCGGCCAGGGCACAGGTCCTGGAGGCGTTGCCCGGTATCGCGAAGGTGCTGCGCAAGACCGGCGACGGGGTGACCCTGATGAGCAAGGGCCTGGCCAACGGCGAGGAACAGGCCAAGCTGGTCAGCGACCTGCTCAGCCGGGTTTCCGGTGACGCGCCGGCCAGCCAGCCCGGCACCGGCGGTCAGCACGGTTCGGGCGGGGGTGGCCGCCGATGAGCCTGCAGATGCCGGGGGCCTTGCTGTGGCTGGTGCCGATCGTGGTCGGCGACCAGTGGCCTAAGGGCGATGAGGACCAGCTGCGCAGGCTGGCCGACGCCTGGGACGGCGCCAACCGCGACCTCACCGCGCTGGCCGCGCAGCTGGACGCGCCCACCGCGCAGCTGCTGGCGGCGTTGCAGGGACAGGCCGCGGAGCAGTTCCGGCTGTTCATGGGCAAGTTCCGCGCCTCGGTGCCCGCGGTGGCCAAGACCTCGGCCAACCTCGGCAAGGGCGCGAGGGATGTGGCCCTTGAGGTCGAGTACGCCAAGCTGATGATCATCGCCACCCTGGTCTGGCTGGCGGTGCAGATCGCCCAGCTGGCGTTCTGGGTCGCGGCCAGCCTGGGCACCGCCGCACCCGCCGCCGCGGCCGCACAGGCGGCGCTGACCACCTCGGCCCGGATGGTGGTCAAGCAGGTGCTGCAACGGCTTTTCATGGCCGTGGTGCAGGGCGTGATCTTCCAGGTCGGCATGGACGTGGTGGTGCAGGGCCTGCAGATGCTGATGGGCACCCGCACCGAGTGGGACACCAAGAAGACCCTGGACGCGCTCAAGGCCGGTGCGGTCGGCGGCCTGATCGGCTTCGGCCTGGGCGGGCTCGGCAACAAGATCGCGCCGAAGTTCTTCGACGAGAAGAACGTCCTGGGCAGCGGTATCAAGGGTGGTCTGCACGAGTACCTGACCAGCGTCGCGCTGGACCCGAACAACGCCTCGCTGTACAACCTCAGCGCGGGCGGCATCGAGGGCATGGTCGAGGGCGGCACCGGCAAGTTCAAGCACCGCGCCAAGGGCGGCGGCTCCGGCGCCGGCGGGGACATGGGCGACCTCGGCGACCTGCCCAACCCCGGCGACATCACCATGCCCGACCTGAACCCGAGCACCACGACCAGTTCCGAGGGTCCCACGCCGGGCGGATCGCAGTCCACTGTGGAAACTCCGCCCGCGCCGGCCCCGAGCACCTCGAACGACCCGAACACCTCGAACCAGTCGCCGCCCCCGCAGTCCCAGCGCAGCCCGTCACCCCAGCCGACCCCTTCCCAGCCCCAGCCCAACCCGACCCAACCGAACCCGAACCGGCCCGACCCGTCGCAGCCCACGCCGCCGCAAACCACCACGCCGCAACCCGATCCGTCGAACCCCGAGCCGACGCGACCGGACCCCTCGCAACCCACCCCCACGCAGCCAGACCCGTCGAAGCCCACCCCGACGCCCCAGCCCGAACCCAGCCAG
>NZ_JAMHIV010000065.1 GCF_023897065.1 Crossiella sp. SN42
TCAGTGCTGCTTGGGACCGGCCTGGTCGGCCAGCATGCGCAGTCCGCTGACCAGGCCGCCCGGCAGGTCGCCCTCCTTGAAGGAGGCCACCATGCTCATCACCGCGAGCTTGCAGCCGCGGTCGGCCAGCCTGCGCCCGGACTCCGCGCCGGTGACGATCTCCAGCACGCGCTGGCCGGGGGACACCGCGATCAGCACCGCGTTGGCCGCCTTGGCGCCGAGGGAGCCGTGCAGCTGCTCCGCGCGGGCGCGGGTGTCCTCACCGAGGTCGCCGAGGTAGATGCTGAAGTCCAGGCCGGAGCTGCGGCTGGACAGGGTCAGCGCCTCGTCCAGGGTGGCCAGCTGGGTCGGGCTGAACGGCAGCTTCGGGCCGTTGTCGCTGATGTGCCTGGCCGAGGAGATCCGGCCGTGCGGCATCAGCGCCTCGCCGAAGGCCAGGTCCTTGGGGTCGACGCGGGTCGCCACCTCACCAGTTGCCACGGGCACCTCCCCGAGCGGTGACGGCGGTCGCGGCCGCCTCGTTGTCTTGCGCCGCGGCAGCGGCAGACGTGGTCAGGCCGGCGGGGTTGGCACTCCACCACACGGGCTCGTGGGGCCACTCCTGGCCGGGCCGGTAGCGCTGGCCCCGGCTGGAGTTAGGCCACATCGTCAGCAGGGTGATCCCGAGGTACAGCGCCAACGGGATCCCCGCGAAGACGAGGATGGTCTCCAGGACGGTCACGGCGGCAACTGTAGATGGTGGGTCCCGGCTGCGCTGGCAGTGGTCCCCGTGCGGCCGTTCGCGGGTATTCGCCAGGTTTCGGCCGAAGGCCGCGGAAGGTAACCCGGAAGTGTGACCCGCGACGCACCGCAGCCCCGAAGCCACTCGACCGGCCCAGCTCACTGGGCCAGTCGGCCCCGGTCCGAACAGCGGCAAATGGCGGCCGCTTTGGCGGCTTGTCTGCGGCGAGCCAGGCTTCTACTTTTCACCTATCCGGGTCTTGTGCACCCAGACTCTTCCACGCAGAGCAGCATCCCACCGATGGGAGACGCCAACATGTCGGATATCAAGACTCTCGAACAGAGCAACGACCACACCCGTTCGGGTAAGCGGTCACTCATCCGCAATGCAGGCGTGCGCATCAGCAACTTTGATGGCGTCCGGATCAGCGGGCACGCCGGGGTACGCATCAGCGCCGTTGATGACGTTTGCGTCTCCGGTCACGCAGGGGTGCGGATCAGCGGCCGGGCGGGTGTCCGGATCAGCTCGGCGGACACGGTGCGTGACGGCGTGCGCATCAGCGGAGTCGATCGCGGAGTGCGCATCAGCGGGGCTTCGGGGGTGCGGATCAGCGGCGTGGACCGGGGTGTGCGGATCTCCGCCCGTGACGGCGTGCGGATCAGCAGTGAAGCGGGCGTGCGGATCAGTGGAGCCGAGCGGGGCGTGCGGATCTCCGCCCGCGACGGCGTGCGGATCAGCAGTGAAGCGGGTGTCCGGATCAGCGGGGCCGAGCGGGGCGTGCGCATCTCCGCCCGCGACGGTGTCCGCATCAGTGGCGAGGCAGGCGTCCGGATCAGTGGAGCCGAGTGGGGGGTGCGCATTTCCGCCCAGGACGGCGTCCGCATCAGCGGTCAGGCCGGAATCCGGATCAGCGGCGAGGCCGGGGTGCGGATCAGTAGCGAGGCGGGTGTCCGGATCAGCGGCGCTGAGCGCGGGGTGCGGATCTCCGCTCGCGACGGCGTGCGGATCAGCAGTGAGGCGGGCGTGCGGATCTCCGGGCGCGCCGGGGTTCGCATCAGCGCTCGCGACGGGGTGCGCATCAGCGCCGCCGATGGCGTGCGGATCAGCGCCCAGGCCCCCGCGCTGGCCGTGGCGGCCTGAACGACCGGGTCAGGCGGCGGGTTCGCCGAGGTAGGGCAGCCACTGCGGGTCCGCGTCGGGCACACCGGCGAGCAGGCGCCAGTGCTGTCCGCGCGGGGTCCTCGGCACCACCCGCAGCCGCCAGCCCAGCTCGCTGAGCAGCTTGTCGGCTTTGCGGTGGTTGCACCTGGCACAGCAGGCGACCGTGTTCTCCCAGGTGTGCTGACCGCCTTTGCTGCGCGGGACCACGTGGTCGATGGTCTCGGCCCGGCCGGCGCAGTAGGCGCAGCGGAACCGGTCGCGGTGCATCAGGGCGGCGCGGGTCAGCGGGATGCGGCCTCGGTAGGGCACCCGGACAAAAGTGCTCAACCTGATCACCGAGGGCACCGCGACGGTCTCGCTGGCGGAGTGAACCTGCAGGCCGGCGGTGTCTCCGTGCACGATTTCCGCTTTGCCGCAGACAAGAAGTACGATCGCTCGGCGCACCGGGAGAGCCGTCAGCGGCTCGAAGGTGGCATTCAGCAACAACACACGGCGTCGGCCCCACCCAGGGGTCGTCTCGCTAGGGGCCGCCCGTTCCTGCGCAGGCACAGGAACGCACGCGGCCAAGGCCGGCGGGACCCCGTTCGAGGACGAACGGACCCGCGGCGTCTGCCCACCGGCTACGCCGATGGGAGTCGGTTGTCGGTCGGGCACGCGACCACCTCCACCGGGTCAACACGTAGTCGACCACATAATGCGCTATTCGCGCACCTGTGATCTGTAACGTGTCGGGCAGGCTCGCCCGAATCTACGGTGAACGAGCGGCTAACCGGTGGAGTGACAAGCCTGTATCGGTACTGTTCCGATCGTGAGCCAGTCGCGTCCCGCAGCCTCGACCTATCCGCCCGCCGAGCGCCTCGACCTGGTCGACGAGCTGCACGGACACCGGGTGCCGGATCCCTACCGCTGGCTCGAAGACGCCGCCGATGAACGCACCCAGGCCTGGTCGGCCGCACAGGACGCGCTGGTCAGCCCGCTGCTGGCGGAGCTGCCGGGTCGCGCCGCGGTGGCCGAGCGGGTCGGCACGCTGCTGCGGTCCGGGTCGGTGTCCGCGCCGTTCTGGCGCAACGGCCGGGCCTTCTTCACCCGTCGCCTGCCCGGCCAGGAGCACTCGGTGCTGCACGTGCGGGAGGGCGACGGCAGCGAGCGCGCGCTGATCGACGTGGCCGCGCTGGACCCCTCCGGCCTGACCACCCTGGACTACTGGGTGCCCAGCCTGGAAGGCGACAAGCTCGCCTACCTGCTCTCCAGCGGCGGTGACGAGGAGTCCCAGCTGCACGTGGTCGACGTGGCCACCGGCCGGGTGCTGGACGGGCCGATCGACCGGGCCCGCAACTCGCCGATCGCCTGGCTGCCCGGCGGCGAGGAGCTGTACTACGTCCGCCGCCTGGCGCCCGATGCCGTGCCCGCGGGCGAGGAGCTGTTCCACCGGCGGGTGTGGCGGCACCGGCTGGGCGCCGACCCGGCCAAGGACGAGCTGGTGCACGGCGAGGGCTTGGACAAGACCAACTACTACGGCGTGCGCCTGTCCGCCGACGGGCGCTGGCTGGTGGTCGACGCCACCCCCGGCACCGCGCCCAAGGAGTCGGTCTGGATCGCCGACCTGGCCGGCGACGGCAAGCTGCGCCAGATCGTGGACGAGGTGGACAGCGCCTACTGCACCGCCTGGGTCGAGCGCGACGGCAGGCTCTACCTGCTGACCACCCTGGACGCCCCGCGCTGGAGGCTGTGCGTGGCCGATCCGGCCGAGCCCGGCCAGGAGCACTGGCGCGAGCTGATCGCCGAGGACCCCGGCTCGGTGCTGGAGACCGCCCGCTGGCTGGACGGCTCGCTCGCCGTGCTGCGCAGCCGCCACGCGGTCTCCGAGGTGCACCTGCACGATCCGGCTGATGGCAGCCACCTCGCCCAGATTCCCTTGCCCGGCACCGGATCTGTGCACGGACTCTCCACAGTGGACAGTCTCACCACAGCGGACGCGGACACGCTGTGGATCGGCTGGACCGACTTCGTCACCCCGCCCAGCGTGCACCGGCACGTGCGCTCCACCGGCGTCACCGAGCTGCTGGAGTCCGCGCCCGGCTCGGTCGAGGTGCCCCCGGTGCACACCCAGCAG
Organism: Crossiella sp. SN42; assembly: GCF_023897065.1. Taxonomy (GTDB): domain Bacteria; phylum Actinomycetota; class Actinomycetes; order Mycobacteriales; family Pseudonocardiaceae; genus Crossiella. The sequence goes on from NZ_JAMHIV010000065.1 coordinate 3,996, forward strand.
CTGGCCTACACCTCGGCCGACGGCACCACCGTGCACATGTTCGTGCTCTCCCCCGCCGCCGAGCCGGACCGGCCGCGACCCACCCTGCTCGGCGGCTACGGCGGCTTCTCCATCAGCTACTCCCCGTCCTACAGCGCCTCCGCGCTGGCCTGGGTCGAGGCGGGCGGGGTGTACGCGCTGGCCTCGCTGCGCGGCGGCGGCGAGGAGGGTGAGGCCTGGCACCAGGGCGGCATGCGGGCGAACAAGCAGAACACCTTCGACGACTTCCACGCCGCCGCCGAACACCTGATCGCCACCGGCTGGACCACCAGTTCGCAGCTGGCCATCCAGGGCGGCTCCAACGGCGGCCTGCTGATGGGCGCGGCGATCACCCAGCGCCCCGAGCTGTACCGCGCGGTGGTCTGCTCGGCCCCGCTCCTGGACATGGTCCGCTACGAGGAGTTCCTGATCGGCCGCATCTGGAAGGACGAGTACGGCTCGGCCGCCGACCCGGCCGAGCTGGAGTGGCTGCTGTCCTACTCCCCGTACCACCACGTCCGGCCGGGCGTGGCCTACCCGGCGGTGCTGTTCACCGTCTTCGAGTCCGACTCCCGCGTGGACCCCTGCCACGCCCGCAAGATGTGCGCCGCCCTGCAGGCCGCCACCAGCGGCGACCCGGCCACCCGCCCGATCCTGTTCCGCCGCGAGACCGACGTGGGCCACAGCACCCGCTCGATCTCCCGCACCGTCTCCCTGACCGCCGACACCCTGGCCTTCCTGGCCGATGCCACCGGCCTGACCTTCGGCGGACAGTGACCGGCCGCACGTCCGCGTCATGATCGCGGTGCCCGAGCGTCACCACTGTTGACAGGCCGTGACCAAGCGGGGTCACGGTCCACAAACGACAGCGGGAACCTGTGGGAACCCGCCCTGCGGTGCCGGCGTCGAAGGTTACGATGCGAGACGGCATCGCGCGCAGTAACTGGGAGGGTGTGACATGCCGCCACGGGATCCGGATGCGGATATCTCGCCAGGGCAGGCGAGGCTCAATCAGCACTACTCGACCGACTACTCCTCGGCGAAGACCGGCGGCAAGTTCAAGGTCGACAAGGCGCACGCGCAGAAGGCGATCGACGGCCTGAACGACGCGATCCATGAACTTGACAAGATCCGGCAGGAGTCCGAGCGCCTGAAGCTGGCCGCCGGTCCCGGCCGGGATCCGTACAGTTCGGTCGCGGCGGAGAAGATCAACGAGCGCGCCCTCACCGGCGAAGGCTGCCACGCCACCGCCAACAAGCAGTACCGCGAGGCTCTGGAAGGCATGGTCGCCAACCTCACCGCGATCATGAAGGGCTATGCGGACGCTGAGGACATGAACCGCCAACTCGGAGGCAAGACCCAGTGAACCGCGTCGCCCGCAGCACGTTCGCCGTTGCCGCCCTGGCCTTGGTCGCAGGGTGCTCCGGTGGCTCGAACACGCCGAGCACCAGCGCGCAGCCGCCGACCAGCGCGCCGGCGACCAGCACCAGCCAGGCCGGGCTCGCTCCGCCGATCACCCAGCCAAAGCTGGACCAGGCGGCGACGTTCGCGCCCAAGCCGTGCGACCTGCTCACCGAGGCGCAGTACAAGACGTTCCGGGCCAGCAAGCCGGGTGAGATGGGCGACAGCGTGCTTGGCAAGGAATGCACCTGGCGGATCGCCCAGAACCCGAACACCAGCCTGGGTGGCTCGTTCAGCGTCGCGCTGAGCACCAAGGCCGACGCCGGTCTCAACAGCGTCTACGGCCAGCGCAGCACCTACAAGGCCTTCGAGGAGGCCACGGTCGCCGGATACCCCTCGGTGCACGCCAACACCGGAACCCCGTTCGGGCAGGGCGACTGCTTCGCCTACACCGGCATCAGCGACTCCGTGACGATCAGCGTCGGCGTGACGACCGGTGACAAGGCGGCCGCGGAGTACAAGAACCCGTGCGGTATGGCCGACAAGATCGCAGAAATGGTGATCTCGACTATCAAGGGGGGTAGCTAGCCATGGCTCCTGATCCCTCGTGCATGCCCCGTCCGAACGCCTATGACGGGAAGACGATCTACGAGTTCTTCCACAAGGACGCCAAGGGCGCCGAGGCCACCACGGACCCGAACTACGAGGCGTGGCAGAAGCTCGGCGACCGCTACCTGACCGTCCGCGACATGGTCGAGAACGCCCTGAAGGCAGGCAAGGTGGCCTGGGAGGGCCAGGCCGCCGACCAGGCCCAGCTCGTCGCCTCGCCGCTGGCCGCCTGGGCAGGTGCGGCCAAGACCGTCTGCACCGAGACGGCCTACAAGGTCGCCTCGCAGAGTGGTGACTTCCGGACCGTCAAGGACAAGGTCGAGCTGCCGCCGGACCCGGGTGAGGAGCCCTGGCTCAACGGCGCGGCGTGGTGGGAGACCGACTACGACGAGGCCAAGCGGGTTCAGGGGGAGAAGACCACCGCGAACCAGCAGGCGCTCAGCGAGTACAAGACGCAGAGCGAGACCAACACCACCAACATGCCGCAGTTCATCCCGCCGCCTCCGGTGACCCCGGACACCAGCGGGACGAACCCGAACGAGGTGGATCCCGGCAAGCGCGACCCGAACGACCCCGGCAGCATCGGTGGCGGGGACCGCAACGGCAGTCGCACGCCGAACCTGCCGAACCTGCCGCAGGGTCTGCCCGGTGGCGACGGGCGGCCGCCTGGCACCGGTGGTCTGCACGACCAGGTTGACCCGAGTCTGGTGAAGCCGCCGCTGGTCGAGCCGCCGCGGCCGCCGTACCTGCCGCCGACTCCGCCGGTGCAGCCGCCGCCGATTCAGCCTCCGATCGCGCCGCCCATCGGCAGCTGGCCGCCTGGGCAGCAGCCGCCTCCCGGGCCCGGTCGTGGGCCTGGTGGCGGGGCGCCGCCGCGGATGCCGGGGATGCCCGGTGGCGGCGGTGGTGGCCGTGGGCCTGGCGGCGGTGGTGGCGCTGGTGGGTTCGGGCCGCGTGGTGGCGGGTTCGGGCCCAGTGGGGCCGGGTTCGGGCCTGGTGGGTCCGGCGGTGTCGGCGCCGACGGGCACGGTCCTGGCGGGCGCGGTGGCGCCGGCGCGGGTGGTGCCGGTGGCCGCGGTGGCATGGGCGCCGGTGGCGGTATGGGCGGCGCGGGTGCGCGCGGCGATGAGGACAAGGAACACAAGCGGCCGAGCTACCTGGTCGAGTCCGATGACATCTGGGGTGACAACACGCTGGTCGCGCCGCCGGTCATCGGGGAGACCCCGCCCGGGTACCGCTGATCGCGCAACCTAGGAAGAAACCGTGCTGAGAGCCAGAGTCACCATCTCGCTGCCTGCCTACGACATCGTGTGGGAAAGCGAGAACCTGCAGGACAAGCACCCGACCCTGAGCATCCCCTCCTACGGGGAGACCTACCAGGATCGGCTTGACGTGCAACGGCGGGCCTGGCAGGAGCTGGAGGGGCTGGGCCTTGCCCGCAACGGCAAGGCCCACCCCGACCTGGTGGACACCTTCCACATGCTGGAGCGGCCGCAGCGGGAGTTCTACGGCTGGTTCAGCGCCCCCAACGGCGAGGGGCAGCGCGCCGCGCTGTCCGCGGCCTCCGGGGACGACGCGGTGCTGGCCGAGATCATCGACGAGAAGCTGGTGCTGACCCCGCTGCGGCCGACCGGGCTGATCGACGCGCTGGTCTCGGTGCTGCCGGACAAGCCGGCCGCGCGCGGGCAGTCCTTCAACTTCCCGGCCGACAGCATCGGCGACGGTGGTGGCGGTGGCCGCAGCGGTGGGCGGCACTCACGGCCGGAGGACGACGACGGCGGCGGGTTCATGACCTCCTCGCGCGGCAGCGGCGGGCCCAGCCCGCAGCGGCTGAAGGAGATCATGGACAAGCCTCGCACCGGCGGCGGGCAGCTGTTCGTGGCGGCCCGCGACCGGCTCGGGTCGCGCAAGCGGGCCGAGAGCCCGCTCACATTCATCGACAACACCGACGGGCGCTACCTCGGGCAGAAGATGCGAGGTCCGGACGGTAGCCAGTGGGTCATCGTGGCCCCGGCTGACAAGCGCACGCTGGCCCAGAAGCTGTCCGAGATGGCCGCCTCGGTCAGTGGTCGCTGAGACCGCTCCGTAACATGGCACCGTGCCGAACGTTGTCACCCTTGTTAGTGACATGACCGCCGTGTCATCCATGCGTGAACCACAGGAATGGCTGTTCAGCTCGGCTGAGTGGCTAGCCAACAACCAGTGGATCATCACTAATCCCATCAAGATCATCACGATCATGGTTGGCGCGTTCCTGCTGCGCTACGTGCTCCGGCGGATGATCGACAAGCTGACCGCGAACTCCGGCGCCGGGCGGGTGCCGGTGCTGCTGCGGCCGCTCAAGGAGCGCGCGCCCGAGGCGCTCAAGGCCGCGGCCGGGCCGCTGCTGTCCGAGCGGCGGGCGCAGCGGGCCAAGACCATCGGCTCGATCTTGAAGTCGATCACCTCGATCCTGGTGTTCGGCATCGCGTTCCTGATGATCCTGGAAACGCTGGACATCGACATCACGCCGATCATCGCCTCGGCGGGTGTGCTGGGCGTGGCCATCGGGTTCGGCGCGCAGAACCTGATCAAGGACTTCCTGTCCGGCATCTTCATGATGCTGGAGGACCAGTACGGGGTCGGCGACGTGGTCGACCTCGGCCCGGCCACCGGCACCATCGAGACGGTGGGCCTGCGGGTCACCACGCTGCGGGACGTCAACGGCACCGTCTGGTACGTGCGCAACGGCGAGGTGCTCCGGGTCGGCAACTCCAGCCAGGGCTTCGCGGTCGCGGTGGTCGACTTCCCGCTGGCGCACACGGTGGACGTGGCCCAGGCGACCGAACTGATGGCCGAGGTGGTCACGCAGGCCGCGAGCCAGACGCCGCTGCTGGAGGACGTGCTGGAGCCGCCGGAGGTGCTCGGCGTGGAGAAGGTCACCTCGGACACGGTGACCCTGCGGATGACCGTCAAGGTGCGGCCGGGCCGTCAGTGGGCGGTGCAGCGCGCGCTGCGGGCCAGGATCATGGCCGCCTATGACGAGGCGGGCATCGAGCCGCCTTACCCGAACGGGCGACCCGGCGGGCCGGAACTGCCGCCCGCCCCGGCCGGATCCAAGACCTGAGCAACGGGGAGAATGGTTGTCGTGGGCACTCCGGAGACCTTCTACGACCTCGTCGGCGGCGAGGAGACCTTCCGCCGCATCGTGGGGCGCTTCTACGCCGAGGTCGCCAAGGACGAGGTGCTGCGGCCGATGTACCCGGAGCAGGACCTGGGCCCGGCCGAGGAGCGGCTGCGGCTGTTCCTGATGCAGTACTGGGGCGGCCCGCACACCTACTCCGACCAGCGCGGACACCCCCGGCTGCGGATGCGGCACGTGCCGTTCACCATCGGCCCGATCGAGCGGGACGCCTGGCTGCGCTGCATGCGGATCGCGGTGGACGAGGCGAACCTGGCGCCGGAGCGCCGGGACCAGCTGTGGGCGTACATGGAGATGGCCGCTAACAGCTTGGTCAACTCCTGGGTGTGATCCAGACCGCGAAAGTCGGAAAACTCACGGATCACCCAAGTGGGCCTTGAATGTCAGACCCGGATGGCAGGATGAACCATCGTGCGACGATCGCCCGAGGTGGACCCCGACATCGCGGGCGGCAGTGCTGATCCTGCCGCCGCGTCCGACTGGTGGCGGGACTCCGTCTTCTACCAGGTCTACGTGCGCTCTTTCGCCGACTCAGACGGCGATGGGGTCGGCGACCTGGAGGGCATCCGGTCCCGGCTGGGCTACCTGGAGCTGCTCGGTGTCGACGCGCTCTGGCTGACCCCGTTCTACCGCTCCCCGATGGCCGACCACGGCTACGACGTGGCCGACCCGCGTGATGTGGACCCGCTCTTCGGCGACCTGGCCGCCTTCGACCGGCTGGTCGCGGACGCGCACGCGCAGAACATCAAGGTCACCGTGGACCTGGTGCCCAACCACAGCAGCGAGGCGCACGAGTGGTTCCAGGCCGCGCTGGTCAGCGGCCGGGGCAGCCCGGAGCGGGAGCGCTACATCTTCCGCGACGGCCGCGGCCCTGACGGCGCGGAGCCGCCGAACAACTGGCCGAGCATCTTCGGCGGGCCGGCCTGGACCAGAGTCCCGGACGGCCAGTGGTACCTGCACCTGTTCGCCCCCGAGCAGCCCGACCTGAACTGGCAGCACCCCGAGGTGTGGGCGGACCTGGAGCGGACGCTGCGGTTCTGGCTGGACCGGGGCGTCGACGGGTTCCGCATCGACGTGGCGCACGGCATGGCCAAGCCGGACGGGCTGCCGGACATGAACCCCGAGGACATGCCGGGCCCGCACCTGCTCTTCGACAACAACCGGGACCCGCGCTTCGACAACGACGGCGTGCACGACATCCACCGCATGATCCGCAAGGTGCTGGACGAGTACCCGGGCCGGATGGCCGTCGGCGAGATCTGGGTGCAGGACGACGAGCGGATGTCCCGCTACGTCCGCCAGGACGAGCTGCACCTGGGTTTCAACTTCCGGCTGGTGGAGACCGACTTCGACGCCGACTCGGTGCGCGGGGCCATCGACCACTCGCTGGCCGCGGTGCGCGAGGTCGGCGCGCTGCCCACCTGGACGCTGTCCAACCACGACGTCATCCGGCACGTGACCCGCTACGGCGGCGGCGAGCTGGGGGTGAAGCGGGCGCGGGCGATGACGCTGGTCGAGCTGGCGCTGCCCGGCGTGGTCTACCTGTACAACGGCGAGGAACTGGGCCTGCCCAACGTGGAGCTGCCGGACTGGGCCCTGCAGGACCCGTCCTGGGAGCGGTCCGGGCACACCGAGCGCGGCCGGGACGGCTGCCGGGTGCCGATGCCCTGGGAGGGCGAGGAGTCCCCGTTCGGCTTCTCCCCCGGCGAGCACACCTGGCTGCCGATGCCGCCGGAGTGGGCCGCGCTGACCGTGGAGGCCCAGCTGGAGGACCCGGCCTCGATGCTCTCGCTGTACCGGCAGGCCCTGGAGCTGCGCAAGACGCACCCGGCGATCAGCGGCGAGGAGGTGGAGTGGTACGGCGCGCCGGCCGGCTGCTTCGCCTTCCGGCGCAAGCCGGGCGGGCTGATCTGCGCGCTGAACACCTCCGGCGCGCTGGTCCCGCTGCCGCCGGGCGAGGTGCTGCTGGCCAGCGGTCCGCTGGCCGGTGAGCAGCTGCCGCCGGACACCGCGGCCTGGCTGGTCTGAGCCGCTGGCCCGCTCGTCCGACCGGTTGGGAAACCCGGTCGACGCGGCTCGGCCGGGTGCCGCAGGATCGGCGGCGATGAACACCGCACGCGCCACCCTCCTGGTCCTGATCGCCGCCGTGCTGTTCGGCACCACCGGCACGGCACAGGCCCTCGGCCCCACCGGCCTCGACCCGCTGACCGTCGGCTCGGCCAGGGTGGCGCTGGCCGGGGCGCTGCTGCTCGGCCTGGCCGTGCTGCGCGGGGCCTTCCGCGGGCTGCCGCGGGCCTCCTGGCCGCTGGTCCTGGTCGGCGCGGCCGGGGTGGCGCTGTTCCAGGTCGGGTTCTTCTCCGGGGTGTCGCTGGCCGGGGTCGCGGTCGGCACGATCACCGCGCTCGGCTCCTGCCCGGTGTGGACCGGGCTGGTGCAGTGGCTCCTCACCAGGGAGCGGCCCAGCGGCACCTGGCTGGCCGCGACCGCGCTCGCGGTGGCCGGGGTGGGCACGCTGGTGTTCTCCAGTCCCAGCGGCACGGGGAACGCCGCGGACGCGGCGCTGGGCGCGGGGCTCGCGCTGGCCGCCGGGCTGGGCTACGCGGTCTACACCGTCTGCGCGGCCAGGATGATCTCCGCGGGACAGCGCTCGGACGGGGTGATGGGCCTGCTGTTCGCCGGGGGCGGGCTGGTGCTGCTGCCGATGCTGCTGTGGCGCTGGCCGGGCGGGCTGGACGGCGGCAACCCGGCCTGGCTGCCCGGGCTGGCCGTGGTCGGCTACCTGGTGCTGGTGCCCACCGTGCTGGCCTACCTGCTCTTCGGCGCGGGGCTGCGGGTGCTGCCCGCGGCCACCGTGGCCACCCTGACGCTGGCCGAACCGCTGGTCGCCGCGCTGCTCGGCGTGCTGCTGCTGGGCGAGCCGTTCACCGTCCTCGGCGGTGCCGGCGCGCTGCTGGTGCTGGCCGGGCTGGGACTGCTCGCGCTGCCCAGCCGGGCGAAGCGGCGGGAACCCGTGGCCCCCGCCGCCTGAGCCTCAGACCAGCAGCGGCAGCAGGGCGTGCCTGCGGCGGACCACCGCGCCGAAGCGGGCGTCGATGCGCAGCCAGGCGTCGGTCGCGGTCACCTTCACCACGTCCTCGGCCGGGCCACCGCTGAGGAAACCCATGCCGGACAAGGCGAACAGCACCCGCAGCGGCACCTTCACATCCAGCCCGCTGCCGGAGACGGTGAGCACGGTCTGGTCCAGCAGCGAGGCGGGCGGGGTGCCCTGCGGGCCGGTGTTCTCCTTGGCCAGCTCCACACCCCGGTCGGCCAGCTCGCTGATCACCGCGACCGGCAGCAGGTCCACGTGCAGCCAGCCGATCGCCGGCGGCAGCGCCGACCGCCACAGCATGTCCCGCGGCGGACCGGGGTCGACCCGTTCGCCGCCGACCACGGCCAGCGCGGTCAGCAGCTCGTTGCCGGTCACCGTGATGTCCGAAGGCTGGATCGCGCCCTGGACGGACCTGGTGGCCAGCACGTCGAACGGGGTGGCGGCCCACGCTTCCAGCAGCCCGCCCTCGCGTTCCTTCAGCCGCACCGCCACCTGCTGGTCCAGCCGTACCGCCCTGGCCACGAACGCGCCGAGATCGTCCCGCTCCACCGGATCGGGCACGTGCAACTCAGCCAACACTCTCCCCCACCTGGTAACCGGCGAGGAACTCCCGCTCGGCCCCACTCAGTCGTCGTGGTCGTTGTGCGGACACGTCGAAGGGGACCAGCGTGGTCCTGGCGACCGCCGCGACCGGGTCCCCCGCCGCCGGGCCCGTGTGCAGAGTGTGCCGCACCACGAAGCTGGCGTGTCGCAGCTCCTCGATGCTCACCTCGGCGTGCACGTCACCGCCGGTGTAGCGCAACTGGCCCTTGTACTCGACTTCCAGCCGGGACAGCACCAGGCCGTCGGCCATGTCGGTGAACCCGAGCCGCGCCGCCTCCACGAACAGCAGCCCGGCCCGGGCCTCCTCCAGCAGGGTGACCACGGCCGCGTGGTTGACATGGTTGAACACGTCCATGTCGGCCCAGCGCGGCCGCACCTGCGTGATGTATACGGGCATCAGCGGACGATACTGCGCACCCGGCGGGCCACCACCGACAGCGTCGGCAGGTCCAGCTTGCCGACTTCCTTGATCTCCTGCAGCGCGGCGCGGGCGCGGGCCAGCCTCGAGGAGTTGGCCTGCTCCCACTTCTCGATCTTCTCCGCCACGCTGTCGCCCACGTCGCTGGTGCGCAGCACGTCCAGGGTGATCTCCCGCAGCGAGGCGTAGAGGTCGTCCCGCAGCGCCAGCCTGGCCAGCGCGTGCCAGCGGTTGCCGCGTTCCAGCGCGCTCACCGAGGTGAGCATGCGGTCCACCTCCAGGTGCTCGGAGAGCGCGTAGTACATGTCGGCGGCCTCCCGCTGACTGTGCTCGCCGACCACGTTGTCCCGCTCGGCCAGCTCGGCCACCTCGGTGACGTCGAGCAGGCAGTAGGTGTGCAGCAGCGAGGCGACCCTGCGGGCCAGCTCGACCGGCACGCCGTCGGCGACCAGCTTCTCCGCGTGCTCGAGCACCTGCTCGCGTTCCCGGCCGCGCAGCAGCTCGATGGTGTCCGGACCGACCTCGCCGATCAGGCTCTGGAAGCGGGCGCTCTCCGCGCCCACGGCCAGCGGTTGCGGCCGGTTGGACAGCAGCCAGCGGCAGGCCCGGTCCAGCAGCCGCCGGATCTCCAGGATGATCTCGTCGGCCACCGCGGTGGGCACCACGTTGTCCAGCTCGTCCACCGCCCGCCACAGCGACGGCAGGTCGAAGACCTTGGTCACGATGGCGAAGGCGCGCACCGCGTCGGTGGCGCTGGCGTTGAGCTCCTCGGTCAGCCGGAAGGCGAAGGACACGCCGCCGCCGTCGACCACCTCGTTGACCAGCAGCGTGGTGGTGATCTCCCGGTGCAGCGGGTGCCTCGGGATGGCCTCGCCGAAGCGCTCGCGCAGCGCGGAGGGGAAGTACTCCGGCAGCCGCCTGGCGAACGCGCCGGACTCCGGCAGGTCGCTGGCCAGCACCTCGTCCTTGAGCGCCAGCTTGACGTGCGCGAGCAGCGTGGCCAGCTCCGGCGAGGTCAGGCCCTGGCCCGCGGTCTCCAGCTGCTTGAACTGGCTCCGGCTGGGCAGCGCCTCCAGGGTGCGGTCCAGGCCGGTGCGCTTCTCCAGGTCGGCGACCAGCCTGGCGTGCACGGACAGCATCGGCGCGGCGTGCGCGCGGCTGATGCCGAGCACCGCGTTCTGCCGGTAGTTGTCCGCCAGCACCAGCTCGGCGACCTCGTCGGTCATCTCGGCCAGCAGCTCGTCCCGCTGCGCGCCGTCCAGCCTGCCGTCGGCGACCAGCCGGTCCAGCAGGATCTTGATGTTGACCTCGTGGTCGGAGCAGTCCACCCCGGCGGAGTTGTCCAGCGCGTCGGTGTTGACCTTGCCGCCTGCCCTGGCGAACTCGATCCGGCCGAGCTGGGTCAGGCCCAGGTTGCCGCCCTCGCCGACCACCTTGACCCGCAGCGCCCCGCCGTCCACCCGCAGCGCGTCGTTGGCCTTGTCGCCGACCTCGGCGTGCGACTCGGTGGAGGCCTTGACGTAGGTGCCGATGCCGCCGTTCCACAGCAGGTCCACCGGGGCCAGCAGGATGGCCTTCATCAGCTCCGGCGGGGACAGCTTCGCGGTGCCCTCGGGCAGGCCGAGCGCCGCGGCTGCCTGCGGGCTGACCGGGATCGACTTGGCGCCGCGCGGGAACACCCCGCCGCCCTCGCTGATCTTGGTCCGGTCGTAGTCGTCCCAGGAGGAGCGGGGCAGCTCGAACAACCGCCGCCGCTCGGCGAAGCTCGCCGCCGCGTCCGGGTTCGGGTCCAGGAAGATGTGCCGGTGGTCGAAGGCGGCCACCAGCCGGATGTGCTCGGAGAGCAGCATGCCGTTGCCGAAGACGTCGCCGGACATGTCGCCCACGCCGACCACGGTGAACTCCTCGGTCTGGGTGTCCACCCCCAGCTCGCGGAAGTGCCGCTTCACGCTCTCCCAGGCGCCACGGGCGGTGATGCCCATGGCCTTGTGGTCGTAGCCGACCGAGCCGCCGGAGGCGAAGGCGTCACCCAGCCAGAAGCCGTAGTCCTTGGCCACGCCGTTGGCGATGTCGGAGAAGGTCGCGGTGCCCTTGTCCGCGGCGACCACCAGGTAGGTGTCGTCACCGTCGTGCCGCACCACCTGCGCGGCCGGGACCACGGTGCTGCCCTCGGGTCCGGCGGCCAGGTTGTCGGTCAGGTCGAGCAGGCCGGAGATGAACATCTTGTAGCAGGCGATGCCCTCCTTCCAGGTCGCCTCGCGGTCCAGGCCGGCGTCCCCGGTGGGCTTGGGCGGCTGCTTGACCACGAAGCCGCCCTTGGCGCCGACCGGCACGATCACCGCGTTCTTCACCGCCTGCGCCTTGACCAGGCCGAGGATCTCGGTGCGGAAGTCCTCCCGCCGGTCGGACCAGCGCAGGCCGCCGCGGGCCACCGGGCCGAAGCGCAGGTGCACGCCCTCGACCCTGGGCGAGTAGACGAAGATCTCGAACCGCGGCCGCGGCTCCGGCAGCTCGGGGATGGACCTGGGCTCCAGCTTGAAGGCCACGTACGGCCGCGGCTCGCCCTGCTCGTCGCGCCAGAAGTAGTTGGTGCGCAGGGTGGCGTTGATCAGGGTGAGGAAGCTGCGCAGGATGCGGTCCGCGTCCAGGCTGGTGACCTCGTCGATCCGGGCCGCCAGCTCCGCGCGCAGGTTCTCCGTCTGCGAGTTCCTGGTCTCTTCCGACAGCGCCGGGTCGAAGCGGGTCTCGAACAGCCGGACCAGCGCGGTGGCCACCTCGGTGTGCGCCAGCATGGCGTCCTCGATGTAGTCCTGGCTGTACGGCGTGCGGGCCTGGCGCAGGTACTTGGCGTAGGCGCGCAGCAGCGCGGCCTGCCGCCAGGTCAGCCCGGCGCGCAGCACCAGCTGGTTGAACCCGTCCACCTCGGCCTGACCGCGCCAGGCGGCGGCGAAGGCCTCCTGGAAGCGGATGCGGACCGCGTCCAGGTCCTCGGTGGCGATCCGGTCCAGCACCGCGGTCTCCAGCCGCAGGCCGAAGTCGAAGATCCAGCACTGGGCGCCGTCCTCGCGGCGGATCTCATACGGCCGCTCGTCGACGACCTCCACGCCCATCCGCTGCAGCATCGGCAGCACCTGGGACAGGGTGACCCTGCGCCCGCACAGGTAGAGCTTGAACCGGCGCTCACCCGGCTCGGCGTGCTCCGGCACGTAGAAGGAGAGCGCGGACTGGCCCTCCTGGTCGAGCAGGCCCTGCAGCCTGCGCAGGTCGGCCAGGCCCTCCTCGGCGGAGAAGTCCTCCTTGTAGGCCTCCGGGAAGGACAGCGCGTACCGCTGGCCCAGCTCGGTGGCGGACTCGGTGCCCGTGCTCACCGGGTGCCCCGCCGTCTCGGCCTGGGCCCGCCGCTCGGCCAGCACCGCGTCCACCATCAGGTCGTCCCAGCTGCGCACCGCGTCGGTGAGCTGCTGCTGGATCAGGGCGGCGTCCGGCTCGCTGTCCACGGTCGGGTCGGTGTGCACCATGAAGTGCACCCGCGCCAGCTGGGACTCCCCGATCCTGGCGCTGTACTCCAGCGAGGTGCCGGACAGCTCGGCCAGCAGCACCTCCTGCATGGCCAGCCGCGAGGTCGTGGTGTAGCGGTCGCGCGGCAGGTAGACCAGGCAGGAGTAGAAGCGGCGGTACGGGTCGCGGCGCAGGAACAGCCGCAGCCTGCGGCGCTCGGCCAGCGCGAGCACCTTGGTGATGGTGTCGTAGAGGCCGTCGATGTCGGTGGAGAACAGCTCGGTGCGCGGGTAGTTCTGGATCTCCTCCAGCATCCGCTGCCCGGAGTAGGACTCCAGCGGGAACCCGGCGCGGCGGATGACCTCGCGCACCCGGTGCTGGATGACCGGGATGTCCAGCACGTTCTCGTGCAGCGCGATGGTGGTCAGCACGCCGAGGAAGCGGTGCTCGCCGGTGACCTCGCCGTCCGGGCCGAAGGTCTTCACGCCCACGTAGTACGGGTAGACCGAGCGGTGCACGGTGGAGGGCGCGGAGGCCTGGGTCAGCACCAGCAGCTCGGGCGCCAGCGCCTGGGCCGCGGAGTCCGGGCCCGCGGTGAGGCTGCGCGCGGCCAGGCTGTCCTGGCGCAGCACGCCGAGGCCGGAGGCGAGCACCGCGCGCAGTGCCGGGTCGCCGTCCGGGGTGTCCCTGACCAGCTCGTAGTGCCGGTAGCCGAGGAAGGTGAAGTGGTCCTCGGCGAGCCAGCGCAGCAGCGCGGCGCCATCGGCCACCTCGGTGCCGGGCAGCGGCGGCGGGTTGCTGGTCAGCTCGTCGGCCAGCTGGGTGGCGGTGCCGATCATCTTGTCGGTGTCCTCGACGACCTCGCGGACGTCGTTGAGCACCGAGAGCAGCCGCTGCTTCAGCTCACGCGCGCGGTCCGGGTCGGTGATGAGGTCGACTTCCAGGTACATCCAGGACTCGGCCAGCGCGTCCGATGGCGGGTCGACCGGGTCCGCGTCGGTGCGGACCTCGAGCAGACCGCCGGTGACGTCCCTGCGCACCACGACGATGGGGTGCACCACGCGCTGGGCCTGCACGCCGCCGCGGGAGAGCTCGGCGGCCACCGAGTCCACCAGGTAGGGCATGTCGTCGGTGACGATCTGCACCACGGTCGCCGGGCAGCTCCAGCCGTCGGCGCCGGTGCTGGGGTTGAGCACCCGGATCGCGGGCCTGCCGGGCACCCGGCTGGCGGCGAGCTCGTAGTGCGAGCGGACGGTCCCGGCGAGCACGGCGGGCTCGTCGTCGGTGACCTCCTCCGCCGGGGCGTGGCGGTAGTAGAGCTGGATGAGATCGCCGATCTCCGGAGCGGTCGCGGCGGCGCGAGCCAACAGCTCGTCGCGGACCTGTTCGGGGCTGGCGGGCACTTCGGGGGTGGACTCGGGGTTGGTGGTCTCGGTGCGTGACGGTGCGGCGCCCAACGGTGCTCCGGTCGGTTTCATGTGCGGCTTGCTCCACAGCTCCCCGGCACCTCGGTGTGCCGGGACCAGGTTCACCCTACGACTACGTTCGGCTTCCCGTGGGGGCAGGGAGGCTCGGAAAGGCCCCTGGCCAGCAACGGAATCGGTCACCTAAACGATCAAGGGACCAGATGCCGGTCAGGTGTGACTGAGATCGCGTCACTTTCGGCAGGCCGGCCGTTCACCCGAAGGACGGGTCCCGCTTCGGCGGCGTCCAGGCCTGTTCCCTCGGCCCGTCGACCACCCGCGGCTGCGGCTCGGTCGGGTCCTCCACGTCGGGATAGCGCGGCGGCTCCGGCAGCATCGAGGCATTCGCGGTGGCATCCATGGCCCTGGCATACCCGAACGGATCCGGATCAGGCCCAGCGAACGGATCGGGCGCCCCGGTGATCTGGGGGCCGCAGCGACCGGTGAAGGGGCCGTCGTCGTCCTCGGGGGGCGGGGGCTGGACGGGCTGGTGGAAGCCGCTGGTCTCGGCGCGGTGGACGGTGATCCGGTTGTGCAGGAGGTCGGCCGGGGTGGTGGGGCCGATGATGGTGACCGGGGGGTTGGGCTGGTTGGGCTGGTAGGAGGGGGTGGCCGGGTCGCTGGGGTAGGCGGGGTCGGCGGGGTAGCTCGAATCGGCCGGATAGCTGGATTCGGCCGGGTAGGTGGAGGCGGCCGGATAGCTGGATTCGGCTGGGTAGGCGGGGTCCGCTGGGGCTGGGTAGCTGGCGGCGGGCGGGTAGGTGGGCTCCGCTGAGGCCGGGTAGGCGGGACGGGGCGGTTCGTTGCCCGGGTAGGCGGGTTCCGGGGGCTCGGGAGCGCTTTCCGGTTCGGGGGCCGGGTCGGCGTAGTCGGTCTCGGGGTCCTCGCGGCGGCCGGTCTCGTAGGCGGCGAGGGCCTCGGCGAGCAGTTCGGCGAGCTTGGCGTCACCGCGGGACCGGCGTTCGGACGCGTCTGCCGAGGTGTCGGACCATTCCGGGGACTGCTGGGTGGGCTCGGCTTCGCGGGGCATGAGGTCCGGGTGCGGCGCGGCCTCGGGGGCGGAGTGCTCGGCCTGCTCGGACTCCCGGGGGGCGAGGTCCGGGTGCCGCGGCTCGGGCTGCGCGAACTCCTGGTGCGTGGCGTCCAGGTGGCCGGATTCTCGGTGCCCGGCGTCC
Organism: Crossiella sp. SN42; assembly: GCF_023897065.1. GTDB lineage: Bacteria > Actinomycetota > Actinomycetes > Mycobacteriales > Pseudonocardiaceae > Crossiella. Next base: position 19,453 of record NZ_JAMHIV010000065.1, read on the forward strand.
TGGTGCCCGAAGTCCTGGTGCGCGGCGTCCCGGTGTGCGGTGTGTTGTTGCGCGGCGTCCCGGTGCGCGGTGTTTTGGTACGCGGCTTCCCGGTGCCCGGCGTTCCGGTAGCCGGCGTCCCGGTGCCCGACATCCTGGTGCGTGGCGTTTTGGTGCCCGGCGTCCTGGGGCGCGGGCTCCTGGTGCGCCGACTCCTCGCGCCCGGCCGCTTGGTGCGCCGCCTCTTGATGCTCGGCTTCCCGGCGCCCGGCGTCGTGATGCCCGAAGTCCTGGTGCGCGGCCTCGTGGTGCCCGACGTCCTGGTGCGCCGCCACTTGGTGCCCGAACTGCTGGTGCCCCAACTCCCGGTGCCCGGCCTCGCGGTGCGCGGGCTCCTGGCGCGGGGTCTCTTGGCGCTGCGCCGCTCCCTGGCGCTCGGCTGTCCGGTCCGGGGTGTCGGCCTGGGGTTCGGCGGACCGGGGCGGCGGGGGCAGCGCGGGCTCGTACCCGGTCTCCGGCTCGGTGTCCCGCAACGCCTGCGCCCAGTCGAAGTCCAGCGCCTCCGCCAGCGACGAGGACCTGCGCCGCGTCCGGACCTCCGGGGCCGGTGCCGGTTCCTCGGCAACGGGCGGCTCGGCGGCCACTGGCTCGGGTTCGGGCCGCGGCTCCGGCTCGGCTGGCGCTTCCGGCTCTGGCTCCGGTTCCGGTTCGACCTCGGCCGCGGGCTCGTCGTAGTCGACAGTGGCTGCTCGCACCGACGCGAAGTCCGCTGGCGCCGCGACCGGTTCCGCCGCCACCGGCCGCGACCCGGTTAACGAGGCCGCGTCGAGCTCGGCCGGTCGCGGCGTCTGGTCGGTGATGATCGGCTGCGGCGCGGTCGGGGCCTCGAAGAACAACGGCGCCTCGGACTGCCCGAGCGCCTCCGGCTCCGGCGCCGGGTGTTCCCTGGGCGGCAACGCGGCGAACCTGGCTTCCGGGGCGACCCGGCGGCCGGTGGGGTCGGGGCGGGCGTGACTGCCGGTGGACTCGGCGGGGTTGGCCGGGGGTTCGCCGGTGGGGGCAGGGAACTCGCCGGTCGGGGTGCGGGTGGCTGGCTGGGCGGGGAACTCGCCGGTGGTGGCGGCGCGGCTGGCCGGGGCTGGGAAGTCGGTGGCGCGGGTGGGCGCGGAGAAGTTGTCGGCGGCGGCTGGGAACTCGCCGGTGGCGGCGCGAGGCGGCGGCGGGAAGTTGCCGGTGGTCTCGGCTCGGGTGGGCTGGCGGTGGGCGGTGGGGACCGCCTCGGACTCTCCGGTGGGGGCCGAGTGCTGGCCGGCCGGGGTCGCGGAGGCGGGCTCACCGGTGGGCTGCTGGCGGGCGATGGCCGGGAACTCGCCGGTTGATGCCGCGTGGGCGGCTGTCGCCGGAGCGGAGAACTCGCCCGATGGCGACTGGTGGTCGGCGGTTGCCGGGATGCGGAACTCGCCGGATGACATGTGGTGGGTGGCCATTGCCGGGGTGCTGAACTCGTCGGACGGAGTTGGGCCGGCGGCCGGGGCCGGAGCGGCGAAATCGTCCGGCGGAGGCTGGTCAGTGGCTGCGGCGGGGGTGCTGAACTCGCTCGACGGAGCCTGGCTGGGGGCCGAGGTCGGAGTGGCGAAATCGTCCGATGGCGGCTGACCAGTCGCGGCGGTGGAGCTGGCGAAATCACGCGGCGGGGCCTGGCCGGTGGCGGCAGCGGGGCTGGTGAAGCCGCTGGGCGGAGTTTGGTCAGTGGGGGTGGCGTACCCGCTCGACGGCGTCTGGTGGGCGGTTGGGGCTGGGGTGGTGAAGTCGCTGGTTGGCGACTGGCGGTGGGCCGCGGCGGGGGCGGGGAACTCGCCTGTCAGCTGGGGGGTGGCTGCCGCGAAGGTGGGGGAATCGGCTGTTCGCGCTTCGCGGGGAGCAGCGGCGAAGTCGCCGGTGCTGGGGGCGCGGTGGGTGGTGGGTGGGTGGTCGTTGGTGGTGGCGCGGCGGGCCGGGGCGGGGAGGTCGGCGGCGCGGAAGCGGGGTGGGGTGGTGGCGTGTTTGGCTCGGGCCAGGGCGCGGTCGGCCTCGGTGATGAGGACGTCGGCTCTGGTGCCTGGGCGGTGCTGGGCGACGCCGGTGTTCACCGTGACCGGCAGCGCTGGGGACAGGCCCGCGACCTCGGTGCGGAGTTGTTCGGCCCAGCGCTGGGCCTGGTCCTGGGTGGCGCCGGGGAGCAGGACCGCGAGCTCCTCCCCACCGACGCGGGCCACGGCGGCCTGCTGGGGGGCGGTGTCGCGGACGCGGTCGGCGACCGTGCGCAGCAGTTGTTCGCTGACGTGGTGCGGGGCGGTCTCGTCGAGTTTGCCGACGTCGAACAAGACCAGGGTGAGGGCGTGGCCGGGGTCGCCGCCGTTGACCACCGCGTCGAGCCTGCGGCGGAAGCCGCTCTGGTTCAGCAGGCCGGTGAGGTCGTCGATCTCGGCCGCGGTGCGGCGCAGCATCGGGACCGCGCCGCGTGGGGTGTCCCTGCGCACCCGGCCCCGGCGCAGCATCGCGGTGACCTGCTCGCGCAGGCCGGCCGCGGTCTCGCCGTGCAGCTGGGGCACCGGGATCTGTTCGATCAGCGCGACCCGGACCGCGTGCACCGCGCGCTGCCGCCTGCGTTCGGCGGCGTAGGCCGTGCGCAGGCAGGACAGCGCGTCCGCGTAGTCGCCGCCCATCTCGTGCACGTGCGCGAGCGCGGTCAGGCTTTCCGCCAGCAGCGGCTCCAGGCCGTGGCGCTGGGCCGAGTCGGCGGTGGCACCGAGCAGTTCGGCGGCCAGCTCGGGCTGGCCGGAAGGCAGGTACAGGCGGGTGGCCAGGGCCAGCCGGATCCAGCCGACGCTGGAGGCGACCGGGGCGCGGACCGCCTGCTCGAGCAGGTCGTACGCGGCTGACCGCGCCTCGCCGGGGCGGTTGGAGTCCAGCAGGGCGCACACCAGTTGCAAGATCAGCCGGGCCCGGGCGTGGCCGCTGTCGGCCGCCGGGTCGGCGAGTTGGTCCAGCAGGGCGAGGCCCTCCCTGGCGGCGTGCACCGCCGCGGGCAGGTCGCCCCAGCGGCGGTGGTGCGCCGAGGCCACCGAGTGCAGCAGGCCGCGCAGCACCAGCACGACGTCCGGCTCCAGGTCCGGGTCCTCGCCGTAGAGCTGGTCGGCCTCGGCCAGCGCCTCGGTGAGCTCCGGCACGCTGCCCAGGTGCGCCAGGCAGTCCACCAGCTGGACCATGGCCGCCGCGCGCAGGCCCTTGGGCGCCGTGCCCGCCTCCAGCACGGGGCGGAGCACGGCGAAACCGGTCAGCGGCGCGCCGACCACCCTGGCCGCGTTGGCCAGTTCGACCCGCAGCCGCCAGGCCAGCTCGGTCTCGTCCAGGGCCTCGGCGGCCCGCAGCGAGGCCACCGCGCGTTCGGCGACGACCACCCCCTGGCCGAGACGGTTGAGCGCGAACAGCGTCAGCGTCTCGGCCCGGAGGCGGGTGTGCTCGTCACCGTCGGCGACGGCGAGTTCGGCGGCCCGTTCGCTGAGCATCCGGCTCAGCTCCGGCGCACGCCAACGAAGCTGCCAGGCGGTGGCGATCAGTGCCCCCGCCTTGCCGTTCTTCGCCCGCTCTGCGCCAAAGGCCGCCACGGAGTTCCCCGTTCAGCCTCGTGTGAGCTTGCGATGCGTGACCCGGTGCGGACGCGCGGCGTCCGCTCCGAGCCGGTCGACCTTGTTCTTCTCGTAGCCCTCGAAGTTGCCCTCGAACCAGAACCACTTCGACTCGTCCTCGTCGGTGCCCTCCCACGCCAGGATGTGGGTGGCCACGCGGTCCAGGAACCACCGATCGTGCGAGATGACCACCGCGCAGCCGGGGAACTGCTCGAGCGCGTTCTCCAGCGAGCTGAGGGTCTCCACGTCCAGGTCGTTCGTGGGCTCGTCGAGCAGGATCAGGTTGCCGCCCTGCTTGAGCGTCAGCGCCAGGTTCAGCCGGTTGCGCTCACCACCGGAGAGCACGCCCGCCGGCTTCTGCTGGTCCGCGCCCTTGAAGCCGAACGCGCCGATGTAGGCCCGCGAGGGCATCTCCACGTGGCCGACCTTGATGTAGTCCAGACCGCCGGAGACGACCTCCCAGACGTTCTTGGCCGGGTCGATGCCAGCGCGGTTCTGGTCGACGTAGGACAGCTTCACCGTCTCGCCGACCCGCACGATGCCCGAGTCCGGCTCCTCAAGGCCGACGATGGTCTTGAAGAGCGTGGTCTTGCCGACCCCGTTCGGGCCGATGACGCCGACGATGCCGTTCTTCGGCAGGCTGAAGGACAGCCCGTCGATGAGCACGCGGTCGTCGAAGCCCTTCTTGAGGTTCTCCACCTCGACCACCACGTTGCCCAGGCGCGGGCCCGGCGGGATCTGGATCTCCTCGAAGTCCAGCTTCCTGGTCTTCTCCGCCTCGGCCGCCATCTCCTCGTACCGGTTCAGACGGGACCGGGACTTGGTCTGACGGGCCTTGGCGTTGGAGCGGACCCAGTCCAGCTCGTCCTTGAGCCGCTTGTGCAGCTTCGCGTCCTTCTTGCCCTGGACGGCCAGCCGTTCCGCCTTCTTCTCCAGGTAGGCGGAGTAGTTGCCCTCGTAGCCGATGGCGCGACCGCGGTCCAGCTCCATGATCCACTGGGCCACGTTGTCCAGGAAGTACCGGTCGTGTGTGACGGCCAGGACGGCGCCCGGGTAGTCGGCCAGGTGCTTCTCCAGCCACAGCACGCTCTCCGCGTCCAGGTGGTTGGTGGGCTCGTCGAGCAGCAGCAGGTCGGGCTTGGAGAGCAGCAGCTTGCACAGCGCCACGCGGCGGCGCTCACCACCGGAGAGGTGGGTCACCTCGGCGTCGCCGGGCGGGCAGCGCAGGGCGTCCATCGCCTGCTCGAGCTGGGAGCTGATGTCCCACGCGTCGGCGTGGTCCAGCTCCTCCTGGAGCTTGCCCATCTCCTCCATCAGCTCGTCGGAGTAGTCGGTGGCCATCTGCTCGGCGATCTCGTTGAAGCGGTGCAGCTTCACCATGATCTCGCCGACGCCCTCCTCGACGTTGCCGAGAACGGTCTTCTCCTCGTTGAGGGGTGGTTCCTGCAGCAGGATCCCGACCGAGGCGCCCTCGGCGAGCTGCGCGTCACCGTTGTTGGGCTGGTCGAGGCCCGCCATGATCTTGAGCACGCTCGACTTGCCCGCCCCGTTGGGACCGACGACGCCGATCTTCGCGCCCGGATAGAAGGCCGTCGAGACGTCATCGAGGATCACCTTGTCCCCGTGCGCCTTGCGGACCTTCCTCATGGTGTAAATGAACTCGGCCATGGCCGCGATCGTAGAGCGGTGCCCGGGGGGCCGCGTACGGCGGTGGGGCGGATCCGCTCAGAGAGCGTCCGGACTTCTCGGTGAACGGCTCCGCCCACGATCGTCTTCTAGGTGGGTTCACCACCGCTCATCGCGCGTTTTCGACCGCATGACGCAATTCGGGGAATTCGGGCCTTCGGCTGGTCAGGCGACGGGGATGGCCTCCTGACGGGTGTGGTCCAGCTCGGCGAGGACGTCTTCCAGATCACCCTCCCGGGGCCCGCCGAGTTCGGCCCGGGCGGAGGCGGCGGCTCTGCGGATGGCGGCGCTGGCGGTTGAGGCGG
>NZ_JAMHIV010000066.1 GCF_023897065.1 Crossiella sp. SN42
TGGACGGAGCGGCGTGGTGGGTGGCGGCGTGGCCGGGGTCGGCGCAGGCGGCGAGCGGCGGTGGGCGTGGCCGACGGGCGGCGGGCGCGGCAGGCGGGCGGCAGGTAGCCGGGCGAGCGAGCGGCGGGCGGCGGGCGAGCGGCGGGCGGGCGCAGGCGACAGGCGGGCGCAGGCGACAGGCGGGCGCAGGCGACAGGCGGGCGCAGGCGACAGGCGAGAGCGGGCGACAGGCGAGAGCGGGCGGCAGGCGAGAGCGGGCGGCAGGCGAGAGCGGGCGGCGGACGAGCGGCTGGTGGGCGAGCGAGCGGTGGGCGACAGCGGTGGGCGACAGCGGTGGGCGGCTGGTGGGCGACGGCTGGTGCGCGACAGCGGGTGGGCGACAGCGGGCGAGTGCAGGCGGCGGGCGGTTGGATGGCTGGCGGCTGGCGCGGTCAGGCGGGGTTGCTCTGGGGGCCGTGGAGCGGAAAGTCCCCCTTGAGACGACCGGTCATATTGAGATGACCGGTCATATTCGAGACGGTGGCGGTGATCGGCGGCCAAGTGACCGGCAGGCCGAAGCGACTGGCGGCTGCGGAGGCAACCGGCCCCACAGACGGCGGGACGCGAGCGCGGCGGCGGCTGTGCGGCGTGCGCGAGCCCGGACGGACCGCTGCCAAGACCGATCCCCAACCGCGCCAAGGCGTTCCTCGCTGACCGATCGACCGACCCGGCCCCGCCATCTCCAGCTCAACGGCCGAGGCACCTCCCTCCCCACCCCGCCAAGGTGGACTCAAGATCACTGGGAGGAGCGGTGCTCATGGACGCCGGGCGGCGGGTCAGTGCGGGGCGGGTCGCGGGGTTCGTGGCTGGGGTGGCGTTGGTGGCGTATTTGGTCGCGCCGTTGTTGTGGGCTGGGGGTTCCTCTGCCGAGGTGGCGGCGGCGGAGGTTCGGTCGTTGGTGGCGGGGCTGGCTGGGGAGGTTCGAGTGGAGGGGGTGCCGGGGGTGGACTCGGCGGGGAGCTGGTTCGAGGTGGTGGAGGCGGACGGGACTGACTCGGCAGGCAATCCGGTGCGGGTGGTGGCGCGGCAGGTGGATCCGGGGCGGCACCGGGCCGAGTCGGTGTCCTGGTTCGTCAGCCTGCCCGCGGTGACGGGGTTGCGGGCGGGAGCGGGGAACCGGTTCGACGGGGTGGTGGACGGGCGGCGGGTCGAGGTGGTGCTGGGGGTGCGGATCGAGGGGGATCAGGTGGTGGTGGGGCCGGCGAATGCCAGCGTGGATGGCGATCCGGTGGTCCTTGACCAGGTGCGGGAGCTGGTGCCCGTTCGGCGCGCGCCGTTGCCGGGTGGGGTGTCCGGGGTGGCGGTGCGGGGGCTGGAGCTGGACGGGGATCGGCCGCGGGTGGAGCTGGGGGCGGACGGGGTGGTGACCGGGGGGCGGTGACCGGGCAAGGCGGAGTCACTGGCAGGTGTTGCGGGAGTCCGGTTTCAGGAACTCGGTGGCGGCCCAGCGGTCGTCGGCGAGCTTGCGGAAGCCGTCCTTGGTCTCGCCGTGGCCGCCGGTGAGGGCGTCCTTGCGCAGGCGGGTGACCACCTTGTGCCCGGGGCCGGGGCCGGAGCGGACGTTGAGCAGGTCAGCCTGGACGTGGAACTCGCAGCGGGGCTGGCTGTCGGCCGGCTTGTCCCCCGGCTTGTCGCCCTGGGCGTCGCTGCCGAAGGACAGCACGAACAGGCCAGCGGCGGCGGCGCCGACCAGCAGCACCGGACGGATCATGAACACAATGGCCTCCTAGGCGCTCACGGGCCCCTACCCGGTATAGCGGGCCGTCCCTGAGCTGCGAAGAGGCCGAGCGGCAAGTGCACCCGGGCGGCCGGTGGCGCCACCCGAACGTGCTTGTCGCGGCAACAAAAAGTGAGCGGACAGCCCGAGGGCCGTCTTCCGGCGCGGGAAGACGGCCCTCGGAGCCTGGTGGTGGCTTTGTCAGCCGGCCATCTTCTTCTGCAGGTTCTCATCCAGGGTGGCGAGGAAGTCCTCGGTGGTCTGCCACTCCTGGTCCTTGCTGATCAGCAGCGCCAGGTCCTTGGTCATCCGGCCGCTCTCGACCGTGTTGATGATGACCTGCTCCAGGGTCTCGGCGAAGCCGGTGACCTCGGGGGTGCCGTCCAGCTTGCCGCGGTGCTTCAGGCCGCCGGTCCACGCGAAGATCGAGGCGATCGGGTTCGTGGAGGTCGGCTTGCCGGCCTGGTGCTGGCGGAAGTGCCTGGTCACGGTGCCGTGCGCGGCCTCGGCCTCGACGGTCTTGCCGTCCGGGGTCATCAGCACCGAGGTCATCAGGCCCAGCGAGCCGAAGCCCTGCGCCACGGTGTCGGACTGCACGTCACCGTCGTAGTTCTTGCACGCCCAGACGTAGCCGCCCTCCCACTTCATGGCCGCGGCGACCATGTCGTCGATGAGGCGGTGCTCGTAGGTCAGGCCCTTGGCGTCGAACTCGGCCTTGAACTCGGCCTGGAAGACCTCCTCGAACACGTCCTTGAACATGCCGTCGTAGGCCTTGAGGATCGTGTTCTTGGTCGACATGTAGACCGGGTAGTTGCGCAGCAGCCCGTAGGACAGCGAGGCGCGGGCGAAGTCCTCGATGGACTTGCGGAAGTTGTACATCCCCATGGCGACGCCGCCGCCCTCGGGGAACTGCGCAACCTCGATCTCCACCGGCTCGGAGCCGTCGGCCGGGGTGTAGGTGATGGTGACGGTGCCGGGGCCGGGGACCTTGAAGTCGCTGGCCTTGTACTGGTCACCGTGGGCGTGACGGCCGATGATGATCGGCTTGGTCCAGGTGGGCACCAGGCGGGGGATGTTCGAGATGATGATCGGCTCGCGGAAGACGACGCCGCCGAGGATGTTGCGGATGGTCCCGTTCGGGCTCCGCCACATCTTCTTCAGGCCGAACTCCTCGACGCGGGCCTCATCGGGGGTGATGGTGGCGCACTTCACGCCGACGCCGTGCTTCTTGATGGCGTTGGCCGAGTCGATCGTCACCTGGTCGTCGGTGGCGTCGCGGTGCTCGATGCCGAGGTCGTAGTACTCGAGGTTGACGTCGAGATACGGGTGAATCAGCTTGTCCTTGATGAACTGCCAGATGATGCGGGTCATCTCGTCGCCATCGAGCTCGACGACGGTCCCGTGAACCTTGATCTTGCCCATACGACGGGCTCTCCTCTCGCGACGGTGCAAGCAAGACGAGCGTACTGGTAAGCGGGGGGTAGTCGCTTTCGGGCCTCGGGAAAAGGGAACACCGTCACACCCGCTGTCGGTGCCGACCGCTAGGTTTCCCTCGCTGGATCGGGTGAACGAGCTGGGGGGACGATGTCGACGGGGCCGACGCACGCGATCAGTGGGACCGCGGCCTGGGGGGCGGTGGTGGTCGGCTTCGGCGCCTACGACCTCGGCCACTTCACCCCGCAGACCGTGGTGGTCGGAGCCATCATGGCCTCCGGAGCAGCGCTGTTGCCGGACCTGGACCACCCGGGCTCCACCGTGTCCCGGACCTTCGGGCCGATCAGCAAGGCCGCGTCCAAGGCGATCAACACGGTCAGTCACGCCGTGTACCGGGGAACCCGGACGAAGAAGGACTCCAACCGGGACGGCGGGCACCGCGGCCTGACCCACACCGTGGTCTTCGCGCTGCTGGCCGGTATCGGCACCACCGCGGTGGTGCAGGCGACCAACCGCTGGGCGCTGCCCATCCTGCTGTTCTTCTTCTGCGGCCTGGCGGTGCGCGGGCTGATGCACAAGTGGTGCCCGAAGCGGGACGCCTGGGCGATCAGCGGTTCCTCCGCGCTGCTGACCATCCTGTGCTGGTCCTGGGCGCAGACCGGGCCGGAGCAGGCCCCCGCGCTGGGCATCGCGGTGATCGCGGGCTGCGTGGCGCACTACATCGGGGACGCGATCACCGAGCAGGGCTGTCCGATGCTGTGGCCGGTGCCGATCATGGGCAGGCTGTGGTTCCCGGTGGCGCCGCCGAAGATCCTGCGGATGAAGACCGGCGGCAAGGTCGAGCTGAGCCTGATCCTGCCCGTGCTGACCCTCGCCGCGGTGTGGCTGTCCGCGGCCGCGTTGCAGCGGGCAGGCGCGGTGCCCTGGCTGGAGTGGGACCTGCTGCCCGGCGGCTGGTCCTCGGTGCCGCCGGTCGCGGCGGGCTGACCCGGAAACGGCCACCTCTGCCGCGAGGTGGCAGGCTGGGGGTTCGTGACTGGGAGGAGTGCCGGTGACACGGGTTCGCGAGATCGTGGTGGCCGCCAAGGGCGGACCGGTTGAGGTGCGGGAACGCATCGCGGCGGCCCCGGCGGCCGGATCGGCGCTGATCGAGGTGGAGGCCAGCGGGGTGGCCTTCGCGGACGTGCACATGCTGCACGGCACCTACCCCGCCCAGCCAAAGTTTCCGTTCACCCCCGGCTACGAGCTGGTCGGCAAGGTGCGCCAGGTCGGTGACGGCGTGCCCGCGCAGCTGGTGGGCAGGCGGGTGGCCGCGCTGACCGTCACCGGCGGCTGGCGCAGCTTCGCCGAGGTGCCCGCCAAGTCGCTGGTGCCGGTGCCGGAGGAGATCGCGGGCCCGGTCGCGGCGGCGGTGGTGCTCAACGGGATTACCGCGTACCAGCTGGCGCACCAGGTGGCCAAGATCAGCGCCGGGCAGACCGTGCTGGTGCACGGCGCCAGCGGCGGGGTGGGCACGCTGCTGGTCCAGCTCGCGCTCAACGCGGGCGCCAGGGTGCTGGGCACCGCCTCGGCGGCCAAGCACCCGGCCGTGCGCGAGCTGGGCGCCGAGCCGATCGACTACCGCGGCGACGTGGTCGCGCGGGTGCGCGAGCTGGCGCCCGGCGGGGTGGACGCGGTGTTCGACCACCTGGGCGCGGACAGCTACGCGCGGAGCTGGAACCTGTTGGCGCGCAACGGGATCGTCGTCGGCTACGGCTCCGCGAGCACCTACGACCGGCCCGGCAACCGGTTCCTGCCGTACCTGCCGCTCCTCGGCCGCGTCCTCGGCTACCGGCTGCGCGGACTCCTCGGCGCGGCCAACGGGCGGCGGGCGAGCTTCTACGGCATCCGGCCGGACATGAAGGCCAGGGCGACCCTGGTCGCGGTGTTCGAGCTGGTCCGCAGCGGTCAGCTGGAGGTGCCGATCGCCGAGCAGCTGCCACTGGTGGAGGCTGGGGCCGCGCTGAAGAAGATGACCACCGGCCGGGGCGTCGGCAAGATCGTGCTGATCCCGTAAATCCGGTTGACCCGCGCCGTAGCGTGGACTGACGTGCGCTCTCCGGCCGCCCTCTACGCGCGCATGATCGGCGCGGGTTTTCGTCGCTACTCCTCCTACCGCGGGGCCACCCTGGCCGGCCTGGGCACCAACCTGGTCTTCGGGCTGCTCCGGGTCTCCGTGCTCTTCGCCATGCTCGACGGGCGGCGCGAGGTCGCCGGGTACGACGCGGCCCGCTCCTCCACCTACGTGTGGTTCGGCCAGGGCATGCTGGCCACGGTCGTGCTGTGGGGCCACCACGAGATCGGCGAGCGGGTGCGCACCGGTGACGTCGTGGTGGACCTGTCCCGGCCGTGGAACCTGCAGCTGGTCCTGCTCGCCGAGGACCTCGGCCGGGCCGGGTACGCCTTCCTCACCCGGTTCCTGCCGCCGGTGGCCTTCGGCGCGCTGTTCTTCCCGTTCCTGTGGCCGGCGCACGGCCTGACCTGGCCGTTGTTCGCGCTGAGCCTCGGGCTGAGCGTGGCGGTCAGCTTCTGCGCCCGGTTCCTGCTGGGGCTCAGCGCGTTCTGGCTGCTGGACAACCGGGGCCCGGTCTCCCTCTACGGCATGTCCGTCGGCATCCTCGGCGGGCTGATCGTGCCGCTGCCCTTCTTCCCGGACTGGCTGCAGACCGTGCTCTGGCTGACCCCGTTCCCCGCGCTGGTGCAGGCCCCGATCGACGTGTTCACCGAGGCGGGCCCGCCGCTGGCGCCGCTGGCCCACCAGCTGGCCTGGCTCGGCATCCTCTACCTCGGCGGGCGGCTGGCGCTGCGCGGCGCGGTGCGCAAGGTGGTGGTGCAGGGTGGCTAGCTTCGGGGTGTACCGCAGGCTGATCGGCGCCCAGATCCGCTCCCAGCTGACCTACCGGGTCTCCTTCCTGATGTCCTGCGTCGGCGACGCGCTGGCCCAGGCCACCGAGCTGGTGGCGATCCTGGCGATCTTCTCCAGGGTCACCGACCTCGGCGGGTTCAGCCGGGAGGAGGTGCTGCTGATGTACGCGCTGGCCAGCACCTCCTTCGGCCTGGCCGACCTGGCCGTTGGCCAGCTGGACCGGCTGCCGCAGTACCTGCGCACCGGGAAGTTCGACTCGCTGCTGATCCGGCCGCTGGGCAGCCTCGGCCAGCTGATGGTCTCGGACTTCCAGCTCCGGCGGCTGGGCCGGATCTGCCTCGGCATCGGCATCCTGGCCTACGTGGTGTCCACAGTGGACATTCAGTGGGGCTGGCACACCGCGCTGCTGCTGGTCATCTCGCCGATCGCGGGCGCGGTGCTGATGAGCGCGGTGTGGGTGATGGCGGCCTCGCTGTGCTTCTGGCTGATCGAGGGCGCGGAGCTGACCAACGGCCTGACCTACGGCGGGCACTTCCTCGCCTCGTACCCGATCACCATCTACCCGGCCTGGCTGCGCACCGCGCTGGCCTTCGTCGTGCCGGCCGCCTTCATCGCCTACTTCCCCGCGCTCGCCCTGCTCGGCAAGCCCGATCCCCTTGGCACGCCTGCCTTCCTGGGCTGGATCAGCCCGGTGGTGGCCGCGCTGGCGCTGGGGCTGGCCGCGCTGGTGTGGCGGGCCGCGGTCAGACACTACCGAGGGACTGGATCATGACCCCGCACCTGGCAGCCGAGTCGCTGACCCGCACCTTCTCGGTGCGCCACAAGCTGAGCCGGTTCCGCAGCGAGCGCCGCGAGGTGACCGCGGTGGACGCGGTGTCCTTCACCGTGGCCCGCGGCGAAGCGGTGGGCTACGTGGGTCCCAACGGGGCGGGCAAGTCCACCACGATCAAGATGCTCACCGGCATCCTCACCCCGACCGGCGGCCGGGTGCGCACCTGCGGGCTGGACCCGTCCCGGCGGCGGGTGGAGCTGGCCGCGCGGATCGGCGTGGTCTTCGGCCAGCGCAGCCAGCTGTGGTGGGACCTGCCGCTGGCGGACAGCTTCGCGCTGCTCCGCGACATCTACCGGGTGCCTGCCGCCGAGCACGCGGCCCGGCTGGCCGAGTGCGTGGAGCTGCTCAGCATGGGCGAGTTCCTGCGCACCCCGGTGCGGCAGCTCTCGCTCGGGCAGCGGATGCGCGGGGAGGTCACCGCGGCGCTGCTGCACGCGCCGGAGCTGCTGGTGCTGGACGAGCCGACCATCGGGCTGGACCTGGAGTCCAAGGAGCGGCTGCGCGAGTTCCTGGCCGAGCTCAACGCCACCCGCGGCGTCACCCTGCTGCTGACCACGCACGACCTGGACGACATCGAGCGGCTCTGCCGCAGGCTGCTGGTCATCGACCACGGCCGGGTGCTGGCCGACGGGCCGCTGGCCACCCTGCGCACCGAGGCGGTCGGCGAGCGCACCCTGGTGGTCGACCTGGAGCAGCCAGCCGAGCCGCTGACCGGCCTGCCGGGGGTGACCCAGACCAGGGTGGAGAACGAGGGCAGGCGGCACCACCTGGTGTTCCAGCGGGACCGGATCACCGCGGCCGCGCTGATCGCCGCGGTGGCCGAACGGGCCGCGGTGCACGACATCGCGGTGGTCGAGCCCTCCATCGACGACGTGATCCGACGGCTGTACGCGGGCGGGGTTGTCCACCCAGCGGAGGAGATCGGCGTCAATCCCGGGACCGACGCACGGTGACCGCCCGCGTCCCTAGCCTGGGCGGCACAGTCACACGTTGATCACTGGAGGGTTCCGATGCGCAGGTCACCCCGGCTGGCTCTGCTCCTGCTCACCGCGGTGCCCGCGATCGCCCTGCTCGGCGCCTGCCAGCAGGCGAGCGCGTTCGCGGACAAGGCCAAGGTCTGCACCGAGGCGATCAGCCTGGCCTCGCTGCAGCCGAACCCGGAGGACCCGCAGCAGACCAGGAACGAGGCCAAGGAGAAGGCCGACCGGCTGATCGACCTGACCAAGAACGTGGCCGAGGCCGACGTCAAGGGCGCGCTGACCACGGTGGCCGACCACTACACCTCGCTGGCCAAGGAGAAGGTGGACGGCGTGGTCAACCTGGCGGACTGGGCCAAGCAGACGGTGAAGAACCTGGACAACGTACGCAAGGTCTGCCTGAGCTGATCAGGACTTCCTGGCCAGCAGCACCGCGTCGTAGAGGGCCTTGCGGCTGACCCCGGTGCTGGCGGCGACCGCGGCGGTGGCGTCCTTGAGGCGCGCGCCGCCGCGCACCCGCTCCTCCACCACCTCCACCAGCGCGGTCACCTCGACCTCGTCCTGGTCGGCGGAGACCCCGGCGAGCACCACGGTGATCTCCCCGCGCACCCCCTCAGCCGCCCACTCGGCCAGCTCGGCCAGGCTGCCGCGGCGGATCTCCTCGTAGGTCTTGGTCAGCTCGCGGCAGACCGCGGCCAGCCGGTCGCCGCCGAGCACCTCGGCCGCGTCGGCCAGGCAGGCCGCCAGCCGGTGCGGGGCCTCGAAGAAGACCGCGGTGCGCTGCTCGCTGGCCAGCTGGGTGAACCAGCGCCGCCGCTCGCCGGACTTGCGCGGCGGGAAGCCCTCGAAGCAGAACCGCTCGCAGGGCAGTCCGGAGACGGCCAGCGCGGTGGTCACCGCCGAGGGCCCCGGCAGGCAGGTCACCGGCAGGTCCTCGGCCACGCAGGCGGCGACCAGCCGGTAGCCGGGGTCGGAGACGCTGGGCATGCCCGCGTCGGTGACCAGCACGACCCGCTCGCCGCCGCGGACCGCCTCGACCAGGCCGGGCAGGCGGCCCACCTCGTTCTGGTCGTAGAAGCTCACCACCCGCCCGGCGGGCTCGACGCCGAGCGCGGCGCACAGGTTGCGCAGGCGGCGGGTGTCCTCGGCGGCGATGACATCGGCGCTGCGCAGGGCCTCGGACAGGCGTGGTGAGGCGTCGCCGATCTCGCCGAGCGGCGTGGCCGCGAGCACCAATCGACCCGATCCGGGTGGGGCGTTCATGCGGCTCACCCTACGATCGGCAGCGTGAGTGTTCTGGTGCCGCCCGCCGCCGGCCGTCCGACCGACGAGGGCTGGCTGGCAGCCGAACAGGCGCCGCCGCCCGAACCGCCTGGTGGGGCGGTGTTGCGCGACCCGGCCGAGCGGCTCGGCCCGCCGATGCCCAGCGACCGGCTGCGCGGCTGGCTGGTGACCCTGTCGCTGGCGGTGATCGCCGGGCTGGTGCGGTTCTGGAACCTGGCGCACCCCACCGACAAGGGCACGCCGATCTTCGACGAGAAGCACTACGTGCCGCAGGCCTGGCAGGTGCTGCACAACGGCGGCTACGAGGACAACCCCGGCTTCCGGCTGATCGTGCACCCGCCGCTGGGCAAGCAGCTGATCGCCATCGGCGAGTGGCTCTTCGGCTACAACGGCCTCGGCTGGCGGTTCACCGCGGCGGTGGCGGGCACGGTGTGCGTGATCCTGATCGTGCGGATCGCCCGGCGGCTGACCCGCTCCACCCTGCTGGGCGCGCTGGCCGGGGTGCTGCTGATCGCCGACGGGGTCAGCCACGTCGGCTCCAGGGTCGGCATGCTGGACATCTTCCTGACCCTGTTCGTGGTGGCCGGGTTCGGCGCGCTGCTGGTGGACCGGGACATCGTGCGCAACCGGCTGGCCGTGGCGGTCCGCGAGGGCTGGGCAGGCGTCAGCGACTACGGGCCGCGGCTGGGTTTCCGCTGGTGGCGCTTTGCCGGCGGGGTGCTGCTCGGGCTGGGCGTCGGGGTGAAGTGGTCGGCGCTGTTCTTCGTGGCCGCCTTCGCCGCGCTGTGCGTGTTCTGGGACGTCACCGCCCGCCGCGCGGCCGGGGTGCGGCGACCGTGGCGGGGCACCATCGCGCGGGACCTGTTCCCGGCCTTCGCCTCGCTGGCCGTGCTGCCGGTGCTGGTCTACTTCGGCACCTGGTGGGCCTGGTTCGCCAGCGAGACCGGGGTGGACCGGCACCTGGTCGGCAGCGCCCTGCCCGAGGGCGGGACCTGGGGCTTCATCCCGGACGCGCTGCGCGCGCTGCTGTACAACAACAACGAGGTGCTGACCTTCCACAACAACCTCAGCCCCACCGACAAGCACCCGTACGAGTCCAAGCCCTGGGCCTGGCCGATGGGCCTGAAGCCGATGCTCTACTACTTGGAGTCCAACGGCGTGGTGCCCGGCTGCGGCCGCACCGACTGCATGGCGGGCGTGAAGCTGATCGGCACCCCGGCCATGTGGTGGCTGGCCTTCCCGATGCTGGGCTGGGCGGTCTGGCGCGCCTTCGGCAAGCTGGACTGGCGCTACGCCGCCGTGCTGGTCGGCTACGGCGCGGGCTGGCTGCCCTGGTTCAGCAACCTGGACCGCCAGATGTACTACTTCTACGCCACCCCGATGGCCCCGTTCATGGTGCTGGGACTGGTGCTGATCCTGGGCGAGGTGCTGGGCAGGGCGGATGCCGGGGTGGAACGGCGCAAGACCGGGCTGCTGGTGGTGGCGCTGTACGTGGGCCTGGTGATCGCCAACTTCATCTGGCTGTGGCCCATCCTCAACGGCGACTCGGTGACCCCCTGGCGCTGGCAGGCCGAGGTGTGGCTACCTTCCTGGAATTAGGGAAAACTCAATCAATTTGGCAAATAGCCAGGCGAATAACCTAGGCTAATTGATAATCCGCGATCCATTCGTGTGTATTCACGAAGATCGCGGCGCACCCCCGCGCGCGCATCGATACGGTGCCATTAGATCAGTGCGGGGGGGCACCTATGGACGAGTTCGATCTTGGCGGGTTCAGCGCGGTGGAGCGCGAGCTCGAACAGACCCGGCAACGGCTCGCCGCCGCGCGCGCCGAGGCGGCGGGGCACCGGCACCGCGCGGCCGCACCGGACGGTTCGGTGACCGCGGTGGTGAACGGCGTCGGCGAGCTGCTGGAGCTGGACATCGACGACCGCGCCCTGCGCACGGCCCATCCGCGGCGGCTCGGCCCGGTGATCGTCACCGCGATCGGCGAGGCCCGGGCGCTGGCCGCGGCGGAGAACCAGGCCGCGCTGGCCGAGCTGCTGCCCGCCTTCGAGGGCTGAGCGGTGCGGTCACTGCGCGAGATCCAGGACGACCTGGCCGCGGCGGAACGCAGGCTGGCGCAGGTCAAGGCCTGGGCGGCCACCGCGACCAGCACCCTGGTCAGCCAGGACATCGGCAACCAGCTCGGCCGGGTGGTGGTGAACGCGCTCGGCGGGCTCCAGTCGGTCGAGCTGGCCCCCGAGGGGCTGGCCTACACCAACGGCAGGGCGCTGGGCCGGGCCGTGGTGGCCGCGGTGCGGGCGGCCGAGGACAAGGCCAGGGCCAGGCGGGAGGAGGCGCTCGGATGACCGGCTACCAGGTGGTGCCAGCCGCGTTGCGGGCCAACGTGAAGTTCCTGCTGGACGCCGCGGACTCCTGGGACAACGCGCACAAGAAGCTGCACGGAAAAGTGCTCAGTCCCGATGATCTCGGTTTGCTCGGCAAGCTGGCGAGTGTGCCGGACAACTACAACCAGGCGTTGGAAAGCGTGCTGAAAGCGCTCAAGAAAGGGTTCATCGCCTTGGACGAGGCGGGCAAGGGACTCGGCCAGGTGGCAAACGAGTACGAGAGCAAGGACGCGAAGTTCTACCGCAAGTTCGGCTACGAGATCAGGTAGGGGCGGCGATGACTCTGCCGGTTTTCCCGGAGGCCGAGGCGGCCCAGGTCAGGGAGTACGGCGCGAAGGTCGGCCAGGCCGCGGTGGCCAAGCTGGTGGACACCATCCGCGACTGGTTCGGCCATCCCGAGGTGGTCAGCAGCCACGCGCTGGACTGGGACCCGGCGGCCAAGGTCTTGATCGACAAGGCCCTGGACGACATCACCGGCTGCCGGTCCAACCTCAAGGCCTACTGGTCCGGCTCGGCCTATGACTCCTTCGAGATCTACGTCAACCACCTGGAGAAGGTCTTCGAGGCCGCCACCAAGGTCATGGGCGAGATGGCCGACCTGCTGCAGGACTCGCAGGAGACGATGACCAAGGTCTACTGCGAGGGCGTGCGCTTCCTGCTGGAGTGCGCGGCCATCATCATCCAGCTGACCGGCGGGATCATCGCCGGCATCAAGGAGTTCTTCCTCGGCGTGGCCGAGGCGGTCACCAGCGCGATCGCGGACTTCGTGCGCAACGTGAGCGACCTGCTCAACACCGCGGCCACGCTCACCCAGGAGTACAAGCGCACCGGCGTCGACCTCCGCCAGAAGGCCGCTGACCTCAAGGTGCCCAGCACGATCCCGGGTTCGGCCACCGACGCGGGCGGCTGGGAAGTCCGCCCGAGGCCGGCATGAGGGCCGCGTGGGCGGTGCCACTGGTGCTGGTGCTGGCCGGGTGCGGGGGCGGCCAGCCTGCTGACCGGTTCGGCGCGGCGCCGGATGCCTGCGCCCTGGTTCCCGGGCCGGTGGCGACCTCGGTGGTCAGTGGCGCGACCGGCAAACCGGGCATCGGTGTGCCGGGCAAGAGCAACTCCTGCGACTGGTCGTTCACCGCGGCCGAGGCCGCCCGCGGCCAGCCCTACCAGCGCAGCCTGTCGGTCAGCGCCACCTACTACGGCTCGCCCGCCGGTCAGGACCAGCTGACCGGCACCGAGCTGGCGGCGCGCACCTTCCAGTCGATGCGCACCGCGCTGGGCGTCGGTGACGCGGGCTCGGTGCCGGGCCTGGGCGAGGAGGCGTACCGGAAGTTCGCCAACGGCGCGGAGAAGGTGGAGTTCCGCAAGGCGAACGTGACGGTCTCGATCTCACTCGGCGGCGTCGACCTGGACGCCGCGGGCAACTCCGTGCCGCTGCCGGAGGAGCAGGCCAGGCAGTCCGCGCTGACCGTGGCCACCGCGGCCGCGGCCGAGCTGGACAAGGCCCGTTAGCCGAGCAGCACCAGCCCGAACAGCAGCAGCAGGAAGCCGCGGAAGGTGTTGGCCAGGTAGGCCACCGGGATCGGGCCACCGCCGAGCTCGATGGTGGCGGTGCTGGTGTCGTAGCTGGCGTTGTCCCTGGCCACGGTGCGCAGCACGGCGAGCGCGACCAGCGGCACGACCAGCAGCAGGGCCGGGGTGAAGGCGGCCGGGGCCAGCAGCAGCGCCACCCCGGTCCACAGGGTGACCAGCGTGGTCAGCAGCAGGGCCCAGGTCCGCCAGATGACCTTGAGGTCGAAGCCGAGCCAGCGGCGCAGGCCCGCGCTGCGGTACAGCTCGCCGAGTCCGCCGGTGAACGGCAGCACCGCGAAGTAGCCGCCGAGACCGAACAGCCACACCGGCGACAGGCCCCAGGCCGCCCCGGCCGCGACCAGGCCCGCGACCAGCAGCGCGGGCACCGCGAACCGGCGGCGGGCGAGCAGCCGGAGCAGTTCCAGGCGCAGCAGCACCGGGCGGCGCAGCGTGATCCGCCGGGACACCGCCTCGCCGACCGGCAGCAGCATCAGCACGTCCAGGAAGCGGGTGGCGGTGCCGCGGATGACCCGGTTCGCCCAGCGGTCGACCAGCACGGCCCGGCCCAGTCGCCCGGCCGCGGATCTCGCGCCGATCAGCGCGGCCCCGGCCAGCGTGCTGAACAGCCCGGCCACCGCGGCCAGCACCACTGGCGTGAGCAGGCCGTACAGCGCGACCACGGCCAGCGCGGCCAGCACCGCGGGCAGCGCGAGCTCCACCGCGCCGGTCAGCTCGGCAGGCAGCCGCCAGAGCAGCACCGCGGCCAGCCCCGCGCTGCTCAGCAGCACCGCGGTGCCGGCGAGGGTGGCCGGCACGGACAAGCCGCCGACCAGGGCAAGCAGTCCCCACAGGTAGCTCAGCCCACCCAGCCGGGCCGCCCAGGCCGCCCACAGGCGGCGGCCCAGGGTGCGCACCCGGCCGCCCGGCCCGAAGTCCGACCAGGTGAGCTGAGCCGGGCTGATCCACTGGAAGCCGCGCCTGCTCAGCGAGCGCCAGGCCAGCGCGGCGGCCAGGCACAGCACGGCCAGCACCGCGGGCTCGGCGGCCGGGCCGGTGGTCACGCCCAGGCTGAGCCGGACGTCGGCCAGGTCGAAGAACGGGTAGACCAGCAGCGCCACCGCGAACAGCACGCCCAGCGCGCGCTCGTCCGGCCAGAGGCGGGTGAGCAGCCGGGTCACGTCAGCTCCACCACGCGGTCCGCGATGGCCGCCCGCAGCACCGGATCGTGCGTGGCCACCACCACCGCGACCCCTTCCGCGGTGCACTGCCCGACCAGCTCGGCCACCCACTGCCGGGCCTGGGCGTCCAGCGCCCGCTCCGGCTCGTCCAGCAGCAGCACCTCGTGCGGCCGGGCGATCGCGCCGAGCAGCAGCAACCGCTGCCGCTGCCCCGCGCTCAGCGCCGCCGCGGCCACGTCCGCGCAAAGCCCGAGGCCGGCGTACTCCAGCAGCTCCTGCACGTCCTCGGCACTGGGCGGACGCCCGAAGGAGCCGAGCAGCAGGTCGATGTGCTGGCGCGGGCTGAGCTCGGCGAACAGCTCGGAGTCGTCCAGCTTCACCGAGACCGCGCGGCGGAACTCCACCGAGGTCTCATCCGGCGCCTCGCCGGCCACCAGCACCCGGCCCTCGCTGACCGGCTGCACGCCGTAGACGCAGCGCAGCAGGGTCGACTTGCCGATGCCGTTCGCGCCGGTCAGCGCCACGCACTCGCCGGCGGCCACGCTCAGGTCCAACTCCCGGAACAGCCACCGCTCCGCGACCCGGACGCCGACGCCCTCCGCGAGGATCTCCGCCATGTCCGCACGTTACCGGGATTCGCTCAGCCGAAGCGGGCGATCAGCTCGGCCCGGTCCAGCCGCAGGTCGTACTGGTCGATGTGCTCGGCGAAGCCCTGCGGCACGATCTTGGCCACCCGGAAGCCCAGGTGCTCGAAGAAGCCGGTGCTGTGCTGGCTGGTGCTCAGCGTGACCGCGACCGCGTCCGGATCGGCCGCGATCATCCGCAGCCTGGCCTCCAGCAGCGCCCGGCCAAGGCCCTGCCGGTGCCTGCGCCGCTCGACCATGCCCCAGCACAGCGTCCACACGCCCGGCTGGGCCAGGCCGGGGGCGTGCCCGCCGGCGGCCACCAGCGCGCCGTTGATCCGGCCGACCAGGTAGACCCCGGGCAGCTTGTCCAGGAACTGGGCGAACTCGCGCCGTTCGGTGGCGGCGAAGTAGAGCGGCACGTTGCTGTCGAACAGCCGCAGGCAGTCGTCGCGATCGGCCCGTTCGTACGCCGTCAGTCGCATCATTGCCATCGAGGCCTCCCCAGCCTCCGGGATGGGTGAGTATGACCAGGTCCAGGTGGGACACGCCAGCCTCTCCAGTGAATGTAAACGCTTTCCAATTCGGCCGACCGGCCCTGTAGCGCGGGCGGGCCGGGATGGTCGCATGGCGGGTGACCGCTCGAACCGCAGTCGCGCTCGCCGTTGCCGCCGCGGCCACCCTTCTGCCCAGCTCAGCCGCCGCCTCGGCACCGGCTCAGGTGGTCAGCCGCGCCCGGCACGGCATTCGCGTGCGTCAGTCACGGTGTTCTCCTCAGTCTCCGTCGTCAGGGAGGTGGCGGCAGACCCTGAGTAAGCGCTTACCTGCTGACGGGACAAGGAAAAGGCTGTCAACGACTCACGGTTCTGAACGCGCGCGCCTCAGCGCATCCTGGTCAGCGAGACCAGCGGCACGCCGGCCGACTCGATGTGCTGGCGGCTGCGGTTGTCCGCGTCCTCGGTGAGCGCGGCGACGCCGACCACGTCCGCGGCCTCGTCCCGCAGCACCGAGATCAGGCTGCCGATCGCGTGGCAGTGGGTCAGCGCGGAGTCCACCACCAGCACCCGGCGGCCCTGCAGCCTGCCGTAGGTGAAGATCTCCGCGCTGCGCCTGCGCGGCACGCCGTGGCGTTCGGTGTCCAGCTTCCAGGCCAGGTGGTACGGCAGCCCGGAGGCCATCGCCACCGCCAGCGTGGGCACGATGCCGCTGGTGTCGAAGCCGAGCAGCACGTCCGGCCGCTCGTGGTGCGGGTTGTTCAGCCAGCTCGACCAGAGCGCGTGGCCGACCGCGAGCAGCCGGGACGGCTCGACCGGGTGGGCCACGCCGTCGAGCTCGTGCACCACTCTGGCCGGTGGCACGTCAGAGGGCAGGTCGAGGCACAGGATCCGGCACGCCTGGAAGTCGACACTCGGCGCGGGAACGTCCTCCAGGGTGGTCATGGCGGTCCGACCTCCTCCTGCCTCGCGACGAGGCGCCTGCACACTGGCCGAACTGTAGGGAAACGGCAGGAGACCCGGATTGGGCACCGAGCACACCTGGAGTGGTCAGGACTGTGCGCTCTGCTAGTCATGGGATGTTTGCGCCGATCAGCCTCTCCTATTCCCGCATATGCAGCCTGCACTGCCCGGCCACCCCTGCCTGGTCCAAGTGCACAGCCCCGGAGAACGCGCTCTCACTATGGTCACCGGCATGGGTCGTCTCCGGGTCTCCATGGACATCGGCGGCACGTTCACCGACGTAGTCGCCTACGACGAGCAGACCGGGGGGTACCGGGTCGGCAAGCGCCCGACCACCCCTGGTGACCTGGCCACGGGGGTGCTGGACGCGCTGGGGGCGGTGGTCGATCCGCTGTCCGGGATCGACTTCCTGGTGCACGGCACCACCCAGGGACTCAACACCCTGCTGCAGCGCCGCGGCGTTCGGGTGATGTTGCTGGCGAGTGCCGGCGCGGCCGACGTCTACCACATCGCGCGCGGTCCCCGGTTCCGCATGTACGACCTCCAGTACCGCAAACCCGAGCCCCTGGTCCCCCGGCGGGACATCGTCGGCGTGCCCGGCCGGATCGACCAGGCGGGCGCGGAGCTGACCCCGCTGGAGGAGGACGCGGTGCGCGCGGCCGCGGCCAGGGCGCGCGCGGAGGGCTTCGGCGCGATCGCGGTGTCCTTCCTGTTCAGCTACGCCAACCCGGCGCACGAGCTGCGCGCGGCGGAGATCCTGCGCGAGGAGCTGGGCGCGGACTTCGCCCTCTCGCTGTCCCACCAGTGCGCGAACGAGTGGCGGGAGTACGAGCGCACCTCCTCCGCGGTGGTGGAGGCCTACATCGGCCCGGTGGTGCGCGACTACCTCGGCGGCCTCACCCGCGACCTGGCCGATCAGGGCGTGCCCGCGCCGCTGCACGTGATGCAGTCCTCCGGCGGCATCATCTCCGCCGAGTCCGCCCGCGAGCGCCCGTTGCAGACCCTGCTCTCCGGCCCGGTCGGCGGCACCATGGGCGGGGTCGCGCTGGCCAAGGCGCTGGGCCGGGACAACCTGATCTACATCGACATGGGCGGCACCTCCTTCGACGTCTCGCTGGTCATCGATGGCGAACCGGATATCACCCCGGAGATCAAGCTGGACGGGCTGCCGATGCTGCTCAGCGCGGTGGACATCCACACCGTGGGCGCCGGCGGCGGCTCGGTGGCCTGGACCGAGGCCGGTGGCCTGCGGGTCGGCCCGCACTCGGCGGGCGCGGCTCCCGGACCGGCTTGCTACGGCAACGGCGGCGTGGAGCCCACCGTCACCGACGCCAACCTGGTGCTCGGCCGGATCGAGCCGGGCGCCTTCGCCGCCGGGCTGACCCTGCGGCCGGAACTGGCCGAGGCCGCGATCGCCAAGCTGGGCGCGGAGTTCGACCTGGGCACGCCGGAGATGGCCGAGGGCGTGTGCGCGGTGGCCAACGCGACCATGGCCGGCGCGATCCGCACCATCACGGTCTCCCGTGGCATCGAGCCGCGGGAGTTCACCCTGGTCGCCTTCGGCGGGGCCGGGCCGATGCACGCCGTGTTCCTGGCCCGCGAGCTGGGCATCGGCGCGGTGGTGGTGCCGCGCTTCCCCGGCGCGTTCTCCGCCTGGGGCATGCTGCAGACCGAGATCCGCCGCGACCTGGTGGAGCCGCACTTCCGGCTGGACGCCGACCTGGACGGCGCGGCCATGTCCGCCCGGCTGACCGCGATGGCGGAGACCGGACTGGACTGGCTGGCCACCGAGCGGGTGCCCGAGGCCGCCCGGCGCAGCTCGCACGCGGCCGACATCCGTTACGCGGCACAGGAGTACACCCTCACCGTGCCGCTGCTCAGCGCGAACGAACCTGCCTCGCCGGAGTTCCTGGACACCATCGCGGCCCGGTTCGCCCAGGTGCACCAGGCCCGCTACGGCCACGCCAACCCCGGCGCGCCGATCGAGTTCGTCGCGCTGCGCACCACCGTGCACGGCGACCTCGGCCGGGCCGCACCGGGACGACTCGCCGAGGCGACCGAACCCCTTGCGCCGCAACAACACCGGCCGGTCTTCTTCGACGGCGGCTGGCACCGGACGCCGATCCTGCGGCGCGACGGACTGGCCCCCGGGCACCGGCTGGCCGGACCGGCGATCGTGCTGGAGGACACCGCGACCACCGTGGTGCCACCGGGATTCGCCCTGTCCGTGGACTCGCTCGGCTCGCTCGTGGTGCGCAGGGAGGACCAGTCATGACCGTGGACCCGGTCACCGTGGAGATCATCCGCAACGCCCTGGCGGCGGCCGCGGAGGACATGAACGCCACCCTCATCCGCTCCGCCTACACCCCGGTGATCTACGAGTGCGGCGACTGCGTGGTCGCGCTGCTCGACGACGAGCACCAGGTGCTCGGCCAGTCCGCCGGGTTACCTATTTTCTTGGGGAACTTGGAGATCTGCACCAGGGCCACCGAGGAGCGCTTCGGCCGCGAGGTCTGGCAGCCCGGCGATGTGTGGATCCTCAACGACTCCTACCTGGCGGGCACCCACCTCAACGACGTCACCCTGTTCGGCCCGGTGTTCGTGGGCGCGGAGCTGGCCGGGTTCACCGCCACCCGCGCGCACTGGATCGACGTCGGTTCCAAGGATCCCGGCGGCTCGATGGACTCGGTGAACATCTTCCAGGAGGGCCTGCGGCTGGGCCCGCAGAAGCTGCTCGACGGCGGCGCCGAGGTGCACGGCGT
This sequence comes from Crossiella sp. SN42, assembly GCF_023897065.1. Lineage (GTDB taxonomy): Bacteria > Actinomycetota > Actinomycetes > Mycobacteriales > Pseudonocardiaceae > Crossiella. Next base: position 19,165 of record NZ_JAMHIV010000066.1, read on the forward strand.
GGTGGACACCATCGCCACCAACGTGCGCTTCCCCTACCCGACCTCCGGCGACCTGCGCGCGATGACCGCGACCATCGAGATGGGCCAGCGCCGCCTGGCCGAGATCGTCGAACGCTTCGGCCTGGACACCGTGCGCGCGGCCAGGGACGAGATCTTCGCCCAGACCGAGCGGCTGGAGCGCGAGGTCATCAGGGCCATCCCGGACGGCGTCTACAAGGCGGAAGGCTTCCTGGACAACGACGGCATCGACCTGGCCACCCCGGTCCCGGTCCGGCTCACCGTCACCGTCTCCGGCGAGACCATCGACTTCGACGTGCGCGACTCCGCCGACCAGACCGTGGGCCCGATCAACTGCGGCGCGGCGCAGACCGTCTCCGCCTGCCGGGTCGGTTACAAGCTGCTGGTCAGCCCGGACGTGCCGGGCAACGGCGGCTCGTTCCGGCCAATGACCGTGCAGGTCCGGCCGGGCTCGGTCTTCGGCGCGCAGGCCCCGGCGGCCTGCCAGTGGTACTTCTCCCACCTCGGCCTGCTCATCGACCTGGTCGCGCGGGCGCTGGCCCCCGCGCTGCCGGACCGGGTGGCCGCGGCCAGCCACGGCGACTCGATGATCGTGATGTACGCCGGGGTCGACCCGCGCACCGGCCGCGAGTACGTCAGCCAGGAGGCCACCGTGGGCGGCTGGGGCGGCTGGCGGGGCAGCGACGGGGAGAGCGCGCTGATCAACAACGTGAACGGCTCGCTGCGGGACATGCCGGTGGAGGTGCTGGAGAGCCGGTTCCCGCTGCGGATCACCCGCTACGAGATCCGGCCGGACTCCGGCGGCGCGGGCCAGTGGCGGGGCGGCAACGGGGTGCTGCGCGAGTACGAGGTGCTCGCCGACTGCACGGTCTCGCTCTGGTTCGAGCGCTCGGTCACCCCGGCCTGGGGCCTCTTCGGCGGCAGTCCGGCGGCGCCGCCGGAGGTGACGATCAATCCGGGCCGGCCCGATGAACAGCGAATGTTGAAATGCAACGGTTTGCATTTACGTGCGGGCGATGTGGTCCGTTGTGTCACCGGTGGCGGCGGCGGATTCGGTGACCCGGGAAAACGCGCGCCGGAAGCGGTTCGAGCCGATGTGCTGGACGGTCATCTCAGCGCTGAGCACGCACAAGCGGTGTACGGCGTCCACTGAGGACCGGTATTCGACAACGCACCCATTCCGGGTGTACTGATCTGGAATGCGCATCGGAGTCCGTCTCGGGGTGAACCGTGCGCACGGTGCGCTCGCGCATGAGGGCCAGGTGCTGGCCGCCGGGACCGAAGCGTTCACGGGCCGGGGCGGACGCCAGCTCAGCGCGTTGCTGAAGCGGCTGGCCGCCTCCTCGCCGTCCATCGTCGACTCGGTCACCTGGGACGTCTCCGCGCTGCTGGAACGCGCGCTGCGGCGGGGTGCGGGCGTGCAGCCGGTGGGTGCGATCCGGGTGCTGCCACGCGCGCCCCGGCAGTGCGGCCACCCGTTCGAGCTGATCCGCTCGCTGATCACCTGGTCGGCCACGGTCACCGGCGGGCACGACATCTTCGGCGCGGAGATGGCCCCGCTGGACATCGAGGACGCGCTGGCCAAGGTCGCCGCCGCCTACGCCGAGGGCATCCGCACGCTCACCGTCACCGCCACCGGCGCCTCCGGCAGTGCCGAGCACGAGCAGGCCATCGCGGGCCGGGTCGCCGAGGAGTTCCCCGACCTGCGGGTCTGCCTCTCGCACGAGGTGGGCGGGCTGGGCCTGGTGGAGCGCGAGGCGACCAACGTGGTCAACGCGACGCTGCTGGACTTCTGCGAGGACCTGGTGGACCGCTGCGAGCGGATCACCGCCACCCTGGACGGCCCGCCCGGCTGCTGGTTCGCCACCGGCGACGGCGGCCGGGTCTCCGCGCGGAGGCTGCGCTCGGTACCGGCCCGAGGGGTGGCCGCCACCGCCGCGGCCGCGCTGCGCGGGGCGGCGCTGCTGGCCGAGCGGCCGGACGGGCCGGTCGTGCTGACCGGGCCGAAGGAGATCCTCGTCGGCGAGGTCAGGGCCGGGTGGCCGAGGGTGGAAAGCGATCTGCTGGGCGAGCTCGGCGTGCGGCTGGTCGCCCCGCAGGCCGCGATCACGGTGCGCCCGGCGGCCACCGCGGACGCCTTCGCCGCACAGCTGCGCGAGCAGGAGGGCGCGGGCGCGGTCGGCGTGCTGGACGAGGGCGGCGAGGAGCTGGCCGAGCGGCTGCACCGCAAGCTGCGCCCGGTGCTGTCCCCGGTGCGCGGCGCGGCCGACCTGTGTGCGGTGGGCGCGGCGGTCAGCGAGCCCACCGCCTGGCTGGACCTGGTGGTCACCGCGGACTCCGCCGAGGACCTGCAGCGCAGGCAGACCATGCTGGAAGGCCAGGCGCTGTCCCTGGTCGCGGCCAGCGGCGGCAGGCCGGACCGGGAACGGGTGATCCGGTCGGTGGCCACCCCGCTGGCCTTCCTCGGCCGGGACGTCTACCGGCTGTGGGTCTACGTGGGCAGCCGCCCCGAGCCGGAGCGGCGGCCATGACCATCACCCAGCTCACCGCCGAGGACGTGCCGGTGCTGATGGCAGGCGCCCAGCTGCTGTCCTCCTCCGCGGGTTCGATCACCCTGGACGGCTACCGCGCCGCGATCGAGGACGTGGTGCGCCGCAACGGTCCGGTTCCCCTGGTGGCGCTGGACGACCTGCCGCCGGAGGCGCTGTGCGTGTCCATCGGCGCGCTCGGCGGGTACGCCCCGATGATCGAGCTGCCGCCCAACGGCGACGAGGGCGTGCTCGCGGTCCGCGCGCTGGAGGAACGCCTGGGGCGCAAGGTGGACGCGATCGTCTCGCTCAACTCCGCCGGCCCCAACGCGGTCTTCCCGGTGGCCGCGGCCGCCGCGCTCGGCCTGCCGCTGGTGGACTGCGACGGCATGGGCCGGGTGCTGCCACTGATGATCCAGACCACCTACGCGCTGGCCGGGCTGCCGATCGGCCCGCTGGCCGGGGTCGGGCTGGCCGGGGACGTGCTGGTGCTGGACACCAGCGTGCACCGGTCGGAACTGTTGCTGCGCGCGGCGATGAAGGCCGCGGGCGGCTGGCTGATGTGCGCCAGCTACCCGGCCACGGTGGCCGCGCTGCGCCCGGCCGCGCTGCGCGGGGCGACCAGCCGCGCGCTGAGCGTCGGCCGGATGCTCACCTCGGCGCAGGACCGCGAGTCGCTGCTGGCCGGGCTGACCCGGATCATGGGTTCCCGGGTGCTGGGCAGCGGCCGGGTGATCGAGCTCGGGCACGCCACCCGCACCGTCGGACCGCGGATCTACCCCTCGGTGCCGACCAGCATCGTGGTCGCCGAGTACGGCAGCCCCAGCAGGCTGATCCGGTTGGAGGGCAACAGCGAGCTGCTGCTCGCGGTGATCGACGGCGCGCTGGCCGCGGCCGTGCCCGACGTGCTCTGCCTGCTGGACCGGCACGAGCGGAAGGTGGTCGGCATGGAGTCGGTGACCCTGGGCCACCACGTGGACGTGCTGATGCTGCCGGTGTCGCCGATGTGGCACACCCCGGCCGGGCTGGCCATGGCCGGTCCGCGCGCCTTCGGGTTCCCGGTCCGGCACCCGCGTGAGGAAGGCCCTTCGTGAGGATGGTGCGCCCGTGAGCCGAAACCGTGTGCCCGAGCCGCTGAGCGTGGCCGAGCTGGTCCACTTCGGCCCGCTGGCCCAGTCCCAGGTCTTCGCCGCCGACGACCTGGACCGCCAAGTGGCCGCGGTGGCCCTGGTGGGCGAGCTGGACCAGATCCACCAGTGCGAGCCGCACGCCGCGGTGGTGCTGCACGGCGCGGCCGCGCTGGGCGCCTGGGCGCTGGAGTCCGCGCTGCGGCTGGCCTGGGAGCGCAACGCGGCCTGCCTGGTCGCCCCGGCCGAGATCACCGTGACCACACCGACCGCGCAGCTGGCCGAACGCCTGCGGGTGCCGCTGTTCGTGGTGGCCGACCCGGCCAAGAGCGCGCTGGAGCTGGCCGCCGCGATCTCCGACACCGAGGCCGCCCGGGCCCGGCTGACCGCCCGCTGCGCGGTGCTCTTCGGCGAGCGCAGCACGGCGAGGGACATCATCGGCGTGATCAACACCGAGGTGCCCGGCGTGATCACCGCCCTGGTCACCGAGGACGGCCACGTCCTGGCGGGCCGCTCCGCCGCGGACCGCTCCCAGGGCAGCCACCGGGTCGAGGTCGCGGTACCCGGCCCGGACGGCAGGCCGTGGGCGACGCTGGTGGCCCAGCTCGCGGCCTGGTCCCCGTCCTGGGTGGAGACGGTGCGCACCATCCTGCGTTTGGCCCGCGCTCCGCTCGCGGCCACCGTCGGCCGCAGCTGGCTGACCCCGGTTTTCCAAGCAGCGAAAGACAAACTCCTGCTGCACACGCTGCTCACCGCGCCGGATGCCACCGCCGAGCGCCAGGCCACCGACATCGGCTGGCGCCTGGCGGGCGAGCACATCGCGGTCTTCCTCAAACCGTCCGAACGCGTGCCCGGCCCCGCCGAGGTGGCCACCCCCGGCGTCGTGGTGGCCTGGCGCGAGTCCTTCGGCGACCTGCCGCTGATCCCCCGCGAGGACGGCTGGCTGAGCTGGTGGACCGCGGTCCCCGGCGGCCCGCAGGAGATCGCCGACCGGGTCCGCGCCCACCTCGCCGCCGCGGCCCTGCCCATCCCCCTGGTCGCCGGCATTGGTGTGGCGGGCAAGGACCTGCCCGGCCTGACCCGCTCGGTCAGCGAGTCCATCCTGGCCGCCGCCGTGGCCAGCCGCCCCGGCGGCAACCCGGTGGAACAGTTCGGCGACCTGGGCCCCCGAGCCGTCCTGGCCTGCCTCCCGGTGGACGACATCGCCGCCGCCGCCAGGGTCGCCCTGGCCGAGCTGATCAACGCCCCCGACGCCGAGGTCCTGCTCTCCGCCCTCACCGCGCTGCTGGACTGCGCGGGCTCCACCGGCCAGGCCGCCACCCGCCTCGGCGTCCACCGCAACACAGTCCTGGGCCGCCTGGAACGCATCCGGGCCCGAGGCATCGACCTGGACTCCCCAGACCAGCGCCTGGCCCTGCACCTGGCCTGCTACGCCCTGCTCAGCGCGGACACCCCGACATGAGGAAACGCCCCCTGGCGGGA
>NZ_JAMHIV010000067.1 GCF_023897065.1 Crossiella sp. SN42
CGGGTCCCGGGGGCGTTTCCCTTCGTCGTGGCTCAGGAGCCGGTGTGCAGCAGGCGGTTGGGGCTGCCCGCGCCGGGGTTGGTGACCTTGTTCGGGGTGGAACTGGCAACGAGGGCGTCGCGGACCTGTTGCGGGGTGGCGGCCGGGTTGGTGGACAGGTACAGGGCGGCGGCGCCGGTGACGTGCGGGGCGGCGAAGCTGGTGCCGCTGCCGGTGTAGGTGGCGGTGTCGCCGGTGCGCCAGGTCGAGGTGATGTCCACGCCGGGGGCGAACAGGTCGACCCTGGGGCCGAAGGCGGACCAGCTGGCCCTGGCGTCGGTGCGGCTGGTCGCGCCGACCGTGATGGCCTGCTCGACCCTGGCCGGGGAGTTGTTCACCGCGTCCACGCCGTTGTTGCCCGCGGCGATCGAGTAGGTCACCCCGGAGGCGATCGAGCGCTGCACGGCGGCGTCCAGGGTGGCGGACACGCCGCCGCCCAGGCTGACGTTGGCGACCGCGGGCTTCACCGCGTTCTTGGTGATCCAGTCCACGCCCGCGATCACGCCCGCGGTGGTGCCGCTGCCCTGGGCGTTGAGCACCCGGACGCCGTGCAGCTTCGCGCCCTTGGCCACGCCGTAGCCGGTGCCCGCCGCGGTCCCGGCGACGTGCGTGCCGTGGCCGTTGGCGTCGTCCGGGTCGCTGTCGTTGTCGACGAAGTCGTAGCCATTTCCGACCCGGCCGGAGAACTGCTGATGGGTGGCCCGAATTCCGGTGTCGAGAATGTAGATGTGCACATTCGCGGCGGTGTCGGAGTAGGTGTAGGAGTTGTTCAGGGGGAGGTTGCGCTGGTCGATGCGGTCCAGGCCCCAGGACGGCGGGTTGGGCTGGGTGGCGGTCAGCGAGACCACCTGGTTCTGCTCGACGTAGGCCACGTTCGGGTCCGCGGCCAGGCGGCGGGCGGCGCGGGCGTCGGCGGTGACCTCGAAGCCGTTCAGGGCGGCCGAGAATGTTCGTCTGACCTGGGCGTTCACCTTGGCTGACAAACCGGCCGGCGCGGCCTGGCCCCTGAGCACGACCAGGTAGCTGCCGGGCACCGCGGTGGCCGAGTCGGTGCCCCGGACCGCCCCCTCGGCGGCCTGGGCGGGCAGGGCCGCGAGGCCGCTGACAGCGAGTGCGGACAGCGCTGCGAGGCTGAGCGCACGGGTGGTTTTCGACATGGTTTCTCCTTGGCCGGGAATTGCTTGGTGGCAATTCCGAGCCTAGGAGAAACCGGTGCGGCCGAACAGAATTTACAATTTACGGCGTTGACGTTTTACGGGCGGGACCAGGACAGCCGGAACCACTGGATGCCGAGCACCGCCAGCGGCAGCACCGCCACGTAGAGCCCAACCCCGGGGCCGGGGGCCTGGAACACGGTCTGCCGGGTCCACACCGACAGCAGGCCCAGCATCACCGACAGCCAGCAGCCCAGGGTGGACACCCAGGCCAGCGCCCACAGGCGCAGGCTGAGGGTGGCCGCGGTGAGCAGCACGCCGAAGAAGACCGCGAAGCCGCCGAACAGCCTGGGCAGCACGCCGATCTTGAGCGCCGGGTCGGTCTGGCCGAGCAGCACCTGCCAGCCCGCCGCGTCGCCGACCCAGGGCAGCAGGGCGGAGACCAGCAGCACGAGCACCGCGCCCGCGATCACCATCGCGCTGCGCGGCGCGGGTTCGACCCGGCGCACCACCCGGCGCTCGACCTGCTTCAGCTCCTCGGCGAACTCAGCCATGTCATCCCGTCCGTCCTGCGCCCCGGCGTTCATCGGCTGCCGCATCCGCCCACCGCCGCGGGCTGGGGCGTGGCCGGGGCGCCGAAGGACGGCAGGCCCAGGGTCACGCCGGAAGTCTTGGGGCGCTTGCCTTCCGCCCAGTTGTCGCCGGCCCTGGTGCGGCGGTGGGAGAGCAGGTCGCCGTCGGCGATCAGGTTGTGCGGGGCGCCGTAGGTGATCGCGGTGGTGACCACGTCACCCGGCCGGATCTCGCCGTCGGCCGCGCCGGCCGGGTTGAAGTGCACCAGGCGGCCGTCGCGGGCCCGGCCGGACAGGCGGCGGGTGGCGGTGTCCTTGCGGCCCTCGCCCTCGGACACCACGACCTCGACCACGCGGCCTTCCTGCTCGCGGTTGAGGTCCCAGGAGATCTGCTCCTGCAACGCGATCAGCCGCTCGTAGCGCTCCTGCACGACCTGCTTGGGCAGCTGGCCGTCCATGGTCGCCGCCGGGGTGCCGGGGCGCTTGGAGTACTGGAAGGTGAAGGCGGAGGAGAACCGGGAGGCCGCCACGACGTCCAGGGTGCCCTGGAAGTCCTCCTCGGTCTCGCCGGGGAAGCCGACGATGATGTCGGTGGTGATCGCCGCGTCCGGGATCGCGGCCCGCACCTTGTCCACAATGGACAGGTAGCGGTCGCTGCGGTAGGAGCGGCGCATCGCCTTGAGCACCCGGTCGGAGCCGGACTGCAACGGCATGTGCAGTTGCGGGCACACGTTCGGCGTCTCGGCCATGGCGGCGATGACGTCGTCGGTGAAGTCCCTGGGGTGCGGGGAGGTGAACCGGACCCGCTCCAGGCCCTCGATCTCACCGCAGGCGCGCAGCAGCTCGGAGAAGGCGGTGCGCTGGCCGAACTCGGCGCCGTAGGAGTTGACGTTCTGCCCGAGCAGGGTCACCTCCAGCACGCCCTCGGCGACCAGGGCCTGCACCTCGGCCAGGATGTCGCCGGGGCGGCGGTCCTTCTCCTTGCCGCGCAGGGCGGGCACGATGCAGAAGGTGCAGGTGTTGTTGCAGCCCACCGAGATCGACACCCAGGCCGAGTGCGCGGAGTCGCGCCGCGCCGGCAGGGTGGAGGGGAAGGTTTCCAGCGACTCCAGGATCTCCACCTGGGCCTCGGCGTTGTGCCGGGCGCGCTCCAGCAGCACCGGCAGCGAGCCGATGTTGTGCGTGCCGAAGACCACGTCCACCCAGGGCGCGCGCTTGACGATCTCGCCGCGGTCCTTCTGCGCGAGGCAGCCGCCGACCGCGATCTGCATGCCGGGGTGCGCGTCCTTGACCGGGCGCAGGTGCCCCAGGTTGCCGTACAGCCGGTTGTCCGCGTTCTCCCGCACCGCGCAGGTGTTGAACACGACGATGTCGGCGTTGTCATCGGCGGCGCGCACGTAGCCCGCGTCCTCCATCAGGCCCGCGAGCCGTTCGGAGTCGTGCACGTTCATCTGACAACCGTAGGTACGGATCTGGTAGCTGCGTGTCACCCGCTCGTCCTTTCCCGGTTTCCCGGTTCAAGAGTCCAGGGTAGAGCGCTCCGCCTGGCAGGATGAACCGGTGTCCCGCCGACTCCTGAGTCTGCTGCTCGCCATGGCCACCGCGCTCACCCTCGGTGGCTGCGGTGGGCAACTGGAGGGCGTGCGGCTGACCATCGCCACCGGTGGCACCGCGGGCGTCTACTACCAGCTGGGCAAGGCGCTGTCCGGGGCCTGGGAGCGGGACCTGGGCATGCCGAAGCCGACCGTGCTGCCCACCGCGGGCTCGGTGGACGCGCTGGGCAAGCTGGAGTCCGGCGAGGCCGACCTGGCCTTCGCCGCCGCCGACGCCGCGGTGCGCGCCTTCGACCAGCAGCGCCCGAACCGGCGGCTGCGCGCGCTGGCCCGGATGCACGACGACTTCTTCCACGTGATCGTCCGCGCCGAGATCCCGGCCACCAGGCTGGCCGACCTGCGCGGCCTGCGGATCGCCACCGGCTCGGCCGAGTCGGGCACCCGCCTGATCGCCGACCGACTGCTTGAGCAGGCAAAACTCTCCGCGGCGGACCTGCGTCAGTCGCCGACCGACCTACAGGACTCGATCATCGCGCTCAAGCGCGGCGAGCTGGACGGGTTCTTCTGGTCCGGTGGCACGCCCACGCCCACGGTGCGCGAGGCGGCGGCGAGCATGTCGCTGCGGATGATCGACCTGAGCGATGTGCTGCCCGGACTGCTGGACAAATATTCCTCGGTATACGGCAGCGCCACCGTGCCCGCCTCCACCTACGGCATGCACAACGGCCCGGTGACCACGCTGGTGGTGCGCAACTTCCTGCTGACCACCGAGGCGCTGGCCGCCGACACCGCGGCCGCGCTCACCGAGGGCATGTTCGCCGCCAGGGAAGACCTGATCAGGGCGAACCAGGTGGCACTGTCCCTGGACACCCGCTCGGCGATCGAGACCGCCCCGATCGACCTGCACGAGGGCGCCTTGCGCTACTACCGGGGAACCAAGGTCTAGGGCCGGTCAGGCGTGTTCTTCCGGGTCGAACTCGATCACCGGAAGCTCGACCACCACGGCCAGGCCGCCGCCCTCGGGCAGTTCCAGCCGGACCGCGCCGCCCGCCCGTTCCACCACCCGGCGCACGATCGCCAGGCCCAGGCCGGAACCGGTGATGTTCTGGTGGCTCGGCGAGCGCCAGAACCGGTCGGTGGCCCGCTCCAGCTCCTCCGGGGTGAGCCCCGGCCCGTGGTCGCGGACGGTGAGCACCACGCGCTGCCCGGACTGCTCCGCGCTGACCACGACCGAGGAGTGGTCGGGGCTGAACTTGAGCGCGTTGTCCAGCAGCGCGTCCAGCACCGTCTCCACCCCGCGCGGCGGGGCCAGCGCGAACAGGTCCGGCTCGGTGCGGGTGGACAGCGCGATGCCGCGCGCGGCCGCGACCACCCGCCAGGCGTCCACCCGCTCGGCCACCGCCCCGTCCACCTCGGCGGGCACCGGCTCCACCGAACTGGCCTCGGCCCGCGCCATGGACAGCAGCTCGTCCAGGATCTGGTTCAGCCGGACGGTCTCCTCCATGGCCGCGTGGTGCTGCTCCACCGAGTCCTCGTGCACGTGCCCTTCGAGGTTGCCCAGCCGCAGCCGGAGCGCGGTGAGCGGGTTGCGCAGCTGGTGCGAGGCGTCGGCGACGAAGGCGCGCTGGGCGGCCAGCACATCGCTGACGCTGGCGGCCATCTGGTCGAAGGAGCGGGTCAGGTGCCGCAGCTCCGGCGGGCCGGTCTCACCGCCGACAGCCTCCACCGGGCGGCCGCTGACCACGCTGGCCACCATCCGGCCGGTGGCCTCGTCCAGGCGGCGCACCGGGCGCAGGATCCAGCGCACCACGGGCAGCGCGAGCAGCACGCCCAGGCTCAGCACGGCCACGCTGGCCAGCGCCAGCACGCTCCACCAGACCAGCACTCGCAGCCTGCTCGCGTCGGTGGGCGAGACGGTGACCACCGCGCCGCGGACCTCGCCGCCCACCCGCACCGGCTCGGCCAGCACCAGCGGGGTGCGGTCCCAGGGCATCAGGGTGGACCCGGTCTCCGGCACCCGCCCGGCCAGGGCCAGCTTCAGCCGCTCGGCGATCCGCGGGTCGTCCACCTTGACCGAGTCGTCGGAGGTGACCAGGAAGTGGTTCTCCCGGTCGGTGACCAGCACCGAGATGCCGTGCACCTGCTGGTAGCGCTGGAGCTCGGGCCGCATCAGGTCCGGTTTGTCCGCCAGCAGCGGGTTCTGCGCCAGGCTGGCGAACCGGCTGGTGTCGCCGACCCGGTCCAGGAACAGCCGCTGCTGCTCGGTGCCCGCCACGTTCAGCGCCAGCGGCACGCCGAGGCCGAGCAGCACGAGCACCAGCAGCGACAGCATGATCACCAGCAGCCGGGAGCGCACCCGTCAGCCCTCGGCCGGGCTGGCCAGGCGGTAGCCGACCCCGCGCACGGTCTCCACCAGGTCGGGGCGGCCCAGCTTGGTGCGCAGGGTGGCGATGTGCACGTCCAGCGTCCGGTTCGCCCCCGACCAGGTGCGGCCCCAGACCTCGGCGATGATCCGCTCCCTGGTGCACACCGTGCCGCGCGCCTGGGCCAGCATGGCCAGCATCTGGAACTCCTTGCGGGACAGCGCGACCGGCGCGCCGGCCACGGTCACCTCGTACCGTCCCATGTGGACCTCGACATCGCCGAAGGCCAGCGCCGAGCCGGGGGTGGCGCCGCCCTCGCCGCGCCGCCTGCGCACCGCGTGCACCCGCGCCACCAGCTCGCCGATGTCGTAGGGCTTGACCAGGTAGTCATCGGCCCCGGAGTGCAGTCCGAGGATCCGGTCGTCGACCTCCCCGCGCGCGGACACCACGATCACCGCCACATCGCTGGCCGCGCGGATCGCCCGGCACAGGACGAACCCGTCGACGTCGGGCAGGCCCAGATCCAGCAGCACGACATCGACGTTGCCGACCGCCTCCAGCACGCCCTTGCCAGAGGGCAGGCGGGTGACCGCCATGCCGCGCCTGGTCAGCGCGGGCTCCAGCGCTTCCGCTACCCGGTCGTCATCCTCGACCAGCAGTACCCGCACGTGTGGTGCCTCCCGACTCACGTGGCTCATCCGTGACAGAGTTGAGACCCTAAGTCTTACTCAAGTGCCCTGGACTGGGGTGGTTTCCGACCCCTAGGTTTCCGCCATCGTCCACCACCCCGTGCTCTGCCGACTCTGGAGGTTTGATGACCTCGGCCGCCCACACTCCGCCGATGATCCGCATGGCGGGCGTGGACAAGTTCTTCGGGCCGCTGCACGTGCTGAAGAACATCGACCTGGAGGTGCCCAAGGGCCAGGTCGTGGTCGTGCTCGGCCCCTCCGGTTCCGGCAAGTCCACGCTGTGCCGGGCCATCAACCGGCTTGAGCCGATCAACTCCGGCGTCATCGAGGTCGACGGCAAGCAACTGCCCGCCGAGGGCAAGCAGCTGGCCGCCCTGCGCGCCGACGTCGGCATGGTGTTCCAGCAGTTCAACCTGTTCGCGCACAAGACCATCCTCGAGAACGTGATGCTGGCGCCGGTCAAGGTGCGCAAGCTGAACAAGGCCGAGGCGCGGACCAAGGCGATGGAGCTGCTGGAGCGGGTCGGCATCGCCAACCAGGCCGAGAAGCACCCGGCCCAGCTCTCCGGCGGCCAGCAGCAGCGCGTGGCCATCGCCCGCGCGCTGGCCATGCGCCCGAAGGTGATGCTCTTCGACGAGCCCACCTCCGCCCTCGACCCGGAAATGGTCCAGGAAGTCCTGGACGTGATGACCACCCTGGCCAAGGACGGCATGACCATGCTCGTGGTCACCCACGAGATGGGCTTCGCCCGCAAGGCCGCGGACCGGGTCATCTTCATGGCCGACGGCGAGATCGTGGAGGACTCCACCCCGGAGGACTTCTTCACCAACCCGCGCTCGGCGCGGGCCAAGGACTTCCTTGGCAAGATCCTCACTCACTGAAACGCCACGGCGACTCAGCGAGATGAATGGTCGAGGCACCCGCCTCGCAGTAGTTGAGATGATCCGAAAGGGACAGCAGATGCGCGTTACCCGAGTTCTGCAGGCAGGCGTGGCCGTCGCCGCCGCGGTCGCGCTCCTCTCCGCCTGCGGCGGGGGCGGCAACAGCGGCAACAGCGGCAGTGGCGGGGACAAGAAGCTCACGGTCGGCATCAAGTTCGATCAGCCCGGCCTGGGCCTGAAGACCGGCAGCGGCTACACCGGCTTCGACGTCGACGTCGCCACCTTCGTGGCCAAGGAACTGGGCGTCGACGCCAAGAACATCAACTGGGTCGAGGCCAAGTCCGCCGACCGGGAGAGCCTGCTGAAGAAGGGTGACGTCGACCTGATCGCCGCCACCTACTCGATCACGGACAAGCGCAAGGCCGAGGTCGACTTCGTCGGCCCGTACCTGGTCACCGGCCAGGACCTGCTGGTCAAGGCGGGTAACACCGACATCACCGGCCCCGAGGCCGTCAACGGCAAGAAGCTGTGCTCGGTGAAGGGCTCCACCTCGGCGGACAACGTCAAGACCAAGTTCGCCAACCAGGTCCAGCTGCAGCCCTTCGACGGCTACTCCCAGTGCCTGGGCGGTCTGGACTCCGGCACCGTGGACGCGCTGACCACCGACGCCACCATCCTGGCCGGTCTGGCCACCCAGCACCCCGGCAAGTACAAGCTGGTCGGCAAGGTCTTCTCCGAGGAGAAGTACGGCATCGGCCTGAAGAAGGGCGACAACCGCAAGGCCGACGTGGCCAAGGCGGTGGAGAAGTTCTACTCCTCCGGTGAGTGGAAGAAGGCCGTGGAGAAGAACCTCGGCGCGGACTTCAAGGCGGGCGAGCCGCCGGCCCTGACCGAGAAGTGAGCTGAACCCAGTTGAGCCCGGAGTGCCGGGCGCGGTCAGACCGTGCCCGGCACTTCGTTTACCCAGGTCGAGGAGACCATGCTGGACTTCCTGAGCGAGTACGACGTGCTCGGCGCCTTCTGGCTCACCGTGCAGCTCACCGTGTACTCAGCCATCGGCTCCCTGGTGTGGGGCACCGTGCTCGCGGGCATGCGGGTCAGTCCGGTCCCGATCATGCGGGCGTTCGGCACGGGCTATGTGAACATCGTCCGCAACACGCCGCTGACGTTGATCATCGTGGCCATGTCGCTGGCGCTCCACCAGGTGCTCGGCCTGAAGCTGGCCCGTGAACTGCCGGGCGACCTGACCTTCACCGACACCAACAACTTCCGGCTCGCGGTGCTCGGCTTCATCATCTACACCTCGACCTTCGTCTGCGAGTCGATCAGGTCGGGCATCAACACCGTGCCGGTCGGCCAGGCCGAGGCATCCCGCGCGCTGGGCCTCGGGTTCGGCCAGACGCTGGGCATCGTGGTGCTGCCGCAGGCCTTCCGCGCCGTGGTCGCCCCGCTGGCCAGCGTGCTGATCGCGCTGACCAAGAACACCACGGTGGCCAGTGCGATCGGCGTGGCCGAGGCGGGCTACCTGATGGCGGACATGATCGAGAAGGAAAGTGACAAGATCATCCTGGTCTTCGCGACCTTCGCGCTGGGCTTCGTGCTGCTCACCCTGCCCACCGGCCTGCTGCTGGGCTGGGTCGGCAAGAAGGTGGCGGTGAAGCGATGAGCGCCCCCTCGGTCCTCTACGACGCGCCCGGTCCCAAGGCCAAGACCCGCAACATCGGCTACACGATCCTGTTCGGGCTGGTGCTACTGGCCGCGGCCTGGTTCGTCTGGGTCTCGCTCGATGCGAAGGACCAGCTCCGGCCGCAGCTGTGGACGCCGTTCTTCACCGACAGCGAGGTGTGGACGACCTTCCTGCTGCCCGGCCTGCTGAACACGCTCAAGGCGGCCGCGCTGGCGATCGTGATCGCGCTGCCCATCGGCGCCGTCCTCGGCATCCTGCGCATGTCCGACCACGCCTGGATCCGGGTGCCCGCCGGCACGGTGGTGGAGTTCTTCCGCGCCATCCCGGTGTTGCTGCTGATGGTCTTCGCCAACGAGTTCTACGCGCTCTACACCGACGTGAGCCGGGACGAGCGCCCGCTGTTCGCGGTGGTCACCGGCCTGGTGCTGTACAACGCCTCGGTGCTGGCCGAGGTGGTGCGCGCGGGCATCCTGTCCCTGCCCAAGGGCCAGACCGAGGCGTCCATGGCGCTGGGCCTGCGCAAGACCCAGACCATGCGCTCGATCCTGCTGCCGCAGGCGGTCACGCTGATGCTGCCCGCGATCGTCAGCCAGGTCGTGGTGATCGTGAAGGACACCGCCCTCGGCGGCGCGGTGCTGAACTTCCCCGACCTGATGCGCCAGTTCCGCATCCTGCCGAACAACTACGACAACAACCTGGTGCAGACGCTGATCGTGATCGCGTTGATCTACATCGTGCTCAACACGATCCTGAGCTGGCTGGCGACCCTGCTGGAGCGCAGGCTGTCCCGCCGCAACCGGCCCCCGCGCGGGGTCAAGGCGGACCACCTGGACCAGCCCACCGCTGATCCCATGGCCGCTTCCGGCCTACGCACCGGCGAGGGCGGGGCGTTCTAGCCACGCCACCGAGGTTCTGCCGACGGCCCGTCCCCATCCCGGGGGCGGGCCGTCGCCGTTAGGCTGGCCCGGTGCAGCGGATCGCCATCGTGGCCCTGACCGGTCTCCTCGTCCTGACCGCCTGTGGCGGCGAGGACCCCGCCCCCGGCGGCACCGGCTCCCCCGGCACCAGCGTGTCCATCCCGCCGAGCTCCGAGCAGGCCAGCGGCTCCCCCACCATCGACAAGATCAAGGCCCGGGGGCGCATGGTGGTCGGGGTGGCGGACAACCTGCCGGGGGTGAGCAAGTACCACCAGGACGGCGGCAAGCACAGCGGGTTCGACATCAAGCTGGCCGAGGTGATCGCCACCGGACTCGGCCTGCCCAAGGACTCGGTCCGCTTCCGCAGCACCACCGAGGCCACCCGTCTGTCCACTTTGGAGAGTGGCGACGTGGACCTGGCCTTCGGCGGCATCAAGGCCAGTACCCAGCCGCAGATCGGGTTGGTCGGACCGTACCTGCCGGTGCACCAGGACCTGTTGGTACGCAAGGGAACCAGCTCGGTGGCCAGTGGTCAGCCGGTGTGCGTGGCGGCCAACACCAGCGCGGCGGCCAAGGCCGAGACGGTCACCTCGCGGGTGATCTCCGAACGCAACGGCGACACCTGCGTCGCGGCCCTGCGCGCGGGCACGGTGACCGCGTTCTCCGGTGACGACCTGGTGCTGCGCGGCTACGCGGCCGAGGAGAAGGGCGGCTTCACCGTGCTCGGCCGGGAGCTCACCAGCGAGGGCTACTTCATCGGCATCCCGGCCCGCGACCGCGCGCTGCGGGCGAAGCTGGCCGAGATCCTGACCAAGGCCATGGCCGACGGGTCCTGGGCGAAGCTGTTCCAGGAGAGCTTCGGCGTCCCCGCGCCCACCCCGCCGAGCGTGAAGTAGTCACGGTCCGCTCTCGAACTCATCACCAGCGGCGTTCCGGGTTAACAACGGGCTGACCAGGGGCGACCCTGGAAGCATGCGTCCCGACCGGTACACCCCGATGGGCCAGGCAGGCCTGCTCGTCGGCGCCGCCACCATCGCGGTCGCCCTGGCGCTCTACCTCGGCGACCCGTCCCGGCTCCCGGGCGCGGCCGCCACCGCCGTGGCCGGCCTGGGCGCGGTCGCACTCGGCCTGACCTTCCTGCGCCGGGCCGACCGCCAGCGACAGGCCCGCCTGCGGGAGGCCCGCTCCGTCATCGAGTCCGTCACCGACGACGACCTCCGCGATGCCCTGCGCGCCAGCCTGGCGCTGAACCTGGCGGGGGTCCGGATCAGCCTGGCCGAGCTGACCAAGCTGGTCACCCCCGGCCAGTCCGGCACCGGCAAGGGCACCATCACCGTCATCGGCTCGCATTCACAGGCCCGCAAACGTTAGAAGTCCCCCGCCTGAGCCCGGCGCACCGCCGCCGGGGTGCCCAGTTCCGCCCGCAGCCCCGGCCGGGCCGCGTAGAAGTCCAGCATCCGGTACGCCAGCACCGGATCCACCCCGAGCACCCGCCCTTCGACCAGCAGCCCCGGCTCCCTCGGCGGTCTGCCGGAGAGCCAGGCCAGCCGCTGGTGCTCGATCCGGTTGTCGTACGCGCCCACCCACACCCGCGGCCCGTCCCCGGCGACCGGGGTCACCAGCCGCACTCCGTCCCAGCCGAGCCGGGAACGGAACCCCCAGCCACGGTGCTCGATCCCCTCCGGTGTGAGCAGCAGCCAGCCGCGCACGATCCGCCGGGCGAGCACCTGGGCCGGGTAGATCAGGAAGAACAGCCCGGCCAGGCCGAAGACCGCGGCGGCGGCCGTGGGGGCGACGACCTCCGGGCTGCGGCCGAGGTCGTAGGCGGCCAGACCGAACAGCAGCGCCATCAGCACCGTGAGCAGGACCGGTCCCGCGAACCCCAGCCAGGAGTACGGCAGGAGGGTGCCCGGCCGTCCCGTCAGGTCCGTTGCCGTGCGCACGCCGCGCGCCCGGCCCCGGCGGGTGCGCACCCGGCTGTCGTAGCCGACCAGCACGACCACCGCGAAGACCAGCCCGAACAGCAGGAAGTACTTGACCGCCGGGTCGAACCGGCCGCCGCGCACCACCGCCGCGCAGGCGAAGGACACCAGCGCGAGCAAGGTCAGCCAGCCCAAGCTGAGGTACCAGCGCGCGCGGCCGGTGGGCCACTCCAGCGGCCAGGGCAGCGGTTCAGAAGATCGCGTCGAAGACATCACCCACCGCGTCCCCGACCGCCACCGCGGCGTTGCCGATCGCCTTGCCGGTGTTGGCCACCGCCCGCGCGCCCGCCTCCACCGCGTCCCCGACCGCGCCGATCCCGTTCTCGTACAACGAGTCGATCGCACCAGAGGTGAACACGCCGACCGCCGCGCCCACCACCGCGCCGACGACCGTGCCCACCCCGGGCACCGGGATGAACGAACCGATCACCGCCCCGGTGCCCACGGACGCGGCGAACCCGCCCACCCCGGACACCACCGCCTGGCCGACCGGCTTGTCCGCGACCGCGATGTCGTAGACGATCCCGGCCGCGGCCAGCGCGCCACCCACCTTCAGCCCGGTGGCCCGCGCCGCGACCTTGGTGTCGGCGGCCGCGCCGGCCAGCTGGGCGGCCCGGTACCGGAAGGCGGCCGCGGTGTCCGCGTCCCGGTAGACCAGCGCCGGGTTCAGGCCGTCCGCCGCCTCGGCCAGCTTGGCGAACCTGGCGGCCTCACCGGCTAGTCGCGTGGACTCCTTCAGCGTGGCCGCGGCGCCCGCGGTGCGCAGCCCGTCCACCCCGCCGTTGACCAGGTCGGCGACCGTGATGAACCACTTGGTGCGCACGTCGTTCCACGCGTTGGCCAGGGTGTCCTCCAGGAACTTCTGCGCCCGCCGGGCCGACTCGGCGGCCGTCGCCGCCTCGCGGTAGGCGGTGGCCTGCCGCGGATCCGCGCCCGGCCCCGGTTCCAGCACCCGGTCCCCGTCGACCCGCAGCCCCGCTCCCGCGGCGGTGGCCCGGATCCGGGCCATGTCCTCCTGCACCCGGTGCAGCCCCGCGGCGTAGTCGTCGAGCTGCTGGGCCGCCCGCTGAGCACCGCCGGCCAGGTCGTCAGCCTTGCGCGCGCCGCCGGTCAGTTTGCCCCGGAACGCCTCGCCCGCCGCGCCCTGCCAGCCCGCGTCGGTGTGGTTGCGGGCCTGGTAGAGCCGGTTCGCCGCCTCGGTCACGGTGGCGCCGAAGTGCGCCCGCAGCCAGTGCGCGACCCCGCGCACGCTGTCCGGCCGACCCGGCACCCTGGTGTCGATGGCCATCCGGCTCACCTCGGCCGGTTGCGCTCGCCGCGGACCGAGTCGGCGGCCTGGGTGTCGGTCTCGGCGTAGTCGGCGTTCCCGGTGGCGACCTGCTCGGCCGCGCCCGCCGCGCCCAGCACCAGCGCGCCCGCGTTGTCCAGGAACCTGGCCAGCATCCCGGTCACCACGGCGGTGGCATTGCCGGCGTCCGGCGGGCCGGGCACCGAGCGGGCCAGCCCATCCACCTCGGCGCTGGTCTGCCGCAGGGTGCGGGCCACGCCAGCCAGCACGCCGTGGTCCACGACCTGCCTGCCGCCGGTCATGCCCCGGCACCCCCGTGGCGCAACTCCTCGGGAATGGCCACGTCCAGCAGCACCAGCTCAAAGGGTCGGCTCTGCCGCAGGCGCTCCAGGTTCGGTGCCGGCACCACGACCCACGGCTGCTCCGCTCCGCAACAGCGGAGCAGCCGGTCCAGCGCGCGCACGGCAGGTAGAGCATCGGCGGAAACTCCGGTGGAATCGGTGTCCCCGTTTCCGGCATGAGCGTGCCCCCTCCCATCTCGATTGAAACAGGAAGGAACACGCTCCGCAACCGCGGTATTACTTTAGGTAATTGGCCAGCCAAGCTGGCTTTTTGTCATTCGTCCTTGCGCCGCCGGAACAGCTTCAGCAACGGGTCGTACCTCCGGTCCGCCACCCGTTCCTTCAGCGGGATCAGCGCATTGTCCGTGATCTGGATGTGTTCCGGGCAGACCTCGGTGCAGCACTTGGTGATGTTGCACAGCCCCAGCCCGTGCTGGGTCTGCGCGTCCTGGTGCCGGTCCGCCGCGTCCAGCGGGTGCATCTCCAGCTCCGCGATCCGCATCAGGAACCTCGGCCCGGAGAAGGACTTCTTGTTCTCCTCGTGGTCACGCACCACGTGGCAGGTGTTCTGGCACAGGAAGCACTCGATGCACTTGCGGAACTCCTGCGAGCGCTGCACGTCGACCTGCTGCATCCGGTAGTCGCCGGGGGCCACGCCCTCCGGGGGCTTGAACGCCGGGACCTCGCGGGCCTTGGTGTAGTTGAACGAGACGTCGCAGACCAGGTCCCGCATCACCGGGAAGGTGCGCATCGGGGTGACCGTGACCGTCTCGTCCTCGGTGAAGGTGGACATGCGGGTCATGCACAGCAGCCGGGGTTTGCCGTTGATCTCGGCGGAGCAGGAACCACATTTGCCCGCCTTGCAGTTCCAGCGAACGGCCAGGTCCGGGGCCTGGGTGGCCTGCAAACGGTGGATGATGTCGAGGACCACCTCGCCCTCGTTGACCTCCACGGTGAAGTCGGTGAGGCCGCCGCCCGCGCTGTCGCCGCGCCAGACCCGGAAGTGCGCCTGGTAGCTCATCTCAGCTCCGCTCTTCCTGGCCGCCCGGATGCCCGGTCAGCTCGGCCTCGGTGTAGTACTTGCGCAGCTCGCCGATGTCGAAGAGCTCCAACAGGTCCGGGCGCATCGGCTGCGGCCGCTCCCTGGTCACCGCGACGGTGCGGCCTTCCTCGGAGCTGTCCGCGGTGCACACCAGGGTGGTGTCGCGCCAGGCGGAGTCCATCGCCGGGTAGTCGTCGCGGGTGTGCCCGCCCCGGCTCTCCGTCCGCTCCAGGGCCGCCCTGGCCACGCATTCGCTGACCAGCAGCATGTTGGACAGGTCCAGCGCCAGGTGCCAGCCGGGGTTGAACTGGCGGTGGCCCTCCACGCCCGCCTGGGCCGCGCGGCGGCGCAGGTCGTCCAGCTTCTTCAGGGCCAGGGTCATCTCCTCGCCCTTGCGGATGATGCCGACCAGGTCGTTCATCACCTGCTGGAGCTCGGTGTGGATGGTGTACGGGTTCTCCACCGGGCCGTCCACGGCGGCCGCGGTGAACGGGGCCAGCGCCGCCTCCGCCGCACCGTCCACATCGGACTGGAGCACGGCCGGACGCACCGCGCCCAGACCCTCCACATAGGACGCCGCACCAGCTCCGGCGCGCTTGCCGAAGACCAGCAGGTCGGACAACGAGTTGCCGCCCAAGCGGTTCGAGCCGTGCATGCCGCCGGAGACCTCGCCGGCGGCGAACAGGCCGGGCACCCTGGACTGGCCGCTGTCCGGGTCGACCTGCACCCCGCCCATCACGTAGTGACAGGTCGGGCCGACCTCCATCGGCTCGGCGGTGATGTCCACATCGGCCAGTTCCTTGAACTGGTGGTGCATGGACGGCAGCCGCCGGATGATCTCCTCGGCGGGCAGTCGGCTGGAGACGTCCAGGAAGACCCCGCCGTGCGGCGAGCCCCTACCGGCCTTGACCTCGGAGTTGATCGCCCTGGCCACCTCGTCGCGGGGCAGCAGCTCCGGTGGGCGGAGGTTGTTGTCCGGGTCGGTGTACCAGCGGTCGCCCTCCTCCTCGGTCTTGGCGTACTTGTCCTTGAAGACCTCCGGCACGTAGTCGAACATGAACCGGCGGCCCTCGGAGTTGCGCAGCACGCCGCCGTCCCCGCGCACCGACTCGGTGACCAGGATGCCCTTCACACTCGGCGGCCAGACCATGCCGGTCGGGTGGAACTGGACGAACTCCATGTTGATCAGCGAGGCGCCCGCGCGCATGGCCAGCGCGTGGCCGTCGCCGGTGTACTCCCAGGAGTTCGAGGTCACCTTGAACGACTTGCCGATGCCGCCGGTGGCCAGCACCACCGCCGGGGTCTCGAACAGCACGAACCGGCCGGACTCGCGCCAGTAGCCGAACGCGCCGGAGATCCGGTCGCCGTCCTTGAGCAGCTCGGTGACCGTGCACTCGGCGAAGACCTTCAGCCTGGCCTCGTAGTCGCCGGAGGAGGCGAAGTCCTCCTGTTGCAGGGACACGATCTTCTGTTGCAGGGTGCGGATCAGCTCCAGCCCGGTGCGGTCGCCGACGTGCGCCAGCCTGGGGTACTCGTGGCCGCCGAAGTTGCGCTGGCTGATCCGGCCGTCCTTGGTCCGGTCGAACAGCGCGCCGTAGGTCTCCAGCTCCCACACCCGCTGCGGCGCCTCCTGGGCGTGCAGCTCGGCCATCCGCCAGTTGTTCAGGAACTTGCCGCCGCGCATGGTGTCCCGGAAGTGCACCTTCCAGTTGTCCCCGGAGTTGACGTTGCCCATGGCCGCGGCGATGCCGCCCTCGGCCATCACCGTGTGCGCCTTGCCGAACAGGGACTTGCACACGATCGCCACCCGCATGCCGTGTTCCCTGGCCTCGATCGCCGCGCGCAGGCCAGCGCCGCCGGCACCGATCACCACGACGTCGTAGCTGTGCCGTTCGACTTCACTCATGCCGTGTCAGATTCCCTCGGTTGTCAGAAGCCCGGGATGGTCAGTTGAACAGGCGCAGGTCGGTCAGCACGCCGCTGGCGACCAGCGAGACGTAGAGGTCCGCCAGGCCGACCGAGGCCAGGGAGGCCCAGGCCAGCTGCATGTGCCTGCTGTTGAGCTTGGACACCTTGGTCCACAGCCAGTACCGCACCGGGTGTTTGGAGAAGTGCGTGAGCCTGCCGCCGATGATGTGCCGGCAGGAGTGGCAGGACAGGGTGTAGGCCCAGATCAGCACCACGTTGGTGACCAGGACCAGGGTGCCCAGTCCGATGCCGAAGCCGCCGTCCTTGCCGGTGAAGGCGATCACCGCGTCCCAGGTGAGGATGCTGGCCACCGGGATGGCCGCGTAGAAGAAGTAGCGGTGGATGTTCTGCACGATCAGCGGGAACCGGGTCTCGCCGGTGTACTTCGCGTGCGGCTCGGCGACCGCGCAGGCCGGGGGCGAGAGCCAGAACGCCCGGTAGTAGGCCTTGCGGTAGTAGTAGCAGGTCAGCCGGAAGCCCAGCACGAACGGCAGCACGAACAGCGGCGGGGTGACCAGGAAGCCGAGATCGGGGAACCAGCGGCCGAAGTGGGCCGAGCCCTCCACACAGGCCTCGGACAGGCAGGGTGAGTAGAACGGCGCCAGGTACTGGTACTGGGGCACCCAGTACGCGCTGTTCATGAAGGTGCGGACCAGCCCGTAGACGATGAACGTGGCCAGTCCGGCGAAGGTCAGCAGCGGGGAAAGCCACCACCGGTCGGTGCGCAACGTGCGTGCGTCGATGCGCGCCCGACCGGCGGCGTTGTCGGAAACCGTCATGGTGTCCCTTGTTCGCTGGAGTCCGCGTCGTTGCGAGTCAGCGGGTGGTGCCCCGTCTCGACCGAGACGGTCCGGTCGTCCTTACCGGTGTGCCCGGTAGCCGCCAACGCCCTCGTCATCGGCCCCGCGCCACAGGTCGGGGTCGTACGGGGTGTCGGAGACGACGACCATCTCCCGTTCGCCCGCGGTGCGCGGGATCGGCAGGGAAGACAGTTCGGCGGCATCGATGTCGAGCCGGTCGACATCGTTGGCGATCCGCCGCACCGCGGTGGTGTCGCCATAGCGAAGCCGCAGCTGGGTCAGGCTCTGGCGGAGCTCGCCGATAGCTCGCTGCAGGGCGGCCAGTTCCGTGTCCGGCATACCGAACACCTCCCTCGACGCGTCGTGGTGGTCTCGCAGACTCTGCCTGGAAACTGGACCTTGTGACAAGGCCCACACGCCAGGTTTCATCCAGTGGCCTCAAACGGGCGAAAATCGGCGGCCTCACGCTTCTGTATCGGTTTTGCTGTTACCGGGGAGTTACGCCTAACGTGTGAGCCGTACTGACTGCCAGCTACGCGGCGCCAAAGTCGTCTCCGCGGGGCCACTCCGGTGGCCCAGTGACCGACGAGGAGCCACGGCATGAGCCAGCTGCATCCCGTGATAGCGGATGTGACCGCCCGGATCGCCGCCCGCAGTGAGCGTTCCCGCGCGGCCTACCTGCGGCGACTCGCCACCGCGGCGGGTGAGGGACCGGCGCGCGGCGGCCTGGGTTGCAGCAACCTGGCGCACGGGTTCGCGGGCATCACCGGCCCGGACCGGGCGCTGCTGCGGGCCAACCGGGCGCCCGGGGTGGCCATCGTGAGCAGCTACAACGACATGCTCTCCGCGCACAAGCCGTTCGCCGACTACCCGGAGATCATCAAGGCCGCGGTGCGCGAGGCGGGCGGGGTGGCCCAGTTCGCCGGCGGCGTGCCCGCCATGTGCGACGGGATCACCCAGGGCCGGGGCGGCATGGAGCTGTCCCTGTTCAGCCGGGAGGTCATCGCGATGGCCACCGGCGTGGCGCTCTCGCACGAGATGTTCGACGGCGCGCTGCTGCTCGGCGTGTGCGACAAGATCGTGCCGGGGCTGCTGATCGGCGCGCTGGCCTTCGGGCACCTGCCGACCGTGCTGATCCCGGCCGGGCCGATGGCCTCCGGGCTGCCGAACAAGGAGAAGGCCAGGATCCGGCAGCTCTTCGCCGAGGGCAAGGCCACCCGCGAGGACCTGCTGGAGGCCGAGTCCGCCTCCTACCACTCGCCGGGGACCTGCACCTTCTACGGCACGGCCAACTCCAACCAGCTGGTCGTCGAGGTGATGGGCCTGCACCTGCCCGGCGCGAGCTTCGTGCCGCCGGACACCGGCCTGCGCCGGGCGCTGACCGAGCACGCCAGCCGCCGGGTGGTGGAGCTGGCGCACGGGCGCGGCGAGTACACCCCGATCGGCGAGGTGGTGGACGAGCGCAGCGTGGTCAACGGCGTGGTCGCGCTGCTGGCCACCGGCGGGTCCACCAACCACACCCTGCACCTGCCCGCCATCGCCGCGGCCGCGGGCATCCAGCTGACCTGGGACGACTTCAGCGACCTGTCCCGGGTGGTGCCGCTGCTGGCGCGGGTCTACCCCAACGGCAGCGCGGACATCAACCACTTCCACGCCGCCGGCGGGGTGCCCTACCTGGTCGGCGAGCTGCTGGCGGCCGGTCTGCTGCACAGCGACGTGCGCACCATCGCCGGCCCCGGCCTGCACCGCTACCGGCAGGAGCCGACCCTGCTCGACGGCGAGCTGACCTGGCGGGACGCGCCCGCGCACAGCCAGGCGCCGGAGGTGCTGACCTCGGTGCGGGCGCCGTTCGCCGCCGACGGCGGGCTGCGCGTGCTGCACGGCAACCTGGGCACCTCGGTGATCAAGGTGTCCGCGGTGGCCCCCGAGCACCGGGTGGTGCACGCGCCGGCCCGGGTCTTCACCGACCAGCACGCCGTCACCGCCGCCTTCGCCGCCGGTGAGGTGGACGGCGACGTGATCGTGGTGGTGCGCAACCAGGGCCCGCGCGCCAACGGCATGCCGGAGCTGCACGGGCTGACCCCGGCGCTGGGCGTGCTGATGGACCGCGGCCACCGGGTCGCCCTGGTCACCGACGGCCGGATGTCCGGCGCCTCCGGCAAGATCCCGGCCGCCATCCAGCTCACCCCGGAGGCCGCGGTCGGCGGCATGCTGGCCAGGGTCCGCGACGGCGACATGATCCGCCTGGACGCCGAGGCGGGCATCCTGGAGGTCCTGGTGCCCGACGCCGAGCTGGCCGCCCGCGCGATCGTGGACGGCCCACCGGCCGAGGAGGAGTGGGTCGGCGTCGGCCGGGAGCTCTTCGGCGCGCTGCGCACCGCGGTCGGCCCGGCCAGCCAGGGCGCCAGCGTTTTCCCCCTGCCCGCGAACCCGGGCCTGCCGATGGAGGTAGTTCAGTGACCACCGCACGGGAGCTTCTCGCCGTCTCCCCCGTCATCCCGGTCGTCGTCATCGACGAGGTCGACCACGCCGTGCCACTGGCGAAGGCGTTGGCGCGCGGCGGGATCGGCGTCATCGAGGTGACCCTGCGCACCGCGGCCGGCCTGCCCGCGATCGAGCGGATCGCGGCCGAGGTGCCGGAGATCCTGGTCGGCGCGGGCACCGTGATCACCCCGGACCAGGTGGACGCCTCGCTCAAGGCGGGCAGCCGGTTCCTGGTCACCCCGGGCACCACGGACAGCCTGGTGAGCGCGCTGGAGGGCTCCGGCGTGCCGTTCCTGCCCGGCGCGGCCACCATCTCCGAGGCGCTGAAGCTGGCCGAGCGCGGGCACGACACGCTGAAGTTCTTCCCGGCCGAGCAGTCCGGCGGCACCACCTTCCTCAAGGCGCTCTCCGGTCCGCTGCCGCAGCTGCGGTTCTGCCCGACCGGCGGCATCACCGTCACCAGCGCCCGCGGCTACCTGGCGCTGCCGAACGTCTCCTGCGTCGGCGGCTCCTGGCTGACCCCGAAGGCCGCGCTGGCCGCCGGTGACTGGGCCGCGGTGGAGAAGCTGGCGGCGGAGGCCGCGGCACTGGGTTGATGTTGTTGGCCTGATGTTGTTGCCCAGTCCGGGTTTTCCCGCCCGGACTGGGCATTGACCCCGCTCGCGCGGCAGCTCCGGCGCCGCGCTCGCCGCGCCGCCCGCTCCGCCCGCCGCGCACTCGACGGTCGTCACCAACGAGGCCAAGATCGCGGCGGCCAAGCTGCTCGGCTTCCAGGAAGCCGACTTCCCCGGCCTGCTCGTCAAGCCGCTCAAATACTTCGTGTACGACCTGCTCATCCGGGCCTACCGCAACGACGACAACGACCATGTGCTGGCCGAGGTCAAAGCCGCCTATGACGCGGCCACCGACGAGGCGTACGCGCAGATGGTCAACGTCGGCATCCACCAGGCGTACCAGCGGGACCTGGACGCCGCGGCCGCCAGGGAAGCGGAGAAGGAGCTGCGCCGCAAGGCCGCGGCCGTGGTCGGGGTGACCGTCACCGAGCCGATGCTGGTGCAGGACCGCGAGAACTTCGTCTTCAACCTCTGGGACCTGACCCCGAAGCAGTTCACCGAGGTCAGGGAGGCCGCGCTGGTGGCCTACCGGGGCACGCCGGAGCAGCGGCAGGAGTTCCTGACCACCGGCATCGTGGCGGCGAAGAAGGCCGCGGACGAGCGGATCGCCAGGGAGGCCAAGGAGAAGGAAGAGGCCGAGAAGGAGGCGCAGCGGGTTCGCGAGGCCAGGACCAAGGCCCTGGCCGTGGTGAACCTGGAGCCGGCCGAGGGCCTGGTGAGTCCCCTCTTCCCTGAGGGCAGCTTCGTCATCAAGATCGCCCAGGCCGCGCCGGCGAACAGCTGGGTCCAGTCCGACGCCTACCTCGCCATCATGACCGAACGGGAGTCGCCAGGAGCGTTGCGGCACTTCATCTTCACCGGCATCCACGAGGCGCACGCCAAGGACCTCGCCGGCACCAGGTGAGCTGACCGGGCTCGCCAGGCCAGTCCCGGCGAGCCCGGACACTTCACCGGTTCGGGTGGCCGACGCACCTCGGTCACCGGCGGCAAAGCCTTGCCCGCCAACAACTTCGCGCCACCCAGCGTCCGCAGCGCCACCCGCGGCGGCGACCACCCCGCCCCGCCCCCGGCACCCCGGCACGCGCAGTGACTGTTTTCCCGCTTCTCGCTGTGCCA
>NZ_JAMHIV010000068.1 GCF_023897065.1 Crossiella sp. SN42
AGGCGCATAGCGCGTGGTGATGCCGGCGAGCACGAGGTCGATCCCGGCCAGGAACTGCTCCCGGTCGTCGTGCTCGCGCATCTGCCCGGCCACCGCCCTGGTGAACGGGTAGTCCGCCGGGTCCAGCTCCTCCCACGCCTTCGACGCCGCGTCCAGGAACTCGCCGCGCTCTGCCGCGGAGGCGACCACCCGGCCGTTCGCCGCGTTCTGGCCTGCCGCGCCGAGGATGTGGTGCACCAGCGCCGAGGCCACGGTGAACCAGTCGGCCTT
The DNA here is from genome assembly GCF_023897065.1 of Crossiella sp. SN42. GTDB lineage: Bacteria > Actinomycetota > Actinomycetes > Mycobacteriales > Pseudonocardiaceae > Crossiella. Next base: position 271 of record NZ_JAMHIV010000068.1, read on the forward strand.
GGGCACGCCCAGCGCGCTGACCTGGCTGCCGATGCGCTCGAAGATCCGTGGCGTCACCGAGCCCCACGGGCTGCGGGAGAGCTGCGCGGCGAGCTGGGTGGCCAGCCACGGGTGCTCGTCGATCGCGTCGAACAGGCCGAGCGCGACGGCACGGATCCGCTCCTGCGGCGAGTCCGCTGACCCGGCGGGCTCAGTGGCCAGCGCGGCGGTCAGGACCGCGTCGGTCGCGGCGTCGAGCAGCTCGCCCTTGTTCGCCACGTGCCAGTAGATCGCCCCAGGTCCGGTGGCCAGGCGCTCGGTCAGCGCCCGGAAGGTCAGCCCGCCCTCGCCCGCCTCGTCGAGCAGCTCGACGGCGGCCGTGACGATGCGCGCCCGGGAGAGCGCCTCTGTCCGCCGCTGTGACCGCGTTGCCATGCCGCCCATCTTGACAGGTCTGGAGCGCCGTTCCAATATGGAGCGGCGTTCCAGAGTTGGAACGGCATTCCAGCAGCTCGAAGGAGCCCTCGTGCCCACTCCCGTCACGATCGTCGGCGCCGGCCTCGGCGGACTCACCCTGGCCCGCGTCCTGCACGTGCACGGCATCCCGGCCACCGTCTACGAGGCCGAGCCCTCGCCTGCCGCGCGCACGCAGGGCGGCATGCTCGACATCCACGACTACAACGGCCAGCCCGCCCTGGAAGCGGCCGGTCTGCTGGCGGAGTTCCGCGGCCTGGTCCTGGACGGCCGCCAGGCGATGCGCATCCTGGACCGGGACGGCACCGTGCTGTTCGACAAGGCCGACGACGGCACCGGCGGCCGCCCCGAGGTGCAGCGCGCCGACCTGCGCCGGTTACTGCTCGACTCACTCCCGGCCGGCACCGTCCGGTGGGGCCACAAGGCCACCGGCGCCCGCGCCCTCGGCGACGGCCGCCGCGAGGTGACCTTCGCCAACGGCGCCACCGTGGTCACCAGCCTGCTCGTCGGCGCGGACGGCGCCTGGTCCCAGGTCCGGCCCCTGCTCTCCCCGGCGACCCCCGAGTACGCGGGCACCGCCTTCATCGAGACCTACCTGTTCGAGGCCGACACCCGGCACCCGGCCGCCGCGGCCGCGGTCGGTGGCGGATCGCTGATCGCGCCCACCCCGGGCCGGGAGATCCACGCGCACCGGGAAAGCGGCGACACCCTGCACACCTACCTGATGCTCACCGAGCCCCTGGACTGGTTCGCCGCCATCGACTTCACCGACCCCGCCGCGGCCACCGCACGGATCGCCCGGGAGTTCGACGGCTGGGCCCCCGAGCTCACCGCGCTGATCACCGAGGCCGACACCCCGCCGGTGCTGCGCCCGCACTACGCCCTGCCGGCCGGGCACCGCTGGGACCGGACACCGGGGGTGACCCTGCTCGGCGACGCCGCCCACCTCTCCGCCCCCAACGGCGAAGGCGCCAACCTGGCCATGCAGGACGGCGCCGAGCTCGGCAAGGCCCTGGCCGCGCATCCCGGCGACCTCGAGGCCGCCCTCGCCGGCTACGAGCAGGCCATGTTCACCCGCGCCGCGGAGACCGCAGAGGAGGCCGCCCTCCTGAGGCACATGTTCGGCGAGGACCTGCCGCAGAGCCTGGTGCGGATCTTCGCCGAAGCCGAGCAGAACCGTTGAGCCACCAAGGGATCATCGCGCACACCTGCTTGCCCGTTCGCGCCGGAAACCGGGGAACTGGATCTTCCCGGGTTAGTTTCGCAGCATGACCAACCCCCTCCCCGTCGTCCTGGTGCACGGTTTCTGGCACGGCAGCTGGTGCTGGAGCCCGGTGACCGAACAGCTGGCCGCCCGAGGAGTCCAGTCCGTCGCGGTCGACCTGGAAGGACATGGACTCCGCGGCCCCGCCCCGCGCGCCGCCTGGACCCGGCCGTTCGACGCCGAGGCATTCGCCACCGAGAAGTCACCCGTGGCGACCGTCACCGCCTCCTCCGCGACGGCCCTGCTCGCCGAGCAGGTGCGCGCGATCGGCGGCGGGCGGCCGTGCCTGGTGGTCGCGCACAGCATGGGTGGTGTGGTGGCCACCGCGCTGGCCGAACGCGCGCCGGAGCTGGTCGGCGGGCTGGTCTACGTGGCGGCGTTCGCACCGGTGAGCGGGCAGCCCGCGGCCTTCTACAACACCTGCCCCGAGGCCGAGGGCGGCCAGTCGCTCTCGCTGCTGGCCGCCGACCCGGCCCTGGTCGGCGCGGCGCGCATCGACTTCGGCGACGCCGACCGGCACGAGGCGATCAAGGAGTGCTTCTGCCACGACGTCGACGACCGCACCGCGGCGGCGGTGATCGCCCTGCTCAGCCCGGACGGCCCGGTCGGGATCCCAGCTGAGGAGCTGACCATCACCCGGGCGCGCTACGGCCGCGTCCCGCACTCCTATGTGACCTGCACCAGGGACAACGCCATCCCGATCGCGCTGCAACACCGCTTCATCACCGAGATCGACGCGGTGTCGGCCGCCCCGACCACGGTCACCGAGCTGGACTCCTCGCACTCGCCGTTCCTGTCCCAGCCCGCCGCCCTCGCCGAGGCGATCATCAAGGCCGCGGGCTAGGTCGTGTCCTCACAGTCCCGCCCGCGATAGCCGCGCCGGTTCGGCCGCTGGCGGCACGGCCGGAACGCCCGAATACACCCGGTATGAGGGCGTCCCGGCCGTGCCGCCAGCGACCAAACCGATCACGACTCTCGCAGACGGGACTGTGAGGACACGACCTAGGGCAGGTCCAGTTCCACGGTGGTTCCGGTGGTGGCGGTGACCGCACCCGCGGTCTGCTCGGCCAGCCACCGCCGGAACCCCTCGGCCTCGGCTTCCGGCACGTGCACAGTCAGGCGCACGCTGCTGCCGTAGCCGACCTCGGCGATCCGGTGCCCGGCCGCGCGCAACGCGTGCTCCAGCCGCCCCGCCTCGGCGTGCGCGGCGGTGATCTCCAAGGTGGCGAACCGGGCCCGGCGCAGCAGGCCGACCGCGTCCACCGCCTCGGAGACCGCGCGGCCGTAGGCGCGGACCAGGCCGCCCGCGCCGAGCTTGGTGCCGCCGAAGTAGCGGGTCACCACGGCCACCACGTCGACCAGTTCCCGCCGCACCAGCACCTCCAGCATCGGCACCCCGGCCGTGCCCGCGGGTTCGCCGTCGTCGCTGGAGCGCTGCGCGCCGTCGCCGAGGCGGAAGGCCGTGCAGTTGTGGTTGGCCGACCAGTGCTCCTTGCGTACCGCGGCGATGAACTCCGCGGCGGCCTCCTCGGTCTCCACCCTGGCCAGGTGGCAGAGGAAGCGCGAGCGCTGGATCTCGAGCTCGTGCACGCCGTCGCGGGCGATGGTGGCGGTCATCGGCGCAGCTCCACCAGGTCGGCCAGCTCGGCGTCGGAGAGTTCGGTGAAGGCGGCTTCCCCGGCGGCCAGCACCGAGTCGGCGAGGTCCTTCTTCACCGCGATCAGCTCGGCGATCCGGTCCTCCACGGTGCCCTCGGCGATCAGCCGGTGCACCTGGACCGGCCGGGTCTGCCCGATCCGGTAGGCCCGGTCGGTGGCCTGGTCCTCCACCGCGGGGTTCCACCACCGGTCGTAGTGCACCACGTGGTCGGCCCTGGTCAGGTTGAGCCCGGTGCCCGCGGCCTTGAGCGACAACAGGAACACCGGCACCGCACCCTCCTGGAACCGCCGCACCAGCTCCTCCCGCCGGGGGACCGGGGTGCCGCCGTGCAGCAACTGGGCGCCGATGCCGCGCGCGGTGAGGTGCTGCTCCAGCAGCCGGGCCATGGCCACGTACTGGGTGAACACCAGCACCGCGCCGTCCTCGGCCAGGATGGTGTCGAGCAGCTCGTCCAGCAGCTCCAGCTTGCCGGACCTGTTGCCCAGCTTGGGTTCTGGCTCCTTGAGGAACTGCGCCGGGTGGTTGCAGATCTGTTTGAGCGCGATCAGCAGCGAGACGATCCGGCCCCGCCGCGCCATCGGCCCGTCGCTGTTCTTGATCGCTTCCAGGCTCTCCCGCACGGTCGCCTGGTAGAGCGCGGCCTGCTCCCTGGTCAGCGACACCGGCTGGTCGGTCTCGGTCTTGGGCGGCAGCTCCGGCGCGATCCCGGGGTCGGACTTGCGGCGGCGCAACAGGAACGGCCGCACCAGCCGGGCGAACCGGTCGGCCACCGCGGTGTCCCGCGCGCCCTCGATCCGCTTGGCCCACCGGGTGCGGAAGGCCGGCAGCGTGCCCAGCAGTCCCGGCGTGGTCCAGTCCAGCACCGCCCACAGCTCAGAGAGCGTGTTCTCCACCGGCGTCCCGGTCAGCGCGACCCGCGCCGGGGCCGGGATGGTCCGCAACGCCTTCGCGGTGCCCGAGCGCGGGTTCTTCACGTGCTGGGCCTCATCCGCCACCACCAGGTCCCAGGAAAACCCGGCCAGCACAGCCGAATCCAGCCGCATGGTGCCGTAGGTGGTGAGCACGAACCCGCTCTCGACGCCCTCCAGCGAGCGGCCGTTGCCGTGGTAGCGGCGCACCGCGACGCCGGGGGCGAAGCGCTGGATCTCCCGCTCCCAGTTGCCCAGCAGCGAGGCCGGGCAGACCACCAGCGTCGGCGCGGGGAAGTCCTCGCGGCGGTGCAGGTGCAGCGCGATCACCGTGATCGTCTTGCCCAGTCCCATGTCGTCGGCCAGGCAACCGCCCAGGCCCAGCTCGGTCATCCTGGCCAGCCAGCGCAGCCCGCGCAGCTGGTAGTCGCGCAGGGTCGCGGCCAGCTCCGGCGGCGCCTGCACCGGTTCCCGGCCGGTGTCGGGTTCGGCGATCCGTCCGCGCATGCCCTCCAGCCACCCGGTGGCGCGCACCGGCAGCCGATCGCCCGCCACCACCGCCGACCCGGTGAGCGCGACCTCCAGCGCGTCCATCCCGCCGAGCACCGCGATGGTCGGCTTGTCCGCCTTGCGCCGCAGGTCCGGCGGCACCAGCGTCCACTTCTCCCGCAGCCGCACCACCGGTCGTCGCGACTCGGTCAGCTGCGCCAGCTCGGCCTCGGTCAGCGGATCGTCGCCCAGGGCCAGTCGCCAGTGGAACGCGAAAGCCTTGTCCCCGCCGAAGAACGACGGCCGGTCCCCGGTGGCCGCCACCTCGGCGCGTGCGCTCAGGCCGCGGCCCAGCTCCTTCGGCCAGTGCACCTCGATGCCCGGCACCCCGCCGAGCAGCCGCAGCACCTCCTCATCGGCGAGCTGGATGTCCTCGGGCGCCTCGGACTCCAGCAGCCGGGCCAGCGGCGGCCAGGCCAGGGCGCTGCGGCGCAGGGCAGCCAGCACCCCGTCCCTGACCTCCGCGCCGAGCCCGGCCACCCGGCCCGCCCACACTTCGGCGGCATCGGCCACCAGCGCCGGATCGGCCAGGCTGTGCACCTGGAGCACCGCCCGGAACAGCCGGGTCCGCCCGAACTCCACCCGCAGCGACACCCGCACCTCGGGCGGCCGCGGCGGCGCGGGCCGCGGCGTCCACGACGACAACACGGGCGCCGGGGGAGCGGCTACCGCGCCCATCCCGTCGGCCACCGCGGCCAGGAAGTCCCGCACCAGCCGCACCGGATCGCCGAACCCGGCCTGCTCCGGCATCTCCGCGGCCAGCCGCGCCACCCGCTGCTCGTCAGCCTCGTTCAACCGATCGGCGCGACCGGCGGTGACCAGCTGCAACCCGAACACCGCCACCGTGCCCCAGTAGGCCGCGGCCGGATGCGCGCCGGGGTTGCGCCGCGCCCGGCTGAGCACCGGCAGCGCCTCGGCCACCGGCAGCCACCGGTCCTCGGCCACCCGCACCCGCCCGGCACTCGGTGGCGAGCCCGGCCGGAACTCCGCCGCGACCTGCCCGAGCTGTTCTTCCGTCAGCCGCACCCCGGGCCCTACTCGAACTCGCCGTGCCGCCCGGCCCCGCCGCTGAACCGCCGCGCGCCGTCCAGGGCGTCGGAGGCCAGCGAGACGAACCCGTGCCGCAGCTCGTTGGCGATGGCCGCGTCCTCGTCAAGACCGTCCTGCTCCAGCACCGACAACCGGTCCCGCCGCAGGCAGGTCTGCGGGAACCGGGCCAGCTGCGCGGCCAGCTCCTCGGCCGCGGCGCGCGCCTGTCCCGGCGGCACCACCCGGTTGACCAGCCCGATCCGCTCGGCCTCGGCGGCGTCCACCGGCCTGCCGGTGAGGATGAGGTCCATCGCCCGCGAGGTCCCGATCAGCCGGGGCAGCCGGACCGTGCCGCCGTCGATCAGCGGCACCCCCCAGCGCCGGCAGAACACGCCGAAGGTCGCGTCCTGCTCGGCCACCCGCAGGTCGCACCACAGCGCCAGCTCCAGCCCACCGGCCACCGCGTGCCCGCTGACCGCGGCGATCACCGGCTTGCCCAGCCGCAGCCGGGTCGGCCCCATCGGCCCATCGCCCTCGGCGGAGACCTGGTTGCCACGCTCGGTGCCGATCGCGGTGAGATCCGCCCCAGCGCAGAACGTGCCGCCCTCACCCCACAGCACCGCCACCGCGGCCCCGGGGTCGGCGTCGAACTCCCGGAAGGCCGCCGCCAGCGCCGCCGCGGTCGGCCCGTCCACCGCGTTGCGCTTCTCCGGCCTGGACAGCACCACCGTGCTGACCGGCCCCTGTCGCTCCACGCGCACCGACATGGGCAAACCCTAATGTCTACGGACACACCCGCGGCGCGGCCACCCCGGCGAAGCGCTCCCGCACCCACCGCTCCTGCTCAGCCGAGGACTCCCCGAGCACCCCGTCATGCCCGCCGGGGAACTCCCGGTAGGTCACCGCCGTGCCCTGCCCGCACTGCTTCCTGGCCTCCTCGGCGACGGTCTCGGCGGCCACGTCCACGTCCGTGGCCCCGGCGACCACCAGGATCGGCCCGGCCAGCGCACCGCCGGAGTAGCGGTTGCCCTCGATGAAGGCACGCGCGGCCGGGTGCGCGGACCAGTTGGGGCGCAACAGCTCCCGCGAGGTCGCGGTGCCGCTGACCGCCCGGCCGTAGCCCCAGCAGCCCTCCCGCAGGTACTTCCCGTAGTCCCGCAGCCCCGCCTCGCTCAACATGTCCGCCGGGCTGAAGTCCTTGTGCCGCAACGCGATCGCACTGGCCACATAAGCCAGGTACTGACCCTGGCCCGGGTTGTCCGCGACCCGCTCCTGCAACCGGTCATAGGGCGTCACCGGTGCCAGCGCGACCGCGCCGAGGAACTCCCCGGTCGGCTCGGCCACCTCCTGCCGGGCCACGCCCCACACCGTCTGCCCGCCCTGGGAATGCCCGACCGCGACCCAGCGCGCCCCCAGCTCCGGCACCGCCCGCCGGGCCGCGGCCACCGCGTACCGGACGTCCTGGGCGTTGGCGGCCAGGGTGAGGTACTCGTGCCCGTCACCCGCGCCCAGTCCCGAGTAGTCCGCGGCCACCACCGCATAACCCCGCCCGAGCCAGTCGGCCATCACCTCCGGGTAGTAGAGGTCCTTCATCAGCGAGGGCGCGCACTGCCGGGCCACCCCGCTGGTGCCGTGCGCCCAGGCCACCACCGGCCAGCCCCCGTCCGGCGGGTTCCCGGCCGGGGTGAGCACCGCCGCCGAGGCCGCCACCGGTGTGCCCGCCGCCGACCGCGAGTCGTAGACGATCCTGGTCCCGCTCGCTCCCGGCGGCAGCCGCCAGCCGGTGAACCGCTCGGCGCGCAGCACCGTGCCCGGGACCGCCCCATCCGGGCTGACCTCGTAGAACCCGTCGCGGGGGAGTGCGTTGGCGGCCTCGGCCGCCTTGGCCTTGCCCACCGCGTCCTCCGCCGGTGGCGGCGCGCAGGCCGCCAGCAGTCCGAGCACCAGCACCGCCGCCATCCGCCTGCCCGCATCACGCATGCGGACAGGAAAGAGATCGCGGATCCTAACGTCAATGGTGTTGACATAAGCTGCGCCGTGGCTTCCAAGCGCGTTCCCGAGCACCGCACCCGCCGCAGGCGCACCCAGGGCGGTCAGCTGCTCTCCGCCGAGCTGATCATCGACACCGCGCTGCGGCTGATCGAGCTGCACGGCCCGGACGGGTTGTCCCTGCGCAGGCTCGGCGCGGCCCTCGGCGCGGACGCCACCGCGGTGTACCGCTACTTCACCGGCAAGGACGACCTGCTGCTGGCCATCACCGACGAGCTGATCGGCCGCACCTTCGCCGGGCACCGCACCACCGGCGACTGCGTGGCGGACCTGCGCGCCCTCGGCGAGCGCATCTACCGGGCCAACCTCGCGCACCCCAGGGCCGCCGCCCTGGTCACCGCGCGGGTCACCGGCCGCGAGCACGAGACCGCCGCGGTGGAGACCATCCTGGGCATCCTGCGCGAGGCCGGTTTTCCGCCGGCCGAGGCGGTCCGGCACTACCGCTGCTTCATCGGCATCGCGCTGTCCTTCGCCGCCCTGGACGCGGCCGTGCACACCGCCGAACAGGCCGAGGACACGATCTGGCGCGAGGTCTACGCCACCCTGCCCGCGCAGCGGTATCCGAACATCACCGCCAGCGCGGCCGAACTCGTCATCCAGATGCGGGAGAGCCCGTTCCAGCTGGCCCTGGAGGCCTTCCTGACCACGCTCGCCGCGGAACTGCCTACCGCAGCACCCGGTCCAGGTGGTAGCGCATAGTCTCGGTGGCCTCGGCCCCGGTGAGCTGCCCGCAGGCCAGCTCGATGGTCAGCGCGTCGGCCAGCGACCAGATGATCCGCGCCTCCCGCTCCGGGTCCAGCCCGGCCGCCCGGCCCTCCTGCTGGGCCTGCCGCACCACGTGCGCGGCCAGCGCGCGCAGCTCCGCGTTGTCCTGGAAGAGCACGTCGGCGATGGCCACGTCCTCCATCGCCCGGCCGAGGAAGGCCACGTTGACCCTGATCGCCAGCCGGGAGTCCGGGTCGTCGCCGAGCACCTCCTCCAGCGCGGCCCGCAGCAGCTGCTCCGGCGACCCGGCCAGCCCGTTGATCCGGTCCGCGATCCGGTGCTCCATCCGCCGCCCGGCCAGCTTGAGCCCGTAGAGCAGCAGCGCGTCCTTGTTCCGGAAGTAGTGCTGCACCCGGCCGACCGACACACCGGCCTCGGCGGCCACCTCGCGCACGCTCACCGCCTCCAGCCCGGCGCGGGCGGCCAGCCGCCACATCGCCTCGGCGATCTTGGACTTCTGTTCCTCGGGCACTGGCCCAGGCTATCAATACGAACGTATTGAAGATCGCCGGGGCGGCGGGCTACAGTACGATCGTATTGCCCGAGGGAGGAGAGCAGATGGCCAAGACTGTGTCCGCTGTGGAGGGTGCGCAGGGAGTGATCGCGCTGATCGGGATCACCCTGGGCGCGGTGCCACTGGTGCGCTGGCTGATCGAGGAGCAGCACAGCGGACCGTTCCGCTGGATCTTCGGCGAGCTGACCGGGACCATGGGCTACCTGGGGCCGCTGCTGGTGATCGCCGCCGCGATCGGGCTCATCGCGCTGCTGGAGCTGCGCAAGCGCCGTTAGCGAAAACCATTTGGCCCCCGGCCCAATAATCGACTTGATGACGATCATCGAGGTGCCGGCCGAACTGGCCGAGACGTACGCGAAGTTCGACGGGGCTGAGGGCAGGGAGTGGGTCGAGCGGCTGCCCGCGCTGGCCATGGACTTCCTGGACCGCTGGAACCTGCGCCTGGACGGGAAGTCCATGCACGGCATGGCCTCCCTGGTGCTGCCGGTGCGCACACCCGAGGGCACCCCGGCCGTGCTCAAGCTCCAGCGGCCCAACGAGGAGAACATCGGCGAGCCGCTGGCCCTGCGGCACTGGGACGGCGACGGCATCGTCCGCCTGCTGGCCGCTGACGAGCCCACCTGCACCATGCTGCTGGAACGCCTGGACCCCAGCCGCCCGCTGTCCTCGCTGCCCGACGCCGAGCAGGCCCTGACCATCCTCACCGGCCTGCTCGGCCGCCTGGTCCAGCACCAGGCCCCGACCGGAATGCGGCGGCTGGGCGACATCGCCGCCGCCATGCTCGCCGACACCCCCGGCAAGGCCACCCGGCTGGCCGACCCTGCCGACGCCGCCCGGCTGCACTCCTGGGCGGCCATCGTCGGCGAGGTGCTCGACGAACCCGGCGACCGCCTGCTGCTGTGGGACCTGCACTACGACAACGTGCTGGCCCCACTGCCCGGCACCGACCGCGAACCCTGGCTGGCCATCGACCCGAAACCGCTCGCGGGCGACCCCGGCTTCGAGCTGTTCCCCGCCCTGGACAACAGGTTCGAGGACCTGGAGGCCACCGGCGACGTGCCCCGCGCGCTGCGCCGCCGCTTCGACCTGATGACCGGTCACCTCGGCCTGGACCGCGCTCGCGCCGCGCGCTGGACCGTGGGCCGGGTGTTGCAGAACGCCCTGTGGCACATCGAGGACGAGGACGACGGCAAGCTGGTCCCGGACCACCTCGCCATCGCCGCCGCGATGGCGCACTACCTGGCCTGACCACTCAACCCGATCGTGGCTGGCGTGCCGCACCGGCACAGCGCAGGCTCGACCCCAGACAGCCGCCCCACGCCACAGAACGGACCCCCATGCCCGAGCAGTCCACCGCCATCGTCTTCACCGAGCACGGCGGCCCCGAGGTGCTGCACCCCGCCCAGCGCGACCTGCCCGAACCCGGCCCCGGCCAGCTCCGCATCCGGGTCAAGGCCGCCGGGGTCAACCCCTTCGACACCAAGGTCCGCGCCGGCGCCTTCCCCAGCATGCCCGCCACCTACCCCGCCGTGCCCGGTTCGGACGTCGCGGGCGTGGTCGAGGCCGTCGGCCCGGACGTCACCGAGTTCGCCCTTGGCGATGAGGTGCTCGGCACGGCCGCCACCGGCTCCTACGCCACCCACACCCTGGCCACCCCCGGCAAGCTCACCGCCAAACCCGCCGAACTGGACTGGCCCACCGCCGCCGGCCTGCCCGGGGTGGCCACCACCGCCTACCGGGTGCTCGCCCTGCTCGAGGTGAAAGCGGGGGAGACCCTGCTGGTCGACGGCGCCGCGGGTGGGGTCGGCACCTTCGTCGTGCAGCTGGCCAGGGAACGCGGCCTGACCGTCATCGGCACCGCCAGCGAAGCCAACCACGCCTACCTGCGCGGCCTGGGCACCCACCCGGTCCGCTACGGCGAAGGCCTGATCGAACGGGTCAAGGAACTCGCCCCCCAGGGTGTGGACGCGGCCCTGGACCTCTCCGGCCGCGGTGGCCTGCCCACCCTGCTCGCCCTCACCGGCGGCCCCGACCGCGTGCTCACCATCGCCGACGGCCAAGCCGCCGACTTCGGCGTCCGAGCCAGCTGGGGCGGCCCTGCCGAAGAAGTCCCCGGCGCCCTGTCCGACGCGGTAGCCCTGGTAGCCGCCGGAAAGATCAAGCTGCCCGTCTCCCGCACCTACCCCCTGACCGAAGCCGCGGCCGCCCACCGCGCCAGCGAGGACGGCCACGTCCGCGGAAAACTGGTCCTGCTCGTGGACTAGTGTCCTGAGTCGGAAGTTCGCCAGCGGTCTCGACGGCCCAGCTTCCCGCTGACCGCACCGCCGGAAAGCCCACGTACAACCCGGTACGAGGGCTTCCCCGCGGCGCGCCCAGCGGAAAGCTGGACCGCCGATACCACCACCGAACTTCCGACTCAGGACACTAGGCGATGGCGCTCACCTGCGCGAGTCCCTGACCGGTGCGCCGGCGGGAGCGGGCCCCGTGCCTCCGCCCGGGGCCCGCCCACCCAACGCTCAGCCCTGGTGCGGACAGTTGCCGCGGTACTCCGAGATCGCACTGCCACTCGGAAGCGGGCACAGGAACTGCTCGTAGCGAGTGTCGTTGTCCACGAACCGCTTGAGCCAGGAAATGCTGTACTTGGCGATGGTCACGTTCGCCACGTTCGGGGCGAAGTGACTGGCCCCGGCCAGCTCCAGGTACGCCCGGTCCAGAGTGGAGGGAAGGCTGGCGTAGAAGGGTTCGGAGTGTGCGGCGACACTGGCCACCGAGTCACGCTCCGCGCCGATGATCAGCGTGGGCGTCCGCACGGAGGACCAGTTCTTGGTGGCGTTCCAGGGCGTCAGCGGAATCGCCGCCTGCAGCGCGGGCCGGTCCTTCGCCGCCTCCAGGCTGCCACCCCCGCCCATGGAATGCCCCATCACTGCCAGCCGGGAGCCATCGATGCGCCCACGGACCGAACTGCTCTGGGTGAGGTAGTCCAGCGCGGCCAGGAGCTGATCGCCCCGCGCGGCGGGCTGGTCGTAACGGCCGAGGGTGTCAATCGTGAAGATCACGAAGCCCTGGGACGCCAGACGCGGGCCGAGCCACGACATGCTGGACTGACTCGCGGTGAAGCCGGGCGCGACAGCGACGGCGCCGAAGGTGCCCTGACTGGTGTCGGTGGGGTAATAGATCGTGCCGCCACCGAAGCCACGCACCGCGGTCGCCGACACCCGCGTCTCGGCAGTGCCGAACGGGCCGCGCGCGGCCTCGATGCTCGCCACGGTCGGCGCGGGACCGCGCTCGTAGGGATTTTCCGCACTTGGTCGCGCCTGAGCCGCAGGCGCGACCAACAGACTGAGCGTCACAGCCAACGCGGCGGCGGCCGGACGGAGACAAGCAAGAGTCATGACACTCGCGCTTTCATTCGCAGGGGGGATGGCCGTCCCCAGGGACTCCACGGCGACGCGGACCACAGCCTTGCCGACATACCGCACTCACGGCATACTGTGACCCGCATCACCGAACCGGTTAATCCGGCGTCCGAAACAGCAGGGCCATTCCGGAACAACCGAGAGTTTCCCTTGTGGCGCAACGCATGTCCACGGGAGTACTACCTTCCGCACATCGCTGATATCGCTCTCACGCCGGATGCTCACCCGAATGACAAATTCCTGAACCGTCACACCGAGTTGACGCCGACCAAGCGCCACACGTCCAGAGCCAACCTGTACCGACTGGTCGGCAAGGCTGGAGCAATCCGGCGGCAGCCTCACCTCTGGGAGATGCCCGCGATGGCTCGGCCAAGGATCAGGAGCCGGCCGGGTATCGCCCTTGACCGGTATCGCCCTTGACCTCACCGGAGCCATCCTTTTCCGGTGACGCATGCTGCTGGCGTGCGGAATTCAGCGACTCCACGGACCTCAGGCATGCCCGGCTCAATAAACGCGAACAGCTTCTCAGCGCATGCGGCGCGTTCGGCTCGCGCGGCCACGTCGCACACCACAGCGGATCAGTGCTTATCCGCCAGTCCCCGATCCCGGAACACCCGCCGGTAAGCCCCCGGCGTGGTCCCCAACGCGCTCGCGAACCGCCTGCGCAAGTTCGTGGCCGAGGACAGCCCCACCCGCCGCGCGATGGCCTCCAACGGAAGATCCGAAGACTCCAGCAGATCCTGCGCCACGGCCAGCCGCCGGGCCAGCAACCACTGACCAGGACTGGTGCCCAGCTGCTCAGCGAACCGCCGGGCCAGGGTCCGCGTGGACAGTCCCGCCCGCACCGCCAGGCTCTCCACGGTCACCGGTTCACCCAGCCGCTCGGCGGCCCAGTCCAGCAGCGGCGCGAGCGAACCGTCGAACTGGGCCGGGTGGGGCGGCGCGGAGTACTGCAACTGCCCGCCCTCCCGGTGCGGCGGCATGACCATGGTCCGGGCGATGTCCGCGGCGTACCGGGCGCCCTGGTCCCGCCGGACCAGGTGCATGCACAGGTCGAACCCGGCGCCCGCACCCGCGCTGGTGGCCACGTCGCCGTGGTCGACGTAGAGCACGTCCGGGTCGACCCGCACGAGCGGGAAGCGGGCGGCCAGCTCGTCGGTCTGCGCCCAGTGCGTGGTCGCCCGCCGGCCGTCCAGCAGCCCGGCGTGCGCGAGCAGGAACGCGCCGGAGCAGATGCTGGCCACCCGCGCACCCCTGGCGTGTGCCCGGCGCAGCGCCCTGACCACCGTGGCCGACGGCGGCTCCTGCACGGGCAGCCAGCCGGGGACGATCACGGTGTCGGCCCGGTCGAGCGCGGCCAACCCCTCGGTCACCAGCATGTCGTAGCCGGCGTAGGTCGCGACCGGGCCGGGATGCTCCGTGCACACCTCGAAGGCGTACCGGGTCGGCAGTCCCAGCCGCTCGATGCCGAACACCTGGGCCGCGCAGCCGAGCTCAAAGGTCGACTGCGGTGGGCGGAGCAGCGCCACGACCCGGTGCATGGCAGAAAAGTACCGGATGATGTCTTTCCTGACACTCGGCGGCCCGCGCGCGGATCGGCAGGCTGAGCGCATGACGACCGAACAGGGTTACGTGTGGTCCACCGTCCAGGACGCCCCGGTCCGGGAGCTCTTCCCCGGCATCCGGTTGCGCCCGCTGTGGCAGGGGGACAACGGCGCGAAGGCCTACGTGCTGGAGATGGACCCGGACAGCCGCTGGCAGGGGATCGACGTGCACGAGCCGGGACCGGAGGAGGTCTTCGTGGTCTCCGGCGTGTTCAACGACGGCGACCGGGACTACCCGGCGGGCTCCTTCATCCACGCGCCCGCCGGTTCCTCGCACGTCCCGCAGACCACCACCGGCTGCACGCTGTTCCTGTTCTACCCGGAGGGGTGAGCAATTGGACTTGAACCTCCACCTACGTCAGCTCCTAGGGTCCGGCACATGACGATCACCGTTCTCGACACCCACACCGCCATGACCGGCATCCTGCGGGCCCCGGTCGCCGACCGGCCCGAGCTGCTGCGCGCCATGCTCGAACCGATGGCGGGCATGTACCGCTACTTCCCGGGTGACGTCGACCTGGTCGCCATGCACCTGGCCTCGGCGGGCTTCCCGCTGGACCGCGATGAACAGCGCTGCCTGGACGCCCTGGACACCCTCGCGTCGGCCGACGCCTGGCCCCGGCTCCAGCGCGCCCTGGACCAGGCGCTGGAGGTCCAGCTGGCGGCGACCCCGGAGCTGGCGGTCCCGGACATCTCCGTGCTGTTCGTGCTCGGCGACCCCGGCGACGCCAACTTCATGGGGCCCAGCCTGGGCGTGACCGGCAACGGCGGCATCTCCGGCTACATCGTGATCACGCTGTGGCCCTACCCGGAGAACCTGGACCGCCTGGAAGCGACCGTGGTGCACGAGCTCAACCACAACCTCCGGTACCGCCCCGGCGGCGTGGTGTGGGACCCGGCCACGGTCAACGTCGGCGAGCACGTGGTCTCCGAGGGCCTGGCCGACGCCTTCGCCCGCCAGCTGCACGGCGCGGACCTCGGCTACACCCGCATCGGCGTGCCGCACCTGCACGACGAGGCGGTCTTCGCCAAGGTCGTCAGCGGCCTGGAGGTCACCGGCATGCAGAACTTCACCGCCTGGGTGCACGGTGACGCCATCGCGGCCCACTTCGGCGCCACCCCGGTCGGCCTGCCCACCGGCGCCGGCTACGCCGTGGGCAACCGGCTGGTCGACGCCTACCTGGCCGCGACCGGCCAGACCGCGGCCCAGGCCCTGCACACGCCGAGCGCGGAGATCATCGCCACCGCACTGAACCGGAGCAGCTGAACCGTCCGGGTCCGGCGCTAATCCGGTTGCCGGACCCGGACGGCGCGGCCACCCTGCACGCATGACTGCCGCCCGGGTCGACCTGCTGCTCAAGCAGCTCGACATCGCCTGGTCCCTGTTCGAGCACCACCTGACCGGGCTGGACGACACCGCCTGTCTCTGGCAGCCCGCGCCGGACAGCTGGACCGTCCGCCCCGGCGCCGACGGCCGCTGGCACGCCGACTGGGTGGAGCCCGAGCCCGATCCCGCGCCGACCACCACCATCGGCTGGGTCAGCTGGCACATCGGCTTCTGGTGGACGACCACGCACGGCCACCTCTTCGGCACCGGCGCCCCGGCCCGCGCCGAGATCACCTGGCCGGGCAGCGCCGAGTCCACGATCGCCTGGCTGACCGGTCTCAAGGACAACTGGCGGGCCGCCCTGCTGCCGCTCACCGACGCCGAACTGGACTCCACCGAACGCACCAGAACCCTGCCGTGGGGCGGGGAGTTCACCCTGGCCGACATCGCGGGCTGGGTGACCGTGGAGCTGACCAAGAACGTCGCCGAGATCGGCCAGCTCCGCATCCTGCACGCCCGGAGCCGCTGACGTACGTCCGGAGGCGTACGCCAACCGCGATTCCGAACGGATTCGCCCGCCCCGCGCGCTGCCTAGCGTTACCCCCATGGATCGCGCCCGGCTCGCCTGCCTCGTCTCCATCGGCTACGTGTGGATCGCCATGATCGCCTTCGGTGGCGTGCTGGTGGAGACCGTCCTGTTGTACCCCAACATCTTCCGCGACCCACCGGCCTCGCTGTCCGAGTCGATGGGGTTCTTCCAGGTGGTCGGGCCGGGCGATGTCTTCCGGCCGCTGGGCATGGCCACGGTGGCCGCCGCGGTGCTGGCCGCGATCACACTGTGGCGGCGGCCGCGGGCACGCTGGTGGATCCTGGCCAGCCTGCTCGTGCTGGCACTGGGGGAGGGCCTGTTCTCGGTGCTGTACCTGCACCCGCGCAACACCATCATGTTCACCGAGGGCCTGGCCGTGCACTCCGCGGAGTTCCTGCGCCAGACCGCCGCGGAGTTCGTCTTCGGCCACTACTTCCGGATCGCCGCCACCGCGCTCACCGCGGCACTGGCCTTCACCGGCATGGTCCGCCTGCTGCGCACCCGGCCCGTGGCGTGACCCGGCGGGCTGGTCCACAGTGGACACCATGCTGAGCAGCCGCCCCAGGCTCGCCGACACGCTGCTGGCGGCCCTGGTGCTGCTGGCGGTGGGCGCGGCGGTCACCGCCAACCTCGGCCGCACCGGTCCGCCGTCCCCGCTGGCCTACGCCTTCGCGCTGCTGTTCGCCGGGGTGCTGTTCCTGCGCCGCCGGCACCCGATCCCGGTGCTGCTGCTCAGCGCCACCGCGCTGATCGCCTACTACGTGCTCGACCTGCCCGCCATCGGCTTGGCCGTGCCGCTGGCCGCCCCGCTCTACTCCGCCGCCGAGGCCGGGCGCACCCGCTGGGCCGCCGGAGTGGGGGTGGCGGTGCTGGTGGTGTCCACGGCGGCCCGCCTGGACGAGGGCGACGACCCCGGCTACGTGCTCGGCCTGGACTTCGGCGTCTCGGCCGCGCTGTTCGCCGCGGTGATCGCCTTCGGCGACGCGGTCCGCTCCCGCCGCGGCTGGCGGGCCGCCGCCGCACTGGACCGGGAACGTGAGGCCGCCGCCCGTGTCGAGCAGGAACGCCTGCGCATCGCCCGCGACCTGCACGACCTGCTCGCGCACACGGTCGCGGTGATCTCCCTGCACACCGACGTGGCCAGGGAGACCCTGCGCGAGGACCCCGACCGCGCCGAACGCTCGCTCACCGCCGTCCGCACCGCGTGCAGCGAAGTGGTGCAGGAGCTCCGCGCCACCCTCGGCGCGCTGCGCGCGGGGGAGAGCGACCCGGTGCCCGGCCTGGACCGCCTCGCCGAGCTCGTCGACTCCGCCACCACCGCGGGCCTGACCGTCACCGTGCGCACCGAAGGCGAACCGGCCGCGCTGCCCGCCGTGGCCGACGCCACCGCCTACCGGGTGGCCCAGGAGTCGCTGAGCAACATCCGCCGCCACGCCAACGCCCGCACCGTCAAGATCACCCTGTCCTACCGCCCCGACGAACTGATCCTGACCATCCGCGACGACGGCCAAGGCCCGCCCGGCCCCGCCGCCAACGGTGGCTGGGGCATCATGGGCATGCGCGAACGCCTGGCCCTGCTCGGCGGCGCCCTGCACACCAGCACGCCCAGCGGCGGAGGATTCTTGGTCCAGGCACACATCCCGCTGCGAGCCCGCCCATGATCCGCATCGCCCTGGTCGACGACCAGTACCTGGTCCGCGAGGGACTGCGCGCGCTGCTCGACCGCGCCGAAGACATCACCGTGGTCGGCGAGGCGGACAACGGCGAGTCCGGCCTCGCACTGGTCCGCAGGGAACGCCCGGACGTGGTGCTGATGGACATCCGCATGCCCGGCACCGACGGCCTGACCGCCACCCGCGAGATCGTCGCCGACCCCGCGCTGCGCGAGGTCCGGGTGATCGTGCTGACCACCTTCGACGCCGACGAGCACATCCTGTCCGCGGTCCGCGCCGGCGCCTCCGGCTTCCTGCTCAAGGACACCGGCCCCGACGAGCTGCGCAACGCGGTGCGCATCGTGGCAGGCGGCGACGCGCTGCTGTCCCCGGCGGTCACCCGCCGCGTCATGCACGCCGCCGCCACCAGCCCGCCCCGCGCCGACCTGCGGCGGCTGGCCGTGCTCACCGACCGCGAACGCGAGGTGCTGGCCACCGTCGGCGCGGGCCGCTCCAACGACGAGATCGCCGCCCTGCTGCACATCAGCCCAGCCACCGCTCGCACCCACGTGAGCAGGCTGCTGACCAAACTGCACGCCCGCGACCGCGCCCAGCTGGTGGTGCTGGCCTACGAGACCGGCCTGATCACCCCGGGCGGCCAGTAGTCAGCAACACCTTGCCGCGCACCGCGCCCGCCTCACTGAGCCGGTGCACCTCAGCCGTGTCGGCCAGGGATCGCACCGCACTGACCTCCACCCGCACCAGGCCGACCAGCTCCGCCAACTGGTCGCGATCAGGCCGGGCCACCACATGACTGGCGTTCGCCGCCACCACCGGCGTGGCCACCGACACGAACACCCGCGCCAACCCGGCCAGCCGCAAGCCTTCCTCCGCGCTGACCGGCACCACGTTGAGCACCACGTCCACCGGCTCGTCAAAGACGGTGGACGTGTAGTCGACCACCTCGTCAGCCCCCAGCCGCCGCACCGCCGCCACACTCCGCGCACTGGCCGTGGCGATCACGTGCGCCCCGGCCCGCTTGGCCAACTGCACCGCGAACCCACCGATCCCACCCCCGGCCCCGTTGACCAGCACCCGCTGCCCGGCTTCCACTCCCGCCGCCGCGACCGCCTGCATCGCGGTCAACCCCGCCAACGGAATCCCCGCCGCATGCGCCAACGGCATCGACCCCGGCGCCGCCACCAGCCGTTCCACCGGCGCGACCACGAACTCCGAGGCCGCCCCGCCATCCACCCACCCGACCACCGCGTCCCCCACCGCGAACTCCGACACCCCGTCCCCAAGCCCGGCGACCACCCCGGCCACATCCCAGCCCAGCGCGAACGGCAGCGGCACCGGAAACACCCCGGCCCGCACCGCGATCTCGGTCGGGTTGAACGAGGTGGCCACCACCGCCACCAGCACCTCGCCCGCCCCCGGCTCCGGCACCGCAACCTGATCCAGCCTGATCACCGACGCATCTCCGTGCTCATGCACGCGCACACTCAACACACCCTGAACCTAGATCCGCCCACCGAGACGAACCATGTGCCCAAAGCGCGTTTTCCTACGCGATCGTCTCCTACCCTGACCACGTGGACCTGCTCAGCGACGTGATCACCGTGCTCCGCACCGGCAACCCCCGCTCCGCCCACGTGACCTGGCACGGCGACTGGCGCCAGGACTACGCCGAGGTCCCCGGCGCGGCGGGCTTCCACGTGGTGCTCCAGGGCGAATGCACGCTGCGCGCCCCTGCCGAGCTACACCTGACCGAGGGCGACATCCTGTTCCTCCCCACCAGCCCCAACCACACCCTGACCGCCGCCGCCAGCCACGCGCCCGGCGACGCCGCCACCACTCCGAACCACGCCAACGCCGCGCCCCGCCCAGGCACGGCTCTGCCCGACCACCCGGCCCACGCCACGCCCGCGCTCCCACCTGCCCCGCAGCCCACCCCCGCTGAGAACTCCGCCCGCCACATCCGCGCCACCACCCCCGGCCCCGGCCCGATCACCACGGTCACCCTCTGCGGCGCCTACGAGCTCACCCCCGCCCGCACCCACCCCCTCCTGCGCACCCTGCCCACCGCCATCCACCTCCCCGCCGCGACCCAGCCCCCCGAGCTGACCGCCGCCCGCACCCTGCTCGCGGCCGAGCTGACCACCCCCGGCCAGGGCACCGACGCCCTGATCCCCGCCCTCCTGGACACCCTGCTGGTCTACCTGCTCCGCGGTTGTCTGACCGCCACCGGCACCGGCTGGTCCGCCGCCCTGCGCGACCCGGCCACCGCCGCCGCGCTCCAGGCCATGCACCACAACCCGGCCCACCCGTGGACCGTGGCCAAGCTCGCCGCCGAGGCCGGACTGTCCCGCGCGCCCTTCGCCCGCCGCTTCACCACCCTGGTCGGCCAGCCCCCGCTGACCTACCTCACCTGGTGGCGGATGACCACCGCCGCCCGCCTGCTGCGCGAGACCGCCGACCCGGTGGGTGTCATCGCGGCCAGGGTCGGCTACCTCTCCGAGTTCGCCTTCGCCACCGCGTTCAAGCGCGCCTTCGGCGAGCCGCCGGGGCGGTACCGGCGCGGCTAGGTCGTGTCCGCACAGTCCTGCCTGCGAG
>NZ_JAMHIV010000069.1 GCF_023897065.1 Crossiella sp. SN42
CCAATGTGACAGCTCAGTGAAAGACGTGTTCCGGTGCCGGGAACTGCCGCCCCCGCACCTCCGCGGCGAACTCACTCGCCGCCCCGGCCATGATCCCGCCGACATCGGCGTACCGCTTCACGAACCGCGGCGCCTTGCCCTGGTTCATCCCGGCCATGTCCTGCCACACCAGCACCTGCGCGTCGCAGTCCGGACCCGCGCCGATGCCCACGGTCGGGATGCTCAGCTCGGCGGTGACCCGCTTGGCCACGTCCGCCGGCACCATCTCCAGCACCACCGCGAACGCCCCGGCCGCCTGCAGCGCCAGCGCGTCGGCGACCAGCTCCTCACCGGCGTCGCCGCGGCCCTGCACCCGGTAGCCGCCCAGGTTGTGCTCGCTCTGCGGGGTGAAGCCCAGGTGGCCCATGACCGGCACGCCGGCGCCGGTGATCGCCTCCACGTGCGGGGCGAAGCGGCGGCCGCCCTCCAGCTTCACCGCGTGCGCCTGGCCGTCCTTCATGAACCGGACCGCGGTGGTCAGCGCCTGCTCGGGGGAGACCTGGTAGGAGCCGAACGGCAGGTCGGCGACCACCAGCGCCTTGCGCACCGAGCGGGTGACCGCGCGGACCAGCGGCAGCATCTCCTCCACGGTGACCGGCAGCGAGGTCTGGTAGCCGTAGACGGTGTTCGCGGCCGAGTCGCCGACCAGCAGCACCGGGATACCGGCCTCGTCGAAGATCTTGGCGGTGAAGGTGTCGTACGCGGTGAGCATGGGCCACGGCTCGCCGCGCTCCTTCAGCTCACGCAGGTGGTGCACCCGGACCCGCTTGGTGGGGCCGCCCGGCGCGGGGGCCGCTCCGGTGCCGTAGGGGGCCTGGCCTTCGCCGTGGGACACAGCAGTCATCGTCGACCGTCCTCTCCTCGCCCCTCGAGGCCCGACCTCACGCGGGTCCCCGGGTTCGCTGGGAAATGCAGTGCCAGGCCAGCGTGACACGTGCCGGGAACCTCGGCACGGTGGTGGGAGCAGCTTCACATCCCATTGACGCGGCGCACCGCCGCTGCCACCGTGTCCGGCCGGTCCAGCGGCATCATGTGCCCGCACCGCTCGATGAGCTCGTGCGCGCCGCCGGGGACCAGCCGGGCCAGCCGGGCGTGCGCGGCCAGCAGCCGTCTGGCTTGGCGCGGGCGACCCAGCGCGTCGGCCGCGGTGAGCACCAGCCAGGGCAGCTCGGGCAGCGGGTGCGCCGCACGCACCGCCTCCAGCTCGGCGACCAGGTCCGGGTAGGCGGCCAGCTCGTCCAGAATCGCGCCCAGCACCTCCGGCCGCCGGTACACCTCCTCCACCTGCGCCGACGGCGCCACCTCGCGCCGGGTGCGGCTGGCGTTGCGCAGCACGGACCGCCGACCGGCCGGACCGGACCACCCGGCCAGCGCCCGGCCCAGCCGCCGCAGTCCGGGCACCCGGGCCAGCGCGAGTAGCGCCCGCGCCGCCACCGCCTCGCCGTCGAAGGGCCGCCCCACGCCCGGCGGCTCCGGGCTCGGGTCCAGCAGCACCGCCCCGGCCACCCGCTCAGGCCGCAGCCGGGCGTAGCCCTCCACGTGCAGCCCGGCGATGGAGTGCCCGACCAGCACCGCCCGTTCCGCGCCCGCCGCGTCGAGCACCGCGTCCAGCACGGCCACCTCGCGGGCCAGGCCGGGCGGGGTCAGCGCGGGACCGCTGCCGCCGGTGCCGGGCCGGTCGAAGCGCACCACCCGCAGGTCCTCGGCCAGCAGTTCCACCACCGAAGGCCAGTCGAACCAGCCGCCGCCCAGCCCGGCGGAGAGCACCACCGCCGGCGCGCGCTCAGGCCCGTCCAGCTCCACGCGCAGCAGCCCGGCGGGGGAGGGGATCAGTGACGACATCTCGCCAGCCTGCCGCATCGCCTGCGAGCAGCGGCGATCGGCAGATCGAATACGGTGAGCACCGTGAGGCGGCGCAAAGCGGACGAGGCGGCGAACCGGGTGGCCCTGCCGAAGTGGCGGAGCCGGGCCGCCGGGATCCTGGCCACCGTGGTGCAGCTGTCCGTGCTGAGCTGCCTGCTGCTGTTCACCGTCACCGACCTGCACGGCGATGTGGCCGAGGACGACTACAACGCCCCGGTCGTGCTCTTCGGCGAGGTCTTCAACGCGCTCGGCCTGCCGGTCGAGCCGAACATGGTGATCATCCTGGTGCTGGCCGTGCTCGGCGCGGCGCTGCGCAGGCGCAAGCGGGCCGCGCTGTGGGCGATGCTGCTGTTCCAGCTGGTCAACCTGACCATCTCGCTGAGCGTGCTGCTGCTGGCCTGGCTGACCCCCTCGCTGCTCGACCCGCCGGAGCTGGCCGACAGCATCGTGGAGTACGCCTGGTGGCGGCCGCTGGCCACCATCGCCATCTCGCTGTTCCTGCTGCTGCTCCTGCCCGCCTTCCCGGCCCGGCTGGCGATCGGGGCCTGGCGGCGGGCGCTGGCCGTGCTCGGCACCGGCATGGTCCTGGTGGTCTGGATCGGCTGGGGCCTGACCCACCTCTACCCGGACTCCGCCTTCGGCCCGACCGACCGGCTGCTGTGGGTGCTCAACCAGGTCACCGGCGAGATCCCGCCCGGCCGCCAGCTCGGCGTGGTGGACGGGCCCGGCTCGCTCAGCGTGATCCTCAGCCTGCTCGGCGCGGTGGTGCTCGGCTACGCGCTGGCGGTGTTCTTCCGCGGCGTGCGCACCCAGCGCCTGATGTCGCCTGCCGAGGAGCTGCGGCTGCGCGAGCTGCTCGGCGAGCACGGCGAACGCGACTCCCTCGGCTACTTCGCCACCCGCAGGGACAAGAGCGTGCTGTTCGCGCCGAACGGGCAGGCCGCGGTCACCTACCGGGTGCTCGGCGGCACCAGCCTGGCCAGCGGCGACCCGCTCGGCGACCCGGACTTCTGGCCGCAGGCCATCCACGCCTGGCTCTCCGAGGCCCGCCGCTACGGCTGGGTGCCCGGCGTGCTGGGCGCCTCCGAGGCGGGCGCGCACGCCTACGCCGCGGCCGGGCTGAAGGTGCTGGAGATCGGCGACGAGGCGATCCTGGAGGTCCGCGACTTCAGCCTCACCGGCAGGCACCGCCGCGGGGTCCGGCAGGCGGTGCGCAGGCTGGCCCGCGCCGGGTACACCGCGAAGATCCGGCGGCACGGCGAGATCCCGCCGCACGAGCTGGGCAAGCTGGTGGAGAAGGCCCAGGAGTGGCGGGGCGAGGGCAGCGAGCGCGGGTTCTCCATGGCGCTGGGCCGCCTGGACGACCCCAGCGACAGCCGCTGCGTGATGGTGGAGGCCTACGACGCCGACGGCAGGCTGCGCGGGCTGCTCTCCTTCGTGCCCTGGGGCCGCACCGGGCTCTCCCTTGACCTGATGCGGCGGGACCGGGAGGCGGAGAACGGGCTCAACGAGTACCTGGTCTCCGAACTGGCCGAGGCGAGCGGACGCCTTGGCGTGCAACGCATCTCGTTGAACTTCGCGATGTTCCGCGCGGTGTTCGAGGAGGGCGCGCAGCTGGGCGCGGGGCCGGTGCTGCGGCTGTGGAAGCGGGTGCTGAGCCTGTTCTCCCGGGTCTTCCAGCTGGAGTCGCTCTACCGGGCCAACGCCAAGTACGGGCCGCGCTGGGAACCGAGGTACCTGTGCTTCCCCGGCTCCCGCAAGCTGCCCAGGGTCAGCATCGTGGCCGGGGTCGCCGAGGGCTTCCTGCCCGCCACCCGCACCCTGCGCCGCAACTCCGCCCGCGACCTGCGCACCGGCGAGGTGGCCGCCGAGTTCGTCCGCCAGGTCGGCCAGATCGAGGACAAGGCCCGCGCCGCCCGCGCGCCCGCGGCCCGGCTGCCCGAGCAGGTCAGGGTGCGCCGCCGCAAGCTGGACCGGCTGCGCGAGCTGGGCATCGACCCCTACCCGGTGAACTACGACCGCGAGGTGACCCTCGGCGAGGTGCGGGCCGCGCACGAGGGCCTGACCCCGGACACGCACACCGGAGTGGAGGTGCGGATCGCCGGGCGGGTGGTGGCCAAACGCGAGCTGGGCCAGCTGTGCTTCGCGGTGCTGCGCGACCTCACCGGCGAGCTCCAGGTGATGCTCGCGGTGGACGCCCTGGGCAAGGACGGCCTGGACGACTGGAAGCTCGCGGTGGACATCGGCGACCAGGTCGGCGTGCGCGGGCAGGTGGTGACCACCCGGCGCGGCGAGCTGTCCGTGCTGGCCACCGGGTGGGAGATGACGGCGAAGTGCCTGCACCCGCTGCCGGATCGGCGCAAGGGCCTGTCCGACCCGGAGGCCAAGGTCCGGCAGCGCTACCTGGACCTGGCGGTCAACCCGGAGGCCGGCCGGATGCTGCGGCTGCGCAGCACCGTGGTCCGCGCGGTCCGCGACTTCCTGCACGACCGGGACTACCTGGAAGTCGAGACCCCGATGCTGCAGGCGGTGCACGGCGGGGCGAACGCGCGCCCGTTCGTCACCCACATCAACGCCTACGACATGCGGATGTACCTGCGGATCGCGCCCGAGCTCTACCTCAAGCGGCTGTGCGTGGCCGGGGTGGACCGGGTCTTCGAGCTCAACCGCAACTTCCGCAACGAGGGCGCGGACGGCACGCACAACCCCGAGTTCACCATGTTGGAGGCCTATCAGGCCTACGCCGACTACGACACCATGCTGCGGCTGACCAGGGAGCTGGTGCAGCGCGCCGCCACCGCCGCGCACGGCGCCCCGGTCGCCAGGCACCGGGACCGCACCGGCGCGATCGTCGAGCACGACCTCTCCGGCGAGTGGCCGGTGATCGGCTGCTACCAGGCGATCTCCGCCGCGCTCGGCGAGGAGGTCACCCCGGACACCGAGGCGGCCGAGCTGCGCAGGCACAACCGGCTGGCCGGGCTGACCGTGGCCGACGACGCCGGGCACGCCCAGCTGATCCAGCACCTCTACGACCACCTGGTGGAGGCGCGCACCACCACCCCGGTGTTCTACCGCGACTTCCCGGCCGAGGGCTCTCCGCTGACCCGCCGCCACCGCACCGACCGCCGGCTGGCCGAGCGCTGGGACCTGGTCGCCTTCGGCAGCGAGATCGGCACCGCCTACTCCGAGCTGACCGACCCGGTGGAGCAGCGGGACCGGCTGGAGGCGCAGTCGCTGCGCGCGGCCAGCGGCGATGTGGAGGCGATGGAGCTGGACGAGGACTTCCTGCGCGCGCTGGAGTACGGCATGCCGCCCACCGGCGGTCTGGGCATCGGCGTGGACCGGCTGCTGATGATGCTCTCCGGCGCCTCGATCCGGCAGACGGTGCTGTTCCCGTTCGCCCGTCCGCTGGGCAGGCGGCGCTGACATCGCCAGGCGCAACCGCCGAGTGTGCGCCGTCTCGCAGTCCTGAGCGGCGTTCCGGGGCAGGATCGACCCATGGTTGTGCGCACCCGGCTGCCCACCCTGATCATCGGTGGCGGCTACCTGATGATCGGCGTGCTCGGGTTGAACGCGCCGGGCAAGACCCTCTTCGGCCTGTTCACCGCCGACCTGCCGCATGCCTGGCTGCATCTGGCGCTGGGCGCGGTGCTGGTGGCAGGCGGCACCGCGGGCGGGCGCTGCGGCACCGGCGCGCAGCTGCTCTCCGGCGCGCTGGCCGGCGCCGCGGGCACCCTCGGCCTGGCGCTGACCGGGTACGGCCCGTTCCTGGCCACCACCGCGGACAACGTGCTGCACCTGGGCACCGCGCTGCTGCTGCTGGTGCTCGGCCTGGCCACCGCGGTGCGCACCCCGCCTGCCCGGCCTGGCCAGTACCCGCCGCTGTCGGTGGCTAGCTACTGCGGGCGCTGAACCCGTCGGTGACCACCCGCAGCAGCCGCTCCCGCTGTTCCAGGTCCCCGGACTGCTCGCCGAGCCAGGCCACCGAGGCGGCCAGCGCCAGCACGTCGAGCGCGGGCACGTCCGCGCGCACCACGCCGGCCCGTTGCAGGTGCTCGACCAGCCGTCGCCCGGCGTCGTTCATCGCGTGACAGGCCTCGTACAGCGCTGAGCCCGGCGTGCGCAGCACCGCCAGCGCCGAGGCGGGCAGCCCGCGGTACTGGGTGATCCGCTCGGTGAACAGCGCCAGCAGCTCGGTCAGGGCCTGCTCCGGCGGCAGCTCGGTCAGCTGCTCAGCGGCCGCCCGCAGGCCCTCGAACTGCTCCCGCAGCAACGCCTCCAGCAGCGCGTCCCTGGTCGGGAAGTGCCGGTACAGGGTGCCGATGCCGACCCCGGCGGTGCGCGCCACCTCCTCCAACGAGGCCTCGGTGCCGTCCCGCCGGAACAGTTCCTCGGCCGCGGCCAGCAGCCGCTCGTAGTTTCGCCGGGCGTCAGCGCGCACAGTTCACCCCTTGCTAACCGGAGGCAGCCTCCGTAAGTTATCCGGAGGCACCCTCATCTTATTTGCGTCGGCAGGGAGAGACTGACATGACCGTGGAACTGGGGCGGATCGGCGTGTGGACCTGGGCGTTCGAGCGGCTGCCGTGGCCACAGGTGCGCGCGGCCGCGCGGGAGATCGAGGAGCTGGGCTACGGCGCGCTGTTCTTCGGCGAGATGGACGGCAGACCGGCGCCCACCCAGGCCGCGCTGCTGCTCGCGGCCACCGAGCGGATCGTCGTCGTGCCCAGCGTGGCGATCATCTACCGGCACCACCCGGCCACCCTGGCCCAGGCCGAGCGCACCCTGGCCGAGGCCTTCCCCGGCCGGTTCGCCCTGGGCCTCGGCGTCAGCGACCGCAAGCACATGGAGGACCGCGGCCACACCTGGCGGCCGCCGGTGCGGGCCATGCGGGAGTACCTGGCCGCGATGGACGCCGCCCCGCTGACCGGCCCGGCGGGCCCGCCCTCGCCCCGGCTGCTGGCCGCGCTCGGCCCGAAGATGGCCGAGCTGGCCGGGGAGCGGACCTGGGGCGCGCACCCGTACTTCATGCCGGTCGAGCACACCGCCCACCTGCGCGAGCTGCTCGGCTCCGGACCCAAGCTGGTGGTGCACCAGAACGTCGCCGTGCACCGGGACCCGGCCGAGGCCAGGCGGCTGGCCCGCGCCTCGCTGGCGCCCTGGCTGGCCATCGGCGACCGCAGCTCCTCCCGCTGGCGGGTGATCCAGGAGCTGACCGGCCTGACCGAAGCCGACCTCGACGACGGCGGCAGCGACCGCTTGGTCGACGCCATGGTCGCGCACGGCGACCCGGACCAGGTCGCCGAGCGGGTCCGCGCCCAGTTCGAGGCGGGCGCGGACCACGTGTGCGTCAGCGTGGCCACCGACTACGGCCTGCCCGAGGTCCGCCTGCCCGAGCTGCGGGAGCTGTCGAAGGTGCTGCTCTAGCGGTTGTTCTCCCGCCACAGGTTGGTGATCGGCAGCCGCCGGTCCCGCCCGAACGCCTTGAACGTGATCTTGGTGCCCGGCGGGTACTGGCGGCGCTTGTACTCCGCCCGGTCCACCAGCTGCAGCACCCGCTCCACCAGCGGCTGGTCGAATCCGGCCGCGAGCAGCTCGGTGAAGCCCTTGTCGCCCTCGACGTAGTCGTCCAGCACCGCGTCCAGCAGCGGGTAGTCCGGCAGGCTGTCGGAGTCCTTCTGGTCCGGCCGCAGCTCCGCCGAGGGCGGCTTGCTGATCGAGTTCTCCGGGATCGGCGGGATCTCGCCGCGCTTCTCCGCCTCGGCGTTGCGCCAGCGGGCCAGCTTCCAGACCAGCGTCTTGGGCACGTCCTTGATCGGGGCGAACCCGCCGACCGCGTCGCCGTAGATGGTCGAGTAGCCCACCGCCAGCTCGGTCTTGTTGCCGGTGGCCAGCACCAGGTGCCCGTGCTGGTTGGACAGCCCCATCAGGGTCACGCCGCGGGCGCGGGCCTGCACGTTCTCCTCGGCCAGCCCGGTCAGCCCGAGCTGCTCCACGAAGACCTTGACCACATCGCCGATCGGCCGGGTCTCGTAGTGCGTGCCCAGCCGCCTGGCCAGCTCGGCCGCGTCGGAGCGGGAGTGCTCGGAGGAGTACGCGCTGGGCATGGACACCCCGTGCACCGCGTCCGCGCCGAGGGCGTCCGCGGCCAGCGCGGCCACCACCGCGGAGTCGATGCCGCCGGAGAAGCCGAAGACCACCGAGCGGAAACCGTTCTTGCCCACGTAGTCGCGCAGGCCGGTGACCAGCGCGTGCCACACCTCGGCCTCGTCGCTGAGCGGTTCGGCCACCGGGGGAGCGGGCTGCGGCTCGTAGGCGGGCAGCGGCCGCTCGCTGAGCACGGTCCGGCTGACCTCGAACCCGCCGATGTCCCCGGTCCCGGTGTGCCCGCCGGCCGGCAGGTCCAGGTCGAGCACGGTGAGGTGCTCGACGAACTGCGGCGCCCTGGTCAGGATCTCCCCGTCCGCGCCGACCACCAGCGAGTCGCCGTCGAAGACCAGCTCGTCCTGGCCGCCGACCAGGTTCACGTAGGCCATCGGCGCCCCGGCCTCCGCGGCCCGCCTGGCCACCAGCGGCCCGCGCACATCGTCCTTGTTGCGCTCGTACGGCGAGCCGTTGACGCACACGACCAGGTCCACCCCGGCCTGCCCGTAGGCGGCGACCGGCCCGCCGTCCTGCCAGATGTCCTCGCAGATCACCACGCCGACGTCGAGGCCGTGCAGGCGCACGATCGGCAGCGTCCGCCCCGGCACGAAGTAGCGGAACTCGTCGAAGACGCCGTAGTTGGGCAGGTGGTGCTTGGCACAGCGGGCGACGACCTTGCCGTCCTGGATGAGCGCGGCCGCGTTGCGCGGGCCCGCCTCGTCCCGGTCCAGGTAGCCGACCACCACCAGCGCCTCGCCGCAGCCGGCCGCGGCCAGGCGCTCGGCCAGCTCGTCCACGGCCGCTCTGGAGGCGGCGGCGAAGGACTGGCGCAGCGCCAGGTCCTCCACCGGATACCCGGTGAGCACCATCTCGGGGAAGGCCACCAGGTGGGCGCCGGCCTGCACGGCCTTGCTCGTCCACTCCACGACCATCTTCGCGTTTCCGACCAGGTCGCCGACGCAGGCGTTGACCTGTGCCAGGGCGATGCGCAACTGCGTCATGTTCTTATCTTCTCCCACGACTCCGGGTATGTAACCGCACCTAGATAGTTTTCGCCTGGCAGTATCGAACAGGTGGACCGCCGCCTGACACCCGCCCTTGCCGTGCTGCTGCTCACCGCGGCCTGCGTCAATCCGGTGGCGGGTGGCCCAGCCGAACCCGTCCAGGTGGAGCAGCGTGGACCAGCGGGCGCGGTCCCGCCAGGTCTGGAGAACTTCTACGGCCAGCGCCTGGGCTGGGGCCGCTGCGAGGGCTACGTCCGCGCCGAGGACCAGGCGCTGGCCTTCCTCCGCAGGGACGCCCAGTGCGCCCGGCTGACCGTCCCGCTGGACTACGCCAAACCCGAGGGCCGCACCATCACCCTCGGCCTGCTCCGCCGCCAGGCCACCGAACCGGCCCAGCGGATCGGCGCGCTCGTGGTCAACCCAGGTGGCCCTGGCGGCTCCGGCATGAGCGCCGCGGCCACCCTCGGCACCGCCACCCCTGGCCAGCGGCTGGAGCTCACCCGCCGGTTCGACCTGGTCGGCTTCGACCCGCGCGGGGTCGGCGCCAGCGAGCCCCAGGTGCGCTGCCGCACCGACGCCGAACGCGACGCCGAACGCCTGGACTCCGACCAGGACACCTCGGCCGCCGGCATCGCGCAGACCGAGGCCGAGGAGAAGGAGCTGGCCGCCCGGTGCTCGCAGCGGGCCGGGGACGACCTGCTGGCCACCGTCGGCACCAGGGACGTGGCCAAGGACATGGACGTGCTGCGCTCCGCCCTCGGCGAGCCCAAGCTCAGCTACCTCGGCTACTCCTACGGCACCCGGATCGGCACCGCCTACGCCGAGGCCTTCCCCGGCAACGTGCGCGCGATGATCCTGGACGGCGCGCTCGACCCGGACCAGGACCCGGCCGCCGAGCTGGTGGCCCAGGGCGCGGGCTTCCAGAAGGCCTTCGACACCTTCGCCGCCTCCTGCGTCCGGCAGTCCTCCTGCGCCCTCGGCCAGACCCCCGAAGGCGCTGTCCCCGCCTTCCGCGCGCTGATGAAACCGCTGCTCAGCGCCCCGGCCGAGGTGCGCGGGGGCCGGAAGCTGTCCTACTCCGACGCCACCACCGCGGTCATCCAGGCGCTCTACAGCGAACAGCTGTGGGAACCGCTGCGCACCGGCCTCACCGAGCTCAAGCAGGGCAGGGGTGACACCCTGATGCGGCTGGCCGACGCGTACTACGGCCGCGGCGGGGACGGCAAGTACAGCAACCTCAACGACGTCTTCACCGCGATCCGCTGCGTGGACGACCCCCGCACCACCGACCCGGACCAGCGCCGCGAGCTGGACCGCCGCTACCGCGCCGCCGCGCCCTTCCTGGACGACGGCAACCCGCCCAGCCCGGCCCGCGACGCCTGCGCGTTCTGGCCGGTCCCGGTGACCAGCCAGCCGCACCTGCCCAAGGTGGACGGCCTGCCCAAGGTGCTGGTCGTCTCCACCACCGGCGACCCGGCCACGCCGTACCAGGCCGGGGTCGAGCTGGCCCAGGCGCTCGGCGCGGAGCTGCTCACCTTCGAGGGCACCCAGCACACGGTCTTCGCCCAGGGCAACGCCTGCGTGGACACCGCGGGCACCCGCTACCTCGTCGACGGCACCCCGCCCGCCCCCGGCACCCGCTGCACCGGCTGAATCCGGCGTGTCCCGCCCTGCGCGTCCCGCCCGCGCCGGGCAGAGTGGCCAGGTGATCCCGATCAAGGCCGTCGGCCTGTCCGCCGCGGCACTGCTGCTGGCCGCCTGCACGCCGAGCGCTCCCGAGCAGGCGAAACCGGACCCGGCGCTGGAACGGCTGTACGCGCAGAAGCTCAGCTGGGGCCCGTGCCCGCCGATGGCCGCCAGCCCGG
This sequence comes from Crossiella sp. SN42, assembly GCF_023897065.1. Classification (GTDB taxonomy): domain Bacteria; phylum Actinomycetota; class Actinomycetes; order Mycobacteriales; family Pseudonocardiaceae; genus Crossiella. The sequence continues at coordinate 10,913 of NZ_JAMHIV010000069.1, forward strand.
CGCAGAAGGAGGCGTTCGGCGGGCAGGGCCTGGAGTGCGCCAAGCTCACCGTGCCGCTGGACCACGCCAAACCAGGCGAGAAGACCATCACCCTCGGCGTGCTCCGGCTCGCCGCCACCGAGCAGGCCAACCGGATCGGCTCGCTGGTGTTCAACCCCGGCGGACCCGGCCAGTCCGGCATGAGCCACGTGGCCACCGAGGGCGCCAAGGCAGCCGAGCTGCGCAAACGCTTCGACCTGGTCGGCTTCGACCCGCGCGGCGTCGGCGCCTCCGAACCCAGGGTCCGCTGCCTGGACCCGGCCGAACGCGACGCCCAGCGCCTGGTGCACATCGACCCCAAGGCCCCCGACGCGGTCGCCAGGACCGAGGCCGAGGCCAAGCTCATCGCGGACAAGTGCGCCGAACGCACCGGCAAGGACGTGCTCGCCGTGCTCGGCACCCGCGAGGTGGCCAAGGACCTGGACCTGCTGCGCGCCGCCCTCGGCGACGCCAAGCTCAGCTACGTCGGCTACTCCTACGGCAGCCGGATCGGCACCGCCTACGCGGAGAACCACCCGGACAAGGTCCGCGCCATGGTGCTGGACGGCGCGGTCGACCCGAACCAGGACCTGGCCGCCGCCCAGCTCGCCCAGGAAGAGGGCTTCCAGAAGGCCTTCGACGCCTTCGCCAAGAGCTGCGCCAAGCAGGCCACCTGCGCGCTCGGCCGCAAACCCGAGCAGGCCGAGGACAAGCTGGACGCGCTCACCGAACCGCTGGCCAAGAACCCGCTCAAGGTCGGCGACCGCAAGCTCTCGGCCAGCGATGTCAGTGTCGCGCTCACCGCCGCGCTCTACAGCCAGGAGCAGTGGCCCACCCTCAACCTGGGCCTGCTCGCCCTGCAAGCCGGCCAGGGCGAGCTGCTGCTGGCCTTCGCCGACGCCTACCTGGGCCGCGCCGAGGACGGCAGCTACGGCGCCGACACCGACGTGCTGATGGCGGTGAACTGCGTGGACATCCCGCCGGTCACCGACCGCGCCCAGGTCGAGGCGAACACCCGCAAGATCGCCGAGAAGCTCCGCGAGCTGCGCGGCGGCCGCCCCGACCGGGACCCGCCGGTGCCCGCGCTGGACGTGTGCGCGCACTGGGCGGTGCCGCCCACCAGCAAGCCGCACCAGCCCAAGGCGGACGGCCTGCCGCGCACCGTGGTCGTCTCCACCACCGGCGACCCGGCCACCCCGCACCAGGCGGGCGTGGACCTGGCCAAGGCGCTCAACGCCCAGCTGGTCACCGTGGAGGCCACCCAGCACGGCGCCTTCCTGCTGCGCGGCAACAAGTGCGTGGACGAGCCGGTCACCCGCTACCTCCTCGACACCACACCGCTCCCGGACAGCCCCCGCTGTTCCGGCTGACCGAGCATTTAGGGTTGTGCCCATGGATCGCCAGCAGGAATTCGTGCTGCGCACGCTGGAGGAACGCGACATCCGGTTCGTCCGGCTGTGGTTCACCGACGTGCTCGGCTTCCTCAAGTCGGTAGCCGTCGCCCCGGCCGAGTTGGAGGGCGCCTTCGCCGAGGGCATCGGCTTCGACGGGTCCGCGATCGAGGGCTTCGCCCGGATCTACGAGTCCGACATGGTCGCCAAGCCCGACCCGGCCACCTTCCAGGTGCTGCCCTGGGAGACCGCCGACGGCGAGCTGTACTCCGCGCGCATGTTCTGCGACATCACCATGCCGGACGGCTCGCCGTGCTGGTCCGACCCCCGGCACGTGCTGCGCCGCACCCTGTCCAAGGCCAGCGAGGCCGGGTTCACCTGCTACGTGCACCCGGAGATCGAGTTCTTCCTGCTGCGCAGCCTGACCAACGACGGCACCGAGCCCGAGCCTGCGGACAACGGCGGCTACTTCGACCAGGCCAGCCACGACACCGCCCCGCACTTCCGCCGGCACGCCATCGAGGCGCTGGAGGCGATGGGCATCTCGGTGGAGTTCAGCCACCACGAGGGCGCGCCCGGCCAGCAGGAGATCGACCTGCGCTACGCCGACGCGCTCACCATGGCCGACAACGTGATGACCTTCCGGTACGTGGTCAAGGAGGTCGCGATCAAGGACGGCGTGCGCGCCTCCTTCATGCCCAAGCCCTTCTCCGACCAGCCCGGCTCCGGCATGCACACCCACGTCAGCCTGTTCGAGGGCGACCGCAACGCCTTCTACGACAGCGAGGACCCCTACGAGCTCTCCGGCACCGGCAAGGCCTTCGTGGCCGGGCTGCTCAAGCACGCCAGGGAGATCAGCGCGGTCACCAACCAGTGGGTCAACTCCTACAAGCGGCTCATCGTCGGCGGCGAGGCCCCGACCGCGGTCTGCTGGGGCCACGCCAACCGCTCCGCCCTGGTCCGGGTGCCGATGTACTCCCCAGGAAAGGCCAGCTCGCGCCGGGTGGAGATCCGCAGCATCGACTCCGCCTGCAACCCGTACCTGGCCTACGCCGTGGTGCTGGCCGCCGGGCTCAAGGGTGTCCGCGAGGGCTACGAGCTGCCGCCGCCCACCGAGGACGACGTGTGGTCGCTCACCGAGTCCGAGCGCCGCGCCGCGGGCTACGACAGCCTGCCGCAGAACCTCACCGAGGCGCTGACCGCGATGGAGAACTCCGAACTGCTCGCCGAGACCCTGGGCGAGGGCGTCTTCGACTACTTCCTGCGCAACAAGCGCGCGGAATGGGACGCCTACCGCCGCCAGGTCACGCCCTATGAGCTGCGGACCTACTTGCCAATGCTCTGAACCCCTTGACCGCTGGACCATCCGGAGGATGAGGTGGGAGCATGCGCCGCCTCCGGATGGTCACCACCCTCGCGGGTGAGCTGGACGCGGCCACCATCCCCCGCCTCCAGGCCAGGATGGCCACCGGCGAGTTCACCCCGACCGAGCTGACCACCGCCTACCTGCACCGCATCCAGGCGCTGGACCCGCAGCTGCGCGCCATCCTGCGCACCGACCCGGCCGCCCTCACCGCCGCCAGGGCCAGCGATGAACGCCACCAGGCCGGTGCCCCGCTGGGTCCGCTGGACGGCATCCCGGTGCTGCTCAAGGACAACATCGGCGCGGGCGTCACCACCGCGGGCTCCCGCACGCTGCGCACGCACCAGCCCGCTGACGCCTTCCTGGTCCGCAAGCTCAAGGCCGCCGGCGCGATCGTGCTGGGCAAGGCCAACCTCTCCGAGTGGGCCAACTTCCGCTCCACCGCCGCCACCTCCGGCTGGTCCGCCCTCGGCGGCCAGACCGCGAACCCGCACGTCCTGGACCACAACCCGGCAGGCTCCTCCTCCGGCTCGGCCGCCGCGGTGGCCGCCGCACTGGCCCAGGTCGCCATCGGCACCGAGACCGACGGCTCGATCGTCTGCCCGGCCGGGGCCACCGGCGTGGTGGGCCTCAAACCCACCCTCGGCCTGGTCAGCCGCACCGGCGTGATCCCGGTCTCGGCCGAGCAGGACACCGCCGGACCGCTGGCCAGGCACGTGGTCGACGCCGCCCTCACCCTCGCCGTGCTGCGCGGACACGACCCCGCCGACCCGGCCACCCAACACATCCCGCCGTACACCGACGAACCGGTCACCCTGGCGGACCGCAGGCTCGGCCTGTGGCGGCTGGCCGGCGTGGACCAGGCCACCGACCTGGTCATCAACCAGGCCATCGAGGCGCTGCGCACGGCCGGGGCCACCGTGGTCGAGGTCGACCTGCCGCACCAGCGCGAGATCAGCGACGGCGAGTTCCCCTGTCTGCTCACCGAGTTCCGGCACGACCTGGACCGCTACCTGGCCGCGCACCCGCCCTGCCCCGGCGGCCCGCGAGACCTGGCGCACCTGGTCGAACTGAACCGGGCGGACCCGATCGAGCTGACCCACTTCGGCCAGGAACTCTTCGAGCAGGCCCTGGCCGCGCCACCCCGCACCGACCCCGGCTACCGGGACCGGCGCGCCCGGATCACCGCACTGGCCCGCGAAGCCATCGACCAAACCCTTGCCGCGCAACAACTCGACGCCATCATCGCGCCCAGCAACGCCCCCGCCTGGCGCACCGACTACCCGGCGGGCGATGACTACCGGCTCAGCTCCGGCACCCCGGCCGCGGTCGCGGGTTACCCGAACGTGTCAGTTCCGGCAGGATTCGCCGGACCCCTCCCCATCGGCCTGTCGATCTTCGCAGGCCGCTGGCAGGACGCCAGGGTGCTCGCCATCGCCGCCGCTTTCGAGCAGGTCAACCCGGTCCGCAGGGCTCCGCTGCTGTTGCCGGGGCTCGCCGCCAACGATCTTGGGGCCGCCCGTTGAGTGATCAACAGGACGCTGTCGCGGACTCGGGGAACGACCCGGCGGCGGCTAGGTTGGCCGATGTGACCGAAACCTTCGTCACCGCCCAGCCGTTGGCCGTGCCGCGTGTCGAGCTGCCCGATCCGCCGCAACCAGCGGGCACGCCCGCACCGGAGGCCGCGCCGCCGGTCGTGCTGCGCGCCTGCACGGTGGCCACCAGGGCCCAGCTGCCCGCGGTCCGCGTGCTCACCACCTCCTTCCTCGGCCACCACCGGGACGGCCAGTTCATCGCCCTGGTCGTGGACGCCGACCCGGACGCCGCCGGCCCTGGTGTGCTGACTCCGGCCGACATCGGCGTGGCCACCGAGGAGCTGCACCGCCTGGCCACCGCCTGCACCGCCCGCGAGCTGTGCGCGGTGCTGCAACCCCGGCTGCTCGCGCACCTGCTCGCCGAGGGCGGCCCGGTGCTCTACCTGGACCCCAGCGTGGTGGTGCTGGACTCGGTCGCCGAACAGGTCCTTTCCGCCGCGGCCCGGGTCCCGGTGGTGCTGGCGCCCAGGGTGCTGCGCCCGCTGCCCCGCGACGGCCGCCGCCCGGCCCCGGAGGAACTGCTCGCCGCGGGCACCTTCGATCCCGGCTTCCTCGCGGTCACCCCCGGCGCGGAGGAGTTCCTGGCCACCTGGGCCGACCAGGTGCAGCAGGCCCCGAGCGCCGCCGGCGCCTTCCTCGACGGCGCGCCCGCACTGGTCGACCACCAGGTGCTGCGCGATCCCGGCATCGGCGTCTCCGCCTGGAACGCCGCCCAGCGCGCGGTCCGCAGGGATGAGGCGGGCACCCTGCTGGTCGACCAGACCTCGCTGCGCACCGTGCACTTCGCCGGGTTCGACCCGCAGCGGCCGTGGCTGCTCTCCGCCGAGCTTGCCGACCGGCCAAGGGTGCTGCTCTCCGAGCACCCGCCGCTGGCCGAACTGTGCGCCGGCTACCGCAACGACCTGGTCCGGGCCGGACACACCGCGCACCCGGCGGCCTACCGCTTCGGCGCGGTCGCCGACGGCATCCCGCTACCGGCCGAGCTGCGCCGCGAGTGGCAGGCCGCGCAGAACGTCGACGCGCCACCGCCACCGGCCTTCGGCGTCACCGCCGCGGAGTTCCTCCGCTGGGCCTGCGCGCCAGGCGACCCGATCCAGGCCGCCGCGGGCGGTTCCCGCTGGGCAGCGGCCCTGTGGCGGGAGGACACCGCCCTCCAGGAGCGCTACCCGGACCCCTTCGACAACGACGCCGCCGCCTTCCGCGAGTGGTGCGCGGGCACCGGGGTCGCCACCGGCCGCCTGCACCCCAACGCGGTGCCCCGCGCCGACGCCGGCCGCGGCCCGATCCTGATCGACCAGCTCGGCGTCAGCGTGGTCGGTTCCGGACCGGAGGCCGACCTGCTGCGCGCCGCGGTGCGCGCCTCCGGCCTGCCCTCGGCCGACGAACCCAGCTACCCGGTGGTGCTGCGCTGCGCCGGCGCGCCCAGCCCGCCCGCGGACCGGTACGTGATCAGCGTGCTGCCCGAGCCCGGCGCCCGGCCAGGACCGGCCAGCGAGCTCTGGGTCGCCTCCGACACCAGCCGCAACGCCCTGCAACGCACCGGCTGGCCGCCGGTGCGCACGGTGCCGCTGCCGGTGGTGGACCGCGGCGCGGTGGACGCCGAGACCCGCGGCGCCGCCCGCGACCGGCTCGGCCTGGCCGACGGCGTGGTCTTCGCCGCCACCGTCGACCACTCCGCCGAACGCCAGGGCAACGCGCTCGGCCTGGTCGCCGCCTTCCTGGCCGCCTTCCCCGACCGGCACGACGTGCACCTGCTGCTGCTGGTCAACGGCGCGCAGCAGCACCCGGAAGCGGCCGAGCGACTGCGCCTGGCCACCGCCTCGGACCCGCGGATCATCCTGGTCGAGGAGACCAGGGGCGACGCGCTGCTGGACGCCGCCGACTGTGTGGTCTCGCTGCACCGCGCCGAGGGCGTGCCCGGCGACCGCACCGCGCTGATGCTGGCCTCCGCCGCCACCAGGGGCCTGCCCGTGCTGGCCACCGAACAGGGCGCCATCGCCGAGCTGCTCGGCTCCGACGCCGCCATGCTGGTGCCCTGCCACCCCGGCGGCCGCGAACCCGACGCCCAGGCCGCGGTCCGGCTGCTGCGCGCGATCGCGGACAACCCGGAGACCGCGGCCAAGCTCGGCGCGGCCAGCCGCGAGTACCTGCTGCGCACCAGGGGTGTCGCGGTCGCGGGCGAGCAGATCAGGGAACGCGTCGAACAGGCCTTCCGCGCCTGGCGCACCCGCCGCGCCGCGGCCAGGCACGGCCACGGCGAGGATCCGCTGCGCCCGCTCCAGTCCGCCAAGCACGCGCTGCTGCGCCGCGCCGATCCCGGCGTGGAGAGCCGGATGCCGATGGCCCCGCAGCTGCGCAAGGCCGTGCTGCGGGTGCTCAGCCACTACGACAACCACCTGCGCGAGGTGCTCAGCGCGGTGGTCGACGGCGTCGAGCGCACCGCCAGCGAGCTGGCCCGCCGCCAGCACGAGATCGAGTCCGGCGACGTCGGCGGGCAAGACCTGGCCGCCGAGGTCGCCGAGCTCACCGACCGGCAGGCCCAGCTGGACGACCAGCTGGTCGGCGTGGACGACGGCGTGGTCAGGGCCCGCGCCGACCTGGCCGCGCACGGTCGCCGGATGCGCGCCATCGAAGAGGCGGTGACCAGCCAGTCCGGCACCAGGGACAAGCAGGTCGCCGAGCTGGCCGACCGGATCGACCGGCTGACCATCGCGCTGGACCGGACCCTGGACCGCATCGACGACCTCGAGTCCCGGGTGGCCTCCTCGCTGCGCGAACGCGACAGCAGGCTGGGGGCGGGCATCCGCGCCGCGGAGGAGGCCAGGCGCAACGCCGACTCGCTGCGCCGGGTGGTGCTGCGCGAACACCAGCGCACCACGGTCGAGCCGGCGGACGCGCCACCGGCCTCGGTGGTGCTCACCGAAGCCGGCCTGATGCGCCTGCCCAGCGAGGACGCGCTGATGCTGCCGCTGCTGTCCAGCAACGGGGTGTGGCAGCCCGAGGTGTGCGCCCTGATCGACTCGCTGCTGGAGCCGGACGGGGTGTTCGTCGACGTCGGCGCCTACGTCGGCTACCACTCGATCCGGGTGCTCAGCAGGCTGGGCACCTCCGGCGCGGTGGTCGCGGTCGAACCCGACGCCACCTCACGGGAGCTGCTGCGCCGCAACGCCGAGCTGAACCTGCCCGGCCCGGTCGCCGAACGGCTGGCCGTGCTGGACGTGGCCGCCTGGGACACCGCCACCACCCTGGGCTCCCGCCCCGCCCTCTCCGGCGGCATCGAGGTCTACGAGGCCGAACCGGACGCCGAGGGCGAGCGGGTGCAGGCGGTCCGGCTGGACAAGTCGATCGAGGCGCTGCCGGAGATCGGCCAGCTCAGGCTGTCCGTGGTCAAGGTGAACGCCCCCGGCTTCAGCCACCGCGCGCTCGGCGGCCTGGTCCGCCTGCTGCGCCGGGACCGACCACACGTGGTGTGTTCGTTCGCGCCCCGCGCCGTCACTGAACAGGGTGCCGATCCGATCGCGGTGCTGCAGGAGTTCCGCGTGTGGGGGTACGAGCTGGTGCCCGTTGGCTCCGATGAGTCACGAGAACCAGCCGACATCGTCCAGTTGGCCGACGCCCGTACGGGCCTAGGCAGCGCGCTGCACCTCTGGTTGCGTCCCAAGGAGCGCCGGAGCTGATCGCGGACCGGGGGGTTGATCGTCCGTCAAGCCCCTGGCCAGGCGATTTGACTTCTGCGCCAGGCCT
>NZ_JAMHIV010000007.1 GCF_023897065.1 Crossiella sp. SN42
AACCGGCGCGGCTAGCCCTTGTGCCGCTGGTAGTAGCGCGCCACCCGGGCCCGGTTGCCGCAGCGCTGCGCCGAGCACCACCGCCGCCGCGGATGGGCGGGCAGGAACAGCAGCACGCAGTCCTCGCTCTCGCACTCCCGCACCCCGGCCACCGGCCCCGCGATCAGCTCCGCCACCGCCTCGGCCAGCTCCGCCCCCACCCGCTGCGCGGCCGAACCCGACCGGACCCGGCGCACCACCACCCCGCCGTCCCAGCTCAACTCCTGGTGCACCGGCGCGGCCCGCTGCAACTCGGTCAGTCCCGGCAGCACCTCCGTCGGCGGCACCTGCCCCTGCCGCAGCGCCGCCACCGCGGCCGCCGCCAGCTCGCGCGCCGCGAACACCACCTCGCGCACCACCTCGGTGTCCGGGGGCGCGGACAACCGGTCGGACTGCACGGCCAGCCACTCGCGCAGTCCCTCCGGTGTGGCCAGCAGGTCCACCGGCTCGCCGCCGAGGTGCGGACGCGTGTTGAGCAGGTCCAACGCCAGCTGCTCACCGGTCAGCGGGAACTCCACCATGTACCTAATGCTACCGCACCGCCTTGACGCATTAGTCGACAACGGTCTACTAATGCATCAAGCGACCAGAAAGGCATGTGACATGACCGCGCTGACCCTGCCCCGGATCACCCACCGGCACGTCGAGGTGGACGGACTGCGGATCTTCTACCGGGAGGCCGGCCCGGCCGAGGCGCCCACCTTGCTGCTGCTGCACGGTTTCCCGACCGCCTCGCACCAGTTCCGCCGCCTGTTCGAGGCCCTCGGCTCCGACTACCACCTCATCGCCCCCGACCTGCCCGGCTTCGGCCACAGCGACACCCCGGACCCGGCCGAGTTCGCCTACACCTTCGACCACCTCGCCGAAGTGATCACCGGCTTTGTCGACGCATTGGACCTGCGCCGCTACGCCCTCTACGTCTTCGACTACGGCGCACCGGTCGGCTTCCGCCTCGCCGAGGCCAGGCCGGAGCGGGTCGCCGGACTCGTGGTGCAGAACGGCAACGCCTACCAGCAGGGCATCTCCGCACTGTTCCAGCAGCTCCTCGACCTGCGCCCGGACCAGCCCGGCGCCGAGGAGGTCCTGCTGCGCGAGGTCTCCAGCGGCTCGCTCGACCTGCAGTACCTCACCGGCGTGCGCGACCGCTCGCTGGTCGACCCGGACGGTCCCGCCCTGGACCAGCGGCTGCTCGACCTGCCACTGCACCAGCGGGTCCAGGTCCAGTTGATGTTCGACTACCACCGCAACCTGGAGCGCTACCCGGACTGGCAGCACTGGCTGCGCACGCACACCCCGCCCACGCTGATCACCTGGGGCCGGGCCGACCCGTTCTTCACCGAGGCCGGCGCGCACGCCTACCTCCGCGATCTTCCGGAGGCCGAGCTGCACCTCTTCGACACCGGTCACTTCGCCCTGGAGGAGCGTCTGCAGGAAATCGCGACGCTCATCGCGGAGTTCCTGGACAAGCTCTGACCTGCATGAACGGGGCCGGTCGCGCGATCCTTGCGCGACCGGCCCTATCTACGTACACTCATACGTATAGCAGGCCGAGGGGTGGGGGTTAGGATGCTGTCGTGCCGAACAAGACGATCTACGTTTCCGGTGATGACCTGGAGCTGTTCGCCCGAGCGCAGGAGCTCGCCGGGGGCAGCCTCTCCGCCGCGATCGTGGCCGCGCTGCGCCGGTACGTGGACATGGAAGAGGGCAGGGCCGCCGGTTTTGACGAGGTCGTGGTCAAGGTCGGGCCCGGCGTCGGCCGCAAGGTGCGCTTCTCCGGCGTGCTGCTCGGCGAGTGGGGCAAGGCCAGCGACCATCGGGTCGAGGTGTACCGGGTCTACCGCTCGCGCACCGGCAAGTTCGTGCTGCACATCGACCGCTCGCCGGAGTGGACCGCTGGCGAGCCGGGTAGTGAGGGCACCGGGCCGGCCGAGGGCTGGCGCGGCCTGATCGGCATGGGCCAGAACCAGAGCTGGTCCAGCTTCCTCGGCCTCAGCGAGCAGACCTGGGGCTTCAACGAGGGCGAGGCCACCCTTGAGGTGGTCGAGACCGTGGCCGAACTGCAGGCCAAGATCCCGGCCGAGCTGTACAGCCTGATCGCCAGGGCCGCCGAACAGCCGCCCGTCGAGGACCTCGACATCTGATCCACCGCTTCCACCCGCGGTAGTTCCGCCCGGCTGAGCACGCCGGGTCTCTTCGCGCTGCCCATCAAGGGCCGAGCGCGCCCATCGACATTCGCAAACGGAAACGAAGTGAGCACATCATGACAGTCACGTCCGCCCGGTCGGCGATCACGGTGACCGGCCTGCACAAGTCCTTCGGCGAGCACGTGGTGCTCGACGGCCTGGAGCTGGACGTCGCCGAGAGCACGGTCTTCGCCCTGCTCGGCCCCAACGGCGCGGGCAAGACCACCGCGGTGCGCATCCTGTCCACGCTGATCAGCCCGGACCGCGGACAGCTGAGCGTGGCCGGGCACGACGTGGTCGCCGACCCGGCCGGAGTGCGCGCCGCGATCGGGGTCACCGGGCAGTTCTCCGCGGTGGACAACCTGCTCACCGGCCGGGAGAACCTCCAGCTGATGGCCGACCTCAACCACCTGCCCACCCCGGCAGGCCGCCGCCGCGCCGCCGAGCTGCTGGCCAAGTTCGACCTGGTCCAGGCCGCGGACAAGCTCGCGGCCACCTACTCCGGTGGCATGCGCAGGCGGCTGGACCTGGCCATGACCCTGGTCGGCTCGCCGCGGGTGATCTTCCTGGACGAGCCCACCACCGGGCTGGACCCGCGCAGCAGGCACACCATGTGGGAGATCATCCGCGAGCTGGTCGCCGAGCAGGGCGTGACCCTGTTCCTGACCACCCAGTACCTGGAGGAGGCCGACCAGCTCGCCGACCGGATCGCCGTGCTCGACCACGGCAGGCTGGTCGCCGAGGGCACGGCGGAGGAGCTCAAGCGCCGCATCCCCGGCGGGTTCGTCCAGCTGCGCTTCCCCAGCCAGTACCAGCTGGCCGCCGCCGAGCGGATCTTCCCGGCGGGCACGCCCGATCCGCAGTCGCTGACCCTGCAGGTCCCCGGCGACGGCAGCGTGCTGGAGCTGCGCGCCGTGCTGGACCGGCTCGACAGCAACCGCGTCGAGGTCGACCGGCTCACCGTGCACACCCCCGACCTCGACGACGTCTTCTTCGCCCTCACCGGCCACGCGGCCGACGCTGACAAGGAACCCGCCCGATGAGCACGATGACCCTGACCGCCCGGCCCGCCACCATCCGCGACTCGCTGACCATGCTGCGCAGGGACCTGCGGCACGCCCAGCGCTATCCGCTGATGACCGTGGCCACGGTGATGATGCCGCTGTTGATGATGCTGCTGTTCGGCTTCGTCTTCGGCAACGCGATGAGCCCGCTCACCGGGTCCGGCAACTACCTCAACTACCTCACCCCCGGCATCGTGCTGATGGCCATCGGCGCCGCCAGCGGCAGCGCGGTGGCGATCAAGGTCTGCTCGGACATGCAGCAGGGCATCATCGCCCGGTTCCGCACCATGTCGATCAGCCGCAGCTCGGTGCTGATCGGCCAGGTGCTGGGCGGGCTGCTGCGCACCCTGGTCAGCGTCACGCTGATCATCCTGCTGGCCCTGCTGATGGGCTTCCGGCCGACCGCCGGACCGGGGGAGTGGCTGGCGGTGTTCGGCCTGGTCACGCTGGTGATCGTGGCCTTCACCTGGCTCGCGGTGGCCATCGGCCTGGTGGCCAAGACCGAGGGCGGGGCCAACACCGCGGCCTTCCCGCTGCAGTTCCTGCCCTTCCTGAGCAGCGCGTTCATCCCGCCGGCCGCCATGTCCGACGGGGTGGCGCTGGTCGCCCAGTACCAGCCGTTCACCCCCATCGTGGACACCCTGCGCGGGCTGCTCACCGGCACCCCGATCGGCTACAGCTGGCTGATCGCGATCGCCTGGTGCCTCGGACTGGCGATCTTCGGCGCGGTGATGGCGGTCCGGCTCTACAACCGCGATTCGTCGCAGTAACGTAACGTCGCACAAACACAACGCAAACCAAACTCAGTTCGACTCGATCAACCCGACCAGCCCTGGTTGACCGCCGATAATGTTCACTTATCGGAGGTCAACCAGGGCTTTCGTCTACGATGCCCAATCGCTCCGATTGGATTTCGTTTCGTGTCGTTACGTGTGCGCGCGACGGAAGTAACGCTACGATTCTCCGGTGACCGTCGAAGTCAGCCGCGAGCCCGGAATATGCAACTACCCGGGCTGCACCCGCCCGATCGCCCGCACCGGCGGCCCAGGGCGCCCCTCGGAGTACTGCGACCTGCCCGAACACACCCGCTGGCGGGCCTGGCGGGAACGACAGCGGCTGCAACAGGGCGAGGAAGCAGCCGAATCCATCGTCACCGTGACGAAACAAACTGGACCAGTGACAGCGGCCCGACTACGCGCTGACGAGCTTCTGACCCAGTTCCGCACGCTGGCCGGCCAGCTGAACCAGACCCTCAACTCCGCGGTCACCGAACTGTCCACCCTGGCTGACCCCAGCGCCGCCGAAGCCCAGGTGCAGGCGGTCCAGGCCGACGCCGCCCGCCGGATCGCCGAGGCCGAGGCCACCGCGGTCGCCGCCGAAGCGGCCCGCCGGGAAGCCGAGACTGCCAGGGCCCAGGCCGAAGCCGCCGCGGACGACGCGGCCAGCGCCGCCGAGGCCGCGGAGCAGGAAGCGATCACCGCGCTGGCCGCCCGGGACCACGCCGAAGCCCAGGCCGAGGCCGCCACCCGCCAGGCCGCCGAGGAGGTGCTGGCCGCCCGCAACGAGGCCGAGGTGCTGATCAAGGGCGTGCGCCGGGAGGCCGCTGCCGAGATCGACCGCGTCCAGCAGGAGGCGGTGGCCCAGGCCGAGCAGGCCCGTCGCCAGGCGGCCAAGGACGTGGAGGCGGCTCAGCGGGAGGCCGCCGCCTCGGTGGCCCAGGTGCAGCGGGACGCCCAGTCCGCGGTTGAACGCGCCCAGCGCGAAGCCACCAACGCCGTGGCCCAGGCCAGGAAGGAGGCCATCACCGCCACCGAGCAGGCCGACCGGGCCGCCCAGGTCCGCATCACCGCCGCGGACCAAGCCCGCGCCCAGGCCGAGGTCCGTGCCGAACGCGCCGAGCAGACCGCCGAGGACGCCCGCGCTGAGCTGGACCGACTCCGCCAGGAACTCCGCGAGCTGCGGGAGGGCCACGCCCGCGAGCTGGCGGCCGCGGTCGAACAGGCCCGCGCCACCGCCGAGGAACGCCTGGCCGCGCTGGACGAGGCCCGCGCCCAGACCCTGGCCCGCGCCGAACGCGCCGAGCGGCAACTCGACCAGTTGATGTCCAAGTGAGGATTCGGGTCTGTTCGAATCACTAACGCCGCAGGTCAGCGCGATCTAGCATCCGGTCATGCTGCTTCGACGGGTATTACGTGTGATCACGGCCGCCGCACTGGCCGTCCCACTGGCACTGGCCGGTGTCACCGGGACGGCCTCGGCCGAGCCGACGCCTGCACGGCAACTGATGTTCTTCAACCACGGCTACGGGGTGGTCGACCGAGAGACCGCCGACGCCATCGAGCACTCCGCCTACCTGCGGGAGTTCGCCAGCTTCCACGTGCGCACCACCACCGGTGCGGGCGGGCAGACCTGGACCGGCCGCTACCTGATGGGCCGCGAGACCTACTTCGAGATGTTCGGGGTCGGCGACCTGCCCGGCGAGGACGGCAAGCTCGGCATGACCGGCTTCGGCGTCTCCACCGAGAACGCCGGCGAGCTGGAGAAGGTGCGCCAGCGCCTGCGCGACCAGGGCGTGAAGCCGGTGGAGTTCCAGCAGACCAGGGACTTCGGCGACGGCGTGCCGGTGCCCTGGTTCGACGCCATCTTCACCAGCCCCGAGCAGTACGAGTCGCTCAACGCCTGGGGCATGGAGTACCGCGAGGAGTACCTCAGCGATCCGCGCACCAAGATCCGGCCCGCCGCCTACCCCGGCGAGGTCAGCAGGGACCGCTACCTCAACGAGGACTACCAGAAGCACCTGATGCGGGACGTCTCCGCGATGCACATCGGTATCACCGCGCGCGACCTGAAGGTGACGCTGCCGCTGCTGACCGCGGGCGGTTTTGTGGTCACCCCCTTCCCCGGTGGCGTGCTGGTGACCCGCGGTGGCACCACGATGCGCCTGGAGGCCGTGCCGCAGGACCAGATCGGCCTGCGCATGGTCGAGTTCACCCTGAACCGGGACCTGGGCGCGCGTCAGGTGGTGCCGATCGGCCGTTCGACCCTGACCGTCGGCCCCGGCACCCGCGCCGTGTGGACCTTCCAGCGGTGACCTGCCATCACTGACCTGGTCCGGGCGGCGGCCGCGCTGGCCAGTGGCGCGGCGGTGGTGCTGCCCAACCCGCACCCGCTCACCTCGGTGGTGGCCGCCACCACCGCCGAGGCGGTCAACGCGGCCAAGGGCCGCCCGGCAGGCCAGGCGGTGGCGTTGTGGCTGGTCGAGGACGGGCCGTGGGCGGAGTTCGCCGCGGCACTGGACCTCGATCCGCACCAGGTCACCTGGGCCAGGGAGCTTTTGGCCCAGGAACGGGTGACCGCGCTGCTGCCGGTCACCCGCACCGCGCCGGACTGGGTCCAGGAGGCGGCGCGGGACGGGTTTGTGCTCGTGTTCGGCTCCTGCTGGGCGCCGTTGCGGCCGCTGCTCACCCACCCGCTGCGGGTGAGCAGCGCCAACCGCACCGGACACGCCCCGGTTGCCGGACCGGCGGCCGCGCGGGCGGAGTTCCCGCCGGAGGTGCACGTGCTGGCTGCCGGGGACGGCCGCCCCGCGCAGGACAGGCGCGCCACCACCACCGTGCGCCTGACCAGAGCCGGGATCGAGCACCTCCGGCCAGGCGCGCAGTGCCACGCGCACGGCGGAGCGGCTGCCTATCTGGAATACCTGCGCGAACAACGTGCTGCCGGATGTCGAGAACGCGGCGATGGCTCCGTCCCAGGGTTGAGAACCTGAGGACGAGAGGAACGGCCATGCACGCCAACGAGATCACCGAGGTCCTGAACCGGCCGATCAGCCAGGAGCTGCTGGCCCGGGACCTGACCCGCCTGGCCTACGTGGCCAAGGACGGCACCCCCCGCAACGTGCCGATCGGATTCACCTGGAACGGCGCCGAGATCGTCATGTGCACCAGCACGAACGCCCCGAAGCTGGCCTCGCTGCGGGCGAACCCGATGGTGGCCCTCACCATCGACACCGAGGTGCACCCGCCCAAGCTCCTGCTCATCCGCGGCCGGGCCGAGCTGGACGTGGTGGAGGGGATCCCGGCGGAGTACTTGGAGATGAACGGCAGCTACCAGATGACGCCCGAGCAGCGGGTGGTGTGGGAGGCCGAGGTCCGCTCGCTCTATGACGGCATGGTCCGGATCGTGGTGACCCCGACCTGGGTGAAGCTGATCGACTTCGAGACCACCCTGCCCAGCCCGGTGGAGGAGCTGATCCGGCAGCGGGCCGAGCGCCGGCCCGCCTAGGCCGGGCCGGGCGCGGCGACCTCGCGGATGGCCCCGGCGATGGCGCGGAAGTCCTTGCGCAGGATGGATCCGTGCGTGCTGGCGACCTTGGCGTGGATCTTGATGTGCGGGTTGCGGGCGGTCACCTTGGACAGGCTGGCGCGGATCAGCTCCTGCTCATCGCCCTTGCTGCCGAAGGACGATCCCGAGGCGTTCACGTACCGGGCCGGGACGATGATCTCGTCCAGCACCGGGCCCAGGACGCTCTCCCGGGCGAGCCTGCCGACCTCGATGTTGCTCTCCGCCATCTGGGCACCGGTCATCGTCGGCGTCAGCCGCGCCAGGCGCAGCGGCAGCATGGCCACACTCAGCCACCGCCACAGTTTCCGGATCCGCTGCGCCATGGCCTCGTCGTACCAGTCGTAGGGCTGCGCGCCCTCGACGAACACCGCGCCCACGGTGCGGCCGGGGTTGCGGCTGGCCCAGTGCGCCGCGACGAACGCGCCGTAGGACCAGCCCACCACCAGCGCCCGATCCACGCCCCTGGCCGCGAGCACGGCGTCGACGTCGCGGACGTTGGTCTCGAAGGAGTAGTCCGCCGAACGCTTGGACTTGCCGCGGGCCCGCATGTCGTAGGTGATGTGCCGCCAACCGGGCCCCAGCTCGGCGATGGTCCGTCGCCAGTGCACCTGCGAGGCCATGTGGCCGTTGAGGTAGAGCACCGGGATGCCGGGACCGCCGGTGTCGGTGACGGCCAGGGCCGTGTCGTCCACCGGGACCATGCCGGTCCACTTCGCGGTCTTCGGGGCTGTCTCGTTCGCCTCGGCCATGGTCAGCTGCTCCTTGCGCTACTTGGTGTCACTGAGTACCGGTGCAAGGTAGCGTTAACTGCCGGTACCTAGCAACACTTAATAGCGGACGCGCAGCACCGCGGTCTCGCCGACCACGGCCACCGTGGTCACCTTGACCTTGTTGAAGGTGACCGTCACCCCCGCCGGCACGGTCACCACGCTCGGCTCGCTGCCGTCGCCCGCGACCAGCCGCGACTTGCACTGCACCGGTTCGCAGCCGACGGAGAAGTCGCCCCCGGGAACGGTCGGCCCGAACCCGAGCACGGCCGCGCCCTCGCCGATCGACTTCACCGCCAGCCTGGCATTCATGTTCTTGGGCAGCCGGACCGCTGCGGGCTTGGTCATCAGCACCTCGCAGGTCCCGTCGGCGCAGGCGGCGAGGTTGGCGCCGTCGGCCGCCTCCGGCAACGTGCTCGGCGCGGATGGCAGGGCGGGCGAGCTGGCCGCCGGGGTGGAACTGGGCATTGAGGTGGGGCTGGGTGCCGCGGTGGTGGTCGCGGACGTGGCGGGCGGCGGGGCCTGGGGCGGCGGTGCGGCGCACCCGGCGAGGGCGAGCGCGGCCAGTGGGCCGAGCGCGCGCAGCAGTGGCGTCATCCGCCCACCGCACCACAGGTCCCCGGGATCCCTCCCGTCAGTAGGCCACGGTGAACCGGCCGCGGTGCCGTGGCCGTTCCGCCTCGTCCAGCAGCGCCACCGCGAAGTCCTCCATGGAGATCGCGGACTCACCCCGCTCGTCGACCAGCAGCTCGTCCTTGCCCACCCGGTACCGCCCGGTGCGCACCCCCGGCTCCAGCAGCATCGGCGGGCTCAGGTAGGTCCAGTCCACGCCGGTGCTGGCCTCGGCGACGGCCAGCTGGTCCTTGCAGGCCAACGCGATCGGGCGCAGGTGGGCGGGGAAGTCGGCGGTGTGCACGAGCAGTTCGCCGCCTGCCACCCGCAGGCTGGCCGAACCGCCGACCATCAGCAGCCGGACCCCGGTCTCGCGCAGGGCGGTGAGCATGGCCTCGGCGACCTGGACCAGCTCAGGTTCCCGGCCCGGTCGCGGGCGGGTCGCGGTGATCACCAGGTCCTGGCCCTCGGCCAGTTCGGCGATCGCGGCCGGGTCGGTGGCCTCGGCCGCGCGGTGGATCGCCTTCGGGTGCAGGGCGGGGAAGCGGTCGGCTGAGCGGGCCACCGCGGTGACCTGGTGGCCGCGGGCGAGGGCCTCGGTGACGACCCGGCTGCCGGTCGCGCCGGTGGCGCCAAAAACGGTGATGCGCAAGGGAATCAGCTCCTGACGAGGGTGCGGGAGGGGAGTTGGGCGGTGACCACGGCGGCCAGCACGACCAGGCCGCCCAGGCCCTGGACCGGGGTGAGGCCCTGGCCGAGGACGAGCCAGCCGAGCAGGGTGGCCACCAGTGGGCTGAGCAGGCCGAGGAAGGTGACCTCGGTGGGGGAGAGGGCGTTGATGCCGCGGAACCACAGCGCGTAGGACACCGCCGCGCCGATGATCGCCAGGTAGCCGTAGCCGAGCAGGTTCGCCCCGGTCAGCACGGGCGGCGGCGGGCCTTCCACCAGCAGGGTGACCGGGAGCAGGACCAGGCCGCCGGCGACCAGCTGCCAGCCGGTGACCGCGAGCAGCGGGGCCTCGGCGCGCCAGCGCTTGCTGAGCACCACGCCCAGGGCCATCACCACCGCGCCGCCGAGCGCGGCGGCCACGCCGAGGCCGTCCAGGGCGGCGTCGGCGCGCAGCACCAGCAGGCTCACCCCGGCGAGCCCGGCCAGCGCCGCGAGCACGGTCCGGCTGGTCAGCCGGGTGCCGAGCAGTCCAGCGGAGAACCCGGCCACCAGCAGCGGCTGCACCGCGCCCAGGGTGGCCGCGACACCGCCGGGCAGGCGGTAGGCCGCGACGAAGAGCAGGGCCAGGAAGATGCCGATGTTGAGCGTGCCGAGCACGGCTGCGCGCCACCACCACTGGCCGCTCGGTAATCGGCGGGTGATCAGCACGAGCAGCAGACCCGCCGGCAGCGCGCGGAGCACGGCGGCCAGCAGCGGGCGGTCCGGTGGCAGCAGTTCGGTGGTGACGAGGTAGGTCGATCCCCAGATGGCGGGGGCCAGTGCCGTGACCAGCAAGACCCCCAGGCGATTGCTTAGCACTAAGGCAATGTATCTCACCGCTAAGACATCGCTAAGTCATTTAGGATGGGTGCGTGACAGATCACGTCGACCGCGTACTCGCGCAGTGGGCCGCCCAGCGCCCGGACCTGGACGTCTCCCCGATGGCCGTGCTCGGCAGGCTGGGCAGGGCGAACCGGCTCACCGGCACCGCGATGGCCCGCACCTTCGCCGAGCACGGCCTGGACCGGGCCTCCTTCGACGTGCTGGCCACCCTGCGCCGCAACGACCCGCCGCACCGGCTGACCCCGGCCGAGCTGATGCGCTCGGCCATGGTCACCTCCGGCGCGATCACCCAGCGCCTGGACCGGTTGCAGGCCCGCGGCCTGATCACCCGCGAACCCAGCCCCACCGACGGCCGGGTGGTGCACGTCCAGCTCACCGCCGAGGGCAAGGCGCTGATCGACCGGGCACTGCCCGACCACGTGGCCACCGAGGAACGCCTGCTCGCCGGACTCACCCCGCAGCAGCGCACCGACCTCGCCGACATCCTGCGCACCCTGCTGACCTCCTTGGGGGATACCGTTTTCTGACATGTGGACCTGGGACGCGTCGCTGTACGCGGGCAGCGCCGAGCACTACGCGCGCGGCCGCCTCGCCTACCCGGCCGGGCTCGCCGACGCGCTGGCCGCCGAACTGCGGCTGGACGGCACCGGCCGCCTGCTCGACATCGGCTGCGGCCCCGGCTCCCTGACCCTGCCGCTGGCCCGCCTGTTCCAGGAGGCGGTCGGGGTGGACGCCGACCCGGACATGATCACCGAGGCCAAGCGGCAGGCGGCCGGGACGGGCAACATCCGCTGGCTGCGCCTGCGCGCCGAGGAGCTGCCCGCCGGACTCGGGACCTTCCGCCTGGTCACCCTGGCCCAGTCCTTCCACTGGATGGACCGGCCCGTGGTGGCGAAGGCGGTGCGCGGCATGCTGGCCGAGGGCGGGGCCTGCGCGCACGTGCACGCCACCACGCACCAGGGCATCGAGCCCACGGTCCCGCTGCCGCATCCCCGGCCGCCGCACGAGGAGATCACCGGGCTGGTGCGCGAGTTCCTCGGCCCGGTGCGTCGCGCGGGCCAGGGTCACCTGCCGCAGGGCACCGCCGGGGGCGAGGCCGAGGTCTACCGCGCCGCCGGGTTCACCGGTCCGAGGCGGATCGAGGTGCCCGGCCAGGTGGCCATCCGCACGCCCGATGAGGTCGTCGCCGCGGTGTTCTCCCTGTCCAGCTCGGCCCCGCACCTCTTCGGCGACCGCCGCGCGGAGTTCGAGGACCGGCTGCGGCGACTGCTGGCGCAGGCCAGTCCGAGTGGCCGGTTCAGCGAGCAGTTCGACGCGGTGGTCGTCGACCTCTGGCTGTGAAGGCTCTCAGCAACGCCTCGCTAGCTTCGGCGTGTGAGATCAACTCCACGCAGGGTCCTCGCGCTCGTCCTCGCCGCCACCCTGCTCACCCCCGGCACCGCCGCCGCGGACACCCGCCCGGACCTCCAGCGTGAACTCGACGGCATGGTCGCCGCGGGCGTGCCCGGCGTCATGCTCGCCGTGCACAACGGCGACCAGGTGCACCGGGCGCAGGCGGGCGTGGCCGACCTGGACACCGGCGCGCCCGTGCCGGCGCAGGGCCGGTTCCGGATCGCCAGCCTGACCAAGATGCTGGTGGCCACCGTGCTGCTGCAACTGGTGGACAAGGGCGAGCTGGCGCTGACCGACACCCTCGGCCAGCGGCTGCCCGGCCTGGTCCCTGGCGGCGAGGACATCCGCGTCGAGCAACTGCTGCACAACACCAGCGGCCTGACCGACTACATCGGCGCGCCCGAGTTCGCCGACCCCGCGGACTACGTCCACCGCCGGTTCACCCCGGAACAGTTGGTGCGCACCGCCAACGCACTCGGCCACGGCCAGCCCGGCAGCTGGAAGTACGCCAACACCAACTACATCCTGCTCGGCCTGCTCATCGAGCGCGTCACCCGTGACGGCCTGGCGAACCAGCTGCGCCACCGGGTGTTCCGGCCCGCGGGCATGCACGCCAGCGAGCTGCCCCGGCTGCCGCTGCTGTGGGGCCCGCACGCCTCCGGCCACTACCGGATCGACCCCGGTCCCCGGACCGAGCTGACCCACCTGGACCCCTCCTTCGCCTGGGCCGCCTACGGCGCGGTGTCCACTGTGGACGATCTCCGGCGCTTCCAGACCGCGCTCGCCGAGGGCCGTCTGCTCCCGGCCCGGCTGGTCGAGCGGATGCGCACCGAGGCCGTGAGCACCGGCCATCCGGCCTGGCCGCGCTACGGCCTGGGCATCGAGGAGATGAGCACCACCTGCGGCGTGCGGCTGTGGGGGCACACCGGCGCCATCCCCGGCTACTCGACCATGGCCTTCGCCACCGCCGACGCGAAACGGCAGGTGATCATCTCCAGCTCGCTGTTCAGCCCGAAGGACGGCAAGCAGGTGCTGCACATGGTCAACGTGATCAACCTGGAGTTCTGCGGCGAACCTTGGCGGCCGCCGAGCTGAGGCTGGCAGGCTGGCCGGTTGTGCGCATCCTGTTCAGCTTCGTCGGCGGCAACGGACACTTCGAACCGCTCAAACCCCTTGCCCGGGCAGCACAATCCGCCGGGCACACCATCGCCTTCGCCACCGGGCACATGCTGCACGAGGTGGTCGAGGCCGCCGGGTTCACCGCCTTCCCAGTGGGCTCCGGCGGCCCCGACCAGCGCAGCGAGATCACCCCGCTCGCGCCCATCGACCCGGAACGGGAACGCCGCGACCTGCGCGAGGCCTTCGGCAGGCGGATCACCACCGACCAGCTGCCCGGCAAGCTGGAGCTGATCCGGCAGTGGCGGCCGGACGTGCTGGTCAGGGACGAGACCGACTACGCCACCGGCATCGCGGCCGAGGTGCTCGGCCTGCCCTGCGCCACCAACACGTGCATGCCCGCCGGTGGTTTCGCCACCACCGAGGTGGTCGGTGAGCCGCTGCACGAGCTGCGCGCCGCCCACGGCCTGCCACCGGATCCGGACCTGAACGCGTTGCGCCGCCTGGTCCTGTCCCCGCTGCCGCTGTCCTTCCGCGACCCGGCCGACCCGCTGCCCGCCACCGCCCGCGCCTTCCGACCCCTTATCCCGCAGCGCCCGGCCGAGACCCCGGACTGGGTCATCCCCGGCCGCCCGACGATCTACTTCACCCTCGGCACGATCTTCAACCGCGAGTCCGGCGACCTGTTCCACCGGGTGCTCACCGGCCTGCGCGAACTGGACGCCGCGGTGCTGGTCACCCTCGGCCGTCACCTCGACCCCGCCGAGTTCGGCCCGCAGCCCGCCCACGTCCGGATCGAGCGCTACCTGCCCCAGGCCGAGGTGCTCCCGTACTGCGACCTGGTCGTCTCCCACGGCGGCTCCGGCAGCGTCACCGGCGCGCTGGCCCACGGTCTGCCCAGCCTGCTGCTGCCGATGGGCGCTGACCAGCCGCACAACGCCGCCCGCTGCGCCGCGCTCGGCCTCGGCAGCCACCTCGACCCGACCACCGCCACCCCGGAGCAGATCCGGGCCGCCGCGGCCGCGCTGCTCACCGACCCTGGATACGCCGAACGTACCCAGAAGTTCGCCAGCGAGATCGCCGCCCTGCCCGGACCGGGCGTCGCGCTCGACTGGATCACCGCGATGCCCTGATTCGCCCTGCCCGGGGTGTCGATCTGCGGCAGGCTCGTTCGTCGGGTGACCGACAGCCGGATGCGAAAGGGAACTCCGTTGACCGAACCGCAGATCGAGACCCGCGCCGCCCAGCCCTACCTGGGTGTCACCGCCACGGTCACCATGACCAGCTTCCACCTCGTCGCCGACCGCATCGGCGAGATCATCGGCCTGATCGTGGGCCGGGGCGGGAACCTCGCGGGCGCCCCGTTCTTCCGCTACCACGTCATCGACATGGCGGGTGAGCTCGTGGTGGAGGCCGGGGTGCCCACCGCCGAGCCGATGACCGGCGAAGGCGACATCACCCCCGGCGAGCTGCCCGCCGGGCGCTACGTCACGCTCACCCACACCGGCCACCCCGACCAGCTGATCGAGGTCACCGAGAACCTGCTCACGTGGGCCGAGAAGCAGAACCTGACCTGGGACCGGCGCACCTCCGACCGCGGTGAGCACTGGGGCAGCCGGCTCGAGAGCTTCCTGACCAACCCGCAGGAAGAACCCGACATGACCAAGTGGTCCACCCAGCTGGCCTTCCGGCTCGCCGACTGAGAGCAGCTGACCAATGCCTGACACGGTGACCGTCAACGGCGTGCCCACCTGGTACGACGTCCGCGGCGACGGCGAACCCCTTGTCCTCTTCCACGGCGGCATGACCGACGCCCGCTGCTTCGCGGGCAACCTGGACGCCCTCGCCGAGCAGTTCCGCCTCTACCTGCCCGAACGTCGGGGCCACGGCCACACCCCCGACGTCGAGGGCCCGATCAGCCACGACCTGATGGCCGCCGACATGATCGAGTTCATCGAGACCGTGGTCGGCGGGCCGGTGCACCTGGCCGGGTACAGCGACGGCGCGGTGGTCGCCCTGCTGCTCGCGCACCGGCGGCCGGACCTGGTGCGCAAGCTGGTGCTGATCAGCGGGGCCTACGACCACTCGGGCTGGCTGATGACCCCGGAGCCCGGCGGCGAGATCCCCGAGGTGATCACCCGCGCCTACGCCGAGGTGGCCCCGCATCCGCCGGAGCACCTCCAGGTGGTGCTGGCCAAGCTCGCCGCCTCCGCCGCGGCCGAGCAGCTGCTCACCACCGAGGACCTGGCCAGGATCGGCGTGCGCACACTGGTGGTGGCCGCCGACGACGACATCATCAGCCTGGAGCACACCCTCGCGCTCTACCGCGGCATCCCGGACTCCGAGCTGGCCGTGGTGCCCGGCACCTCGCACGCGCTGCTGGAGGAGAAACCCCTGCGCTGCCGGGAGATCGTGGGCGAGTTCCTGCGAGATGAAGCCGTGCCCACCTGGATACCGATCCGACGCGCAGGGTGAATCCGCGAGGTGGATGATCTCGCCCATGGGCGAAGTCGCGATCGACATCGACAACCTCACCAAGGACTACGGCAGGCGGCGCGCCCTGGACGCGCTGACCCTCCAGGTCCGCACCGGTGAGGTCTTCGGCTTCCTCGGGCCCAACGGCGCGGGCAAGACCACCACCATCCGCATCCTGCTCGACCTGCTGCGCCCCACGTCCGGCCGGGCTACCGTGCTCGGACTGGACGTGCGGCGGCAGGCGATGGCCCTGCACCGCCGGATCGCCTATGTGCCAGGCGATGTCGCGCTGTGGCCGCAGCTCACCGGCGGCCAGGCCATCGACGCGCTGCTGCACCTGCACGGCAGCCCCGGCGAGACGGCCCGGCGGGCCGAGCTGATCGAGCGGTTCCAGCTGGACCCCTCGCTGCGCTGCCGCACCTACTCCAAGGGCAACCGGCAGAAGGTCGCCCTGGTCGCCGCCTTCGCCACCGGAGCCGAACTGCTCATCCTGGACGAGCCCACCAGCGGCCTGGACCCGTTGATGGGGGAGACCTTCCGGGACTGCGTGCGCGAGGCCCGCGAGGACGGCCGCACGCTGTTCCTGTCCTCGCACATCCTCGGCGAGGTCGAGTCGATCTGCGACCGGGTCGGCGTGGTCCGCGCCGGCGAACTGGTCGACAGCGGCAGCCTGGCCGAGCTGCGGCACCTCTCCGCCTACACCGTGGAAGCCGAACTGGCCCGCACGGTGCAGACCGACGGCCTGCCCGGCGTCACCGGCGCCACCCTCACCCAGTCCGAGGACGGCCGCTACCGGCTGACCTGCCGCGCCCAGCCCGGCGCCATGGACGAGCTGCTGACCGCACTGGCCGCCGCCGGGGTGCACACCCTGACCAGCAGGCCACCCACCCTGGAGGAGCTCTTCCTCGGCTACTACACCGAGGCGGGCCGGTGAACGCGCTGCTGCTGCGGCTTACCCTGCGCCGGGTCTGGTTGCGCACTCTGTCCTGGGGCGCGGCGATCGGTGTGCTGATGATCGTCGGCATCGCCGCCTACCAGGAAGCTTTTCCCGACCCGGCCCAGCGCGAGGCCACCATCGCCGCGCTGGCCAGTCAGCCCGCGCTCTACGCCACCCTGGGCGCGCCCGGCGATATCGGCACCCTCGGCGGGTTCGTCACCTGGCGGATGGGGCAGTTCGAGTGCGTGGTCATCGCGCTGTTCGCCCTGCTCACCCTCGCCCAGCTGACCAGGGGCGATGAGGAGAACGGCCTGCGCGAGGCGCTCTGGGCCGGAGCCGTGCGCCGCACCGCGCCGCTGACTTCCGCCCTGCTCGTGGTTGGCACCGGCACCCTGCTGCTCGGCGCGGTGATCACCACGGTGATGCTCGCCGAGGGCACTCCGGCGCTGGGTGCGGTGCTCTTCGGGGCCGCCTGCGCCGGGGCCGGACTCGCTCACCTGGGCCTCGCCGCGCTGGCCAGTCAGCTGGCCACCTCCCGCCGCGCGGTCAGCGGCCTCACCGGCGCGGCGCTGGCCACCGGCTACCTGCTGCGCACCCTCGCCGACGCCAACGCCGACGTCTCCTGGCTGCGCTGGCTGAGCCCGCTCGGCTGGGCCCAGCGGGTGGATCCTTACACCACCGACCGCGCCTGGCCGCTCCTGCTGCTGCTCGGCCTCACCGCGCTGACCATCGCCGCCGCCCTGGCCATGGAGGCGCGCCGCGACCTCGGCGCCGGACTGCTGCACGCCCGCCCCGGCCCCGCGCACGGCCGGTCCCTGCGCGCGGTCGAACTGCTCACCCTGCGCCTGCACACCGGAGCCATCCTCGGCTGGGCCCTCGGCCTGGCCGTGCTGGCCGCCTCCATCGGCGCGATCGTGGACGGCGTCTCCGGCATCCTGGCCGGAAACTCCCAGCTGGGCGCGATGCTCGCGGCGATCTCCGGCGGCGAGCGGCGGTTCACCGAGGCGTTCCTGGCCACCCTGTTCCAGATCATCGGCCTGCTCATCGCCCTGGTCGCCGCCCAGGCCGTGGTCAGCGCCCGCGAACAGGAACGCACCGGCCAGGCCGAGGTGCTGCTGGCCCGCCCGCTGACCAGGTCCCGCTGGCTGGGCGCGCACCTGCTCACAGGCCTGCTGGCCGCGACCCTGACCGCCACCGTCGCCGGATCCGCGGCCGCGCTGTCCTGGTGGGCCAGTGGCGGCCACGACACCTCGGTGCTGGTCGCCGCCGCGCTGAACACCCTGCCTGCCGCCGCCGTGTTCGCCGGAGCGGCCACCCTGCTCGTCGCGGTGCTGCCCCGCTGGGCGGCCGCCCTCGGCACCCTGCTGCCGATGGCCGGGTTCGTGCTCACCCTGTTCGGACCACTGGCCGGCCTGCCCGCCTGGCTGCTCGACCTCTCCCCGTTCCGGCACCAGGCCCTGCTCCCGGCCCAGCCCTTCGATGGCGCCGCCGCGCTGGCCCTGCTCGGGGTGGCCGCGCTGTTCGCCGCCGCCGGATTGGTCCTCATCCAGCGCCGTGACCTGCGGATCGGCTAACTCGGTTGAGCACCACAGGTGGGGTTGGTTGGCTGCGCCCATGCTCCCCGACCTCACCCGCCCGGACGCCGCCGTGGCCCTGATCGGCCAGTGGACCAGCGCCGACCCCACCGCCGAACTCGACCGGCTCACCGCCGAGCCCCTGCCGGAGGGCTGCCTGGCCCGCGCGCACTACCTCGGCACCGACGGCGCCAGCCTGCTGCACTACTCGCAGTGGGCCACCAGCGCCGCCGCCCGCGCGCACGCCGCGACCGCGCCGGTCCCGCTGGCGGAGTACCGCCGCTACCGCAGCCAGGTCGACGCCACCGGACCGGCCGGGTGCGTGGTCATCGCCGCGATCGACTTCGACCGCCCGGACGCCCAGCGCCAGCGCGACTTCGTCGACGAGATGTTCGCCGCCGGGGAGCAGGCCGAGGCCGAAGGGGTGCGGATCCCGGGGCTGCTGGCCGCGCACTTCCACCTCAG
Source organism: Crossiella sp. SN42 (assembly GCF_023897065.1). GTDB lineage: Bacteria > Actinomycetota > Actinomycetes > Mycobacteriales > Pseudonocardiaceae > Crossiella. Next base: position 18,520 of record NZ_JAMHIV010000007.1, read on the forward strand.
CGCCGACGGCACCGGCGTGCGCAACTACGCCGAGTGGACCGACCCGGCCGCCCACCTGGCCTTCACCGGCGTCCAGGAGAGCCCGGCCTGGCGCCGTTATCTGCCACACCCCGCCCCCAGGCACTGAAAAGTCCACGACCAACGGCCATGTTCCGTTCACCGGAACACCTCTTACGGTCGGCAGAATCCCGCCGTTCCCGAATCCAGGAGGCAGGTCACCGGTGAACCTGATCAACAACGGCGACGCCGAGCGCGGCACCGGCGGCGCGGGGGAGCCCACGCCGACGGTGCCCGGCTGGCAGACCGTCGAGGGCGCCCCCGCGCTGATCCGCTACGCCGCGGGCGGCGGCTACCCCACCACCAGCGATCCCGGCCCGGCCGACCGGGGCGCGCAGTTCCTCAGCGGCGGCAACAGCCCGCGCACCCGGCTCACCCAGACCGTGCGGCTGCCCCCGGGTTCGGTGTTCCGGCTCTCCGGCTGGCTCGGCGGCTACGCCACCCAGCAGGACGGGGTCCGGTTGTCAGTGGAGTTCCTGGACCACACCGGCTACCCGATCGGCCTGGCCGTGCTCGGCCCGGTCACCGCCCAGGAACGCGGCCTGCGCACCGGCCTGGTCGAGCAGACCACCACCGGCCCGGTCCCCGCGGGCAGCACCCGCGCCCGGATCACCCTGCTGTTCACCCGCTCCGGCAGTGGCACGTCCAACGACGGCTACGCGGACAACCTCAGCCTGACCGTGGGAGCCCGCTGATGCTGAACCGACGCACCCTGCTCCGCGGCGCGGCCGCCGCAGGCGCACTGGGCACCGTGTGGCCGCTGTCCAGCGCGCTCACCCCGGCCCAGGCCTACGCCGCGGCCGCCGACCTCGGCGTCTCCTACGACCCGAAACCCTTCACCCTCGGCGTGGCCTCCGGCGATCCGATGCCCACCAGCGTGGTGCTCTGGACCCGCCTGGCCCCCGACCCGCTGGCCGCCGAACAGCCACTGCCCGCCGCGGTCGAGGTCAAGTGGACCGTGGCCGAGGACCGCGAACTGCGCCGCACGGTCGCCTGCGGCACCACCCCGGCCACCTCGCTGCTCGGGCACAGCGTGCACGTGCCGGTGCACGGCCTGCGGCCCGGCCGCACCTACTACTACGCCTTCGAGGCCCTCGGCCAGCGCAGCCGCCTGGGCCGCACCCGCACCGCCCCGGTCGGCCGGGTGGACAAGGTCCGGTTCGCCTCGGCCAACTGCCAGGCCTTCCACGACGGCCTCTACGCCGCCCACCGCGGCATCGCCAGGGAGAACCTGGACTTCGTGGTGCACCTGGGCGACTACATCTACGAGCACGGCAAGGTCGGCGGCAGCCACATCCGCGACCACGACGGCCCGGAGATCCTCACCCTGGCCGACTACCGCAAGCGGCACGCCCTCTACAAGGGCGACCCCTCCCTGCGGGAGGCGCACGCCGCGCACCCCTGGTACCTGACCTGGGATGATCACGAGGTGGTCAACGACCACAGCGGCACCGAGGGCTCCGCGCCGTTCGTCAAGCGCCGCGCCGCGGCCTACCAGGCCTGGTACGAGCACATGCCCGCGCGCGCCGACACCGGCCTGCCGGACATCCAGATCTACCGGCAGCGCCGCTGGGGCGACCTGCTCGACCTGTCCATCCTGGACCTGCGTCAGTACCGCTCTGCGCAGAACCTGCCCGATGGCACCATCCTCGGCGCCGAGCAGCGCGCCTGGCTGGGCCGCCAGATCGACTCGCCCAGCGACGCCTGGCACTGCTGGGTCAACTCGATCATGCTCAGCCAGCTGGCCAAACCCGGCGGCGGCTACTACTTCACCGACCAGTGGGACGGCTTCCGCACCGAGCGCGACAGCGTGCTCGGCCAGGCCCACCGCAAGGGCCTGGAGGACCTGGTGGTGATCACCGGCGACTGGCACTCCGCCTTCGTCGACGACATCCGCCCGGACTTCGACAACCCCGACGCCCCGGTCATCGGCACCGAGTTCACCGCGCACTCGGTCACCTCCGGCGCCTACTCCGCGGAGTGGAACAAGACCAACGGGCCGGTGATGGGCAAGGCCAACCCGCACCTGAAGTACTTCGAGGGCAACCGCTACGGCTACGACGTCTACGAGGTCACCCCGCGGCGCTGGTCCACCCACATGCGGGTGATCGGCGACCGCAAGGTGGCCGACTCCCCGGTCAGCACGCTGACCACCTTCCACGTCGACCGCGGCAAGCCGGGCAGCTACGAGGACCCGGCCACCGTCGGCTCGGCCGCGCAGTACCGGCGGGCCTGAGCCCTGGTCACGATGGCCGTCACGCCGAGGCGCGCACGGCCATCGTGACCCCCAGGGCCAGCATGGTCACCGCGATCAGCGAGTCCAGCACCCGCCAGGCCACCGGCCGGGCGAACACCCCCGACAGCGAGCGCGCCCCGAAGCCCAGCGCCCCGAACCACAGCAGGCTGCCTGCCACCGCACCCGCGGCGAAGAACCAGCGGGCCTGCCCGTAGCCGTTGCCGACCGAGCCCAGCAGCAGCACGGTGTCCAGGTAGACGTGCGGGTTGAGCCAGGTCAGCGCCAGGCAGGTGAGCACGGCGGCCCGCAGCGAACCGCCCCCGGCGCCCCCGGCGTGCAGGGCTGCCGGGCGCAGCGCCCGGCGCGCGGCGAGCAGGCCGTAGCCGATGAGGAAGATCGCCCCGGCCCAGCCGACCACGGTCAGCGCGGCCGGCCACAGCGTCAGCAGCCCGCCGATACCGCTGATCCCGGCCACGATCAGCACCGCGTCGGAGACCGCGCAGATGCCCACCACTGGCAGCACGTGCTCCCGGCGCAGGCCCTGGCGCAGCACAAACGCGTTTTGCGAACCGATCGCGATGATGAGGGACAACCCGGTGCCCAGTCCGGCGGCCAGCGGTGTCAAGTATCCGTACACGTTCTTGACGCTAAGGAGTGCGGATCCAGCAGGCCAGCTAAAGATTCTTCACTATCATTAGCCATCGTGATGGACGAGCTGCCCTTCGACCAGGTCCGCACCCTGCTGGCCGCGGTCGACGAGGGCACCTTCGAGGCCGCCGCCCGCGCCCTGCACGTCACCCCCTCCGCGGTCAGCCAGCGGATCAAGGCCCTGGAACAGCGGGTCGGCCGGGTGCTGCTGCAACGCGCCAAACCGGTCCGGCTCACCCCCTCCGGCGAGGTGGTGGCCCGCTTCGGCCGGCAGCTCGCGCTGCTCGCCCACGACGCCCGCGCCGAGCTCGGCCTGCCCGAGGACGGCAGGCCCACGGTGCTGCCGGTCGCGGTCAACGCCGACTCGCTGGCCACCTGGTTCCTCACCGCGCTGACCAGGGTCCCCGAGCACCTCCAGGTCTGCTTCGCGCTGCGCCGCGAGGACCAGGACCACACCACCGACCTGTTGCGCGAGGGCTTGGTGCTGGCCGCGGTCACCTCCAGCCCGGAACCCGTGCAGGGCTGCTCGGTGCGACCGCTGGGCCGGATGCGCTACCGCGCGATGGCCAACCCGGCCTTCGTCGAGCGCTGGCTCACCGGCGGCCCGCTGGCCGAGCTGCTGCCCGAGGCGCCGGTGGTGCTCTTCGACGGCAAGGACGACCTGCAGCACCAGTTCGCCCGCGCCCGCACCGGCCGCGACCCCAGCAGCCGCCAGCACCTGGTGCCCGCCTCCGACATCTTCCTGGCCGCGGTCGTGCAGGGCCTGGGCTGGGGCATGATCCCGGACGTGCAAGCCGGTGACCACGCCGCCCGCGGCCTGCTGACCGACCTCGCCCCGGCGCACCCGGTGGACGTGCCGCTGTACTGGCAGCAGTGGAAACTGGACTCGCCGCCGCTGACCGCACTGGCCGAGGCGGTGGCGCGCACCGCGGCACAACACCTCGCCCCACTGCCCTGACCTCACTGCCTTGACCTCCACCTAGCTGGAGGTAGCACGCTGCCGGCATGCACCTTTCCGAGGACCTGCCGCCCGATACCCCAGCTGTGGTGCTCGACTACTGGTTCGCCCTGGAATGCCCCTGGCTAGGCTGGTTCGACTGACCCGTAATTCGGCGGCGCCACCCGCCCCGGATGCTTAAGCTGCGGCCATGCGGGATCTGCGCGCACTGCCCAAGGCCCATCTGCACGTGCACCTGGAAAGCACCCTGCGCCCGGCCACCCTCCGCGAACTGGCCGCCCGGCACGGGGTCGAGCTGCCCAGCGGCTCCGCCTTCCAGGGCTTCCGCGCCTTCGCCGACGCCAACTCCCGCATCCGTGACTGCCTGCGCGACCCGGCCGACTTCCGCCGCCTGGCCAGGGAGTTCTGCGCCGACGAGGCCGCCCAGGGCACCCGCTACGCCGAGATCCGGTTCACCGCCGCCGCGCACGGCGAACGCCTCGGCGACCTGGCCATGCCACTGACCGCGGTGCTGGAAGGACTGGCCGAGGGCGAGGCCGAGCACAACATCGAGGTCCAGGTCATCCTCGACCACTCCCGCCGCCGCTCCGTCGAACGGGCCCGCCGCACCCTGGAGCTGGCCCGCAGGTTCCCGGAGCGGGTGATCGGGCTGGACATGGCGGGGGAGGAGACCTACCCGCTGGCCCCGTTCGCCCAGGTCATCGGGGAAGCCAAGGACGCGGGCCTGCACCAGGTGCACCACGCGGGTGAGTGCTGCGGCGCGGACAGCATCCGGGAAGCGCTGACCCTCGGGCACACCGAACGCCTCGGCCACGGCTTCCGCGTGCTGGAGGACCGCGAGCTGACCGCCGAGGTCGCCGACCGCGGCATCCCCCTGGAAGTCTGCCCCTCCTCCAACGTCACCCTCGGCCTGGTCCCGAACCTGGCCGGCCACCCGCTGCCCGACCTGCTCGCCGCCGGACTGGTGGTCACCCTCAACACCGACATCCCCAACTTCACCGGCACCACCCTCACCGAGGAGTACCAGCAGGCCCGCGACACCTTCGGCCTGACCGACCCGCAACTGGCCGACCTGGCCCGCGACGCCGTGGACGCCTCCTTCGCCCCAGCCACCACCAAGGCCGCCCTGCACCGCGACATCGATGCCTGGAGCGCCGCACCGCCCCCGCCGCCGATGCGATAAACAAGGCAGCGTGCCCAACCTCGTACTCGGTCCGCTGCTGCGCCACGTCGATGACAACTCGGCCACCGTCTGGGTGGAGACCGACCGCCCCGGCACCGTCCGGGTGCTCGACGCCGAAGCCACCACCTTCCAGGTCGCCGGCCACCACTACGCGCTGGTCGTGATCAGCGGCCTGACCCCGGACACCGAACACGAGTACCAGGTCCACCTCGACGGCGAAGCGGTGTGGCCACAGGCCGGCTCGGCCTACCCGCCCAGCGTCATCCGCACCCTGCCCACCCACTCCGACCACCCCGTACGAGTCTCCTTCGGCTCCTGCCGCTTCGCCCAGCCCGAGGACGCCCAGCGACGGGCCAAGGTCGGCTACTGCGCACTGTCCGCGCTGGCCAACCGCCTCATCACGCAGCCGGTGCGGGAACGGCCGGAGGCGCTGCTGCTGCTCGGCGACCAGATCTACGCCGATGAGACCACCGACCGCACCCAGCAGTACCTCAAGCAGCGCCGCGACCTCAGCCAGCCGCCGGGAGTGGAGGTCGCCGACTTCGAGGAGTACACCCAGCTCTACCGGGAGAGCTGGACCGAACCCGAGGTCCGCTGGCTGTTCTCCACCGTGCCCACCTCGATGATCTTCGACGACCACGACGTCCGCGACGACTGGAACACCTCGGAGATCTGGCGGCAGGAGATGGCCGCCAAACCCTGGTGGGCCAAGCGGGCCCGCGGCGCACTGGCCTCGTACTGGGTCTACCAGCACCTGGGCAACCTGGCGCCGACCGCGCTGGCCAAGGACGAGCTGTACCAGCAGGTCCTGGCCCTGCACGGGGCTGACGCCCAGGAGTTGCTGGAGTCCCACGCCGCTCGCTGGGACACCGAGATCGGCGAGCACAAGCACGCCCAGTGGAGCTACTGCCGCGACTTCGGCCCGGTCCGCCTGCTCATGGTGGACAGCCGCGCGGGCCGCATCCTCACCGGCGGCCGCCGCAAGATGCTCGACGACGAGGAGTTCGCCTGGCTCACCGCCCAGCTCGACGGCGCGGGCAGCGAGTACCGCCACCTGCTCGTCGGCAGCTCCCTGCCCTGGCTGCTGCCGCCGGTGATCCACCACCTGCAGGCCCGCAACGAGCACGCCGCGCACCGCCCCGGCTGGCGCGGCCGCCTGGCCGAACGCATCCGCCAGGCAGGCGACTTCGACCACTGGGCCAGCTTCCGCGAGTCCTTCGACCAGCTCTCCCGGCTGCTGCACCAGACCGCGGCCAAGACCGATGGCACGGTCGCGGTGCTCTCCGGCGACGTCCACCACAGCTACGTCGCCCGCACCACCGAGCAGGCCCCGGTGCACCAGCTGACCTGCTCCCCACTGCGCAACGCCGAACCGGACCTGTTCAAACCGGCCCTGCGCCTGGCCTGGTGGCACCCCCTGACCGCGCTGTCGCACGCCTGGGCCCGCCTCTCCGGCGTCCCCGCCCAGCCCACCCACTGGACCAAGATCACCGGCCCCCACTTCGGCAACCTGCTCGCGACCCTCAACCTCACCGCCACCGAGGCCACCCTGACCTTCGAGCGCGCCAGCGAAACCAGCCTCACCGAGGTCTGCCGCCTACCCCTGCGCTGACCCCGGTTCCTCTGACCCCAGCTCCTCTGACACGGGCTCCTCCGGCAGGTCCAACACCGTCGGCCGATCCGCCCTGAACGCCCGAGCCAGCTCCACCCGCAACTCCGCCGCCCCCACCACCTGAACCCCATGACACCCCAACGCCCGCCCCCTCGCCGCGAAATCCGGCGAAGGCAGGTCCACCGCGTGCACCGGATCCGCCCGAGCCACCATCTCCGCCTTGATCTCCCCGTACCCGGCGTTGTCCACCACCAGCACCGGCAACGCCAGCCTCAGCTGCACCGCCGTGGCCAACTCGGCCACGGTGAACATCACCCCACCATCCCCAAGCAAGGCAGCCGTCCGCACCCCCGGACAGGCCACCGCCCCACCATCTCGTCGTAAGCGGCCGGCATCGCCACCGGATCCGACCGCACCGCGTCCTGCTCGATCCAGCCCGCCTTCAGCACGAACGGCCCGCGCGGCCGAGTCCGCAACTCGGTCCGCGAACTCACCCGCTGACTGCGGCCCACCGAACGCGCACAGCAACACTCGTGCACTCCAGTAGGTGATGAGACCGCCGTCTGACTCACTCCAGCAGGCCTTGACCCCGGCAACAGCCCCCAGCACGCCGTCACTCACCGCGCTGTCGCACATCAACGGCTGGCAGCGCCGCGGGGGCCGCTTGCCCCGCGGATGCCACCTGCGTCAGCGGGCGGATACCCGCCGCAGCGGGCTCCCGAGGGCCGCACTGCCACCTCCAGGCGCTGTGGCTGATCAATCAGTCAGCGGCAATCTGGTATGACGGTGCCGGGATGTCAAGGGAACGGGGGACCCAATGCTCGACCACCTCGTGCTGGCGACGCCGGACCTGGCCGGCACAGTCGGCCTGGTGCACCTCCTTTCCGGCGTCCGCCCGGTACCAGGCGGACGCCATGAAGCGTGGGGGACGGCGAACTACTTGCTCGGTCTGGGTGAGCAGGCCTTTTTGGAGATCATCGGACCGGATCCGGACCGCGTGGCCGAGCCGACCGTGTTCGGACTCGGCACGCTGACCGGACCCAGCCTGATGACCTGGGCCGCCCGCGTCACGGACATCGACGCGAGCGTGGCCGCCGCCCGCGCCCGCGGTGTTGATCCGGGTACACCGCAGGCAATGGGACGTGTCACCACCGATGGACGGCGACTGAGCTGGCGGCTCACCCCGCCAGGCACTGGGGTCGTCCCGTTCCTGATCGACTGGGGTGACACGGCACACCCTGCCGGGAACCTTCCGGTGGCGCCGCTGGTGGAGCTGCACGCGATGTCCCCGGATCCGGAACCGCTTCGCACCACCTTGGCTGCACTGGACGTCTCGTTGCCGGTCCGTCCAGCCAACCGCGTCGGCCTGAGATCAGTCATACACGGTCGAAATGGCGAATTCGAATTGATCACCGGTTCTTAGGTCTTTCTGACCCAATCGTGTCATTCGGTGTTCACCCAGCGAAGAATCGGTCGCATATGGACCATTGCGTCCGCTTTGGTGTATGTATGCGCGCCCACTACGACGACATCGCCGACTGGTACGAGCACGACTTCCTTGCCGCACAACGGGATTCCGATCCGCTGGAGCTGACCGCGCTGCTGGCCGACCTGCTCGGCTCAGGCGGCGGACCGTGCCTGGAAATAGGCTGCGGAACCGGCGCGCATGCCGATCGACTGCGCGCACTGGGCTGGGATCCGTTTGGACTCGACATTTCCTGCGGTATGCTCCGTCATGCGTCGGCGAAACTGCCCGTGGCTCAGGCCGACGCCGAATGCCTACCCATCGCCGACAGTTCACTGGCGGCCGTCATGACGGTGCTCACCCATACCGACATGCCCGGCTATCCGGCGGTGCTTCGCGAGGTGGCCCGAGTTCTGCGTCCTGGCGGCGTATTCGTCCACCTCGGGGTGCACCCGTGTTTCTGCGGCGGCTTTGCTGACCGGTCTGACCCGGCGGCCATAGTGATCAAGCCCGGTTACCGGGACGCCCATTGGACGACCGCGTCGTGGACCGCAGAGGGGCTGCGCGACAAGGTGGGCGCCACCCACCGCCCACTGCCGGACCTGCTCCACGACTTCCTGGCCGCCGGCCTGATGCTGGAGCGCTTCGGCGAGGGTGGAGCTCCGACACCGACAGTGTTCGGAGTGCGAGTACGAAAGGAGTGACTGCCGATGACGAACGGCACCTGAGCATCATGCCGACGGTTCGGGCTGCTCGGTGAACAGGCGATCCAGGTGGTCGCGGAGGACGCGCTCGGCCGCCGCGCCGTCGCGTTGTCCACCGATGACGCTGGAGACCAGGCCGCCGGTGAGCGCCACCAGGGTGGTGGCGGTGATCGCCGGGTCCCGGTCGGCGTCGATCTCGCCTGCCTCCTGGGCCAGGCGGATCTGGCCAGCCAGGTACTGCTCGAGCTTGTCCGGGGTGGTGCCGAAGTTGCGGCTGGCGAATGCCGGGTCGGAGATCATCAGGGCCTGGTAGGCGACCAGGGTGAGCTGCACTCGGCGGCTGTCCTCGTCTGTGGGCAGCAGGCCGATCAGGGCCGCGTACAGGATGCTGCGTGGCGTTGGCGGCAGGCCCGCCTTGCGGATGCGGTCGAGTATGCGCTCGTTGAGCTTGTCGACCAGGCGGGTCAGCCCGTTGAGCAGCAGCTCTTCCTTGGTGTGGAAGTAGTACTGCACCAGGCGCAGTGAGACGCCGGCTTCGGCGGCGACCTCGCGCATGCTGGCGGCGTGCAGGCCACGGGTGCCGGCGATGCGCAGCAACGCCTCGGCGATCTCGGCACGGCGCTGCTCATGATCAACCAGTTTTGGCACGGCGCACACCCTACGACACTCAGCATCATGGTACGTTCGTATCATAACGGACAGTGACGGGGGTTGCTGTGGTGAATGATGTGAGGGGGGCGCAGGTGAGCAAGACGAAGCGAGCCGGCTTTCGGACCGAGCGGGCGCGTGAGGACTTCATCCGGACCTACGACGAGCTGATGGCCGAGTTCTGGCCGTCGGCCACGGACTTCACCGAGGTGCGCACCGCCTTCGGCACCACCAGGGTGCAGCGCAACGGCACCGGCGACGGCATCCCGATCGTGCTGGTGGCGCCCTCCGGCGGCCTGCCGCTGACCTACAGCAACATCATCGGGCGGCTGAGCGCGGCGCACACTGTCTTCTCCCCGGAGACCATCGCCGAACCTGGGCATCACCTGCCCGAGCGGCCGGTGCTCGACGGTGAGGATCTGGCCGCGTGGCTGGTGGAGGTGCTCGACGGGCTCGAGGTCGAGCGGTCGCACCTGGTGGGGATGTCCCACGGGGCGTGGGTGTCGGTGCGCACGGCCCTGCGCGCGCCGGAGCGGGTGGCCTCGGTGTCGCTGCTGGACCCGCCGGGGTTCGAGAAGATCGGCTGGCGGTTCATCAGGTGGAACCTGGCCTGCGCGTTGTTCCTGTTAACCCCGCGCCGGGTGCGGGAGTGGGGGTCGCGGTGGCTGGTCAACGGGACGCTGCGGTCGGAGGTCTTCCGCAGGCTGCTGCCAAAGCTGGTCGGCTTCCGGCAGGTGCTGCCCCTGCCTCAGCTCTACACCGAGGCGCAGCTGTCCGGGTTGAGCAGGCCGAGCCTGGTGGTGCTCGGCGGCAAGAGCAGGCTCAACGACCTGGACTCGCTGCGGGAGCGGCTGGCCGGGTTGCCCAACATCACCCGGGTCGAGGTGCTGCCCGAGGCTGGCCACGTGCTGTCCCTGGATGAGCCGGAGCGGGTGGTTGAGCTGGTGCTGGACTTCGTCGGTGCGCAGGTGCACTGATCAGGGACCGGTGCTCGGAAACACGCGCTGTTCCCGAGCACCGGTCGCGATCACGCGCGGACGCGAGTGCCCTTGGGGTCGAACAGCGGGTCGCGTTCGACCACGCCGGGCACCCAGCGGCCGAAGATCTCCACCTCCACCTCGGTGCCGATCTTGACCCGGTCCACCGGCAGGTAGACGAAGGCGATGGCGCGGCCCACCGAGTAGCCGAAGCCGCCGGTGGTCACCCGGCCCAGCACCTCGCCGCCGACCCGGACCGCCTCGCTGCCCAGCGGCCAGACGGTCGAGTCGTCCAGGGTGAGGCAACGCAGGCGGTGGGTGAACCCGGCCTCCTTGCGGCGCAGCAGGGCCTCGCGGCCGTGGAAGCCGCCGGGCTTGTCAGGTTTGACGCAGAAGCCCAGGCCCGCCTCGTACGGGGTGCGTTCCGGGGTGAGGTCCGAGCCCCACAGCCGGTAGCCCTTCTCCAGGCGGAGGCTGTCGATGGCGCGGTAGCCGCCGGCGATGACGCCGTGCTCCTGGCCCGCCTCCCACAGCGTGCGCCACAGGGCGGCGCCGTACTCGCTGGAGCAGTACAGCTCCCAGCCCAGCTCCCCGGCGAAGGTCACCCGCAGCGCGCGCACCGGCACGTCGCCGACGGTGGTCTCCTGGGCGGTGAGGTAGGGGAAGGACTCGTTGTCCAAGGCCGCGGGGGTGAGTCCGGCCAGGATGTCCCGGGAGCTCGGCCCCCACAGGGCGAAGCAGGAGTAGGCGCCGGTGACATCGGCGATGCGGACCGAGCCGTCTGTGGGGGCGTGCCTGCGCAGCCAGGCGGCGTCGTGGGAGCCGAAGGCGGTGCCGGTGACGACCTGGAACTCCTGCTCGGCCCAGCGGGTGACGGTGAAGTCGCACTCGATGCCGCCGCGGGCGTTGAGCGCCTGGGTGTAGGTGACCGCGCCGACCGGGCCCGCGACCTCGTTGGCGCACACCCAGTCCAGCAGCTTGGCCGCGCCGGGGCCGGTGACCTCGATCTTGGCGAAGGAGGACTCGTCGAACAGGCCGGCGCGTTCCCGGGTGCCCAGGTGTTCGGCGCCGATGGCCGGGGACCAGTTGCGACCGGCCCAGCCTTCGGGCCGCCAGGACTCCTGGCCGGCGGCGGCGTTGCTCTCGTAGTGGTTGACCCGCTCCCAGCCGGACTTCTCGCCGAAGCTGGCGCCGTGCTTGCGGTGCCAGGAGTAGGCCGAGGAGACCCGCAGCGGGCGGCCGGCGCCGCGTTCCCGGTGCGGGAACGGGATGTCGTAGTAGGTCTCGTAGTTCTCCACCGTGCGCTTGCGGGTGTAGGACGGGGAGCGGTACTGGCGGCCGAAGCGGCGGATGTCCATGTGCGAGAGGTCGAACTCCGGTTCCCCGGCCACGATCCACTCGGCCATCACCTTGCCGATGCCGCCGGCCCCGGCGATGCCGTGCGCGCAGAACCCCGCGGCCACGAAGAACCCGCCGACCTCGGTCTCGCCGAGGCAGAACTCGTTGTCCGGGGTGAAGGCCTCCGGACCGTTGATCATCTTGCGGATGCCCGCGGTGGCCATGGTCGGCACCCGCTGCTGGGCGGCCTCGGCGATCTCGGCGAAGCGGTCCCAGTCCTCGGGCAGCAGCTTGCCGTTGAAGTCCGGCGGCACCGTCTCGAAGTTCGCCCCGGTCTGCGCCCACGGCGCGGAGTCGCGCTCGTAGCCGCCCATGAGCAGCCCGTCGACCTCCTCGCGGAAGTAGACCAGGTTGTCCGGGTCGCGCAGGGTCGGCAGGTGGCTGCCGTCGCGCGGGCGGACCGGCTCGGTGATCAGGTACTGGTGCGACATCGGCACGATCGGCACCCGCACCCCGGCCAGGCGGCCGATCTCGGCGGCGAACATGCCGCCGCAGTTGACCACGATCTCGGCCTCGATGTCGCCGCGGTCGGTGCGCACACCGCGGACCCGGCCCTCGCGCACGTCGATGCCCAGCACCCTGGTGTGCGGGTGGATGCGCACTCCGCCCGCGCGCGCCCCGGCGGCCAGGGAGTAGGTGAGCTGGGCGGGGTCGACGTAGCCGTCGGTGGCCAGGTAGGTGCCGCCGAGCACCCCGGTGGTGTCCAGCAGTGGGAACAGTTCTTTGGCCTCGGCCGGGCTGATCTCCTGCAACGGCAGGTCGACGGTGCGGGACCAGCCTATCTGCCGCCGTGCCTCCTGCATCCGCTCAGGCGTGCAGGCCAGCCGGATGCCGCCGCAGGGCACGAAACCGACCGGGTTGTCCCCGGCCTCCAGCTCGGCGTAGAGCTGGGCGGAGTAGATGTTCATCCTGGTCAGCGTCACATCGGCGCGCAGCTGGCCGACCAGGCCCGCCGAGTGGAAGGTCGAGCCGCTGGTCAGCTCGTTGCGGTCGAGCAGCAGGACGTCTCGTTCGCCGAGCTTGGCGAGGTGGTAGGCGATGCTGGTTCCGCCGACGCCACCGCCGATCACGACGATGCGGGCGCGGTCTGGGAGCGTTCGATCCACGGACACCGGTCCTTGGTAGCGCAGGTGGGCCGGTCGGGGGAACCGTGCGGCCGCGTGTCTTGACGGACAAGTGTGCGCGCCAACACACTCGGCGACTATGTCGGCGACCGTGCAGGACGCGATCAGTCAGGTCCCGGCGTGGACGGGACGGCAGGTGGAGCTGCTGCCGATGACCGGCGGGCTCAGCCACCAGGTCGCCCACCTGCGGGTCGACGGGGTGGACCAGGTGCTGCGGGTGCTCGACCCCGCGGTCGCCGAGGCCGGGCTCGGGGTGCCGCTGGAGCAGGAGATCGCCAACACCGTGGTGGCCGCGGAGTCCGGGGCCGGGCCGAGGGTGCTGCACATCCTGCCCGAGCTGCCCGCGCTGGTGCTGGAGTACCTGCCCGGCCGCACGCTCAACTTCGACGACACCCGCGAACCCGGGCGCATCCCGCTGCTGGCCGCGGCCTGCCTGCGGCTGCACGCCGCGCCGCGGCCCTTCGTCAACGAGTTCGACATCTTCGCCAAGCAGCGGCAGCTGCTGGAGATCTGCCGCCGCCACGAGCTGACCCTGTTCGAGGACTACCTGGACCACCTGGGCCTGGCGCGCAAGCTGGAGGCGGTGCTGGGCGCGGACCCGCTGCCGGCGAAACCCTGCCACAACGACCTGCTGGCGGAGAACTTCATCGCCGGGCCCGGCGGCATCCGGATCGTGGACTACCAGCTCAGCGGCACCGGCGACCCCGGCTTCGAGCTGGGCAACATCTGCGCCGAAGGCCAGTTCGACCCCGACCGGGTGACGCTGCTGGCCGATGCCTACTTCGGCGAGCGCTCACCGCGGCTGACCGCGCGGGTGCGGCTGTTCCAGGCGATGTCGGACTTCACCTGGACGCTGTGGTTCTGCATCCACCACGGCCTGCTCAGCAAGCCGGGCAGCACCTTCGACTACTGGGGCGAGGCCGCGGGCAAATGGGGGCGGGCCAAGGCCGCCCTGACCGATCCAGGGCTGGGCCGGCTGCTGCAACTGGCCCACTGAGGGCTTGACAGCGTTTGTAACCTCGCTCACACATATAGGCAATGGTCTGACCGTTGACTAATTAGCCGCTGTCCGGACCCCAGGTGGAGGCGCGCGTGAGCACAGAACAACCCCAGGGCAGGGGAGTGGACTACACCTCGGTCGAGGCGGGCTACCTGGAGCAACGCCAGCTCAAGAAGGGCGCCGCGGGCTGGGTGCTGCTGGCAGGGCTCGGCGTCTCCTACGTGATCTCCGGTGACTTCTCCGGCTGGAACAACGGCCTGGCCCAGGGCGGGTTCGGCGGGCTGTTGATCGCCACCATCCTGATGGCGGTGATGTACACCTGCATGGTCTTCGGCCTGGCCGAGATGGCCTCGGCGATGCCGGTGGCCGGGGCGGGCTACGGCTTCGCCCGGCGCGCGCTGGGGCCGCTGGGCGGGTTCGCCACCGGCACCGCGATCCTGATCGAGTACACCATCGCCCCCGCGGCGATCTCGGTGTTCATCGGCGGCTACGTCGAGGCGCTGGGGCTGTTCGGGCTGACCAACGGCTGGCCGGTCTACCTGGTCTGTTACGCCATCTTCGTCGGCGTGCACCTCTACGGCGTCGGTGAGGCGCTGCGGCTGATGTTCGTCATCACCGCGATCGCCGTGGTCGGCCTGGTGATCTTCGTGGTGGCGATGATCCCGATGATCGACCTGTCCCGGCTGACCGACATCCCGCCCACCGACGCGGTCGGGGCCAGCTCGTTCCTGCCCTTCGGCTACGCGGGCATCCTGGCCGCCTTCGTCTACGGCATCTGGTTCTTCCTGGCCATCGAGGGCGTGCCGCTGGCCGCGGAGGAGGCGCGGGACCCGCGCAAGGACATGCCCAAGGGCATCGTGGCCGCGATGCTGGTGCTGCTGGTCTTCGCCGGGCTGATCCTCATCGCCGCGCCGGGCGGGGCGGGCAGCAACGCGCTGAAGTCCTCGGACAACCCGCTGCCCGCGGCGCTGCGCGCGGTCTACGGGAGCAACGCGGTGATCGCCGACATCGTCAACTACATCGGCCTGGCCGGGCTGGTGGCCAGCTTCTTCTCCATCATCTACGGCTACTCCCGGCAGCTGTTCGCCCTCTCCAGGGCCGGGTACCTGCCCAGGAAGCTGTCGGTGACCGGCAAGCGCAAGACGCCGATCCTGGCGCTGCTGGTTCCCGGCGCGATCGGGTTCATCCTGGCCGCGGCCACCCAGAACGGGGCCAAGCTGATCAACATCGCGGTCTTCGGCGCGGCGGTGTCCTACGTGCTGATGATGGTCTCCCACATCGTGCTGCGGGTCCGCGAGCCGAACCTGCCGCGCCCCTACCGCACGCCGGGCGGGGTGGTCACCACGGGCATCGCGCTGGTGCTGGCCGCGGCCGCGGTGGTGGCCACCTTCCTGGTGGACATCCTGGCCGCCGGGATCATGGCCGGGATCTTCCTGCTGGCGCTGGCCTACTTCTGGTTCTACAGCCGCCACCACCTGGTCGCCCAGGCCCCTGAGGAGGAGTTCGAGGCGGTGCGTCGCGCCACGGCCGAGCTGGAGGACCCGTGAGATCGTGGCGGTCATGAGCACCGAGCAGGACTCACCGGCCACCCTGGCAGACCGGGCGGTCTTCCGTCCGGTCCGCAGCGGCAACGCCTTCGAGGAGGCGGTGGAGCGGATCCTGCAGGCGATCAAGCTCGGCGTGGTCGGTCCCGGTGAGCGGCTGCCCGCCGAGCGGGACCTGGCCGTGCGGCTGGGGGTCAGCCGGATGACGCTGCGGGAGGCGATCCGGGCGCTGCAGCAGTCCGGGTACGTGGAGTCCCGGCGCGGGCGCTTCGGCGGCACGTTTGTGGTCAACCGGGCCGAGCAGGCCCCGCGCGGGCGGGCCCGGCTGCGCAAGCTGGTGGTCGGCATGGGCCAGGTCGGCCTGGAGGACACGCTGATCTTCCGGGAGGTGCTGGAGACCGGCGCGGCGCAGGCCGCCGCCGGCCGGGCGCTGCCGGAGCCGGACCGGGCGCTGCTGCGCGCGGTGCACGAGCAGGTCCGCGCCGCCACCCCGGAGACCTACCGGCAGCTGGACTCGCGGTTCCACCTGGCGATCGCGCAGATCACCGGCTCGGCCTCGCTGGCATCGGCGGTGGCTGACAACCGGATGCGGATCAACGAGCTGCTGGATGCGATCCCGTTGCTGGGGCACAACATCGAGCACTCGCACGAGCAGCACGAGCGGATCGTGGCCGCGGTGCTGGCCGGGGACGCCGAGGCCGCACGCGCGGCGATGGCCGAACACCTGGAAGGGACCGCGGCGCTGCTGCGCGGATTCCTGAGCTGACCTGCGCGCTTGACAGTGGTGCCGGTCACCCACCATCCTGCAAAGGTCCAATCGCAGACCATTTGGAGGCGGACGTGTCGCAGCCGGGAACCACGGCCCCGCTCTCGCTCGCCCGCCTGCACGAGCTGGTCGACACCGGCGCGGTGGACACCGTGCTGCTGGCCATGACCGACATGCAGGGCCGGTTGCAGGGCAAGCGGATCGCCGCCCGGCACTTCCTCGACGACGTCGTCCCGCACTCCGCCGAGGCCTGCAACTACCTGCTCGCGGTCGACGTGGAGATGAACACCGTCGGCGGCTACCAGATGTCCTCCTGGGAACGCGGCTACGGCGACTTCACCCTCCGGCCCGACCTGGACACCCTGCGCATGGCCACCTGGCACCCGGCCACCGCGCTGGTGCTGGCCGATGTCACCTGGGCCGACGGCAGCCCGGTGGCCGCCTCACCCCGGCAGGTCCTGCGCCGCCAGCTCGACCGGCTCGCCGAGCGCGGCCTGGTCGCCCAGGTCGGCACCGAGCTGGAGTTCATCGTCTTCGACGACAGCTACGAGCAGGCCTGGACCAACGGCTACCGGAACATGACCCCCAGCAACCAGTACAACGTGGACTACTCGCTGCTGGGCACCTCCCGGATCGAGCCGCTGCTGCGCCGCATCCGCAACGAGATGACCGCCGCCGGGCTGCGGGTGGAGTCGGCCAAGGGCGAGTGCAATCCCGGCCAGCACGAGATCGCCTTCCGCTACGCCGAGGCACTGGCCACCTGCGACAACCACAGCATCTACAAGACCGCCGCGAAGGAGATCGCCGCCCAGGAGGGCAAGAGCCTGACCTTCATGGCCAAGTACAACCAGCGCGAGGGCAACTCCTGCCACATCCACATCAGCCTGCGCGGCGCCGACGGCGAACTGGTCTTCGCCGGGGACCGCCGCCACGGCATGTCCGCGCTGGCCGAGCACTTCCTGGCCGGGCAGCTGGCCCACCTGCGCGCGCTGACCCTGCTGCTCGCGCCGAACATCAACTCCTACAAGCGGTTCGTGCCCGGCAGCTTCGCCCCCACCGCGGTGGCCTGGGGCCCGGACAACCGGACCTGCGCGCTGCGGCTGGTCGGCCACGGCGGGGCCAGCCTGCGGGTGGAGAACCGGGTGCCCGGCGGCGACGTCAACCCCTACCTGGCCACCGCCGCGCTGATCGCCGCCGGCCTGGACGGCATCGACCGCGAGCTGCCGCTGGGCGAGGCGCTCACCGGCAACGCCTACGCCAGCGACGCCGAGCACGTGCCGGCCACCATGCCCGAGGCGGTGGAAGCCTTCGCCGCCAGCGAGCTGGCCCGCACCGCCTTCGGCGAGGACGTGGTGGCGCACTACCTCAACGCCGCGCGCATCGAGATCGGCGCCTACCAGGCCGCCGTCACCGACTGGGAGCTCTTCCGTGGCTTCGAACGCCTCTGACGCGCCCGTCATCGGGATCAGCTGCTACAGCGAGACCGCCGCCTGGGGCGTGTGGCAGCGCCCGGCCGCACTGCTGCCCCGCACCTACGTCGACGCCGTCATCACCGCGGGCGGCATCCCGGTGCTGCTGCCGCCGGGCGCCGAGGCCGCCCGCGCGCTGCCCCGGCTGGACGGGCTGGTCCTGGCAGGCGGCGCCGACATCGACCCGGCCCGCTACCAGGCCGCACCGCACGAGCACACCACCGGCATCCGGCCCGACCGCGACACCACCGAACTGGCCCTGCTGCACCGCGCGTTGGAGCGGCGGACCCCGCTGCTGGCCATCTGCCGGGGCGCGCAGCTGCTCAACGTCGGCCTGGGCGGCACCCTGCACCAGCACCTGCCCGAGGTGCTCGGTCACCGCGACCACCAGCCCGCGCCGGGGCAGTACGGGCGCACCACGGTCCGGCTGGAACCGGGCTGCCCGCCGGCGACGCTGCTGGGGGAGAAGATCGAGGTCTCCTGCTACCACCACCAGGCCATTGAGGAGCTGGCTCCCGGCCTGGAAGCCGTCGGGCACGCCACCGACGGCACCATCGAGGCCATCCGCCGGCCTGGCCATCCGTTCGTACTCGGGGTGCAGTGGCATCCCGAGGAAGACACCGCCGACCCCGCGCATCCCAGCGCACCCCTGTTCACCGCGCTGGTGAACGCCGCGGCAGAAGGAGCGAGAGCGTGACCGCCACCCACGAGTTGATCAACCCGGCCACGGGCGCGGTCTTCGACAGCATCGCCCTGGCCGACGAGGCCGCCACCGACGCCGCGATCGAGCGCGCGGACAAGGCCTTCCCGGCCTGGCGGGCGGTCAGCCCCGGCGACCGCGTGCGGCTGCTGCACCGCTTCGCCGAGGCGGTGGAGGCCGACCTGGAACACCTGGCCCAGCTGGAGGTCCGCAACGCCGGGCACACCATCGGCAACGCCCGCTGGGAGGCCGGCAACGCCAGGGACGTGATCCGCTACTACGCGGGCGCGCCCGAACGGCACTTCGGCCGCCAGATCCCGGTGCCCGGCGGCCTCAACGTCACCTTCCACGAGCCGCTGGGCGTGATCGGGGTGATCGTGCCGTGGAACTTCCCGATGCCGATCGCCGCCTGGGGCTTCGCCCCCGCGCTGGCCGCCGGGAACACCGTGGTGCTCAAACCGGCCGAGCTGACCCCGCTGACCGCGGTGCGCCTTGCCGAGCTGGCGCACCAGGCCGGCATCCCCGAGGACGTCTTCCAGGTGCTGCCCGGTGCCGGCCGGGTGGTCGGCCAGCGCTTCGTCACCCACCCCGCGGTGCGCAAGGTGGTCTTCACCGGCTCCACCGCCGTCGGCAAACAGATCATGGCCGGCTGCGCGGACCAGGTGAAACGACTGACCCTGGAACTGGGCGGCAAGAGCGCCAACATCATCTTCGCCGACGCCGACCTGGAACGGGCCGCGGCCGCCGCGCCGTACGGGGTGTTCGACAACGCGGGCCAGGACTGCTGCGCCCGCTCCCGGATCCTCGTCCAGCGCGAGGTCTACGACCGGTTCCTGGAACTGCTCGAACCCGCGGTCAAGGGCGTCGTGGTCGGCGACCCGGCGGCCGAGTCCACCGAGATGGGTCCGCTGATCACCGCCGCGCACCGCGACCGGGTCGCCTCCTACGTGGAGGAGACCACCGTGGCCTACCGCGGCCAGGCCCCCGGCGGCGACGGGTTCTTCTACCCGGCCACCGTGCTGCTGCCGAAGGACGAGCGGGACCGGGCCTGGCGCGAGGAGATCTTCGGGCCGGTGGTCTCGGCGCTGCCCTTCACCGACGAGGCCGACGCGCTGCGGCTGGCCAACGACACCGAGTACGGCCTCTCCGGCTCGATCTGGACCCGGGACGTCGGCCGCGCGTTGCGGGTGGCCCGCGGGGTCGAGGCGGGCAACCTCTCGGTCAACTCACACTCCTCGGTGCGCTACTGGACGCCCTTCGGCG
Source organism: Crossiella sp. SN42 (assembly GCF_023897065.1). Taxonomy (GTDB): domain Bacteria; phylum Actinomycetota; class Actinomycetes; order Mycobacteriales; family Pseudonocardiaceae; genus Crossiella. The sequence continues at coordinate 38,272 of NZ_JAMHIV010000007.1, forward strand.
GCTTCAAGCAGTCCGGGCTCGGCCGTGAGCTGGGACCGGACGCCCTGGATGGGTTCACCGAGGTCAAGAACGTGTTCGTCAGCACTGAGGAGAACTGATGGGACGGCTCACCGACCGCGTCGCGGTCATCACCGGCGCGGCCAGCGGCATCGGCCTGGCCACCGCCCGCCGCTTCGCCGAGGAGGGCGCCACGGTGGTGGTCGTCGACATCGACGAGGCCACCGGCAAGCAGGTCGCCGACGAGGTCAACGGCCTGTTCGTGCGGGCCGATGTCACCAGCGCCACCGACGTGGAGTCCCTCTACGCCACGGTGTTCGACAAGTACGGGCGCATCGACATCGCCTTCAACAACGCAGGCATCTCCCCGCCGGAGGACGACTCGATCCTGACCACCGGAATCGAGGCCTGGCGCAAGGTCCAGGAGGTCAACCTGACCTCGGTGTACCTGTGCTGCAAGCACGTGCTGCCCTACATGCAGCGCGCGGGCAAGGGCTCGATCATCAACACCGCCTCCTTCGTCGCGGTGATGGGCGCGGCCACCAGCCAGATCTCCTACACCGCCTCCAAGGGCGGCGTGCTGGCCATGTCCCGGGAACTGGGCGTGCAGTTCGCCCGCGAGGGCATCCGCGTCAACGCCCTCTGCCCCGGCCCGGTGAACACCCCCCTGCTGCAGGAGCTCTTCGCCAAGGACCCCGAACGCGCCGCCCGCCGCCTGGTGCACATCCCGATGGGCCGCTTCGCCGAGCCCACCGAGATCGCCGCCGCGGTCGCCTTCCTGGCCAGCGACGACTCCAGCTTCATCACCGCGTCCCAGTTCCTCGTCGACGGCGGCCTCACCGGCGCCTACGTCACCCCGCTCTAGGGCAGTCACCCGCACCGGCGCGTGAGACCGCCGGTGCGGGGCCGCTGTCACGTTCGCGGTGGCCTACTGGATGCTCGGCTCACTGACCGAGGCCGAGGGCACCGCGCAGGGAGCGCTGCTGGCCGACTCGGTGGGCGAGGCCTTGCTGATCGTGCTCGACCGGCTCACACCGGCCGAGCGTCAGCGCCGTCGCCGGGGACCTGGCCGCTTCGCCCGCGCGGCGCTGGTCCAGTGCGCAGGCCGGTCCAGCCCTGTCGGCAGGCGGGTCGCGCTGTCGCCGCGGGCGGCGTTGACCTGGAACTGGGTCAGGAACAGCGCCTCGGACAGGTTCGCGCCGCTGACCTCGGCGCCGCGCAGGTCCGCGCCGATCAGATCCGCCAGGGTCAGGTCGGCCTCCCGCAGGTTGGCGCCGATCAGGTAGGTGCCGCGCAGGTTCGCCCCGCGCAGCCGCTTGCGGCGCAGGTCCGCGCCGATGAAGTCCGCGCCGCGGTGTTCCGGGCCGGGGGAGTCGGCGCGGATGAGCTCGCTGGCCCGGCTCAGCAGCGGGTCGGCGGTCTTCCAGCGGGAGGCCACGTCCAGGGCGAGCAGGTCGGCCGAGGGCAACTCGGTGAGCTCGGTGAGTTCGGTGCGCAGGCGCGTCAGGTCGGGGTGCAGGGGACTGGTGGCGGGCCAGCGCTCGGCTTCGGTGAGGTGCCAGAGCAACTCGTGCAGCGCGCGCACCACCGGGAAGACGGCGAACATCTCCTGGGCGTGCTCGGGGTGCGCGCGCCAGTCCTTGCCCTGGTAGGTGTGCTGGGCGACCTGCTGGCCCGCGCCGAAGCAGTCGTAGACCGTGCAGCCGGGGAAACCGCGGTCGCGGAGCTGGGTGTGGATGCCGCAGCGGAAGTCGGCGAGCAGGTTCGGGCAGGGGGTGCCCGCGGGCTTGGTGATGGCGAAGTCGGCCGAGGCTGAGTAGGCGGGCACTACACAGCAGAGGCCAAAGCAGTTCGCGCAGTCGGCTCGCAACATCACCCGCCGACTCTACGGCCGCGGCCACAGCCACCGCCTCGACACCGCCCCGGCCAGCACCGCCAGCCCGGCCAGGCCCGCGCTCACCCACAGCGGCGACCGAAAGCCGAACCCGGCCGCGATGGCCAGCCCACCGGCCCACGGACCCAGCGCCGCGCCGACGTTGAACGCCGCGGTCGCGCACGCCCCGGCCAGCGTCGGCGCGCCGGTGGCGGCATAGAGCGCCTGGGAGATCAACGTCGAGCCGACCGCGAAGGACAGCGTGCCCTGTACCAGCGTCAGCACCAGCGCGCCCACGGGATCGGCCGCGACCAGCCCGAACACCGCCCACCCGCACACCAGCGCCAGGCCACCCGCCACTACGAGCATCCTCGGCCGCGAGTCCGCCAGCCGCCCGCCGAGGCTGACACCGAGGAAGGAACCCAGTCCGAACACCGCCAGCACCACCGGCACCCACCCCGCCCCGATCCCGGCGACCTCGGTGGCCAGCGGCGCGAGATAGGTGAACGTGCAGAAGGTGGCCCCGTTGACCAGCGCCCCCAACAACAACAGCAACCCCAGCCGGGGTTGCCGCAACGCGCCCAGCTCACCTCGCACACTCGGTGCCACCCCACTGCCGCCGGCCGGGACCGAGCACAGGATGGCCACCAGCGCGGGCGCGGAGACCAGGGCCACTGCCCAGAACGCCGCCCGCCAGCCCCACGCCTGGCCCAGCACCGCCCCCGCGGGCACCCCGGCCACGCAGGCCAGGGTCACCCCGCCCAGCAGCACCGCGGTGGCCCGGCCCTTGGCGTTGGCCGCCACCAGGCTGGTCGCCGTCGCCAGCGCCACCGCCAGGAATCCGGCGTTGGCCAGCGCGGCGATCACCCTGGTGCCGAGCAGCACCGGATAACTGCTGGTCAGCGCGCCCACCACGTGCGCGAGCAGGAACACGCCCAGAAATCCCAGCAGCGCGGCCCGGCGCGGCCAGCGCAGGCTCAGCAACGCCGTCAGCGGCGCGCCCACGATCATCCCGGCAGCAAAGGCCGAGGTCAGCGCGCCCGCGGCCGGGATCGAGACGTTCAGGTCGGCGGCGATGTCCGGCAGCAGACCGGACAGCATGAACTCCGAGGTCCCCTGCGCGAACACGGCAAGGGCAAGCAGGTACAACACGAAAGGCACAGCAACGCTCCGCAACCACAGTGGCTCGAGGAAGGACTCATCGAGAGCGGTCCGGCCGGTGGCCGTGAAGGAGCACGCCACCGGAAAGAGGACCGGTGGCTAGCGTCTGGACGCCTCGGGGCTGCGCACGACGGGCACGTTATCGCCCAGAGTGAAACCGGGTCGAACCGATTTCCACCACGACTAGGGTTTGATCATGTTGACCGCAGCGATCACCCTGCCCGACGGCGCGATCATCCGCGGCCGCGGCCTGCGCAACCCGGCCCCCGGCGGCCCCGCCCCGGAGTTCGGGCTCTACCTGGGCGGCCCCAAGCTCCGCGCCCGCCACGAGCACACCCTCACCTGGCCACACCACTGGCTGGACTGGCCGGACTTCCGCCTGCCCCGCGACCAGGCCGAGGCCATCGCCCGCATCCGCGCCCTGCACGCCGCCGCCCACTCCGGCCAGGCCGTGGAGGTCGCCTGCAACGGCGGAGTCGGCCGCACCGGCACCGTGATCGCCTGCCTGGCCATCCTCTCCGGCATCCCGCCCACCGAAGCCGTCGCCTGGGCCCGCGCGCACTACCACAAGCGCGCGGTGGAGACGCCCTGGCAGAAGCGCTGGGTCAGCCGCTTCCCTGGCTGAGCCCCGGCCGCAGCACCAGCTCGGTCGCACACGCCTGCCTCGGCGTGGCCAGCAGCGCCCGGATGGTCTCGGCCACGGTGACGGGGGAGAGGTAGCGCTCGGGCTGGTAGCGCAGCCCCTCCACCGCGCACACATCCCGCTGCATGTCGGTGGCCACCCGGCCCAGGAACACCGTGGTCACCCGCAACCGCGGCTCCTCGGCGCGCAACGCGTCGGCGAAGGCCCGCAGCGCGAACTTGCTCGCCGAATAGGCCCCGCGCGCCGGGTTGGCCTGCAACCCCGCGGTGGAGTTGACCAGCACCACGTGCCCACCGGCCGCCCGCAGCGCCGGCAGCAGCAACCGGGTCAGCTCGACCACGGCGAAGACGTTGACCTCGAAGGTCCGCCGCCACAGCCCGCCGTCGCACTCCTCGATCCGCCCGGTGGCCAGCACCCCGGCGTTGTGGATCAGCGCGTCTAGCCTCGTCACCCCCGGCGGGACGTGCAGGGCCGCCGGATCGGCCAGGTTCACCGGCCACGCCCGCGCATCCGGCAACTCCCGTGCCAGCCGGGTCAGCGCGGGGGAGCCCCGCCCGCCCAGCACCAGCCGGTGACTGGCCCCCAACGCGGCGGCGATCTCCGCCCCGATGCCCCGGGAAGCGCCCGTGACCACCGCCGTCGGCTGGTCCTGGGCGCGGGTCGGCGGTACCGGCGCCCCTTCTCCCTCGATGAGCACGGGCAAGTCTGTGATCGCCTTCCGGCCAGGGGGAAGACTCCCGATGGGTGGTGGGCGGCTACCACCCGTTAGAAGCTTGTCCGTTACACCCGGACCGGGCCATCCTCAATCTCGCACCCGATCCTGACAACGTTGTCAGACATGGTCGAGGAGGACGTGTGAGACCACGAACCCGACGCGCCATCATCGGCGCACTCGCCGCGATCACCCTGCTCAGCACCGCCATCCCCGGTACCGCGGCCGAACCCGACCAGACCCTCGTCGACGACCCCACCCAGTACGTCGACCCGATGATCGGCACCGGCAAGGGCGGCCCGGTCGTCGGCGAGATCAACACCTTCCCCGGGCCCACCGCCCCCTTCGGCATGATCCAGTGGAGCCCGGACAACGGCAACTACGCCGGCTACAACTACCACCTGGGCCCCATCCGCGGCTTCAGCCTCACCCACGCCTCCGTCGGCTGCCACGCCTTCGGCGACATCCCCATCCTCCCCGTCGCCGGCGCGCTCGGCGCCACCCCGTGGAACCGCACCGAGAAGTTCTCCCACCGCACCGAGACCGCCGAGGTCGCCCACTACGGCGTCACCCTGGAGGACTCCGGCGTCCGCGCCGAGCTCACCGCCAGCACCCGCGCCGGACTCGGCACCTTCACCTACCCCGACGGCGCCACCCCCCAGGTCCTGGTCAAAACCGGCGCCAGCCTCGCAGGAAACAGCGCCGCCACCGTCTCGGTCAACGGACCCGACGAGGTCACCGGCTCGGCCACCAGCGGCCGCTTCTGCGGCGAAGGCGGCAACAAGTACACCGTCTACTTCGCCCTGAAGTTCGACCGCCCCTTCAACGCCCACGGCACCTGGGACGGCACCACCATCACCCCCGGCAGCGCCACCGCCAACCACCCCAAGTCCGGCGCCTACCTCACCTTCGACCCCGCCGGCACCCGCCCGCTCCGCGCCAAGGTCGCCCTCTCCTACGTCAGCGCCGACGGCGCCCGCGCCAACCTCAGCGAGATCCCCGGCTGGGACCCCGAACCCGTCCGCGCCGCCACCCGCGCCCAGTGGCGCGAACACCTCAGCCGCATCCGCATCGGCGGCGGCACCCCGGCCCACCGCACCACCTTCTACACCGCCCTCTACCACTCCCTGATCCACCCCAACACCTTCAACGACGTCGACGGCCGCTACATCGGCTTCGACAGCAAGATCCACCAGGTCGAGAAGGGCCGCACCCACTACGCCAACTTCTCCGACTGGGACACCTACCGCAGCCTGGCCCCACTACACGGCTGGCTCTACCCCGACCGCGCCTCCGACATGGCCCAGAGCCTCGTGCTGGCCGCCGTCCAAGGCGGCTGGCTGCCACGCTGGCCCATGGCCAACGGCTACACCAGCGTGATGAACGGCGACAACAGCGTCCCGCTCATGGTCAACCTGCACGCCTACGGCGCCAAGGACTTCGACACCCGCACCGCCCTGCAATACATGATCAAGGGCGCCACCAAGGCCGAACCCGTCCAGTGGGGCTACATCGAACGCCAGGGCATCGAGGACTACCAGAAGCTCGGCTACGTCCCCAACGACCGCGCCCTGGTCGGCCACGTCCGCAAAGGCGCCTCCCAGACCCTCGAGTACGCCGTCGACGACTTCACCATCTCCCGCTTCGCCCGCACCCTCGGCGAGCACACCACCGCGGCCACCTTCGCCAAACGCGGCGAGTACTGGCGCAACCTGTTCGACCCGAACACCGGCTACCTGCGCCCCAAGGACAGCAAGGGCCAGTTCCCGCCCGGACCCGGCTTCGTGCCACCCCCACCCGGCCAGTTCGGCCAGGACGGCTTCGAGGAGGGCAACGCCGCCCAGTACCGCTGGTTCGTCCCGCACAACATCGCCGGCCTGATCACCGCCCTCGGCGGCAAGGTCAAGGCCCAGCCGCTCATGGACGAGTTCTTCACCAAGATCAACGTCGGCCCCAACGAGCCCTACCAGTGGTCCGGCAACGAGGTCGACTTCTCCACCCCCTGGCTCTACAACTACGTCGGCCAGCCCTGGAAGAGCCAGGCCGTCATCCGCCGCATCCAGAGCGAGCTCTTCGCCCCCAACCCCGACGGCCTGCCCGGCAACGACGACCTCGGCGCCCAGTCCTCCTGGTACGTCTGGTCCGCCCTCGGCCTCTACCCGGTCACCCCCGGCACCGCCGACCTCTCCGTGCACACCCCGCTGTTCCCCGCCATCACCATCACCCCCGGCAACGCGGGGGAGCTGCACATCACCGCACCCGGCGCAGGCACCGCCCGCCCCTACATCACCGGACTCCACCTCGACGGCCGCCCCTGGGCCCGCACCTGGCTGCCGCAAAGCATCGTCCGCACCGGCGGCGAACTCCACTTCCGGCTGCGCGCCACACCCGACCACAACTGGGCGACCACACCCGCGGCCGCCCCACCCTCATATCAGTGACAACTGTTGCCCCATAACGAAAAACAGCCGCGGTCGGCCCGGAAAAACTTCCGGCGCCTACCGCGGCTGCCGCTGTGCGGGCACCGACCGCGAAGCACAACGCGCACACGTCACCGGCTCGTCCAACAACCAACCCGACGCGCACAACCACGCCACCACCGGCTCCGGCAAATCCGGCCCCGGCGCACACACCAACGGACCATCGCCACACCCATGGCATTCCACATTCAGCACCCCGCCGCGCGGCGCACACCCCACACAGAAACGGCGCACCCGCACCACCGAAGCCACATCCACCAGCAGCCACACCACGGTCAGGTCAGCCCGAAGCTGCTCCCTTTCCATCCGATGCGAAACAGACCGGCCACATTCCGGACACGACACCACCGACGTCGTACCCTGCGTCAAGCCGTGCCCTGGGCTGGTCACGGCGCCACCTCCAGGTGAACGGGGGAGCGTCACAACTGTGGTTACACGTTCACGATAAGTGACGAACCCGCCATTCCCAAGCATCTTTTCCGCAACCCGGTGAACAACACCCGTAATCGACCCCAATTCCGGATGAAACCCACCCAGGATCAGCCCTCCACAACCCCCGCCGACCCCGGATCCGCCACCTTCGCCAACGCCCGGTAAGTACGGTTGCCCACCGCCGCCGCCCGCTGTTCCCGCCCCGTCGCCTCGATGTAGTTCTGACTCGTATTCAGGTTCGCATGCCCCAGCAACGCCATGATCTCCGCCGCATTCGCCCCATCCTCAGCCAGCCTGGTGGCAAAGGTGTGCCGCAACGCGTGCAGGTTCGCCCCCGTCGGCACCCGGTCATGAATTCCGGCCGCCCGATAACAACAACTCACCAGATACTGCAGCGCACCCCGCCCGATCGGCTCACCCCGCAGATCCAGCACCAGCGCCGACTCCCGCCCCAACCGCAACCCCGGGAACCGCGCCCGGCAGGAGGCCAGATACCGCCCGATCACCGCCTCCATCGGCGCACTGATCGGAATCGACCGCTCCCGGCTGCCCTTGCCCCGCACGTGCAACCGCTGCTCCCCAGGCCGCCCCACCACACTGCTGACCAGCAACGCCCGCATCTCCGCCGACCGCAACCCGGTCACCAGTCCCAGCCCCACCACCAGCAGGTCCCGCTCCGGCCACGGATCCCGCGACTTCCGCTCACCCGAAGCCACCGCCGACAACAACTGCTCCGGCGTGTCCTCACCCCGCAACGGCTTCGGCATCGACGGCGCAGGCCGCGGCCGCGCCACCGCCCCCATCGGATTCCCCGCCACCAGCCCATCGGCCACGCAGAAGTTCATGAACTGGTTCCACGTCGACCAGGCCCGCGACACCGAGGTCTTGGCATGGGTCTCCGCGAACTCCCCGAACGCCGCCCGCAACGCACCCGCCCCCACCCGCGCCAACTCCAGCTCCGCGGGAGCACACCCGGCCGCGGCGGCCAGCAGCGCCACGATCCCCGCCAGATCACGCCGATACGCCGCCGTGGTGTGCGGCGAGTCCTTCCGCGACCGACGCGCGAGGAAGAACGACTCCTGGGCCTCTGACAACAACACACCCAGAGGAATACCGCACACCACCGACAAAGATCGACACGGCCGGTGACCAGCCGCTCACCACCTACTGACCCAACCGCCCGTCGATCAACTCCCGCAGCAGGTCAGCGTGCCCCATGTGCCGCGCGTACTCCTCGATCACATGGATCACCACCTCCCGCACCGAGGTCGACTCCCCATCGGCGTCCACCAGCTCCGCACCCAGGTCCCCGCACCCGGCCAGAAAACCCTCCGCGTACTCGACCTCAGCCCGCCAGTCCGCCCACGCACGCGCCACCACCGCCGGATCCGCCACCGCCTCCTCGAAGTCCGCATCCCGGCACTCCGCCCGCCGGTACAACCACGGAACCTGCTCACCAGCCAGCACCCGCCGGAACCAGAACCGCTCCATATCCGCCAGATGCCGCACCAACCCCAGCAGCGACAACCCCGACGGCGGCACCGCCCGCCGCGCCAGCTGCTCAGCGTCCAGCCCCGAGCACTTCAGCTCCAGCGTCAACCGCTGATCCCGCAGATACCCCGCCAGCACCACCCGCTCATCCGGGCTGTACCCGTCATAGCTGCGCGGATCCTCCTCCGGCCGCACGAACATGTTCGACCACGCGAACCCCGAAGCCCGCTCACCCTGCGTCATGCGCGCGACCCTGACGCGCCGCGCCCCGATACGCAACGCAATAACCCCGCATCGGTTACGTTGACCGCGCAACCGTCACGAACCCACGGCGGGATGGGTGAGATGCAGAGCATCGCGGACTTCTGGCACTGGTGGCAGCAGGACGGCGCCACCCAACTCGCCAACGCCATCCACACCGGCGACTTCAGCGACCTGCCCGAACAGATGGCCCACCTGGTCAACGCCATCGACAAAGACCTGCAATGGGAGCTCGGCCCCGGCACCCAGGCCCAGCACTCACTCTGCGTCACCGCCAACGGCGACCCCGCCCTGCGCCCCCTCACCGAACGCTGGCTCCGCGCCGCCCCACCACCCGACGCCACCTGGGAATACCGCGCCGCCCGCCAAGCCGACCCCGACGTGCTCAACCAGCAGCTCACCTTCGGCGACTGGGAGGTCGAGCTCGACCAGACCCGGCTCTCCCTCACCGTCGACGAACAGTCCCTGCTCGTCGACGTCACCGTGCACCACCCCACCTTCGCCACCATGCCCGAAAGCGCCGCCCTCCAGATCGCCTTCCTCGCCCTGACCTGGCTACTCGGCGAAGACGACCTGGAACGCTGGATCGGCGAGGTCAACACCGCCACCGCCGAACCAGCCGACGCCCTGCCCGCCGACGCGCTCCCGGAAACCGTGCACGCCATGGCCGCCCGCCACCCCGAACCCACCTGGGTCGTCATGGAGGGGGAGGGCCAGGACGGCGCCCAGCTCACCGCGGTGGCCATGCGCCCCCTGCGCTGGATCGACCACCCACTGCTGGACCTGCACGCCGGCATCACCCTCACCTACCCGGCCCTGGACCCCCGCGACCTGCCCACCGGGGAAGACCTCGCCGAACTCCAGCAGCAAGAAGACGACCTGCTCCGGCTACTCGACAACGCCGTCCTGCTCGTCGCCCACGAAACCGGACGCGGCGCCCGCACCCTGCACCTCTACTGCGACTCCACCGACGCCGCCACCCAGGCCACCCTCACCACCTGGACCCAGCGCCAGCCCAACGCCAGCCTGGACACCCAGCCCGACCCCGCCTGGGACCAGGTCAGCCACCTCCGCTGACCCTCAGAGCTCCGACTCGCCCCACTCCAGCACCGACACCTCATCACCCACCGAAACCTTGCCCACCCGCGTCACCGCGAACTTCACCCCGAAGGCCACCCCGCCCTGCGCCGCCCGCCGGTACTTCGCCAGCGACCGCAGCGGCTCCGGCCCCCGCTTCACCCCGGACTCCTGGTCCACCGTGGTCACCGCACACCGGATCGCCAGCTTCGTGTAGCCCAGCTCCACATCACCGACCCGCAGCCGCCGCAACCCGTCCTCCACGTGCGGCTCGTCCCACCCGTCGACCACGATGTTCGGCCGGAACCGCGCCATCGGCAGCGCCACCGCCCCCGCCACCACCATCCGCTCGTTCAACCCCGCCAGCGAGGCCGCCGACAACAGGTGCACCGCACTGCTGTCCGCGAAACCCGAGGTCCCCGGCGTCAACCCATCAGTGACCCGGTCATGGTCCGCGGGCACCCGCACCAACCGGCACGGATCACCCACCACCGCCGACAACCACGCCGCCGCTGCCTCACCCTGGTCGATCCCGCGATACGGAACCCCGAACATCTCCACCGGCCGCCCCGGACCGGCCGCGGCCACCTCGAACTCCACCGGCTCGAACCCCTCGGCCGCCAGCCGCAGCACCTCACCGCCGCCCAGCACCGACGGCCGCACCAGCGCCAGCCTCGGATCCCGCCGCTGCGACCGGAACACCCCCTCCGGACTGACCACCATGAAACTCCGGTCGAAGGCCAGCCCGGCCGGCGTCACCGACACATCCGCCGCCGACACCCCGGCACAGCCCTTGATCGGGAAGTAGTTCAGCTCCAACACCCTCGCCACAGCCCGAAACTACCGCCCAGCCCCACCACCAGGACTCGAATATCGCCACCTTCACCACCGGCAGACTTAGCTCAGCAACCCCACCGGCGGCCCGGCCCGCCGCACCGAACCGGGGGAGACCCCGGTGACCCGCTTGAACGCCCGGCTGAACGCCGCCTCCGACCGGTACCCCAGCTCCCGCGCCACCTCGGCCACCGACACCTCACCCGCCCGCAACCGGCCCGCCGCCACGTGCATCCGCCACCGCGTCACGTACCCCATCACCGGCTCACCCACCAGCTCGGTGAACCGCGCCGCGAACGTCGACCGCGACATCGCCACCGCCGAAGCCAGCCCCGCCACCGTCCACGCCCGCGCCGGCTCCCGGTGCACCAGCGCCACCGCCCGCCCCACCTGCGGATCCCGCAACGCCCCCAGCCACCCGGCCCGCGCCTCGGGCGCACTGGCCAGCCAGCTCCGGATCGCCTGGATGACCAGCACATCCGCCAGCCGGGTGATCACCGTCTCGCCACCGGGCAGCAACACCCGCGCCTCCTCCGCGAACAGCCGCAACGTGCTCTCCACCGCCGGATCCGCGACCACCATGAGCCGGGGGAGCAGCGCCATCAACCCGTACCCGGTCGGATGGTCGAAGCGCACCGCCCCGCACACCAGGCTCGCCGGCGCGCCACTCCCGCCGTGCCGCAGCACCGCGTACCGCTCGCTGACGAACTCGTGCGGGATGTCCTGGATCGCCGGGGGAGCGGGCAGCCCCGGCGCACTCCACAGGTCATGCCCCTGCCCGTGCGGCACCAGCGCCAGCTCACCCGGCTGCAGCAGCCGCGGTTCCTCGCCGGGCACCGCCAGCCAGCACCGCCCGGAGGTGACGACGTGGAACCACAGGCAGTCACCCATCGACGGCAGACTGAGCCGCCACGGTTCGGTCAGCTCGGACCGGAAGTAACAGGCCCCGTCCATCCGCAGGTGGTGCAGCGCGGCGCCCAGCGGATCGCCGACCGGGGCCAGGGGAGAGGTGACAGCCACCTGACCGAGTATCGGCCAGACCCTGCCCAAACGTCCACGACAGCTGGACGCACGAGCATAAAGTCTCGCATCACGAGCATGGATCATCCGACCAACGGCATCCAGACTGGACGCACTGCACAACACTGGGAGGACACCATGACCGCGCTGACCGTCGCCGCCGAAACCACCACCGCCGTCCTGACCGGCCTGTTCTTCACCTTCTCCGCGGTCGTCATGCCCGCCCTCGCCAAACGCCCGCCGGCCGAGGCCGCCGACACCATGCGCCAGCTCAACCGCACCATCGTCAACCCGCTGTTCCTGCTGGCCTTCCTGGGCGCGCCGATCACCGCCGCGGCGGTCGCGGTGGTGGGGGAGTTCGCCCTGCTGCCGACCATCGCCGCCGTGCTGGTGGTAGGGGGGATGCTCGCGGTGACCGCGATGGTGAACGTCCCGATGAACAACGCCCTGGAGGCCAGCGACCCGGCCACGACAGCGGGGCAGGAGCTGTGGAGCGGGTACCTGCGGCGGTGGACAGCGTGGAACCACCTGCGCACGGTGGCCTGTCTGGGGGCGACGGTGCTGTACGCGATGGCGTGACGAAATCAGCTTGGCTGCTTACTCCCCCGTGATTCTTATGGTTTCGTGCATAATGGCGGTTATGCACGAAACACCCGTCTGACCAGGAGTGACAGCGGGCTTATGCCCTCGGGGGATGCCGCTCGCTGCCGGGTCGTCCAGGTTGGCCTGGGTGGCCGTTCCGACGAAACTCCCGCTGACGGGCGCTCTCGGCGGCTGATGACCGACGGCTTGGCCCGAGGCTCAGCGGAGGTGATGTGCGGATGATCCGGCGCAGATCGTGCAATGGCCTGAATCCGCGCATCAGCCAGGGCTAACTAGCGTCACAGTGACGTAAGGCCCTGGGATAGGCGGGGTGCGGCCGGGACGACGATCCGGGGCTCTCAGCGCCGCCTGTCGCTCGACGGCTCACCTGTCAGCCCTGCCAGCCGCTGTCTGGACTCGCCCGCTGGTCGGCTGTGCGTCGAGCGTCGAGCGTCGACACGAGCGCCGAGCGCGCCGACCGCCGTCAGCAGGCCGTCGGCGTCGGCTGTCAGCGCGACGGACAACGCGTTGCGAGACAGCCCGGAATCCAGCTGATCAGCCCCTCTTGGGCCATCCTGGTTTCTGACCGATAATCTACATTATGTTAAGTAGTGGTTCTCGCGATCGGATGCCGCTACTGTCCGGTGCTGGAGCTCACTCTTCGTGCGCGGGACGTTGTCCGCGACATTCGGCGCGCTCGTCCTCGCTGAGTTCGGTCGATTTCCTTCCTCGCCTTTCGTCGGTATACCGACAGCAGGCCGACAGAGGGAGGAATGTCATGGTGGATCAGGTGACCGGGGCGCGGACCGAGGTTGAGCTGACCGTGGGGGTCCCGCCGGAGAAGTTCTGGGAGATCGTCGCTGACGTGACCCGGATCGGTGAGTTCAGCCCGGAGTGCAAGGACGCGGCGTGGCTGGACGCGGGCTCCCCCGGGCCCAGGGTTGGTGCGCGGTTCACCGGTCGCAACGAGTTCGGGAACGGTTTTGTTGGCGAGGTGACCGGTGAGGTGACCGAGTGCGAGCCGGGCCGGGTGTTCAGCTGGGTGGTGCTCGACGACAAGGACGATGTGGCGCGGCCGGGGACGACCTGGCGGTACGAGCTCTCCCCTGCTGACAACGGTGGGACGACGGTGCGGCACACCTTCGAGCACGGTCCTGGTAACACCGGGGTGCGGGTGCTGGCCGAGGGCAAGACGCCGGCGGAGGTCTCCGTGGTGGTCGAGGAGCGGCTGGCGCAGCTGCGGGAGCACATGACGCAGACGATCAAGGCGATGACGGGCGCTGACTCCCGGTAGTGAACCGGTTGCGGTAAGTGTGGGCCGGGCCGATATCCTCTGTCGCATGATGCGATTCGGGCGGTCCGGCCTGGCCGTCTGCGGGGTGTTGCTGGCGGCGTTGTCCGGGTGCGCTGGTGTGGCGCGTCCGAGTGCCGCTCCCCCGGTCCGCTCGCCGGCGGGGCCGGTGTTCGAGGTGGCCCGGCTGGAGGACGGCGTGCGGAAGGTGCTGGTGGAGAAGTACCGGGTGGCCGGGCTTGCGTCGGTGCGCTGTCCGAGCGGGCAGCCGGTGGTGGCGTCGAGCAGTTTCGCTTGTCTGGTGGTGGTTTCCGGGGCTGCCAAGCAGGTTCGGGTGACGGTGCGCGGTGCGGATGGCTCGTACGAGGTGGGCTTGCCGGCGTAATGGGTTCGTCCCTGGCGGCGGGGTTTGTTAGGGTTCGGGCACGCTCTCCGAGGCGAGAAAGGGAGGTGAGGACCGTGATCGCTCGTTCGTTGTCGATCTGGTGCTCCCCCTTCGCTGCGAGGGCGTCGAAGTTCTGAGCGGGGAGCGCTGAGCTTTCCGAAGGGACTTCTTCTCATGACCGATCTGGTCATTCGTTCGATCGTGCCTGGCGAGGAGCGGTTGTTCGCTTCGCTGCCTGATCCCGCTGTGGTAGGCAGGGCCCGGTTCGGACAGGACTACCTCACCATGGCCGCTACCGGCGACTACCGGCCGGAGTGGACCTGGGTGGCGTTGCGCGAGGACGTGGTCGTGGCGCGCGCCGCCTGGTGGGGTGGTCCGCAGGACCGTGAGCCGCGGATGCTGGACTGGTTCGACTTCTCCGATGCCGATGCGGCGGCGGAGTTGTTGCGGGCCGCTCCCCTGCGCACCGAGTACGAGCTGCGGTTGCCGCCGGGCTGGCGGCAGGATCCGGTGGCCAGGGCTGCTGGTGAGGCGCGGATCGCGGCGGCGGAGGCGGCTGGGTACTCGGTGCTGGTGGAGCGGTTCCGGTACCGGTGGACGCCGGCGTGCGGGGTGCCGGAGCGGCCTGGGCGGTTGGTGTTCCGGCCTGCTCCTGATGAGGAGTCGGTGCTGGCGGCGTTCCGGTTGATCCACCAGGACAGCTTGGACGCGCATGTGCGGCGCACGGTGGCGGCTGAGGGTCTGGAGGCGGCGGCGCAGGAGGAGCTGGACTACCTCAAGTGGCTGCCGAGTGGGCCGGAGACCTGGTTGCTGGCTTACACGCCTGCTGGTGAGCTGGCCGGGATCACGGTGCCGGGGCACACGCCGACGGATCCGGTGGTCGGGTACGTCGGGGTGGTGCCGGAACAACGGGGCCGTGGTTATGCGTTTGACCTGTTGGTCGAGGCGACGCAGGTGCACGCCGCGGCTGGGGTGGACCGCATCGTGGCCGCCACCGATCAGACGAACACGCCGATGGCGGCGACGTTCGCCCGTGCCGGGTATCCGGTGCAGATGGAGCGCGTCGACCTGGTGTGACGGGTGTGGGGCGGTTGTTTCGACCGCCCCACACCGTTTTTTGCCAGACTGCGGGTATGCGGTTTGCGATCTACGTGCCCTGTTACGGCCCGTACGGGGATCCGGCGTTGCTGGCCGAGCTGGCGGTGGCTGCCGAGGAGTCGGGCTGGGACGGTTTCTTCCTGTGGGATCACCTGGTGGCGGCGCCGCCGGTGGCTGATCCGTGGGTGACCTTGGGTGCGGTGGCGGCGCGGACCAGCCGGATCGTGTTCGGGCCGATGATCGTGCCGCTCCCCCGTCGCCGGCCGTGGAAGCTGGCCGCGGAGGCCGGTACGTTGCAGCGGTTGTCCGGTGGGCGGTTGCGGCTGGGGCTGGGCATGGGGGTGCCCAGGGACTACGAGCGTTTTGGCGAGGCGGAGCCGGCCGCGGTGCGGGCTGGGCGGTTCCGGGAGGGTGTGGAGCTGCTGGAGCGGTTCTTCGCCGGGGAGCGGGTTCGGCACGAGGGCGTGCACTTCCAGGTTTCGGACGTGGGGTTCGCGCCGGTGCGGGTGCCGATGTGGACCAGTGGGTTGTGGCCGCGCAAGGCGCCGTTCCTGTCCGCGGCGCGGGTGGACGGGTTGTTCCCGATCATCCGGGATGGGGACGGGTTTGTGTTGCCGACGCCGGAGCAGGCGGGGCGGATCAAGGCGGACTTCGTTGCCTCGGGTGGGCGGGCCGATGCGGATCTGGCGTTGTGGGGCAGCGGGGTGCAGCCGGCGGCGGCGCTGGTGCCTGCGTATGCGGAGGCCGGGGTGACCTGGTTGCTGCAGGATGCCTGGCGGCGGTCGGTTGCGGAGTTGCGGGCGGTGGTGGCCGCCGGTCCCCCTCGGTGAGCCTGGTTGCTGTTGTCGTGTGTGCCCTTGCGTGGATGACGGGAGTCTGAGGTGCAGTTGCTTCGCCTTGAGCGGGAATCGTCCGGGTTGGCCGTGCTGACCATCGACGCGCCGCCGTTGAACCTCTACACCGCGGCGTTGCAGGAGGAGCTGCTGGCCGCGATCGGTGAGCTGGAGTCGGCGCGGCCGAGGGCGTTGCTGGTGCGGGCGGCGGGCAAGGTGGTCAGTGGCGGGGTGGATGTGTCGGTGTTCGCCGAGCAGGCTGATGCGGGGCAGGCGAAGGTGTTGTTCGACCGGATGCTTCAGGTGCCGGAGCGGATTGCGGTGCTGCCGTTCCCTACTGTGTTCGCCGCGCATGGCTTGTGCCTGACCTGGACGTTTGAGGTGGCGCTGGCGTGTGATCTGTTGGTGGCCAGTGAGCGGGCCTCCTTCGGCCTGGTGGAGAACGTGATCGGGTTGACCCCGACGATGGGTGGCACGCAGCGGCTGGCGGCTCGGGCGGGGGTGGCGCGGGCGAAGGAGTTCGTGTTCACCGGGGACCGGTATCCGGCGGAGACGTTGCGGGAGTGGGGTGTGGTGAACCGGGTGCTGCCGGCGGAGGGTTTCGCCGAGGCGGCGCGGGAGCTGGCTGTGCGGCTGGCCGGTGGTCCGACCAGGGCGCACGCGGCGACGAAGCGGGTGCTGGCGCATTACGAGCGGGGTGGGGTGGCGGAGGCGAACCGGGAGGTCACCGGGATCGCGGCGGAGTTGTTCGAGACCGAGGACCTGCGTGGCGGCGTGCGGTCGTTCCTGACCGAGGGTCCGGGCAAGGCCACGTTCAACGGCAGGTGAGCTCCTCCCCCGCAACTCGTTCCGGGTGCGGCACGTCCTGTGGTCATGGGGACTCTGGGGCGGAGTTTTGGCCGGTTGTGGACCGTCGGCGCGGTGTCGGCGGTCGGCGATGGGGTGACCATGGTGGCCGGTCCGTTGCTGGCGGCGTCGCTGACCAGGGATCCGGTGCAGGTGGCCGGGCTGGCGGTGGCGCAGCAGCTGGCGTGGATGCTGTTCGCGCTGCCGAGCGGGGCGCTGGTGGACCGGGTGTCGCGGCGGCGGGTGCTGGTGACCGCGGCGCTGGTGCGGTCGGTGGCGCTGGGTGCGCTCGGGCTGGCGTTGCTGGCCGGTCAGGCGTCGTTGTGGCTGTTGTACGTGGTGTTCTTCGTGGTGGGTTGCGCGGGGGTGGCCTTTGAGAACGCGGCGAGCACGCTGGTGCCGGTGCTGGTGCCGCCTGCGGGGTTGACGCGGGCGAACGGGCGGTTGCTCGGGGCGGCGGTGGTGGGGCGGGACCTGCTGGCCAAGCCGGTGGGGGCGTTGTTGTTCGCGGTGGCGGTGTGGGTGCCGTTCGTGCTGGATGCGGTGGCGTTGTTGCTGGTGGCGGTGTTGTCAGCGCGGTTGCCTGCTGGTGTCGCGGAGCGGGGTGCGGGGCGGGCTTCGGTGTGGGCCGAGGTGGTGGCCGGGGTGCGGTGGTTGTGGCGGCACCGGGTGTTGCGGGTGCTGACGGTGGCGGTGGCCGCGGAGAACGTGACCGTGGGGGCGATGACGGCGGTGCTGGTGCTCATCGCGCGGGAGCGGCTGGGGCTGGGTGAGCTCGGGTTCGGTGTGCTGCTGATGGTCACGGCGGTGGGTGGGGTGCTCGGTGGGTTGCTGGCGGATCGCCTGGTCGGGTGGTTCGGGGTGCCGGTGCTGGTGCGGGCGGGGCTCGTGTTGGAGGCGGTGGCGCACCTGGTGCTGGCGGTGAGCCGGGAGGTGGTGGTGGCCGGGGTGGCGGCGGCGGTGGTGGGGGCGCAGCTGCTGGTGTTCTCCACGGTGGGGGCGTCGTTGCGGCAGTCGTTGACGCCGCCTGAGCTGCTGGGACGGGTGCACAGCAGTTATCGGTGGGTGACCGGGGCGGCGATGCTGGCCGGGTCGGCGCTGGGTGGGTTGCTGGCGGGCTGGTTCGGGCTGGCGGCGCCGTTCTGGTTGGGTGCGCTGGGGGTCGCGGTGCTGGCGGTGTTGCTGCCGGTTGGGGTGTTCCGTGAGGTCCCGCTGGCCACCACCAGGTGAATCCATTTTGGTGTATATAAACCTCATGGTATGTTCCTCCTGTGCCCGCAACCTTCGAAGTACTCGCCGAACCCACCCGCCGCCGCATCCTCGACCTGCTGCTGGAACGCCCCCGCCTGGTCGGTGAGCTGACCGAGCACCTCGGCCTGACCCAGCCCGGCACGTCCAAGCACCTGCGCGTGCTGCGCGAGGCCGGACTGGTCCACGTCCGCCCGGAGGCCCAGCGCCGCTGGTACGAGCTGCGCCCGGAACCGCTGGCCGAGATCGACGCCTGGATCGCCCCCTACCGCCGCCTGTGGACCGACCGCCTCAACGCCCTGGAAAACCACCTCGACACCATGCCCGCCACCGAAACCGAGCCCGGCAAGGAAACCCGATGACCACTCCCCCACCCGGCGACACCACCCGCCTGCCCGACGGCCGCCTCGCCCTGCGCATCGAACGCCACCTGTCCCACCCACCGGAGAAGGTCTGGCGCGCCCTGACCACGCCCGAGCACCTCAGTGCCTGGTACCCCTTCCCCGCGGTCGAGCTGGACCTGCGCACCGGCGGCGTCATCCGCTTCGACAACGGCGAGGGCGGCACCCTGGACGGCGAGATCACCGACGTCGACCCACCCAAGGTCTTCGCCTTCCGCGAGGTCGACGACCACCTGCGCCTGGAACTGCACGACCAGCCCCCCGGCTGCCTCCTGGTGCTGACCCACACCTTCGCCGAAACGGCAGGCTACGAGAACTACACCACCGGCTGGCACAACTGCCTGGACGCCCTCGCCACCCACCTCTCCCCCTGACCCGCCCCACCGGTCCCCTCCCCCGGCCCGCAAACCACGAAAGGCAGACACAACCCACACAACCCTGCATCGCGTCGCCCAACCGTGCCCCGGCATGCGACACGCGGCCGCGCTCAATCCCACCCGTCCCCGTCTGCCGGCGAAGCCCTCGGCGGACCGAGAAACCGTTGCCCAGCAACGGCTCTGCACGACCCACGGCGAACTTGTCCTGGGCGCGGGTCACGCTGGTCCGTGCTGTCGTCGCGGCAGGGCCGTTGCCACCCTCGGCGGGCAGGCTCGCTGAGGTCACCAGGACCGCCGCCCGGTAGCGGTCTGCCAATCCGGACAAGGCACAGCGTGTTGGCGAATCGCTGGGCCCAGCCAGCGTGTGCCACGGTCGTCCGCAGAAGTTGCGAAGTCGATCACTGCCCTATGGTCCGCAAGGCCGGAAAGCCCAGTCGCACAAGGAGGAGCTGTCCATGGGGTTGCTTGCTGGCAAGAGTGGGCGGTTCGGGCCACCGGCGCGCAGGCGGTGTTCGTGCGCACCGACATGACCAGGGACGCGGACGTGGAGGCCCTGGTGCGGGCGGCGGTGGACCGGTTCGGGCAGCTGGACTGCGCGTTCAACAATGCCGGCGTCGATGGGTCAGTCAGCGCGTTGGAGGAGCACACCGAGGAGGACTGGGCCGGGTTCTCGGGGTCAACCTCAAGGGCGTCATGTTGGCATACGGCACGAGGCGCGGCAGATGCTCGCCCAGGGTGGCGGCGCCATCGTGAACACCGCCTCGGTCGTGGCCTTGAGCGCGGTGGACGCCGGGCTCGCGCCCTACATCGCGGCCAAGCACGCCGTGGTCGGCCTGACCAAGACCGCTGCTCTGGAGTACGCCAAGCGCGGGATCCGCGTCAACGCGATCTGCCCCGGCGGAGTCCGGACCCCGCTCGCCGAGCACGCCCAGCAACAGGGCGCTGGGACCATCGAGCAGGCGCTGGCCATGATTCCCATGGGGCGGCTGGCTGAGCCGGTGGAGATCGCCAACACCGCGGTCATGCTGTGCTCGGACCTGGCCAGTTACGTCACCGGCAGCATCTTCGCCGTGGACGGGGGCTGGAGCATCGGTTACGCGCCCCGGCTGTGGGGTCCCGCACCAGCTCCGGTCGACTGATCGGGTCGGTCAGCTGAGCTGTTCGGCCAGTTCGATGATGATGCCCTCCGGACCGCGGAGGTAGCAGATCCGGAAGCTGTTCTCGTAGCGGACCACTTCGCCGACGAGTTCGCCGCCGTGCGGCCGCAAGCGGTCGAGCAGCTCGTCGAGGCCCTGGACCGCGAACAGGATGTGCCGGATGCCGAGAGCGTTCGCCGGGGCGTTCGCGTCGCCGGCGGGGCTTGCGGGTGTGTGGTACTTGCACAGTTCGAGCCGGCTGTTGCCGTCCGGGGTGCGCAGCATCGCGACGTCCGACCGGACTCCGGGCAGCCCGACGATGCGGTCCACCACGGGACCTTCGACTGGCATCTGACCTTCGAGTTCGAGTCCGAGCTCGACGAAGAAGGCCACGGCGGCGGCGAGGTCGTTGACGACGATGCCGATGTGTTCCATGCGCTGGATCGTCATGCCGGTCTCCTTGGTGGGGCGACCCTGGTGGCCGCGTCTGGTCCTGGGACGGAGCCGCCGGGCTGGTCTCGACATCGGTGGCACGCTTTTGTTGGTTCAGCTGTGGCTGTATGGTTCTGCGTGTGCTGAAGTGTGAGACGCGGGAGGACGCGCTGGCCCGGCTGGGGCGCGCGCTGGCTGATCCGACTCGGTGCCGGATCCTGGTCGCGTTGCTGGACGGGGTGAGTTATCCGGCGTTGCTGGCCGAGCGGTTGGGGCTGACCCGCTCGAATGTGTCCAACCACCTGGCCTGCCTGCGGGGTTGTGGTCTGGTGGTGGCCGCCTATGAAGGCCGCCAGGTCCGCTACGCGCTGGCCGATGAGCATCTTGCCCGCGCGTTGCGGGAGCTGGCGCAGGTTGTGCTGGCCGTCGACACCGGGCAGCCCTGCCTCTCCTCGGATGGGGAGGACACTGCGTGAGCAGCCAGGAAGCTACGACGGGTGGCTGCGCGGGCGTGTGCTGTGCCGCCACTCCCCCGGCGCCGGACACGGGACGGCGGGCGGTGCTCATCCGGCGGGTGCGGCTGCTGGTGGCCGCGACGATCACCTACAACGTGATCGAGGCCGTGGTGGCGATCACCGCGGGGACCCTGGCCTCCTCCACCGCGTTGATCGGGTTCGGGTTGGACTCCGTCATCGAGGTGGCCTCGGCGGTGGCGGTGGCCTGGCAGTTCTCCGGCCGCGATCCCCAGGGGCGGGAGCGGGCGGCGTTGCGGGTGATCGCGCTGTCGTTCTTCGCGCTGGCCGCCTATGTGTCAGTCGAGTCGGTGCGGACCTTTGTGGATGCCGAGCCGGCGGCGCATTCCACGATCGGGATCGTGCTGGCGGCGGTGTCGCTGGTGGTGATGCCGTTCCTGTCGGCCGCGCAGCGGCGGGCCGGGCGGGAGCTGGGGTCGGCCAGTGCGGTGGCCGACTCGAAGCAGACGCTGCTGTGCACCTACCTCTCCGGTGTCCTGCTGGCGGGGCTGCTGCTGAACTCGCTGCTGGGGTGGTGGTGGGCCGATCCGCTGGTGGCGCTGGTGATCGCGGCGGTGGCGGTCAAGGAAGGCCGGGAGGCGTGGCGGGGGCAGCACTGCTGCTGAGTGGCGAATGGGGCTTGACCTTCGAGTCGGGTTGAAGGTTTACCGTCGGGTGGTGAGCGCGCTGCGGATCTCCCAACTGGCCGAACGCACCGGTGTCCCGGCCAGCACCCTGCGGTTCTACGAGAGCGCCGGACTGCTGCCGGCCGAGCGGACACCGGCCGGCTACCGCCACTACGGCCAGGACGCGGTGGAGCGGCTGGAGTTCATCGGGGCGGCCAAGCACCTGGGACTGCCGCTGGAGGAGATCGCCGAGCTGCTGGCGGTGTGGGAGTCCGGGTCCTGCGCCGAGGTCAAGGCACAGCTGCGGCCGCGGATCGGCGCGCGGATCGCCGGTGCCGAGCAGCGGGCGGCGGAGCTGGCGGCGTTCACCGCGCTGCTGCGCCGGGCGCTGGCGCACCTGGACGCGCTGCCCGACCGCAGCGGCCGCTGCGACTCGCAGTGCGCCCTCCTCGACACCGACGCGGATTCCGGCACCGACACCGGCGCAGATCCCGCTGGCGACGCGGCGGGCAGCGAGCGATGGCGCACCGCGCCGGTGGCCTGCTCGCTGACCGGGACGGGACTGGCCGGGACGGCGCTCACCGAGCGGGTGGCACAGTGGCGGCGGCTGCTCGACGGCGCGGAGACCGAGCCGATCGCGGAAGGGGTGCGGCTGGTGCTGTCTGCCGCGCGGGCCGGGCAGGTCGCGGCGCTGGCGGTGGATGAGCAGGGGTGCTGTCCGTTCTTCGACTTCCGGCTGCACCTGGACGGTCCGGTGCTGTACCTGGAAGTCCGCGCGCCCGCCGACGGGGCGGAGCTGCTCGCCGAGTTGTTCACCCCCGCCGCCTGACCCCGCCGCGAGGAGCTAGTGCGCATGGAACGCCACCAGGTCGCCATCTACCTGGGCGCACTGGCAGCCGGGGCCGCGGTGGGCTGGGCCGTCCCGGCTGCGGGGCCGGGGCTGGAGTGGGCCATCAACCCGGTGCTGGCCGCCCTGCTGTTCGTGACCTTCCTGCAGGTGCCCGTGGCGGAGCTGGGGCGTTCGCTGCGGGATGGGCGGTTCCTGGCCGCGGCGCTGGTGGTCAACTTCGTGGTGGTGCCGGTGGTGGTCGCCAGGATGTTCGCCTTCCTGCCCGGTGAGCGGGCGTTGCGGCTGGGGGTGTTGCTGGTGCTGCTGACCCCGTGCGTGGACTACGTGATCGTCTTCAGCGGGCTGGCCGGGGGCAGCAGCCGGCGGCTGCTCGCGGCCACGCCGGTGCTGCTGCTCGCGCAGATGGTGCTGCTGCCGGGGTTGTTGTGGCTGTTCCTGGGGGCGGAGCTGGGCCAGGTGGTGCGGGCCGGGCCGTTCCTGGAAGCGTTCCTGGTGTTGATCGTCGTTCCGCTGGCGCTGGCCTGGCTCACCCAGGTCTGGGCGGCCCGTCGCGCGGCCGGGCGGGCGGTCGTGGCGGCGCTGGGCACGGCCATGGTGCCGCTGATGGCGGTGACGCTGGTGATCGTGGTGGCCTCGCAGGTGCCCAAGCTCGGTGCGGGGCTCGCCAGGGTGGCGGAGGTGGTGCCGTTCTATGTGGTGTTCTTGGTGGTGATGGCCTTCGCCGGGGTGGCCGTGGCGCGGTTGTTCCGGCTGGATGTCGCGGCTGGGCGGGCGATCGTGTTCACCGGCGCCACCCGCAACTCCCTGGTCGTGCTGCCGCTGGCGCTGGCCCTGCCGGACTCGCTGGCCCTGGCCGCGGTGGTGGTGGTCGCGCAGACCCTGGTCGAGGTGGTCGGCATGGTGGTCTACGTCCGGGTGGTGCCTCGGCTGGTGCCGCAACGTTGAAGCGGTCCGTCCCGCGCGGCCTGGCGCGGCGCGGGACGGACCGGGCGGGGTCAGCGGCAGGTGCCGCCCTGGGTGGTGATGGCCGGGTTGAGCGGGTCCCGGTAGTCCAGCGTGGTGGTGGACTGGCATTCCGGGTAGCTGATCTCCAGGTGGCCCTCGTGGCCCCGGCTGCGCAGGATCGGGCCGGAGACCAGCGGCGCGCTGGTCCAGTTCGCCACCGGCTGGCCGTCGATGGCCTTGATCAGGGTCTCGTAGTTGTCGCCGGTGGTGAGCTTGAACTGGTAGCGGCGGCCCTCGGCGGTGGTCATGGTGCCCGCCGACTGGTTGGCGATCTCGGTGGTCAGGTTCGGGTTGCGCTCCCTGGTGCGGGTGTGGAAGGCGGCGAAGTCCATGGTGGTCGACTCCACCGCGTGCAGGACGCCGACCGTGCCGTGCGCGGGGTTTCCGCTGTCCACACTGTTGAGCGCCACGTACACGCCCAGGTTCCCGCAGGCCGGGGTGTTGAGGTTGAGGAACTCCCAGCGGGCCTCGGTCACCCGCTGCGCGCACTCCCGCAGGAACTGCGGCACGCTCAGCCGCAGGCCACAGGCGAAGCCGTCCTGCACGCAGGTGTTGACCCGGTCCCGGTCGGCGGGGCCACCGCTGTTGTGGAAGCCGTCGAAGCGGATCAGGTCATCGGCGCGGGTCTCCCGGCCCGGGGAGTTGAGGGTGGGCATCAGGGTGGTGGCCTGGGCGCGGCCGTAGAGCTTGGGGCCGCGGAGCTCGTCCAGGCCGTAGCCGCTGTTGCCCCAGATCCCGCCCGCGGTGAGCTGGAAGGACGGCGAGCTGCGGTAGACCTCGATGCCCGGCATGGCGCTGTCGGCGGAGAAGCTCAGCTTCGGCCGCGCGCCGTGGTGGAAGGAGTGCTGGTAGGCCGCGCCGGACTTGTCCATCGCCCGGTGGATCGCGGCACGCGGCGGCAGGTAGCCCGATACCCCGACGATGAGCGCCTCACCGGTGAAGTGGTGCGGGATGCGCCCGCCGGTGTTGCCGGCCAGGCCGGTCCACAGCAGGAAGAAGCCGGTCTGCGGGTCGGAGTTGCCGGTGTAGTAGCTCTGGTTGTCGGCATCGGCGCGGTCGGCGATCCGGCGGAACGGACCGGCCCGGCGCAGCTGGTTGCTACTGACCGCGAACTTGGTGGTGGCGTAGTCGAGCACGATCTGGGCCGCGGTGCGGATGGCCGGGTCCTGGGCGTGGTCGAACAGGTTGAGCAGCGCGTTGAGCGAGTACCGCTGGTAGGGGCGGGCGTTGTACTCCATGAAGTCGTGCTTGGCGAAGAGTTGCAGCAGCCGCAGCAGGTGCTCGCGCATGCCGTTGGCCACGTTGTCGTAGCGGGCCTCGCCGGTGGCCTCGCGCAGCCGTTGGTTGCTCAGGTAGCGGGAGCTCTCGATGAGCAGCCGGTGGTTCTCCGTCTCCGGCACGTTGACCAGGCCGCAGACGGTGATCTTCTCATCGTCCACCGAGTGCGGGCCGTGCTCGCTGAGCAGGTGGTGCAGCAGGTGCTTGCGGGTCAGCGGGTAGACCAGGTCCCAGTACCTGCTGGTGATCACCACCAGGCTCTTGAGCACCGCGTCGTAGTCGGCGTCGCGGTGGCAGGTCGGGATGTCGTCAGTGGAGGAGCCGGTCAGGTACGGGCGCATCTGCCGCAGCACCCGGTTGACCAGCTCCTGGCTGGGCGCCTGGTTCTCGCACTGGCTGCCGGTGCCCTTGCGGCGCAGCCGTTCCAGATGCGCCATCAGCACGATGCCGGTGTCCTCGCCGGCCTTCTCCCCGGTCGGGCTGAGCACGCTCTGGCAGGCCTGGTAGTCCGCGACCAGCTCCCGGCGCTTGTCCAGGTGCCGGGGCGCCTCCGCGGGGGTGGTGGCGGTGACGCCGGCGAGGTCGACGCCGCCGGGGAAGCGCACCGTGGTGGCCACCCGCTGGGTCCAGCCCTGCCGGCACTGCGCGCCGCCGAGGCTGTTGTCGCAGCCCTGGACCTCCACGCCGATCTCACCGCCGACCTCGGCGTTGAAGCTGTAGAAGCCTTCCCGCCGCCGATCTTGGCGGTACTTCACATCGGCCTGCTTGGCCTCCCGGCCCGGCTGGTACCAGCGCACGATGAAGAAGTCGTAGAAGTAGCCGTCGCTGGGTCCCCACTCGACGTAGACCCGGCCCTTCACCGAGTAGGCAGCCACCACCAGGTTGCCGCCCTGGCCGGGTGACTCGGCGAGCTGGCCGTGCTGGAAGCTCTGCACCCGGCCCTTGGGCGCGGTCACCGCCGCGCCGGTCGGGCAGCCGAGCTTGCCGGTCGCCCCGCCCATCTCCCGCCAGCGCCGCCCGAGCGTGCCTTCCACCGCCGCGCCGGGGCAGCCGGTCGGGGTGGCGCCGGTGTCCGGCAGGGTGACGCTGACCGGGATGGACGCGCCCTGGTCGCACTTGTGCCCGGACTGGCCGGGCAGCTTGTCGCAGCCGGTGACGGTGAAGTCGTAGCGGCCGGCGCCGCGGGTCAGCGGCATGGTGAAGGTGCCCCAGGTGCGCGGGCCGCCGTAGACGTCCTCCACCCTGGACAGGCCGTTGTGGAACCAGCCGATCAGGAAGCCGTCGTAGTTCCACGGGTCGTTGGTGGGACCCCAGTCCACGGTGACGTCGTTGTGCACCCGGTAGGCCGAGACGACCAGGTTCGGGCCCTGGTCGGGGGACCAGACGACTTCGCCGCGCTCGAAGGACTGCTTGCGGCCGCGGCGGCCGGGCACGTCCTGTTCCTGGCCGGTCGGGCAGCCCAGCGGGCCCGCGCCGGCGTTGAGGTCCTGCCAGCGCTGGCCGATCAGGCCGAACGGGGTGATCGCGCAGGTGACCGCGGGCGTCGCGGCTGGCGCGGCGGGCGGCTCGGGTGGTCTGGGCTGGGCCGTGGCGCTGGCCGTGAGCGTCCCGGCGGCCAGGGCTGAGGCGAGCAGCAGCCCCCACCAGCGCCGTGCGCGCGTTGCTGACACCGTGTTCTCCCCTGGCTCTCGTCCTGGCCGATCTGGCCGGTGCTGCCGAGTCTCGGGGCGAGCGAGGTTGTCCGGGCAGGGGTTCGCCGTATCCCAATCGCGCGGGAAACCGGGGATACCGGGAGTGAGCTGGGCGGGGAGGGGTTCTACGGGGCCGGTCCCGTGGGTGCCGGGACCGGCCCCGTAGAGGCTTACTTGATCACATGGGCAGCTGGTCGCGGAAGAACTTCCGCACATCCGCCACGAACAGCTCCGGCTCCTCCATGGCCGCGAAGTGCCCGCCGCGCGGCATCTCGCTCCAGTGCGTCAGCGTCGGCTGCTGCTTCTCGGCCAGCCGCCGCACCGGCTGGGTGAGGTCGTGCGGGAAGACCGCCACACCCAGCGGGCAGCTCAGCGCGGGCTGGCGGCCCCAGGCGCGGGCGGACTCGTAGTACAGCCGCGCGGAGGAGCCGGCGGTGCCGGTGAGCCAGTACAGCATCACGTTGGTCAGCAGGTGGTCGCGGTCCACCGCGTCCTCGGGCGCGGAGTCGGAGTCGGTCCACTCCTTGAACTTCTCCGCGATCCAGGCCAGCTGGCCCACCGGGGAGTCGGTGAGCCCGTAGGAGAGGGTCTGCGGCCGGGTGGACTGGATCTTCATGTAGCCGGACAGCTCGTCCTGGTAGCGGCCCAGGGTGGCCAGCTTGGCCTGCTCCGCCTCGGTGAGCTCGATCTCGGGGTCGGGCAGGGTGATCAGCATGTTCAGGTGCACCGCGTGCACGTGGTCGGGGTCGGCCGCGCCCAGCGCCAGGCTGATCGCCGAGCCCCAGTCCCCGCCCTGGGCGAAGTAGCGGTCATAGCCCAGCCGCCGCATCAGCTCGGCGAAGGCATTGGCCACCCTGGCCACGTTCCAGCCGGCCTCGGTGGTCGGGCCGGAGAAGCCGTAGCCGGGGATGGAGGGCAGCACCAGGTGGAAGGCGGGGCTGCCCTCGGGGGCGCCGTGGCCGCGCGGGTCGGTCAGCGGGCCGATCACGTCCAGGAACTCCGCGATCGAGCCGGGCCAGCCGTGGGTCATGATCAGCGGCACCGCATCCGGCTCCAGGGAGCGGATGTGCAGGAAGTGCAGCCGGTGGCCGTCGATCTCGGTGGTGAACTGCGGATAGCCGTTGAGGCGCTGCTCGTGGGCGCGCCAGTCGTAGCCGTGCCGCCAGTGAGCGGCCAGCTCGCGCAGGTAGCCGAGCGGGACCCCGTGGTCCCAGCCCGCACCGGGCAGCTCCTCCGGCCAGCGGGTCAGGTCCAGCCGCGCGTGCAGGTCGTCCAGCTGGGACTGGGGGATGTCGATGCGGAAGGGGGCGATCTCGGTCATGACACCACCGTAGGCAGCGAAGAGGACAACTTCGGTCCTCTTCGGTCAGCGGTTAAGCCTTGGCCGCCGCTTTGGCCGCCTTCTTGAACTCGCGGACCTCGGTCAGGGTGGCGGTGTCCACCACGTCGGCCACGCTGCGCCGGGCGCCGTCCTCGCCGTAGGCGCCCGCGGCCGCGCGCCAGCCCTTCGGGGTGATGCCGCGCTGCTTGCCCAGCAGGGCCAGGAAGATCCGGGCCTTCTGGTCGCCGAAGCCGGGCAGCGCCTTGAGCCGCTTGAGGACCTCCTTGCCGTCCGGCTCGCCCTCGGTCCACAGCCGCTCGACCTGGCCGTCGTAGTGCTCGACCAGGAACCGCGCGAGTTCCTGGAGCCGCTTGCCCATCGAGCCGGGGAAGCGGTGCACCGCGGGCGGGGTGGCCATCACCGAGGTGAACTCCTCGGGGTCCAGCTCGGCGATGCGCCGCACGTCCAGCTCGCCCAGCCGGTCGGCGAGCACCCTGGGGCCCTTGAACGCCTTCTCCATCGGGATCTGCTGGTCCAGCAGCATGCCGAACAGCAGCGCCAGGTGGCTCTCGGTCAGCAGGGCGTCCGCGGCCGGGTCCTGGGCCAGGCACAGCGTGCGAGTCATGGCGACAAGGATGGCAGTAGCCTCTCGCGGGTGCGTCCCTTGGGTGTGTTCCAGTGCGTCGTCCTGGACTGTCCGGCCCCGCGCCGACTGGCCGCCTTCTACCAGGAACTGCTCGGTGGCGAGGTCAACCGGCCGGACCGGCGGTGGGCGGTCAACGCCGACTGGTCCACCCTGCACCTGCCCGACGGCCAGGTGCTCTGCTTCCAGCGCCAGCCGCGGCACCAGCCCCCGGTGTGGGGCGATCCGGCGCGGCCGCAGCAGGCGCACCTGGACATCGACGTGGCCGACCTGGCCACCGCGCACGAGCGGGTCCTGGAGCTGGGGGCCACCCTGCTGGACGGCATGCTCGGGCGGGGCTGGCAGGTCTACGCCGATCCGGCCGGGCACCCGTTCTGCCTGCTCGGTCACTGACCGCCGGGCCGCTGAGCTGGGCTGATGCCCTTCCGCCACGGGTGTGGCACCACAACTGGGGTGGTCAGCGGTCCAGGCCGCGCACGATGACGTCCAGCCCGGCCTGGTAGCGGCGGTCGAAGTCGCTGAACAGCTCCTCGCCCGCGGCCACCGCCAGCGGGGTCGCCCCGGCGTCCATCCGGGCCGCGCGGGTGGCGACGTCATAGCTCGGGTCGCGCTCGCCGGGGCGGGGCTGCACCGCCTGCTCCTCGATGACGAACCCGACGGTGAAGTGGTAGACCGTGGTCAGCGCGGTGATCGCGGCGGAGAGGCTGAAGCCGGCGGCGGTGAAGATCGCCAGCGTGCGCTCCATCGAGGCGTAGGCGCTGGTGTCGGTCAGGTGGGTGCCCGCGACCATGCGCGCGCCGTCGCGGTGGGCCAGCAACGCGCGGCGCAGGCCGTGGCCGTTGCGCCGGGCCACCCCGCGCCAGTCCAGCCCGGCCCACTCGGCCTCCGGGACCTCGGTGGCCGAGCGCAGCACCCGGGTGGCCATCTCGTCGACGAGCTCCTGCTTGTTCTTGAAGTGCCAGTACAGCGCCGGAGCCTGCACGTCGAGGCTGGCGGCGATCCGGCGCAGGGTCAGCGCGTCCAGGCCGACCTCGTCGAGCACCGCCAGTGCGGTGCGGACCACCGTGTCGCGATCCAGAGCCATGGTTGACAGCTTAACGCCGTTCAAGCAACCTTAACGACGTTAAATTGAACGACGTTAAGGAGTGCTCGTGCTGCCCGTCCTCATCGCAGGCGCCGGACCCACCGGCCTCACCCTGGCCATCGACCTGGCCCGCCGGAACATCCCGTTCCGCCTGGTCGAGGCCGCCACCGAACCCTTCAACGGCTCCCGCGGCAAGGGCATCCAGCCCCGCACCCAGGAGGTCTTCGAGGACCTCGGCGTGCTGGAGCGCCTCCTCGCCCACGGCGGCCCGTATCCGCGGATGCGCGCCTACCGCGGCTACCAGGTGCTCGGCGACCACCAGCTGTTCGTACCCCGCGAAGCCACCGACGCGGTGCCTTACCCGAACGGCCTGATGAGCCCGCAGTGGCGCACCGAGGCGCTGCTGCGCGAGCGCCTGGCCGAACTGGGCGGCGCGGTGGAGTTCGGCACGCCGCTGACCGGGTTCACCCAGGACGAGAACGGGGTGAGCGCGACCGTGGGCGGGCAGAGCGTGCGCGCCTGCTACCTGGTGGGCGCGGACGGCGGCCGCAGCTTCGTGCGCAAGACCCTGGGCGTGGACTTCCTCGGCGAGACCATCGAGACCCAGCAGATGCTCGTCGGCGACCTCCGGCTCACCGGCCTGGACCGCGAGTTCTGGCACATCTGGCGTGGCGAGTCCGGGCCGCTCGCGTTGTGCCCGCTGGCCGGGACCGACACCTTCCAGCTCATCGCCCCGCCCCCGGACGGCGTCGAGTTGCCCACGCTGGCCGGGCTTCAGGAGCTGGTCACCGCCGCGACCGGGCGGGCGGAGCTGCGGCTGACCGAGCTGCGCTGGCTCTCCCGGTACCGGGCCAACGTGCGGATGGTGGACCGCTACCGGGTCGGCCGGGTGTTCCTGGCCGGGGACGCCGCGCACGTGCACTCCCCCGCCGGCGGCCAGGGACTCAACACCGGCGTGCAGGACGCCTACAACCTCGGCTGGAAACTGGCTGCGGTGCTCTCCGGAGAGCCGGCCGAGCTGCTGGAGACCTACCAGGCCGAGCGGCTGCCGGTGGCCGCGGACGTGCTGGGCCTGAGCTCACGGCTGGTCGAACGGGACGCCACCGAGGGCATCCGGCGCGGCAAGGAGACCGACCAGCTCGACATCAGCTACCGCGGCGGGCCACTGGCGCGGCCGGGTTGGCAGAGCGCGACCGGGCTTGCCGCCGGGGACCGCGCGCCCGATGCCCGGCTGGCTGACGGGCGGCGGTTGTTCGAGCTGTTCCGCGGGCCGCACTGGACCCGGCTGGAGTTCGGGACGAGCGCGACCACTCCTGAGCTGACCAGCCAGAACGTGCGCACCGTCGTGGTCACCGAGGAGTCGGTGCGGGCGAGCTACGGCGTGCCGGAGGGCGCGGTGGTGCTGGTGCGGCCGGACGGCTACCTCGGTGCGATCGAGGTCCCCGCGCGCGCAGTTCACACTGTGGGCTGATAGGTGCCGAAGCACCACACGTTGCCCTCGAGGTCGGTGGCCGCGTACTCCCTGGACCCGTACGGCTGGTCGGTCAGCGGCATGATCACCTGCGCCCCGGCGGCCACCGCCCGGTCGTGGTGGGCGTCCGGGTCGGCCACCACCAGGTAGAGCACGCTGCGGCCGGTGTCGAACGGGCTGGGCTCAGCGCTGCGCTGGCTGAGCATGATCAGCCCGTTGCCCCAGGTCAGCTCGGCGTGCTCGATCATGCCCGCCGGGGACCGGGAGACCGACTTCTCGGCGAGGCCGAACACCGTGGTCAGCTGGGTGACCGCGGCGTCGGCGTCGGTGTAGCGCAGGGTCGGGTAGATGCTGGGCGGACTCGGATTGGTCATCCCCCGACCGTAGCTAGAACAGGCTGATCTGGCGCGGTTTGCGCTTGCGCGGCACCGCCTCGCCGTGCCGCTCCAGCAGGTCCGCGCCCAGCACCGCCAGGAACGGCGACACCGGCAGCGAACGCTCGGCCCCGTGCCGGTGCCGCTGGGCGGCGTGGCTGAGGTAGAGCCGGTCCTGGGCGCGGGTCATGCCGACGAAGAACAGCCGCCGCTCCTCCCGCACGTGCTCCTCGTCGACCCCGGTCGCGCCCTGCCAGCGCAGCGGGAGCAGCCCGTCCTCGCAGCCGATGAGGAAGACCACCGGGAACTCCAGGCCCTTGGCCGCGTGCAGGGTCAGCAGCGAGACCCGGTCGGCGCGCGGATCGAGGGCGTCGACCTCCGCGCCGAGGGACAGCTCGGTGCGGAAGGCGTCCAGGTCCTGCTCGTGGCGGCGGGTCAGCGGGGCGAGCAGCTCCAGCGCGGTGTGGATGTCGGCCTCGCGTTCGGCCAGCTCGGCGGCCGGGATCCGGGACAGCGCGGTGGTCGCGGCCGCGCGCACCCTGGCCGGGACGTCCGCCGCCGCGCCGGGGTCGGTGAAGGTCAGCTCGCGCAGGATCTCGGCCACCCCCGGCCGGTGCAGCAGCCGGTCGTGCGAGCGCTTCTGGAACGGCACCCCGGCCCTGGTCAGCGCCTCCACCACGGCGCGGGCCTGGCTGTCGGTGCGGTACAGCACGGCGAAGTCGCTGAAGGACAGCCCGCCGTCGCCGTCGCCGTCCACCCGGCCGCTGTCCAGGGAGTGGAAGGAGGAACCACCCAGCAGCTGGTCGATGGTGCGCGCGACGAAGGCGGCCTCCGCGGTCTCATCGGCGGCGGTGTGCAGGCCGATCGGCGCGTGCTCGGCATGGCTGCCGCAGGCCAGCAGCTCCCGGCCGGGCACCAGGGTGGTGGGCTCGATGGCCTGGCGGGCCCCGGCGATGATGTGCTTGCCGGAGCGGTAGTTGCGCCTCAGCTGCACGGTGGCCGCGCCGGGGAAGTCCTGCTGGAAGCGCAGGAAGAACCCGACGTCGGCGCCGCGGAAGCGGTAGATCGCCTGGTCCGGGTCGCCGATGGCGGTCAGGTTGGCCCGCTCCCCGGCCAGCAGCCGCAGCAGCCGGTACTGGAGCTCGTCCACGTCCTGGTACTCATCCACCGAGATCCACCGGTAGCGCTCGCGGTAGGCCGCGGCCAGCTCCGGGTCCTCTTCCAGCAGCCGCACGGGCTGGCTGATCAGGTCGTCGAAGTCGACCAGGTCCCGGGCGCGCAGGGTCTTGGTGTAGCTCTCCCGCAGGTGCGGGTCCCAGTCGGTCTTGCCGTCCAGCAGCTCCCGGGCGGTCTTCTCCGCGCCGGTGACCTCGGTGAGGATGGCCAGCTGCGCCTCGGTGCCCGCGATGGTGAAGTTGGGCGAGAGGCCGAGGCGTTCGTGCAGCTCACGCAGGAAACGCACGCCGAGGGCGTGGAAGGTGGAGATGGTCAGCCGCCCGGCGTGCGCGGGGGCCAGCAGGGCCAGCCGCTCGCGCATCTCCTCGGCGGCGCGGCGGGTGAAGGTGATCGCCAGGCACTGCTCCGGCGGCACCTCGTGCGCGGTGACCAGGTGCGCCAGGCGGTGGGTGAGGGTGCGGGTCTTGCCGGTGCCCGGTCCGGCGATGATCAGCAGCGGGCCGCCGAGGCGTTCGGCGGCGGCGCGCTGGTCGGGGTCGAGGCCGTCGAGCAGGGACGCCGGCGCCCCGGTCGCCGGGACGGCGGCGGGT
The DNA here is from genome assembly GCF_023897065.1 of Crossiella sp. SN42. Lineage (GTDB taxonomy): Bacteria > Actinomycetota > Actinomycetes > Mycobacteriales > Pseudonocardiaceae > Crossiella. The sequence goes on from NZ_JAMHIV010000007.1 coordinate 71,503, forward strand.
TCGGGCACGGGCGGCGGCTCGGTGGGCAGGTCGGGCTCCGCGGCGGGACGCGGCTTCGGCTTCGGCTCGGGTTCGGTCGCGAACAGGCTGTCCTCGAACAGCGCGAAGGAGTTGGCCTCGGTGCGGCGGCGCAGCTCACCCGGCTCGAACAGCCGGATCACCCCGTACTCCCCGTCGTAGCCGGAGTCCCTGATCACCGTGCCCTGCCGCAGCCGCCCGATCGCCTCGCCCAGCAGCTCGTGCTGCTCGGCGATCAGGTGCAGCGGCACCTCGTCCAGGATGGTCAGCTCCGGGCCCAGCGCGGTGGTCAGCGCGTTGAGCGCGGTCTGCACCTTCTTCGACTTCGGGCCGACGCCGAGGATCTCGCTCATGATCTCCGGCAGCGGCACCAGGCTGCGGAACCCGGCCGCGCCCTCGGGCCGGTAACCGAGCGGGCGGTCGGCCAGGTCGTTGACCCGGCTGAGCACGCCGACGGTCAGCGGCTTCTTGCACTCCGGGCAGCGGCCGTCGTGCGCGCGGGTCTGCGCCGGGTCGAAGCGGACCTCGCACTTGCGGTGCCCGTCCAGGTGGTACTTGCCTTCCTCGGGGAAGAACTCCGCGGTCCCGGCGAAGCCCTCGCCGGTCTCCAGCGCGCGGCGCAGCGCGAAGTAGTCCAGCGCGGTGTCGAAGACGGTGGCCTCCCGGCCCAGCATCGGCGGGGAGTGCGCGTCGCTGTTGCTGACCAGGCGGTACTTGTCCAGGCCGGAGACCTGCCAGTTCATCTCCGGGTCGCTGGACAGGCCGGTCTCCACCGCGAAGATGTGCTCGGCCAGGTCCAGGTAGCAGTCCTCGATGGCGTCGAAGCCGGACTTCGAGCCCAGCACCGCGAACCACGGGGTCCACACGTGCGCGGGCACCAGGTAGCCGTCCGGGCTGGCCTCCAGGGTGATCTCCAGCAGGTCCCGGGAGTCCAGGCCGAGGATGGGTCGTCCGTCCGAACCCAGGTTGCCGATCTTGCCCAGGCGCTGGTTGAACCGGGCGACGGCCTCCAGGTCGGGCAGGTAGATCAGGTGGTGGACCTTGCGGGTCTTGTCACCGCGCTTGTAGATGGTGGAGATCTCCACCGAGAGCATGAAGCGGACGTCGGTGCCGGCGCAGCTGCCGGGCAGGGTCCGGTCGATGTCGCGGTCCAGGTCCGGCTTGAGCCGGTAGAGCCCGGGTTCGGCCGGTTCCAGGGTCTCGGACAGGTGCGCGAACCAGGCCGGGTGGGTGAAGTCCCCGGTGCCTACTAGAGCGATGCCCTTGCGCCGGGCCCACCAGGTCAGGTGTTCCAGGTCGCAGTCACGGCTGCAGGCGCGGGAGTACTTGGAGTGGATGTGCAGGTCAGCGTAGAAGCGCACGCGGCGATCTTGCCAGGGCGCACCGACACCCTCGTCTTCAGACTTCCCTGCGGCGCAAGGTGATCACCGGAATCGTCCGCGCCCCGGCCCTGACCTGGTACTCCGCCAGCGCCGGGGTGCGGCGCACCGCGGTGGACCAGATCCGGTACCGCTCCCGGCCGGTGGTGACCGCGGCGACGGCGGGGAAGGTCTCGCCGTCGAGCTCCACGGTGACCTCGGGGTGGGTGAGCACCTCGTGGAACCAGCGCGGGTGCTGCGGCGCCCCGCCCACCGCGGCGAAGACGACCAGGCGGTCACCATCGGTGTGGTAGGTCAGCTTGGGCCGTTCCCGGCCCGCGGCCAGCGTCAGCGTGTGCTCAACGGTGTCCGCGCTGCTCAGGTAGGTCATGGCCGGGAGCGTAGGGGGCCGCTCTGACGTTGCGCTTAGCGCGAACACAACGCTGGGGCGCGGCCCCGCTAAACGCCTACAAACCGCCGGCCACCCGCACCACCGCACCTGTGGTGAACGAGGACTCCGGGGCGAGCAGCCAGGCCACCGCGGCCGCGATCTCCTCCGGTTCGCCCGGCCGCCCGGCCGGGATCCGGTCGGCCAGCCGCCACGGCCGGTCCGCATCGCCCATGGCGGCGTGGATCTCGGTCTGGATGATGCCGGGGGCCACCGCGTTGACCCGGATGCCGTCGGCGGCCAGCTCCTTGGCCAGCCCCACCGTCATCGAGTCCACCGCGCCCTTGGTCGCCGCGTAGTGCACGTACTCGTTGGGGCTGCCCAGGGTCGCCGCGGCCGAGGAGATGTTCACGATCGCCCCGCCCGCACCACCGGCGGAGGTGGCCATCTGGCGCGCGGCGCGCTGGGCGCAGAGCAGGTAGCCGACCACGTTGACCTCCACCACCCGGCGCAGCGTCTCCTCCGACAGCTCGGCCAGGCGGCCCAGCGGCCCGGTGATCCCGGCGTTGTTGACCAGCCCGGTGACCACGCCCAGCTCCTGCCCGGCCAGGTCGAAGAGCCGGTCCACGTCCGCGCGCACCGTGGTGTCGGCGCGCACGCACAGGCAGTGCCCGCCCGCCGCGACGATCTCCCTGGCCAGCTCCTCGGCCGGCCCGCTGGCCTGGACGTAGCTGATCGCCACCCGGTGGCCGTCGGCGGCCAGCTTGCGCGCGGTGGCCGCGCCGATGCCCCGACCGCCGCCGGTGATCACCGTGACCGGTGCCATGTGTTCCTCCAACTCCGCTGTGTTCGGTTCTGGCGCCCGGTGGCGCGTTTGGCACTTGCGTGTCTCAGGCACACTCATGTGATGACGCCTGGGGGCCAGCAACCACGACGGCCGGGACGCCCGGCCCGACTGACAAGGGACGCGGTGGTCGCCGCCGCGGTGGCCATCGCCACGGAAGACGGCTTGGCGGGGGTGAGCATGCGCCGGGTCGCCGAACGCATGCGCTGCTCCCCCATGGCCCTCTACCGCCACATCAAGGACAAGGACGAGCTGGTGGAACTGGTCCGCGACCAGTTACCCGATGATCACTCCAACCGGTAGAGCAGCGACTCCCGCTGGCTCTGCTCGACCATGGCGATGGTCATCTCGGGCATCCGCAGGTGCGCGTGCGTCACCTCGGCCGGACTGGGCTGCAAACCGGGATCCAGCCAGTGCTCCGGCTGCCAGGCCTTGGACCGCACAAACGCCTTCGGACAGTGCGCGTAGACCTCCTCCACCCGCACCACCAGCGCCGACCGGGGCGGCTTGCCCACCGCGGTCAGCGAATCCAGCAACTCAGGACGCGCGCTGACACAGGCGGCGCCGTTGACCCGCAGAGTCTGGCCGCGGCCGGGAATGACGAACAACAACCCGGCCCGGCCCGTCTCGATCACGTTCTGCCAGGTGTCCAACCGCTTGTTGCCAGTGGCGTCCGGGACCACCAGGTGCTGCTCGTCCAGCACCGAGACGAACCCGGCAGGCCCGCCGCGCGGGGTGACGTCGCAACTGCCGTTCGCACCGGCGCTGGAGATGAAGACCAGCGGCGAGCAGGCGATGAACCGGCGCGCCATCTCGTCGATCTCGGTGATCTGCTTGCGCGCGGCCAGCGGGGAGGGCGCTTCGTAGAGGTCGCGCAGGTGCTCGGGCGAGCGGATGGCGTCGGTGAACAGGTCCCCAGTCATGGGGTCAGGCTAGCCGCGGGTGATCGGGTGGTGGGTGGGGTTGCGGCGGTGGTCACGGCCGGTGGGATGTTGGCCGCGGGGGTGCGGTTGCCGGTGGTCGCGGTGCCGTCGTTGGCGGTGGTTGGTGTTCTCGGTTCGCGTTGGCCGGTCGGGAGTCGGTGGGGGCGGTCCGGGGGTGGGTCGGTCGGGTATCTGCTGGTCGCGGGGGTATGCTGCTGGTGCGGGGCCGGTTGGCGTGGTGCGGCGACAGGCGTCCGGGTCACCCGATTGAGTGGCAAGGTCAAGACGCGAGGCAACCAAAATCGCGGTTTTAGCGTTCCGCAGAGGAACGGTGGCGGCGGCGGACCCCGTCAGGGGCTCGGACCGGCGAGTCACACCGGCCGGTTTGTCGCAGAGGCCAGCCGGTTCGTCGCAAGAGCCGGTTCGTCCGAGACGGCCCGGGTGTCACAGACGGCCCGGTTTGTCGCTGACAGCCCGGCCGGTATGTCGACGACAGCGAGTGGGTGGCAGCCCGGTCCTGTTGGTGACGGGCCGCTTGGTGGCAGCACGCGCCAGCGCTCCTTGGCGGGCCGCCTGGCCAGTGGCGTCAGCCTGGCTGGTGGCGTCAGCGGGCTTGTTGGCATCGCCGGTCGTTGCCAGTCGTCAGGGCGGCGCGAGCTCGGGTTGCCGCTAGCGCAGAGCCTGGCGTCTGCGAGTCGGGGTCCCGGTCGAGTGCCGTCTCCGCCAGCGGTGAGAAGCGCGGCAGCAGGGTTGCGCAGGTTCGCGAGCAGCTTCGCGGTCGAGTTGGTCGAGCCGGTTGGTGTTGGGTCGCTGCTGGCGCTCGCGCGGGGCGTTGGGCGGCGCAGGTCGCCGGGTGGCGGAAGTCGCTGGCTGGCGCACGTCGCCGGATGGCGCACGTCGCTCCGGCGGCGGGAGTCGCTCCGGCGGCGAAAGTCGTTGGGCGGGTTGCTGATCGCCTCGGGCCGGTGGGTGGCGAGCGACGCTGGGCGCTGGGCTGGTGCGTTCGTCGCCGGGAGGTTGGCGGTGCCGTCGGCGGGTTGCCGGGGCCCTCGTTGGCCAGCTGGCAGCGGGTCGGCGGGTCGGCGGGGCTGGGGCGGGGGCTGGGTTAGTTGCGTTTGGCGCAACTCGTCTTTGTCGAACTTGCGTTGGCAGGCAATCCAATCGGCTTCTAGCGTCGATGCCATGACGATCACTGATCAGCAGGTCACCGCCGTGCTGAACCGGCTGCATGCCGAAGCCGACCGGGTGGACGACCTGCACGTCGAGGCCGCTAGGCCCGCGCTGGAAGCCATGGCCGACCCGCGTGCGCTGGCCGAGTTGCTCGGCGAGGCCTATTTACCGGTGCCGAGGGAGGTGGGCGAGCTGCTCTACACCCTCGTCCGCGGCACCCGGGCGCGCACGGTGGTGGAGTTCGGCAGTTCGTTCGGGATTTCCACGCTCTACCTGGCCGCGGCGGTCCGGGACGGCGGCATCGGGGGGCGGGTCATTTCTACCGAGTTGCATCCGGGCAAGGCGGCGGCCGCGCGTGGGCACCTGGCTGAGGCGGGGCTGGGGGCCTACGCCGAGGTTCGGGGCGGGGATGCGCTGGAGACGCTTGGTGATGTGGCGGGGCCGATTGATCTTCTGTTGCTTGACGGGTGGGAGCAGTTGTACCTGCCGGTGCTGGTTTCGCTGCGGGCGCGGTTGCGGGTGGGGGCGTTGATCGTCGCCGATGACACCGAGGTCAACGGTGGGCGGCTCAGTGACTACCTCGCGCATGTGCGCGCGCCGGGCAACGGTTTCCACTCGCTTCCGCTCGCCATGGGCGACGGGCTGGAGCTGACCACGGTGGCCGACGGTGCACACTGATGGTGTGACCAGCATGAACACCGTCACGGAACGCGTATGAACGGGTGCGCGGCGTGGCTGGGGGAACCCGTGGCGGCCACCGGGCCGGCCGCCGTCAACTGGCTGTGCCTGGAGCAGGGCGGGCCGTGGGGGCGCAAGGCGCTGCTGGAAAGCCGGTTGGATCCGGGGCTGGGTGCGGAGCTGGTCCGGCGCAGTGACGGGACCGGGACCCGGGTTCTGCTGGTCCGTCGGCCGGGGCGCAGTGCGCCGGGGCGGGGGCGGCGGGTGTTCCTGGCGCGGACCACGCCGGGGGCCACCAGCCTGCACACCGCGACGATCGAGGATCCGCGGGAGCTGCTGGACCTGGACTTCGGTGCGCCGGAGCTGGGTGAGACGACCGCCGAGCCGTTGATGTTGGTCTGCACCAACGGGCGGCGGGACCGTTGTTGCGCGGTGCTGGGGCGGCCGATCGCCGAGGAGCTTGACCACGGGTTCCGGCCCTCGGTGTGGGAGTGCAGCCACCTCGGCGGCCACCGGTTCGCGCCCACCGCGCTGCTGCTGCCCACCGGCTACACCTACGGACGCCTGGACCTGGCCACAGCACAGGCCGCGTTGCTGGCCGCGCGCAAGGGGCAGGTCGAACTCGCCGGGGTGCGCGGGCGCAGCACCTGGAGCCGGCGGGGGCAGGCCGCGGAGCTGGCGGTGCGGGAGCGGCTGGGCGAGCTTGATCCGGACGCGCTGACCGTGGCGGAGGAACAGGACGAGCCGATCCAGGTCACACATCTGGACGGGCGGAGCTGGCTGGTGGAGGTTGTGGAGCGGCCGGTGCCGCCCGCTCCTGCCGGGTGCGGGGAGGAGCCCGAGCCCCGCTCGGCCTTCGTGGTGGCCGGGCTGCACCTGCGCTGAGCTGGGCGGAGATGAGTTTCCGCGGCGGGGTCGGTCATAGGTGGTGACGCGCCGGCAAGCGGTGCGCCGGGAGTCCAGGGAGACGTCATGAACGCCGCGACCACCATGACCGAGCAGGAGTTCGCCGAGCTGACCGAACGGCACCGGCACGAGCTGCGGGTGCACTGCTACCGGATGCTGGGTTCCTTCGAGGAGTCCGAGGACCTGGTGCAGGAGACCTTCCTGCGGGCCTGGCGGCGGCGGGAGACCTACCAGGGCCGGGCCAGCGTCCGCGCCTGGCTGTACAAGATCGCCACCAACGCGACCCTGGACGCAATCGGCAAACGCCCCGCGGACAAGCAGGTCGCGGTGGCCACCCCGGAGACCGCCACCACCGCCGAGGTCAGCTGGCTGCAGCCCTACCCCGACCACCTGCTCGACCTGGCCGCGCCCGCCGAGCAGGAACCCGACGCGGTGGCGGTGGCCAGGGAGACCATCGAGCTGGCCTACCTGGTCGCGTTGCAGCACCTCTCGCCCCGCCAGCGCGCGGCGCTGATCCTGCGCGACGTGCTCGGCTGGTCGGCCGCCGAGACCGCCAAGGCGCTGGACACCACGGTCGCCTCGGCCAACAGCGCGCTGCAGCGGGCCCGCGTCACCCTCAAGGAACACCTGCCCGCCCGCCGCGCCGACTGGAGCATGCCCGCCGAGCCCACCGCGGAGGAGAAGGACGTGCTGGCCCGCTTCGTCGCGGCCACCGAGGCCTCCGACACCGACGCGCTGGCCGCGCTGCTGCGCGCGGACATCGTGCACACCATGCCGCCGGAGCCCTTCGCCACCAGTGGCCGGGACACCGTCATCGAGGGCTGGGCCGCGGTGCTGGAAGGCGGCCGCGACTCCTGGGGCCAGTGGGCAGCGCTGCCCACCTGGGTCAACCGGCAGCCCGCCCTGGGCAACTACGTGCGCAAGCCCGGCGCGGAGCTGTTCACCGCGACCAACGTGGACGTGCTGCGGGTGGAGGACGGCCTGGTCGCCGAGGTGACCACCTTCGGCCCGGAGTTCATCACCGCCTGCGGCCTGCCCGCCACGCTGCCCGCCCGCTAAGCCAGACGATCGTCAGCGCCTGGCTCGACTTTGGGCAACTGACGCGGTGACCTGCGCCTTTCTACGGTTGTGCCATGTTTGAGGCAGAGAACGTGAGCAAGCGGTTCGGGCGCCGCACGGTGTTGGACGGGGTGTCCTTCGCCGCGGCGCCCGGACAGGTCACCGCGCTGGTGGGCCACAACGGCGCGGGCAAGACCACCCTGATGCGCTGCGCCCTGCGGCTGGCCCGCCCCGCCGCCGGCCGGCTGCTGGTGCTCGGCAAGGACGTACGCGACTACGCCGCCGTCGGCCGGGTGGTGGGCAGCTCGCTGGACGCCTCCGCGCTGCCGCCCAACTGGACCGGGCGGCTGGCCGCGACCATCGTCGCCGACCTGCTCGGCCTGCCCGCGGGCGCGGCCGAGCACATGCTGGAACGGGTCGAGCTGACCAAGGCCGCCGGGGACCGGATCCGCACCTACTCCCTCGGCATGCGCCAGCGGCTGGCCCTCGGCCTGGCGCTGCTGGGCGAGCGGCCGGTGCTGCTGCTGGACGAGCCCACCAACGGCCTGGACCCGGTCGCCCAGCGCTTCGTCCGCGACACCCTGGCCGAACGCGCGCTGGCCGGGGCGACCGTGCTCGTCTCCAGCCACGACCTGCACGCCCTGGAGACCTACGTCGACCGGGTGGTGCTCATCCGGGAAGGCCGGATCGTGCTCGACGAGTCGCTGCCCGTCCTGCGCGCGGGCGGCGCCAGCCTGGAAGAGCTGTACCTGCGGGCCCACCACACCGAACTGAGGAAAGCCGGATGAGCACCCTCGCCACCACCCCCATCAGCCTGTCCCGCCTCATCCGCGGCCACCTCGGCGCGCTGCGGGCACACCGGGCCGGGCAGCTCGCGCTGCTGCTGCCCGCCCTGCTCGGCACCGCGGTGCTGATCGCCGCGCTGGCCAACATCAGCGTCATCGACGCCGAGGTCCAGCGCGCCGCCGTCACCATCTACCTCGGCCTGCTGGCCCTGCTCGCCCCGATCGCCGGGGCGGTGCTCGCGGTCGACCCGTGGGCCCGCCGCGGGGTGGCCGTGGTGCTCGGCGTCAGCTCCGACCGCGGCCGCTGGCTCGGCGCCCAGGCCCTGTCCGGACTGCTCGCCGGGGTGCTCGGCCTCGGCCTGGCCACCGCGCTGGGCGGCATCACCACCGCCGCCTTCGCCGCCGCCGACGGCCAGGCGGTGGCCCGGCTCGACCTGCCACTGCTGACGGGCTTCGCCGGGATGCTGCTGAGCTTCGCCTTCGGCTTCGTGCTCGGCGCGGCCACCCGCAGTGTGCTGTTCACGCTGCTCATCGCGCTCGCGCTGCCGTTGCTGCTGGGCGCCGTGCAGGGGGTGTTCACCGCTTCGCCGCTGCTGGCTGACATCGTGTCCTGGCTCAACGTCAACGCCGCCTTCGACCGGCTGTTCACCGCGGGCCCGCTGCCGCTGTGGCAGGCGATCGTGATCTCGGTGCTGGCCATCGGCGGGCCACTGGCCATCGCAGTCGGCCGCACCGCCACCGCTGACCTGCGCTGACCCCGCGATCACTAGGCTGAGCCGATGGACACCACCGCCCGGCGGCCGTGGCTGGGCATCCGCGGCTGGCGGCAGTGGAGCCTGGAGATCGGGCTCTACCTGCTGGTCGGGCTGTCCCTGCTGGTGCTGGAACTACCGCCGCACCCCGCGCTGCGGGTCTTCGCGCTGACGGTGATCCCGCTGTGCCTGTTCGCCCGCCGCCGCTACCCGGCCACCGCGCTGGTGCTCAGCGCGCTGGGCGCGGGCGTGGTGGCGGTCCCGCTGGCCTACGGGGCGGGACGGCGGATCGGGTCGCTGTACCAGCTGCTCGGCGCGGCGCTGGGGCACTTCCTGCTGGCCGGGGCGGTGTCCCCGCTGTACTCCGAGAGCGTGCTGACCAGCATGCTGGTGCTGGGCATCAACGTGATCATGACGCTGCTGTTCGTCGGGGTGCCCGCGGTGCTGGGCCGCTCCAGCGCCCGGCGCGCCCTGCTGGTGGAGGCGCTGCGCGAACGCGCGGTCTACCTGGAACGGGAGCGCCGGTCGCTGGTCGCCGAGGCCCGGATCCGGGAACGCACCCGGATCGCGGTGGACATGCACGACAGCCTCGGCCACCACCTCACCCTGATCTCCCTGCAGGCAGGTGGGCTCAAGCTGGCCGCGCACGGCGACGCCGCCCAGGCCGAGGCCGCCGGGGTGCTGCACGACACCGCGCGGCGGGCCATGGAGGAGCTGCGGGAGATCATCGGCGTGCTCAGCCAGGACAGCGAGGACGCGCCGCTGCACGCCCGCCGCCTGGACCAGCTGCCCGAGCTGGTGGCCACCGCGCGCAGCAGCGGCACCCCGGTCACCCAGACCGAGACCGGCGAGCCGGTGCCGCTGCCCCGCCCGGTGGAGAACGCGATCTACCGGGTCGCCCAGGAAGGCCTGACCAATGCGCTGCGGCACGCACCCGGCGGCGCGGTCGCCGTCCGGCTCAACTACGAGTCCGACGCGGTGATCACCGAGGTGGTCAACTCCCCCGCCACCGCACCACCCCGCGGCGGCGGCAGCGGACAGGGCCTGACCGGGCTGCGCGAGCGGGTGCGGCTGGCCGGGGGCGTGCTGCACGCCGCGCGCACCCCCGAGGGCGGGTTCCGGCTGGCCGCGGTGCTGCCCTTCGACGGTGAACCAGCCGAGGCGGTGGCCGAGCTCGACGGCCCGCCCGCACCCGGCCCGGCCACCCATCCGCTGGCCCGCACCGAGGTCAGCAAGCTGCTGTCGACCATCCGGCACCGGCCGGTGCTCACCGGGCTGGCCATCACCGGGCTGGTGCTCATCAGCGCGCTCTCCTTCGCCGGGATAGTCGCCTGGGTGATCATCCGCAACGGCGTGCTGCTGGAGGCGGAGAAGTTCGACCAGATCCAGCCAGGGGAGACCGAACAGGTCATGGTGGAGCGCTTCGGCGAGGCCAGCCCGGGCGCTGAGCTGCGCATCGCCGACCAGAGCGGCCCGCCGCCGGAGGGCGCGCACTGCCGCTACTACTACGTCGACGGCTCCGAGCTGCCGCAGAACCGCACCGAGGCGTTCCGGTTCTGCTTCCAGGACGGCAAGTTGGCCCGGAAAGATCGGTTGGTGGTCAAGCGGCCGTTCTAGTGTGCGAGCATCACCGGGCACGAATTTCAGGGCCGGACGCGGCCGGATGGTGGAGGCAGACGTGGTCCGGGTGATCATCGCCGATGACGAGCCGCTGGTGCGGGCGGGCATCAAGCTCGTGCTCTCCGCGGCCGAGGACATCGAGGTGATCGCCGAGGCCGGGGACGGCCGCGCGGCCATCGCCGAGGTCACCGCCCGCTCCGCCGACGTGCTGCTGCTGGACATCCGCATGCCCGGCATGGACGGGTTGTCCGCGCTGGCCGAGCTGACCGGCCTGGCCCCCGGCACCAGGGTCGTCATCCTGACCACCTTCGGCGAGTCGGAGTACATCGGCCGCGCCCTGGACGCCGGGGCGGCCGGGTTCCTGCTCAAGGACTCCGCGCCGGAGGAGCTGATCCGCGCGGTCCGGGTGGTCGCCGCCGGGGAGGCCTACCTCTCGCCCTCGGTGACCAAGTGGGTGATCAACCGGGTCTCGGCCACCGGCGGCAACGCCAAGGCGGTGGACGCCCAGCGCCGCATGGACGTGCTCACCGACCGCGAGCGCGAGGTCCTCGAACTGCTCGCCCAGGGCCTGTCCAACGCCGACATCGGCGGCAGGCTCTACATGAGCGAGGCCACCGTGAAGATGTACGTCAGCCGGGTGCTGGGCAAGCTCGACTGCTCGAACCGGGTGCAGGCCGCGATCCTGGCGCACGAGGCCGGGCTCGGTGGCACCTGAGATGGACTCCGGGATAGACCTTGGAGAGCAGCGCCCCAGACTTCAGAGTGATGTGGTCGTAGCCGCGGCCACGGGAGGCTGGCGGGGACAGCGACGGCACTGGGGGAAGGAACGCTCGGGGTGATGAACCGGAAGGTCCGCAACGCACTCGGCATCGGTGTGGGTGTGGTGCTGACGGTGACCCTGGTCGCCTTCGTCGCGGGCTGCTGGATCCTCAAGGCCTGGGAGGGCATGACCCTCACCCGCGGCGACTACGACTCGGTCGCGGTCGGCCAGACCAAGACCGAGGCCGACCGGATCCTTCCGCACGGCGGCTCCAAGATGTTCGCCAGCTACCGCCAGCAGGGCCCGCCGCTGCCGCGCGGGGCCAAGTGCCGCCACTTCCTGTCCAAGGACGAGCAGGCCACGCTGCGCGGCGGGGTCGTGGTCTACCGGTTCTGCTTCGCCGCGGGCGCGGTGGTGGAGAAGAACCGGTTCGAGGCCGCCCGGGACAAGCGGACCAGCCAGCCCCGGTCCTGACCGCCGGCGCCCGCTGACTGTCGGTGCCTGCTGCCATAGTCCGCGGCGTGGGGATGACAATCGTGGTGACCGACTCGACGCCGACCGGGCAGCAGACCGCCCGGCTGCTGCTGGCCGAGGTGCCCAGCCCGATCACGCTGCGGGAGCTGATCCGCTTCCGGGTGCGCGAGGAGGTGGCCCGGCGCAACGCCCGGACCACCGCCCGCCGGAACTGGGAGAGCGCCGCCGACACGGCGGTGCGGGCCTTCTCGCGCAACGGGTTCTTCGTCTTCGTCGGCGACCGGCAGGTCGATGACCTGGACGAGCCGCTGAGCCTGGCCGAGGCCGACGAGGTGAGCTTTGTCCGGCTGGTTCCGCTGGTGGGGGGCTGACGTGGGGTGGAAGGAACACGACGCGCGCGCCAAGGACCTGCTGGCACCGCTGCGCGCGGGCAGGCACGCGCAGTGGCGGGACAGCCTGGCCGGTGAGCCGCCGGAGCGGATCGGCTCGGCGCTGATGACGCTGGTGCGCCTGACCGCCACCGGGCGCTTCGACAGCCACTTCTGGCACGACCTGCGGGAGTCGGCGGCGGCCGCGCTGCGCAGACCGTTCACGGTCACCGCGGCCGAGGCCGAGCTCGCCGCCGGGGTCGCGGCCACGGCCACCTGCTCAGACCCGGTGGTGCCGTTCAAGATCGCCACCGCGCTGGCCGAACACGCCGGATCGGCGGCAGGCCTGCGGATCCTGGTGGCGGCGCTGGACGAACGGGCGGACCTGTTCCCCAGGGACCGCAGCGCGCTGCGGGCACGGATGGTCGCGGCCCTGCCGACGGACTCCGGCGAGCTGGACCTGTCCGTGGTGCTGCCGGTGGACGGCTGGTCCGCGGCGGTGCGCGCCGAACTGCCCGGCCACGACCACGCCGCCGCCACCGCGGTGCTGCGGCAGCTGGCCTCGGCCACCGGCAGCAAACCCGGCAAGGCCTGGTCCACCGCCACCGCCGCCCTGCTCGACGACCCCGCCGCGGCCGAGGTGCTGCGGATGCTGGTGGAGCGGGTGGCCGACGCCCCGGCGGTGCCCGGCAAGGACCCCTGGGGCGAGTTCGAACCCATCGTGGTGGACGACCGCAACGCCGACGTGGTGCGCGCGGCGGCCTGGGCCGCGGCCGGGGTGCCAAGGGAGTGGGTGGTGCCCGCGCTCGTGGGTCTGGTGCGGCGGGCGATGAGCACCGAGGGCGGCTGGATCCCCAGCAAGAAGGTGGTCAACTCCGGCATCCTGGCCCTCGGCCTGCGCGGTGACGCCGAGGCCCTGCGCGCGCTGGCCAAGCTGGACACCACCACCAGGGACAACGGCGACCGCAAGCGGATCGCCGCCGCCCTGGAGATCGCGGGCGGCAAGCTCGGGCTCACCCCCGGCCAGCTCGCCGAGCAGCTGGTCGACCCGGCCGGGTTCGGCGCCGACGGGATCGCCGAGTACGCCGAGGACTCGGTGCGCGCCCGGCTCACGCTGGCCGAGGACCTGAAGCTGACCGTGCGCTGGCAGTCCGGCGCGGACTGGCTGGCCAAGCCGCCCGCGGACGCGCCGGAGGCGGCGGTGCGCGCGGTCAAGCGGCGGATCGCCGAGGCCAAGGCCACCATCGCGGCGGAGAAGCGGCGGATGGAGGGCCTGTTCGCCGAGGACCGCGAGTGGGCGCTGGCCGACTGGCGGCGGCACTACCTGGAGCACCCGATCACCGGCCGGATCGCCACCCGCCTGCTGTGGCGGATCGGCGGGACGACCGGGCTCCCGGCAGGCTCCCGGCTGCGCACCCTCGACGGCGAGGCCGAGCTGCCCGCCGAGGCCACGGTTCGGCTGTGGCACCCGGTGCGCGCGAGCACCGAGGAGGTCGCCGCCTGGCGAACCTGGTTGCTGGACAAGGAGTTCCGCCAGCCGACCAAACAGGCCTTCCGCGAGGTGTACCCGCTCACCGAGGCCGAACGCGCCACCGGCACCTACTCCAACCGCTTCGCCGCGCACATCCTGCGCTACGGCCAGACCTACGCCCTGTTCAAGGAACGCGGCTGGCCCGCCAACTACCTCGGCCCCTACGACGGCGGCTACGAAGGCCGGGCCCGGCGGGAGTTCCGGGACGCGGGCGTGGTCGCGGTCTTCGAACACTTCCCGGTGGACCCGAACTACCCCGGCCCGCCCCAGCTGTGCTCCACCGACCGCGTCTGGTTCCACCGCGCCGGCGACCGCGGCCAGACCCCGCTGGCCCTGACCGAGGTCCCGGAGCTGGTGTTCACCGAGGCCATGCGCGATGTCGACCTCTTCACCGGGGTCTGCTCCATCGCCCTGGACCCGGACTGGGCCGACCGCGGCCAGGACGCCCACCACGACTACTGGCAGCGGGTCTCCTTCGGCGCGCTGAGCGCACTGGCCGAGGTGCGCAGGGACGTGCTCGCCCGCCTGCTGCCCAAGCTCGCCGTGGCCGACCGGGTGGAGCTGACCGACCGGTTCGTCCGGGTGCGCGGCCGCCTCGCCACCTACCGGGTGCACCTCGGCTCGGCCAACATCCTCATCGAACCCGACGACCGCTACCTGTGCGTGGTGCCCAGTGGCCGGGCCAAGGGCGGCAAGGTGCACCTGCCCTTCGAGGGCGACGAGCTGCTCAGCGTGATCCTGTCCAAGGTGCTGCTGCTGGCCGCCGACGACAAGATCACCGACCCGGCCATCACCAGCCAGCTGGCCCTGCGGAAGCGGATCGAAGCCTGACGAGTGACCTGCCAAACTGGTTGGGGGACCGGAATGGACTACGTGCGGGAATCGAGGCGGGTCCTCGGCTCACGTCCGCCGGCGGCGTCATGAGCGAGCGGCGCGACCGGGTCGCCCTCGCGGTCATGTTCACCCTGGCCGGCATGGCCAACGGCAACTGGTCCGGCCGCATCCCCTGGGTGCAGGAGGCGCTCGCGCTCGGCCCTGGCGCCCTGGGGCTCGCGCTCACCGCACCCGGGATCGGCTCGATCCTGGGCGCCCCGGTGGCGGCCCGGCTGGTGTCGCGGTGGGGCAGCCGGGCGGTGACCACCGGGGCGATGTGCGCCCTGGCGGTGGCGACCGCGCTGGTCACGCTCTCCCCCGGCCTGCCGGCCCTGGTCGGGCTGCTGGTGCTGCTGGGACTGTCCTCCGGGGTCGGGGACATCGCCGCCAACGCCAACGGCGCGGAGATCGAACGTGGGCACGGCCGGCCGGTGCTCTCCGGGCTGCACGCGATGTGGAGCGTGGGCGCGTTGCTGGGCACGGCCACGGCAGGCGCGGTGGCCGCGGCCGGTGTGCCCGCGCCGCCGCACCTGGCCGCGGTGGGCGTGCTGACCCTCGCCGTCGCCGCGCTGACCGGGCGTTACCTGCGAGCGGAGCCACCGGTGCCCAGGGGTGCGCCGGTGTTCGCCTGGCCGGGCAGGCCGGTGCTGCTGATCGGGCTGATCGGTCTCAGCTCGGTCTTCGTGGAGGCGGCCGTGGCCAACTGGGGGGCGATCCTGCTGATCCAGGAGATGGCGGCCACGCCGGGTGTGGCGGCGCTGGGGTTCGGCGTGTTCTCCGTGGCCCTGGCGCTGGCCCGGCTCGGCGGCGACTGGCTGGTGGCGCGGTTCGACCGGGTGGTGCTGGTGCGGGTGAGCACCGGCGTGGGGGCGCTCGGGCTGGCGATGCTGCTGCTGGGCGGTTCGGTGGTCACCGGGTTCGCCGGGCTGGTGCTGCTGGCCGCCGGGGTGGCGCTGCCCTCGCCGCTGGCCTTCAGCGCCGCGGGCAGCCGGGAGCAGGCGCACGACCGGGGGCGCAACGTGGCCGCGGTGGCGGTGCTGCGGTTCGCCGGTCTGCTCGCCGGGCCGGCTCTGGTGGGGGCGGTCGCCCAGGGCGCGGGTCTGCCGGCCGGGTTCGGCCTCGCCGGTCTCGCCCTCGCGGTGATCGCGTTCCTGGCGCACGTGTTGCGAGTTTCGCGCGCTACCTGACCTAGGCCTCGCCGCTGACGGTGCTGGGCACCGGTTCGCACGGCAGGTCCATCACCACCACGGTGGGTCCGCCGAGTGGGCTGGTCACCATCACCCGGCCGTCGAAGGCGGAGAGCCGGCGTTCGATGCCGCGCAGGCCGGTGCCGCCGCTGGCGTCGGCTCCGCCCTGGCCGTCGTCGCCGACCAGCACGTGCAGCTGGCCATCGGAGTGGGTCAGCCGGACCCAGGCCTTGGCCGCGCCGCTGTGCTTGACCACGTTGGTCAGCGCCTCGGCCACCGCGAAGTAGGCCGCGGACTCCACCGGGGCGGGCAGTCTGCCGGGTAGTTCGATCTCCACGTCGGTGGGCAGGGGGTTGGCCATCACCAGTGCCTGGACCGCGCCGGCCAGGCCGCGGTCGGCCAGCACCGGCGGGTGGATGCCGCGCACCAGGTCCCGGAGCTCGGCCAGGGCCTGGGTGTTGGCCTGGCGGGCCTCGGCCAGGAGCTCCTGGGCCGCTTGGGGGTCCTTGGTCATGAGTTGTTCGGCCATACCCAGGCTCATACCCATGGCCACCATCCTGGCCTGGGCGCCGTCGTGCAGGTCGCGCTCGATCCGGCGCAGCTCGGCGGCCTGGGTGTCCACCGCGTCCGCCCGCGACTCCGACAGCTCGCGCACCCTGGTGACCAGCATGGTCTTCTCGGTGGGCGCCAGCAGCATCCTGGCCAGGCTGGCGTAGCCGCGGAAGATCCACTGGCTACCGATGTACCACAGCGCCAGGTAGACGATGCCGTGCCCGGTGCCGACGAAGAACGCGCTGGACCAGGAGTCGATGGTCCAGAAGGTCAGGCTGAAGCTGGCTCCGTCGGGCAGGAACGGCCAGATCAACCAGGGCAGCGCGATGATCCCGCCCAGCCCGGCGAAGAACAGGGCCAGGGTGACCGAGCAGGCCGCGATCGAGGCGACCAGGTTCAGCGGCAGCCAGGCGAAGTCGCGCCAGCTGGCCGGGTCGGTCATCACGTGCCGCAGCAGCCGGAAGAAGCCCTTGTTCGTGCGCAGCCGGTACGGGCGGCCGATCCGGACCCCCAGCACCGCGCCGGCCCAGCGGCGGTGCAGGTCGTTGTAGCCGCGCAGGACCGCGAAGCACAGCACCGACATCGGCAGGCCCAGCCACACCGTGTACAGCGCGAAGGAGGCGATCACCAACCCGAACAGCACCATGCCCAGCGCGGCGTACACCAGCAGCGGGATCGTCCAGGACAACAGGGCGAACCTGCCAACGCGGTGTGCCACGGCCATGCCTCAGATCCTCCCAGCGCGAGTGTTGCCCGCTCATTCTCGCTGGCCGCTCCGGCAGGCACAGTGGTGGTGGACCTACTCCTGCGGGTAGTGCCGCCCTGTCGGTGCCAGCCGCTAGTTTCGCCGGGTGGCTCTCCTGGGGATGTTCATCGACGACGAGTACCTGCCCGAGTACGGCACCCTGGTGCTGATCGACGCCTACCGCGGTGGGGACCCGGAACCCCCGGCGGGCGGCGAGCAGCTCAACCCCGGCGCGCTGGACGTGCTCGGTGGCGGCACCGTGGCCATCGGCGGGTTCGGCTGGCTGCACGGGGACGCCTGCGACGGCTACCACCGGGTCGCGCTGGAGCTGCACGACGGGCCGCCGCCGCCGGAGCGGGCGCCGTGGACCGACGTGGCCGAGACCTCCTACCTGAGCCACTCCGGGTTCGTCGGGCTGACCTTCCTCACCGGCGGCATGATCACCGAGGGCCTGGAGCTGGGCGGGCCGGGCGCCTACCGGGTGCGGGTGTGCAGCCGGCCGGCGCAGGACGAGGGCAAGCTGTGGCGGTTGCAGTTCTGGGCCGCCGAAGCGGACGTGCCGCGCTGGTTCGCCCGCCAGCAGCGCAACTACGACCTGATGAGCTGGTTCACCTCCGACCTGGTGATGACGGCGGCCTGGAGCGAGCTGACCGGGCGGCGCTGGCGGCTGCCCGAGCTCGCCGAGTGGCTACTGGTGGAGCCCTCGGTGGTCAGGGAAGCGTTCGAGCTGACCGCGGACAAGGGCTCGGTGACCGTGGTCGGCGACCTGTCCGGGCAGTT
The DNA here is from genome assembly GCF_023897065.1 of Crossiella sp. SN42. Taxonomy (GTDB): domain Bacteria; phylum Actinomycetota; class Actinomycetes; order Mycobacteriales; family Pseudonocardiaceae; genus Crossiella. The sequence goes on from NZ_JAMHIV010000007.1 coordinate 89,274, forward strand.
CGCGCTGACCACCAACCCGCCGAAGCAGCCCGCCTACACCAGCGGGGTCAGCCAGCTGCCGGAGCCGGGCGCGCCGTGGGACTCCCCCGGCTACCGGCCGCCTGCCGGGCTGCCGCCGCTGGCCGGGATCCTCGCCGAGGACGGCACGCTGACCCGGTGGCGGGAGGGCGAACCGGTCACCTGGCCCACCGTGCCCGCGCCGCGGCGGGCGATGGAGACCCCGCACGGCGTGCTGGTCTTCGCCGCGGAGACGACGGTGCTGCTCCGGCCGGACGGGGAGCTGCTCGGGCTGGGCAAGGAGCTGCTGCCCGGCACCGCGCGGCTGGACCGGGAGGGGCGGTGGCTGACCGTGGAGGAGCACCACATCGGCCGCCAGTCCTACCGGCGACGGCACCACGTCGACCTCGCCGACGGGTCCCGCCGGATGGAATGGCTGCCCGAGTACGAGTGGCCGACCGGGCCGATCAGCCTGCCCGACAGCCGGTCCGGGCTGATCCTGACCATCGAGGCCCAGGACCGCCTGGTGCTCACCGGACCCGGCGGGCTGCGCCGCGAACTGTGGCTGCCCGGCACCGCGCGACTGGCCCCCGGTGCGGCCGGGCTGTACACCACCAGCTCGGGCCCGCCCGCGCTGACCTGGTACGACCTGGCCGAGGCCGATCCCTCCGGGGTCGTCCGCTGGCTGCCGAAGCGGACCTGGCCTGACCACGGTCTGGTGTGGGAGACCCCGGACCAGGTGGTGCTGCCCCTGGATCCCTACGCCGCGACGCGGATCGAGGCGCGTTTCCTCCGGGTCGGCCTGCGCACCGGGCGCTACGAGGCCGTGCCCGGTGACGGCGGCCTGCTGGTGGAGCCATGGTTCACCGTGGACTAAAAGAATTGGCCGGTGGCGCGGCCGGGGCGATGCTGCACGCATGATCGCCCCGACCGCGCCGTTCGAGCGCCTCACCCCCGCTGACCTGCCCGCCTGCTCCGCGCTCTCGGTCGACCGCGAGTGGCCGCGTGAGGAGGCCAAGTGGCGGTTCCTGATGGAGGTCGGTGAGGTGCACGCGCTGCGCGACCCCGACGGCGGACTGGCCGCGACCACGGTGCTCACCCGCCACGGCGCCGAGCTGGTCGCGGTCAGCATGGTCCTGGTCGCCGCCCGGCACGCCCGCCAGGGCCTGGGCAAACGGCTCATGCGGCACGCCATCGCCCAGGCGGGCGGGGCCCCCCTGGCGCTGACCGCCACCGCCCAGGGCCTCGGGCTCTACCAGCAGCTCGGCTTCGACAGCCACGGCCGGATCGCCTACCACCGGGGCCGCTTCCAGCCCGAACCCGGCGCGGCTGGGCACAGCCGGGCGGCCACCGCCGCGGACCTGCCCGCGATCCTGGCGCTGGACCGCGCGGTGTTCGGGGCCGACCGGGCACACGTGCTCAACCGCCTGCCCGGGTTCGCCGAACAGCTGCGGGTGGTCGAGGACGGCGGCAGGCTGACCGGGTTCGCCGGGGCCTGGCGCAACGACGACCACCTGGTGCTCGGCCCGCTGGTGGCCGAGACGCCCGAGCTGGCCAAGGCGCTGGTCACCGACCTGGCCGTAGGGGCGGGCGAGGCGGAGGTTCGGGTGGACGTCGACGACGTGCACACCGGCCTGATGGAGTGGGTGCGGGCGCGCGGACTGACGCCGGGGTTCCAGTCCACGATCATGACCTACGGCGGCCCGCTGCCCAGCGACCGGGACCGGCTCTTCAGCCCCCTGATGCAGGCACTGGGCTGAGCCATCCGGCCGTATCATTTCGCACTGACCTGCGGATATCGAAAATCCAACTAATTTCGTTGGCGCGATTCCGGCGGCTTGGGCATTATTGGTCATGCACCACATTGTTTGGTGACAACTGAACTGGGGAGCATTTCCATGGGGGAAAGATGGGGATCGCTCGGCATTGCCAGGGGTAGGCAGTGCCGGGCAGGCAGCATCAAACGGGGCTGGGACCAGTCAGCCCGGGTCAGCACGCAGAGGGGTGGAAGGTGATCACCACCTGATCGGTTCGGCGGCCGGAAGAAACGCGTCTTGCATTTGTTCCGGCCGCCGGAAACGGTGATCTATTCGTTACTGAGGTTTTGGCAACCTTTTATCAGTGCGCGGTGTCCGCAATGAGTTCCCCGCGCAATCCGGCCAGGGTGGCCAGGTCGAGACCGGCCAGGGTGTCGCGGAAGACGCGCCGGGGGCCTGGCTCGACCGGCACCTCGCAGGGCACCACCAGCACCGTGCACCCGGCCGCGGCCGCCGCCGTCACTCCGGTGGGCGAGTCCTCCACGACCACGCAGTCGGCGGGCTCGACGCCGAGGCGCTCGGCCGCGGTCAGGTACGGCTCCGGGTGCGGCTTGGTCCGGCCGACCTCGTCCCCGCAGAGGGTGAGGTCGAAGAACTCCCGGCCGATGCTGTCCAGGGCCAGCTCGGTCAGGTCCCGCTGGGTGGAGGTGACCAGCGCGGTCGGCAACCCGCTGGCGCGCACCAGGCGCAGCGCCGCCAGCGCGCCCGGCCGCCAGGGCAGGCCCGCGGAGAACAGCTCGCCGGTGCGCTTGGTCAGCCAGGCCGAGGCCGCGGCCATCTCCGCCGGGTCGTGCGGGCGGCCCAGCTCGGTGAACAGCATGGTGATCGTGCGGTCCTGGCTGGAGCCGGTCATCGCCTTGCGGGTGGCCAGCGACAGCGTGCCGCCCAGCTCAGCGGCCAGGTCGTCCAGGGAGATGTCCCAGACCTTCTCCGAGTCGACCAGGGTGCCGTCCATGTCCCACAGCACCGCGGCGGGGAACCCGGTCACCGCGCCTCCACCAGCGTGAACACGTCATGATCAGACATGCCGACAGCCTACGGGCACCGGCTGGGGGTGCTGGGCCTTAGTCTTGCCCGGTGACAGAACCCGAAGAGCGCCCTGCTGCATCCGAGGACACCCGGGCTGACCCGCCGACCCTCGTCAACCCGGTGCTCATCGCGGCTTTCGAAGGATGGAACGACGCAGGTGACGCGGCCAGCACCGCGATAGAGCACCTCCAGCTCACCTGGGACGCCACCCCGCTGGCGGAGATCGACCCGGACGACTACTACGACTTCCAGGTGACCAGGCCCACCGTGCACATGGTGGACGGGGTGACCCGCCGGGTGGAGTGGCCGACGACCAGGCTGTCGGTCTGCCGTCCACCTGGCGCGGACTTCGACGTGGTGCTCATGCACGGCATCGAGCCCAACATGCGCTGGCGGGCCTTCTGCGCCGAGCTGCTGCACCACGTGGAGAGCCTCGGCGTGACCACCGTGGTGACCCTGGGCGCGCTGCTGATGGACATCGCGCACACCCGCCCGGTGCAGGTCACCGGCACCGCCTACGACGCGGAGTCGGCGGCGACCTTCGGGCTGGAACGCTCCCGCTACGAGGGGGCCACCGGCATCGTCGGGGTCTTCCAGGACGCGTGTGTGCAGATGGGCGTGCCGGCCATCTCCTTCTGGGCCGCGGTGCCGCACTACGTCTCCCAGCCGCCCTCGCCCAAGGCCACCCTGGCCCTGCTGCACCGGGTGGAGGAGGTCCTCGACCTGGAGGTGCCCCTGGGCGCGCTGCCGGAGCAGGCCGAGGAGTGGGAGCGCACGGTCACCGAGATGGCCGAGGAGGACGAGGACGTGGCCAGCTACGTCCGCTCCCTGGAAGAGCGCGGCGACCCTGACGGCGACATCAACGACCGGCTCACCGAGCTGAGCGGGGACGCCATCGCCGCGGACTTCGAGCGCTACCTGCGCCGCCGCGGCGGCCGGGGCAAACCGGGCGGCGACCAGGGTCCGCACGGGCCGGGCGCGCGCTGAGCCGAAGCTCAGGGCGACTGGCCTGGCGGCCGGCGGTGCTGCGCGCCGGGCTGGTCGCCGTGGTGGCCGCCGGGCTGGCCGTGCTGGGCCTGCCTGGGCGGGCTGTCCTACCTGGTGGCGCTGCGCCTGGACGAGGACTTCCAGCTCTCCGCCGGGGCCAGGGGGCTGGTGCTGACCGGGTTCGGACTGACCGGGATCCTCACCGCGCGGGCGGTCGGCCGGGCGGTCGACCGCTTCGGCGCGCGGCGCTGCGCGCTGACCGGGACCGTGGCAGGTGGGGTGCTGCTGGCCGGGGTGGGCCTGCTGTGGGCGGCCGCGGGCCCGGCCATGCAGCTGATCATGGTCGGGTTGAACGCGCTGGTGCTGGCAGGCAACGGGGACAACCGGGGTGGCGCGGTCTCGGTGGGGCAGTCGCTGCGCTTCGGCGGTGGCGCGCTGTCCCCGGTGGCCTTCGTGCCGGTCTACCACCTGGACCCCCTGGACGCGTTCCTGCTACCTGCGGCTTTGCTGCTGACCACCGCACCTGTGGTGCTTCCGCGGATGCCGCCCGCGCAGCCGCGATGACTTTTGACCGGCTGGTGAGTCTGTACTGGTGACCCCTGAGATCACGGAGGACACCATGACGAGCACGTCCGCCCACCCGCCGGTGGTCGACCTGGCCACCTGGCAGGCCGCCAGGGACGAGCTGCTGGTCCGGGAGAAGGCGCACACCCGCGCCGGTGACGCCCTGGCCGCGGCCCGCCGCAGGCTGCCGATGGTCGAGCTCGACGGCACGGTCGAGGTCATCGGAGCCGACGGCCCGGTGCCGTTCCTGGCGCTGTTCCAGGGCCGCGAGGAGCTGGTGGTCTACCAGCACATGTGGTTCGACGGCGCGCCGCACCAGGGGCAGTGCGAGGGCTGCACCACCACCGCCTGGCACCTCGACGACTCGGCCTACCTCAACGCCCGCGGCGTCTCCTTCGCCGTGCTGACCACCGGCCGCTGGCACGAGGTGGCCGCCTACGTGGAGTTCATGGGCTACCGCCAGCCCTGGTACTCGGTGCGCGACGCGCCGGCCCCGATCGGCGGCGAGATGGGCTACCTGGCCTGCTTCCTGCGCCGGGGCGAGCGCGTGTTCCTCACCTACTCCACCACCAGCCGGGGCAACGAGCCGGTCAACTCCGCCCTCGCGCTGCTCGACCTGACCCCCTACGGCCGCGGCGAGGCCTGGGAGGACAACCCCGAGGGCTGGCCGGAGGGGCGCGAGTCGTGCTGGTCCTGGCGCTGCGACGCCGAGGGCAACCCCACCTGGGGTCCGACCAGCCGCCCGGTGCCGCAGTGGACCCGCCCCGGCGCGACCCCGGTGGACACCCTCGGCAGGCAGGGCGACTGCCACTGACCGCCCCCGCCGGAAACCCGGTCGCCACCCCCGTGGCGGCCCGCTACGGTGGCTCGCGTGGCTGATCTCGCACGTGATCCGTTCCCGCTGCGTGGCCGCGTCGCGCTGGTGACCGGGGCCAGCCGGGTCGCCGGTATCGGCTACGCCACCGCCCGCCGCCTGCACGCCTACGGCGCGGACCTGCTGCTGCACCACCACAGTCCGCACGACGCGGACCAGCCCTGGGGCGCGGATCCGCTGACGGAGGTGCTGGCCGGGGTCCGCGAGGCCGGGTCAGGACGGGTCGAGGAGATCGGCGGTGACCTGACCGCCCCGGATGCGCCCGCGGCGATCGTGGACGCGGCCGTCGAGCGGTTCGGGCGGCTGGACATCCTGGTGTGCAACCACGCGCGCAGCGGCGGCGACGGCACCCTGGCCGAGATGACCGCGGCCAAGCTGGACGGGCACTACGCGGTGAACACCCGCTCCGCGCTGCTGCTCGCCCAGCGCTTCGCCCACCACTTCCGGGCCGGTCGCGGCGGGCGGATCGTGTTCCTGACCTCGGGCCAGCAGCTCGGGCCGATGCCCGGCGAGGTCGCCTACGCCGCCTCCAAGGGCGCGCTGGCCGCGATCACTCAGACCATCTCGCACGAGCTGGCCGAGGCCGGGATCACGGTGAACGCGGTCAACCCCGGCCCGGTGGACACCGGCTGGGCGGGACCTGAGCTCGACGAGTTCGTCACCAAGAGCATGCCCGCGGGCCGCTGGGGACAGCCGGACGACCCGGCCCGGCTGATCTCCTGGCTGGCCACCGACGAAGCCGAGTGGATCACCGGGCAGGTGATCAACTCCGAGGGCGGGTTCCGCCGCTAGAACCGGTAGCGCAGCAGCCGGTACAGGCGGCGCAGCGGCCCGACTCGGTCGGCGGCGTGCGCGGCCAGCCGGTAGAGCCGGGGCAGCCGGTGCAGGCCGGGCAGCTGGGTCGGCGAGCGCTCCTCTGCCAGGCGCGCGCCGGGCACCTGCCGTTCGAGGTCCCTGGCCTGGTCCAGGCCCCACTGGAAGCGCGCGCCGGTCTTGCGCAGCAGCGGGGTGTGGTTGCTCGCGCGGGCGCCGAGCCGGTTGAACGCGTCGAACTGCAACTCCCCCGCCGGGAAGTGGCCGGTGACCCGGCGCAGCAGCGGCAGCACCTCGGCCTCGGTGAGGTACATGGTCAGGCCCTCGGTGATCATCAGCCCCGGCCGGTCCGCCGGGATCCGCTCCAACCAGTCCGGGTCGGTGACCGAGGCGCCCAGCAGGTGGTAGCCGGGCGGTTCCGGCGGGAACAGGCGGCGGCGCAGGTCCACCACGTCCGGGAAGTCCACGTCGAACCAGTCCACCGTGGCGGGCGGGCGTAGTCGCAGGTAGCGGCTGTCCAGGCCGCAGGCCAGGTGCAGCACCACCGCGTCGGGGTGGCGGCGCAGGAAGGTCGCCGCCCACTCGTCGAACTGGCGGGCCCGCAGCGCCACCGCCGCCGCGGCGGCCCGGTCGATGCGCATCCGCCCGAAGTCGTAGTCGATCCGGGCCACCAGCTCTTCGGCGACCTCGTCCCGCAGGATCGGCTCGGGTTCCGCGCTGTGCACCGCCCGCCCGTACAGCGTGGCCAGGTTGGTCTCCCGCACCTCGCGATAGTCGATCTTCTCCCTGCTCACCCCGCCGATGATCGCGCTATCCCCCCGCGCCGCGCATCCGGCAATAGGCTCGAAACGGGAACTCGGGCTGGGCCGCGGACAGGCAGAGGTGTGGGGACATCCATTCGCGCCAGGTTGCGCGCAGGCGATCCGGTCGCCTTCGGAGAGCTGTTCGACGAGCACGCCGCGGCGGTGCACCGGCACGCCACCCGGGTCACCGGCAACTCCTCGACGGCCGAGGACGTGGTCTCGCTGACCTTCCTGGAGGCCTGGCGGGTCCGGGAACGGCTGGATCCGGAAGGGGACTCGGTACGGCCCTGGCTGTTCGGCATCGCGGTCAACGTGCTGCGCAACACCGCGCGGGCCGCGCGGCGCCACCAGCTCGCGCTGACCAAGCTGCCGCCGCCGGAGTCGGTGCCGGACTTCACCGACGAGCTGGTCGGCCGGTGGCACGACGGGGAACTGCTGGACCGGGCCAAGGCCGCGCTGGCCAAGCTGCGGCGGGCCGAGCGGGAGGTGGTGACGCTGTGCGTGTGGGCCGGGCTGGACTACGCCGAGACCGCGCAGGCGCTGGGCATCCCGGTCGGCACGGTCCGCTCCCGGCTGTCCAGGGCCAGGGCCAAGTTGCGGTCGCTGGCCGCGGAACCACCGCCACGAGCCGGACAGGTAGCAGGTGACCAGGCACTTTCGACCCAGGAGAGCTTCCGATGAACGACCAAAACGACCGGGCCGAGCTGGCCCGCCTGCTGCCGCCACCGCAAGCCCCGGCCCTCCTCCAGCAGCGGCAGGCCGAGCTGCGGACCGACCTGCTCCAGCGGATCGACGCGGCCGCGCCCCGAGCCGGGCGGGCGCGGGTGCGGTGGCCGATGGTCGCGGTGCCGCTCGCGCTGGCGGCCGCGGTGACCGCGGTGCTGGTGGTGGTGCCCGCGCTGGTGCGGCCCGAAGCGGGGCCCTCCGCCGAGGACCGGACGGTCGCCTCGGTGCTGGCCAGGGCGGCCCAGTCCGCCATCGCGGTGCCCTCGAACGTCCGGCCGGACCAGTACATCTACGTCAAGAGCCGCAACCAGTGGCGGGGCCACAGGGCCGATTCCGACGGCAAGGTCACCGAACTGCCCGGCCCGGAGTACAACATCGTGGAGTCCTGGCTGGCCATGGACCCGGCCAAGCAGAGCTTCAGCCGGATGAACGGCGCGCCGCTGCGCGAGACTTCGAGCTACAACGAGAGCACCAACCCGAGGACGCACCACTTCGAGCAGACCAAGTTGCCCACCGATCCGGACCAGCTGCTGGCCTGGCTGTACCAGGACATCCCGTCGGACAAGCCCCGGGACCTGACCGCGTTCCGGCACCTGAGCGACCTGCTCAAGTTCCCGGTGGCCTCCCCCGCGGTGCTCTCCGCGATCTACCGGGCCGCGGCCAAGATCCCCGGGGTGCAGCTGGTCGGCGAGACCGTCGACGGACTCGGCAGGCCGGCGCTGGCGGTCGGCTTCCTCTTCGACAACGGCGCCGACCGGCTCGACCTGCTCTTCCACCGCGACAGCTTCGACTTCCTCGGTGAACGCAAGGTCACCCTGCGGGACACCGGCTACGGCAAGGCCGGGGAGGTCCGCGGCCCGGAGGAGATCATCCGGCGGGCCGTGGTGGACAAGCCCGGTCAGCTGCCGTGATCACCTCATCGGGTCAGCCGAGGGCCTGACTCTGCTCGCAAATTTGCGTACAGGTATACGTGGGGTCATGTCCAGCCCGAAGCACGCCATCCTGCCTGGGCGCAGTGTGGGCGGTGAGCTCCGCGCCCTGCGCAAACAGCGCGGGCTGACCTGCGTGCAGGTGGCCGCGGAGCTGGGCTGGCAGGCGTCCAAGGTCTCCAGGATGGAGACCGGGAAACAGGGCGTGACCCCGGCCGACGCCGCCTCCATGCTGGCCATCTACCGGGTGGTCGGCGTGGAGCGGCAGCGGCTGCTCACCCTGGCCGAGCGGGCCGGCGAGGACGCCTGGTGGGAGCTGAGCGGGCCGCTGTCGGAGGAGGTCAGGACGCTGATCCGGCTGGAGAACGAGGCCATCCGGATCGACAGCTGCCAGCCGCTGCTCATCCCCGGCCTGCTGCAGACCGCCGACTACACCAGGGCGCTGATGAAGGCCGCGGGCGTGCCGGAGGCCGATGTGGAGCCCAGGGTGGCGATCCGGATGGGCAGGCAGGCGGTGCTCAGCCGGGACCTCCCGCCGGAGTACCACGCGATCATGGACGAGATGGCGCTGCGGCGGGTGCTGGGCAGCCCTCGGGTGATGGCCCGGCAGCTGCGGCAGCTGCTGGACACCGCGGAGCGGCCCTCGGTGACCTTGCAGGTGCTGCCCTTCGACCTGGGCGGGCACGCGGGGCTGGACGGGCCGTTCACCCTGCTGGACTTCGCCGAGCAGGGGCCGGTGGCCTTCCTGGACCACAAGATCTCCGGGCTGTTCCTGGACAAGCCGGAGGAGCTGGCCTTCTTCCAGCACGAGGTGGACAAGCTCATCGAGGTCGCGCTCAGCCCGGCGCGGTCGGTGGAGTTCATCGCCGGTCTGGCCAAGCAGTACGACCAGGCGTGAAGGAGCGGAAACTGATGGACCGATCGGCGAGTGCGCGCTGGGCGCGGGCACGGTGGCGGCGCAGCAGCCGCAGCGGCACCGGCGCGGACTGCGTGGAGGTGGCCTGGGCGGACGGGCTGACCGGGGTGCGCGACTCCAAGCAGCCGGAGGGGCCGGTGCTGGAGTTCGCCCCGGCCGCCTGGCTGGCCTTCCTCAGCTCGGTTCCCGCCACATCCCGAACAGCGCCGGGGCGCCCGGCGGCAGGTCCAGCTTCTCGGTGACGGTGAAGCCGAAGCGCTCGTAGTAGCCGACGTTGTCCGGCACGCACTCCAGGTAGGCGGGCAGCCGGGTACGGGTCAGCCGGGAGCGCAGCAGCGCGCCGCCGACGCCGGTGCGCTGCCGGTCCGGGTCGGCGGCCAGCAGCGAGAGGTACCAGTGCGGTGTGCGCGGCCGGCCCGCGGTCAGCGCCCGGTCCACTGCGCGGCCGCGCTCGGCGAACTCGCGGAAGTTGCGCGCGCCCATCGCGGCCAGGATGCCGGGCATCAGCAGCGCCTTGCCCCAGCGGCTGCTCTTCGGCGGGTCGGGCGGGGCCCACACGCCGCCGCCGAGCAGCCTGCCCTCGGTGTCCACCGCGACCTCCACCCCGCCGCCGGGCAGGTAGTGGCGGCGCAGCGCGTCCCCGGTCATCCGGCCGTGCACGCGGGCGCGGCTGGCCGGGTCCAGGTAGACCCAGCCGATGAACTCGTCCGGCGCGAAGGCCCGCACCAGCAGGTCGGTCAGCGCGGGCAGGTCGGCGCGTTCGGCCGGGCGGATGCGGAGCTCGGTCATCCGGCGGCCCGCTCGGCGCGCCAGCGGTCGAGCAGCTTGGGCAGCTCGGTGGTCATGTGCGTGAGGAAGTCCTGGGTGACCAGCATCCGGTGCCCGGCCGGGGTGCCCGGGCCGAGCACGGCCACGCCCTCGGCGGCCACGGCCAGCAGGTCGGTCACCGCCCGGTTCTTGCGGGCCATGGTGTCGTACCAGAACAGCTCGCCGATCCGGAAGACGTCCCGGCGCTGGCCGGGCTCGCGGTCGCGGACGATGAGCCGCAGCTCGGTCAGGTAGCGGACCGCGCCGGAGACCGCGGCCGGGCTGATGTCCAGCCGCTGGGCGATCTCGGCCGCGGTGTGCGCGCCCTCGGGTGAGGCCATGATCAGCGCGAACACCCTGGCCGCCATCCGCTGCATGCCGCCCTCGGTCATCAGCAGGGCGAACCGCTCCACGAACCGGGCCACCGCTTCCTCGTCGCGGGGCCGTTCGGGCTCGATGTCGTTCATGACCCGGGTTTACCACACCCCCGCGTGCACAACTTTCTTTGCACAGGTATCTTTGCAACTATGACCGAGTCTCCCCGGGAGCTGACCGACCCAGCGGCGCTGAAGGCCTTCACGCACCCGCTGCGGCAGCGCATCCTGCGGGAGCTGCACCGCAACGGCCCGGCCACCGCGACCACCCTGGCCGCCGCGCTCGGGCAGAACACCGGGGCCACCAGCTACCACCTGCGCCAGCTCGCCCGGCACGACTTCATCCGCGAGGACCCGGAGCTGGGCCACGGCAAGCAACGCTGGTGGCGGCCCACCGCCAAGGACATCCGCTTCCCCCGCGCCGCCGGGCAGCCGCCGGAGGTGCAGGCCCTGCTGGCCAAGCTCGCCGACGAGGGCCTGGCCGCCGACCTGGCCACCTACGCGCGCTTTGCCGAGCGCCGGGCCGAGTTCGGCGAGTGGCGGGACGCGGTGCCCTACTCCAGGGGCGCGCTCACCCTGACCCAGGAGGAGCTGGGCCGGTTCTTCGCCGACTACCTCGACCTGCTCAACCGGTACCGGGAGCAGCACGACCCGGACGCCCCCGACTCCCGCCGCCTGCTGGTGCGCTGGGTTGCCTTCCCCGATCCAGGGGACGGCTGAGAAAAGGAAGACCGGTGTCGCCGAGTTGCCGCTCGGCGACACCGGAGCAACGGAAGCACGCGCCATTTCCCGTGTACGCAACCTCCGCATGGAAAGGAGAGCACCCTGTGCTGCTCCGGATCAAGCTCGCCACGCTGCTCGCGGTCACCGCGACGCTCGCTGCTGCCTTACCCGGTCACGCCCAACCGTCCTCGCGGTCGGAACAGGTCAGCTTCAGCCGGGAGGGACTGAACTTCCCTGCTCTGGTCACCTCCCCCGGCACGCCCGGCCGCCACCCGGCGGTGGTGCTGATCAGCGGTTCCGGGGCCACCGAGGCGGACAACATGCTGCCCGAGGCGCAGGCCTTCGCCAGGGCCGGGATCGTCGCGCTGACCTACCGCAAGCGCACCGAGGGCTACTCCAAGTTCCACCGGGACTACACCCAGCTCGCCGACGACGCCCTCGCCGGGCTCGCGCTGCTGCGGAACCGGCCGGACGTCGACCCGGCCCGGATCGGGGTGTTCGGCTTCTCCGAGGGCGGCTGGGTGGCCCCGCTGGCCGCGACCCGCTCGGCCGAGGTCCGGTTCCTGATCACGGTGGGCGCCAACGGGTTGACCCCGGCCCGGCAGGAGACCTGGGCGATCGCCAACCGGGCCCGCCGGCACGGCCTCCAGGGCTCGCTCAACCACTTCCTGCGCACCGCGATGCGGCAGGTCACCGAGGGCGGGGTGTTCCCGGAACCGTTCTACGACCCGGTGCCCACGCTGGCGAAGGTGACCGTGCCGGTGCTCGCGGTGTGGGGCGGCTACGACGTGCTCACCCCGCCCGGTGAGTCCCTGGAGGTCTACCGGGACACCTTCGCCCGCACCGGGCACCGGCAGCACACGCTCAAGACCTATCCGGACGGTCAGCACCGCGTCCTGGGCACCGACGACCGCGGCTTCACCAAGCGCGCGGACTACCAGCCGGGCTACCTGGACCTGTTGGGCGACTGGGTGAACACCACCGCCTTCAGCACCGCGGCCTCCACTGTGGACGCTCCGGCCAGGCAGGAGGCGCGCACCCTGCCGAGGGAACCCCTGTCCTGGTGGGAGGCGGGCTGGCTCCAGCTGGCCGCGCTGGCCCTGATGCTGCTCGGCTTCCTCGGTTACGGGGTCGGCGCGCTGCGGCGGACCCGGTCGGTGCGCCCGGCGCGCTGGCTGGCCGGACTGGGTGGCGTGGCAGTGCTGGGCGCGCTCGGCTACTTCGCGTTCCTGTTCAGCAGCAACGCCTCTGTGGTCGGCGGTCCGATCATCCTCGGCCGCCCGCTGCCCTACCTGGCGCTGCAACTGCTGTGGCTGGCCACCGTGGTGGCCGGGGTGGTCACCGCGCTGGCCTGGCGGCGGGAGCGGGCGGAGGTGGTCGCGCGGGTGCGGCTGCCGCTGCTGCTGGCCGGGACCGCGGTGCTGGTGCCCTTCGGCCTGTACTGGGGCCTGCTGCTGCCCTGATCCACAACCGCTGAACGGCGCTACCCCGGTCCCGCACCGCATGTTAGGAACTGACTGTTCCTGCGGCAAGGTTGCCAACAGGTAACCACGCCGTGCCGTCCCCCACCACGGCAGGTGTCCATGACCGGAATCCCGTTACGCACGCTCATAGTCGGCGGCGCCGCCCTGGTGGCGGCGCTGTCGAGCGCCCCGGCCGCGCTGGCCGACTCCTCCCGCTGCACCGCGGATGCCGCCTGCGCGGGCAAGGCCTCGTTCAAGTCCCTCGGCGAGGTCTTCACCGTCACCGACCAGGTCGGCGACGGCCACTCCGCGGTGCTGCTCTACTGGCTGCCCGACGGCACCGGCCCGCACCTGGTGTGGAACGCCAAGGGCAAGGGCACCAGCGTCACCGCGAACCTGGAACTGGCCGAGGGCAGCTGGGTGCACTACCGGGTCTGCCTCGGCGAGCACGGCACCAAGGACGTGCTGGAGAGCACCTGCGGCGTCACCGTCACCGACCGAGCCTGACCAGGAGGATCCCGATGTCGCTGAACCGTCGTCTGTTCCTGGTCACCGGCCTGGCCACCACCGGAGCCCTGGCCGCCCCCGCCACCGTGCTCGGCCTCTCCGACGCCCCCGCCCGCCGCCTCGCGCCGCTGGCCGACCCGTTCACCCTCGGCGTCGGCTCCGGGGAACCGCGCCCGGACGGCATGGTGCTGTGGACCCGCCTCGCGCAGAACCCCCTGGACCCCGACGGCGGCATGGGCGCCGCGGCGGTGGAGGTGGAGTGGCAGGTGGCCACCGACGCGGCGATGACCGCGGTCGTGGCCACGGGCAAGGAGACCGCGGTGGCCGCCGAGGGCCACAGCGTGCACGCTGAACCCCGCGGCTTGCAGCCCGGCCGGGAGTACTTCTACCGGTTCAAGGCAGGGGCCGCCCTCTCCCCCGTCGGCCGCACCCGCACCGCGCCCGCGGCCGGGACCGAGCCGGCCAAGCTGACCTTCTCCTTCGCCTCCTGCGCGCACTTCGAGGAGGGCTGGTACCACGCCTACCGCTACCTGGCCGCCGACCGGCCGGACCTGGTGCTCTTCCTCGGCGACTACATGTACGAGAAGCCCTCCGGGCAGGCCACCAAGGTGCGCGGCTACACCGACTTCGACGAGACCGACACCCTGGGCGAGTACCGCATCCGCTACGCCCAGCACCGCCTCGATCCGATGCTGCGGGCCGCGCACGCCGCCGCGCCCTGGCTGGTGGTCTTCGACGACCACGAGCTGCGCAACAACTGGGCCGGTGGCCACACCGAACCCGCCGCGGCCCGCAGGCAGGCCTCGTTCCAGGCGTTCTGGGAGAACATGCCGCTGCCCAAGGCGATGAAACCAGCCAGCGGCAAGATCAACCTCTATCGCGGGGTGGCCTGGGGCTCACTGGCCCGCTTCCACCTGATGGACACCCGCCAGCACCGCTGGCTGCAAGCCCCGGCCGGGTCCTGCGCGGAGATCACCAAGGAGGCGCGCACCCTCACCGGCGCCGCCCAGGAGAAGTGGCTCCTCGATCGGCTCGCGGTCAAGGAGTCGCGCTGGGACATCCTGGGCCAGCAGGTCTTCTTCGCCCAGCGCGACACCGACGGCGCGGCAGGCACCTGCGACGTCTCCACCGACGCCTGGGACGGCTACCGGCGCAACCGGGAGCGGATCACCCAGGGCTGGATCGACCGAGGCGTGCGCAACCCGGTGGTGCTCACCGGCGACGTGCACCGGGCCTGGGCGAACAACCTGCGGCTGAACTACTTCCAGCACAGCTCGCCGATCGTGGGCGCGGAGCTGGTCACCACCTCGATCACCTCGCACAGCTCCACCACCCCGCCCGCCGGGCTGGCCAAGAACCCGCACCTCAACTACGTCGGGCACACCCGCGGCTACGTGCGGGCCACGCTCACCCCGGCGCAGCTGACCGCGGAGTTCATGCAGGTGTCCTCGGTGCTGGAGAAGGATCCGGCCAAGGTGACGCTGTCGGTGGCGCGCAGGTTCGCGGTGCTGGACGGCAAACCGGGGGTGCAGCGGCTCTGACGAAGTACCGTGGGGGGCATGGCACAGCTTGGTGAACTGTTCCCCAGCCGCAAGCTCGGCAAGGTGACCTCCGATGAGGACGGCACCGGCGAGAAGTTCGAGCGCGGACCCCTGGACCTGGACTCCGGTGTCGTGCGGTTCGGCCGCCCCGCCCAGCGCAAGGCGGCCGAACCCACTGAAGACAAGGACTAGGCCGGGCGCTGCCCGATGACGACGGTGGCTCCCGCTTCCTCGTCCTCGGCGATCTCCGGCACCAGCCCGCAGGCGGCGAAGGTGTCGGCGGTGCGCGGGGCCTGCCGGGCGCTGGTCTCCACCAGCAGGTGACCGCCGGGAGCCAGCCAGTCCGCGGCCCCGGCGGCGACCCTGCGCTGCACGTCCAGGCCGTCCGGTCCGCCGTCCAGGGCCACCCACGGCTCGTGCAGCCTGGCCTCGGCCGGCAGCAGGCCAATGGCCTCGGTGGGCACGTAGGGCGCGTTGGCCACCAGCACGTCGATCCGGCCGCGCAGGTCGGCGGGCAGCGGTTCGTACAGGTCGCCCTGGTGGACCGGGCCGAGGACGTTGCGGCGGGCGCAGCGCACCGCGGCCGGGTCGATGTCGGCGGCGTGCAGCTCCACCTCGCCCAGCTCGACCTCGATGGCCGCGCCCAGCGCGCCGGAGCCGCAGCACAGGTCGAGCACCACCGCCCCGGGTTTGGCCAGCGCGACCGCGCGGCTGACCAGGAACTCGGTGCGGCGGCGGGGCACGAACACACCGGGGTCGACCGCGATGCGCAGGCCGTGGAACTCCGCCCAGCCGAGCACGTGCTCCAGGGGTTCGCCGGCGATCCGGCGCAGCACCATGGCCTCGATGGCGGCCGGGAGCGGGGCGGTGGACAGGATCAATTGGGCCTCGTCCTCGGCGAAGACGCAGCCGGCGGCCCGCAGGCGGGCGGTGATGGTGGTGAAGACAGACAGGGTCGTCATGGAACGCGCCTTCCGGAATGCCGAGTAGGGGCGCTCGGGATCGACGCGGTCAGGCGAACCGCGGGTCCGGGTGGCGAGAGCACCCCGCTGCACAAGCGGTAATGGGTCCCACCTCCTCGGCCGATCCGATGTTCCGGCCGCTCACGCTACACCAGGAGGCCCTGGCGCCCGTGCCGGGTCGGTGACCAGCAGCGGGTTGTCCCCGGCCAGTTCGGCCAGCACCGCGGCCGTGCCGCCGGCGCGCATCCGGGCCTGTTCGGCCGCGGTCACCCCGACGGCCTGCAGGAACAGCACCTTCCCGTTCGGCGTGGCCAGCTCGCCCAGCTCGGGGTCGGCCACGAGGGTGAAGGCGGTGAGCCCGGTGGGCGGGGCGTCGGGCAGGGTGGGGTGGCCGGTGATGGGGCGGCGCAGGTCCAGGCGGTGGCCGGGTTCCAGCAGCAGCAGGCGGGTGTTCACCTGCCGGGCCAGGTGGTGCACGATCTCGAACGGCCAGCCTGGCGCCTCGGCCTCGTCGCCGCGGCGCACTCGCAGGGTCAGCTCGAAGCCCCAGCCGGAGAACTCCGGGTCCTCCTCCGGGCCCGCCTCGTGCAGTTCGCTGAGGCCGTAGCTGATGTAGTGCCAGTGCCCGGCGGCCGGGTAGGCCACGCAGCAGGCCAGCGCGCCACCGGGCGGGAAGCCGACCCTGCGGGGCTGGCGGCCGGGGTAGAGCGCGGCCAGCGCGGCGTCGATGGCGTCCTGGCCGGGCGCCGGGCATTGGGTCATCGGGGCATCATGCCGTTTCAGCCGACCGTGCGCAGGAAGCCGCGCACGGCCTCGGCGAAGGCGGCCGGATCGTCGTCGTGGATCCAGTGCCCGCACCCGGCCAGCTCCACCAGCTCCACTCCCGGCCGCACCATCTCCTTGGCCAGCGCGGCCGGCAGCATCGGGCTGTGTTCGCCGCGCAGCAACAGGGCCGGGCAGGTGACGGCCAGCCAGTCGGCCCAGTGGTCGCCGAGCCCGCCGCGCTGGGTGGCGGCCAGGTCGGCGTAGTCGAAGCAGAGCCGCCAGCCCTGCGCGGTCTGGATGGCGCTGGCCATGAAGTAGTCCAGCACCGGCACCCGCTGGGCGATCTGTGCCCGCAGCTCCTCCTCGGTATCGGCCAGCAGGGGCCAGCCGGTGAGGTCGAGCTCGGGGTGTTCGATCTCCGGGGCGCGCATCACCGCGCCGAAGTCCTCCACCACCAGCGCGCGCACCAGCTCGGGGTGCCGGGCGGCGAGCTGGTAGGCGTTGAGGCCGCCCAGGGAGTGGCCGAGCACCGGCAGCGGGCCGAGGTCCAGGTGCCGCAGGAAGGCCGCGGCGTCGGCGACGAACTCCGCGCGGCCGAAGTCGCCGCCGTGCTCGCTGCGCCCGTGCCCGCGCTGGTCCAGGGCGAGCACCCGGTACTCCGGCGCGAGGTCGGCGGCCAGCCGGGCGAACTGGCTGCCGCGCCCGAAACTGCCGTGCAGCAACAGGATCGGCGCTCCCGCACCGCCGAAGTCGACCCAGCCGAACCGCCGCCCGCCAAGGTCCACAGTGGACTCGATCATGCCCCGGCTCCCGGCAGCAGCGTGCACAGGGCGCGGATGGCGTTGCGGCGGAAGGAGACGAACTCGTGCCCGCCGGGGGCCTCGAAGTAGTCGACCTGGTTTCCCTTGGCGCGCAACACGGTCCGGAAGTGCCGGTTGGCCGCGCGCGGGTCGACGCCGGGGATCCACGGCACGTTCCCGGCTTCGAGGACCCCGCAGTCCAGCCAGAACCGGACCGGGACGCGCGGTGACCCGGCGTACTGGCGGGTGAGCCACTCGGGTTCGCCGTCCTTGCCGCCGAGCATTTTCGCGACCGGGTGGTCGGCGTAGCCCCACCAGAAGGAGCCGGAGCTGGCGAGCACGTTGCCGTAGACCTCGGGCCGGTGCAGCGCGGTGAACGCGGCGGCCAGCCCGGTGAGGCTGTTGCCGGCCAGCACGGTGCGCGCGGGGTCGGTGGTGACGTCGAACTCGGCCAGCAGCGGCGGCAGCTCCTCGGCCAGCATGGTGGTCAGCGCCGGGTTGCAGGTGCTCTCCCCGATCCGCGCGCCCGGCCGGTCGGCCACCTCGGGGGTGTGCACGAAGGCGACCACCACCGGCGCGAGGCTGCCGTCGGCGATCCGGTTGTCCAGCGCGGTCGGCAGGTCGGCCACGCGGGTCCAGCACTCGCCGTCCAGCATGACCACCAGCGGGAACGGGCCCTGCCCGCTCGGCGGCCGGTAGACGGTGACCTGGCGTTCGTTGCCCAGCGCCGCCGAGGTCAGCCGCCGCTCGACCAGGGTCCCGGCCGGTGCGCCGGCGGGGGTGAACCAGGGCGCGGGCTCGGTCTCCGGCAGTTCCAGGATCGAGTCCCACTGGTGTTCGGGCAGGTCGAGGCGGCCGGCGATGATGCCGGTCTGCGGGTAGATCCGCCGGGGGTTGAACGGGTCGGCTCGCCAGCAGTCGACCTGGCGGCGCAGCGCCTCGAAGGCGTCGGCGATCAGGTCGCCGGCGGCGGGTTCGTCCACGATGTACTGGTAGCTGCTGGTGACATCGGCGCGCACCACGGTGGAGCGGTGCCAGATGTCGGTGCCCGGCAGGCGTTCCAGGGCGTGCGAGGGCGCGAGGTGGTCGGCGAAGAGCTGGCCCGCCCTGATCGAGACCCGCTCGGCTTCCCCCAGCCAGACGAAGGTGACCAGCACCGAGCCCGGGTTGTCAGGAGCGGGTTCGACCAGCGGGCCGCCCGCGGTCTTGAGGTGTTCGGCGAGCGCGGCCGGGTCGCCGGCGAGCGCGGCGAGGGCGGGGCTGGTGATCGTCATGGCGACCTACCTTTGACCACCGCGCCCCGCCGCGCAACCGGGTTAGCGGCGCTTGCGGGCAGGTTTGGCCGGGCTGCCCACGTACTCGGCGAGGTGCTCGCCGGTCAGCGTGGTGCGGGCGGCGACCAGCTCGGCCGGGGTGCCCTCGAAGACGATCCGGCCGCCGTCGTGGCCCGCGCCGGGACCGAGGTCGATGATCCAGTCCGCGTGCGCCATGACCGCCTGGTGGTGCTCGATCACGATCACCGACTTGCCCGAGTCGACCAGCCGGTCCAGCAGCGCGAGCAGCTGGGCCACGTCGGCCAGGTGCAGGCCGGTGGTGGGCTCGTCCAGGATGTAGACCCCGCCCTTGTCGGCCATGTGCGTGGCGAGCTTGAGCCGCTGCCGTTCGCCGCCGGAGAGGGTGGTCAGCGGCTGCCCGAGGGTGAGGTAGCCGAGGCCGACCTCGGCCAGCCGCGCCAGGATGGCGTGCGCGGCCGGGGTGTGCGCTTCGCCGGAGCCGAAGAACTCCAGCGCCTCGGTCACCGGCATGGCCAGCACCTCGCTGATGTCCCGGCCGCCGAGGTGGTAGTCCAGCACCACCGCGTCGAACCGCTTGCCCTCGCACAGCTCGCAGGTGGTCGCGATGCTGGCCATGATGCCCAGGTCGGTGTAGGTGACCCCGGCGCCGTTGCAGGTGGGGCAGGCGCCCTCGGAGTTGGCGCTGAACAGCGCGGGCTTGACCCCGTTGGCCTTGGCGAAGGCCTTGCGGATGGGTTCCAGCAGCCCGGTGTAGGTGGCCGGGTTGCTGCGCCGGGACCCGCGGATGGGGGCCTGGTCGACCGCGACCACGCCGGCCTCGGCGGGCAGCGAGCCGTGCAGCAGCGAGCTCTTGCCCGAGCCCGCCACGCCGGTGACCACGCACAGCACGCCCAGGGGCACGTCGACGTCGACGTCCTGGAGGTTGTGCTTGTTCGCGCCGCGGATCTCCAGCTTGCCGGTGGCCGCGCGCACGGTGTCCTTGAGCTGGGCGCGGTCGTCGAGGTGGCGGCCGGTGACGGTGCCACTGGCCCGCAGCCCCTCCACGGTGCCCTCGTAGCAGATGGTGCCGCCTGCCGCGCCCGCGCCGGGGCCGAGGTCGACCACGTGTTCGGCGATCGCGATGGTCTCCGGCTTGTGCTCCACCACCAGCACGGTGTTTCCCTTGTCCCGCAACCGCAGCAGCAGCTCGTTCATCCGCTGGATGTCGTGCGGGTGCAGGCCGATGGTGGGCTCGTCGAAGACGTAGGTGACGTCGGTGAGCGAGGAGCCCAGGTGCCGGATCATCTTGACCCGCTGGGCCTCGCCGCCGGAGAGGGTGGCCGAGGGCCGGTCCAGGGACAGGTAGCCCAGGCCGATCTCGGCGAAGGCGTCCAGGTTGGCGCGCAGCTTGGCCAGCAGCGGCGCCACCGAGGGCTCGTCCAGCTTGCCGACCCACTCGGCCAGGTCGCTGATCTGCATCGCGCAGGCCTCGGCGATGTTCACGCCCTGGATCCGGGAGGACCGGGCCGCCTCGCTGAGCCGGGAGCCCGCGCACTCGGGGCAGGTGGTGAAGGTGACCGCCCGGTCCACGAAGGCCCGGATGTGCGGCTGCATCGACTCCCGGTCCTTGGCCAGGAAGGACTTCTGGATCTTCGGGATCAGGCCCTCGTAGGTGAAGTTGCCGCCGTCGATCTTGATCCGGGTCGCGTCCTTGTACAGGAAGTCCTGGAGCTCCTTCTTGGTGTACTTGCGGATCGGCTTGTGCGGGTCGACAAACCCGGACTCGGCGTAGATCCGCACCGTCCAGTGGCTGTCGGACTTCCAGCCGGGGATGGTGAAGGCGCCCTCGGCGATGGACTTCGAGTCGTCGTAGAGCTGGGTGAGGTCGATGTCGTTGACCTTGCCCTTGCCCTCGCAGCGCGGGCACATGCCGCCGGTGATGCTGAACTCCCTGCGCTCCTTGACCTTCTGCCCGCCCTTGGTCAGGGTGACCGCGCCCGCGCCGCTGATGGAGGCGACGTTGAAGGAGAAGGCCTGCGGGGAGCCGATGTGCGGGGTGCCGATCCGGCTGAACAGGATGCGCAGCATCGCGTTGGCGTCGGTCGCGGTGCCCACCGTGGAGCGGATGTCCCCGCCCATCCGCTGCTGGTCCACGATGATCGCGGTGGTCAGCCCGTCCAGCACGTCGACCTCGGGGCGGGCCAGGCTCGGCATGAAGCCCTGCACGAAGGTGCTGTAGGTCTCGTTGATCAGTCGCTGGGACTCCGCGGCCACGGTGTCGAAGACCAGGGAGCTCTTGCCGGAGCCGGAGACGCCGGTGAAGACCGTCAGCCGCCGCTTGGGCAGCTCGATGCTGACGTCCTTGAGGTTGTTCACCCGCGCGCCGTGCACCCGGATCATGTCGTGGGTGTCGGCGGCGTGCGGGGCGGCGGTCCGCGTGGTCTTCTTCGGGGCCGTGCTCATCGTCTCTCCATCTGCTGACGCGCCGGCCGGGCTGGGCCGTCCTGCTTGCTCGGGGTGGTGCGGGGTGGGGCTCAGCCGACCTGCTGGACGCGGATCATGTTGCCCGCGGGGTCCCGGATGGCGAAGTCGCGCACGCCGTAGGGCTGGTCGGTGGGCTCCTGCACCACCTCGGTGTCCCCGGCCTGCAGCTTCTCGAAGGCGGCGTCCACGTCGGCGCTGGCCAGCACCAGGCTGGCGAAGGTGCCCTTGGCCATCATCTCGGTGATGGTCTGACGCTCGGCCTCGGTGACGCCGGGGTCGGCGCCGGGCGGGTAGAGCACGATGGAGGTGCCGGGCTGGTCGACCGGGCCGACGGTGAGCCAGCGCAGCCCGTTGTAGCCGACGTCGTTGCGGACCTCGAAGCCGAGGGCGTCCCGGTAGAAGGCCAGGCTGGCCTCGGGGTCGGTGTGCGGCAGGAAGCTCGCGTGGATGGTGAAGGTCATGGCGGTCACGCTAGTTGCGCTCGAACACCGGCGCTTCTCGATTCCTGATCGGTCTGGTCACCTGGTTGACCACGCAGGACGGCAGTCCGGCGGGTCCGGCGGCCTGCTGCCGGTAGACGCTGGGCGGCACGCCGACCAGCTCGGTGAAGCGGGTGCTGAAGGTGCCGAGGGACTGGCAGCCGACGGTGAAGCAGACCTCGGTGACACTGAGGTCGCCGCGGCGCAGCAGCGCCATCGCGCGCTCGATCCGCCGGGTCATCAGGTAGGAGTAGGGCGACTCGCCGTAGGCCCGGCGGAACTCCCGGCTGAGGTGCCCGGCGGACATGTTCACCCCGCGGGCGAGGGCCTCCACGTTGAGCGGCTGGGCGTGCTCGCGGTCGATCCGGTCGCGCACGCGGCGCAGCAGCGCGAGGTCGCGCAGGTGTTGCGCCGTGGCGTCGGGCTTGCTGCTCACAGGCCAGATCGTGCCACGTCAGGGCGGTGCTGTCCGCTCCAGCGCGGCATCTCGGGCCGGCCGGGATTCCGCCGGTGGCGTAACCGGTCCCGGCCGCGCGGCCGGAGCCCTACGGTGGCCGCATGCAGTCACCGATCACCGGCACCGCCGCCGGCGTGCCGTTCACCGCCCTGCCGCCGGCCGGGGAGGGTCCCGCTCCGCTGATCGTCACCTGGCACATGCTGGACGCGCCGCGCTCCGACGCCGCCTTCGCCGCCGCGCTGCCCATGCACGGCCTGCCCGCGTGGCGGGTGCACCTGGGCATGCCGATGTGCGGGGCGCGCATGGTCGACGGCTCCATGGACGCGGGCCTGGCGCTGGTGCAGGAGGACCCGCTGATGTCCTTCCTGTACCCGTTCGTGCGACAGGCTTTCGAGGAGTTCCCGGCCGCGCTGGCCGCGCTCCGCGAGCAGCTGCCGGTGGCCGAGGGCCCGATCGGCGTGCTCGGCGGCTCACTGGGCGGGGCGGTCGCGCTGCGGGTGCTCGCCGACAGCGACGTCCCGGTCTTCGCCGCCGCCCTGCTCAACGCCGCCATCCACCTGCGCTCGGTGGTGGACCTGTTCCCGGGCGACTACCCCTACGACGCGGAGTCCAGCGCGGCCGTGGACAGCCTGGACTTCCTCGCCAAGGCCGGGCAGCTGGCCGGTCGCGCGCCGCTGCTGGTGGTCAGTGGCGAGCTGGACCACCCCGCGCTGCGCGCCGACGCGATCCGCCTGGCCGAGGAGCTGGGCGAGCAGGCCGAGCTGGCCTCGATCCCCGGGCTGGCGCACCCGCTGGCCGAGGAGCCCGGCATCGAGCCCGCCCCGCAGCTGCCGCTGACCCGCGAGGTGGACCGGGTGCTGACCGAGTGGTTCGGCCGCCACCTCAGCTGAGCCCGGCCAGGAACGCCAGCCCGGCCCGCTCGTCGCGCGGGTTGCCGATCCGCCGGAACTCCGCCACCGCCCGCTCCCCCAGCTCGATCGCGCGAGCGGTCTGGCCGAGGGCGGCCCGCACCTCGGCGTGCTCCAGCACCGCGCGGGCGGCCAGCATCCGGGAGTCCATCAGGTGCAGGCTCTGCTGCACGGACTCCATCACCGGCAGCGCCTCCTCGGCCCGGCCCAGCGCGCGCAGCGCCTGGGACAGCCGCAGCCTGATCTCATCGGCCACGCCGCCGACCGCCCCGCCCTGTTCCAGCAGGGCTTCCTGGTGGCAACTCAGGGCTTCGGTGAGCCTGCCGGCCTTGCGGTGCAGCACGCCGAGGACGTTGAGGGCGAAGGCCCGCATCCGGTAGTCGTGCGCGCCCACCAGCCGCCTGCGCACCTCGTGGGCCACGGCGTGCGCCTCGGCGTCGTGCCCGGCCTCGGCCAGCACGTCGGCCAGGAAGACCTGCATGGCGGTGGCGCTGTGCCAGGCGTCGCCGCCTGCGGAGACCGCCAGGGCTTCGCGGAGGTGCGCGATGGCGGGTTCGAGCCTGCCCTGTTCCCAGTGCGCCGAGGCCAGCCCGGCCAGGAAGGCGGCCCGGTCGCCGGGTTCGGAGTCCAGGGTCAGGCCCAGCTCGGAGACCCGGACCAGCTCCGCCAGCTCGCTGGTGGCCCACCGGCCGACCACCAGCACGTAGACCGCGGCGACCTGCCCCTTGTTGTCCCCCAGCTCGGTGCACTCGGCCAGCAGCGCCTCGAGCTGGCCGAAGACCTCGGGCCAGTTGCCGCGGTAGCCCTCCAGCAGCAGCAGGTTGGCCCTGGCCACCCGCTCGGTCGAGCCGGTGCCGAGCTCGCGGGCGCGGGTGAGCGGCTCGGTGGCCGAGTTGTGCTGGCCGAGGGTGACCAGCACCTCGCCGAGCACGAGCGCGAGCTTGGCCTCGGCTTCCTGGTCGCCGTCCTTGGCCGCGGCGTGGCAACCGGCCTCGCAGACGGTGGCGATGGCGGCGGAGAGCCCGTGCCGCAACAGGTCCGGCAGCATCGCGGTGACCAGCCGGTGGCAGGGGCCGTGCGGCCCCTGTACGGCGGCCTGTTCGACGGTGGCCAGCAGCACCGCGCGTTCGGCGGCCAGCCACTCCGGTGTGGCGGTGGCCGCGGTGGCGGCGTAGTGCTCGGTGAGCGCGGTCAGGGCGGCCGGTCCGTCGGTGTCCTCGGCGGCCAGTTCGGCGGCGTAGAGGCGCAGCAGGTCGTGGCAGCTGTGCCGGCCGTCCTCGCTGGTGAGCAGCCCGGCCGCGGTGAGCTCGGCGAGCAGTCCGGTGGCCTCGTCCCCGCAGAGGGCGGTGGCGGCGGGGGCGGTGATGTCCGGGCCGGGGATCAGGCCGCAGAGCCGGAACAGGCGTCGCGCGGCCGGGCTGAGGCGCTGGTAGGACTGGTCGAACACGGCGCGCACGGCGGCCTCGGGGTCGCCGGGGATGGACAGTTCGGAGAGCCGGTCGCTGACCCGGAGCCGGGCCACGTGCGCGGGCAGGTCGGCCCCGTCCAGGGCGTTGGCTGCGGCGATGCGCAGCGCCAGGGGCA
This sequence comes from Crossiella sp. SN42, assembly GCF_023897065.1. Taxonomy (GTDB): domain Bacteria; phylum Actinomycetota; class Actinomycetes; order Mycobacteriales; family Pseudonocardiaceae; genus Crossiella. The sequence continues at coordinate 113,857 of NZ_JAMHIV010000007.1, forward strand.
GGCGGCCGCACAGGTCGAGCAGCTCGGCGGCGGCTTCCGGGCAGGCGGCGACCTGCTCGCCGAGCAGGCTGGTGAGCAGGTCGAGGGCGGCCGGGGTGTCGAGCACGCCGACCGGGCAGGTGTGCGCGCCGGGCAGGCGCAGCTCGGCGCGGCTGGTGGCCAGCACGGCGCAGTCACCGAGGTCGGGCAGCAGGGCGGCTTCGGTGAGGTTGTCCAGCAGCACCAGCAGCCGTCGGCCCGCGGTGACCTGGCGCAGCAGCGCGGTCAGCTCCGTGGTCCCGCTGGGCAGTTCGGCCGGGGGCAGGCCGAGCGCGCGCAGCAGCCTGGCCAGCAGTTCGGCCGGGTCGGTGAGCGCGCCGGTGGTGTAGCCGCGCAGGTTGACGTGCAGCTGTCCGTCCGGGAACCGGCCGCGCAGCCGGTGCGCCAGGTGCACGGCCAGCGCGGTCTTGCCGATGCCGGGCGGCCCGGACAGCAGCACCCGCGCGCCGGGCCGCAGCAGGCGGTCCAGCTCGGCGAGCAGGTCGGCGCGGCCGACGAAGGCGGCGATGTCGCCGGGCAGCTGGTTCACCGGCCGCCACGGCGCGGCCGGTGCGCTGTCACCGGTGAGGATGGCCTGGTAGGCCGCCCGCAGCGCGGGTCCCGGCTCGGCGCCGAGCTCTTCGGCCAGCACCGCGCGGGCGCGCTGGTAGACGGTGAGCGCCTCGCCCTGGCGGTCGCCGTGGCGCAGCGCGAGCATGAGCAGCCGCCAGAAGTCCTCGTGCAGCGGGTGCCGGGCGGTGAGCACCTGGAGCTCGGCGACCAGTTCGGCGTGCGCGCCCGCGGCCAGGTCCAGCTCGATCCGCCGTTGCAGGGCCGCCAGGCGTTCCCGTTCCAGCCGGGGCACCTCGTGCTCGTGCAGCTGCCCGGCCGGCACGCCTTGCAGCGCGGGCCCGCGCCAGAGCGCCAGTGCCTGGTGCAGCCGCTGCCGCTGCCCCGCTCCCTCGGCCACCAGCGCGCGGAAGCGGTGCACGTCCACGGTCTCCGGTGGCACGGCCGCGCGGTAGCCGGTGGGTTCGGTGCGCAGCAGGCCGTCGCCGAGCTGCCGCCGCAGCCGGGAGACGTAGGTCTGCACGGTCGCCTTGGCCTGCTCGCCCGCGCCGTCCGGCCACAGCTCGCGGACCAGGTCGGCCACCGGGACGGTGCGGCCGGCCCGCAGCAGCAGGCTGGCCAGCACGATCCGGTGCTTGGCCGCGCCGATCTCGACCTCCCGCCCGCCGATGACCACCTGGAGCGGGCCGAGCAGGCGGAAGTCGAGATCGGGCACAGCGGCTAGAGTGCCACGCCCAGCAGCGCGTCCACCGCCGCCCGCACCAGCGCGGGGGCGGCCGGGTCGCCCCCGGCGCGCCGTTCCAGGGCCTCGGCCGCCCAGGCGTCCACCGCGGCGAGCGCGCGCGGGGTGTCCAGGTCGTCGGCGAGGTGGTCGCGCAGCCGGTCCACCAGCGCCTGCCCGTCCGGCCCGGCGTCCAGGGCGACCGCGGCCCGCCAGGTGTCCAGCCGCCGCTGCGCGGCCTGGAGCAGGTCGTCGCTCCACGGCCGGTCCGCCCGGTAGTGGTCGGCGAGCAGGCCGAGGCGCACGGCCATGGAGTCGACCTTGTCCGCGCGCAGCCGGGAGACGAAGACCAGGTTGCCGCGGGACTTGGACATCTTCTCCCCGTCCAGCCCGATCATCCCGGCGTGGCTGTAGTGCCGGGCGAAGGGCTGGAACCCGGTCAGCGCCTCGGCGTGCGCCGCGCTGTACTCGTGGTGCGGGAACACCAGGTCCGACCCGCCGCCCTGCACGTCGGGGCCCGCGCCGAGCCGGTTGAGCGCGATCACCGAACACTCGATGTGCCAGCCGGGCCGCCCGCGCCCGAACTCGGAGTCCCAGGCCGGCTCGCCCGGCCGCTCCAGCCGCCACAGCAGCGCGTCCAGCGGATGCCGCTTGCCGGGCCGCTCCGGGTCGCCGCCGCGTTCGGCGAAGTAGCCGAGCATGGTCGCCTCGTCGTAGTTGGACTCGTAGCCGAAGCGGCCGGTGGCGTTGTGGTCGAAGTAGACGTCCGGGAACTCCGCGTCCTCGACCCGGTAGGCCGCGCCGGAGGCCAGCAGCTTGGCGATGGCCTCGGTGATCTCCGGGATGGCCTCCACCGCGCCCACGTAGTCCCGCGGCGGCAGCACCCGCAGCGCCTCCATGTCCTCCCGGAACAGCGCGGTCTCCCGCATCCCGAGCACCACCCAGTCGTCCTGGTCGCGGGCGGCGCGCTCCAGCAGCGGGTCGTCGATGTCGGTGACGTTCTGCACGTAGTGCACGGTGTGCCCGTTGTCCAGCCACAGCCGGTGCACCAGGTCGAAGGCCAGGTAGGTGGCGGCGTGCCCGAGGTGGGTGGCGTCGTAGGGGGTGATGCCGCAGACGTAGAGCCGGGCCGTGTCGCCCGGGGTCGTCGGCCGGACCTCCGCGGCGGCGGTGTCGTAGAGCCGCAGGGGGCGGGGGGTGCCGGGGAGCCGGGGTACCGGAGTTGACGACCAGGTCTGCATTCCTCAGACGATAATCAACAGCTCCGCATGAGTCACAGCCCACAGCGTCTTCTCGTGATCCTCCCAACATGAGGGAATGACCTGGTCAGCGGTGTACGGCAACCGCGGGCAGGGTGCGGCCCAGCACCGGCAGCGCCGCGGTGGCCGCGGTCAGCACAGCGGCGAGAACCAGCCACGGCAGGACCGGGTGCACAGCGGTCAGCGAGATCACCGCGGGCGCGACCACGTTCGACACCCCGAAGGAGTACTGGAAGCTGGCCACGTACCGGCCGCGCGCCCCGGGCGGGGCGCTGGCCTCGGCCAGGGCGGTGGAGGTGGGGGCGTGCACCAGGTTGGCCACGCAGTGCACCAGGGTGATCACGAGCAGGTAGGCCAGGTTCCACGGGGCGGGCACCCAGAGCGCGGCCGCGGTGGCCAGTGCCCAGGTGATCCACAGCAGGCCCGCGCCGGCCAGCGCCGTGGTGCGCGGGACGTTGCGCAGCCGGTCCACCGTGGCGACCTGGAAGCACAGCCGGAACACGGTGCTGGTGACGATGACCGCGCCGATCATCCAGGCCGGCGCGCCCAGCACCAGGCGCAGGTAGACCGGGACGCCGAGCACGAACAGGTCCACCGCCAGCGCGAAGGCGAAGTTGACCAGGATCAGGCCCAGGTACGGGCGGTCGCCCAGCAGTTGCCGGAAGGCGCCGTCGCCGCGTTCGCTCGGGGTGTGCGGGGCGGGGCGCACGAAGCGGAGCAGGATGGCCGCGCACACCAGGAAGCTGACCGCGTTGCCCGCCGCGACCAGCCGGTACGGCCAGTCCCCCTCGGCGCCGGTGAGCAGCCCGGCCACCCCGGCGCCGAGGCCGAAGCACACCGACATGGTCACCCCGGCCAGTGCGAACGGCCGATCTTTGCTGGTCTCGGCGGACAGGTCGGCGATGAGCACGAACACCGAGCAGTAGAACCCGCGCTGCCCCATGGCCAGCAGCGCCGCGGCCAGGAACGCCTCCGGCACGCTGGTGGCCACCAGGTACATCCCGGCCCCGGCCGCCTGCACCAGTTGGGCGGTGACCAGCACCGTGCGCGGCCCCCACCGGTCCACCAGGTGCCCGGCCAGTGGCGGCACCAGCAGGCCGACCGCGGTGGCCGCCGCGCCGACCAGCCCGGCCGTCGGCAGGTCCAGGCCGATGACGAAGGTCAGGTACAGCACGGTGACCGGCAGGAACACCCCGGTGCCGAAGGAGTCCACCCCGAGCGCGACCAGCAGCGCGTTTCTCCCCATGCGGGCAAGACAACCAGAGTGCTCAGGGGGTGCTGGGCGTCGGCCCGGCGGGATGGCCGTACAGGCCCGGCCCGTCCACCCGCAGCGTGGCCAGGAACTCGGTGGACTCGGCGTAGGAGGTGGCGATCAGCTCGTTGGTGAACCGGAAGTCCAGCGGCGTCACCGGCCGGGCGGGAGCACCTGGCAGGTAGACGATCGGCGCGGTCTCCGCCCAGCGGGTGGCCTCCAGCACCGCCTGGTTGCGGGTGGCCAGAGTGGCCCAGAACAGCAGCGTCTCCGGCAGCGAGGCGGGCACCCCTGGCAGGTGGCCAGGGAAGGCGCAGTCGAGCACGACCAGGGACTTCGCGCCCATGCTCAGCGCCTGCTGCACCGGCACGTTGGCCAGCACGCCGCCGTCGTAGAGCACCCGCCCGCCGATGCGCACCGGCGGGTAGATGCCGGGGATGGCCGCGCTGGCCAGGATCGCCGGGATCAGCTCGCCCTCGGTCAGCACCACCGGGGAGGCGGTGACCGCGTCCACCGCGACCGCGCCGAAGGGCAGCGCCAGGTCGCTGAACCGGCTCGCGCCGGCCAGGCCCTCGGCGAGCACCTCGGCCAGGCCGGTGTTGCGGAACAGGTGGTTGCGCCCGGCGCGCAGGGTGCGCAGCTGCCGGACCGGGCCGCCGGGGAAGACCCTGGAGCGGGTCATCAGCGCCCACATCCTGGTCAGCCTGCCCGCGGCGTGCTCGGGATCGAGGGCCAGCAGCGAGCCGTTGACCGAGCCGACCGAGGTGCCGATCACCAGGTCGGGCCGGATGCCGTGTTCGGCCAGCGCGCGGAGCATGCCGACCTGGATGGCGCCCAGGCTGCCGCCGCCACCGAGAACGAAGCCGACCGGGGTCGGCAGACCGTGGTCCCGCACGCCGAGCATCGTCTCATGTGGACGGAGCGAAAACGCGTTGCGGCGCGAGCGGCGGGCGCCTAACGTAGCCGTCGTCCCATTGCCGTCCAGGGGAGCACAGGTTGATCGGCTGAGGTTGCGAGTCACCGCGACGTTGAGGCATGCCCGCCTCCGCCCGTGCTCGGACCCGGCCGCGACTCCCCCGTTGGACGCGCCCCTTCCCTGAGTTCCGTGTCGTCGCCGTGCGCTCGCGTGTCGCCCTCTCTTCTCGCGACGACACCTCAGGAGGTGCGCCATGTCCGCATCCGTCACCTGTTCCGCACTCGACTTCCGCTGGCCCGACGGCGAGCCGGTGTTCGAGGAGCTGAACCTGCTCATCGGCGAGGGCCGGACCGGATTGGTCGGGGTCAACGGCTCCGGCAAGTCGACGCTGCTGCGCCTGCTCGCCGGTGAGCTCACGCCAGCGGCCGGGTCGATCGCGGTCACCGGCGAGATCGGCTATCTGCCGCAGACCATCACGTTGGACGCTTCCAGGAGGATTGATGACGTACTCGGTATCTCGGCGCAGCGCGCGGCCCTCGCGGCGATCGAGTCCGGCCGGGGCACCGAAGCCGACTTCGGTGTCCTCGGTGAGGACTGGGACGTCGAGGAACGCACCCGTGCCACCCTCGACCGCCTCGGTCTCGGTCACCTCGGCCTCGACCGCACCGTCGGCGGAGTCTCCGGCGGCGAGTCCGTCCTGCTCGCGCTTGCCGCGCTGCTGGTGCGACGGCCGCCGGTCCTGCTGCTCGACGAGCCCACGAACAACCTGGACCTTCGTGCCCGCCGCCTGGTGCACCGCGCCGTAGCGGAGTGGCCGGGGATCCTGGTGGTGGTCTCGCACGACCGGGAGCTGCTGGACCTGATGGACCGGATCGCGGACCTGCGGGACGGGGAAGTCCGCTACTACGGCGGCAACTTCACCGACTACCAGGCCGCGGTGGCCGCCGAGCAGGAGACCGCGCTGCGGCTGGTGCGCGCGGCCGAGCAGGACCTGCGGCGGCAGCAGCGGGAGCTCATCGACGCGCGGGTCAAGCTGGACCGGCGGCTGCGTTACGGGCAGAAGATGTGGGACCAGAAGCGGGAGCCCAAGATGGTGATGGGCAACCGGAAACGGGCCGCGGAGGTCTCCGCGGGCAAGCACCGCAACATGCACCTGGACAAGCTGGCCGAGGCCAAGGACCGGGTGCAGGAGGCCGAGGAGGCGGTGCGCGCGGACGGGCAGATCCGGGTGGAGCTGCCGCACACCGAGGTGCCGCCGGGCCGCGAGGTGCTCCGACTGTCCACAGTGGAGCTTCGCTGCGGACCGGTGGTGGACCTGGATGTGCGCGGCCCGGAACGGATCGCGCTCATCGGGGCCAACGGCTCCGGCAAGACCACGCTGCTGCGCACCATCACCGGCGCGCTGGCCCCGGTCTCCGGCGAGGTGTCGCTGAAGGTGCCGATGCGGTGGCTGCCGCAACGGCTGGACGTGCTCGACGACGAGCTGTCCGCCATCGGCAACGTGGCCAAGGCCGCGCCGGAGGCCGGTCACCAGCGGATCAGGGCGCAGCTGGCCCGGTTCCTGCTGCGCGGCCGCAAGGCCGAACAGGCCGCGGGCACGCTCTCCGGCGGGGAGCGGTTCCGGGCCTCGCTGGCCACACTGCTGCTCGCCGAGCCCGCCCCGCAGCTGTTCCTGCTGGACGAGCCGACGAACAACCTGGACCTGGCCAGCGTGGCCCAGCTGACCCAGGCCCTGTCGGCCTACGCGGGCGCGCTCGTGGTCGCCAGCCACGACCTGCCGTTCCTGCGCACCCTCGGCATCACCCGCTGGCTCCTGCTCACCGACACCCTCACGGAGGTGGACCCCATGTGAAGCATCGAACCGGTGGCGCTACCGCGAGCGCCGGTTGCGCAGGTAGTCCGAGACCACCGCGGCCCCCAGGCCGTCCAGGTCCGGGGCGACCACGCGGCCGTTGCTGCGCCGGGCCATCAGGTCCACGAACCGGGTGAGCCGAGGGTCCTCGCCGAGCCGGAACACGGTCAGGTTGCTGCCCAGCCTGGCCAGCGCGTCCAGCTCGGCGAGGGTCCGGGCCAGGGTCTCCGGCCGGGGCGGGTAGTCGAAGACCGCCTCGCCGTCGGGTTCCAGGTGCGCGGTGGGCTCGCCGTCGGTGACCACCAGCACCACCGGCTGGGCGTCGGGGTGGCGGCGCAGGTGCCGTCCGGCCAGCAGCAGCGCGTGGTGCAGGTTGGTGCCCTGCTCCCAGGCGCCCTCCAGCGCGGTCAGCTCGCCGATGTCCATGGTGGCCGCTTCCCGGCCGAAGGTGATGACCTGCAGGGCATCCGCGCGGAACCGGGTGCTGATCAGGTGGTGCAGGGCCAGCGCGGTGCGCTTCATCGGCAGCCACCGCCCGTCCTGCACCATCGACCAGGAGGTGTCCACGCACAGCGCGACCGCGGCCCTGGACCGGTGCTCGGTCTCGGCCACCTCGACATCGGCCACGTCCAGGCGCACCGCGTGCTCCCGCTGCCCCGCGGCGCGCAGCACGGCGTTGCGCACGGTCCGCCCCACGTCCCACGGTTCGGTGTCGCCGAACTGCCACGGCCTGGTGGCTCCGCTGAGCTCGCCCGCCGCGCCCGCGGCCTGGTTGTCCCGGTCGCCGCGCCGGGTGCGGACCTGGTCGAGCACATCGCGCAGCGCGGTGTCGCCGAGCTGCCGCATGGCCTTGGGGGTCAGCCGCAGCTCCCCGTCGGGGGCGCGTTCCAGCAGGCCGCGTTCGCGCAGCTGGCGTTCCAGCTCGGCCAGCCGCCGCATGTCCACAGTGGACTCCCGGCCGAGCTGGCGGGCCAGCGCGTCCAGGTCGATGTCCTCCAGCCGCGCGCCGGGATAGGACTGGGCGAGCTGTTCGGCGAGCTGGTCGAGCTCGGCCAGGTCCTGTAACGCGGCCGCGCCCTCGGCCATGCCCAGCGGGGTGTCGCCGCGGAAGCGGCCGCGCCCGGTCCAGTCCTGGCCGGGCCGCAGCTGCCGCAGCTGGTTGTCCAGCTGTTGCAGGGCCTGGGCCAGCCGGGGGTCGCCGAAGGCCTGCTGGGACAGCTGGGAGAGCTCCTGGCGCTGCTGCTGGGACAGCGAGTTGAGCAGTCGCTGCGCCGCCGCGGCCCGCGCGGCCAGCAGGTCGACCAGCTCGTCGACGGTGCGCGGGTTCTCCGGGAAGAACTCGCCGTGCCTGGCCATGAACTCGGCGAACTTGGCCTCGATGTCCGGGTCGCCTTGGGCTCGCTGGCCGAGCAGCGCGGAGAGGTCCTCCAGCATCTCCCGCACCCGGGCCACGTCCTCGGGCGTGGTGGCCTTGAGCGCTTCGCTCATGCCGCGGAAGCGCTGTTCCAGGGCCTCCTGGCCGAGCATCCGCTGGATCTCCTGGTAGGCCTCGCGGGCCTCGCCGGAGCGCCAGTCGTACTCGGTGAGCTCGCGGACCGCCCCGGCCGGGCTGGCCGGCAGCGCGTCGAGCTGGAACTCCTGGAAGCGGGCGTTGTCGTCGAGGTCGCGGGCCAGGGCCTGGCGTTCCTTGGTCAGTGCCCGCTGGAGCAGCTCCTTGACCTGCTCCAGGGTGCCGTCCAGGCGGTGCCGCCGCTGCAGCTCGCTGCGCTTGCGCCACAGCCGTTGGGTGAGGTCGTCGAGCCCGTGCTGACCGGGCAGGCCGCGGCGGAGCAGCTCGCGCAGCGCGGCATCGGGTGAGCGGCCCTCCATCACGTCCCGGCCGATCTCCTCCAGCGCGGCCCGCAGGTCGGGCGGTGGCGCCAGCGGGTCGGGCCCGCCGGAGAAGCGCCCATACCGGTAGCGCCGAACCGGATCGCTCATATCCGCCACCCTACGCCTGCCGATCTCCGGTCAGGCAACGGGAAAACGGCAGGCCACCGGAGGGATGGTGGCCTGCCGTCGGCGGCGTGGTCAGCAGGCGGTGAGCCTGGCGAAGCTCACCGGCTTGGCCCTGGACTCGGTGTGGCTCCAGCGGGGCGGGATGCTGGTGCAGGCGCCTGCCGGACCGGGCTCGTAGCCGACCCGCACCCGCACCGGGAAGTCGCAGTTGTTGCGCACCACCACGGTCAGCGTGCTGGCGCCGTCCTGGACCAGGCTCTGCACGCAGCTGGGCACCGAGGCGGGCTCGGCGGCGATCGCGGGCGTGCTGACGGCCAGTGCCGCGCCCCCGGCCAGCGCCAGGCTCACCCCGGCCACGACGAGCTTGTTCATCGACTCACGCATGCCGGCCACGAAACCAGAGCCACGACGATCTTGGCACCGGATTCGCCCATAACTGAACAGCCCCGGTTCAGGGCCGTGCGCGGCGGGCGACCGGGAAGTCGAAGTAGGTGCCGGGGAAGGGCTCGTTGTTCAGGGTGAAGTGCCACCACTCCTCGGCCAGGTTGCGGAAACCGGCCGAGGCCAGGGTGCCGCGCAGCAGGTCGCGGTGCACGCGGGCCGGGCCGGTGATAGCCGGGTTGTCGGTGTGGGACAACGGGTCGAAGCAGTCGTAGCCGGTGCCCATGTCCACGGTGTTGTCCGGGAACCGGGCGCCCACCGGCGCGAAGCAGGGCGTGAGCGGCTCACCGGGCCGGTACGGGCGCTGCGGGCGGACCGGCAGCTTGACCAGGGTGAGGTCCACGGTGCTGCCGCGGCTGTGCCCGGACTTCTCCGCGATGTAGCCGTCGGCGAAGAGCCGGTCCTTGGCCACGTTGGGGTAGAACTCGGCCTTCATCCGCTCGTCGGCGAGGTCCTTGGCCCAGCGCACGAAGTGGTCCACCGCGCGCTGCGGCCGGTAGCAGTCGTAGACCTTGAGCGTGTAGCCCTGCCGCAGCAGCGCGCGCTGGGCGGTGCGCAGCGCGGTCGCGGCCTGGCGGGTGAGCACGCACAGCGGCCGCCGGTAGCCGTCGATGCGCTCGCCGACGAAGTTGTGCCGCCCGAAGTAGCGGATGTCGTGCCGGATGGTGGGGTCGACGTCGGAGAGCACCACGAACCCCGGCGGCAGCCCGCCCCCGGCCGCGGTGGCCGGGGGCGTGAGCGTGCCGGTCGCGGCGACCGCGAGCAGGAGCGAGCCGAGAACTGAGCGCAGGGACATCGCCCTGTTCTATCAGCCCCCGTAGACCGCGTCCCCGGACTCGACGTCCTTGGCCAGGTTCCGCGACAGGTACAGCGACTCCAGGGCCAGCTCCACCACCGCGGCGATCCGGCCGGGCGGGTCGGCCGGTGACACGCCGAAGCGGGCGGCGACCTCGTGCAGCACCGGCAGCTCCGGCAGCGCGCCCAGCACCTCCGCGGCCCGCACCCTCGGCCCGGTGCGCACCGGGTGTCCCTCGGCCACGGCCTCCACCAGCGAGCGCAGGTCGATCCCGGCCAGCGAGGTGCGCGCGGTCTCGGCCAGCGAGCGCCGCAGCAGGTGGGTGAGCAGTTCCCCGGCCTCTTCCTCCAGGCCGGCGTGGAACTCCAGCTTGCCGCGCAGCACCGGGGTCACCGCGTCCAGGTCCACCGGCCGCGCCACCGCGGGCCACTCCCCGGTGCGCGCGGCGCGTTGCAGGGCCGCGGCGGCCACGGTCTCGGCGGCGGCCACCGCGAACCGGGCGGAGACGCCGGAGCGCTGGTCCACCGCGCTGGACTCGCGCAGGTGCCCGACGAACCGGGCCAGCACCTCCAGCAGCGGGTCGCCGACCTCGGCCACCAGCTCGGCTTCCTGGCGGATGAGGTTGATCTCGTCGTCGAGGTCGCTGAGGTAGTGGGTGCGGATCTCCGCGCCGAAGCGGTCCTTGAGCGGGGTGATGATCCGGCCGCGGTTGGTGTAGTCCTCCGGGTTGGCGGTGGCCACCAGCAGCAGGTCCAGCGGCAGCCGCAGGGTGTAGCCACGGACCTGGATGTCGCGCTCTTCCATCACGTTGAGCAGCGCGACCTGGATCCGCTCGGCCAGGTCGGGCAGCTCGTTGATGGCCACGATGCCGCGGTGGGCGCGCGGGATGAGCCCGAAGTGGATGGTCTCCGGATCGCCCAGGCTGCGGCCCTCGGCGACCTTGACCGGGTCGACGTCACCGACCAGGTCGCCCACGGAGGTGTCGGGGGTGGCCAGCTTCTCGGCGTAGCGCTGCGAGCGGTGCAGCCAGGCCACCGGCAGGTCCTCGCCCAGTTCGGCGGCGCGGCGGCGGGAGGCCGGCGTGATCGGGTCCAGGGGGTGCTCGGCGAGCTCGGACCCCTCGATCACCGGGGTCCACTCGTCCAGCAGTTCGGCCAGGGTCCGGGCGAGCCTGGTCTTGCCCTGGCCGCGTTCGCCGAGCAGCACCAGGTGGTGCCCGGCCAGCAACGCGCGTTCCAGCTGCGGCAGCACGGTCTCGTCGAAGCCGACGATGCCGCGCCACACCGGGCGCCCGTCACCGAGGGCGGCCAGCAGGTTGGTCCGGATCTCCTCGGCCACGCTGCGCGGCTGGTGCCCGGCGGCGCGCAGGGCGCCCACGGTGCGCGGCAGGTCGGCGGGAGCCGTTGGCACACTGGTGTTCACCCGCGCGACGGTACGCCTGTCCACCGGCTGCCCGCCGCCGGACATCGATGATCAACCGGAGAGCCGCTGACGCGTCCTGGGAACATGCGGAGATTTCGACCTCGCCGATGGCTGGTCTGGACCCTGGTGCCGGTGCTGGTGCTGCTCATCTCGTTGTGGGGAACCTGGCAGGTGAGCGACTCGCGGACCTTCCAGTTCTACGGCGGGCTCACCGACCGGGTGGACACCGCGGACAAGGTGGTCGCGCTGACCTTCGACGACGGCCCCACCGAAGGCACCCCCGAGGTGCTCAAAGCCCTGGCGGAGGCGCAGGTGAAGGCCACCTTCTTCGTCACCGGCCGGGAGCTGGCCGCCCACCCCGAGCACGGCAAGGCGATCGTGCGGGCCGGGCACGAGCTGGGCAACCACACCTACTCGCACCAGCGGATGGTGCTGGTGGGCGGGGACTTCGTGCGCTCCGAGGTCGAGCGCACCGACGCGCTGATCAGGGCGGCCGGGCACACCGGGGAGATCCACTTCCGGCCGCCGAACGGCAAGAAGCTGCTCAGCCTGCCCCGCTACCTGGCACAGCACCAGCGCCAGACGATCATGTGGGACGTGGAGCCGGAGTCCGACGGCACCGACGCCGCCGATCCGGCCGCGATCACCAGGGCGGTGCTGGAGAAGACCCGCCCGGGGTCGATCGTCCTGCTGCACGTCATGTACCCGGTGCGCCAACCCTCCCTGGCCGCGGTGCCGGGACTGGTCGCCGGACTGAAGGAACGCGGCTACCGCTTCGTGACCGTCTCGGAGCTCTTGGCCCTGCGCCGCTGACCGGGCGGCAACGCCACCGAGACCTGGCCCTCCACCACCCGGCCGCGCTGGGCCGCCGGGAGCTTCCACCAGCCCGAGCACCCCTGGGTGCACGGGTGGGACAGTTCGGCGAACCGGAAGCTCCCGTCGGCCTGCGGCACCGGCTGGCTCCAGGTGATGAACCCGGTGTCCGAACACCAGTGGCAGCGTGGCACTAAGTCGGGGTCACTGCTTCGGGATGTCTCCGGTTCCACCACATCTCCCACACGGGCCGTAGTCGTTGTCCACGTCCACTCCGGACCCCGCACACCGGGGGCAGGTCTCGAACTCGAACCGCATCCTCTCACCCACATCCGCCTCGGAGCCGTTGCCGCGCAATCACGATCGGGTCGAAAACACGACTCAGCCCACACCACGTTTCGTGGATGAGACGAGGTCCTTTCCGGCGGATGACGACCACGACCGGGTGAACTGTGACCGGCCAGAGTGGACTCCGCGGCCGCGGAATGTCGGACCGGCCCGGCATGCTGTCGCGATGGCCACCACGGTGACTCGAGCCCAGGCCCTGGCGTACCGGATGGCCGCGCAGGGCCTGCACCGCGCGCAGCGGCACACCCGCGACCTGGACGTGCTTGCCCTCGGTGTGCAGGACACCAGGGGCTCGGCCCAGCTGGCCCTGGCCGCCCGTCTGCCGGAGCCGCCGGAGCTGACCGAGGAGCTGGCCCTGCTGTGGTCGGTGCGCGGCGCCCCGCACCTGCACCGCCGCCGCGACCTGACCGCCCTGGCCCAACACCTGTGGCCGAGGGATGAGAAGGACGCCTTCGCCCGCCTGGGCTCGGAACGCAAACCCCTCAAGGCAGCCGGAATCTCCTCCCTGGACGCCTTCCGCGCCGCCGCCACCGCCCTCCGCGAAGCCGTGCCCGCCCCGATGCCCAAGGGCGAGGTCAGCGCCGCGGTCACCGCGCTGCTTCCGCCCGCCTACTCCTACGACTGCCGCACCTGCCAGTCCCGCCACATCTACGGCAGCCTGTTCCAGACCATCGGCCTGTTCGCCGGCCTGCGCCACGACGTCGCCGGCCCTGCCCTGCTGCTGCGCCCCCTGGAAAACCGCCCACCCATCCCGGAAACCTCCGCGGGCGCCACCCCGCTGATCGTCGACTACCTCCGCCTGCACGGCCCCGCCACCCGCGCCGAGGCCGCCGCCTACCTCGGCACCTCCCAGTCCGCCCTCGCCCCGGTCTGGCCCACCGACCTGGCCGAGGTCACCCTCGACGGCGCCCAGACCTGGCTCCCCGCCGACGCCCTCCCCCAGCTCCGCACCCCGCCGAAGACCCAGGTCGTGCGCCTGCTCCCGCCACTGGACCCCTACCTCCAGGCCAGGGACCGGGAGCGGCTGGTGCCGGACGCGGCCCGCCGCAAGGAGATCTGGAAGATCATCGGCAACCCGGGAGCACTGCTGGTCAACGGCGAGCTGGCCGGGACCTGGCGACCCAAGAGCACAGCGAAGCGGCTGGAGCTGACGGTCACCGCGTTCCAGCCGCTGACCAAGTCGCAGCAGCAGGAGCTCCAGCGCGAGGCGGAACTGGTGGCCACGGTCCGCGGCCTGCCCGAGGTGCGCCTGATCCACGCCTGACCCGGCCCTGCCTTGACAGGCAACCCTCCGGTTGCCTATTTTCGCCTCCGAAAGGCAACCATCCAGTTGCCAATGGAGGCGCCTCATGGACGACGACGCGGTGTTCAAGGCGCTGGCCGATCCCACCCGCCGCCGCCTGCTGGACGCCCTGCACGCCCACAACGGCCAGCGCCTGCACGAGCTCTGCGCGGGAACCGACCTCACCCGCCAGGCGGTGACCAAGCACCTGGCCATCCTCGAAGCGGCCAACCTGGTCGCCACCACCCGCTCCGGCCGGGAAAAGCTGCACTACCTCAACCCGGCCCCGCTCAACGACATCAGCGCCCGCTGGCTCGCCAAGTACGACCAGCGGCAGCTCAACGCCCTGGCCACCCTCAAACAGGCCCTGGAGGACGACCGTGAGTGACCTCGACTTCATCTACGTCACCTACATCCGGACCACCCCGGAACAGCTGTGGACCGCGCTGACCAACGGCGAGTTCACCGAGCAGTACTACGGCGTGCACCTGGTCTCGGACTGGCAGCCCGGCTCGCTCATCCACTGGCGCAACGACGACGGCACCCTGGGCACCTCGGGCGAGACCGTGCTGGCAGCCGACCCGCCGTACCTGCTCAGCTACACCTTCAAGGTCGGCGCGGACTACCCGGACCTGCACGCCGAGGACGCCTCCCGGGTCACCTTCACCCTGGAACGCGACGGCGAGACGGTGAAGCTCACCCTCACCCACGACCGGTTCGACCCGCGCGGACAGGTGCGCGAGTCGGTCTCGCACGGCTGGCCCGCGATCCTCTCCGGCCTGAAAACCCTGCTGGAAACCGGCGAGCGCCTGCCCTGACAGGGGTCGCGGCTAGGGTGTCGGCGTGCTGACCGAAGTCCTGCTCACCCCGCCTGACCAGGCCGTGGACACCGCGACGATCGTGGACGGCCTGCTGGAGCCGGGTGCGCAGGCCGCGCAGGCGCTGCTGGTGCTGGGCAAGATCGCCCGCACCCGGTTCTGGGTGCACCCGTCGATGCTGAGCAGGCTGCTCGCCGAGTCCGACCCGGTGTTCACCGCCGACGGCGCCACCCTGCGCGCTGAGTCCTTCTCCCCCTGCTGCGGGATGCACGCCCGCCTGGACCTGCGGCCGGTCGGCACGGTCGGCCGCGGCTGCACCAACGTGGACCTCTCCGCCGGCACCCGTGCGGTGCTGGCCGGGGTGGCCGGCGAGGAACCGCTGCACCTGCGGGTGCGCGGGGACGGCATCCGGCTGCGCACCCTCGACGGCGACGGCGCCGAGGACAGGGTGCCACTGCCGGAGCGGTGGGTGGCCGGGTTCGCCGAGATCGCCGCGGTCACCGCGGGCGCGACCCGGCGGGCCGAGCTCGACCAGATCGCGGCCCGCTCCTTCCTGCGGCAGCTGCCCACCAAGGACACCGCCTCCTGGGTGGTCCCGTCCGGCCGGGGCCTGCGCCTGACCGCCCGGCGCACCGCCGAGGCGATCCCGGCGGCCGGGTTGCACCGGCTGCGGGTGGCCGACCCGCTGGTGCGCTTCACCCGCGGTCTGTCCGTCTACGCCGCCCCCGGCGCGGAGACCGCCAGCTGGGTGCTGCACCTGGACCGGGCCCGGCTGACCGTCACCCTGTCCCCGGCGCCCTCCCGTGGCTTCTCCGGCGAGGGCGGCTGGCTGACCACCCTGGCCGGCGGGGCCGCGGACCCGGACCTGGTCACCGGCCGCCGCGGCCACGACGTGGTGGACGGCGTGTGGTTCGACCGCCCGCTGCCCAGCGGCCGCGCCCCGGCCAACGGCCGCCTGACCAAGGCCAGGACCCTGGTCGCGGCGGGCGCGGTCCGCGCGCTGCCCGGGGGCGGCTTCGAGATCGCGCACGGCTCCTCGGTGCAGCGGGTCCGGCTGTCCCCGGACGGCTGCACCTGCGCCTGGTGGGCTGAGCACCAGGACCGCAGGGGACCGTGCTCGCACGTGCTGGCGGCCCGGCTGTCAGCGGAGCAGTCGTAAGGCCGCCTTCGCCGCCTTCGAGGACCCGGTCAGCCCGCCCAGCCAGTCCCTGGTCGCCGGACTGACCGTGCCCGCGCCGCGCTCGGCCAGGTCCACGGCCAGCTCCAGCAACGCCGACAGCCCGCGCGCCGACCGGTCCAGCACCGGCAGCAGAGCGTCCACTGTGGACAGAACAGCGGCCGGATGCTCCCCCGCCAGCACGGACAACCGCTTGGTCAGCCGGGTCAGCGTCAGCTCGCCGCCGAAGACGCCCAGTGCCTCGCCGAGCGCCCTGGGGCCGAGCAGCCGGGCGTCCAGCAGGGACAGCGCGGCGTCCACCCCGAGCTGGGCGCCCGAGGCGCGCTGGGTGTTCAGCGCGGCCGCGATCATCAGCAGGCCGGGATAGGAGGGCACGGCCGGGCGATCCAGGAACGGACTGAGCCCGTACACCTCGCTGGGGTAGCCGACCTCGACGTCGTTCTCGAACAGGTCCCTGGCCACCTCGGCCTCGTGCAC
The DNA here is from genome assembly GCF_023897065.1 of Crossiella sp. SN42. GTDB lineage: Bacteria > Actinomycetota > Actinomycetes > Mycobacteriales > Pseudonocardiaceae > Crossiella. Next base: position 130,017 of record NZ_JAMHIV010000007.1, read on the forward strand.
CGCCCGGTCATACGGCGCGCCGATGACCTCGTGCGGGCTGGTGAACCCCTCCCACCCGGTGTCCAGGGGCGGCGTGTTCAGCGTGCCCAGCCACGGCACGTCCGGTTCGTGCTCCGCCGGTGTCCTGGTGAACTCCAGCCTGATCAGGTCAAAGCTCCCGGTGACCAGGCGCGCCGACCAGCCGAACGGCTCGCCCGGCTCGCCGCGCAGCACCGCCACCGGGTCGGCGGCCTCCGGATGCCGGGCCTTGGCCGCCGCCAGCCCCAGCCAGTCCTCGGCCGGTGTCTCCGGCCCGCCGAGGGCGAAGCGCACCGCCGCCGCGTACGGCCCGGTCAGCTCCGCGGCGAGCTCCAGGGCCTCGGCCCTGGTGTCCGGGGCCAGCCGCAGCAACCCGTCCACCACATCGTCCAGGGCTGCCTCGGGATGCCGGAGCAGCCGCCGCACGAACACCACCGGATCCAGCCAGCCGCCCAGGTGCGTGGCCGCCGACACCGGCCTCGCGTTCCCGGCCAACAGCGCCCGCATCCGGTGCCGCAGCGGCCGCGACCACCCGTTGACCAGCTCCGGCGGTTCGACCTCCCGCCCGGCCAGCCCGCGCACCAGCACGCTGAGCAGCTTGGGCATCAGCTCCGCGTGTTCGGTGTCGGCCTTGACCGCCCGCTTGACCAGGGGCTTGAGCGCATCCCGCAGCTCGTCGCCGGCGACCCGGTGCGCCCCGTCGAGCGCGGCCAGCAGCAGGTCGCCCTGGTAGTGGTCGGCCAGCAGCGCGGAGAACGCCTCGGCCACCGCCGCGGGCGAGTCCGGCACCTCCAACGGCACCACCAGCAGCCGCCGCTCGGCGAAGGGCGGCAGCACCGGCTCCGGATAGGCCACCGGCTCCACCCGGGCCGGCGCCTCCACCGGCGTGCCCAGGTGCGCGGCCGCGAGTTCGCGCACCTCGGCCGACTCGTGCGTGGCCGCCGCCGCGAACACCTCCCCGGCCAGCCCCGCCGCGGCCTGCCCGGCCTTGGCCGCCAGCCGCACCGCGAGCTTGGCCGTGCCGGCCCCGCGCCCGGCGGCCGCGGCGGGCAGGTGCCGCAGCGCCACCTCGGCGTCGAGCAGCCCGGCCTTCTGCACCGCGGCCAGGGCCTTCACCGCGAACCCCACCGTGCTCGGCACCCCGCTGCCGCACAGCCGCGCGTACCCGTGCTGCCACCCAGCCCGCTCCACCGGATTCGGCTCCAGCGCCTCGTGCAGCGCCGCGTACCACCGGGCTCGGAACACGGCGAAGTCCCTGGCCAGCACCTCCAGCGTGATGCGCAGTAACCGCGCCCGGTCCAGCTCGCCGGTGCGGCTCAGCTCGACCAGGGCGGTCGACCACTGGCAGTCCAGGGGCACGTACTTGTCGAAGGCGGCGAAGCTCGCCTCTCCGGTGCCCTCGACCGGCAGCAGCTCCCACACCTCGTCCAGGGCCCCGGGTGTGGCTCGCAGCCGCTCGGCCAGGGGTGTGGTCAGGTCCCGCCGCGACCACCGGAACCAGCCCGCGAAGTACTCCGGCGTGCGCACCGGTTCGAGCTCGCCCGCGCGCGCCAGCTCCCGGACCGCGTCCCATCCGGGCTGCCACTCCACCAGCCAGCCGGCCAGCGCGGCCCGTTCCCGTGGGGGCCGCGCCAGCAGGATCCGCTTGGTCAGCTCGGCCTCCGGTGGCCGGAGCTCGCGCAGCAGCGGATCACGCGGGGGCAGCGTGGCCAGCAACGCGACCGAGGCCCGTTCCGCCAGCCGACGGTCCCGTGCCCCGTAGGTGTGCCCGTTGTCGAGCAGCACCAGCTCCAAGCCGTCCCGCACGGTCGCGGCCAGCTCCGGCGCGAAGCCGCGCCGCTGCTCGCCGGGCAGCCCGAGCACCCTGGTCAGCACGTCGCCGGGGGTCCCGGCCAGCAGTTCGGTCACCAACACGGGGCCAACCTAACCCGGGCCGCCGACAGCGTTCGCCAGGCGAACTAGAACGCGGGCCAGGGGATCGGCGGCCAGTCCCCGGTCGGGGCCGGGAACACGCCCGCGCCCAGCAGCTTGTCGGTGCGTTCGGTGAGCATCCGGACCTCGGTGATGGTCAGGTGCTCGTGCAGCGCCTCGCCGAACTCCCCGTCCAGCCCCGCGCGCAGCCGCCGCAGCCCCTCGGCCGCCTCCTCGCCCAGCGGCTCGCCGAGCCAGCCCCACAGCACGGTGCGCAGCTTGTCCTCGGCGTTGAGGCAGATCCCGTGGTCCACCCCGTAGACCGCGCCGCCGAGGGCGTGCAGCACGTGCCCGCCCTTGCGGTCGGCGTTGTTGACCACCACGTCCAGGGCCGCGAGCAGCCGCATCCGCGGGTGGTCGGCGTGCACCAGCGCGGCGGGGTCGCCGAAGCGGTCGTGCGCCCGCAGCACCTCTTTCCAGCCCTGCGGCACGTCATCCGGTGGCAGCAGGTCGACCAGGTCAGCCTCGGGCTCGGTGTCCACCCACAGCTGCACCATGCCCTCGCCGAAGGGGCCCGGCCGCAGCACCGTGGGCGGCACCAGTCCAAAACCGGCCGCCTCCGACACCAGGTAGGTGGCCACCTCCCGCCCGGCCAGGGTGCCGTCCGGGAAGTCCCACAGCGGGCGCTCGCCGCGCACCGGCTTGTACACGCACTCGGCCTGCACACCCTCGTGCTCGATGCCGCAGAACAGCGTCGCGTTGGAGGCGTCGACCAGCCGTCCCCGCACGTCGAGCGTGCCGTGGGTGAGCAGTTCGATCGCGCCGTCGTCCCCAGGGCGCACCGGCGTGCTCAGCTCGGCTCGCCGCGACGGTAGCCGTTCTGCCGCGGGCACACGTGGCCCTCGGCGTCCAGCGGCTCGTTGCACAGCGGACAGGGTTTGCGACCGGCGCTGACCACCCGTTCGGCGCGCTGGGCGAACGCCCTGGCCTGCACCGGGGTGAGGAAGACGCGGACGGCGTCCGGCCCCTCCTCGGTGTCGTCGAGGACGACCGACTCGTCGATCTCCTCCTCGGTGGCGGCGAGCAGCTCGACGACGACGGCACTGGAGTCGGCGTCCCAGCCGAGCCCCATGGTGCCGACCCGGAACTCCTCCTCGAGGGGCACCTCGAGGGGTTCGGTGTCGACGACGTCCTCAGGCGCGTCGGGCGGCACCTCGGCGCCGAAGCGCCGGTGCACCTCCTCGAGCAGCGCGCCCAGCCGTTCGGCCAGCACCGACACCTGCTGCTTCTCCAGCAGCACGCTGACGGTACGGCCGCTCTCGCTGGCCTGGAGGTAGAACGAGCGGTCGCCTGGTTGCCCGACGGTTCCGGCTACGAACCGTTCGGGCTGGCGGAAGAGGTGAATGACACGTGCCATGGCACCACTGACCCTAGGCCACGCCCGCGCGGACGGCAGAGGCATCCCCGACATCCGGGATCGAGGACGTGAATTCACCTGCCGGCGATCTTTGTGGTGATCTTCTGTCGGCCGGTAGACGGTGGCCGGTTACCCTCGGCTTCGTGGTCACCGTACTGGGGTATGGCAACTGGACATCGCCGATCAGCGCCGCCGACGCGAGCGCCGTCACCGCGCCGCCGCACTGGGTGCGCGCGCACGGTGGCTTCACCTACTGGACCGAGGGCAGGCCCACCGAGGGCGGCCGGGTCACGCTGCTGCGCGGCAGGGCGGGCGAGGCGGCGCGGGAGGTGCTGGCCGCGCCGTGGAGCGCGCGCAACCGGCTGCACGAGTACGGCGGCGCGCCCTACACCGTGCTGGCCACCCCGGACGGTGACCGGGTGGCCTTCACGCACTGGGCCGACCAGCGGATCCACCTGGTGGACGCCGCCGGTGGCGAGCCGGCGCCACTGACCCCGGCCCCGGACCGCGAGCACGGCCTGCGCTACGGCGACCTGCACCCCAGCGCGGACGGCGCCGAGATCTGGTGCGTGCGCGAGCGGATCACCGGCGACCGCCCCACCGACCTGGTCCGCGAACTGGTGGCCGTGCCGGTCTCCGGGGCCGGGGCCGCCGACCCGGCCGCGATCCGGGTGCTGGCGGCCAGCCACCGGTTCATGAGCGCGCCCAAGGCCAGCCCGGACGGCCGCCACCTGGCCTGGATCGGCTGGGAGCACCCCGCGATGCCCTGGGACGGCACCGAGCTGTGCGTGGCCGAGCTCGTCGGCGGCACCGCCGGGCCGCACCGGGTGGTGGCCGGCGGGGCGGCCGAGTCGGTCTGCCAGTTCGAGTGGGCCGACGAGGACTCGCTGTACGCGATGACCGACCCGGACGGCTGGTGGAACCTCCACCGGGTGAACCTGGACGGCACTCAGCGGGCCCTGCACCGGGCCGAGGCCGACTACGGCGGTCCACTGTGGACACTCGGCGCGACCTGGTTCGTCCCGCTCGGCGGCGGACGGCACCTCCTGCGCGGCAGGCTCGGCCTGTCCCTGCTGACCGAGGACACCGGCGAACTCACCCCACTGGACCTGCCGCTGCCGGTGTGGCGCACCACCTTCGCCCACGACGGCGACCTGGTCACCGGGGTCGCCGCCGGCCCGGCCGCCGCGCCCGCGGTGGCCCAGGTCGACCTGCGCACCGGGCAGCTGAGCACGCTCACCGCCCAGCCAGCCGGACTGCCCGACCCGGCCTACCTGCCGCCGGTGGTCGAGCGGGTGTTCACCGGCCAGGACGGAGTCGGCATCCCGGCCTACGTCTACCTGCCGCACAACCCGGACTTCACCGCCCCCGAGGGCGAGCGGCCGCCGTTCCTGGTGCACGTGCACGGCGGCCCCACCGGCGAGGTCTCCCCCGTGCTCAGCGCCGACTTCGCCTACTTCACCAGCCGGGGCATCGGCGTGGTCGCGGTCAACTACGGCGGCTCCAGCGGCTACGGCCGCGCCTTCCGGGACCGGCTGCGCGAGGCCTGGGGCGTGGTCGACGTGCGGGACTGCGCCACCGTGGCCGAGGCGCTGGCCGCCGAGGGCACCGCGGACGCGCTGCGGCTGGGCATCCGGGGCGGCAGCGCGGGCGGCTGGACCACCGCGGCCTCGCTGACCTCGGTGGCCACCTACCGCGGCGGCGCCGCCTACTTCCCGGTGCTGGACCTGCTCTCCTTCGCCGCGGGCGGCACCCACGACTTCGAGTCCCGCTACCTCGACGGCCTGGTCGGCGCGCTGCCGGCGGCCGAGGCCCGCTACCGCGAGCGGTCCCCGGCCAACCGGGTCGACCAGCTGGCCGGGCCGATCCTGCTGCTGCAAGGCCTCGAGGACCAGGTGTGCCCGCCGGAGCAGTGCGAGAAGTTCCTGGAAGCGTTGTCCGGTAAGGGCATACCGCACGCCTACCGCTCCTTCGAGGGCGAGCAGCACGGGTTCCGGCGGGCGGAGAACATCCAGGCCGCGCTGGAGGCCGAGCTGTCCTTCTTCGGCCAGACCCTGGGCTTCAGTCCGGCCGGGGTGCCCGCGCTGGAGCTGCGCTCATGAGCGGGCTGCGCCGCCCGCCCAGGGTGCCCCGGCACGGCCACGTCGCGGTGATCGCCCCCGCCGGGCCGGTGTCCCCTGCCCAGCTGGACATCGGCATCGAGCAGCTGCGGTCCTGGGGGCTGACCGTCTCCGAGGGCGCGCACGTGCGGGACAAGCACCCGGAGATGCGGTACCTGGCCGGTCAGGACGCCGACCGGGCGGCGGACTTCGTGTGGGCGTGGACGCGGCCGGAGTTCGACGCGGTGCTGTGCGCCCGCGGCGGTTACGGTTGTCAGCGGATGGTGGACCTGGTGCCGTGGGCGGAGCTGAAAGGCTTGCCGCCCAAGGTGTTCGCCGGGTCCAGCGATGTCACCGCGCTGCACGCCCGGATCGCGGGCGAGCTGGGTCAGGTCACGCTGTTCGCGCCGATGACCGGTAGCGCGATGTTCACCGACGACCTGCCTGCCCGCGAGCACCTGCGCTACTCGCTGCTGGACCCGGCCTCGGTGACCAAGCTCGGCCGCGGCGCCGAGCCGATCATCGGCGGCCAGGCGCGCGGGGTCACCGTCGGCGGCACGCTGAGCCTGCTCGCCGCCGAGGTGGGCCTGGGCCGGTGGCGACCGCAGCCGGGGTCGCTGGCGGTGCTGGAGGACGTCACCGAGGACCCGTACCGCCTCGACGGCATGCTCACCCACCTGCTGCGCGCGGGCTGGTTCGACGGGGTCACCGGCATCGCGCTGGGCTCCTGGACCTCCTGCGGCCCGATCGAGCAGGTGCGCACGGTGCTCACCGACCGGCTGGGCGGGCTCGGCGTGCCGATAGCCTGGGAGGTCGGGTTCGGGCACTGCGCCAACCAGCTCACCGTGCCGCTGGGCGTGGTCGCGCTGCTGGACGCCGACGCGGGCACCCTGGTGCTGGAGGAACCCGCGCTCGTCTAGAGACGAACCAGGTGGTTGCGCCACGTGAGCGGGGCTCCCGCCGACCGGCTCAACCAGGTGGTGACCCAAGGTCAGCGACGCCGGTCCCCGCGGTCTCCCCGGCCGCGTGAACCTCGCCGCCCAAACCTCCTTTTTCCGTGCGACCACCGCCGTGAGTTCCCCGCACCGGATGACCACGCCGCCCGCGGCCGTCATCCGGTGCGGTGGTCTTACCCGCACGCTCCGCGATGGACACCGGTGTTGCGTTACTCCGCGTCGGACCCCCGCTCCGTCGGGGAATGCCCAGGTCGCCCCGGCGAGACCACGCTCAGTGGTGGGCGAAAGCCCTACCGCCGACCGATCGGGGAAGTCATGAAACGCACGGCCCGGACACTCGCCGCCGCCGCGCTGCTGATCACCGCCACCACCGGCACCGCGACCGCGTCACCCGCCACCGCAGCCATCGACGGCCAGTTCATCGTCTCCCTGACCAAGGGCGGCACCGCGGACACCGTGCTCAAGCTGGTCAACCGGTTCAACATCGACGTCAAGTTCAACTTCGGCTCGCTGTTCGTCGGCTTCGCCGCCAAGCTCAACCCCCTGGTCGCCAGCGCCCTGAAGTTGCTCCCGGAGATCGAGTCGGTGGTCCCCGACGCGGAGGTCAAGCTCGAACTGCCCAGCGCCGCAGGCGGATCGCCCCGCGCGGCCGGTTCCTGGGGCCTGGACCGCATCAACCAGCGCGCCCTCCCCCTAGATGGCTCCTACACCGCCAGCCACACCGGCGCGGGTGTCACCGCCTACATCGTCGACACCGGCATCCAGTTCAGCCATCCCGAGTTCGGCGGGCGGGCCAGGCCAGGGTTCGACGCGATCGGCGACGGTCGCAACGGCGAGGACTGCAACGGCCACGGCACCCACGTCGCGGGCACCGTCGGCGGCACCCAGTTCGGCGTGGCCAAGGCGACCAGGCTGGTCGCGGTGCGGGTGCTCGGCTGTGACGGCCGGGGTTCGTGGTCCGGCATCATCGCCGGCCTGGACTGGATCGGCGCGAACGCGGTCCGCCCGGCCGTGGCCAACCTGTCCCTCGGCGGCACCCCGGGCATCGCCCAGGTCGACGAGGCGGCGAACCGGTTGTCCGACCGGGGCGTGTTCGTCGCGGTGGCCGGCGGCAACTCCACCGACGACGCGTGCAAGTACAGCCCGGCCCGCGCCGCCCGCCCGATCACCATCGGCGCGACCACCCGCACCGACGGCTTCGCCGCCTACAGCAACCGCGGCAGCTGCGTGCAGCTGCTGGCGCCTGGCACCGAGATCACCTCGGCCTGGCCGGGCAGCCGGGTCAACACGATCAGCGGCACCAGCATGGCCACCCCGCACGTGGCGGGTGTGGCGGCGCTGTTCAAACAGGCCCACGGCGACCAGTCCCAGCAAACGATCATGAACTGGCTCTGGCAGGCGGGCACCCCGGACCGGATCGCCGGCATGCCGGCGGCCACGCCCAACCGACTGCTCTACACCGGCGGCCTGTGATCAGGCGCGGCGCCGGGGCGGAGGCGCGGTGGTCGCGCCTCCGCCCCCTTTCACCGTCCCAGCTCCGCCAGCACCCCGTCGTTGAACGGCGTCCAGGCCTGCACCGCCCACGGCCCGAAGTCCCGGTCCGCCAGCGCCACGCAGGCGACCCCGGCCTCGGGATCAACCCACAGGAACGTCCCGGCCTGACCGAAGTGCCCGTAGGTCCGCGCCGAGTTCCGCGTGCCGGTCCAGTGCGGCGACTTCTCCCCCCGGATCTCGAACCCCAGCCCCCAGTCACAGGGCTTCTGCATGCCATACCCCGGCACCACCCCGTTGAGCCCGGGGAAAGCCACCGAGGTCGCCTCGGCCACGGTCGCCGCGGACACCAAGGTCGGCCGGTGCAACTCCGCCGCGAACCGCACCAGATCCGCGCAGGTCGACACCGCCCCCGACCCAGCGGACCCGGTCAACGCCGACCCGGTCATCCCCAACGGCGCGAAAACGGCCTCGTGCAGGTAGTCCGCGAACCCGATCCCGGAACTCTTCTCCAGGGTCTCGGCCAGCACCTCGAACCCGGTGTTGGAGTAGATCCGCCTGCTCCCGGGCGCCGCCTGCACCGCCGCGGAGTCAAAAGCCAGCCCCGAGGTGTGCGCCGCCAGGTGCCGCACGGTCGCCCCGTCCGGCCCCGCGGGCTGATCCCACTCCAGCGCCCCCTCCTCCACCGCGACCAGCACCGCGTAGGCGGTCAGCGGCTTGGTCACCGAAGCCAGCCGAAACGCCCGCTCCTGCTCCCCCGCCACACCGAGCACGGCCCCATCCGCGCGAACCACAGCCGCCGCGGCATGATCCACCGGCCACTGCGCAAGGACACCCAGGCTCGTCAGGCTGCTCATACCCCTCAACCTAGGCAAGCCGCGCCGCCCACGCCCGCCCGGGGTCACCGCGGTCACCCGGCACCGTGGACAACCCGGTCCGTGATCTTGTACGGTCCGGGCCATGACGCGTGTGCCCGGCCTCGCGCGGCTGAGTGTGGTCCTCCTCAGCCGTCGGGTCGAGGTGCCCGCGCACACGTCTGAGATGCAGCGGCTGCTGCGGCAGAACCGAGCGGGATGGACCGACCTGTCGTCGTTCTGATCGACACGACAGTCCTGGGACCCATCTCGTTTACTCGGAGAAGCAGACATGACAACTGTGCTGTGCGTGCCGCAATGGCAAGGATCGGCCTCGGACCGGGCGCCGCTGCTGGCCCCGGGGGCACATCGAACCGCTGAGCTCCTGCGGGCGGACACCGTGGTGTCGGTGCCGATCGCCAGTGGCAGCGGCGAAATCACGGAGGGGATCCGCGCACGCGGGGCGCTGGCCGAGAACCTGCGGCTGACCGGCGAAGCGCTGGCGGAGATCGATGACTTCACCATCACCGTGGGCGGCGACTGCGGGGTGGACATCGCGCCGATCGCCGCCGCGCGACAGCGTTACGGCGACCAGCTGACGGTGCTGTGGATCGACGCGCACCCCGATGTGTACGGCCCGGGCGACCTGGCCTCTGGGGCGTTCCACGGCATGGTCGTGCGCACCCTGCTCGGAGACGGTCCCGCCTTGCTGACCCCGGCGCGAACCCTGGCTCCAGCACAGGTGATCCTCGCCGGGGTCAGGGCCGGCGGCGCCAGCGAACGCGAATACCTCCGCAAGACCGGCCTCCGCGTGCACGGCGTCGACCAGCTGGAGCAGGCCTTCGACGGACTCTCCGGTCCCACCTACGTCCACGTCGACCTGGACGTGCTCGACCCCGCCGAGTTCGGCTCGGTCTGCTACCCCGAACCGAACGGCGTCCGATCGTCCGATCTGGTCGAGCTGATCTCCCGGCTGGACAACGTCGTCGGCGCGGCGATCACCGAACACGCCCCGGCCGCCGACAACCCCGCCGAGGCCGACGTCATCCGACGCCTCGGCGCCGCCCTGCGCCGCTGAGGCCTACCCGCTCGGATCGGTCAACGGCGCACCCGATAGCGCAGGTGCAGCACCCGGTTGCCCTGGACCACCTCGTCAGGGTCCGCCAGCAGGTGCTGCGCGTTGACCGATCCGAAGTAGCGCTTGCCGGACCCGAACACCACGGGCACAACGTCCATGCGCACCTCGTCGACCAGGCCCGCGGCAAACACCTGGCCACCGACGTCGCCGGCGGCGACCTCGACCAGGCGGTCCCCCGCGAGCTCCTGCGCCTTGGCCACGGCTGCCTCAATGCCGTCGACGAAGTGGAACGGCGCCCCGGGGTCCCAGCCCTCGGGCGCCGGCCGGTGCGTCACGACGACCACGTGGTCGATCCCGCCCGGCGGCTTCCCGTCCCAGCCGTCGGTGAGGTCGAAGACGTGGCGGCCGACGATGGTCACCCCGATCTGGTCCCAGTACGGCCGGGTGTAGTCGTAGGAGGTCTGCGACACCTTCAGCGCGCCGCTGTCGTCCAACGGGACGTCACCGCTGGACAACCAGTCGAACAGCGGTCCGGGCTGGTCATTCTCGTCCGCGATGAAGCCGTCCACCGACACCGAGCTGTACATGACCACCTTGCCCACGGGGCTCTCCTCTGCTTGGGGTGCCCCAAATTAGCGCGTGGTGAGCTCTCGCTCTTGTAAGAAATCAATCGGCCGGCAGCGGCCAGCTGTCCAGCACGTGGCCGGGGTGCTCGCGCAGGAACCGCCGCCGGACTTCGATGTACCGGGTCGGCGTGAGCCCGGTGAACGCCCGGAACTCGTGGCCGAAGTGAGCCTGGTCGAAGTAGCCCGCGCCACCGGCGAGCTCGCTCCAGTCGACCGGTCCGGCGGGGTCGATCGCGAACACGGTGGCGGTGAAGCGGTGAGTGCGGGCCAGCCGCTTCGGCGTGACGCCGACGAGGTCCTTGAACCGCCGTGCCAGATGAGTGCTGCTGACCCCGGCTGCCTCGCTGAGGTCGCCGATCGCCACCGCCCCGCCGGTCGCCGCGATGACGCTGCTCGTATGGCGGACCAGCCCGAGACCGGCGGTCTCGCACAGCCGTCGCAGCAGTTCCTCCTCCAGCAGCGTCAGCATCTCGTGCGGTTTGTCCGCCGCGGCCAGCCGTTCCCGCAACTCAGCAATGGCGGGCCGACCCCAAACCTGCTCCACCGTCACCGGCCGGTCACACAGCTCGGCCGCGGGCATCGGCAGGAACGGCGCCAGCCCCCAGGGCTTGAAGTGCACGCCGACGGACCGGGTCCGGGGTGGATAGCCGAACTCGAACGCGCGGGTGGGCATGGTGACCACGCAGCCGTCGGCGTACTCGGCCGTCTCGATCTCGGCGCCGGCGCGGATGCGAAACGGCGCGCCGAGGTTGACGATGAGCAACGCCGACGGCGATGGCGGCAGCATCAGCCGGGCGTACGGCGGCGCACCCGCCAGGTAGTAGAGGTCGTCGATCAGCCCGTCCAGCGGCGGTCGCGGCACTCTGGACACGTACTCCACGCGCACAGCATCGCCGACGCGCCAGCGTCATCGCGCGCGGGGATGCGGCGCCGAGACCGCGTGAGCAGCTCCGTGGCGCGACAACAAGATCTCTGCACTGCGGGAATGTCGCTAGCGAAGGCGCGCTCGGGGAGCTGGCGGCGTGTCGTCAGGAGTTGTAGCACTGCCTCACCGCGCGGGCCGGTGCGTTGTTCGAGCCCGCCGACGCGGTGCTGTCACGACGCCGGTCGAGCCCTCGAGCCACACACCCGACCCGCCCACCACAAAAAGTCGCCAAGCCCAGCCGAAAGGTCCAATTACACGCTCAGCGCAACGCCTCCGCCACCGCCGCCACCGCGTGCAGCCGCGTGGTCGGGAACAGCGGCAGCTCCGAGTCCCCGTCCCCCACCAGCATCTCGATCTCGGTGCACCCCAGGATGATCCCCTCCGCCCCGGCCGCCGCCAGCCGAGCCATGACCTCCCGGTAGCCGGCCCGCGACTCCTCCCGCACAACCCCCTGGCACAACTCGTCGTAGATCACCCGGTGCACCAGCTCCCGGTCCGCCGCTCCCGGCACGATCACCTCAAGCCCATGTCCCGCCAACCGATCCCGGTAGAACTCCTGCTCCATCGTGAACGCGGTCCCCAGCAACCCCACCCGCCGCACCCCGCGGGCGAGCACGGCCGCCGCGGTGGTGTCGCCCAGGTGCAGCAACGGAATGTCCACCGCGCCGGCGACCTGGTCGGCCACCTTGTGCATCGTGTTGGTGCACAACACCACGAACTCCGCCCCAGCCTGGTGCAGCGCCTTCGCCGCCTGCGCCAACCGCACCCCCGCGGCATGCCAGTCCTGGGCGCGCTGCAACTCCTCGATCTCGGCGAAGTCCACCGAGTACAACACGCAGCTGGCCGAGTGCAGGCCACCAAGCCGCGCCCGGACCTCCTCGTTGATCAGCCGGTAGTAGATCGCCGAGGACTCCCAGCTCATGCCGCCAAGCAGGCCGATGGTGCGCATGGCTCCACGTTAGCCGCGGCGAGGCACGCGAGGGACGCCCCGCGCATCATGCGCCGGTCGCCCGGCGAGCAGCGTGCCCCGAGGCGCGGCACCCCGCGGCCGCACGGGCACGCCGCGCCCGACACCCGCCACGCCGCGCGACGCGCGCACCCCGCTCGCGGTGCGGGCACCCCACTCGCGGCGCGGTGCTCTGCGCACGCGGTACGGGCACTTCGCTCGCGGTGCGGTGCTCTGCGCACGCCCAGCGCCTGCCGTACCGCGCACCTCGGGCGCGCGAGGCCCGGGCACTACGCGTGCTGCCGCCGCCCATGCCGACACCCATGCCTGCGCGACAAGCCCGCGCGGCGGCTCCCCGCGGCAGCGGTTTTGGGCTGGCTGGCCGGGCTTGGTGCCCCGGGTCGCCAGCAGCCCGACTCGCTCGCCAGCATCCGGAGACCACTCGTCGCGCACACCGGGCGGAAGTCACTCGCCGGCGTGTGGAGGCTGGCAGCGCCGAACCGCGCCTCCGGCCCTCCGCCCCGCCACCGCTCTCTAGCGGAACGCTCAAACCCCCGTTTTGGTTGCCTTCGTGTTTTCGCTGTCCACCCCATCGGGTGATCCGACCCGCCCTCGCCACGCCTGGATCACCGCTTTTCGATGATCATCGGGAGTGAAACCGGGTGGTGGGTGGCGTAGGCGACTGAGCGGACTCGGTAGCCGGGCAGGGGGCGGAGGCGCCATTGGCTGGCGATTGTGGCGGTGGCGATCATCATTTCGGCTATCGCGAAGCGTTCGCCGACGCAGCGGTGTCTGCCTCCGCCGAAGGGCAGGTAGGTGCCGGGGGCGGGTGGGGTTGTCCAGCGGTCCGGGTCGAAGTGCAGGGGGCGGGGGTGGTGGCGTGGGTCGCGGTGCAGGGCCAGGGGGCTGTAGACGATCTCGGTGCCGGGGCGGGTTGTGGCTGGGCCCAGGCGGAGGGTGGTTTGGGCGGCGCGCATGGACATGGGGACCGGGTTGTGCAGGCGGAGGGTTTCGTCGATCACTTGGCGCAGGTAGGGGAGGTTGGGTAAGTCGGCGAAGGTTATTGGGCGGCCGGCTAGCGCGGTGTCCAGTTCGGTGTGCAGGCGGGCTTCCACGGCGGGGTGGCGGGAGAGTTCGTGGAACAGCCAGGACAGGGTGACCGCGGCGGTTTCGGTGCCCGCTACCAGCAGGGTCATGATCTCGTCGCGGACCTGTTGGCGGCTCATGCCCTCGCCGGTGTCCTCGTGGCGGGCGGTGAGCAGCATGGACAGCAGGTCGCCCCGGTCGGTCTGGTCGTGGGCGTAGCTGGCCAGGATGCGGTCGATGATCGCGTTGAGCCGCCGGCCCGCTTGGTCGTAGCGGCGGGACAGCACGGCGGGCAGCCAGGGCAGGGGGTTGAGTGAGCGGGTCACCGCGCCGCGCAGCATCAGCGGCAGGGAGCGGTGGATCTCCGTGGCGGCCTCTTCGCCGAGGTCGCTGTGGAACAGGGTTTTGGCGATGATGTGCGGGGTGACCGCGTACATGGCCTTCTCCCAGGCGATGCGCTGGCCCGGCACCCAGCGCGCGGTCATCCGCTGCACCTCCGCGCGCATCACCTCGCCGTAGCCGGCCAGCCGCCGCTGGTGGAAGGCCGGACTCATCAGGCGCCGCTGCCGCAGGTGGAACTCGCCGTCGGAGGTGGCCACCCCGTTGCCGAAGAACGGCCGGGTCTTGCGGAAGATCCGGCCCTTGATGAACTTGTCCGCATCGGTGACCAGCACCTGGTGGATGAGCGCCGGATCGGTCAGCAGCAACGCTTCCATCGGGCCGAGGTAGATGCGCACCACCGGTCCGAGCTCGCGCACCGAGGAGTAGAAGCCGATCTGGTCGCGGGCCAGGTAGGGCAGGTGGCCGAGGCCGGGCAGGCGGCCGGGGGCGACGGGGAGCGTGCTGGTCATGGCGGATTCAGGTCTGGGCCAGCCAGTTCTGCGCGAGGGTGCTCGCGCCGACGCCTGCCGGATCGTCGCCGACGTAGGTCTCCCGGCTGGCGGCCAGCCACTCCTGGCGGCTGATCTTGCCGTCGCCGTCGGTGTCGATCTGCTGGAACAACGCGATCGCGCCTTCCTTGGGCAGACCGCTGGCCACGTAGAGCGTGACGAGCTCCTCCTCGTCCAGCACTTCGTCACCGTCCGTGTCCGCCGCGTCGAAGGCGGTCAGGCCGACCGAGAGCACCCGGTCCAGGTAGCCCGGCTCGGCCATCATGCCCTTCTCGAAGGCGGAGATGAACGAGGGCCGGTCCACCCAGCCGATGTCCCCGTGCCCGGCGTCGTGCTGCAACTGCGCCCACCACCGTCGGTAAGCTTGCAGGTAGAGCACGCATTTGGGGTCCTCGGTGGTCATCCCGAGGCGCGCGATCACGGTCAGCGCGATGCGCTCCATGTCCGCCCACTCGATGCGGCCGAGGCCGCTGTGGTCGAACACGTCGAACAGCGCGCCGATGTTCTCGCGCTGCAACGCACTGAGCATGGTCGTCTCCTGAAGCCGTGGCGAAGTGGTCACGCAGAGATACAGCATGCCAAGACTCAGTGACGGGTTCGAGCGCTGAGCGGGTCAACCGCGGCATCCGCCCGCATCAGGTGAACATGGGTCCACGATCAGCTTAGGAACGGCTGGTGCGCGCCATCCAGGGAGAAGAACCAGGTGCTCCAGTCGGGAAAACGGCGGCTCAGACGTTGGAAGTGGTCACTGAGCGCATCCGGATAGGGCCAGTCGCCGAGCAACAGCTGCGCTCCGGTCAGGATTTCCGGGAGATCCGCGACAAAACGGGCGTGGCTCATGCTGGGCGCGCGCGGCCCGCCGGGCTCGGTCACCAGCTCCGGATCGGCCTCGAACAGGGTGTAGCAGGGGAACCTGGCCGGGTCGGGCAGCACCGAGTAGAACGGGACGCCGTTGAAGTAGTACTCGGGCCAGCGGTTGCCCGACAGGGCCAGCCAGGGCACGCCGAGGGTGGAGGCGGTCAAGGCGAACCCGGAGTGCGGGGCCACCAGCAGGTCGCAGGCGGCCAGCGCGGCGAGCTGTTCGACCACCGGCACGTCGACCGCGGCGACGCTGGGGAAGGCGGTGCGCAGCCGGTCAAGCTCGCCGGGGCCGAAGCTGGTGCCGGTGCGGCCGTCGCTGCTGTCGAGCTTGCCCAGGAAGCAGAACCGCGTGCCGGGGAACTTTTCCGCGAGCGCGCCGAGGATCAGCTCCCAGGACTCGGTGGCGGGGTAGAGCTCGCGCGGCGCGCTGCCGCCGGGCAGCACCGCGATGGTCACCGGCGCGTCCCCCACCAGCGCCTTGCCCCGCGCGGCCTCGGCGGGCGGCAGGGTCAGGCGCAGCCGCTGGTGTGGCTGGTAGGCGGGTCCGACCTTGGTCAGCCCGGCGAAGCCGATGCCCTTGGCCGGGCGGAAGTGCGTGGCGGCGGTGTCGTAGTAGTGGGCCAGCCCGGGAAACAACTGCCGCTGCAAGTCCTGGGTGAAGCGGACGTCGCCGACCACCCAGTCCCAGTCCCGGGGGATCCCGGCCAGCGCGGCCGCGGCGTCGAATCCGCCGTCGAAGAGGTCCACCTCGACCGGGTACACCTCATCCACGCAGTCGCAGAGCGCGGCCAGCTCCACCGGCGTGTTCTTGTTCAGCGCCACCGCGATCCGGCGATCCGGACCGGCCAGGTGGTAGCCGTGCGCGTAGTGCAGCGCCTCGATCGCGTGGCCGACGTTGTGCGCGTAGACGTAGTTCACCAGAACCGACTCGGTAGCCATCGCCGCCGATCATGCTCCCGCCGTCTGGCCGGAGCCAACCGAGTTTCCGCCGACCTAGGATCGCGGGATGAGTTCGGCGGACTTCGGCAGCAGTGACTGGGCCTGGCTCAACGAGCCGCCCGGGTGGAGCGTCTCGGACGGTCGGCTGACCGTGCGCACCGCACCGGACACCGACTTCTGGCGGGTCACCCATTACGGTTTCATCCGCGACACCGGGCACTTTCTGGGCCGCCGGATGCCGGGTGACTTCACCGCCTCGGTGACCTTCCGCGCCGACTACCACGACCGCTACGACCAGGCCGGGCTGATGATCCGCCTGGACGAGCGGAACTGGATCAAGACCGGGATCGAGCTGGACGGCAGGCTGTGGCTCAGCGCCGTGGCGACCAGGGAGTTCTCCGACTGGTCGGTGCTGCCCGCGCCCGCCGGGCTGCGCGAGGTGCGGCTGTCGGTGCAGCGCTCCGGCGACGCGGTGACCATCCGCTACGGCGTGGACGGCGCGGCCCCGGAGACCATGCTGCGGCTGGCCTACCTGCCGCCGAAGCGCCCGGCCTGGATCGGCCCGATGTGCGCCTCCCCCGACGGCACCGGGTTCACCGCCACCTTCACCGATTTCACCCTGACGAGCTGACCGCTGTGCCATAGTGGTCGCCGTCAACCATTAGTCAGCGCCAGGTCGGTTGGTGGAGCGCGCTGGGACCTTGAGAGAGGACCAGTATGTCCACCAACCAGTTCGAACCGCTCGACGCCGCCTACGTGCCGGATCCGGCGAGCGAGGTTCCCCCGCTGATCGACGGTTTCCTCACCAGGCTCGCCGAACTGGTCCCCGGCTTCGACACCGCCGCGGCCAGGGCGACAGGCGCGGAGCTGGCCGCCAGGCAGGCCCACCGGATCGTCGATGAGGCGGCCCGGCACAACCTGGCCCTGGTCACCGTGCTGGTGGCCGCGTTCCGGGCGCTGCCTGCCGAGGCCGACCGGCACACGTTGTTGCGGCGGGCGCTGACCGAGCCGTTCGCCGAGCAGGTCGCCCAGGGCACGAAGTACGCCCTGGACTACGCCGAGGACGCCTTCACCACCATGGTCGCGATCAGCAAAGCCCGGGAGGAACACGCCTTCGGCGCGGGTTTCACCTTCCACCGCGCGGCCGACGACGACCGCGCCTACCTGCTGGAGGTGCGGCGGTGCTTCTACCACGACGTGCTCGTCGCACACGAGGCCGCCGAGCTGACGCCGGTGATGTGCGCGTGGGATGAGAGCTGGATCGGCGCGATCGATCCGGACCGGCACGGGATGACCTTCGAGCGGCCGACCACGCTGGGCCTGGGCGGCACGCACTGCCCGTTCTCGTTCCGGCGCAGCTGACCGAGACCGGGGACCGGTATGTCCACAGTGGACGTACCGGTCCCCGGCCCGTCGGCTAGCCCTGGTACTTCTTCAGTTCCCGGCGTGCCAGCGAGGCCAGGTGCACCTCGTCCGGACCGTCGGCCAGCCGCAGCGTGCGGGCCTGCGCCCACAGGTGTGCCAGCGGCGTGTCCTGGCTGACTCCCCCGGCGCCGTGCGCCTGGATCGCCTTGTCCACCACCCATTCCGTCATCCGCGGGGTGGCGATCTTGATCGCCTGGATCTCGGTGTGCGCGCCCTTGTTGCCGACGTTGTCCATCAGCCACGCGGTCTTGAGCACCAGCAGGCGGGTCTGCTCGATGCGCACCCGGGACTCGGCGATCCACTCCCGCACCACGCCCTGCTCGGCCAGCGGTCTGCCGAAGGCCACCCGGTCCCAGGCCCGTCGGCACATCAGCTCCAGGGCGCGCTCGGCCATGCCGACCAGGCGCATGCAGTGGTGGATCCGGCCGGGGCCGAGCCGGGCCTGCGCGATGGCGAACCCGTCGCCCTCACCGGCGACCAGGTTCTCCACCGGCACCCGCACGTCGGTGAAGACGACCTCGGCGTGCCCGCCGTGCGCGCCGTCGGTGTAGCCGAAGACGTGCATGCCGCGCTTGATGTCCACCCCCGGTGTGTCCGCCGGCACGATGATCATGCTCTGCTGGCGGTGCCGGTCCGCGGCCGGATCGGTCTTGCCCATGACGATGAGCACCGCGCAGTCCGGGCTCATCGCGCCGGAGGCGTACCACTTGCGGCCGTTGACGACGTAGTGGTCGCCGTCGCGTTCGATCCGGGTGGCGATGTTGCTCGCGTCGGAGGAGGCCACCTCCGGTTCGGTCATGCAGAACGCGGAGCGGATCTGCCCGCCCAGCAACGGTTCCAGCCACCGCCGCTGCTGCGACTCGGAGCCGAACTCGGCCAGCAGCTCCATGTTGCCGGTGTCCGGCGCGGCACAGTTGAGCGCTTCCGGGGCCAGCGCGGGGCTGCGCCCGGTGACCTCGGCCAGCGGCGCGTACTGCAGGTTGGTCAGCCCGGCTCCGTGCGCGCCGGGCAGGAACAGGTTCCACAGACCCCGTTTGCGGGCCTCTTCCTTGAGGTCCTCCATCACCGAGGGCCGGTCCCACTCCGCGCCGGGCGCGGGCTCGGCGCCGAGCAGTT
Organism: Crossiella sp. SN42; assembly: GCF_023897065.1. Lineage (GTDB taxonomy): Bacteria > Actinomycetota > Actinomycetes > Mycobacteriales > Pseudonocardiaceae > Crossiella. The sequence goes on from NZ_JAMHIV010000007.1 coordinate 148,655, forward strand.
CGCGTTCGGCCGGGTAGATGTGGGAGTCCATGAACGCCAGCAGCTTCTCGCGCAGCTCCAGGGTGCGCTCGTCGAGGGCGAAGTCCATCTAGCTCTCCTCTGCCAGTGCGGTCAACCCGCTGCTCACCAGCAGGGGCGTGAGATTGCCGATCTTGTCGAAGCCCGCGCCGACGGTCTGGCCGGCCACGAACCGGAAGTGGATGCCCTCCACGATCACCGCGAGCTTGAAGAAGCTCAGTGCCACGTACCAGTTCAGCCGTCCGACGTCCCGGCCGCTGCGCTGGGCGTAGTGCGCGATGAGCTCCTCGGTGGCGGCCAGCCCCGGCACGGAGTTGCTGCCGGAGATCTCCTCCCCCGCGGCGCCGAGGTCGTGGTTGTAGACCGCCAGCAGGCCCAGGTCGGTCAGCGGGTCGCCCAGGGTGGACATCTCCCAGTCCAGCACCCCGGTGATGCGCACCGGGTCCTGGCCGACCAGCACGTTGCCCAGCCGGTAGTCCCCGTGCAGGATGGCCGACGGCCCGGAGTCCGGGATCCGCGCGCCCAGCTGGGCGTGCAGCTCGTCGATGCCGGCCAGCGCCCGGCTGCGCGAGGCGTCCAGCTGCTTCTTCCACCGGTTGACCTGCCGGGTCAGGAACCCCTCCGGCCGCCCGAAGTCGCCCAGTCCCACCGATTCCGGGGCCACGGCGTGCAGGTCGGCCAGCACCTCCACCAGCTCCAGCGACAGCGCGCGGGCCTGCTCCGGCCGCAGCCAGGCCGCGTCGCTCCGGGTCCGCAGCACCTGCCCCGGCGTGCGCTCCATGAGGTAGAAGGGCGCGCCCAGCACCTCGGGGTCGGCGCAGAGCAGCACGGTGGTCGGCACCGGCACCGCGGTGTCCCGCAGCGCGGTGATCACCCGGTGCTCCCGGCTCATGTCGTGCGCGGTGGCCAGCACATGTCCCAGCGGCGGCCGCCGCAGCACCCACTCGTGCGCCCCGTCGGTGACGGCGTAGGTCAGGTTCGAGCGCCCGCCCGCGATCAGCTCGGCCCGCAGCTCTCCGGCCCGCAAGCCGGGCCGCTGCTCATCGAGGTAGTCCCGGAACCGCCCAAGGTCAAGTCCTGGCAACGAGTCTGGTCCGCTCATGCCGCTCCTCCCGCCAGTCCGGGCGCCAGCGCGGCCACCGCCGCGATGGTGCTCTCCGCATCGGTGTGCCACACCGCGTGCATGCCTGCCGCTCGCGCGCCGAGCACGTTGGGCTCGGCGTCGTCGATGAAGACGCACCGATCCGCGGGCAGTCCCAGCAGTGCCACGGTGTGCTCATAGATCGCCGCGTCCGGCTTGCGCAGCCCGACCTCGCCGCTGATCACGATCACCTCGCACAGCTCCCGCAGCCGCGCCATCGGGTAGCCGCCGCCCCAGCTGTTGGACAGCAGCGCGGTCCGCAGCCCGGCCGCGCGGGCGGCCCGCAGCAGGCCGAGCATGGCCTCATCCGGCCGCACCCCGGCGAACATGCGCCGGATCAGCCCCTTCGGCTCGATCGCCCGCCCGTCCACCGTTTCGAGGCGGCCGGCCAGGTGCCGCTCGAACTCGCCGGTGTCCAGTTCGCCGGTCTCCAGCAGGTGGATCGGGTTGCCCGCCTCGGCCCGCGCACCGAGCCAGTCGCCGAGCAGCCCGCGCAGGCTGTCCTGGGTGATGCCGTCGGTTTCGCACCAGTCGCGGAAGGAGGAGCGGATCGAGGTGGTCAGCACCCCGCCGTAGTCCACCACCAGGGCGTCGACCTCTCGGGTGTCCGTCAGTGCCACCCCACAGAGGTTACCGACCGGTTGGAATGTCGGCAATGCCGCTCATCGGGTGCAGCCAATCGGCTGCTTTGCTGGCATTATCTGCACTGTGTCCGCACGATCCGCACCCGAACCTACCGACCGGTTTGTGCCGGAGCGGCTGGTCGAGGCCGCCACCCGCCTGTTCGCCGAGAAGGGCTACCCGGCCACCTCGGTGCAGGAGATCTCCGATGCCGCCGGGGTGACCAAGGGCGGCCTGTACCACTACTTCAAGTCCAAGGCCGAGCTGCTGCACGAGGTCTACCGGCGCCTGCTGTTCCGCGAGACCTACCGCCTGGAGGAGATCGCCACCAGCGCGGGCTCCCCCGCCCAGCGGCTGCGCGCGGCCGCCGAGGACGTGGTGACCAGCAGCGCGGGCAGCCTGCGCGAGGTGACGGTCTTCTTCCGGGAGATGCACCACCTGCCGCCGACCACCCTGGCCACCGTCCGCGCCGAGCGCCGCCGCTACCACGAGCGCTTCCGCGGCCTGGTCGAGGAGGGCCAGCGCACCGGCGAGTTCCGCCCGGACATCTCGGCGGACCTGGTGACGCACTCCTTCTTCGGCGCCATCCACCACATGGCGGTGTGGTACCGCCCGAGCGGCCCGAAGAGCGCGGCGGAGATCGGCGCGGACTTCACCGAGCTGCTGCTCAGCTCACTGCGCCCGACCTCCTGACTACCCGCGCAGCGCGGCCGCGGTCGCCGCGTCGGCCGGGAAGAAGGACTCGATGGCCAGTTCGGAGACGGTGATGTCGGCCGGGGTGCCGAAGGTGGCGACCATGCTGAAGAAGGTCAGCTCCCGGCCGTCGTGGCGCACCCGCAGCGGCACCACGACCTCGCCCGGTCCCGGCAGCTCGACCTCGGGTTCCGGCTCGGCGCACGGATAGCCGGACAGCTCGGCGTACAGCTCGGTCAGCACTGGATCGGCGGTCATCGCCACCTGCCGCCGCAGCCTGCCCAGCAGGTGCGCCCGCCACTCCCCCAGGTTCGCGATCCGCGGCGCGAGCCCGTCGGGGTGCAGGCTGGCCCGCAGCACGTTCACCGGTGGCGCGAGCAGGTCGGCGCGCACGCCCTCGATCAGCACGCCGATGCTGGCGTTGGCCTCCACCATGGTCCAGGCCCGGTCGATGACCACCGCCGGGTAGGGCTCGTGGGCGGTGAGGATCTGCCGCACCGCGGTGCGGACCGCGGCCATGTGCGGCGCGTCCAGTGCCGACTCGCCGTAGACCGGTGCGTAGCCGGCGGCGAAGAGCAGGTGGTTGCGTTCCCGCAGCGGCAGGTCCAGCTGCTCGGCCAGGTGCAGCAGCATGTCCCGGCTGGGCTTGGACCGCCCGGTCTCGACGAAGCTGAGGTGCCGGGTGGAGATGTCGGCCTGCACCGCCAGCTCCAGCTGGCTGAGCCGCCTGCGGTCCCGCCAGCCGCGGAGCAGTTCGCCGACCGGGCGGGTGGCCCGGTCACCGGCGGGGGCGTAGGCCCTTGGCTTACCGGAAGTCAGCTGCATGATCGGCGGCCCATCGCGCGTAGGTGTGAGCGGGGCGTCCCAGCACCCGCTCGACGTCATCGGTCAACTCCGCGGCCCCCACAAAGTCCGACTCGGCGAGCGGGGCGTCCTCAGGTCCCAGCATCCAGTCGATGAACGCCGGGTCGTACCCCTGAGCCTGCCAGCTCGCCCGCGCCTGGGCCGGGCTGATCGCCTCGAACCGCAGCTGTCGGCCGATCGCCGCGGCGATCGCGGCGACCTGTTCCGGCGGGGTGACCAGCTCTGATCCGGTGAGCACGTACTTGGCTCCGTGGTGCCCGTCCTGGGTCAGCGCCGCGACCGCGACCGCGGCGATGTCGGCCTCGTGCACCATACCGCTGGCGATCTTGCCGAAGGGCGAGCTGACCACGCCGGTGGTGCGGATGGCCTGCGCCCAGTCCAGGGTGTTGGCCATGAACTCCCCGGCCCGCACGTGCGTCCACTCCACGCCCGCGGCCTCCACCGCCCGTTCCACGGTCACCTCGTCGGCGTGGTGGTAGTCGGCGTCCTCGACCCCGGGTTCGTCGTCGACCACCGCGCCCGAGGACAGCGTCACGATCCGCCGCACCCCGGCGGCGGTGGCGGCGGCCACGACCTGCTCCGCCGTCCTGGCCACCGCGAAGGCCGGCGCCAGGAACATCCGGTCCACGCCGGTGAACAGCCCGGTGAGGGTGTCCGGTTCGGCCAGGTTCCCGGCGACCACCTCGGCGGCTTCGGGCAGGCCGGCCCGGGCCGGGTCGCGGGTCAGCGCCCGCACCGGGTGCCCGGCGGCGAGCAGCTGCCGGAGCACCTCGCCGCCGATGGTCCCGCTGGCTCCGGTGACCAGGATCCGCATGACTCCCCCAATACTCAAGTTTGAATGGAGCGCCACTGTATCCAGCACCGGAGCCTTCGACAAGTCACCGGGCTAGCGGGCCGCGCGGCGCAGCCCGACCACCTGGAGCTCGGCGAACACCGCCACCGTGGCCGCCTGGACCAGCACAAACGCCAGGCCCAGGCCGGTCATGGACACGGTGGCGGCGACCGCGAGGCTGGCGATGACCCACAGCGCGTTGATCACCACGATCTCCCAGGCGCCAACCCGGCTGAGTCGCTGCCGCATACCCACGGTGGCCACCCCGGCGGCGAAGACGACCAGCACCGCGCCCGCGCCGAGCAGCAGTCCGGCGGGCAGGCCGAGCAGCTCGGTGAGGAAGGAGCTGCCCAGCAGCAGGAGCAGCCCCATCCCGCCGGAGGCCACCGCGTCCAGGCGCAGTGCCAGGCGGAGCAGGCCGTGCGGGTTGGCAGCGGTGGTGGCGGTGGTCTGAGTGGTCATCGTGACTCCTCGGTCGGAAGATCGTCGTTCGTGCTTGCCGGGATGACGATCTCCCGCCGGGGGTCACGCTGTCGATTACCTCAGAGGTAATGGCCCAGGTCAGAGGCTCAGAGGTTTCTGATCACCCGGCAGGGGTTGCCCGCGGCCAGCACCCGCTCGGGCAGGTCCCTGGTCACCACGCTGCCCGCGCCGACCACGGTGTTGGCGCCGATGGTGACGCCGGGGCAGACGATGACGCCGCCGCCGAGCCAGGCGTTGTCGCCGATGGTGATCGGCGCCGCGGTCTCCCAGCGCTGGCGGCGGAGCTCGTGGTCCTCGATCGGGTGCAGCGCGGTGAGCAGCTGGGCCCTCGGCCCGATGGAGACGTCGTTGCCGATGGTGATCGGCGCGCAGTCCATCAGGATCGCGTCGTAGTTGATGAAACTGTTGTCCCCCAAGCGAATGAGGTAACCGTAGTCGCACTGCAACCGCGGCATGATCCACGATCCGGCGCCGATGCCGCCCAGCAGCTCGGTCAGGATCCGTTGACGCTCTTCGTCCTCACCGGAGCGGGTCGCGTTGAACTCATCGACCAGGCGCTGGCAGTGCCGGCGTTCGGCAACCAGCACCGGGTCGTTGTCCCGGTACAGCTCGCCACGCAGCATGCGTTCCTTCTGCTCGCTCATGATCACCCACCCTAGCCATCGCCCAGCTCGGCCAGGGTGCCGCTGAGGCCGGTCCAGGCCTGTTCGGTGTCGGCGGTGCGGGTGTGCGGGGCGCGGAACCAGGTGAGGAAGGCGGCGACGTCCTCCAGTGCCCAGCGCAGCCGGTACAGCTCCAGGGCCGAGGGGTCGACCGGGTGGCCGCTGGTTTCGGTGTAGCGAGCCAGGTCCTCGATGTCCTGGGCGATGAGCCACAGGTCGCGTTCGGGCACGGCCAGGGCAACGGTGTCCCAGTCGAGCAGGTATCGGCGGCGCCGAGTGCGGAGCAGGTTGCCGGGGTGGGGTTCGCCGTGGGTGAGCACCGGTCGGCCGCGCAGGGTGGCGGCCCGGTGGTCGAACTCCTCCAGTCGGCGCTGGAGGGTGGCGGCGTGCCGGGTGAGCAGGTCGCGGGCGGGTTCGGCGAAGGGGCCGCCGGTCCAGGGGTCGTGGAGGGTCTTGAGGGCGGAGTCGAGGTGGGACCGGGAGGGCAGGTCAGGGCGGTGCGGCGGAGTGGTCGGCGGGGGTGGGGTGCCGTGGAGGCTGGCCAGCAGGTCGAGGAGCTCGGCGCGGTCGTCGGGGGTGAGGGGGTCGCCGAAGTCGCCCGCGATGCCGTCCAGGTAGGGGAAGACGCTGATCGCGTAGTGGGTGCCGAGGCGGCGCAGGGTGTGGCCGTCGGGGGTGCGGAGCGGGGCGGCGACGAAGTCCAGGGGTAGGGCGGCGGCGGTGGCCATGGCCTGGTGCAGGCCGTGCCAGGCGAGCTCGGGGGTGGGGCCGCAGTGGGGCTTGTCGGTCAGGTCGGTGACGGTGATGAACCAGCGGCGGGTGTGGTTGTCGGTGGCGGTCCAGTGGTGGTCGCCGAAGCCGACGGGGGCGTGGGTGAGGGTGGTGGGGGTGATGTGCCAGGCGCGCAGGGCTTCGCGCAGGACCTCGTCGGTCAGGGTGGGTGGCCGGTCCTTCATGGCGGGCAAGCTAGCCGCTGCGGGGGCGACCGGTCGCGGGATTTCCGGCGCGTCAGCCGACGCGCAGGCCGAGCGCGGTGACCAGCACCAGGGCCTGGTCCGGGTCGATGCGCGCGCCTTGCAGCTCGGCGTTGCGGGGATCGAGCGCGGTCAGGTCGGTGCCGCGGAGGTCGGCCTGGGTGAGGTCGACCCGGTGCAGCAGCGCGTCGGTGAGGTCGACCCGGTGCAGGGTGGCCTTGCGGAGGCGGGCGGCGGTGAGGTCGGCCTCGCGCAGGCGGGTGCCGGTGAAGGTGGCGCGGCTGAGGTTGGCGCCGGGCAGGCCGACGTAGGACCAGTCGCCGCCGGTGACGGTGAACAGCTCGTAGGTGCAGCCGTCGAACATGCTGCCGGTGAGCTTGCAGTCGGCGAAGCGGGTGTCGAAGAAGCGGCAGCGGGTGAAGGTGCAGTTGAGGAAGGCGCTGCCGGTGTGTTCGCTGGCGTTGAACCGGCACTGCCGGAAGGTGCAGTCGGTGAAGGTGGCCTGGCGGCTGTCCATCTCCGAGAGGTCCACGTCCAGGAAGGCGACCCGGGTGAAGCTCTGGCCGGAGAGGTCCTGCTCGACGTCCCAGTCCCGGTCGTGCACGGTGGTGTCGGTGGCGGGCGCGGGTTTGCCGCCCAGGCGCTCAGCCATGGGCGTGGATGACGCGCAGGCCGGTGGGGCTGTCGGTGAGCGCGGTCAGCGGGTCCGGGGTGGCCAGAGTGAGGTTGTACTCGGCCAGGGACCGGAGCAGGCGTTCGGCGGCGTTGCGGCGACCCGCGGGGCTGACCGCCATCACCAGGCTCACGGTCACCCCGTCCGCGGTGGACTCCAGCCGGTAGGTGCCCGCGCGCATGGCGCGCAGCGCGTGCTGGACCAGTTCGACGGGGATGGCGGGTTCGGCTGGCACGGGTTCAGCATGCCCTTCCCGGCTCGTCAGCGGTGCACGGGGGCGGTGGCCAGGTGGCAGGCGACCTCGGTTCCGGTGTCGGCGGTGAGCACGGGCAGGTCGATCCGGCGGCAGTCCTTGGCCACCGCGGCCGCGGCGCCACCGGCCAGGGCGGGGCAGCGGGGGTGGAAGCGGCAGCCGCCGGGCACGCGGGTGGGGTCGGGGGCCTCGCCGGTCAGCACGGTGCGGTTCTCCCCGAGCACCGACAGCAGTGCCTGGGTGTAGGGGTGCCGGGGGCTGGTGAGGACCTGTTCGACCGGTCCGGCTTCCACGATGCGGCCCAGGTACATCACCGCGACCCGGTCGGCGATGTTCCAGGCCAGGCCGAGGTCGTGGGTGACGACCAGGGCGGCCAGGTCGAGCTCGGCGCGGAGCTTGAGCAGCAGGGCGAGGATCTCGCCGCGGACGGAGGCGTCCAGGGAGGCCACCGGTTCGTCGGCGATGAGCAGCCTGGGGTGCAGGGCCAGCGCGCCGGCGATGACCACGCGCTGGCGCTGGCCGCCGGAGAGCTCGTGCGGGAAGACCCGGAAGAAGCGTTCCGGGGGGCGGAGCCCGGCGCGGGACAACGCGTCGGCGACCTGTTCGGCCTCGTTGCCGGGGGTGCGGTGGATGCGCAGGCCCTCGGCGACGGCCTCGTAGACGGTGTGCCGCGGGTTGAGCGCGCCGGTGGGGTCCTGCAGGATGAGCTGGACCTGGCGGCGGTAGGCGCGCAGTCCCTTGCTGGAGCTCGGCAGCGGCTGCCCTTCGAAGCTGACCTGGCCGCGGGTGGGGCGTTCCAGGCCGAGCAGGGTGCGGGCCAGGGTGGTCTTGCCGCAGCCGGACTCCCCGACCAGCGCGGTGATCTCCCCGGCGTTGACGGTCAGGTTCACCCCGTCCACCGCACGGGCGGTGGCGCCCGCGCGGGAGCGGAAGTGCACGGCGAGGTCCTCGGCGCGCAGCAGCGGGCTCATCGGGCGGCCTCCGGGACGTGGGCGTGCACGCAGGCCGCGGCGTGGTCCTCGCCCGCGGGCCGCAGTTGCAGATCGGTGGTGGCGCATTCCGGTTGGGAGACACCACATCTGGGGTGGAACGGGCAGCCGCTGGGCAGGTCGGCCGGGTCGGGCGGGTCGCCGGGCAGGCCGCGCGGGGCCATCCGGGAGGCCGGGTCGCCCACGGTCGGGAAGGCCGCGGACAGCGCGGCGCTGTAGGGGTGCACCGGGGCGGTGGTGACCTGCCGGGCGGGTCCGAGCTCGACGATCCGCCCGGCGTACATGACCGCCAGCCGCTGGCAGGTCTGGGCCAGCACGGACAGGTCGTGGCTGATCATCATCAGGCCGATGCCGCGTTCGGCGACCAGCTCGGCCAGCAGGTCCAGCACCTGGGCCTGCACCATGACATCCAGCGCGGTGGTCGGTTCGTCGGCGATGACCAGCCGTGGTGAGCAGGCCAGCGCGAGGGCGATCATCACCCGCTGCTTCTGCCCGCCGGAGAGCTCGTGCGGGTAGGCGCGGGCGTGCCGGGCGGGCAGTCCGACCCGTTCCAGCAGCTCGGCCACTGCTGCGTCCACATCGGACGGACGGCTGGAGGCCGCGCCCGCGCCCTTGTGCACCAGGATGGGTTCGGCGATCTGCTCGCCGATGCGGCGCACCGGGTTGAGCGCGTGCATGGCGCCCTGGAAGATCACCGAGGCCGCGGCCCAGCGCACCGCGCGCAGCCGGCCCCAGGACATGCCGGTGACGTCCTCCCCGTCGAGCAGGATCTGCCCTTCGATGGTGGCGCTGCGCGGCAGCAGCCGCAGGATGGACATGGCCACGGTGGACTTCCCGCAGCCGGACTCCCCCGCCATGCCGAGGGTCTGCCCGGCGTCCAGGGACAGGTTCACCCCGCGCACCGCGGGCACCGGGCCGCGCGCGGAGGCGTAGGTGATGGTGAGGTCGCGCAGTTCCAGCAGGGTCATCTCTAGCGTCCCCCCGGGTTGCGCAGCCGTGGGTTGAGCACGGCTTCCAAGGCTCGCCCGCACAGGGTGAAGGCGAGCACGACGAGCATGATGCCGATGCCGGGTGGCAGCACGTACCACCAGGCCCCGGCGGAGACCGCGCCGCTGTTGAGGGCGGCGCGCAGCATCGATCCCCAGGTGACCACGGTGGGGTCGCCCAGGCCGAGGAAGGACAGCGTGGACTCCGCCACGATCGCGCTGGCCACCTGCAGCGTGGTGTCGGCGAAGACCAGGGGCGCGGTGGAGGGCAGCACGTGCCGCAGGATCAGGTGGCTATGCCCGCCGCCGAGGGCGCGGGCGCGTTCGATGTAGGGCCTGGCCTCCACCGCGAGGGTCTGCGCGCGGACCAGGCGGGCCGCGCTGGGCCAGGAGGTCAGGCCGATGGCCACCACGATGGTGAGCAGGCTGCGGTCGAGCACGCTGCTCAGCGCGATGGCCAGCACCAGGGAGGGCAGCACCAGGAAGAAGTCGGTGAAGCGCATCAGCACCGCGGCCACCCAGCCGCCGAAGTGCCCGGCCAGCAACCCGACCAGGGTGCCGATGACCATGGTCAGCACCGCCGCGGCCAGGCCGACGGTCAGCGAGACCCGCGCGCCCCACCAGACCAGCAGCAGCACCGAGCGGCCGGTCTCGTCGGTGCCGAGCAGGTAGTCCGCGCTGGGCCCCTGCAACGGCCGTCCGGTGGTCTTGGTGACATCGAGCTGGGTGGCGTCGGTGACCAGCGGGGCCAGCAGGGCCAGCAGCGTGATCAGGATCAGCCCGCACAGCCCGGCCAGGCCGCCGCGGTCGAGCCGGAACTGCCGCCAGGCGCGGCCGGCGGCCTCACGGCGGCGGGCCCAGGCCAGGGCGCGGGGCGAGACGGGGGCGCTCACGCGGCACGCACCCTGGGGTCGAAGACCCGGTAGAGCAGGTCGGCCACCACGTTCATGGCCACCACGCTGCCGGCCAGCACGGTGAAGACTCCTTGCAGCAGCGGCAGATCGGGCACGCTGAGCCCTTCGTAGAGCAACAGCCCGAGACCGGGCCAGGTGAACACGGTCTCCACGGTCACCGCGCCCTGCACCACCAGGCCCAGGCGCAGGAAGATCAGGGTGATGGTGGGCAGCATGGCATTCGGCACGGCGTGGCGGCGGCGGACCTCGTCGTCGGTGAGGCCCTTGGCGCGGGCGGTGGTGAGGTAGTCCGCGCCGGTCTCCTCCAGCAGCGCCGAGCGCATCACCAGCTGGTACTGGGCGAAGACCACCGCGACGAAGGTCAGGCAGGGCAGGGCCAGGTGGTGGGCGATGTCCAGCAGCTTGGGGAAGAACTCATTCGGCACCGAAGGGTCTTCCATGCCGCCGGAGGGGAACAGCCTGCCGGAGGCCATCATCAGGATCAGGCCGAGCCAGGCGGTGTGCGCCGACCACAGGGTCAGCGCGCTGCCGGTGGCCAGCTTGTCGAAGCGGCTGCCGTGCTTCCACGCGCTGCGCACGCCCAGCCACAGCCCGATCAGCACCGCGATCAGCGTGCCGGTGCCCACCAGCAGCAGGGTGGGCCCGAGCCGGTCCAGGATCAGCTCGCCCACCGGCCGCCGGTAGGTGTAGGACACGCCCAGCTCGCCCTGGAACAGCCCGCCGAAGTAGTCCAGGAACTGCATCCACAGTGGACGGTCCAGGCCGAACTCGACGCGCAGCTGGGCCAGCTGCTCGGCCCCGACCGGGCGGCCGCGGGTCATGGTCTGCACGGGGTCGCCGGGGATGACCCGGAACAGCAGGAACCCGAGCACGATCACGAACAGCACGCTGATCAGCGCGCCGCCGAGCTTGCCGAGCACGTAGCGCAGGGTGCCGGTGGACTTCCTACCGGTCTTGCCCGCTGGTTCCAGCTGCTCGGCCGGGGCGAGCAGGTCGGTCACGAGCTCACTCCCGATCGTCGGCGGAGGCCTTGCGGCGACGGGCGATGAGCAGCACGGCGATGCCGCCCACCACGACCACCGCGATGACGATGCCGATGATCAGCCCGGTGTTGTCACCGGAGCCGGTGTCACCGCTCGCGCCGACCGGGGTGGCGCTGTAGTAGCCCCACATGCCGTTCTGCTCGCGGATCACGCCACCCTCACTGGGCTGGGTGGTGAAGGCGGCGAACTTGTCGCTGCGGTAGGCCTCCATCGCGTTCTCGTAGTACAGGATCACGCTGGCGGCCCGGTCCACCGCGACCTTCTGCATCTGCTTGACCAGCTCGCCGCGCTTGGCCCGGTCGAACTCGCCCAGCTGCGCCTTGTACAGCCGGTCGTACTCCGGGTCGCAGAGGAAGGAGTCGGTGGTGCCGCCCTTGCCGTCGGCGCCGGGACGCTGGTCGCAGGTGTGCAGGCTGAGGATGAAGTCGGGGTCGGGGTTGGTGCCCCAGCCGGAGAAGGCGATGTCGTACTGCCCGCCGGTGGTGCGCTCGTTCATCTGGTTGGCCGAGATGGTCTGCAGCTCCACCCCGACACCGATGTCGGCCAGCCAGCGCTTGACGTACTCGGCGCTGGTGATGTCGTTAGGCCGGTCGTTGCGGGCGAAGAGCCGGAAGGTCAGCGGCTTGCCATCGGCCCCGGCGCGGATGTTGTTGGCGCCCTTGGGGTATCCGGCGGCGTCCAGGGCGGCGTTGGCCGCGGCGGGGTCGAAGGCGCTGCCCGCGGCCTCGGGGGTGAGGTGGAAGTCGGGGTAGACCGGCGGGATGAAGCCGCCGCCGACCTGGCCGAAGCCCTGCAGCACCCGCTCGACCAGCTGCTTGGGGTCGATGGCCTTGGCGATGGCCTGGCGCACCTTGACGTCCTTGAGCGCGGGGTGCCCGTCACCGATGGGCGCGCCGTCCTTGGTGGCCGCGCCGGGGTTGAGCACCAGCTCGGAGAAGCGGCGGCCGTTGGCCTTGTTCAGCTTGACGCCGTTCTCGTTCTGCAGGGCCTGGTACTGGGCGGCGGTGAGCCGGTTGACCAGGTCGATCTCGCCCTTGCGCAGCGCCTGCACGGCGGCGTCGCTGTTCTTGAAGTAGACGAAGTGCAGCTCGTCGATCTTGGGCGCGCCGCGCCAGTAGCTCTTGTTGGCCTTGAGCTTGACGTACTGCTCGGCCTTGTGTTCCAGCAGGGTGAACGGCCCGCTGGAGACCACCGGCTGCTGCTCGTTGGTGTAGTCCTTCAGGCCCGCGCCGACCTTGGACCAGACGTGCTCTGGCACCACCGGCACGTCCAGGGCCAGCATGGTGGCCTGCGGCGTCTTGGTCTTGATCACCACCTGCTTGCCGTCAGGTGAGGCGGTGACGGTCTCGAAGTTGGTCACGAAGCTGCCGTTGGCGGTGGCCGCCACCGGGTCCTTCATCATCAGGTTGTAGGTGAAGGCGACGTCCTTGGCCGTGATCGGCGTGTCGTCGGACCACTTCGCGTTGTCCCGCAGGGTGAAGGTCCAGGTCAGCTTGTCCGGCGAGGCGGACCACTCCTTGGCCAGGCCTTCGCCGGGGCTGTTGTCCTCGGCCTTGTAGGAGGTGAGGAAGTCATACATCAGCCTGCCGATCTCCGTGGAGGACTGGAGACTGGCCAGGAACGGGTTGAGCGAGTCGATGCCCTGCAACAGGCCCACCCGCAAGGTGGTGCCCGCTTGCTGCTGCGCGGTGGCCTGCGGCGCCGCCGCGAGCATGGCCGGCGCGGCCACCACCGCGCAGGCGAGCAACGCGCCGAGCAGTCCGCGCACCCTGCGTGCCGAGGTCATCGACTTCCCCTTCCAGCTGGTGCCAAGAAATAACCATCTCGCCACATAACAAGTCAACGAGTACCGCGAAGAACTGTCCAGGTCGTAACGTGATCAACCGTGCGCATTCTGATCTCGGCCGATATGGAAGGTGTCACCGGGGTGACCTGGGGCGCTGACGTCAAGCCCGGCACGCCCGGCTGGGAGCGGTTCCGGCCGGTGTTCACCGGCGATGTCAACGCCTGCATCTCCGGCCTGGTGGCCGGTGGTGCTACCGACATCCTGGTCAACGAGGCCCACTCCTCGCAGCGGAACCTGTTGATCGAAGAGTTGGATGTGCGGGCCCGGATGCTCACCGGGCGGCACAAGCCGCTGTCGATGATGCAGGGCATCGACTCCGGCGTGGACGGCGTGGTCTTCCTCGGCTACCACGCCGCCGCGGGCCAGCAGGGCGTGCTCGCGCACACCTACCTGGAAAACTCGATCACCGGGGTGTGGCTGGACGGGGTGCTGGCCAGCGAGGGCCGCCTCAACGCCGCGCTGGCCGCCGAGCACGGCGTCCCGGTGCTCATGATCACCGGGGACGACCGGTGCTGCGAGGACGCCGCGGCCTACGTGCCGGAGGCCGAGCGGGTGGCGGTCAAGGAGTGCGTGAGCCGCTACGCCGCGATCTGCCTGCCACCCACCCGATCGTGGGAACTGATCATCAGCGCGGCGCAGCGGTCGATGAACCGGGCCGGGCGGGGTGACCCGGTGCCGGGCCCGCACCGGATCGAGGTGGAGTTCGACGCCGCGCACCTGGCCATGGCCGCCGCGGTGATCCCCACCGTGGAGCAGGTCGATGTGCTGCGGGTGGGTTTCGACGCCCCCGACATGACCGAGGCGATGAAGTGCTTCAAGATCGTCACCGCGATCGCGGCCGGGGCGACCGAGCCGGAGTGGGGCTGACTCACACCCTGGTGCTGATCGGGTAGTCGGGCAGCTCGATCGCGTGCGCGGCGTGCTGGATCTGCTCGTGCATCTTGGCCGCGATCCGGTTGCGCGCGCCCCGCGGGGTGAACTTCATCATCCGGAAGGAGAGTCCGCGCAGCCTGCGCTGCCAGGCGGTGTCGGTGATCATGCCCTTGGCGCCGTGCACGCCGAGCTGCTGGTTGGCGCTCACGTAGGGCCGCATGATCCGCTCGTAGGCGGCGAAGGCGGCGGTGTGCTCGGCGTGGCGGGCGAGCTCCCCGGCCAGCACGTACGCGCCGACCAGCGCGAGGCTGGTGCCCTGCCCGGAGGCCGGTGAGGCGCAGTAGCCCGCGTCGCCGAGCAGGACGATCCGCCCGGTGCTCCAGCCGGGCATCTCGATCTGGGCGACGGCGTCGAAGTAGAAGTCCGGCGCGGTGGCCAGGTCGGCGAGCAGGTTGGGCACCTGCCAGCCGATCCCGGCGAAGGCCGTGCGCAGCGCCTGGTGCTGGGCCTGGACATCGCGGCCCAGGTTCAGCTCGCCCGCGCCGAACATCAGCAGGCCCTTGGCCGCCTCGCGCGGGCTGGTGCGGTAGATGCTGGCGGTGCCGCCGACGCCGTTGTGGAACAGCTCCCAGCGGTCGAGGTCCATGTGGTGGCCGGTGGTGAAGATGGAGATGTAGCGGCCCAGGTGCCGTAGGTAGTCCGGCTCGGGGCCGAAGGCCAGCGCGCGGGTGGTGGAGTGCAGGCCGTCCGCGCCGACCACCAGGTCGAAGGTGCGCGGCGCGGCGCGCTCGAAGACGGCCTGCACGCCCTCGGGGGTCTGGGTGAGCGCGGTGACCGAGTCGCCGTAGATCCACTCGACCTGGTCGTCGCAGGCCTGGACCAGGATGCGGCTGAGGTCGCCGCGCCAGAGCTCGGCGTCGCCGGTGCCGCGGCCGTACATGAAGTCCGCGTCCATGCTCGCGATCGGCTTGTTGCCCTCGGTGACGAAGGTGACACCGCGGACCTTGGTGTCCACCGCCTCGATCGACGCCCGGATGCCCATCCGCTCGCACACCGTCATCGCCGCACCGCGGACGTCGATCTTGTAGCCGCCTTCGCGCGGGGCCGGGGCGCGTTCCACGACGGTGGGCCGGAAGCCGTGGCGGCGCAGCCAGTAGGCGAGGGCGGGACCGGCGATGCTGGCGCCGGAGATGAGCACGGTCTTGGTCATGCCGCAGACAGTACAAGTGTCTCAGACGCGTGTCTAGAACATTTGTGCAAGACAGGTGTCTCAGACGCGGGTTAGGATGGTGACCATGGGAAACAACCGCGAGGCCCTGCTGGCGGGGGCGAAGCAGTGCCTCTACGACAAGGGCTACGCGCGCACCACCGCCCGGGACATCGCCGGCGCCTCCGGGGTGAGCCTGGCCGCCATCGGCTACCACTTCGGCTCCACCCAGGAACTGATGAACCAGGCCCTCTACGCCGCCATCCAGGAATGGGGCGACGAGGTCGAGGCCGCGCTCTCCGCCGAGCTGGACCCCGAGGCCACTCCCCTGCAACGCTTCGAGAGCTACTGGGAACGGGTGCAGGCCAGCTTCCGCACCCACCGCCGGATGTGGGTGGCCACCTTCGAGATCTTCCCGCTGATCGACCAGCTGCCCGAGGTGCGCGCCTCCCTGGCCCAAGGCATGGAACACGCCCGCCTCGGCCTGGCCGAACTGCTCCAGAACATCGGCGCGGCCAGCGGCGACGCCCGCCAGGTCGGCGCCATCCACCAGGCCCTGCTCAGCGGCGTGCTGGCGCAATGGCTGATCGACCCCGACGCCGCCCCCACCGCCGCCGACCTCTCCGCAGGCCTGCGCCGCATCGCCCAGGACATCACCCATGACTGAGCCCCGCGTACTCCACACCGCCGACCTCGACGCCCCCACCCGCCGCGACCTGCGCGCCCTGCTCGACCTGGCCTTCGACGGCGAGTTCCCCGACGAAGACTGGGAACACTGCCTCGGCGGCCTGCACGCCCTCCTGTACTCCGGCGACACGCTGATCGGGCACGCCGCCGTGGTCCAGCGACAGCTGCTGCACCAGGGCCGCACACTGCGCACCGGCTACGTCGAAGGCGTGGCCGTGCACCCCGCCCACCAGCGCCGCGGCCACGGCGGCACCCTGATGGCCCCACTGGAGCGGATCATCCGCCACGGCTACCAGCTCGGCGCCCTCGGCGCGGCCCAGGACGCCCAGCCCCTCTACCGCCGCCGGGGCTGGCTACCCTGGCTCGGCACCACCGCGGCGCTGACCCCCGAGGGCATCCTGCCCACCCCGGAGGAGACCGAGGCCGTGCACGTCCTGCCCGTGGACGCGGCCCTGGACCGCACCGGCCTGCTCACCTGCGACTGGCGCGACGGCGACCTCTGGTAGAAGTTCACCCGATCGCCGGATGTACGTAGTTACACCGACGCGACTCCCCACCGGATGCGGCCACTCTTCCCTGGCGCCACCGTTCCGGGAGGGGACTCGCCATGACCAGCACCTTCATCGGCCACGACCTCGCCGCCCTGCGCCCGGTCCCGCACGTGGGCGACTGGGCGCCGACCGGCTGCCCCGGCCTGCCCGACCGACCACCGCAACCGGGCGTGCTCGGCGAACACGACGGAGTCCACTACACCGTGGCTCCCACGGCCCCGCGGTGGCTGCGCGCACACGACCCCGCCACGCACACCCCGGACCCCGGCCGCGACATCCCGCTCGGCCCGGCGCCACTGCCGCTGACCGGCGTGCGCGGCGGCCTGTTCACCCCGAACTCCCGCGTGCTGCTCATCGCCGACGACCCGAACACGGTGTTCTGCTTCGACCTGCTCCGCGTGCCAGGCGAACCCCGCCTGATCGGGGTGTGCACCGGCGCCCGCCCGCTGCCCGAGCTGCCCGGCCGCACCACCGCACTGGTGCTGCGGTCCTGGTGGCAGGACGGGAAGTTCACCCCACTGCACGTGCTCACCGCGCACGGCGGCGCACACGGACTGGCGGTGCCCGAGCCGATCGAGCTGTGACAGCACCCAAGACGCGCCCGATGTCCGTAGTTTCCACGACGCACCGGCGCACACCGATGACAGAAGCTTGATGAGGTGGGCTCGCCCGCGTTTTGGGGGTCGCGGGCGGTCCCACCACATCGCGCCGGCGCGGAAGGACCCGTCCATGGCCCACACCAGCACCCAGCACCAGAGCCCAGGCCTGGCGCCCCCGGACGTGGCCGCCTGGACCGAGGTCCGCGCCGAGGCCACCACCTCCTGCGAACACCTCTGCTGGTACCTGCCCACCACCGCAGGCGGCCGCCCCGCCCTCGGCGCGCACGCCCACGACGGCGAACAACTCGGCCTGCTGCACCCCACCGCCCCGGTGCCCGCTTCGGCCACCGGCTACGGCGCCCCGGTCTCCCACCGAGGCCACCTCGACGTGCCCGTCACCGGCCCGGCCGGGATCTGGCGACTACGCCCCGACGGCACCGACCAGAGCTGGCTGCCCGCCAGGGAACTGCCCGAGGCCGACCTGTTCACCTGGTGCGGCAGCCAGCTCGGCCTGCTCTACACCAGCACCGCCTGCCACCCCCGCACCCTGCGCGCCTACGACCCGAGCACCCTGGCCCACCTGCCGTACTGGGACATCGACCTCGGCCCCAGCCCACTGCCACTGACCCGGGTCCGCGGCGGCGTGTTCACCCCCAACCGCCGCCTGCTCCTGGTCTCTGGCGCGCCCGGCGAACCCAGCACCCTGTCCTGCTTCGACCTGGTGCAGAACCCCCGCCACCACCGCCGCCCGCTCTCCGCCCGCTGCAGCGGCGCGCGCCCGTTGCCGGAGATCACCGGCGAGATCACCGGCCTGGCCATCCGCCCGGTCTGGATTGGCGACACCTACGCACCCCTGCACATCCTGTCCACCGCGGGCTTCCCCGCCCACAGCTTCCGCGTCCCCGACCCCGACAACCTCTGACCCCACTGGCTCAGCGCCCCCGGTCGGCGATCAGCTCCGCCACCCGCCCGGCCGCTCCGCCCGCCGCGATCCGCGCCCCCAGCTCCGCCGCCCGCGCCCGCATCCGCTCATCCCCCGCCACCCGCCGCACCGCCCGGTACAGCGCCGCCGCCCGCACCGGCTGCGCCACCGGCACCGCCACCCCCAGCCCGGTCAACCGCCGCGCCGTGCCCCGCTGATCACCCAGCCGCGGCGCCACCACCATCGGCACCCCGGCCGCCAGCGACTCCAGCACCGAGTTCATCCCGGCGTGGGTCACGAACACCGAGGTGTGCGCCAGCACCGCGCGCTGCGGCAGCCGCCGGCGTGCGATCACGTTGTCCGGCAACCAACCCAGCTCAGCCGGATCGGTCGCACCGGTGGCCAGCAACACCAGCCAGTCAGTGTCCGCGAAAGCCTCCGCCGCCGCCTGGAAGAACCCCGGACCCCGCGCGAACACCGTGCCCGGCGAGACCAGCAGCACCGGCCGCGCCTCGATCTCCGCCCACGGCAAAGGTTCCCTGCCGCGGTCAGCTTCACCCAGCAGTGGACCCACGAAGTGGAACCGGGACGGGAAGCTCGCCCGCGCCGGTTGCAGCTCCGGCATCGTGGTCACCAGCACCGGATCCACCCCCCGCGCCGCGGGCGCCAGCCGCGCCAACCGGGCACCCCGGGCCAGGGGGGCGGCCAGCTCGCCGTAGCGGTGCCGGGCGGTCTCGGCCAGCACCGCGTCGTTGACCGCGTAGGTCGTGCTCCACACCATGGCCGGCACCCCGGCCGCCCTGGCCAGCCGACCGGCCCACCCGCTCATCGCGTCCCACACCACCACATCCGGCCGACGACGCGCGATCTCCTGACGCAGCAACGCTTTCCCCGCCGAGTCCGACCGCCACCGGGTCCGCGCCGAGCGCCCCAGCCGCCGCAGCTCCGCCCACCGGAACCGCTCCGGCACCCAGGTCTCGAACCCCACCGGCACCGCCACCACCTCCACCCCGGTGGCCGCCACCACCTCAACGAAAGCCGGCCCCACCAGCACCCGCACCCGGCACCCACGCGCGCGCAGCTCCCGCAACACCGGCAGCAGCGGGTTCACATGACCGTGCGCCGCATACGGCACGAACATCACATCGTTCACAACCACCGACGGTAACGAGCCGATCCCCCAAAGGTGGCAGGATGTGCCAGTGCCGACTCACCACGCCGTTGTTCTCGGAGGCGGACTCGCCGGGATCCTGGCCGCGCACGTGCTCGCCGAGCACGTCGACACGGTCACCATCATCGACCGCGACGACCTACCCGAAGGTCCCGAACACCGCAAGGGCACCCCACAGGCCCGCCACACCCACGTCTTCGTCGAAGGCGGCTACGCGGCACTGGAAGACCTGCTGCCCGGCATCACCGACGAGCTCACCGGCCTCGGCGCCCACCAGCTGCACCACCCCGCCGACATCCTCGTCCGCCGCCCCACCGGCTGGCGCGACCGCATGGCCCCCGAGGTCGGCATCATCAGCGCCAGCCGCGCCCTCACCGACTGGGCGATCCGCCGCCGCGTGCTGGCCCACCCCCGCATCACCGTCGCCCCACCGGCCACCGTGGTCGGCCTGCTCGGCGACCGCCGCCGGATCAGCGGCGTCCGGCTGCGCGACCGCGGCGCCACCGACACCCGCCGCCTCACCGCCGACCTGGTCATCGACGCCACCGGCCGCTCCTCGCACACCCACGACTGGCTCACCGAGCTGAAACTGCCCGCCGTGCACCGCGAGCACATCGACTCCGGCATCCGCTACGCCACCCGCGTCTACCAGGCCCCGCCCGGCACCCCGGCCACCTTCCCCCTGCTGCTCGTCGAACCCAACCCCGCCTCCGACCGCCCCGCCGTGGCGGGCATGCTCTCCCCCATCGAGGACGACCGCTGGATCCTCACCCTGGTCGGCCCGAAACACGACCCGCCACCCACCGACGAGGACGGCTACCCACCGTTCCTGCGCAGCCTGGCCGACCCGATCCTGGCCGACCTGATCGCCGCGGCCACCCCGCTGACCCCGCCCTACGGCTTCGCCAACACCGCCAACCACCGCAACTTCTACGAACGCGCCCGCTTCTGGCCGGACGGACTGCTCGTGCTCGGCGACGCCTACGCCACCTTCAACCCCATCTACGGACACGGCATGGCCACCGCCGTGCTCGCCGCACACGCCCTGCGCCGCCGCTGGCAGCGCCACCACCCTCTGCTACCCGGCGCGGCCCGCCGCTCCCAGCGCGCCATCGCCAAGGTCACCGAACCGGCCTGGCGGATGGCCACCGCCCAGGACCTGCGCCTGCCGCACACCACCACCACCGGCCGCCACCCCGGCCGCCTGGCCAAGCTCAACAACCGCTACGCCGACCGCATGATCGCCGCCATCCCCGGCCGCCCCGACCTGCAGCGCGCCAGCCTCCGGGTCTTCGCGCTGCTGGACTCCCCGCTGCGACTGTTCACCCCGCGCGTGCTCTGGCAGACCCTGCGCGGCCCCCGCGGCCAGTACCTGCCCGAAGCGCCGCTGACCCCGGAGGAACGGCGCATCCTCACCCCGGCGAGCGAAACGACCGCCGATAGCTAGCCGGCGACACCCCGACCAACTGCCGGAACCGGTCCCGGAAGGCCGTCGGCGAACCGAACCCCACCTGCGCGGAGATCCGGTCCACCGAAAGACCGGTGGTCTCCAGCAGGTGCTGGGCCCGCCGCAACCGCTCCCGCATGATCCACTGCAACGGCGTGGTGCCGGTCTGCTCGCGGAAACGACGGCTCAACGTCCGGGTGCTCAACCGCGCCTGCCTGGCCAGGTCATCCAGCGTCAACCGGCGCTCCAGGTTCTCCGCCAGCCACACCAGCAACGGCTGCAGCGAACCACCGTCCGGGGCCGGATCGGAGTGCACGATGAACTGCGCCTGCCCACCGGCGCGCTCCAACGGCATCACCGAAAGCCGGGCCACGTCCGCGGCCACCGCCGCACCGTGGTCCCGCCGCACCATGTGCAGGCACAGGTCCATCCCCGCCGCCGCGCCCGCGGAGGTCAGGACCTGCCCGTTGTCCACGAACAGCACATCGGGGTCCACCTCGATCGTGGGATACCGCCGGGCCAGCGCGGCCGCGCCCAGCCAGTGCGTGGTGGCCCGCATCCCGTCCAGCACCCCGGCCTCGGCCAGCACGAACGCCCCCGAACAGATCGAGGCGACGCGCGCCCCGGCCGCCACGGCCGCCCGCAACGCGGCCAGCACCGCCGGGTCCACCGGAAGGCTGACATCGCGAACGCCGGGAACTATCACCGTGTCCGCCCCGGCCAGCGCGCTCAGGTCCCAGCGGGTGCGCACCTCGAACATCCCGGCATCCACCACACCCCCGGCCGAGCACACCCGCACCTGGTAGGCGGGCCGGCCGTCGGGCAGCCGGGTTCGCTCGAACACCTCACACGGAATGGCCAGATCCGAGGGCACCACATCGTTCAACGCCACAACAGCCACCACCCGCATGACCACACCATACCCATCGCCGCAGGTCAGCGACTTGGCGAGAAGTAGGCGGTTATTGGCTTTCCAGCCACTCGCGCCCCGCGGGCCCAGCCGCCACAGTGATCACCGACCCCAAGGGAAAAGGATCACCATGCTCGCCCAGATCGTCCTGTTCGACGGCGTCGACCCACTCGACGCGATCGCCCCGCACGAGGTGCTCGGCGCCGCCGGCGCCCACACCGGCGGCGCGATCACCGCCCAGCTCGTCACCGTCGGCACCGCCACCACGGTCGTCAGCGGCAACGGCCTCACCCTGCACGCCCAAGCCGCCCTCGACCCCGACCGCGCCGACCTGCTGATCATCCCCGGCGCCGCGGGCTCCATGGCCAACGGCGCCACCGAGATCACCGACCGGCTCACCGCCGCCCTCACCCCCGCCCTGCACCAGGCGCTGCACACCTTCACCGCCCGCCCCGGCACCGTGCTCGGCACCGTCTGCGGCGGATCGCTGCTGGTCGGCGCGGCGGGCCTGCTCACCGACCGCCCCGCGGTCACCCACCGCGCCGGCCTGGCAGCACTGGCCGCCTTCGGCGCGGTCGTGGTGCCCGCCCGGGTCGTCGACGACGGCGACCTGGTCACCGCGGGCGGCGTCACCTCCGGCCTGGACCTCGCCCTGCACCTGGTCGAACGCTTCCTCGGCGCGGAAACCGCCTTCGCCATCGAGACCCTGTTCGAACACGAACGCCGCGGCGTGGTCTGGCGCGCCGACGCGGTGACGACGGGCTGAGCCGATGACGAAGTTCCTGCTCAGCGTGCACGTGCTCGCCGCCATCGTGCTGATCGGCCCGGTCACCGTCGCCGCCAGCCTGTTCCCCCGCTACGCCGGCGCGGCCCTGCGCGCGGAGGCCCCCGCGGTCCCGGTGACCCTGCTGCTGCGCCGGATCACCCGCGGGTACATGGTCGCCGGAATCGTGGTGCCGGTGTTCGGCCTGGCCACCGCCGTCCAGCTGAAGGTGCTCGGCGACACGTGGCTGATCGTCTCCATCATCCTCACCGCGCTCGCCGCCACAGTCCTGGCGACGGTCGTCGTACCGGCCCAGACCACGCTGGTCAACGCCCTGCCCAAGGCCGCAGGCGACCAGCCGTGGCAAGGCGTGCTGCGCAAACTCCGGATGTCCACCGGCGTCTTCAACCTGCTCTGGGCGGTCGTGGTGGTGCTGATGATCGTCCGCCCCGGCTCGACCACAGGAGCCTGACATGCGCCTGCTCCGCTACGCCGCCCTGGCCGAGATGATCACGATCGCGGTACTCCTGCTGAACCTGGTGACGGTGCACTGGCGCCCGGTCAGCGCACTCACCGGCCCACTGCACGGCACCGCCTACCTACTGGTCATCGCAGCCTGCCTGCTGATCGAGAACACCCCGCCCCGCACCCGCCTACTAGCCTTCATCCCCGCCATCGGCGGCTACCTCGCCCTGCGCCGCCTCCAGCAACGCTAAACCGGCCAGCCCCCTCGTCCACCGCGGTCGCGCCCAGGATCCCCACACCGGCACCATCCCCATGATCTTGAGCTGGGCCGCGATCTGATCGATACACTCGCCGGGCCGACCCGCCCGACCCCTTGCGCCGCAACACCTTTCGGCAAAGCGGCCCCGGTTCACCGGCCACCATCGCTTTCCCTGCGGAGCGCAACGCCAGTAGCGCGAACCTCGTCGCCTTCCTTGGCGAAGTCGATCTGCTGGGTCGCGGACGAAGCCGGACGCCGCTCGTTCCGCCGAGTCTGAGTACCTCCTTCATCAGCCCGAGCCGGGTTCGCTCGGCGTGGTCCCTCCTCGGGCCTCGATGCTGTTTGTGGGTTGTTGCTGTTCTGGACGGCTTAGTTTCGATTTTCACTGAAATTATCGGAGGAGATGAGATTTTGTTAGTGACCGTGGTGTTGGCATGGCTGTTCCGGCACACCATCAAGAGGTGGGTCGACCGGTACCGGCGGCGTTCCGATCCGGAATCCGGCGGGTGAGATCGGGGAGGTAGAATCAGGCCACTGAAGTGCGGTTATGGTCCAGGCGCGGTAGTCGACACGGCGCATTTGACCCGATCGAGCGACAGTGATCCAAAACGAAAGGCAACCAAAACCGGGGTTCGAGCGTTCCGCAGAGGAACGGTGGCGGCGGCGGACCCCGTCAGGGGCGACAGCGACCACTCCTCCCCCGGTCCCGGCCCCGGCTCACTCGGCCCCGCACCGGGGAGAGATCGGCCGGACATCGGCCAGCCAGCGAGCCCTGCCGGCCACCGGCTCGCTCCGGCACCGCGCCCACGCCGTGGCGCGTGGGCACCACGCCCGTGGCCCCGCCCGCCCCGGCCGGGGCGGCCAGCGTGGTCTGGCCCCGGCTCGCGGAGGAGTTCCAGCGTGGTGCTGGGACTTCGGCTCGCGCGAGCCAACGTGAGTGCAGCCGCAGCTCGGGTGAGCGCGGAAGCCGGAACTCGCGAGACATCGGAAGCCGGGCGCGGCGGGCCAGGCTGGCCGGGCGACGCTTGGTGGGGCGGCTTGGCGGATGAGGGTTGGCGGGTGAGGGTTGGCGGCGCGGCGGAGGTTCGAGCTGGGCTGCGGAGGCTAGGCGGGTGTGGACGCCGGGGGCTGAGCCGGGCGGAGCGGCTGGGAAACCCTGTCCGGGCGGGACGGGACGGCTGGGCGCAGGCCGAGGTCTTCGCCGGTGGCCCAGGTTGTTTCCAGGTACGGGCGGACGGCTTCCAGGTAGCGGCGCAGGACTTGGCGGGACGCTGGGTCGTAGGGGCTGCAGTTGATGCCGCCCTTGGCCCCGCCGAGCGGGAGGGACCGCGCGGCGGGGTCGTAGTTGAGGGCTTCCTTGGCGGTCATGCCGCGGGCCAGGGCCCGGACCTCGGACAGGGTGCAGCCTTCGCACGGGCGGAGGCCGCCGCTGCACACACCGCGAACCAGGCGGTCGATGACCAGGAAGCCGCGTTTGCCGGTGATCGGGTCGGTCCAGGTCAGTTCGAGTAAGGGAGCGCGATCATCACTGGCCTGCTTCCGCGCCGGGGCGGCCGACTGCTGGATGACATCGATCATCGACCGGCGACGTCAACCGACGTCCTCCCAGAGCTCCGGGCTGTGCGCCCGCACCACCGCTTGCACCCTGCGCAAGCAGTCTTCCGCGGGCATGGCGTCCAGCCGACGGCCGTCACGCAGGCGCAGGGCGACCTGACCCTCGGCCGCCTCTCGCGCGCCGATCACCGCCTGGTACGGGGCTAGGCGGGCGGCGCGGATCCGGGCGCCGAGCGACCCCTCCCCCGGTTCCAGCACCTCCGCGCGCAGGCCGAGGTCGCGGCAGCGGCGCAGCAGCTTGGCGGCGGGCGGCTCCTCCTCCGGCGAGATGGGCAGGATCGCCAGCTGGCGCGGGGCCAGCCAGGGTGGGAAGGCGCCGCCGTGGCGTTCGATCAGGTGGGCCACCGCCCGCTCCACGCTGCCGATCACACTGCGGTGCACCATGACCGGCCGGTGCCGTCCGCCGTCAGGGCCGATGTAGTGCAGGTCGAACCGCTCCGGTTGGTAGAAGTCGACCTGGACGGTGGACAGGGTGGACTCGCGGCCCGCGCTGTCCGCGATCTGGATGTCGATCTTGGGGCCGTAGAAGGCCGCTTCGCCTTCCACCGCCTCGTAGTCGATGCCCGCGGCGTCGAGGACCTCGCGCAGGATCGCGGCCGCGCGCTGCCACATGTCCGCCCCGGCGACGTACTTGCCGCCCGCGCCGGGCAGCGAGAGCCGGTAGCGGGCGTCCTGGATGTCCAGTGCGGCATAGGCTTTGCGGATCAGCTCCAGCGCGGCGGCCGCTTCCTCGGCGACCTGGTCCAGGGTGCAGAAGATGTGCGCGTCGTTGAGCTGGATGGCGCGCACCCTGGTCAGGCCGCCCAGCACGCCGGAGAGTTCCGCGCGGTACATGCCGCCGAGCTCGGCCAGCCGCAGCGGCAGCTCGCGGTAGCTGTGCGCGCGGGAGCGGTACATCAGCGCGTGATGTGGACAGAGGCTGGGGCGCAGCACCATCTTGTCACCGCCTAGATCCATGGGCGGGAACATGTCCTCGCGGTAGTGGTCCCAGTGCCCTGATCGTTCGTAGAGCTCGCGTTTGGCCAGCACCGGGGAGTAGACGTGCTGGTAGCCGGCGCGGAGCTCGGCGGAGCGGATGTACTCCTCCAGGCTGTGCCGGATCGCCGCGCCGTCGGGCAGCCAGTACGGCAGGCCCGCGCCGATCAGCGGGTCGGAGTCGAACAGGTTCAGCTCGCGGCCGAGCTTGCGGTGGTCAGGCATCGTGGTCTCCTCGCAGGATGCGGAGAGCGGGTGACCACATGGCGAAGCCCCGGGGCACCCGCCCCGGGGCTTCGCGTCAAGTCATGCTGTCAGCGCGCCGGGACGTACTCCGGCGTCGTAGTCGCGTTGGCGCGCTGCATGTCGATCACCGTAGCAGACCGGCTCAGACCAGTGCGCCGAGTTTGTCCGCGCTGATGCCCAGCTCCCTGGCCACCGCCTCGTGCAGCCACCCGGTCAGGTCCTCCGGCCGGACCGTGCCCTGCCGCGCGACCAACTGCACCGCGAGGCCGTCCAGCAGCGAGGTCATCCGCCAGGCCGCGCCGCGCGGGTCGGGGCAGACGAACGTGCCCTCGGCCACGCCCTCATTGATCAGCTCCTCGACCGCTTCCCGCCAGCGCAGGTCCAGGTTCTGCGCGACCTTGCGCAGGTTGTCATCGTGCAGCGAGGCGGCCCAGCCCTCGATCCAGAGCACCCAGCCGGTGGCATCGCCGGTGGGCGCGTAGAAGCGCAGCACCGCGGCGAGGCGGGACAGGGCGTTGCCGGCGGCACGCAGCTCGGCCAGGCGGGCCAGGTCGTGCTCGGCGGCGGCGGAGAAGGCCTCGGCGATCAGGTTCTCGATGGTGCCGAAGTGGTAGAAGACCAGCGCGGTGCTGATGCCCAGCGAGGCTGCGATGTCCGCCGGGCGTGTGGCAGCGATTCCCCTGGTGCGGATGTGTTCGATCGTCGCACGGAGGATGTCGTGGCGGCGTCCACCGTTCTGCCTGTTCGACACCTGATCACTCTAACCGCTTTGGCCCAGGTCCTTGCGGGTTGGGGGTTAGGGTTCGTAAAGGGATTATTTTCACTCGGCACTGAAGTTATCGGGAGGACGAAGCTTTTTGCCACGAGGGAGGCGATGGCGGGACGAGCGGCGGGATGGGGCAGCGAAGCGTGACGCGGGCTGGGGCTGGGTCAGCCCACGGCGTCGCGGATTGCGTTGTAGATGCCGAGCACCGCACCCGCCAGCGGTACGACCGAGATCAGCAGCGTGTACTCCAGGGCGTCCAGCAGTCGCGCGCCCTGTGGCGAGTGCTTGCCGCGCACGACGCGGGCGGCGTAGCTGATCGACACTCCCCCGCCGACCGCGACGGCCGCCGCGGTGGCCAGCAGCCACGGAACCGGCAGCGACCGGCTCAGCCAGACCGCGAGCACGCCGAGGCCGCCCAGTCCGGTGCTGATCACCGCGATCCGTTGCAGGGTGCCGGCGTAGGTGCGGGAGCGCAGCACCCAGGCCAGGCTGGTGACGCCGACCAGCAGGGCGGGCCACATCGAGTCGGACTTGGTCAGCACCACCGCGCAGCCCAGGACCACCGCGCCGAAGGCGGCCAGCAGGCCGGTGAGGATCTCCTCCGCGGCGGTGGTCTGGCCGAGGACGTCGGGGCCCAGTGCGGGTTTCTCGTCGGCGCGGAAGGACTTCATGTCGGCCGGGACCGTGGGCAGCGGCAGCCGGGCGAAGCGCAGCGCGATCATCGGGGCGGCCGCGCCGAGCGCGGTGACCAGCGGGAGGGTGACGGCGGCGGCGTGGCCGGGGTCGAAGTCGAACAGCAGCACCGTGGCGGCGGTGAGCGCGCCCAGGGCGGCCGCGATGGCCAGGGCGCCGAACCAGGCCAGGCGGTGGGCCAGCAGGACCGCGGCGATGGCGGCGTAGAGGGTCAGTGCGGCCAGGCCGAGGGCCAGGGACTCCGGGCGCAGCGGCAGCGGCTGGTGGGGCGGCAGCGCGGACATGCCGGCCAGCAGGGCGGGCAGGGCGCCGATGGCGGTGCAGGCGCTGCCCGCGCCCAGGTCGGTGTAGGCGCGGGTGAGCGCGCCGCCGATGAGCAGCAGGACCACCGCGAGCACGCCGGAGACGATGGGGGCGAACAGGTTCCCGGTCAGTGCGGTGGTGGCCAGCAGGGCGGCGCCGCCGAGCAGGATGGCCGCGGCGGCCAGGCCGAGGACGCGGCCGACCTGGGGTTGCCAGGCGCCGGAGCGGGCGGTGGCGGAGCTGGCGATGGCGTCCACGACGTCGTCGAAGAGCAGCGGGGTCTCGTAGCGCTCGCGCGGGTTGAGGTAGAGCACCTCGCCGTCGCGGACCGCGGCGGCGGCCACGGTCAGGCCGGGGGCCAGCGCGGCCTCGCCGAGCCGGGACAGGCCCCAGCCAGGACCCGCCCCGGTGGGCAGGTCCTGGGCGCCGGCCAGGCGGATGAGTTGGGGCACCAGCTCGGCGACCGTGCTGGCCATGGGCAGAGCGAGGTCCATCCGGGCGCGCGGGGTCACCACGGTGACCCGCCTGGCCGTCGGCGTCATGCGAGTGTCCTTGTCAGAACTGGAAGTTCTCCGTGCGGGCGGCGGACTCGATCACCGGGGCGAACCGGGCCGTGCTGGCCTCGGCGACCCGGCGCAGGCCGTCGTTGACCGCCTCCGCGACGTGCTCGCCCAGTTCGCGGGCGTCGCTGCGGCGCAGTTGCTGCGGGTCGATGAGCACCTCGGTGACCCGGCCCGTGCCCTGCACGGTGACGGTGACCTCGTCGCGCTGGGAACGGCCCTGCACCAGCATGCTCTCCACGTTGCGCTGGATGCGCTCGATCTCCTCCTGCTGGCGGCGCACCCGTTCCAGGAGGTCGTCGACCTGGGGGATGTCGCCGCGGTCGAAGGCGGCAAAGGGATCGGGCTGCATGTGACCGTCCTTTGTGGAGTGTTACGGGGTGATCGAGCCACGCTGGCGCAGCTCGTTCAGCCGGGTGGGGTCGGTGATGTACTGGCGGATCAGGTCCGGGGTCAGCTGCTCGGGCGGCACCTGGCGGAACAGCTGGATGCCCATCTCCACCGCGTACTGGTCGGCCGGGTCGGTCCAGTGCCCGCTGGCCAGGTCGGCTGCGTTGGCGCCCTGGTGCAGCTCGAAGCCGCTGAACCCGGCGGCGGAGCCGACGTAGCCGTAGTGCAGGTTGGACCAGAAGTCGTGCCGGATCTTCAGGGTGGTGCCGTCGATGCCGGTCAGGAAACCGGTGTGCCGGTTCATGCCCATCAGCTGCCGGATCTCGCCCTTGTGGTCCCACGGCCCGCCCGGCCGGACCAGCCAGGTGAACAGGCCGAGGGCGTGGGTCTTGTCGCGGGTGCTGGTCAGGGGTTCCAGCAGCCCGCCCCAGCCTGGGTTGTTGAGCCGGTGCAGGCCGGCCGCGGTCTGGGAGCGGCCGTTGTAGCTCATCTCGTTGGTGATGTAGTCGACCAGCCGCTGGAACGGGGTGCGCGGGGGCGGTGCGGCGCCTGCGGGGAACAGCGCGGTGAGCTCGGCGCCGAGCTGGGCGACGATCTTGCGGGCGGCCAGCACCGCGACCTCGCCCATGGCGTTGGCGTGCACGAGGTACGGGCGCAGGTCGCCGTTGTAGATCGCGGCGGAGACCGACATGCGTTCGACGTTGCGGCCGCGTTCGGTGAAGTCGGCGAGCACCTTGTCCATGGCGGCGCGGGCCTTGCGCAGCACGGTCGCGGCCGCGCGCAGCTTCTCCGCCTGTTGCCGCAGCTGCTGTTCCTGACCGATGCGCAGGCCGGTGCTCCAGCGTTCCACCAGGGCGAGGAAGGCGGCGTAGGCGGGTCCGCGCCAGCCGCTGTTGGCCCGGCGCGCGGCTTCCAGGGTGGCACTGGCCACTGTGGACAGTCGGTCGGCGAGGCCGGTGAGGCGGGTCGCCTCTGCCTCCAGCGCGGCCGGGTTGCCGGTGACCACAACCTGGAACTGGCGCAGCGCGGCGGCGTAGCCGGCCAGCACGGCCGAGACCGGGCTGCCCACCGCGGTGGTCATGCCGGCACCTTGCCGTCACCGTCGCCGTCGATCGCCACCTTGATCGGCGTGCCGCCGACGGTGGCGTTGACGATGGTGTCCCGCCCCGAGGGCGCGGTCACCGTGGCACTGCCTTCGCCAGTGGTCACGGTGACGCTCACCCCGAACCCCGTACCGTGACCGCTGGGGGACGGCACGGGGTTCGGGATGCCGGGCGATGACGCGCTCGGGGCGGGAGTCGAGGGGTTCGGCGTGGCTGGGTCGACCGGGATCCACATGTTCTGCCCGTTGCCGGGCTGGGTGGCGCCGGGCTGCGCGCCGCCGAGGGCGGGCGGCTGGTACTGGGTGAAGTCCTTGGCGGGCAACGTGGTCGGCTGGGCGCCACCGGGCGCGGGGGCCGCGCCGTCCTTACCGGTGACCAGGCCGACCAGCTTCTCCAGCTGGCCCAGCACCTCGGCCATGGTGGTCAGCTTCGCGGCCAGCTCCACCGCGCCCAGGGACTTCAGCAGCGCGCCGAGCGCGGCCAGGAAGCCCTTCAGCGCACCGCTGGTGGCGGTGGACAGGGCGACCGCGGCGGCGTAGGTCCACGGGTTGGACATCAGCCCGGCCACGGTCGGGTTGATCGCGGCGACGATGGTCTTGAAGGCCAGCTGGGCCTTCTGGATGATCGAGGCGGCCAGGCCGAGCTTCTGCGCGACCTCCTTCACCACCGAGATGATCTTGGTGAAGGACTCCAGCAAGTTGGTGATCTTCTTGCCCGCCGCGCCGGAGGCCGGGCCGCGCCAGACCTTGCGCAGCTGCTCCCCCGCCTGCCTGAGCTGCTGGTAGAGCTGGGCGAACTCGTTGGCCTTGGCCAGCAGGTCGGTGACGTGCTTGAGGATCTGGCCGGGGTTGCCGTTGATGATCCAGTTGAGGAAGGTGCCGGGCCCGCCGCCCTTGGCGGTGACGTCCATGGCGGCGCTGACGGGGAAGGCCATCGCGGTCACGCGGATCTCCTCTGCTCGGCCGGCGTCAGGACGCCGAGATCGGGCGGTACACCCGGGTGTCGGCGAGTCCGGTGAAGCTGGGCCGCACCAGGCCGTTGTTGTAGAGCTGCCCGCGCTCGCCGGCCACCGCCACCACCGGGTCGCGGTCGAAGGCCAGCACCACGATGTCACCGGCGCGGACGCCGCCCGGCACGTCACCGAGGTCGCGGGCCAGCCCGGCGTAGACGCCGATCACCCCGGCCCGCTGCTGGTTGCCTGCCTCGGTGTCCAGCCAGCGGGCGAAGGCCACCGGGTCGGTGAAGGAGCGCTCGCCCAGGTCGCTTATCCCGGCGGTGCGCAGGTAGCCGAGCACGTTGTCCACCGAGGCGGGCTGGGCCGCGCCGGAGAGGCTGGCACCGGTCGCGGCGGCGGCCAGCCTCTCGGCATTCGGCGAACTCCACAGGGTGGAGGACACCGCGGCCAGTTCCGACTGCCTGCCGGCGTAGACGTCGGCGATGCGCCGGTCGTGGTCCTGGTAGGTGTCGGCGACCTTGCGCACGTTGTCGTTGAACTCCTGCAACAGCGAGAGCAGCGTGTTCAGCGAGCTGACCTGGGTGGCCTCCAGCTTGGCGTTCATCGCGCCGACCGCGGCGCCGAGGGCGGAGAAGTCCGAGGGGTTCACCCGCATCGAGCGCAGCGCGCCGACCGCGTTGGCCGCCTGCATGATGATGCCGCTGAGGTTGCCGGCCACCGACCGCATCTCCTCGGGGCTGGCGTCGAACCCTGGCAGGCTCACGGCCATCTCACCCTCCCACCTCGCCGGTCATGTGCTCCCCAGCGAGAGTAGGAGCCCCGGCTCCGCGCACGGACGGCAAAAGTACCCACCAGCGCGCGGGCCGAAGTGACCAGAATCGGCTGGGTGCAGACCGCGCGGAAGAGCCGACGGGTCCCCGAGCCGCCCGCGGGGGAGATCACCCTGCAGTCCCCGCCCATGCTGGCCAAGGGCGGCAACCAGGGCATGATGGGCCTGCTGTTCATGCTGCCGATGATGCTGGGCATGGGCGCGATGTCCTTCGTCTACATCGGACGCGGCGGCGGGGTGATGACCTACGTCTTCGGCGGCCTGTTCGTGGTGGTGATGATCGGCATGATCGTCATGTCGCTGGCCCAGGGACGCTCGCAGAACAAGGCCAAGATCAACGAGGAGCGGCGGGACTACCAGCAGTACCTGGCCAACCTGCGCAGACAGGTCCGCGAGGTGGCCGCCGCCCAGCGCGCCCACCTGCTCGACTCCCATCCCGAACCGGCCGACCTGTGGACCTTCGCCGAGGGCGACCGGCTGTGGGAACGGCGGCGCTCGGCGACCTCCTTCGGGCAGCTGCGCGCCGGGCGCGGGCCGCAGCGGCTGGCCACTCCCCTGCGCGCGCCGCAGACGGTGCCCCTTGAAGAGCTGGACCCGGTGTCCTCGACCTCGTTGCGGCACTTCATCCGCGCCTACGCCACCGTGCCGGACCTGCCGGTGTCGGTGTCGCTGCGCTCCTTCGCCCGGATCGGGGTCAGCGGGCCGCGCGCGGTGGTGCTGGACCTGGCGCGGGCGCTGCTGGCCCAGGCGGCGCTGTTCCACTCCCCCGCCGACCTGCGGATCGCGGTCTGCGTGGCCGCGGACCGGCGCGCGGACTGGGAGTGGGTGAAGTGGCTGCCGCACGCCCAGGACGCCACCGCCGCGGACGCGGTCGGCCCGGCCCGCCTGGTCGCCGGGGACCTGACCACGCTGGCCGACCTGCTGGGCAACGACCTCGGTGACCGGCCGCCGTTCACCAGGCGGGCCGGGATGGGCTACGACGCCCCGCACATCCTGCTCGTGGTCGACGGCGGGCGCACCTACGGCGACCCTCGGCTGGCCCCGGTGGGCGGGCAGCACGGGGTCACGGTGCTGGACGTCGGCCACGAGGTGCCCATCGACACCCCCGGCACGGAAAGCCTGCGGCTGCACGTCTCGCCGCAGCGGATGGGCATGGTCACCGGCGAGGGCGCGGAGTCCAGGGTGGCCTACCTCGGCGAGCCCGACGGGCTCTCCACCGCCGCGGCCGAGGCCCTGGCCAGGGCGCTGACCCCGCGTTTCCACGGGGTGGCCGCGCCCTCGGAGGCGCCGGTGAGCGCCACCTTCGGCCTGGCCGGGCTGCTCGGGCTGGGTGATCCGCGCGATGTGGACCCGGAGGTCACCTGGCGGCCGCGCACCCCGCGCGAGCGGCTGCGGCTGCCGCTGGGCCTGGATCCGGAGGGCAGGCCGGTGGAGCTGGACCTCAAGGAGTCCGCGGAGAACGGCATGGGACCGCACGGGCTGGTGGTCGGCGCGACCGGCTCCGGCAAGAGCGAGCTGCTGCGCACCCTGGTCACCGGGCTGGCGGTGACCCACTCCTCGGAGACGCTGAACCTGGCGCTGATCGACTTCAAGGGCGGGGCGACCTTCGCCGGGATGACCGGGCTGCCGCACACCTGCGCGGTGATCACCAACCTCTCCGACGACCTCACCCTGGTCGACCGGATGGCCGACGCGCTCAACGGTGAGATGCTGCGCCGCCAGGAGTTGTTGCGCGCGGCCGGGAACTTCGCCTCGGTCCGGGACTACGAGCGGGCCAGGGAGAACGGCGCGCCGCTGGCTCCGTTGCCCTCGCTGCTGCTGATCATCGACGAGTTCAGCGAGCTGCTCTCCAGCCGCCCGGAGTTCGTGGACCTGTTCGTCATGATCGGCCGGCTGGGCCGCAGCCTCGCGGTGCACCTGCTGCTGGCCTCGCAACGCCTGGAGGAGGGCCGGTTGCGCGGGCTGGAGGCGCACCTGTCCTACCGGATCGGGCTGCGCACCTTCTCCGCCGCGGAGAGCCGCACCGTGCTCGGCGTGCCCGATGCCTACCACCTGCCCGCGATCCCCGGCTCGGCCTACCTCAAGAGCGACACCGAGACGCTGCAACGGTTCAAGGCCGCCTACGTCTCCGGCGACCTGCCGCCGAGGGAGTCCGGCAGCAGCGGCGAGACCACCGCGCCCGGCCGCCAGGTGCTGCCGTACTCCTTGGAACGAGTGGAGATCGTCGAACCGGTGCGGGCCGAAGCGGCCGAGGCCGTGCCGGCCGCCACCGGGGAGACGATCATGGGCGCGATGATCGACCGGCTGATCGGCAAGGGCCCGGACGCGCACCAGATCTGGCTGCCGCCACTGGACGAGCCGCCCACCTTGGACCACCTGCTGCCGCCGCTGGGCGCCGATCCCGAGCGTGGCCTGTCCCCGATCGGCTGGGGCGGCAACGGCAAGCTCACCGTGCCACTGGCCATTGTGGACAAACCCTTCGAGCAGCGCCGCGACCTGATGTGGGCCGACCTGGCCGGTGCGGGCGGGCACGTGCTGCTGGTGGGCGCGCCGCAGAGCGGCAAGAGCACCTTCCTGCGCAGCCTGATCGGCGTGCTGGCGCTGACCCACACGCCGGTGGAGGTGCAGTTCTTCCTGCTGGACATGGGCGGTGGCGCGCTCGGCCCGGTGGCCGGGCTGCCGCACGTCAGCGGCTACGCGGTGCGCCGCGACGCCGACTCCTGCCGCCGGATGGTCGCCGAGCTGTCCACCCTGCTGGCCGAGCGGGAGGCGCTGTTCGCCCGGCACGCGGTGGACTCCATGGCCACCTTCCGCCAGCGCCGCAAGGAGATCCAGGAGAGCGAGCTCGGCGACCGGGAGTTCGGCGACGTGTTCCTGGTGGTGGACGGCTGGACCACGGTGCGCGAGGAGTACGAGCAGCTGGAGGAGTCGATCACCCGGCTGGCCGCCAGGGGCCTGGGTTTCGGCATCCACGTGGTGATCGCGGCCAACTACTGGATGGCGGTACGGCCGCCGCTGCGGGACTCCATCAGCACCCGCTACGAGCTGCGGCTGGGCGATCCCAGCGACTCCGCCATCGACCGCCGCGCCGCCCAGAACGTGCCCGCCGGCACCCCGGGCCGCGGACTGACCCCGGACAAGCTGCACTTCCTCGGCGCGCTCCCCCGCATCGACGGCGCCCAGTTCGCCGAGTCGGTGACCGCGGGCACCGCCGACCTGGTCGAGAAGATCACCGCCGCCTGGCCCGGATCCGTTGCGCCACAGGTGCGTCTGCTCCCCCACGAGTTCCCGGCCAGCGATCTGCCTGCCCCGCAACAGCATCCGGGCAAGCAGGTGCCCTTCGGCATCGCCGAGAACGACCTGTCGCCGGTGTTCCTGGACTTCCAGACCGAACCGCACTTCCTGGCCTTCAGCGACGTCGAAGGCGGGAAATCGGGGCTGCTGCGCACCATCGCCAACGGCATCATGGCCCGCTACACCCCCGAGGAAGCCGCGATCCTGGTGGTGGACTACCGGCGTGGCATGCTCGGCGCGGTCGACGGCCCGCACCTGCTGGGCTACGCCGGCAGCGCCCCGGTGCTGGACGGGCTGCTCGCTGAAGTGGTGCAGGCGATGCGCGCCCGGCTGCCTGGCCCCGAGGTCACCCCGGACCAGCTGCGCCGCCGGGACTGGTGGACAGGCCCTGATCTTTTTGTGCTGGTCGACGACTACGAGCTCGTCGCCACCGCGGGCGGCACCACGCACCCGCTGCTGCAACTGGTCGAGTTCCTGCCCCAGGCAAGGGACATCGGCCTGCACCTCGTGGTGGCCAGGGGCAGCGGCGGCGCGGCGCGCGGCATCTACGACCCGGTGCTGATGCGCATCAAGGAGCTCGGCTCCCCCGGCCTGGTCATGTCCGGCTCGCGCGATGAAGGCGTGCTGCTGGGCGATGTCCGCTGTTCCCCCCAGCCGCCCGGCCGGGGCCAGCTGGTGTCCCGGCGGCACGGCAACCAGCTCGTCCAGGTCGCCTGGACACCGGGCAGCTGAGCCGGTGTGGGTACAACTACCGCCACCCCGACCGGCACTTGTGCCGTTGGGCGGCAACAACTCCGTACCTAGGCTCGACACCAGGAAACACCCCGGTGAATGAGAGGAGGTGGTTCGCCCATGGCCGGTCCCGGCTTTGAGGCCGATGCCGCCGCGATGACCAAGGCGATCAGCGGCTTCCACCAGTCCGCCACCGCGACCAAGTCCACCATGACCGGACTCCAGAACGACCTCGGCTGGGCGCTGAGCAACTCCTACCAGGGCAACCAGGCCGCCGCCTTCCAGCAGCTGCACACCACGCTGCAGGAGAAGATGGCCAAGGCCACCGCCGCCCTCGACCGGATGTCCAGCCTGATGACCGACGTCAGCCGCAACTACAACACCGGCGACACCAACGCCACCGACGACATCAACAAGGTGGCAGGCGCCGCGGCCAACAGCGCGGCCGGATCCGTGTTCAACCGCCTCGCTGGCTCCTGACCGGGAGAGGACACCAACGCCCATGCATTCCACCGGCAGCGGCGGGGACGTCGTCTCCGTCAACTTCAGCCAGCTCGCCGCCAGCTCCGACGCGCTGTCCAACCGCGCCAACGCCCTGGAACGGCACATGCACGAGCTGGACGGCTCGCTCGGCTACCTGCGCAACACCTGGTACCGCTCGGGCAGCGCCGCGGGCGCGCAGGCCCAGCAGGCCGAGAACGACCTGCGCTCGGCCATCGCGGAGATGGTCGCGGTCATCCGCAACTTCTCCGCCAACACCGGCAAGGCCATGACCGACCAGATGGCCATGGAGCGCACCAACGCGGGCCTGTTCCCCAGCGGCTGACATCCCCGCCAGCCGCTGGCCCCTGCCCAGGGCAGACCCGGAAATCTTCGCCCTGGGCAGGGTCCGCGGCCCGCGTGACCGACCACAACCGAGGGGGCAGGGGTGAGCACCGAGAACAACTCCTTCGCCGTGCACCTGGCGTCGCTGGTGGACTTCGCCCGCGAGCTGGGCACCCAGCTGACCGGCATGGCGCAGCCGCTGGCCCACCTCGGCGGCCTCACCGAACGCGAGGTCCAGCTGGGCCAGTTCACCGAGGCCGACCTGCTCGGCGCGCACCACCTGGCCGCGGCCGAGGAGATGCACGCCCTGCTCGGGCGGGCCGGGCAGGCCATCGACTTCGCCGAGGACGTCACGCACACCATCGCCGAGGCCTACCGCCGCCAGGACCAGCAGGCCGGGCAGGCGCTGATCAACCTCGGCAACGTGCTGCAGATCTCCGACCCGCGCACCGACCCGGGGAGGCTGTGACCCCCGTGCACTTCGCCAGCGACGGACAGACCGACTTCGCCCGCTACAGCCACCGCCAGCTCTACGACATGCTGCACGCCGGCCAGCCCAAGACCATGCGCGCGGCCGCCGACGCCTGGGACGCGGTCGGTTCCCGGCTGCACGAGCAGGCGGGCAACCTGGAAGGGCAGCTCGCCCGGTTCCGGCACCAGTGGCGCGGCGGCGCGGCCGAGCAGTACCAGTCGATGATCACCGACCTGGCCACCGGTTTGCGGCGCACCGCCGAGGCCGCGCACGCCATGCGGGACCTGGCCCACGACACCGCGGAAGCGCTGATCAAGGCCCAGGCGACCATGCCGCCGCCGACCGAGGTGCCCGAGGTCTCCGCGGCCACGCTGCGGATGGCGGGCGCGCCGATCCAGCTGGGTCCGGGCACCTCCCCGGAACTGGCCGCGCGGGTCGCGGCGCAGCAGGCCGAGGCGGTGGCCGCGGTCCGCCAGCAGCAACAGGCCGCGCAGGTGGCCAACGCAAACCACGCCCGCGCGGTGCTGATCATGGAAGACCTGGCCAACCAGTACCGGGTCGCGCAAGCTTCGATTCCCGAGTCCCCTGCCGGGCGAGTGCCTTCCGGCCCACAGGGCACCGACCACCCCGGCGCGGGGGCCGCCGCGCCGGTCAAGCCGCCGCTGTTCGGCGGCATGTTCGCCTCCGGACTGGCGGCTGCCTCGGCCGCGGCGGCGGGTCGCTTCGCCGTTGCGCTGCCCAAGGTGCCGGACTGGGCGAAGAAACCCGATCCGCAGCAGCAGGTTCAGCCGGGCACCGCGACCCCCGGGACCCCCGTGACTCCCGGGATCGGCGCGGAGGCGGCCAAGCTCGGCGCGGGCGCGGCCGGGCTGGGTGCCGGACTCGGTGCGGGACTGGGCAAACTCGGCGGCGGTGGCGGCGCGGGCGGGCTGGGCAAGATCGGCGCTCCTGGCGGATCCGGCACGCAGGCGCAGGCCGCGGCCGGGCTGGCCGGAGCGGCGGGCGCGGCAGCCGCCGCCAGGGGCATGGCAGGCGCGATGGGCGCCGCCGCGGCGGCTGCCGGCTCCGCCCAGGGCATGGCTGGCGGCATGCCGATGATGCCCATGATGCCGATGGGCGGCGGCATGGGCGGCGACCTCGCCGGTGGCCGCCGGATCCCGCCCTGGCTGGTGGAGACCGAGGACGTGTGGGGCGAGTCCGCGGTGATCACCCCGCAGGTCATCGGCGAGGAGCCTGAGGACCGCCCCGAACCCCCGTCCTTCCGCTACTAGGAGGCCCCGGCCATGGCGAGGCTCACCGACCAGGAGATCGCGCAGCTGGCCTGGGACGCCGGGTTCCGCGGCGACATGCTCAACACCGCGGTCGCGGTCGCGCTGGCCGAGTCCAGCGGGCGCACCGACGCCATCGGCGACGTCGCGCTGGAGACCGGCAAGTGGGGTCCTTCGGTGGGGCTGTGGCAGATCCGCTCGCTCAACCCCGGCCACGGCACCGCCCGCGAACAGGCCCAGCGCGACGAGACCGCCAACCTGGACCCGGCCACCAACGCGGCCAACGCCTACGCCATCTCCGGCAACGGCACCAGCTTCCGCCAGTGGTCCACCTACACCAACGGCGACTACCAGCGCTACCTCGACCGCGCCCGCGCCGCCTCGGGCCTGGTCACCGGCAACCCGGTCCAGCCCGTCCACCAGGCCGAACCCGCACCTGTGCCCACTCCCGCACCCACTTCGGCGGCCCGCGGCAACGGCCAGTCCTTCCACGCCGCCGGCGGCACCCTCGGCCCGCTGGCCCGCACCCTGCACACCGCCGCCGCCGACCTGAACACCGTGCGCGGCAACCTCACCGCGAGCACCCTGCCCGGCGACGCCTTCGGTCAGATCCCGCAGTCCCGGCAGGCCGCCCAGTCCCACGCGGCCACCCTGTCCGGTCTGGCCGGCACCCTCGGCGAGGCCGCCGAGGAGATCGACCGCACCGGCGGAAACGTCACCACCGCCAGGGAGAACTACCTCCGCCAGGACCGCCACCACGCCGAGCAGTACCGCCAGATCATCCTGCGGCTGTTCACCGGCACGAACGTCAGGTGAGCTCGCCCAGCACGTAGCCCGCCGCCTCGGCGACCACCGCCTGCTTGTACTCCGCGTCCTTGGCCGCCTTGCTGGACATCACCGCCACCACCAGCGGCGCGCCCCCTGGCGGCCACACGATGCCGATGTCGTTGAGCGTGCCGTAGTCCCCGGTGCCGGTCTTGTCCGCCACCGTCCAGCCCGCGGGCACCTTCGC
Source organism: Crossiella sp. SN42 (assembly GCF_023897065.1). GTDB lineage: Bacteria > Actinomycetota > Actinomycetes > Mycobacteriales > Pseudonocardiaceae > Crossiella. The sequence goes on from NZ_JAMHIV010000007.1 coordinate 187,538, forward strand.
CCGGATGCGCTGACCACCGGTGGTGTTGCGCTCCAACAGGTCCCGCAGGAACGCCCGCCGATCTTCCGGCAGCGCGTCACCCAGGACGATCTTGCGGTAGTCCTCGCCCAGGGCCCGCGGCGAGGAGGTGTCGCGCGGATCGCCTGGCGTGGCCTCGGTGAGCGCGGGCTCGGTGCGGTCCATCCTGGTCACCGTGTCCCCGAGGCTCCGCACGTACTCGGTCAGCTTCGCCGGGCCGCCGACCTCGCGCAGCAGCAGGTTGCCCGCGGTGCCGTCGCTGTAGCGGACCGCGGCATCGCACAGCTGCCGCAGGCTCATCCCGGTGGCCACGTGCTTGCTGGTCACCACCGCGCTCTTGAGCAGCTCCTCCTTGCCGTAACGCACCACGGTGTCCAAATAGGACAGTGGGTGCCGCGCCAGCACCGCCGCCGCGGCCAGGCCCTTGAACGTCGAGCAGAACGCGAACCGCTCCTGGGCCCGGTGCTCGATGGTCGCGCCGGTGCCGGTGTGCAGGGCGTACACCCCGATCCGCGCGTCGAACTCCCGCTCCAGCTCCGCCAGCCGGTCGTGCCGCTGCGGCGCGGCGGCGGTCGACGGCGGCGGCGCGCTGGTGATGACGGCAGGCTTCTCCTCGATCGTGCAGGCGGCCAGTGGCAACAGCGCCGCCGCACCGAGGAACGCGCGACGGCTGAAGATCGACGACATGCCCCGACCCTACCCAAGATCACTTGCTGGGCGCGCCCGCCCCGTCCCCGCCGATCCGCCAGCCCCGCGACCGGCCGCGCCGCACCGCCGCGGTGGCCACCACCGCCACGCCCGCGGCCAGCACTCCCAGCACCGCCAACGCGCCCGGCAGCCGGTCGTGCCGCACCGGCTCGGCCGGACCCGCCGCGATCGCCACCGTCGGCCGCGCCCCCGCTTCCGGCCGCGCCCCCGCCACCGGCGCCGACACCCCTGCCGGCAGCTCCGCGGTCACCGCCGAGTACGCGTCCAGCACACCCCAGCCCAGCACCGGATCATGCCCGCCACCAGCGCCACTGGCGGTCACCAGCAACCGGGTCCGCACCTGCTCCGCCGACAACTCGGGGCGATACCCGCGCACCAGCGCCGCCGCACCAGCCACGTAGGCCGCCGCGAACGCCGGACCGCCCACCCCCCACCGGTGCCCGCGCCCACCGGCGGACACGCTCACCAGGTCCGCCCCCGGCGCGGCCAGCCCCAGGTGCTCCCCGGACTCCGCCGACACCGCCGCACCGTTCTGGTCGATCCCGCCCACCGCCAGCACCCCCGGCAGCGCACCGGGAAAAGTCCGGGTGGACGGCTTGTCCCCCGCCGCCGCGGCCACCACGACCACGTTGCGGGACAACGCGTTGCGCACCGCGGCCGACAGCGCGCCGCTGCTGCTCGCCGACGGGCTCACCACCGCGACCACCGTCGCGCCACCCTCCACCGCGCGGGTGATCCCCGCGGCCAGGGAGTCCGGATCGGCCTGCGGCACCCGCACCGCCAGCACCTGGCTGCCCGGCGCGATCCCGGCGAACGTGGTGTCCGGATCCGGTCGCGCCGCGATGATCCCGGCCGCGAACGTGCCCCGCCCGTCACAGTCGGCCTGCGCCTCCCGCACCCGCCCGGCCAGCTGCCCGGCCGCCTCCACCCCTGGCGCGACCACCGCGACCCGCTGCCCCGCCCCCTCGGTCAACGGCCACAACCGATCCGCGCCGATCAACCGCTGCGCCCAGTTCACCGGGCCGCCGTAGTTCCCGGCGGGCGCGGCGCACTGCTGCGCCACCGCCACCGGGGTGAAACCGAAGGCGCACAACGCGCACACCGCTACCAGGCCGGCGCGCCGCCTCATCAGGCCCGGCCCGCCCAGTCGGCGGGTGTGCTGTGCGCCAGCCCTTCCTCGATCGCGTACCGGGTCAGCTCCGGCCTGCGGCGACAGCCCGTCTTGTCCCGGATCCGGTCCAGATACGAGCGCACCGTGCGCACGCTGATCGCCATCGCCTCCGCGATGTCCTGGTCCCGCTCCCCCGCCGCCAGCAACGCCAGCACCTGCCGCTCCCGCACCGACAGCTCGATCACCGGCCCGTTGTTGCGGTCCCGCGAGGCGTTGAGCACGTAGGAGGCCAGTGTCGGCGACACATAGCTGTTCCCGGCCGCGATCTCCCGCACCGCACGCAGGATCTCGTCCCCGTCGCTGTCCTTGGACAGATACCCCCTGGCCCCGGCCGCGATCGCGCCCAGCACCTCCGACTGCCCGGCGTGCGCCGAGACCACCAGCACCCGGTGCCCCATGCCGACCACCTCCATCACCGCGGCCGCGTCCCGCACCCCCGGCAGCTTCAGGTCCAGCACCACCACCGAACCGGACCCGCTGCGCCGCGCGGCGAACTGCGCCACCGACTCGGCCACCCCGTCCAGCTCGACATCGGGCGCGTCCGCCAGCACCCTGGCCACCGCGGCCCGGTACAGCGGATGATCCTCGATGACCCCGACCCTGATCCGCGCTCCGCTCACCGCGCCACCACCTCCTGCGCCTTGGCACGGTCCAGCACCGGACCGGTCCGCAACAACGCCAGCACACTCGCGGGCACCGGCCGCCTGGCCACCGCCCCGTATCCCAGAGCCTGCACCGACTCCCCGCCCGCCACCGGGAACTTCACCCCGGCATCGGTCACCAGGTACACCGCACCGGAGGACGCCCCCGGCGCGGGCTGATCAGCCACCAGCGCCCCGGCCCCGCCCGGCACCAGCGCCACGTCCGCCACCCGCCCCCGATCGTCCACAGTGGACGGAGAGGCCCCGGCGTCGCCATAGGTCAGCTTCGCCCCGGTGGCCCCAAAATCGCTCGCGCACACCGTGCCGGGCAACCCGCCGAGGGACACCGGTTCCGGCCGCCGCAACGGATATCCGGTCGGCTCCCGCTCCCCCGAACTCTCCGCCCTCGGCGCCTCGGCCAGCTCCGCCGCGGGCACCGGCAGCACCCGCGCCCGCCGGTCCGGATACGCCGCGGCGTTCCCGGGCGCGGCCAGCACCAGCCTGGCCTCGGTCTCGGTCACCGGCGCCACCCCGTCCGCGCGCACCACGTAAAAACCGTCCGCCACGCCCTCGGCCTGGAGCACCTGCCCCACCCGGGTGTCCACAGTGCCCAGTCGCGGACCCGGCGATCCCGCCTGCCGCAACGACACCACCGCCAGGTCCCGGCCGACCGGCACCGTGTTCAGCCAGTTCCGCGCCACCGGCAGCGCCCGCACCGGCTCATACCCCAGCGCCACCACCGCCCGCTCATCGGCCAGCTTGAACCGGTGCCCACCGGTCAACAGGAACCGCTCCCCGGAGGCCAGCCGCACCAGCAGCCCCTCCCCCGCCCGCAGCTCCCGACCACCCGGCGCGCGCCCCACCGACACACTCGACCCCGGCTCCACATTGGCGGGCAGATCGGCCGAACCGCGCGAACAGGTCGTCCACGGCCCGCCCAGCAGCCGCCCGGTCTCCGGCAACGAGTCCGGCGCACCCTCGATCCCCACCGTCGCACCCCTCGGCAGATCAGCCAAGGTCTTGGCGGGCACGGTCACCGTGCGATCCCCGTTGCCACCGGCCAGCAGCCGCGCCGAGGCGAAGTTCAGCACCGGGTGCAGCAGGTCGCCCTCACCGAGCACGAACCGGGCGCCGGTCTCCTTCTCCACGATCACCTGGCCGCCCTGCTTCCACTCCGCGGCCCGTGCAGGGCTGAGCACCCCGATGATCCCGAACACCGCGGTGACCAGCAGCGCCACCGCGATCCCGAGCACCGTGCCCAGCAACAGCCGCCTGCTCGGCGAGACCGGATGGTTGGCGTCCCCGGCCACCAGCGCGGAGACCAGCCGCCTGCGCAGGAACTGGTATGCCTGCACCTGGTCCTTCTGGGTCCACACCGCCGCCCCCTCGCGCCGTCGCACTGCTGCGCAATACTATCGATCACCACGGACAGTTCCGGTCATCTGTTGACTGAAATCCTTGTGCCGCAAGGAATTCCCAAACACTCGGTGGTGCATGCGGATGAGCGTTCTCTCGACCGGCCGGCGGGGACGGGTGGTGCCGTTGGGTGCGGGCACAATTGCCGTCGCGGAGATCGCGGCCCTGGGCGTGCTCGGCACCATCGTCCCCTTCGGACCGTGGAGCATCCTCGCCCTCAGCGTCGCCACCATCACCCTCGCCGTTACCCTGCTCCGCGTTCGCGGCCTGCCCGCCTACCGCTGGGCCGCCCTCTACCTGCGCTTCCGGCACCGCCGTCGCAGGCTCGCCGCCCGCGAGGCGGCCACGCCGCTGCGCGCCCTGCTGCCCGACCTGTCCGTGCATACCCAGGTCGACCGCGCCGGCAACAGGGTAGGAGTGGCAACACTGGACTCCGACGGCAGTTTCTGCACGATGGTGCGAATCGCGCCGGCCGCACACCCTGCGCCGGATGCGCTGACCCGGTTGCTCCACCAGGCCTACGAACGCTCCGGCATCCGGCTCACCAGCGCCCAGCTCACCATCTGGGCCGTCCCCGGCCTGCCCGCCAGCACCGGCGCGGCCACCCCGATCCGGGTGCACTGGCTGTCCCTGCGCTACCGCCCCGCCGAGGAGCCCCTGGCCGCACTGGCCCGCGGCGGCGGCGAGGAAGGCAGCCGCCGCGCCATCGCCAGCGCCGCGCACCGCCTGGTCAGCCAGCTCGCCGAAGCCGGCTACCCGGCCACCGCCCTGGACACCCTGGAACTGCACCAGGAGCTCCTGGTCGCCCTCGGCGCGGACCCGGAGGTGGTCTCCGGCCCGGTGGCCAACGACGGCACCGCCCGGCACCGGGTCACCGAGTCCTGGCGCGATGTCTCGGTGGGTCGGCTGCGCCAGGCTTGTTTCGTGCCGAAGGATCCGGCGGACGCGGTGTCGCTGCTGGGCCGGTGCGCGCCGGAGGCGATGTTCACCTGCACCTCCTACACGCTGTCCAGGGCCGCCCGCGGCGAGCTGGTGGCCAGGGCGCGGGTGCGGGTCGGGGTCGCGGCGGACGGGTTGTGGCTGAGCCCGCAGCGGGCCTCGCAAAGCCTTGGCGTGCCGGTGGTCCCGGTGGACGGCCGCCAGGACCGGCACACCATCGCGACCCTGCCGCTGGCCCTGACGCCCTGACCGCTCAGCCCGGCCACGCCCGCTCGTCCACCGCCAGCCACGGCTCACCCGCGGCGGCCACCGGGGTGGTGCCGGTGAACGCGCGGATCTCGTGGTGCAGGTGGGACTGGTCGGCGTAACCGCCCTCCGCCGCCACCCGCGCGGCGCTGTGCCCACGCACCAGGCGGTGCACGGCGTGGTCGAAGCGGACCAGCATGGCCGCGCGCTTGGGGGTCAGGCCAATCTGCGCGCCGAAGCGGGACCACAGTCGCTGACGACTCCACCCGGTCCGCGCCGCCAGTTCGCGCACCCGCACCCGGCCGTGGCTGCCCAGGATCTCCCGCCACACCCAGGCCACCTCGGGATCAACCGTCCGGCCCGCGTCCAGTCGCGCCGCCAGTTCGGCCTCGACCAGCGCGAACCGCGCCGGCCAGGTGCGCGCGTCGTGCAACCGCTCGCGCAGCGCCGACGTGCCCCGGCCCCACAGGTCATCGAGGGAGAGCACCTGCCCGCGCAACTCCGCCAGCGGCAGCCCGAGCACCGGGTGCGCCAGCAACGGGGACAGCCGCAACTGCACGCAATCCACCCCCTCAGCCCGCACCCGGAACACGCTGAAGCCAAGCCCCGCGACCACGCTGGTCATCCGCCGCCCGCCCACGGCCACCGGACGGCCACTGAACTCGATGGCCACGGTGACGGCCGGATGCGGGATGGCCCGCAGCTCGGCCGGGCGGTCGCCGGGAATGCGGAACCCGGCCAGGTCCGCACCGGGCCGCGTCCGCGCCGGTCGCGCGATCTCCCAGGCGGCGGTGTCTCGCACACCCCGACCCTAGGCCGTGGACATTTCTCCAAGACCCCGCGCCCCGCCCAACGCGAAGGTGTCGCCATGGACCAGAAACCCACCCCACGCGGACGGCGAAGGCGGATCACCCTGCTGGCCCTCGGCGGTCTCGCCCTCCTGCTCGCGGCGAACACGGTGGCCGTACGCACCGAGACCGCCGAAGCCACCGGCGCGCGGATCGTGCGCCTACCCGGCGGGGACATCCACTTCGCGCGGGAGGGGCCGCCCGGCGCGCCCGCGGTAGTGCTGCTGCACGGACTGACCGGCTCGACGGCCTGGTGGGATCCGGTGCTGCCGGGTATGCGCGACCTGCACGTGCTGCGGCTGGACCTGCTCGGCCACGGCGGATCGGCCAAACCCCTTACCGGCTACGGCATTCCCGAGCAGGCCGACCGGATCGCCGCCGTGCTGGATCACCTGGGCATCCGCCGCGCGACCATCGTCGGCCATTCCACCGGCGGCTACGTCGCCACCGCACTGGCCGAGCGGCGCCGCGACCTGGTGGCCGCGATCATGCTGATCTCCACCGGCCCCCGGCTGGACGCCTTCCTCGGCAACAGCGCCACCGCCGACCTGCTGACCACCCCGGTGCTCGGTGAGCTGCTCTGGCGACTGCGCACCGAGAGCATGATCCGCGAGGCGGTCGGCACCGCGTTCACCCGCGAGGTGCCCGTCCCCGACCGGCTCATCGCCGACATCCGCGGCATGACCTACCGCGCCCTCACCGCGACCGACGAAGCCGCCAGCACGTTCCTGACCGAACGGCCCCTTCCCGACCGGCTCACCGCGATCGGCCTGCCGACCCTGGTGGTCTTCGGCGCGCGGGACCGGCGGTGGCAGCCGTCCTCGGCCCAGGACTACCGGCGGGTGCCCGGCGCCCGGGTCGAGATCCTCGACGGGGTCGGCCACACGCCCATGTTCGAGGACCCCGGGGCCACCGGAGCTCTCCTGCACGAGTTCGCCACCCAGGCCCGCTGAGCCGTTCGGCCGATCTCGGCGGGGTTGTCGTTTGCCGTTTCGCGGCTTAATTTCGATCAACACTGAAATAATCACGCTGGCAAAATTCACAAGCACAACAACGGTCGACCTGCCGACAAGCAGCGTCGGCTAGCGGGAATCGGCCGCGGGCAGAGCGGTAGCCCGCCCAGCGGGAAAAGCTCCACGAAGCACTTCCACATCACCCTGGAGGCGTCCCGCCGAGACCGCCTGGTCGACCGTGAGCGCACCGGCCGCGAGCCCGACGACAACCTCCGGCTCGGCCGCCAGGACCGTCTCCGGCCGGCGGTCGGGCTTGGTCACCGCGCGCGGACCGTTCTCATCGATGTGCAGGACAACGAGGAAGCCGTCGACCTCGAAGCCCAGCTCGAGCGCGGGAGTCGCGGTCACGCCTGGCAGCAGCGCGGGCAGCGCGACCACCAGCCAGCGCGGCTGGAACGAGTCGCCGTCACGTCCGGTCGTCATCAGCGGCGCGCCCCACCTGCCCAGCGCCTCCATCGGCTCGCGAAGCCCCGCGCCCCACGGGGTCAGGGCGTAGAGGACTCCCGCATCGCCGAGCCGCCGCTCGACGATCCCGTTCCCCTCCAGGCTCCGCAGCCGCTCCGCCAGGAGGTTGGTCGCGATCCCCGCGAGGGAGGTCTTCAGCTCGTTGTAGCGCTGTGGGCCGGGCAGCAGCTCGCGCACGATCAGCAGGTTCCAGCGGTCGCCCACCACGTCCAAGGCGCGGGCGACTCCGCAGTACTGACCGTAGGAGCGACCAGCAGAGCGCTTGACTTTTTCCATTGCGGTTGATTTTATCACGCTCCGGCGTCCGGACAACCAGGGAGTTGCGCCATGGAGATCAACTGGCTGGCCACCGTGCTCGCGATCGTGGTCGGCATGGCCGTGGCGGGCCTGTGGTACAGCAAGATCGGCTTTGTGTTCGTGTGGTGGAAGCTGACCGGCCTGACCCCGGAACGGTCCAAGAAGGCCAGCAGGCGGAACATGGTCCAGCTCCTCATCGCGAACAGCGTGACCGCGGTCGGACTGGCGGCCGGCATCGAGATCGCATCGGCGGCCACCGGCGACAAGTCAGTGGGCCTGGCGCTGCTGGTCGGCCTGGTGGCCTGGTTGACGTTCTCGGCGACCACACTGCTCCAGCACAACGCCTTCGAGCTGAAGCCGCCGAAGCTGACCCTCATCAACTGCGGCTACCAGCTGGTGCTCTTCCTCGCCATGTCGCTGGTGATCGGCCTGTTCTAGCCCGCCGCGGGCCGGTTTGATGAATGCACTAGATTTAGGTTGTGCAACCTAATCCTGGGTCGAGCGAACTGACGTTCACCGAGGCCGCCCGCCGCAAGCAGATCGTGCTCGCCGCGATCGAGACCATCGCCGAACTCGGCTACGCCAAGGCATCCTTCGCGCAGATCGCCCGGCGGGCCGGGCTGAGCAGCCCCGGACTGATCTCCTACCACTTCGACGGCAAGGACGACCTGATCGGCCAGGTGGTCGCCGAGGTCTACGCCACCGGCGGCGCGGTGGTGCGCCCGGAAAGCGCGGAGGCCACCTCCGCCTGGCACGCCCTGCGCGGGTACCTGGAGGGCAGCATCAGGTTCTACGACACCCACCGCACGCACATGCGGGCACTGGTGCAGATCCTCCAGGGTCATCCCGAGGCGCTGAGCCGGTGGGTCGCGGCGAACAACGCCGCCGAGCTCGCCGGCCTGGCCGAGGTGCTGGAACGCGGACAGCGCACGGGCGAGTTCCGCGAGTTCGACCCCGGCACCGTCGCGGTGATCATCCGGCAGCTGCTCTCCGGCGCGTTGCAGCACCTGCTCACCCAGCCGGACCTGGACCTGCCCGGCTACACCCGCGAACTGCTCGCCCTGTGCGAGCACGCCCTCAACCACCACGGCAAGGAGCAGCGATGACGAACGGTTTCACCCCGCGCGAAGACGCCGAGGACCTGGCCAAGGTGCTGCGCGAGGCCCGCGAGACCCAGGGGGTCACCGCCGCGGAACTGGCCCGGCGCACCGGGATGCGCACCACGGACGTGCTGGAGTTCGAGGCGGCGAGGGTGATTCCGGCCGGGGAACCGTTCGCGGTCTACATGCGAGCGCTGGGGTTCGAGGCCTGAGCCGCGGCCGGGCTGGCAAAAAGCGTTGCGGGGCAAGGAAATCTCACCCTATCGAGCGACGCTGCGGATTTACCTTGCCAGCCTGGCAAAGCCAACCATGAAGGGCGTGACCACCGACCAGCTCCTCTACTGCATGCACTCCTGGACCTGGAGCACCCAGCGCATCCCGCTGGTCCCGCCCACCGGCCCGGCCTGGCGCGTGCAAGCCACCCCGCGTCCCTACGGCGTCACCGTCATCCTCACCGTCTTCCACCCCGGCGAGCCCTGGCAGGACTCCCGGCACATCCTCACCGCCGAGATGCTGCGGGCCAAGGACTCCGCCGCGGTCAACCGGATGCTCAACAAGATCGTGGCCGGGCTGTTCCGGCGGGCCGGGGTCGAGGTGCCGCTGCGTTACGAGCCGGCGTGATCGCGCAGTCGCCAGGCCAGCGCGGTGTGGCGGCGGCCCGCGCCCACCGTGCGCACCGCCTGACCGATCGCCCGCCGCGACCCGACCAGCACCACGATCCGCTTCGCCCGGGTCACCGCGGTGTAGAGCAGGTTGCGTTGCAGCATCATCCAGGAGCTGGTGGTCAGGGGGATGACGACCACCGGGTACTCGCTGCCCTGGCTGCGGTGGATGGTGACCGCGTAGGCGTGGGTCAGCTCGTCCAGCTCGCTGAACTCGTAGTCGACGTCCTCGTCCTCATCGGTGCGCACGGTGAGCTTCTGCTCGTCGTTGTCCAGCGCGACCACCACGCCCAGGGTGCCGTTGAAGACGCCGTTGGCGCCCTTGTCGTAGTTGTTGCGGATCTGGGTGACCTTGTCCCCCACCCGGAACACCCGGCCGCCGAAGCGGCGCTCCGGCACGTCGGGGCGGCTGGGCGTCAGCGCCTCCTGCAGCACCAGGTTCAGCGCGCCCGCGCCTGCCGGGCCGCGGTGCATGGGGGCCAGCACCTGCACGTCGCGGCGGGGGTTCACGCCGAACTTCTTCGGCAGCCGGCGGGCCACCACGTCCACGGTCAGCTCCGCGGCGGCCTCGGCCTCCTCCACCGGGAACAGGAAGAAGTCGTCCAGGCCGTCGGTCACCGGCGGCTCGCCCGCGTTGACCCGGTGCGCGTTGGTGACCACGCCGGACTGCTGCGCCTGCCGGAACACCTGGGTCAGCCGCACGTGCGGGATCGGGCTGCCCTCGGCCAGCAGGTCGCGCAGCACCTCGCCCGCGCCCACCGACGGGAGCTGGTCCACATCTCCCACCAGCAGCAGGTGCGCGCCGGGGCCGACCGCCTTGACCAACTTGTTGGCCAGCAACAGGTCCAGCATGGACGCCTCGTCCACCACCACCAGGTCCGCGGGCAGTGGGCGGTCCCGGTCGTAGGCGGCGTCCCCGCCGGGTCTGAGCTCCAGCAGGCGGTGCACGGTGGCCGCCGGGTGGCCGGTCAGCTCGGTGAGGCGTTTGGCGGCGCGGCCGGTGGGCGCGGCCAGCAGCACCCTGGCGTTCTTCGCCCTGGCCAGGGTCACGATCGAGCGGACGGTGAAGCTCTTGCCGCAGCCCGGTCCGCCGGTGAGCACCGCGACCTTCTTGGTCAGCGCGAGCTTGACCGCCTCCTCCTGCGCGGGCGCCAGCTCGGTCTTGTTCTGCCGGTGCAACCAGGCCAGCGCCTTGGCCCAGTCCACCGAGGCGAAGTCCGGCATCCAGTCCGCCCCCGCGCGCAGCAGCCGCAGCAGCGAGGCGGCCAGGCTGACCTCGGCGCGGTGGAAGGGCACCAGGTAGATCGCGCCCACCGGGGCGTCCGCGTCCTCGCCGGGCACCTGCTCCCGGACCACGCCCTCCTCCTCGACCAGCTCGGCCAGGCAGTCGATCACCAGGCCGGTGTCCACCTGGAGGATCTTGATCGCCTCGCTGATCAGCTCCTGCTCCGGCAGGAAGCAGTTGCCGTTGCCGGTCGCCTCGGACAGGGTGAACTGCAACCCGGCCTTGACCCGCTGCGGGCTGTCGTGCGGGATGCCCACCGACTTGGCGATGGTGTCGGCGGTGCGGAACCCGATGCCCCACACGTCGTTGGCCAGCCGGTAGGGCTCCTGGCGGACCACCTCGATGGACTTCTCCGCGTACTGCTTGTAGATCCGCACCGCCAGCGAGGTGGACACCCCGACCCCTTGCAGGAAGACCATCACCTCCTTGATCGCCTTCTGCTCCTCCCAGGCGGCCGCGATCAGCTTGGTGCGCTTGGGGCCCAGCTTGGGCACCTCGATCAGCCGCTCGGGGTGCTGCTCGATGACGTCCAGGGAGTCCACGCCGAAGTGCTCGACGATCCGGTCGGCCAGCACCGGCCCGATGCCTTTGATCAGCCCGGAACCCAGGTAGCGCCGGATGCCCTGCACGGTGGCGGGCAGCACCGTCGTGTAGTCCTCCACGTGGAACTGCTTGCCGTACTGCGGATGCGAACCCCACCGGCCGCGCAGCCGCAGCGACTCCCCCGGTTGCGCGCCCAGCAGCGCGCCGACCACGGTCACCAGGTCGCCGCCGCGCCCGGTGTCCACCCTGGCCACGGTGTAGCCGGTCTCCTCGTTGGCGAAGGTGATCCGCTCCAGCACCGCCTCCAGCACCGCCTGCCGGACCGGCTCGCCCGCGTTCATCCCCGCTGCTCCTCCCCCGCGCCACCGTCAGGAGAACACCTACCACAACGCCCGGCACAGACCCGGTGTGCCAGGCCAGCTCCGGCCCAGGCAGCATTGCGGGGTGGCTGGCACACCGTGGGTTTCGGCGCTGCGCACCGCCCGGCTGCGCAGTGGACTCACCCAGGAGGAGCTGGCCGCGCGGGCCGGGCTGAGCGTGCGCACGGTGCGCGGAGTCGAGCAGGGCGAGGTGAAGGTCCCGCGCGGGGACACCCTGCGGCGGCTGGCCGCGGTGGTCGGCCTGCCCGATCCGGAGCTGCCCGAGCCGGGCGAGCTGCGCGTCGGCGTGCTCGGACCGCTGCTGCTCTCCCGCGGCTCGACCGTGCTGGACTCCTCGGCGGCCATGCCCCGGCTGCTGCTCGGCCTGCTCGCGCTGCGGGCGGGGCAGCTGGTCAGCCACGGCGAGATCACCCACGCGCTGTGGGGCGACCGGCCGCCGGAGTCCCGGCAGAGCCTGGTGCACACCTACCTCAGCAGGCTGCGCAAGCAGCTGCCCGACGGCGACCGCGACCGCCTGGTCACCCTGCACGGCGGCTACCTGTTCAACCCGGGCCCCGGCCAGCTCGACCTGGCCGAGTTCGCCGATGGCCTGGACCGCGCGGAGAGCCTGGCCGGCACCGACCCGGTGGCCGCACTGGCCGAGTACGAGCAGGCGCTGAACCGGTGGCGCGGCCCGGTGCTGGCCGACCTGCCGGGCAGGCTGCGCGAGCACCCGGTGGCGGTCGCGGTGGGCAGGCGCCGGATCGAGGCCGCGCTGGCCTACGGCGCGCTGGCCGTGCGGCTGGGCCGGGCCGAGCAGGCGGTGCGCGTGCTGCGCCCGCTGGCCGCCGAGCACCCGCTGCACGAGGACCTGCACGCGGTGCTGCTGCTCGCGCTGGCCGGTTCGGGCCGTCAGGCCGCCGCGCTGGAGGTCTTCACCGGCATCCGCGACCGCCTGGACACCGACCTCGGGGTCCGGCCCAGCGCCGCGCTGCGCGAGGCGCACCTGCGGGTGCTGCGCGGCGAGGTGCCCGCCGCGCACAGCACCTTCACCACGGTGGTCCCGGCGGCCGTGCCCCGCCCGGCGCAGTTACCTCCCGCGATCGGCGGGTTCACCGGCCGCACCGCCGCGCTGGCCGAGCTCGACGAGCTGCAACCGGGCAGCGAACCGGTGCTGCTGACCGGCACCGCGGGGGTCGGCAAGACCGCGCTGGCCGTGCACTGGGCGCACCGGGTGCGCGCGGAGTTCCCGGACGGCCAGCTCTACCTCAACCTGCTCGGCCACACCCCCGGCCAGCCGCTGACCCCGCTGGCCGCGCTGGACCGGTTGCTGCGCGGACTCGGCGTGCCTGCCGAACGGGTGCCCGCCGAGCTGTCGGCCGCGGCGAACCTGTACCGCTCGTTGGTGGCCGAACGACAGCTGCTGGTGTTGCTGGACAACGTCTTCGACGACGAGCAGCTCCGCCCGCTGCTGGCCGTCGGCCCCGGCGCGCAGGTCCTGGTCACCAGCCGCAACCGGCTGGCCGGGGTGCGCGCGATCGTGCTGGACGTGCTCGACGACGAGGAAGCGGGACAGCTGCTGGCGGCCACCGTCGGCGCCGAGCGGCTGGCCGCCGAACCGGACGCGGCCGCGGAGCTGATCAACGCCTGCGCCCGGCTGCCGCTGGCGCTGCGGATCACTGCGGCGAACCTGGCCGCGCACCCGTCCTGGCCGCTGTCCGGGATGGTCGGCGAGCTGCTCGACGGCGACCGGCTCAGCGCGCTGGAGATCGGCGAGCACGAGCTCAGCGGGGTCCGGGCCACCTTCGACTGCTCCTACCTGGCCCAGGAACCACCGGCCCGCGCGGTGTTCCGGCTGCTCGGCCTGGCCCCCATCGCCGAGTTCAGCGCCGAGGCGGTCGCCGCGCTGGCCGGCTGTGCACTGGCCGAGGCCGAGGACGCGCTGGCGCGGCTGAGCACCGCGCACCTCATCCGCCCGGCCGCGAACGACCGGATCACCCTGCACGACCTGCTCCGCGAGTACGCCGCCGAACGCGCCGCCCTGGAGCTCGCCCCGGCTGAGCGCACGGCGGCGGTGCTGCGGCTCTACGGCTGGTACACCCAGACCGTGGAGACCGCCTCGTGGGCGCTCTACGGCCACTGGCGGCAGGTGCCGCTGGCCCCGACCCCGCCGGTGCCGCCGGAGGTGAGTTTCGACGGTTACCGGGTGGCCACCGACTGGCTGGACGCCGAGATCGGCAACATCACCGCGCTGATCGCGCACGCCGCCGAGCACGGCCCGCGCCCGGCGACCTGGCGGCTGATGGGCGTGGTGCGCAACTACTTCCTGCTCCGCCCCAGCCCGGCCTGCCTGCCGGCCGCGCAGGCCACCCTGGCCGCGGCGCAGGCCGAGGGCGACCCGGCGGGGCAGGTGGTGGCGCTGATCAGCCTGGCGGACGCGGAACGGTACCGGGAACGCCGCGAGCAGGCCGTCGAGCTGTACCAGCGAGCGCTGGAGCGCTACGCCGAGGCCGGGCTCACCGCGGGCGCGGCCGCCATCCACACCGACATCGGCTCCTACCGGCTGCGCGAGCAGAGCCTGGCCGCGATCAAGGCCAACGAGCTGCGCGTCCTGGCGCTGCACCAGGCCGAGCGGCACGACCCGATCTCGCACCTCACCACGCTCAACGCGCTGTTCTACGTCTGCCACCGCCTCGGCGAGCACGAGGAGGCGCTGCGTCACCGGGACGCCGCCGAAGAACTCGCCCAGCACCCCGCGGTGCCGCCGCACAACCCGTGGGTGCTCTACCTGCTGGGCTCGCACGCCAGGGTGCTGGGCCAGAGCGGGCTGGCCGAGCGCAGGCTCCGGCACGCCCTCGCGGTGACCAGGGAAGTGCGCGCGGACTGGGCGCAGCGCTACGTGCTGGCCGAACTGGCCGAGCTGCACATGGACACCGGCAACCCGCGCGAGGCCCTGGAACTGGCCAGGGAGTCCCTTGAGCTGGCCAGGCGCTGCGCGGACACCATCGCCGAGCACCACTCGCTGATCGTGCTCGGCCAGGCGCACACCCGGCTCGGCCAGACCGACGAGGCCCTGCACTGCCTGCGCTGGGCACGGCAGCACTACCGCGGGGACCGCAACCACTACGGCGAGGTGGACGCGCTGCTGGCGCTGTCCCGGGCCTGGTCGGCCCGCGATCCCCGGCCGGCCCGCGCCTACGCCCGCGCCGCGGCCGGGCTGGCCCGGCGGATCCAGGACAACTTCCTGGTGGCCGAGGCCGAGTCGCTGCTGGCCACCCTGACTCCTGCCGGTGGCTGTGCGTAATCGATTGACCGCATAACGTTTCAGGCACTCCGGGACCCTGCCCGAACCGCGTGGTTAACGTCGAGCCATGGGCCGATCACGCAGTGCAGCCATGCGCCTGGTCCGGGAGCTGATGTCCCGGCCGGAGCAGCACGGGCGCCCGACCAGCCAGCGCTATCCGGTGCTGGTGGTCACCGGCTCCCGGGGCAGCGGCAAGACCACGCTGCTCACCGAGCTCGGCGAACGCCTGGACCAGAACGTGCCCTACGCCCGGCTGGACCTGGAGTCCAGCAGGCACGCCTCGGTCGCGCAGCTGCTCTCCGCGCTGGCCTTCCAGCTCAACCGCTGGTGCCGCGGCTACGGATACCTGCGCTTCCCCCGGCTGGCCGCGGCCAACGTGGTGATCGCGCTCGACCTCGACCAAGAGGACCGGCCTGCCGCCCGCCGCACGGTGCTGGCCACGCTGCAACAGCGGCGCAAGCTCGACGCCCTGGCCCAGATCCTGGAGACCGCGGCCGGGGACGCGCTCAACGCCGCGCAGCTGCCCGCCGCGGTGCCCGCCGGGCTGATCGGCAAGCTGACCGGCGCGCTGGTCGGCTGGGCCAGCGGCTGGCGGTGGACCAGGGTAACGCTGGGCCGGTTCCTGACCTGGTTCAAGCACCAGGACCGCGCGCCGGACCGGGACGAGGACCCACTGGAAGTGTTGGTGGACCTCAACTTGTGGGCGCGCGAGGGCGCCGACGACCACGACCGCTACCTGCTGGAGCAGCTGCTGTGCCGGGCGTTCCTGGCCGACCTGCGCGCGGCCTTCCGCACCCGCCGCGCGCAGGAGTGGTCGCTGAACTGCGTGGCGCTGCTGGACAACGCGGACACCCTGCTGGGCCGCCG
Source organism: Crossiella sp. SN42 (assembly GCF_023897065.1). GTDB lineage: Bacteria > Actinomycetota > Actinomycetes > Mycobacteriales > Pseudonocardiaceae > Crossiella. The sequence continues at coordinate 203,420 of NZ_JAMHIV010000007.1, forward strand.
GTTCCTGGACCGGCTCACCGACACCCGGCAGCAGTCCGACCCCGATCCGCTGACCCTGGTGGCCACCAGCCGGGGTCTGCTGCTGGACCGGGTGGACCCGGCCGACGTGGCCGCGCTGACCGACCGCGACCGCAACTACGCCGAACTGCGCCGCAGGCTGGAACCGCGTCGCCCGCGGTGGCTGCGACTGCGGCTGCCCGACCTGACCGAGGCGGAGGTGCGCGAGCGGGTCGCCGCGCTGGGCAAGCGGATCGGCGACGACCGGCGGATCGCGCACACCGTGCACCGCTTCACCGGCGGCCACCCGGCCGCGGTCCGGCTGCTGGTGGACGCGCTGCGCGCACACGCCGAGGACCGGCCCGAGCTGGCCGAGCTGCTCACCCGGCAGGAGCCGCACGGCCTGGGCCAGGAACAGCGGCTGTGCGTGGCCGACCGGATGCTGCACCGCCTGCTCCAGGACCAGCCGGTGGAGCTGGACTTCCCGGAGCTGACCGTGCTAGCCGACCTGATCACCTGCGCCGCGGCCCGCACCGAGGACGACGGGCTGTGGCTGGCCGGGCAGCGGCGGCTGCACGCCGGCGACGGCACCCCGCTGACCGAGATCAAGGCCGCCCAGCTGTGGCCGGAGCACGGGAACCTGTTGCGGCGCCTGCTGTTGCGACGCCTGGCCGAACGGCCGGAGACCGACGTGGCGAGCTGGACCGGGGTCTTCGGCGCGCTGCGCGAGCACAGCCCGGCGGGCTCGGTGGCCGCCCGCTACTACGCCCTGGCCGCCGGTGACCTGGCCGCCGTGGCCACCACCGAGGCTCAGCGACTGTCCGAAGTGGACACCCAGGTCTGGCTGGCCGAGCTGCACCAGGTGACCGCCGCGCCCAACCGCCTGCCGCACCGGGAGCCCGCGGTGGCCGAGGTGCGCGCGCTCACCAGGGACCTGCCCCTGTCCGACCGGGTGCAGTGTGCCACCGCCGGGCTGGTGGCCGCGCTGTGGCTGGACGCGGATCCGTTGCGCCGCAACACCCGGGGCGAGCTGTACCAGGAGATCGACTCCTTCTGCACCGACCTGGCCACCTCCTCCGGCGCGGCGCCCACCGTGCTGCTGGAGGAGGCCCGCCGTTACCACCGACTCGCGGAGCAGTCATGATCGCCGAGGTCGAGCAGGACCTGTTCACTCCCCCGCCCACCAGGGCGCGCCGCCGACGACGGCTGGTCAGGCTGCTGGTGCTGACCGCGGTGGTGGTGCTGCTGGCCGGGGTCGGCACCTGGGCGGCCGGGCGGTTGCTGGACGCCTGCGGCGGACCGTCCTCCGGAGTGTCCGATGTGGACGGTGAGTGCGTCGGGATCACCGATGGCTCTTATGAGTTCCACCCGGACCTGGCCGAGGTGCAGCGCAAGATCCTGGCCGAGAATGAGTGGGTGCTGGCGCAGAACAAGCCCTACGTCAGCGTGGCGCTGCTGTCCCCGCTGACCTGGAACGGCTCCAGCGCGCTGGACGGGGCCAAGATCCTACGGCTGGTACAGGGCACCTTCGTCGGGCAGCAGCGGGTCAACCGCAGCTCGCTGGCCGGTGATCCGCAGCCGCTGGTCCGGCTGCTGCTGGCCAACGCCGGATCGGGGCTGCGGCACTGGGAGCCGGTGGTGGCCGAGCTGGCCAACCGGATGAGCGGAGCGGACCGGCTGGTCGCGGTGGCCGGGCTGGGCATGAGCGTGGCGCAGACCGAGACCGCGGCGAAACGGCTCTCCGCGCTGAAGCTGCCCATGATCGGCGCGCTGATCACCGCCGACGGCCTGGACCACGAGCACATCACCGGCCTGATCCGGGCGAATGCCACCAACACCGACTACGTGGCCGCGCTGGCCCGCCACCTGGCCACCCGGCCCGACCTGCGCGAAGGCCTGCTGGTCTACGACGCCAACCAGCCCGACCTCTACACCCGCACACTCAAGCAGGCCCTGGAACGGGAGTTCGGCAACCGCGGCGGCTACCTGCGCTACCCGCCGCAGAGCTTCGTCGGCGCCTCCATCCCCGGCGAGGCCACGCCCAACATGTTCGACGGCATCACCAAGAACATCTGCACCGTGCACCCGCAGCTGGTGTTCTACGCGGGCCGGGAGAGCGACCTGGTGAGCTTCGTCGAGGCGCTCAGCCACCGGGTGTGCCGGGCCGAGCCGCTCACCGTGCTGACCGGGGCCACCGGCTTCGGCCTGGTGAAGGTGCTCATCAGCAAGCTGGTCGCGGCCAACGTGACCGCGGTCTACGCCTCCTCGGTGGATGCCGAGCGGTGGCGGGAGGGTGCGCCGGAAGCGCCGAACTACCGGGACTTCCACGCCGCGTTCACCGAGCACTTCAGCCAGGCCTCGCTGGATGACGGGTACGCGGTGATGCACCACGACGCGATGGTGACCGCGGCCCGCGCGATCCGGCTGGCCGCCGAGCAGTCCAGGGCGGCCGACCGGCTGCCCACCCCGGCGGACGTGCTGAGCCAGCTGCTCAACCTGAACAACGCCTACCAGGTGCCCGCCGCCAGCGGTCAGCTCTCCTTCAGCGCCAAGACCAAGGGCAACCCCGGCGGCAAACCGGTGCCGGTACTCCAGGTGCCGCCACCCTCGGCCGGGCCGCCGACCACGCCGTACTTCACGCCGAGTGGCTGACTCCGGCGCGGCGGGCCACGTGCAGCACCGGGGTGACGTCCACGCCGGTGACCTCCGGCAGCGCGCCCAGGGGGCCGGTGATCAGGTCGTAGAGGTCCTCGCCGTCCCGGCAGACGACCGAGACCAGCAGGTTGCCGGGCCTGCCGTCGGCGCGCAGCAGCGCGATGAGCCGCTGGTCCACCTCGTCCGGCACCGGCCGGGGCCGGGTGGCCGGCAACGCGGTCACCATCCTGGGGTCCAGCTCGCCGGTTCTCGTCATGCCGCGACCCCTGTTCGCTGGTTTTCGGCGTCTGAGCGTTCGGGACGACCGGTTTCAGGCAGTCCCAGGTGAGCTTGCGGTCGACAACGGATACGGGAGGCTGACGTGGCAGAGGTGGACAGGCGGACGGCGCTCGGACTGGCCGGGGGCGCGGCACTGGCGGCGGCGCTGCCGGGCACGGCGGCGGCCGCGGGCGGGGCCGACTCGGACGTGCTGGCGTGCACGCCGCTGGGCAAGCTGCGCGGGGTCCGGCAGGACGGGATCACGGTGTGGCGCGGCATCCGCTACGCCGAGGCGCCCACCGGCGAGCACCGGTTCACCGCGCCGAGGCCGGTGCGGCCCTGGCGCGGGGTGCGCGCGGCGACCGAGTTCGGCCCGGTGGCCCACCAGCTCCCCGGGCCGCCCCGGCCGCCGGGTCCGGAGAGCGAGGACTGCCTGTTCCTCAACGTCTACTCGCGCGGCACCCGGGGTCGCCGCCCGGTGGTGGTGTGGATCCACGGCGGCGTGTTCGTCAGCGGCGCGGGCAGCGACTACAACGGCACGGTCTTCGCCGAGCGCAACGATGTGGTGCTGGTGACCCTCAACTACCGGTTGCACGCCTTCGGTTTCCTGCACCTGCCCGGCAGGCCTGGCTCCGGCAACACGGGGCTGCTGGACCAGGTCGAGGCGCTGCGCTGGGTGCGCCGGTGCATCGGCGCCTTCGGCGGGGACCCGCGCAACGTCACGGTGATGGGCGAGTCCGCGGGCGGCATGTCCATCGGCTCGCTGCTCGGCGCGCCCGCCGCCGCCGGCCTGTTCCGGCGCGCGGTGACGCAGAGCGGCGGCGCCCGCCCGCACTTCACCCCGGCCCAGGCCCAGCGCACCACCGACTTCGTGCTGAAGCGGCTCGGCATCCCCTCCCCCGGCTCGCCCAAGCTGTTCACCGTCCCGGCCGCGGAGGTGGTGGCCGCGGCCGCCGAGGCCAGCACCGCCCCCGAGCTCGGCGGCGAGGTCTTCCACCAGGTCCTGGACGGGCACGTGCTGCCGGTGCACCCGCTGCGCCGGATCTCCGCGAAGGTGGACGTGCTGATCGGCACCTGCCGGGACGAGTCCAACCAGCTCGCCGGGGTCTTCCCGATGTTCGTCCCCGGCATGGAGAACAAGCTGAGGTCGGTGGCCGGCGCGGACCGCTTCGCCGCCATCCAGGCCGCCTACCGCCGGCACACCCCGGCCGGCCGGGATCCGCGCCTGGACCTGGCCAGCGACATCTTCGTCCAGTTCCCCTCGATCTGGCTGGCCGAGGCCGTGCACCGCGCGGGCGGCCGCGCCTGGGCCTACCGCTTCGACTACGCGCACGCCTCCCCGCTGGGCCCGGTGCACGCCAGCGACCTGCCCTTCACCTTCGGCAAGGCCGACCCGCAACGCCTGCACCCGCAAGCCGATCGCCAGGTCGCCGACCGGCTGGCCCGGCAGCTCAACGACTCGCTCAGCGCCTTCGCCCGCACCGGCGACCCGCGCCTGCCGGAGCTGCCCCGCTGGCGACCGTTCGACCCGGCCACCCGGGACACCCTGCTCTTCGCCGAACACCCGTCGATCAGCCAGGACCGGGTGTCCACCGAGCTGCGGGCGGCCTGGGACGGGGTGCCGCCGACCGCGTTCTGAGCCGCGAGCCGCGCGGCCCGGCGGTAGCGTTCGGCACATGCGACTGACCAAGTACGGGCACGCCTGTGTCCGGGTCGAGCACGAGGGCGAGGCCATCGTGCTCGACCCCGGCGCGTTCACCGAGCCCGAGGCGCTCACTGGCGCCACCGCGGTGCTGATCACGCACGAGCACTTCGACCACTTCGACGGCCAGCGCCTGCGCGCGGCCCTGGAGGCCGACCCGGCGCTGCGGATCTGGACCACCGACACGGTGGCGGCGCAGCTCACCGGGCTGGGCGGGCGGGTCACCGCGGTCGGGCACGGCGACCGGTTCGACATCGGCGCGGTCGAGGTGGAGGTGCACGGCGACTGGCACGCCGAGATCCACCCGGAGATCCCGCTGGTGCGCAACAGCGGTTTCCTGCTCGGCGGCACGGTGTTCCACCCCGGCGACGCGCTGACCGTGCCGGAACGCCGGGTGGACACGCTGCTGCTGCCGCTGCACGCGCCCTGGTCCCGGCTGGCGCACCTGGTCGACTACCTGCGCGAGGTCAAGCCGAGGCAGGCCTACCAGGTGCACGACGTGCTGCTCAGCGAGGCGGGCCGGGGCGTCACCAGCAGCCTGCTCGGCGAACGCGGTCCCGGCACCGGCGTGCCGCTGACCCTGCTGGCCCCCGGCGAAAGCGTCGAACTCCCTGCCTGAACAGCCCGGTGATCACCGCGACGGCTACGCTGCGTCCGGTGATCGCTACGGGTTGGGGGGTCGGTGGGTTTCGCGGTGGTGGACGTCGAGACCACGGGCTTCGCCGCTGGCCGCGACCGGATCATCGAGGTCGCCGTCGTGCAGGCCGACGCCTCAGGCGCGGTCACCGACGAGTGGTGCACCCTGGTCAACCCCCATCGTGACCTGGGCGCCCAGCACGTCCACCGGATCACCGCCCGCGAGGTCCTGCCCGCCCCCACCTTCGACCGCATCGCAGGCGACCTGGTGGCCCGCCTCACCGGCCGCGTCCTGGTCGCGCACAACCTGACCTTCGACGCCCGCTTCCTGCACGCCGAGCTGACCAACGCCGGCGTCCCCCTGCCGACCGGGGCCACCGAGGGCGTCTGCACCATGACCCTCGCCCCGCGCTACCTCACCACCGACCGCCGCAACCTGGCCGCCTGCTGCGCCGCCGCGGGCATCCCGCTGACCAACGCGCACTCGGCTCTGCACGACGCCCGCGCCACCGCGGCGCTGCTGGCCCACTACCTGTCCGCGGGCGACGGCAACTGGGCGCAGTTGATCGCGACGGCCCGCGCCCGCAACTGGCCCTTCGTGCCCGCCCTGGACACGCCACCGGTGCACCGGGGCGCGCCCGGCCACCCGGTCGCCCGCCGCCCCCGCCGCGAGGACGCCCCCGCCTACCGCCAGTCCCGCCGCACCTCCGCCTACTACCGCGCCCGCCACGCCCCGGACTCCTACGTGCCGGCCCCGGCCGCCGAGCCGGTCGCCCTGCCCGCCGGATTCCGTCTCGACCCCGGCGACCGGATCGCCTTCACCGGCCAGACCGAGCAGCCCCGCGAGCTCCTCCAGGCCCACGCCAGCGCCGCCGGACTCATCACCCACCCGGAGAACGTCTGCCGCTGGACCAAGGTCGTGGTCGCCGCCGACCCGGACTCCCTGTCCGCCAAGGCGCGCAAGGCCCGCGACTACCGCATCCCGATCATCACCGAACCGGTGTTCGCACAGCTGCTCGACGAGCTGCGAACGCCACGATGACCAGGAACCCCAGCGGATAGGCGTTCTGGCACAACAGTTCCAGCCCACCGGCGGGTGGCAGCCCGATCGGTCCCAGCCGCGGCAGGTCCATCCGGTGCCCGTTGAGCAAGTGCAGCGGCCAGGCGAAGCTCAGCAGCGCCGCGAACACCCCGGCCGCGCGCAACACCACCCCGTCCACCAGCAGCGGCAGCAACGCGATCAGCAGCGGTACGAACCACACCCCAGTGGTGGCTCCACGAGATCGGCGACACCATCGCCGCAGTCAGCCCCACCAGGGACACCGCGAGCAGCCGCCCGTCCAGCTGCGGTGCGCTCCGGTGCTCAGGGCAGGACGTAGTGGCTGGGGCGGCCTGCCCGGTGCACCAGTCGCGCGCCCAGCCGTTCGGCCTCGATCCGTTTCATCAGGGTGCATCCGCCTGGCTCGCGCACGGCCACCGCGTGCCAGGGCGTCAGCCAGGCGTCCGGGGTGCGGCCCAGCAGCAGGCCGAGCTTGGCCGAGCCGCAGGGTTGCGGGTGGATGGAGAGCCGGACCGCCGCTGGGAACCGGGCGCCGACCAGCTCGCCCCAGGCCCGGCTCCGGGCGAGCACGCCGTAGGCACGGTGCCTGCTCTCCCGTTGCAGTGCGGCACGGGTGCCGGTGTAGTCCGGGCCGTAGCGGTCCTCCAGCAGGAACCGGACCAGGCCGAGGTACATGGCGCGCAGGTCCGGATCGGCGCGGACCTTGGCGCGCAGGCTGGACAGCGGTTCGGTGTACTCGCGGTCGAGCAGGTCGCGCAGCGAGACCGGGCTGACCCCTGGCGCGTAGTCGTCCAATGTGTACAGAGCCAGCCGGTCCGCACCGGTGGCGCTGATCAACGCGGCCATCTCGTGCTGGTAGGCGGTGATGTCCTCATCCGGCACGCCGATCAGGTCGCCGAAGACCCGCCCGTCGGAGCAGATGGTCAGCCGGACGCCCGGCGGGTACACCTCGGTCAGCTCGGCGCACAGCTCGTCCAGGAAGGCGATCGCGAGCTCCTCGGCCAGGTCCGGGAGGTGCCCGAGCACCTTCTCCCGGTTGGGCGACTTGACCGGAAAGGCGGGCAGCACGAACTGGATCGGCCGGTTCGCCGAAATGGCGTCGAGCACCGACGGCAATTGCGCGGAAAGGCAGCGCGGGCACGGATCTTGCTGACAAGATCGCCCGCCGCGCGCTTTTCGTTGGTGCGCCAGCACAAGTTCGAGCACCCGCGTGGCCAGCCGCACCGGTGTCGTCGAGGACAACATGAAACTCATTAGAATTTGAACAAACCGGCGGGGCCACTGACAGTTGACCATGACCCGATGGCATGGTTCGGCCAGTCAGGGGACCTATCAGCGGCTACGGCACCGGGTCCAGGCGTCCTACCATCGGGTTCATGGATGTGGAGATCCGGCATCTGCGGATGATTCGGGCGATCAGCGAGGTGGGCAGTCTCAGTGGCGCGGCCATCCAGCTCGGCCTCACCCAACCGGCGCTGACCCGTCAGCTACAGCGGCTGGAGCGGGCCTTCGGCGGCACGCTGTTCCACCGCGACCGCAACGGAACCCGCCCCACCGCACTGGGCGAGTTGGTGGTGCAACGGGCCAAAGTCCTGGTTCCCTCGGTGGACGAGCTGATCCAGGAGGCCCGCCAGCTCACCGCCCCGCTGCACACCGGTCCTGCCCGGATCCGGATCGTCGCCCACCCGACTCCACTGCCGGGGCCGATCACCGAACGCCTGCACGAACTGGCCCCTGAGGCCAGCATCACCCTCCGGGAGGAACGCTGCGGGCAGACCGCGATGGAACTTCTGGCGGGTGGCGCCGCCGACCTGGGTGTGCTTGCCGAGCACCCGGCCATGCCGCTGGACCGCCTGCCGGGTGTGGCGGTGCACACCATCGCCACCGAGCCGCTGTTCATCGCCGTCGCAACAGGACATTCGCTAGCGAACGAATTCGAGATCTCCCTGGCCGACCTTTCCGAGGAGAACTGGATCCTCCCCCAGGGCCTGGAGATCCGCTGCGCCGAATACCTCCGCGGCCTGTGCGCGAATGCCGGATTCATCCCGCGCATCGCCTACCGCCTGGACAGCGCCAACGCCCGCGAATTCATTCGCACCGGCCTGGGCGTCATGCTGGCCCAGGCGACCTTCCGGCTGGAGGAGGGCATCTCGGTCCGCCCCTTCCACGGCGCCCGCCCTGACTTCCGTCACATCCTGGCCGTGCGCACCGACAGCCCGGTGGCGCGACTGGCCGACGCCCTGGTCACCAGCGCCATCCGCGCCTACTGGGCCAAGGCCGACCAGGCCCCGGTCTACCGCAGCTGGCTCTCCCGCACCGACGAGCTGGCAGGCTGACCCGCCGGCCACCCGGCAGCGCCTCGCCACGCCGCCGCGCCATCCCGGATGACACAATTCGCCTCATGACGACGAACGGGCGCCTGTACGAGATCCGCTCCGGCCGGCACACCGCGGTGGTGGCGGGAGTCGCCGCCACGCTGCTGTCCTGGCGGGTCGACGGCGTCGAGCGGCTGCTCACCCACGCGGCCGAGGAGCTCGGCGACAGCTACCAGGGCAAGACCATCGTGCCGTGGCCCAACCGGATCGACAACGGCGCCTACACCTTCGACGGTGTGCGGCACCAGGTGCCGATCAACGAGCCCGACCGGCGCACCGCCCTGCACGGACTGCTCAGCTGGACCGAGTGGTCGCTGGTCGAGCACACCGAGGACCGCGTCGTGCTGTCCCAGGAACAGCGGCCGCAGTACGGCTACCCGTTCCAGCTGTCCCTGCGCATCGAACACCAGGTCGACGCCGAGGGCGTGCGGATCACCTTGCACGCCACCAACACCGGCCACACCCGGGCGCCCTTCGGCGCCGCGCACCACCCGTACCTGGCCACCGCCGGACTGGTCGAGCTGACCCTCCCTGCCGCCACCTACTACCCCACCGACAACCGCCTGCTGCCCATCGGCAAGGAGTCGGTGGCGGGCACCGCGCTGGACTTCCGCACCACTCGCGCGCTCGGCTCAGCCGCCCTGGACACCGCGTTCACCGACCTGGTCCGCGACGAGCAGGGCCTGGCCGTGGCCAGGGTCGCCGACGCCGCGGGCACGACCACCGAGCTGTGGATGGACGGCGGCTACGACTACCTCCAGGTCTACACCGATGACTACGCCCCGGCGGCCCGCACGCCGCGTTCCGGCATCACCATCGAGCCGATGACCTGCGCGCCGAACGCCTTCAACAGCGGTGACGGGCTGATCGTGCTGGAGCCAGGTCAGGACTGGAACGGCTCCTGGGGATATCGGTCCATCGCCTCCATCTCCGCCAGCGCGGCCTCTGCCTCGGCCTGATCCTCCGGGGTCTGGTACGCCAGCATGCCGAGCAGTTGCAGGCGGTCGTGGCTCACGGTGCCCGGTTCCGCGGCGTAGAACAGCAGCCGCTGGTCGTGCTCGGGGGTCAGTAAAATCTCGCAGCGGGTCTCGATCAGTCCCATCTCGGGGTGCAGGAACCGCTTGTGGTCCGAGCGCCGGACCGCGACCTCGTGCTGGTCCCAGAGCTCGGCGAACTCCGCGCTGGCCGAGCGCAGGGCCCGGACGAACTCGCGCACGTCCTGGTCCCCGGCTCGGCGGGCCGCGGTGGCACGCAGGTCGGCGACCTGCACCCGGGAGTGCTCCGCGTGGTCCTCGGCGGGGAACAGCGCGCGGCTCTCCGGCCGGGCGAACCAGCGCCAGTGGAAGCTGCGGTCCCAGCCGTGCGCCCCCGCGAGATCACCCATTAGTGCGCGGGCCAGGGGGTTCTGGGCCAGGCAGACACCGAGGTCGGAGATCACCATGGCCGGGTAGTCCCACAGCCGGTAGATCAGCGGGAGCAGGCTGGGCCGGAGTTCGGTGGTGCGGGGCGGGGCCGGTGGCTCGTGCCCGGCGAGCAGGTACAGGTGGTCGCGTTCGTCGTCGGTCAGGCGTAACGCGCGGGCCAGCGCGGCCAGCACCTGGGTGGTCGGATGGCGGCCTCTGCCCTGCTCAAGGCGTGCGTAGGTGTCGGTGGCGATGCAGGCGAGCTTGGCCACCTCCTCCCGGCGCAGGCCGGGGGTGCGGCGGCGGGCCAGGTCGAGGCCGCCCACCTCGGCGGGTTGCAGGCGGGCTCGGCAGCGGCGGAGGAAGTCGGCGAGTTGGGTTCGGTCCACGGCTCCACCCTGCCCTGCGGCACCGACAGTTATCCAGGACCTCCCCGTCCCTGGATCAGGGCGTCCCTGGGACGGCCAGGTCCTGGGACGGCCAGATCCAGGGACGGAGAGTCCTCTCCTCAAATCGCGGCGGGCGGGGCAGGCTCGTGGCAGCGGCACCACCGCCGCCGAACCGACCGGAGGAAGCAACACCATGATCACTCGTCCCCTTGGCGCCACCGGACCGGCGGTCGGCGCGCTCGGCCTGGGCTGCATGGGCATGTCGGACCTGTACGGCCCGGCCGACCGGTCCGAGGGCATCGCCACCATCCGCGCCGCCCTGGACGCGGGCGTGACCGTGCTGGACACCGGCGACTTCTACGGCATGGGCGACAACGAACTGCTCGTCGCCGAGGCGCTGCGCGGCCGGGACCGCGACCAGGCGGTCGTCAGCGTCAAGTTCGGCGCGCTGCGCGACGCCGACGGCGGCTGGCTCGGCTTCGACTGCCGCCCGGCCGCGGTGAAGAACTTCGCCGCCTACTCGCTGAAGCGGCTGGGCACCGACCACATCGACGTCTACCGCCCGGCCCGGCTCGACCCCGCGGTGCCGATCGAGGACACCATCGGCGCGATCGCCGAGCTGATCCAGGCCGGGCACGTGCGGCACATCGGGCTGTCCGAGGTCGGTCCGGAGACCCTGCGCCGGGCCGCCGCGGTACACCCGATCGTGGATCTGCAGATCGAGTACTCGCTGCTCTCCCGTGGCATCGAGGCGGAGATCCTGCCGGTCTGCCGCGAGCTGGGCATCGGCATCACCGCCTACGGGGTGCTCTCCAGGGGCCTGCTGTCCGGGCGCTGGTCGGCCGACCGGTCCATCCAGGCCGGGGACTTCCGTGGGCACAGTCCGCGGTTCGCGCCGGAGAACCTCGGGCACAACCTCGGTTTGGCCGAGGCGCTGGGCGCGGTGGCCGCGGCCAGGGGCGCCAGCACCGCGCAGGTGGCCATCGCCTGGGTGGCGCACCAGGGGCAGGACATCGTGCCACTGGTGGGCGCGCGCAGCCGGGAGCGGCTGGCCGAGGCCCTTGGCGCGCTCGACCTGGAACTGTCCGATGTGGACCTCGAGGCGATCGAGCGCGCGGTGCCCGCGGACTCCGCCGCCGGTCCCAGGTATCCGGAACCGCTGATGGCGCATCTGGACAGCGAGCGGTGACCCCGGATCGGCCCATGTCGCCCACTGGGGCGGGTGAGCGATGATGGGGACTCCCCCTGGAGGAGTCAGCCATGACCGCACCTGGTCCCGGATCGCTGCACTGGCGTTACTCGGGTGACCGCCGCTCGCTGCTGCTGCTCGGCCGGGTCGGCCTGCTGGAGCTGATGTTCCCGGCACTGGGCGCCGGCGTGGTGCAGCACTCGGCGTTCTACACCGAGCCGTGGGCCCGGACGCTGCGGTCGATCCCGCAGATCGCCGGGGTGGTCTACGACGGTCCGGCCGCCGAGGACACCGCGCGTGGCATCCGGGAGCTCCACCACGGCATCACCGGCCACGACGAGCAGGGGCGGCGGTACCACGCGCTGGATCCGGAGGTGTGGTTCTGGGCGCACGCGACCATGCTCGACGTGGTGCTCCAGACCGCGGAGGTCTTCGACCGGCCGTTGACCGAGGCGGAGCGGGAGCAGCTGTACGCGGAGTCCCTGGTGGCCTATCGGCGGTACGGGGTGAGCGATCGTCCGGTGCCGAAGGACTGGGCGGAGTTCAAGGCGTACTTCGACCGGGTGTGCGCCGAGCAGCTGGAGCTGACTCCGGCGGCGCGGGCGCTGCTGCGGTTCGTGGAGCGGCCGGAGACGATGCCGCAGCCGTGGTTGCCCGCGCCGTTGTGGCGGTTGGTCGCGCCGCTGGTCGGCCGGGTGCTGTGGTTCCTCACCAGGGCGCTGCTGCCGCCGGTGGTGCGGGTGAGGATCGGCGCGTCCTGGCGGCCGGTGGACGAGCGCCGGTTTCGCCGGTTCGCGGCGGTGGTAGCCCGGCTCTGGCCGTTTCTGCCGTACCGGCTCCGCTACATCCCGAGGGCGCGGGCTGCCTTCGCCCGGGTCGGTGGACACGACCGGCAGTCTTGGCGTCGTCGCAGGTCAGCGCCGTTCGCGGATGCGCGTTCCGGAGGTGGCGGCTAGCGTCGCCAGGCGGGAGACGCGGCGAGCGGAGGAGGGGGACTTGCCTGTCGAACAGGTGGTGTTCGCTGCGGAGCTCACCGAGGCCGGGCTGGAGCCGGCCATCGAGGAGTTCCTCCGAGCGCGCGGCGACAGCGATGTGCGCGGCGGTGTCGATCCGATGCTGGTGCGGGCCCTGACCGAGCTCGCGCTGGCCGGGGGCAAGCGGATCCGGCCCGCCTTCGCCTGGTGGGGCTGGCGGGCCGCCGGTGGCGACCCGGCCGGGGAGCGCGCCGACTCGGTGGTGCGGGCGCTGGTGGCGCTGGAACTGCTGCAGTGCAGCGCGCTGGTGCACGACGACGTGATGGACCGGTCCTCCACCCGGCGTGGGCGGCCCGCGGCGCACGTGGTGTTCGCGGGGCGGCACCGCTCGGCCGGGTGGTCGGGTTGTGCGGAGCGCTTCGGCGATGGCGTGGGGATCCTGATCGGGGACCTGGCGCTGGCCTGGGCCGATGACGCGCTGGTCAGCTCAGGGGTCAGCCACGACATGTTGCGGCGGGCCTGGCAGCCGTGGCAGGCGATGCGCAGCGAGATGGTGGCCGGTCAGTACCTGGACCTGCGGGCGCATGCCAAGGGCGAGGACTCGTTGCCCGCGTTGTTGCGGGTGGCGCGGTTGAAGACGGCGAGCTACACCATCGAGCGGCCGTTGCAGCTGGGCGCCGAGCTGGCCGGGGCGCCCGCGCCGATGGTGCGGCAGCTGCGGGCGTTCGGGCGTTCGCTGGGGGTGGCCTTCCAGCTGCGTGATGACCTGCTGGGGGTCTTCGGCGATCCGGCGGTCACCGGCAAACCGGTCGGGGACGACCTGCGGGAGGGCAAGCGGACTCCGCTGCTGGTGCTGGGCGCGCAGCTGGCCGAGCGGGCCGGGCGGGCGGCGGTGGCCGAGCTACTGGGCGGAATCCTTGCCGGGGGCGGGAATGCCGTGGTGGATGAGTCCACTGTGGACCGGGTTCGGCTGGCGCTGACCGAGGTCGGCGCGGTGGCGGCGGTGGAGCGGATGATCACCGAGCACACCGCGGCCGCGCTGGCGGCGCTGGCCGCGGCGGACCTTGGTGCGGGCCCGTCCGGGCAACTGGGTACGTTGGCCAGGGTGCTGACCGGACGCGACCACTGACCGGGTGGTGGCGGCCGGGTGAGGCGAACGGAGCGCGGACCATGCGGCGGGTGACCGGACGGAGCGACCACGTCCTGGTCGTCGGCGGTGGGTTGGCCGGGTTGTCAGCGGCGTTGCACCTGCGGGGCAGCGGCCGCGAGGTGACCGTGGTGGAGCGCGAGCCGCACCCGGGCGGCCGGGCCGGACGGCTGGACGTGGACGGGTTCCGGCTGGACACCGGGCCGACCGTGCTGACCATGCCGGAGCTGGTCGAGGAGGCGTTGCACGCGGTCGGGGACTCGCTGGAGCGGCGGCTGGAGCTGTTGCCGCTGCACCCGGCCTACCGGGCGCGGTTCGCCGACGGCAGCAGCGTGGACGTGCACACCGGGGCCGAGGCGATGGCCGAGGAGGTGCGGCGGTTCGCCGGTCCGGCGGAGGCGCAGGGGTACCTGCGGCTGCGGGAGTGGCTGGGCCGGATGTACGCGGTGGAGCGGGACCGGTTCATCGGCGCGAACTTCGACTCCCCGCTGGACCTGGTCGGCTCCTCGCTGGCGAAGCTGGTGGCACTGGGCGGCTTCGGCAGGCTGGGCCCGGCGGTGGGCCGGTTCATCCGGGACCCGCGGCTGCAAAGGGTGTTCTCCTTCCAGTCGCTCTACGCCGGGGTGCCGCCACAGCGGGCACTGGCCGCCTACGCGGTGATCGCCTACATGGACACCGTGGCCGGGGTGTGGTTCCCGCGCGGCGGTATGCGGGCCCTGCCCCAAGCCATGGCCGAAGCCGCCGCGGCCGCCGGGGTGCGGTTCCGCTACGGCGAGACCGTGGAGTCCCTGGAGGGCAGGGCGGGCCGGGTGCTGGCCGCGCACACCGCCACCGACCGGATCACCTGTGACGCGGTGGTGCTGACCACCGACCTCACCGAGACCTACGAACTGCTCGGCCACCGCCCCCGACGACCGGTCCCGCTGCGCTGGTCCCCCTCAGCGGTGGTGGTGCACCTGGCCGCTGACAAGGCTTCCCCGGACCTCGCGCACCACACGATCAGCTTCGGCGCGGCGTGGGAGCAGACCTTCGCCGAGATCACCGACGGCGGGCAACTGATGTCCGACCCGTCCCTGCTGCTCACCACCCCGTCCCTCACCGACCCCACCCTCGCGCCCCCCGGCCGGACCGGCCACTACCTGCTCGCCCCGTGCCCGAACCTGGCCGCCGCACCGCTGGACTGGGACCGGCTGGGCCCGCGCTACGCCGAGGAGATCGTGACCGTGCTGGCCAAGCGCGGCCTGCTACCCGACCAGGCCGCGGTGACCCGCCTGGCCCTGGTGACCCCGGCGGACTGGGCACGACAGGGCCTGTCCGCGGGCACCCCGTTCGCGCTGGCGCACACCTTCGCCCAGACCGGCCCGTTCCGGCCGGGGAACCTGCCCCGGGCGTTCGCGAACGTGGTGCTGGCCGGGGCGGGCACCACGCCGGGGGTGGGGATTCCACCGGTGCTGATCTCCGGGCGGCTGGCGGCCCAGCGGATCACGGGCTGAGGCCGTCGCCGCGACACAGCGCCCAAACAGCCACCCGACGGCAGCCGGGCGGTCCCCGCGACGGGGCGACTGCACGGTGGCGGAGCGGGGCGAGGCGGCGGCGAACGGCATGCACGGCGACCGGGCGGCACAGCGACAGGGCGGCACAGCGGCGGGGCGGCGGGGCGGCGGGGCGGCGGCGAGCAGGATGGCCGCGGCTTCAGGCCGAGGACGCGGGCGACCTGACCTGGGTTGCCAGGCGCCGGAGCGGGTGATGGGGCGGGGCGGTCGGCGGCCCGGCGGCCTGCGCGGCGATGGGGCGACAGCGGTCGGGGTGGCGCGCCAAAGGCGGCTTGCGCGGCGGCGGCGCGGTGGGAGGACGGAGCTGGGCGGGGGCGCGGCGGCGACAACCAGGCGGCCCGACCCTGCGACGGACGGATGGGCGGGCTGCTGGTTGGCGCGATGGCGCTGAACCCATCGCTTTGAGCGTTTGCTCAACTTGTGCTTAGAATTGAGCATCCGCTCAACCCTGGGGGTCATCATGGACGTGCTCGCCTGCCGGACCAGCCGGGTGCTCGCGTTGAGCCCGCCGCGCTGGCTGTGGCGGTTGACCGGGCTGGCGATCGGGGTGTCGATGACCACTGGCGTGTTGATGTCCCTCGCCATTGGTCCGGCCAGCCCGTTCTTGCTCGGGGTCGCGTTGCTGGCGTTTCTGCCGCTGGCCGCGCGGCATACCTGGCTGCTTGGCGGGCTTTGTCTGCTGGTCGGCGTGGTTCAGGTTGTGGTGGGTCTGGTTCCGTTCCTGATCCTCTACGCCGTCAGTGGCGGGGTGCTGATCCTGGTGGGGCTGCTGGGTTTCCTGGCGCGGGGACCGGTAGCAGGAACTCCGGGCGGGTCCAGGTGACCCGGGGCGGGCTTGGGGGCAGCAGCCGGAGTTGTTGTGCGCCTTGGCGGCGGTAGAAGTCGGCGGCCGGGGGGTGGGAGACGATGCGCACCGCGGTCAGGCCCCGCTCCCCCGCCACCGCGAGCATGTGCCGGATCAGGAGTCTGCCCAAGCCCAGGCCCTGCGCGTGGTCGGCGACGAAGAGCAGGTCGAGCTCCGGTGGATCTGGGATCAGGCGGTAGAAGCCCAGGGGTTCGGTGCCGCGTCGGGCGACGTAGGTGGGGGCGGAGGTCAGGTTGGCTGGGGTGAGCTGGTAGGCGTGCAGGATTGAGGCGTACTCGCCTTGGTAGGCCGAGGAGTTGTGCATCATCGCGGTCAGCTCGTCGGCCTGGGCGGGGTCGGCGGGGTGGATGTGCGGGGTACTCACCTTGGCAGGGTAGGCGTGCGGACCGGCAGGGGGCGGGTCCAGGTTTGGCCGATGAGGTCCTTGCCGAAGCTGTGGTGGGGTTCTTCGGCGACCAGCTCGAAGCCCGCGGCTTGGTAGATCTTGCGGGCGGCGCCGAGGATGTCGTTGGTCCACAAGGTGATCTGCGTGTAGCCGGCGCGTTCGGCGAAGCGCAGGCATTCCTCGACCAGGCGGGAGCCGATGCCCAGGCCGCGCGCGGAGGGCTCGACCAACAGGAGGCGCAGGCGGGCGGTTTCGGCGTTCTCGGCGACGCAGAAGACGCAGCCGACGGGCTCGCCGTTGACCTCGGCGATCCAGGCGGATTCCCTTGCTGGGTCGTGGTTTCCGGCGTAGTCGGCGACGATTTTGGCGACCAGGGTTTCGTAGGTGTGGTCCCAGCCGAACTGTTCGGCGTAGCGCACCGCGTTGCGGTTGATGACCCAGCCGTAGTCGCCGGGGTTCGGGGCGCGCAGGACCACCGTGGGCGGGCGGGAACGCGTGGGTTCGAGGACCTCGCGGATGGTGTTCATCGCTTCGGTCAGGCGGCGCTGGTCGGGTTCGGCGAGGGTGGCGAGCAGGTCGCGGACCTGGTCGGCGGAGCGGGTGTCCAGGTCGGTGTGCACGGCGCGGCCGCGCTCGGTCAGGCGCAGCACCTGGCGGCGGGCGTCAGTCGCTGACTTCTCCTTGACCAGGAGGCCGTCGGCGGCGAAGCGGGCCACGATCCGGCTCAGGTAGCCGGCATCCAGGGCCAGGTCGCGGCGCAGGTCGGCGACGTCGGTGGCCTCCTGCTGGCCCAGCTCGAAGAGCACTCTGGCCTCGGTGAGGGTGTACGGGGTGCGCAGCAGGCCCTCGTCCAGCACGCCCAGCTGAGCCGTGTAGCACCGGGTGAAGGCCCGGATGGCGGCGATTCGCTGTTTCGTGGTCATCGTTGCCCCAGTCTGCCAAGTCATTGACTCAGGCAAAAGTATCATGAGGGCTTGACCTGGAGTTCGCTCCAGCACCTAGGGTCCGCCCCGAAGATCACCACTACTGGGGAGCAGGACTTATGCGTTACCGCACGCTTGGCGGCACCGGGATCGAGGTCAGCGTCCACTGTCTGGGCGCGATGATGTTCGGCATGGTCGGCAACACCGACCACGAGGACAGCGCCCGGATCATCCACACCGCCCTGGACGCGGGCATCAACTTCGTCGACACCGCCGACATGTACTCCAGGGGCGAGTCCGAGGAGATCGTCGGCAAGGCCCTGGCAGGCCGCCGCGACGAGGTGGTGCTGGCGACCAAGGTGCACTTCCCGATGGGCGAGGGGCCCAACCGGGGCGGCAACTCCCGGCGCTGGATCACCCGCGCGGTGGAGGACAGCCTGCGGCGGCTGCGCACCGACTGGATCGACCTCTACCAGGTGCACCGGCCCGACCACACCACCGACATCGAGGAGACCCTGGCCGCGCTGACCGACCTGGTCCGCCAGGGCAAGGTGCGCGCCATCGGCTGCTCCTCCTTCCCCGCCCAGGACATCGCCGAGGCCCACCACGTGGCCGAACGCCGGGGCCTGTACCGCTTCCGCACCGAGCAGCCGCCCTACAACCTGCTCGCCCGCGGCGTGGAGACCCACCAGCTGCCCACCGCGCAGCGCTACGGCATGGGCACGTTGACCTACAGTCCGCTGGCCAACGGCTTCCTCTCCGGCAAGGTCCGCAAGGACCAGCCGGTGGACCTGACCACCGGGCGGCCCGCGCTGACCCCGTTCCGCTTCGACGCCTCGCTGCCGGAGAACGCGGCCAAGTTCGACGCGCTGGAGAAGCTGACCGAGCTGGCCGCGGACCTCGGGGTGCCGCTGGCGCAGCTGGCGGTGGCCTTCCCGGCCGCGCACCCCGCGGTGACCTCGGTGATCATCGGGCCGCGCACCATGGAACAGCTGACCTCGCTGCTGGCCGGCGTCGAGCTGGAGCTGGACGACGCGACGCTGGACCGGATCGACGAGATCGTGCCGCCGGGCACCGACCTGTACCGGGCGGACGGGGCCTGGCAGCCGCCGTCGCTGGCCGCGTCGCGCCGTCGCCGCCCGATCGGTGAGCGCGCGGCTGCCTGAACGGGCGACGAGGGTGGTCGCTTCAGGAACCCTGTGGTTTCACACTGCAACCACCCTCACCCGATCGGCGTCATTCGGGCATGCGAGTACGACTATGGCTGCCGTTGGCGCTGGTCGCCGTGGTGGCCACCACGGTGGTGCTGACCACCTCCTTCGGCCGGGACCCGTGGCGCACCGACTGCGCCGGGCCGCTGGTGGCGCCCAAAGCGGCCAGCGGTTCGGCCGCCGCGGTGCAGGCGGCGGTGGCGGCCTCGGCCAAGGGCGCCACGGTCGGCTACGAGGTCCTCGACCTGTCGGCCTGCCGGGTGGTGGCCGGGGTCAACGCCCAGCAGCGCTTCGCCGCGGCCTCGGTGGTCAAGCTGCTGATCGCGCTGGACGCGCTGGACCGGCAGGGCGAGCAGGCCGAGGAGCGGGTGGCGCGGATGCTCTCGGTCAGCGACGACGCCACGGCCAGCGCGCTGTGGACGGCGGGCGGCGGGCCGGAGATCGTCAAGCGGGTCGCGGGCAAGCTCCAGCTGGGCGGGGTGCGGCCGCCGGAGCGGGCCGGGCAGTGGGGCGACACCCAGGTCACCGCGCACGACGTGGCGCTGGTCTACCGGCACATCTCCGCCACGGAGACCAAGGACCGCCGCCGGTTGCTGACCTCGGCGATGGCCGAGGCGCCGCGGACCGCCGCGGACGGGTTCGACCAGCACTTCGGCATCCCGGACGGGCTGCCGGGCAGCCGGTGGGCGATCAAGCAGGGCTGGGGCAGCAGCGGGGAGCGCACCGTGCTGCACAGCACCGGCCTGGTCGGCGGCGACCGGCAGTACGCGGTGGTGCTGCTGACCAGTTGGCCGCTGGGCATGGACCGGATGGTCGCGGGCCGGGCGTTGACCGCGGGCGCCGGACGGGTGAGCGAGCCCGCCGCGGCGCACTGACCTGGTTGCCCGGCCCGCAGGCGGGTATCTGGGGGCCATGGCCAACGTCTCCTACTGGATCTCCAGCACCCCTGCCGTCGTCGCCGACCGCCCTGAGCTGCCCGAGCAGGCCGACGTGGTGGTGCTCGGCGCCGGTATCGCCGGGACCACGACCGCCTACCTGCTCAAGCAGCTGGGCCTGCGGGTCGCGCTCATCGAGGCCGGGGACCTGGCCGCGGGAGTCACCGGGCACACCACGGCCAAGGTGACCGTGCAGCACGGGCCGGTGCACCAGCGGTTGCGCCGGTCCTTCAACGCCGAGACCGCGACCTCGCACGCCCGCGCGCAGACCGCGGCGCTGGAGTGGCTGGCGGCCACCTCGGCGCGGCTGGGCATCGACTGCGAGCTCACCCGCTGCGCCAACGTGCTCTACACCGAGCAGCCGGGCAGTGTGCCGACGCTGCGCGCGGAGGCCGAGGCGGCGGTCGCGGCCGGGCTGCCCTCGGCCTTCGCCGAGGACACCGACCTGCCGTTCCCGGTGGCCGGTGCGGTGCGGCTGGCCGACCAGGCCAAGTTCCACCCGCGGAAGTGGCTGCTCGGGCTGGCCGCGCTGATTCCCGGGGACGGCTGCTCGGTGCACACCGGGGTGCGGGCGCTGGCGCTGACCGAGGGCGACCCGTGCGTGGTGACCACCACCGAGGGCCGGATCAGGGCCGAGCACGTGGTGGTGGCCACGCACTACCCGATCTTCGACCGGGGCGCCTTCTTCCCCAGGCTGCAACCGCGCCGGGACCTGGTGGTGGCCGGGCCGGGCGAAGGGCCGCCGGGGATGTACCTGGATGTGGACACCGCGCACTCGGTGCGCACCGCGCCGCTGCCCGGTGGCGGGGAGTTGCTCATCGTCGGCGGCGAGGGCCACCTGGTCGACGAGGGCGAGAACACCGGGGAGCGGTTCGAGCGGCTGGCCGAGTGGGCGCGGGAACGGTTGGGGCTCACCGAGATCCGCTACCGGTGGATGGCGCACGACCTGTCCACTCCGGACGGTCTGCCCTACATCGGCCGGTTCCACCCGTTCACCAAGAAGGTGTGGGTGGCCACCGGGTTCGGGCACTGGGGCATGACCAACGGCACCCTGGCCGGGCTGATCCTGCGCGACCTGATCTCCGGGGTGGCCAACCCGCACGCGGCGCTGTTCGACCCGCTGCGCACCACCCTGGCCCAGTCCGCGCCGAAGTTCGTCAAGACCAACGCGCACGTGGCCGCCCGGCTGGTCGGCGACCGGTTCGCCGCCGCCACCGCGGGCGGGGTGGACCAGCTGGCCGAGGGGCAGGCCGTGGTGACCACGGTCGGCACCAAGGCGGTGGCCGCCTACCGCAAGCCCGGCGGCGAGCTGTGCGCCCTCGGCGCGCGCTGCACCCACCTGGGCTGCCTGGTGGCCTTCAACGACGGCGAGCAGACCTGGGACTGCCCCTGCCACGGCTCCCGGTTCGCCCTGGACGGCTCGGTCATCCAGGGTCCGGCGGTGCGGCCCCTGCCGAAGGTGGACCTCGGGGACGGGTGAAGCCGGCGGCGGGTGGGTATCCGGGGCGGGTGACTGCCACCAGACATCGAGTCGTCATCGTCGGCGGGGGCTTCGGCGGGCTGGCCGCGGCACGGACGCTGCGCAAGTCCGATGTGGACGTCATCCTCGTCGACCGGATGAACCACCACCTGTTCCAGCCACTGCTCTACCAGGTGGCCACCGCGCTGCTCTCCCCCGGCGACATCGCCCCCGCGCTGCGCGACGTGCTGCGCTCCCAGCGCAACGCCCGGGTCGTGCTGGGCACCGCGACCGAGCTGGACGCGCAGGCCCGCACGGTGACCGTGGAGCTGCCGGACTGCCGCCAGGAGGTCCTGGCCTACGACAGCCTGGTGGTCGCCGCCGGGTCCGCGGACAGCTACTTCGGCCACGAGGAGTGGCGGGAGGTGGCGCTGCCGATGAAGACCCTCTCCGACGCGGTCCGGCTGCGCTCCCGGCTGCTCACCGCCTTCGAGAACGCCGCCAACGCCAAGGACCCGGCCGAGCGGGCGCGCTGGCTGACCATCGCGATCGTCGGCGCCGGGCCGACCGGGGTGGAGCTGGCCGGGCAGGTGGCCGCGATGGCCAGGCGCAGCCTGCGCAACCAGTTCCGCGACATCGACCCGGCCTCGGCCAGGGTGGTGCTGATCGACGCGGTGGACACCGTGCTGCCACCCTTCGCCGAGCCGCTGCGCGAACACACCAAGAAGACCCTGGGCAAGCTCGGCGTCGAGATCATGCTCGGCAAGATGGTCGCCGACGTGGACCAGGAGGGCGTGTTGTTGCGCGCCAAGGACAACAGCGAGTCCCGGCTGGCCGCGCGCACGGTGATCTGGGCGGCCGGGGTGAAACCGGCGGCCTTCGCCGACCAGCTGGCCAAGGCCACCGGCGTGGAGACGGACAAGAAGGGCAAGATCAAGGTGCGGCCGGACTGCTCCCTGCCCGGCCACCCCGAGCTCTTCGCCGTCGGCGACCTGGCCAACCTGGACGACCTGCCCGGACTGGCCGCCCCCGCGATCCAGCAGGGCGAGCACGTCGGCGAAGTGATCAAGGCCAGGCTGGGTGAGCGGACCCCGCCGCCTGCGTTCCGCTACCGGGACCGCGGCACCATGGCCACCGTCTCCCCCGGCGACGCCGTGGCCGACGTGCGCGGGCTCAAGCTGCGCGGCCTGATCGGCAAGGCGGCCTGGCTCGCGGTGCACCTGGCCTTCCTGGTCGGCTGGCGCAACCGGATCTCGGTGCTGGCCGAATGGGGCTGGCTGCTGGCCACCGGCCGCCGCTCCCAGCGGATCATCCTGGAGGCCGCCGACGAGGGCATGGTGCGGAGGAAGTGTTGACCACCACCGAGAAGCGCTCACTGAGCCGACTATCCACTGTGGACACCGCGAAGGTGGTCGCCAAGGTGCTGCTGCCGATCCTGGCCCGCGGCGCGGTGATCCGCCGCCCGCGCGCGGTGGCGCTGGCGCAGCGGCTGGACCTGGACCGGCGGGCGGTGCGGCTGCTGACCCGGTTGCGCGAGCGCTACGGCGACGCGCCACTGCGGCTGCGCCTGCCCGGCCGGGACCTGGTGCTGCCACTGGACTCCTCCGACGCGCACGAGGCGCTGGCCCGCTCCCCGGAGCCGTTCAGCCCGGCCAGCCTGGAGAAGCGGCACGCCCTCGGGCAGTTCCAGCCGGAGGGCCTGCTGATCTCCCCCGCCGAGCAGCGGGCGCACCGGCGGGAGTTCACCGAGGACGTGCTGGCCACGCCCTATCCGGTGCACCCGCAGGCCGCCGACTTCACCGCGATCGTGGCCCAGACGGTCAAACCCCTGCTCTCCCAGCCGGAACTGGACTGGCCTGCCTTCACCCGGCAGTGGTGGCGGCTGGTGCGCCAGGTGGTGCTGGGCACCGCCGCCGCCGGGGACGACCTGATCACCGACCGGCTCTTCGCGTTGCGCCGGGCCGGGAACTGGGGCTGGCTGCACCCCAGGGAGACCAAGCACCGGGAGATGTTCCTGCGGCACCTGCGCGGCGCGATCGACCGGGCCCAGCCGGGCAGCCTGGCCGCGCGGATCGCGGAGAACCACCCCGGCCCGGACATCCATCCCGAGTCGCAGGTGGCGCACTGGCTGTTCGCCTTCGACGCGGCCGGGGTCGCGGTCTTCCGCACGCTGGCGCTGTTGGCCACCCACCCGGAGCAGGAGACCAAGGCGCTGGCCGAGTCCGCCGGGTCTGCCCCGGACAGCTTCTGGGAGCTGCCCTACCTGCGTGGCTGCGTGCAGGAGTCGCTGCGGCTGTGGCCGACCACACCGCTGATCCTGCGTGAGTCCACAGTGGACACCACCCTCGGTGGGCACGAGATCGGCAAGGGCGCCACGGTGATCCTGTTCGCGCCCTACCTGCACCGCAACCCGGCCGGGTTCACCCCGGAGATCTGGCAGGACGGCACCGCGCACTTCCACGGCGCGCTGGTGCCCTTCAGCGACGGCCCCGCGGTCTGCCCCGGCCGCAACCTGGTGCTGCTGCTGACCACCCAGGTGCTGGCCACCCTGCGCCGTGAGCACAAGATCGGGCTGTTGACCAGGGCGCGCCTGCGGCCGGGGCGCAGGCTGCCCAGCGTGCTGGACCACTTCGCGCTGCGCTTCGCCCTCACCCGGCGCGACTGAGCGCGGCCGCGGCCACCTTCAGGTCCTGCACCAGCGCGGCGTAGGCGGCCTCGCGGTCGGGCGCGCGCAGCACCGCCGACGGGTGCTGGGTGGCCAGCACCCGTGCGGACAGCGGGAACTCCTCGGGCAGTTCGAGCAGCTCGCCGCGGTGCGCGGTGAGCCGGAAGGCCGCGCCCAGGACCGACTGGGCGGCGGTGGCGCCCAGGCAGACCACCAGGTCCGGGCGCACCGCGCCGAGCTCGGCCACCAGCCACGGCCGGCAGGCCACCACCTCGGAGCGGGTGGGCTTCTGGTGGATGCGGCGCTTGCCGCGGGCGTCGCGCTGGAACTTGAAGTGCTTGACCGCGTTGGTGACATAGGCGGTGGCGCGGTCGATCCCGGCCTCGACGAGTGCCTTGTCCAGCAGGCGTCCGGCCGGTCCGACGAAGGGTTCGCCGGCCTTGTCCTCCTGGTCGCCGGGCTGTTCGCCGATGAACATCACCCGGCCATGGGCGGGGCCGTCGCCGAAGACGGCCTGGGTGGCCTCGCGGTAGAGGTCGCAGCCGCGGCAGCCCTGCACCGCGGTGCGCAGTTCGTCGAGTCCGGCGTCCTCGGGCGGGTTGGCTCCCGGGTGCTTGGCCATCTCAGCTGCTCTCCCGTTTCTCCAGGCCCACCGCGAGCCGCAGCTCCCTGGCGTCCTGTGCCTGGTCCTGCCGGTTCATCAGGTCGGAGAGGGCGTCGGCGATCGCGTTGAGCTTCTGCTGGGTGGCCTCATCGGAGCGGGTCTGGGTGTTCTGCAGCAGGGCCACCAGCTTGGTGGCGAACCGGTCGAGGAAGGAGGGGCGCGTGCCCGCCTCACTGGGCATGACCGCGCCGGCGTGCTCGCTCATGGCCTCGGATTCCCCTACTCGGGTGCCTTCAACCGCCGTTTGCCGCAGGCGGCATCGGGTAGCCGGAGCCATTGGCGCAATCTCTCTCGCGAGGTGAGAACCATGGCACAAGCGGTGACCAGCCGGCCGGTGCGCACCGCGGTGCAGGCCGCGGCGGTGCTGGTGGCGATCGTGTTCGTGGCCGTCGGCGTGCTCGGCTTCGTCCCGGGGGTGACCACCAACTTCGACGACCTGCTGGTGGCCGGTCACCACTCGCAGGCGTTGCTGCTGGGCGTGTTCGCGGTCTCGGTGCTGCACAACATCGTGCACCTGATCTTCGGCGTGGCCGGGCTGCTGCTGGCCCGCACCCCCGGTGGCGCGCGCGGCTTCCTGATCGGCGGCGGTGTGGTCTACCTGGCGCTGTGGGTCTACGGGCTGGTGGTGGACAAGAACAGCCCGCTGAACTTCGTGCCGCTCAACACCGCCGATGACTGGCTGCACCTGGGCCTGGGGCTGGGCATGATCGCCCTGGGCGCGCTGCTGGCCCCGAAGGTGGTGCGATGAGCAAGCCGGACCACTCCCGCGCGCCGGTCCTGGAGGCGATGGCCGCCCACCGGGAACGCAACCCGATGACCTTCATCCCGCCCGGCCACAAACAGGGCAGGGGCGTGGATCCCCGGGTCCTGGAGGTGATGGGCCGGGACGTCTTCGCCGCCGACATCATCATGATGAACGGCATCGACGACCGGCGGATGAGCCAGGAGATCCTGACCCAGGCCGAGGAGCTGATGGCCGATGCGGTGGATGCCGACCTGGCCTACTTCTCCACCTGCGGCAGCTCGCTGTCGGTCAAGGCCTGCATCATCACCGTGGCCGGTCCCGGCGAGCAGCTGCTGATCTCGCGCAACGCGCACAAGTCGGTGATCGCCGGGCTGATCATCAGCGGCGTGCGCCCGGTGTGGGTGCACCCGCGCTGGGACCCGGAGTGGCAGCTGGCGCATCCGCCCGGCCCGGAGGCGGTGGCCGAAGCCTTTCGCCAGGCTCCGGATGCCAAGGGCATGCTGCTGATCACCCCGACCGACTACGGCACCTGCGCGGCGATCAAGGACACCGCGGACCTGTGCCACCAGCACGGCAAGCCGCTGATCGTGGACGAGGCCTGGGGCGCGCACCTGCCCTTCCACCCCGACCTGCCCAGCTGGGCGATGGACGCCGGCGCGGACCTGTGCGTGACCAGCGTGCACAAGATGGGCGCGGGCCTGGAACAGGGCTCGGTGTACCACCTGCAAGGCGACCGGGTCGATCCGAAAGTCCTTGCCGCGCGGGCGGATCTGCTGAACACGACCAGCCCGTCGGCGCTGATCTTCGCTGGCTT
Organism: Crossiella sp. SN42; assembly: GCF_023897065.1. Taxonomy (GTDB): domain Bacteria; phylum Actinomycetota; class Actinomycetes; order Mycobacteriales; family Pseudonocardiaceae; genus Crossiella. Next base: position 229,424 of record NZ_JAMHIV010000007.1, read on the forward strand.
GGACGGCTGGCGGCGGCAGATGCACGAGCACGGACACGCCTTGCTGGACAAGGCGATCACGCTGTCGGCCGAGACCAGGAAACGACTTGAGGCGTTGCGCGGGGTGCGGGTGATGGGCCGGGCGGAGTTCGTCGGCCCCGGCCGTGCCGACGACCAGGACCCGCTCAAGCTGGTCATCGACCTGCGGGAGCTGGGCATCAGCGGCTACACCGCCTCGGAGTGGTTGCGGGAGAACCGGAACGTGGAGGTCGGGCTGGCCGACCACCGCCGGTTCGCCGCGCAGCTGACCGTGGCCGACGACCAGCGCAGCGCGGACATCCTGGTCTCCTCGGTGCGGGCGCTGGTGGAGGCCAGCGAGGACCTGCCAAGGGCCAAGCCGATCGACCTGCCCGCGCCGGGTGAGCTGGAGCTGGAACAGGTGCAGCTGCCCAGGGACGCCTTCTTCGGGCCGTGCGAGGACGTGCCCGCGGAGCAGGCGGCCGGGCGGATCGCCGCGGAGACGATCAGCCCGTACCCGCCGGGTGTGCCCGCGGTGCTGCCGGGCGAGCGGATCACCCAGGACGTGGTGGACTACCTGCGCACCGGGCTGGACGCGGGCATGTACATCCCGGACTCCGCCGACCCGGAGCTCAAGACCTTCCGGGTCACCGCGCGGTAGGTCAGCGATGCCGCAGCGGGATCAGGAACCACAGTGAGCCGAAACCGATCGCGGCGGCCACGCCGAGCGCGATACCCGCCCAGCCACCCATGATCATCTCGCCGAGCAGGAGCACCGTGCCGGTCAGCGCGATCGCCAGCGCCGCCAGACCGAGCACGGTGAACCTGTTGGCGGAGTTGATGATCCGCTCTCGCTTGCCGCGCCGGAACAGCACCCGGTGCCAGGCGGCCGGTGCGGTCAGTAAAGCGACCGCGGCCCCGGCGAAGAGGATGGTGACCAGGTGGGTGACCCGGATCTCGATGCCGACCTCGGTGTAACGCTCGGTGAAGGTGATCGACAGCAGGAATCCGAACAGGATCTGCACGCCGGCCTGGGCCACGCGTAGTTCCTGGAGAAGCTCGTTGAGGTTGCGGTCCAACCGCTCCTCGGGATCAGCCTCCGGCACGCTCATGCCAGGTCAGTACCCGGTTCTTGCATGGGCAAATCCAGGTTTGCCCCGGTCAGCGGGGGTACTCCGGGCGCATGCGAGCTGTTGTCCTCAACTGCACCCTGAAGAAGTCACCGGAGACCTCCAACACCGAGCGGCTGGCCGACGTGGTGGTCAGCGCCCTGCGGGAGAAAGACGTCGAGGTCGAGGTGGTGCGGGTGGTCGACCACCGCGTCTCCCCCGGCGTCAAGACCGACATGGGTGGCGACGACGAGTGGCCGGGCATCCACGACAAACTGCTGGCCGCCGACATCCTGGTGGTGGCCACCCCGACCTGGGTGGGCCGCCCCTCCAGCATCGCGCAGCGGGTGCTGGAGCGGATGGACGCGATGATCTCCGAGACCGACGACCAGGAACGACCGGTGGCCTACAACCGGGTGGCCGGGGTGGTGGTGACCGGCAACGAGGACGGCGCGCACCACGTGATCAGCGAGATCAGCGGCGGGCTGGCCGACATCGGCTACACCATCCCCGGCCAGGCCTGGACCTACTGGAACCGCGGCCCCGGCCCCGGACCGTCCTATTCGGACACCGAGGAAGGCCACCAGTGGTCGCACGACACCGCGCGCACCATGGCGGCCAACCTGGTCGCGGTGGCCAAGGCGCTGCGGGTGACGCCGATCCCGGCGGGCTGAGTCAGGCCAGCCGCGCGGGCTCGGTGTGCACGACCTTCATGGTGACCAGCTCATCCAGCAGCTCCGGTCCGTAGCCGAAGCCGTCGCCGCTGGCCCCGCGCGGCTGGGCCGCCCCGCCGGGCGCGCCGCCGAAGACCGCGTTCACCTTCACCGTGCCGACCGGCAGCTCCCGCCAGGCCAGCTGGGCGTTGGCCATGTCACCGGTGAGCACGGTGGCGGCCAGGCCGTAGCGGTCGCCGGCGGCCAGGCCCACGGCCTCGGCGAAGGTGTCCACGACCCGGATCGGCGCGATGGGGCCGAAGGTCTCCTCGGTGAGCACCGCGAGCTCGTCGGCGCAGCCGGTGAGCACGGTGGCCGGGTAGAACGCGCCGGGTCCTGCGGGGATCTCGCCGCCGGTGAGCGGGGTGGCCCCGGCGTTGACCGCCTCGCTGACGTGGGCATGTACGTGGTCGCGGTGCCGCCGGTCCACCAGGGGCTGTTCCGTTGGCCAGTTCTGGGCCTGTTTGACCAGCTCGTCCTGGAAGCGGTCGGCGAGGTCCCGGTGCAGGTAGATCCGCTCCACCGAGGTGCAGATCTGGCCCTGGTTGGTGAAGGCGCCGATGGCGGCCTGTTCGGCGGCCCAGGCCGGGTCGACGTCGCGGTCCACGATCAGCGCGTCGTTGCCGCCGTTCTCCAGCAGCAACTTGGCCCCGGTGACCGCGGCCTCGCGGGCGATCACCCGGCCCGCGGCGGTGCCGCCGACGTGGGCGATGACATCAACCCCGGCGCGCACCAGGGCCGCGCCGGTGCCGGCATCGCCGACCACGGTGGTCAGCACGCTCTCGGGCAGGCAGCCGGTGAGGAGGTCGCCGAGCAGGGCGCCGGTGTGCGGGCAGCGTTCGCTGGGCTTGTGCAGCACCGCGTTGCCGGTGACCAGGCCCGCGCCGAGCAGGCCGCAGGCCACCGCGACCGGGTCGTTCCACGGGGTCAGGGCCAGCAGCACGCCCCGGGGTTCGGGCACGGTGAAGTCGGTGGCGCCCCACTGGCCCAGCAGGGTGCGGCCGCCGCGCAGCGGGCCCAGCTCGGCGTACTGCACCAGGGTGGCAGCCCCGGCCTCGATGCCGCCGAGGGCCTGCTCCAGCGGGCGGCCGGTCTCGGCGCGCTGCACGGCGGCCAGTTCCTCGGCACGGGCGCGCAGGGCCGCGGCCGCGGTGTGCAGCGCGGCGCCGCGGTCGGCCGGGCTGGTGCGGGCCCAGGCGTGCTGGGCGGCGCGGGCCGCGGCGACCGCCTCGGCGACCTGCTGGGGGCCGGCGGCGGGCAGGGTGCCGACGAGGGCGTCGTCCAGGGGGCTGTGAATGCTCAGCTGGGGCGGGGTCATGCGCCCCGGTTACCCGGCCGCGCGGCTGTTTCACCTGCACGGGGAGGGGAATCCCCAGGGTGGAGGTGATGATCATGCCCGGCAGGCAGGAGCTGCCCAGCACGCTGGAGCGATCGCCGAAGAAGGCCCAGGAGACCTGGATCAAGGCGCACGACTCGGCGGTGGAGACCTATGGCGAGGGAGAGCGGGCGCATCGCACCGCGTTCTCGGCGCTGAAGCACTCCTTCGAGAAGGTCGGCGACCATTGGGAGCCGAAAAAGAAGAAGGGGCCTTCGGATCAGCAGGCCAAGCGCAAGGCGGGTTCGAAGAGCGTGGGCACGCACGAGGGTGTGGATGCCAACGCCAGCAAGGAGCACCTGTACTCGGTGGCCAAGAAGCTGGACATCGCCGGTCGGTCCAGCATGACCAAGCCGCAGCTGGTCGAGGCGATCAAGAAGGCCAACAACCGCAAGACCGCCAAGGCCCGGGGCGAGTAGACCCCGGGCCTGAGCGAAGGAGGAGGAACCGTCACGGCCAGGACGGTTCCTCCTCGTGGCACACCACCAGTTCGCGCAGCTGGCAGCCCGCGGGCTGGCGCAGCGCGAACAGCACGGTGTCGGCGACCCGTTCCGGCGGGTTGAGCTTGCTGTCATCGGCCGGGCGGTACTGCTCGGTGCGGGAGTCGAAGAACCGGGTGCGCATGCCGCCGGGCACCAGCAAGGTCACCCCGACCTGGCCCGCGGTCTCCATGGCCAGCGCGCGGGTGAAGCCGACCACGCCGAACTTCGAGGCGCAGTAGGCGGTGGCGTCACCGGCCACCCGCAGGCCGAGGGTGGAGGCCACGGTGACCACCCGGCCCCGGCTCACCTTGAGGTACGGCAGGGCCGCGCGCACCACGGCCGCGGTGCCGAACAGGTTGACCCGCACCACCCTTTCCCAGTCCATTGTGGACACCTCATCGAGCGGTCCGCAGCTGTCGATGCCGGCGGCGGTGACCACGCCGTCGAGTCCGCCCGCGCGTTCGGCGAGCTGGGTCACGGCGTGTTCGGCGGCCGCGGTGTCGGTCAGGTCCACGGTCAGGGCGTCCTTGGCCGGGATGTCCGCGGCCGGGGTGTCCTTGTCCAGCACCAGTGCGGTGCCCCCGGCCTCGTGCACGGCGCGCACCACGGCCGCGCCGAGTCCGGACGCGCCGCCGGTGACCAGGATGACGCCTACCTCGTTCACTGGTTCTCCTTCTCAGCTCAGTCGGTCCAGGGCGGTTACCAGCCTGCTGGTGGAGCGGCCGGGGTGGTAGGGCACGACCACGGTGCGGCCGCCCCAGCCGCGCAGCAGCCCGGCCTCGGGCAGGGTGTCGGCGTTGTAGTCGGCGCCCTTGACCCAGATGTCGGGGCGCAGCCGCCGCAGCGCGGCCTCCGGGGTGTTCTCCTCGAAGACCACCACGGCGTCCACACTGGAGAGTGCGCGCAGCAGCTCGGCGCGTTCCCTGGCCGGGTTGACCGGGCGGCCGGAGCCCTTGAGGCGGCGCACCGACTCATCGGAGTTCAGGCACACCACCAGGCAGTCGCCGAGGCGGCGGGCGGCGGCGAGCATGCGCACGTGCCCGGCGTGCAGCAGGTCGAAGCAGCCGCCGGTGGCCACCACGGTGCCGCCCTTGGCCCGCACCGAGCGCAGCAGTCCGTCCACAGTGGACTCACGGTCCGGCGGTGGCGTGCCGAAACCGGCCGCGCCGCCCCTGGCCAGGAAGTCGGCGGCCTGCTCGACCGCGGCGGCCACCGCCTCGTCCACCGCGGCGCCGCGCCGCAGCGCGCAGGCGGCGGTGGCGGCGAAGCGGTCGCCCGCGCCGCAGGGGTCCAGCGCGGTGATCTCGGGGGCGGGCACGGCGACCGGGGTGCCGCCGTGCTCCAGCAGCGCGCCACCGGCGCCGAGGGTGACCACCACCGCGCCGGCCCGCCAGCGTTGGCGCAGCAGCGCGGCCGCGGCGTACTCATCCGGCGCGCCGGTGGCGGCCAGGGCCTCGGCCCGGTTGGGGGTGGCCAGGCGGACGCCGGGCACCGGATCCGGGCCACGCGGGTGCGGGTCCCAGACCACCGGGATCCGGCTGGCGCGGCTGGCCAGCAGCTCGCGCAGGCGTTCATCGGCGGCCAGGCCGCGGCCGTAGTCGGAGACCAGCACGGCGGTGGCCCCGGCGACCGCCTCCAGCATCTCCTCGGTGACCTCCGGGCGGGCGCTGTGGCCGTAGTCCAGGCGGGCCAGGGATCGGCCGTCGGCGCGCAGTCTCGCTTTCACCGTGGTGGTTCCGGGCAGTTCACCGGCCACTGTGGACACTCCGTGCAGGGCGGCGCGCAGCCGGTCGGCCTCGGCGTCGCGGGCCAGCGCGGTGACCAGGGTGACCGGTTCGCCGTCGGCGGCGGCCAGGCTGGCGGCCAGTGCCGCGCCGCCGGGGCGGTCGCGCCGGTCGTCGAGGTCGAGCACGGGTGCGGGGGCGTCGGGGCAGAGCCGGTCGGCCCGGCCGTCGAGGTCCACATCCAGCAGCGAGTCGCCGAGGACGACCAGGCTCATGACACCCTCCTGCGCGCAAGTGTGTCCATTGTGGACAGTTCGGCTTCGAAGGCGGTGCACAGCAGGTGCACCAGCACCAGCTGGGCCTCCTGCACGTTGGGGCTGGGCCCGTCCAGGGCCAGGGTCTCATCGGCGATTTCGGCCAGCGGGTTGGGCGCGGGGCCGGTGCAGGCCCAGCTGGTGGCGCCTGCCTCGCGGGCGGCTTCGGCGGCGCGCACCAGGTTGGGGCTGCGGCCGCTGGTGGACAGCAGCACCACGATGTCCAGTGGCCCGGCGTGCGCGCGCACCTGGCGGGCGAAGACCTCCTCGTAGCCGTAGTCGTTGCCGATGGCGGTGACCGAGGAGGACTCCGCGCACAGCGCGATCGCGGAGAAGGGCCTGCGGTCCTCGCGGAAGCGGCCGACCAGCTCCGCGGTGAGGTGCTGGGCCTCGGCCGCCGAGCCGCCGTTGCCCGCGGCCAGCAGCCGGTGCCCGCCGCTGAGCCGGTGCGCCAGCACCCGGCCCCAGCGGCGCAGCAGCGGTTCGTGCTGCCGCAGGTTCTCCAGGGTCTGGTGCAGGCCGTCGAGGTGGCCGCCGATCAGCTCGCCGCTCATCGCCCCTCCCCCACGACCGCGCCCTCGGCCGCGCCGACCCTGGTGATCCGCTGGTAGGCGCGCACGGTGTCGGCGGCGATCCGGTCCCAGCCGTAGCGGGCGGTGACCCGGTCGTTGCCCGCCACGCCGAGAGCCTGGGCGAAGGCGGGGTCGCCGGTGACCTGGCGGATCGCCTTGGCCAGCGCCTCGGGTTCCCGCGGTGGCACCAGCACGCCGGTGACGCCGTCGACCACGGTGTCGGTGAGGCCGCCGACCGCGGTGGCGATCACCGGCCGGGCGCAGCTCATCGCCTCCAGCGGCACGATGCCGAAGGGCTCGTACCAGGGCGCGCAGACCACGGCGTCGGCCGAGCGCAGCAGCGGCGGCATGTCCTTGCGCGCCACCTGTCCCAGCAGCACCACGCGGTCGGCCACGCCGTGCCGTTGCGCGTGCGCGCGCAGCCGCCTGGCCTCCGCGTCGTGCTCCAGGTCGCCCTCGGCGGGCCCGCCCGCGATGACCAGCTCGACATCGGGGGTGGCCACCAGCGCGCTGATGATGAGGTCAAAACCCTTGCGTGGCACCAGTCTGCCCACCGAGACCAGGCGTTTGCGGTGGTTGCGCGGGGCGGCCGGGCCGAACTGGTCGAACAGGTCCAGGTCGACCCCGCAGGGCACCACCGAGATCCGGGCCCTGGGCACGCCGAGGCGGACCAGCTCGAAGACCTCGTCGGAGCAGGTGGCGATGACCCGGTCGGCGGCCCGGCCGACCACGCGTTCGATGCCGATGCGTTCCGGCGGGCTGCTGTCGGCGCTGCCCTGGTGGCGGCGCTTGACCACGCCGAGGGCGTGGAAGGTCTGGGCCAGCGGCAGTTTCAGGTCGCGGGCGGCCAGCTCACCGGCCAGGCCGGACATCCAGAAGTGCGCGTGCGCCACCTCGGGCCGCTCGTGCGCCCAGTGCCCGCGCAGCCGCCTGGCGAAATCGCCCATGTGCGGCAGCAGCTCGTCCTTGGGCAGCTGGCGGGCCGGTCCGGCGTCGATGTGCACCACGGTGTAGCCGGGTTCGACCTCGACCCGCTCGGGCAGGTCCGGAGCGTCGCGGCGGGTGTAGACGCTCACTTCATGTCCGCGCCGGGTCAGTGCGGCCGAGAGCTCGGCCACGTGCAGGTTCTGACCGCCCGCGTCGACTTCACCGAGCACGGCCAGCGGGCTGGCGTGCTCGGAGATCATGGCGATCTTCATCGGGTCACCTCCGTCAAGATGTGGTCCCAGTGGTCGACGAAGGCCGTCAACCCGTGGTGTGCCAGAACGTGTTCGCGCGCGCCCGCGCCGAGCTCGCGGGCCATCGCCGGATCCGCGGTCAGCGCGCGCAGCGCTGCCACCAGGTCCTCGACCCTGGTGGAGAGCACCCCCGCGGTGGGTGGCACCGCGCGCGGCGCCTCGGTCACGGCCAGGGCGAGCACCGGCATACCCAGGTGCATCGCCTCCAGCATCGCCAGGCCGAGTGAGGTCCAGCGGTAGGGGTGCAGGTAGACCCGGCGCAGGGCGAGCTGGGCGTGCAGGTCCGCGGTGGCCAGGTCGCCGCAGGCAGTGAGCCGGTCGGGGCCGAGGCCGAGGTGCTCGCCCAGGCCGTCCAGGCCCATGCCGAAGACGTCCAGGGGCGCGGCGGCGGCGAAGCGGGGCAACAGGTCGGTGCCGGCCACCCGGCCGCGCCGGATGGGTTCGTTGACCACCACCCCGGCGTGCGGGAGCTCGCCGGTGTAGCGGTGGCCGGGGTCGGGCACGCCGTGCTCGATCACCACCGTCGGAGTGGTGCCGCAGTCCCAGATGAGGTCGTTGAAGTGGGTGACGTGCGCCAGCAGCAGTTCCGGGTGGTCGGCCAGCGGGTGCCTGGCCTCGCGCACGGCCATCGGCGGGGTGTTGTGCTCGACGTAGATCGCGGGCAGGTCCTTGCCGGGGGTGCGGCCCAGCCAGCGGCTGACCAGCTCGATCTCCTCGGCCCGTTGCAGGACAACCACATCGACCTCGGTGTTGATCAGCTCCTGCACCGGGACCTCGGTGGCGTTGGGCCAGTCCCGCCCGGCCAGGCCGAGTCCCCATTCGCCGCCCACGGGCAGGCGCGGGATGAGGTAGTCGTGCTTGCCGCGGACGAAGGAGTTCAGCCAGCCGCCGTGCACGTGCCAGATGAGTACCCTCACACCGTCACCCCCAGCAGGCTGCGCACCGCCTCGGCCACCGCGGTGGCCGGCACGCCGTCCAGGCACGGGTGGCCGGGCACCGGGCACACCCTGGCCCTGCTGTCCCGGCACGGCGCCCACTGGTCGCCCAGCAGCACGTGCGGGCCGTGCGGGGCCCAGCGGACCGCGGGCACCACCGGCGCGAACAGCGAGACCACCGGGGTGCCGACCGCGGCGGCCAGGTGCGCGGGCCCGGTGTTGCCGACCACGACCGCGGCGGCGCCGGCCAGCACCCCGGCGAGCTCGGCGAAACTGGTGCGCCCGCCCAGGTCCACCGCGTGCGCCCCGGCGACCTCGGCGGTCAGCGCGGTCTCGCCGGGCCCGCCGGTGACCACCACCCGGTGGCCGTCGCGGACCAGCTCGGCCACCGCTTCGGCGCAGCGGTGCGGCGGCCAGCTGCGGGCGGGCACCGAGGCGCCGGGGTGCAGCACGACGTAGCCGGGCGGGCCGGTCAGCTCACAGGTGTCCGGGTAGCCGGTGATCGCCGGCCGTCCGTCATCGCCGGGTGGCAGCGGGAATCCGGCCGCGGCGGCGATGGCCAGCGCGCGGTCGGCCTCCGGCTGGTCCTCGGCCAGGTCCTGCCCTGGGCGCAGCCGGATGTCCAGCAGCGAGCCGGGATAGTCCACCGAGGCGGCGGTGAGGTGTGCGATCCCGGCCAGCCGCAGGGCCAGCGCGGTGGGCAGCGGCGACTGGTGGAAGGAGGTCAGGATGATGCCGCGGTCGCAGCCGAGCTCGCGCACGGTGGCCACCAGCGTGCTGAAGTCCGCGGGGCGCAACGGTTCCGGCTCGGGGTCGATCCACGGGCAGTGCCAGGTGAGCACAGTGGACACTCCCGGCAGCAGGCGGGCGGCCTGCGCGCCGCGCGGTCCGCACAGCAGCGCCACCTCCGCGGTGTGCGCGACCGCCCGGATCGCCGGTCCGGCCAGCAGCACGTCGCCCTCACTGTCCAACCGGCACACCAGCACCCTGCTCATCGCCGGACCTCCGCGGGCAGCAACAACTCCAGCGCGGCGGTCAGGTCCGGTGCGACCACCGGGGCGTTGCGGATCTCATGCGGAAGGGTGACCGGGGTGGGCACCAGGATCCCGTGCGCCCCTGCGGCTTGCGCGGCCTGCACATCGGAGCCGATGTCGCCGATCACCACGGTGGCGCAGGGCGGCACGCCGAGCTCGGCGCAGGCGGCCAGCACCATGCCCGGCCGGGGTTTGCGGCAGCGGCAGCCCGCCAGCGGCCCGTGTGGACAGACCTGCCAGGTGTCGAAGGGCCCCAGCAGCTCCACCATCCGCCGGTGCACGGCCGCGACCTGGGCCAGGGACAACAGTCCTCGTGCGACACCGGACTGGTTGGTCACCACACCGGTGCGCACGCCCCTGGCGCGCAGCGCGGCCACTGCCTCGGCGGCGCCGGGCATGGGCGTCACCAACTCGGGATCCCCGTTGTACGGGACATCCCGGACAAGAGTGCCGTCCCGGTCGAAGAGCACCAGACCGGGCCAGGCGGAGTGCACGATTCCGCTCACGTGGCGAGGCTTGCCGGGCGAAGAGGTACTAAACACTTCTCCGAGAAACGCTACTCAGCGTGACATCGGGGGGCGTGTAGGGCGGTCGGACCCGGGTACACCAACCCCGAACCCCCCGTTTTGTGAGGAGGCGGCGTGACCACGATCGAGAAGTCGGTGGACGTCCAGGTGCCGGTGAGCACCGCGTACAACCAGTGGACCCAGTTCGAGACCTTCCCCCGGTTCATGGAGGGCGTGGAACGCATCACCCAGGTCACCCCGACCCGGACGCACTGGCACACCAAGATCGGTGGCGTGGAACGGGAGTTCGACGCCGAGATCACCGAACAACACCCGGATGAGCGAGTGGCGTGGAAGACCATCGACGGTCCGCCGCACGGCGGTGTGGTGACCTTCCACCGGCTCGACGACAAGACCACCAGGGTCAGCCTGCAGATGGAGTACCAGCCGGAGACGCTGACCGAGAAGGCGGGCGCGGCGCTGGGGGTGGTGGAGCACCGGGTCTCCGGGGACCTGAAGCGGTTCAAGGAGTTCATCGAGCAGCGGGGCGCGGAGACCGGCGCCTGGCGCGGTGATGTGGGCCGCTCGCCGCAGCAGGGCGAGCGGTAACCGGGCGCGCGGGAAGGGCCGGGCACCCCAGGCGCCCGGCCCTCGCCGTGTGCGGACTCAGCCGCTGAGTCGCTGCGCGAGCATGGCCTTGGCCTGCTCGGCGCCCTTGCGGCTCTCGTTCTGGGCCTTGCGGAAGAACTCGGCCAGCTCGCTGTCGCCCGCCTTCTCCGCGTCCTGGATGTAGGTCTCCAGGCGCAGCACGTTGGACAGGCAGGCCTCGGTGAACCAGATGATGTTGTAGTCCTTGTCCCGGGTTCCGGTCACGGAGCCGGTTTCGGTGGTGGACACGGATCCTCCTCCACTTGTCTGGGGTGTGGTGGTTCCCTGTGGGCCTACCCGGCCTGGCGCGCTCCATGCCTGGCGTTGGAGTAGCGCCAGCCGTTGTTCCACCTCCGCGGGCAGGCGTCGCCGGTCGCGCAGCACGCCGGGCAGCCGGGCCAGCGCCGCCGCCAGCACCCGGGGGCCTCCCGCGCGCAGCTGTGCCCAGGTGGCCGCGGCGATCTCCGGCCACGGCCTGCGCAGCCACACGGTGAGCAGGGCGTTGCGGGCCTGGAGGCGCCGCCGGGACGCCGAGGGCGGCCGGATCCGCGAGGGGTGGTGGTGGGAGACCAGCTCGGGCACGTGGCACTGGGCCCAGCCGGCCGCGGCCAGGTCCCAGGACAGCAGCTGCTCCTCGCCGGGGAAGAACAGCACCGGGGAGAACCCGCCGCAGGCCAGGAACGCCTCCCGGCGCACGATCGCCGCGCAGGCCAGGAATCCCAGCACCGACACCCCCGGCAGGCCGGGTTCCCGGCCCAGCGGGCTGGCGGCCAGCTCGGCGCTGAGCGGGTCCAGCCGCTGCTCCGGGCCGACCAGGGTGCGTGCGGAGAGCAGCCCCAGCCGGGGGCAGGCGTCGAAGAGCCGTTCGGCCTGCTGGAGGGAGCCGGGCGCCCACCAGGAGTCGTCGTCGCTGAAGGCCACGTACGGGGTGCGCGCGACCGCCACCCCGTGGTTGCGGGCGGTGGCGCCCCGGTTGCCGGACAGGGGGATCAGCCGCACCTGCGGGAACTCCGTGGGCAAACGTTGCCGGGTGCTGTCGCTGGAACCGTTGTCCACCACCACGATCGGCGGTGGCGGGTCCAGTCCGGTGAGCCGGTGCAAGGTGTGCCGCAGCTCGTCCCAGCGGTCCCTGGTGGCGATCACCACGGTGGTGCGCGCGCTTGTCATGCCTTCGAGCTACCCGCCCTGGCGCGGCCGACACCGACGTTTCCCCGGCCAGGCCCCGGGTAGCCGCCGGGGTGGAGCGGATGAGAAAGGGGCTCGCGATGCGGTTCGAACGGGTGGTGGTCACCGGGGGCGCGGGCTTCCTCGGGTCCTCCGTGTGCGAGGAGCTGGTGTTCTCCGGGGTGTCGGTGGTGTGCGTGGACGACCTGTCCACCGGACGTCTGTCCAATGTGGACGCTGTGGCGGAGCATCCGCGGTTTCACTTCCAGCACGCCGACATCACCGAGCCGCTGCGGGTGCCCGGCCCGGTGGACGCGGTGCTGCACCTGGCCTGCCCCGCCTCGCCCGCGGACTACCTGCGCGAACCGGTGCGGACCATGCGCACCGGCTCACTGGGCACGCTGCACGCCCTGGAGCTGGCCAAGGCGCACCGGGCCCGGTTCCTGCTGGCCTCCACCAGCGAGGTCTACGGCGACCCGCTGCGGCACCCGCAGACCGAGGACTACTGGGGCAACGTCAACCCAGTAGGTCCACGCAGCGTCTACGACGAGTCCAAACGTTTCAGCGAGGCGCTGACCACCGCCTACCTCGGCCAGTACGGGCTGCGCGCCTCGATCGCCCGGATCTTCAACAGCTACGGCCCCCGGATGCGGCCCGACGACGGCCGGATGATCCCCACCTTCATCCGCCAGGGCCTGGCCGGGGAGCCGATCACCGTCTTCGGCGACGGCGCGCAGACCCGCTCGCTGTGCTACGTCAGCGACACCGTCCGCGGCCTGATCGCCTTGGCCCGCAGCGGGATTCCCGGCCCGGTCAACCTCGGCAGCCCCGAGGAGCACCCGGTGGCCTGGATCGCCGAACGCATCCGCGAGCTCACCGGCAGCACCGCGCCGGTGGTGCACGAGCAGGCGATGACCGACGACCCGCGCCGCCGCTGCCCGGACATCACGGTGGCCACCCGGGAACTGGACTGGGCCCCGGAGGTCTCGCTGACCGAGGGGCTGCGGCGGACCGTGGACCACTTCGCCGCGGCCTCGTTTGCCCACCGGGTCGCCGGGTAGCCGATCGCCATGCGCGTCCTGGGAATCAACGCCATCTTCCACGACCCCGCCGCCGCGCTGGTGGTGGACGGCCGGGTCGTCGCCGCCGCGGAGGAGGAGCGGTTCAGCCGCCGCAAGCACGGCAAACGACCGCTGGCCTTCTCCGCCTGGGAGCTGCCCGAGCAGTCGGCCCGCTGGTGCCTGGCCAAGGCCGGGCTCACCCCGTCCGATCTGGACGCGGTGGCCTACTCCTACGACCCCGGCCTGGTCGAGCCCGGCCAGCAGGGCCTGGACGGTGACTGGGAGGAGCTGCGCACCACCTACGCGCGGCGCGCCCCCCGGTTCCTGGCCACCGCGTTACCGGGCCTGGACCCGGGCATCGTGCGCTTCGTGCCGCACCACATGGCGCACGCCGCCTCCGCCGGGCTGGCCGCCCCCTTCGGCGCGGACTCCGCGGTGCTGGTGGCCGACGGCCGCGGCGAGTGCGCTTCCCACCTGGGCGGCAGCTACCGCGACGGGCAGCTGGAAGTGCTGGCCTCGCAACGTCTTCCGCACTCACTCGGGCTGATGTACGAGTCGCTGACCGAGCACCTGGGCTTCCTGCGCTCCAGCGACGAGTACAAGGTGATGGCCCTGGCCTCCTACGGCACCCCGGTGCACGCTGACCTGTTCCGCGAGCTGGTGCGCACCACCGACGAGGGCGGTTTCCGCATCGAGCCCATCGACTGGAACGCACTGGCCAAGCGCCGCGAGTCCGGCGAGCTCGGCCCCGAGCACGCCGACCTGGCCGCCAGCGTGCAGCTGCGGGTGGAGGAGGTGCTGCTGGAGCTGGCCGGCTGGCTGCACGAGGCCACCGGTCACCGGCGGCTCACCATGGCCGGCGGGGTGGCGCTGAACTGCGTGGCCAACACCAGGATCCACGCCGAGGGCCCGTTCGAGGAGGTCTGGGTGCAGCCCGCCGCCGGCGACGCGGGCACCGCGCTGGGCGCGGCCCTGCACGTCACCGCCACCGAGGACGCCCCCGCCGCGCCGATGCCGGGCGCGGACCTGGGCCGGGAGTTCTCCGCGCAGGAGATCCGGCAGTGCCTGGACACCGCGAACCTGGTCTACACCGAGCCCGCCGACATCGCCGTGACGGTGGCCGAAGCGCTGGCCGATGACCAGGTGGTGGCCTGGTTCCAGGGCCGCGCCGAGTACGGGCCGCGCGCGCTGGGCCGCCGCTCGCTGCTGGCCCACCCCGGCCGGGCGGAGAACCTGGCCCGGCTCAACGACGTCAAGGGCCGCGAGCAGTTCCGGCCGGTCGCGCCGATGGTGCTGGCCGACCGCGCGGCCGAGCTGTTCGAGCGCGGCCCGATCCCCAGCCCGCACATGCTCTTCGTGCACGACGTGCGCCCGGAGTGGCGGGCGCGGATCCCGGCGGTGGTGCACGTGGACGGCACCGCCCGGATCCAGACCGTGGACCCGGAGCAGGATCCGTTGATGGGCCGGGTGCTGCGCGAGTTCGCCGCGCGCACCGGACTGCCGGTGGTGGTCAACACCAGCCTCAACACCGCCGGCCGCCCGATGGTCGACGATCCGAGGGATGCCTTGGAGTGCTTCGGTTCCGCGCCGATCGACCTGCTCGCCATCGGCCCGTTCGCCCTGCGCAGAAAGGGACTGGCTCGATGAGCTCCACAGTGGACTACGCCGTGGTGGTGCCCACGATCGGCCGGGCCAGCCTGTGGCGGCTGCTCAACTCCCTGGCCAACGCCCACGGCCCGCAACCGGCCGAGGTGATCGTGGTCGACGACCGCCCCAACCCCGAACCCCTGGGGCCGACCCCGATCCCGGTGCGCGTGCTCACCTCCGGCGGCCGCGGCCCGGCGGCGGCGCGCAACGTGGGCTGGCGGGCCACCGAGTGCGAGTGGATCGCCTTCCTGGACGACGATGTGGTGGTCAGCCCCGACTGGCCGGAACGACTGGCGGCGGACCTGGCCCGGCTGGACGCGAAGGTCGCGGCCAGCAAGGCCAAGATCACCGTGCCCCTGCCGACCGACCGCGCGCCCACAGATGCCGAACTGGGCACCGCGGGCCTGGCCCAGGCGGAGTGGATCACCGCGGACATGGCCTACCGGCGCTCGGCGCTGGCCGAGGTCGGCGGCTTCGACGAGCGGTTCCCCCGGGCCTACCGGGAGGACGCCGAGCTGGCGCTGCGGGTGATGGACCAGGGCTTGGAACTGACCGAGGGTGAGCGATCGACCACTCACCCCGTGCGTGAGCAAGGATTCCTGGCCAGCGTGCGGGCGCAGCGGGGGAACACGGATGACGCGTTGTTGCGGCACCTGGTGGGGGCGGGGTGGCGGGAGCGGATCGGCGGGCAGCCGGGGCGGTTGCGGTGGCACGTGGTGACGACCGGGGCGCTGGTGGCGGCGGTGGGGTTCGGGCTGGCCGGGCTGCGGCGGGGCGGGACCGGTGCTGGGGCGCTGGCGGGACGGCGGGCGGAGGCGCTCGCCGGGCTGCGAGCCGGAGCGCTCAGTAGGAGGCGGACCACGGCGTTTGTCGGCAGGCGGGCCGGAGTGCTCGGCAGGTCGCGGGCCACGACGCTCATCAGCAAGGCAGCGGGAGCACTCGGCGGGTCGCGGGCCACGACGCTCATCAGCAAGGCAGCGGGAGCACTCGGCGGGACGCGGGCCACGGCGCTTGTCGGCAGGCGAGCCGGAGCGGTTGTTGGGCAACTGACCAGCGCGGTCGCCGGGCCGCGAGCTGGCGCAAACGCCCGGCGGCGCACCGCAGCGCTCGTGGGGGCGCTCGCCGCTCGCCAGACGGCGGCCGGGCCGGGAAACCCTGCCTGGCCCCGGCGGGCGGCACTGGTCGCCGGGCTGGTGTGGGCGGGGCTGACCGCGGAGTTCGCCGCCCGGCGGATCCGGCCCGGCCCCCGCACCCCGGATGAGATCGCCCGCATGGTCGTGACCAGCGTCATCATCCCGCCCATGGCCTGTCTGCACCGGCTGCGGGGTGAACTCCGGTTCTGGCGGGTGCGCCGGTGAGCGCGCCCGAAGTCCTCGTGCTGCGCGCGCTGGGACTGGGCGACCTGCTCACCGCGGTGCCCGCACTCCGCGCGTTGCGCCGGGCGCACTTCGACGTCCGGATCACCCTGGCCGCGCCGGAATGGCTGGCCGAGCTGGTCGGTGACATCGGTGCGGTGGACCGGCTGCTCACCACCGACGGCCTGGACGAACCGCTGCGCTGGCGTGCCCGGCCGCCCGATCTCGCGGTCAACCTGCACGGCCACGGGCCGCAGAGCACCGCGCTGCTGCGTGAGCTCGAACCGCAACGGCTGATCACTTTCGACCGGGACAGCTGGCGGGAGCAGGAGCACGAGGTGCACCGCTGGTGCCGGTTGCTCAGCGAGCACGGCATCCCGGCGGATCCGACCGACCTGCGGCTGCCCAAGCCGTGGTGTCCGGCGCCGGTGCGCGGGGCGGTGGTGGTGCACATCGGCGCCAGCCACGGGTCCCGGCGCTGGCCGGTGGACCGCTTCGCCGAGCTGGCCCGGTGGTTGCCCGGGCACGTGGTGCTCACCGGCAGCCTGCCGGAACGGCCGCGCGCCAAGGAGGTCGCCGAGCTGGCCGGGCTGCCGCCGGAGCGGGTGCTGGCCGGGCACACCTCGCTGGCCGAGCTGGCCCCGCTGGTGGCCACCGCGCGGCTGGTCGTCTGCGGCGACACCGGGGTGGCGCACCTGGCCACCGCGTACGGCACCCCCTCGGTGGTGCTGTTCGGGCCGGTCTCCCCCGAGCTGTGGGGCCCGCCGCCGGAGCGGCCGGAACACCTGGCGCTGTGGGCCGGGATCAGTAGTGACACCTTCGCCGACACCCCAGCCCCTGGCCTGTTGCGCATCTCGGTGGACGAGGTGCTCGACGCGGCCCGGCGGCTGCTCCCCGGAAAGGGCTCCCTGGCATGGGCGCGCAGCGGATAGGCGTCATCGGCGCCGGTTATGTCGGGCTGACCACCTCGGCCTGCCTGTCCCAGCTGGGGCACCGGGTGGTCTGCTCGGATGTGGATCAGTCCACTGTGGACGATCTGCGGCACGGCCTGGTGGGCCTGCACGAGCCGGGGCTGGCCGAGCTGGTCTCCACCGGGCTGGCCGCGGGCACCCTGGACTTCACCACCGACAACCTGGCCGCGGTGCGCGGTGCGGAGTTCGTCTTCCTGTGCCTGCCCACCCCCGCGTCCGAGTCGGGTGCCGCCGACCTGGGCGCGGTGCACGCGGTGCTGGCCCAGATCGGCCCCGAGCTGCGGCCCGGCAGTGTGCTGGTGGTCAAGTCCACCGTGCCGCCGGGCACCACCGACGATCTGCGGGCCAGGCTGGGCCGCGCCGACGTCGCGGTGTCGGGCAACCCGGAGTTCCTGCGGGAGGGGCACGCGGTGGCCGACTTCCTGCACCCGCAGCGGGTGGTGGTCGGGGCGAGCGAAGAGGAGACCGCGCGCCGGGTGCTGGCCCTCTACCGGGACACCGGCGCGCCGACCCTGGTCACCGACCCGGCCAGTGCCGAGCTGGTCAAGTACGCCAGCAACAGCTTCCTGGCGATGAAGCTCTCCTACGTCAACACCCTGGCCGAGCTGTGCGAGCGCACCGGTGCCGACATCGCCGCGGTCACCGAGGGCCTGGGCCAGGACGAGCGCATCGGCCCCGCGTTTCTGGCCCCTGGACCGGGCTGGGGCGGGTCCTGCCTGCCCAAGGACACCAGGGCGCTGCTGCACACCGCCCGGCAGGCCGAGGTCGAGTTCCCGTTGCTCTCGGCCGCGATCGAGACCAACGACCGTCAACCGGCCCGGATCATCGAGGCCCTGGCCGGGTTGCTGGCCCGCCCGCTGCGCGAGGCCCGGATCGGCTTGCTGGGCCTGACCTTCAAGGCGGGCACCGATGACCTGCGCGACTCCCCCGCGCTGGCGGTGGCCGAGGCGCTGGCCGGGGCCGGTGCCCGGCTGCGCGGCTACGACCCGTGCGTGCCCGCCGAGCGGGGCCGGCTCGGACCGGTCTCCCTGGTCTCCCGGGCGGCGCTGGCGGCCGAGGGCGCGGACGCGGTGCTGCTGCTGACCGAGTGGCCGGAGTTCACCGAGCTGGACTTCCCCGACCTGGCCGCGCGCATGCGCTCCCCGGTGCTGGTGGACACCCGCGACCACCTGCCGGTGAAGGTGCTGGCCGCCGCGGGCTTCCGCCACCACCGGCTGGGACACGCCAGCTAGCCGGGCATGCTCGCCCGGTAGTGCTCGGCGATCTCGTCGCTGGTGGTCAGCCACACATCCGGTTGCGCGGCCAGGAAAGCCAGGGCCTCGTCCAGGTACTTGGCCCGGAACGGCTGGCCGATCACGAACGGGTGCAGGGCCAGGGGCAGCACCCGGCCGCTGTGCTCGGACTCGGCGTGCAGCACCTCGTAGGTGTCTTGCACCATGCGGGTGAACTCCGGGCCGGTGTGCTTGGCGAAGACCATCAGGTCGTTGAGCTCCACCGTGTAGGGCACGCTGAGCATGCCGGGCACGGTCAGCGGGTAGGGCTGGTCGTCGTTGGTCCAGTCCAGCACGTAGCTCAGGCCCAGTTCGGCCAGCAGGGCCGGGGTGTTGGCGGTCTCGGTGAGGCCGGGGCCCATCCAGCCGCGCGGGCGCTGCCCGGTGGCGGTGGTGATGGTGTCCACGATGCCGGTGAGCACCCGGCGTTCCTCCGCCAGGTCCAGGCCGGTGTGCAGGATGGAGTTGGTGCTGCCGTGGGCCAGCCAGGCCCAGTCGCGGGCGTTGCCGGCCTCGATGATCTGCGGGTAGTGCTCGGGCACGGTGGAGTTGAGCAGCACGCTGGCGCGCAGGCCGTGCCGGTCCAGGATGTCGGTGATCCGCCAGATGCCGACCCGGTTGCCGTAGTCCCGCCAGCCGTGGTTGAGCGGGTCGGGGGTGAGCTCGGCGGTGCCGGGCCAGATGCTGGTGGAGGGGTGGCCGGGCAGGAAGTGCTCGATGTTGAGGCCGACGTAGACGGCGATCCGCTTGCCCTGCGGCCAGTGCAGGGCCGGGCGGTCGATGATCGGGCTGTACTCGTAAGGCGGGTTCGTCATGCCGGTACGGTAGAACCTGACACCAGTGTGAAGTTCAAGTCGCGGAGGGCCGATGCGGATCGGGGAGCTGGCGCGCCGGACCGGGGTCAGCGAGCGCTCGCTGCGCTACTACGAGGAGCAGGGCCTGCTGATCCCCGAGCGCACGCCGGGCGGGCAGCGGGAGTACCCGGAGTTCGCGGTGGACCGGGTGATCCGCATCCAGGAGCTGTTCGCCGCGGGCCTGCACAGCAGGAAGATCGCCCGGCTGCTGCCCTGCATGCGCGATGCTGACGGCGGCCCCTCCGCGCGGGCCACGCCGAAGCTGGTGGCCGAGCTGACCGAGGAGAAGGCCCGCATCGAGCGCACCATGAAGGAGCTGGCCAGCTCCCGCGACCTCCTGGACGAGGTCATCAACGCCGCCGCGAAACCCTGACGCCGAAAAAGGCTGTGCCGCCCCCGGTGGCGAATGGGGGCGGCACAGCCTTTTTTCCGTGCGGCGAGGCGGGCCCTGCTTCCCGCTCGCGCGCTCTTCCTATCTGTTGGTCGGGTCGTCGACCGGGCGGACCTGGCCGCGCCAGCCACCGGTCTCGTGGCCGCGCCGTTCGATGAACTCCTTGAACCGGCTCAGGTCACCACGGACCCTGGTCTGGACGAAGCCGAGGGTGTCGCCGATCTTCTCGGCCGCGCCTTCGGGCTCGAACTCGATCCGCAGCGACACCTTGGTCTCGGTGCCCTGCGGGGTGAAGGACACGGTCCCGCGGTGCTTCGGCCCGGACACGACGGTCCAGGAGATCCGCTCGTCGGGGACCTGGTGCATGATCTCGGCGTCGAACTCGCGTTCCACACCGGCGATGCTGGTCTTCCAGTGGGTCAGCGTGTTCGACACCTGGTCGACCTGCTCGACGCCCTTCATGAACTCCGGGAAGGTCTCGAACTGGGTCCACTGGTCATAGACGGCGCGTACCGGGGCATGGACTTCCACGCGTTCCTCGATAACGCTCACTGTCCAACCATCTCCTCTCTGTGTCGGTCACGCACTCTTCGGCTACCCACCGTCTCCGGGCGGAAACGTGTGGCGAGCGAGGAATTCGGGAAACCCGGTTTCTGTGATCGACACCGCGGCTGCCCGCCGCTACCGCCGAGCCGCGGACTACCTGGCCGCGGCCCAGATCTATCTGCGGGACAACGTGCTGTTGCGCGAGCCGTTGCGCCCGCAGCACCTCAAACCGCGCCTGCTCGGGCACTGGGGCACCTGTCCAGGTATCACGTTTGTCTACAGTGGACTCAACGCGCTGGCCAAGGCCACCGGTCAGCGCACGTTGTTCGTGGTCGGGCCTGGTCACGGCGCGCCCGCGGTGCACGCGAACCTGTGGCTGGAGGGCACGCACCTCCGGCACGATCCCGCGCTGTCGCTGGATGAGGCCGGGCTGGCCGAGCTGGTGCGGCGGTTCTCCTGGCCCGGCGGGTTTCCCAGTCACCTCTCCCCCGAGGTGCCCGGGGTGATCCACGAGGGCGGCGAGCTCGGCTACGCGCTGGCCACCGCGTTCGGGGCCGCGCTGGATGACCCAGAGCTGCTGGTGGCCTGCCTGGTCGGCGATGGGGAGGCCGAGACCGGGCCGACCGCGGGGTCCTGGCACGGCGGCAAGTTCCTCGATCCGGCGCACGACGGCGCGGTGCTGCCGATCCTGCACCTCAACGGATCCAAGATCTCCTCGCCGACGGTGTACGCCTCCATGGACGACGACGAGCTGGCCGCCTACTTCCACGGCGCCGGCTGGACCCCGCACCTGGTCGATGTGACCACGACCGCCGAACCGGACGAGCTGCTGGCCAGCACACTGACCCTGGCCCGCACCGAGATCACCGGCATCCGCGACCGCCGACCGGACCGGCCGCGCTGGCCGATGATCCTGTTGCGCAGCCCCAAGGGCTGGGGCCTGCCCGCCTTCGACGCCGAGGGCTCGCCCCTGGAAGGCAGCTTCCACGCCCACCAGGTGCCGATCGAGGCGGACAACCTGGAGCTGCTGGAACGCTGGCTGCGCTCCTACCGCCCGGAGGAGCTGTTCACCAGGGACGGCGCACCGCAGCCGGACCTGATCGACCTGCTGCCACCGGAGGAGCTGCGCCTCGGGCGCGTGCCGCAGGCCAACGGCGGCGACCTGCGCCGCGAGCTGCCCCTGCCCGACCCGGCCGAGTTCGCTGTGCCGGTGGACAAACCCGGTGCCGCCCAGGCCAGTCCGACGCAGACCGCGGGTGCGTACCTGGCGGAGTTGTTGCGGCGCACCGAGGAGATCCGCAACTTCCGGATCATGTGCCCGGACGAGCTGGCCTCCAACAAGCTCGACGCCACCCTGACCGCCACCGACCGGGTCTTCGCCTGGCCGCCGGGCAGCCCGGCCGAGCACCTCGGGCGGCACGGCCGGGTGATGGAGGTGCTGTCGGAACACCTGTGCCAGGGCTGGTTGCAGGGCTACCTGCTCACCGGCCGGCACGGCCTGTTCCCCTGCTACGAGGCCTTCGCCTCCATTGTGGACAGTATGGTCAACCAGTACGCCAAGTTCCTCAAGATGGCCGCCGAGACGCCGTGGCGGACCCCGGTGGCCAGCCTGAACTACCTGCTCACCAGCGAGGGCTGGCGGCAGGAGCACAACGGCTACAGCCACCAGGGCCCCGGTTTCATCAACAACCTGCTGACCAAGAAGTCCTCGGTCAGCCGGATCTACTTCCCGCCGGATGCCAACACCCTGCTGCACACCCTGCACCACTGCCTGGCCTCCACCGACCGGATCAACCTGGTCATCGCGGGCAAACACCCCGCCGCGCAATGGCTTTCCGCCGAGGAGGCGGCCCGGCACTGCCGCGCGGGCGCCGGGGTGTGGCACTGGGCGGGCACCGAGCAGCACCGCGACCAGCCGGAGGTGGTGCTGGCCTGCGCGGGCGGGGTGCCCACGGTGGAGACCCTGGCCGCGGCCGACCTGTTGCGCCGGCACGCACCGGATCTGATGGTGCGGGTGGTCAACGTGGTCGACCTGCTTTGCCTGTCCACCCCGCGCCGGCACCCGCACGGCATGGACGAACGCGCCTTCGAGGCCTGTTTCGGCCGCGGCCTGCCGGTGATCTTCGCCTTCCACGGCTATCCCTCCGCGGTGCACGAGGTGCTGCACGGCCGCCCCGACCCCACGCGCTTCCACGTGCACGGCTACCTGGAGGAAGGCACCACGACCACCCCGTTCGACCTGCTGGTGAGCAACCGGATGAGCCGCTACGACCTGGCCGCCGACGCGCTACGCCGAGCCGGTGGGCGGGCCAGCGCCGGTGGTGGCCTGGCCGAGCGGCTGCTCGCCGAACGTGACGAGCTGCGCGCCCACGCCTACCGGGAAGGCAAGGACGCCAAGGAGATCACCGAGTGGAGCTGGCCCGCATGAGCACCGTGCTGACGATCAACCCAGGTTCCTCCAGCTTGCAGGCGCACCTGGTCTCCGCGGGCACCGAGCGGGTGCTGGACCAGATGCACGTGGAAGCGCCGCCGGACTCCGAGGAGGCCGCGGAGGAGCTGCGCAAGCTGCTGTTCCGGGTGGGCGACCGGGAGCTGACCGCGGTGGCGCACCGGCTGGTGCACGGCGGCGAGGTGGTGCGCACCCCTACCGTGGTCACCGACGAGCTGGTGCGGGCCCTGGACCCGGTGGCCGCGCTGGCCCCGCTGCACGTGCCGCGCACGCTGGCCCTGCTGGCGAAGCTGCGCGGGCAGCTCTCCGGGGCGCCACACGTGCTGTGCCCGGACACCGCGTTCCACAATGGACTCTCCGACCTGGCCACGACCTACCCGCTGCCGGCGGAGTGGCGGCAGCGTTTTGGGTTGCGGCGCTACGGTTTCCACGGCCTGTCCTATGCGCACGCGGTGCGCCGGGTCTCCGCGATGACCGGGGTGCCGGCGGACAAGCTGAGCTTGCTGATGGCACACCTGGGCGGCGGTTGTTCGGTGTGCGCCTACCGGGACGGCCGCAGCGTGGACACCTCCATGGGCTTCACCCCGCTGGAAGGCGTGCCCATGTCCAAACGCTCCGGCTCCATCGACCCCGGCCTGCTGCTGCACCTGCTGGAGAAGGGCCTCACCCGGGAGCAGCTCTCCGAGGGCCTGTACCGGCAGTCCGGTCTGCTGGGCCTGTCCGACGGCCGCTCCGGCGACACCCGCGAGCTGGTCGCCGCGGCCAGGGACGGTGATGCGGCGGCGGACCTGGCACTGCGGGTCTTCGCCCACCGGGTGGCCCGGGAGCTGGCGGCCGCGGCCACCAGCCTGTACCGGGTGGACGCGCTGGTCTTCACCGGCGAGATCGGCTGGGACCAGCCGGAGCTGCGGGAGGCGATCACCGCGCGGCTGGGGCAGCTGGGCATCCGGCCCGCGGTGGCAGACAACCGAGAGGACGACGGGCCGGTGCACACCGAGGGGGTGCCGGTGCTGGTGGTCAAGCCCCGCGAGGAGCTCCAGCTGTGCCGGGACGCGCTGACGGTGGTCTAGGCCGTGTCGTCAAAGCCCCGCCCGCGGTAGCCGCGC
>NZ_JAMHIV010000070.1 GCF_023897065.1 Crossiella sp. SN42
GCCAGCCAGCTTCAGATCAGCGGCACGACCCACGCGGCGATCGCGCCGTCACGGTCCTTCGGTTCCTTCTCCCCAAGGAACGCCGACACCACCGTCTCCGCCGTCACCGGCACCACCCGGCTCGAGAACGGCAGCTCCGACGGCGCACACGACCCGGTAGAGCACCGCAACTGCCGAGCCAACTCCTCGTACCAGGCGTAAAAAGTGACCGGAGCCGCGGCGAGCTGGGCGGCCGCGCGTTCAGCCAGCCTGCCCGCCAGCTCGGCGAGCACCGCGACCAAAGTCGTGGTGTCCAGGTGGGCGCGCTCGGCCTCGTCGGTGGTCAGCCACCAGGTGTTCTCGCGCTGCTCGCGGGCGCGGTCGGCCGGGTCCAGGAACAGGGGTTCCTGGGCCACTCCGGCGAGTCGGTCGAGGAAAGTGGACACCTAGCCTGACGCCTTCCCGTCGCGGCGCTGCTGCGCGCGCTGTCGTGCGGTGTAGTCGCGCATCCGCTGTGGATAGCCGACCTTGTTGGCCTCGTACATCGGAATCTTCAATTTCCGGGCAAGTTTCTGCGCGGCGTCGAACCCGGAGATGCGCCGCCGGGTCCACTCGCCGTCGTGTGCGATGAACACGACAGTGGTCTCGGTCACCGTGGTCTTGGGTTCCAGGTACGCCTCGACGCCGTGCCGGGCCGCCGCCCACGCTTCCAGGTGGGCGGTGTCGGCGTTCGAGGCCGGCCGAAGCTGGCCGGGTCGCTCCTTGCGGCGGAAACGGTCGAACAGGCCCACCGCGCACCTCCTTCGCTCCAACCACCGATCTTGCCAGGCCAGGTGTCAGGCGGACGTCACATTCCGGGCGAAACTCCGCCTCGATGATCCACCCAGCGTGATCCAGGACATGCGTACTGAGATGTAGGTATCCCGCGTCGCGAGCACCCCTGACATGGTGACAAGATGGCGGATGCCCGTCGCGCTGAACCGGCGTTGTCGGCACCAAGAGAACGCCCAGCAAACGATGCCTCCATGAGGAGATCGAAGTGACCGACACCTCCGCCGACCTCGTGATCCTTGGCGGCGGCTCGGGCGGCTACGCCTGCGCACTGCGCGCGAGCCAGCTCGGCCTGTCCGTGATCCTGGTCGAGAAGGACAAGCTCGGTGGCACCTGCCTGCACCGCGGCTGCATCCCGACCAAGGCGCTGCTGCACGCGGCTGAGGTGGCCGACATGGCCAGGGAGAGCGACCAGTTCGGTGTCAAGGCCAGCCTTGAGGGCATCGACATCGCCGGGGTCAACACCTACAAGGACACCGTGGTCGGCAACCTGTACAAGGGCCTGACCGGGATGTTCAAGTCGCGCAAGGGCGTGACCGTGGTGGCAGGCGCGGGCACCTTCCAGGCGCCGAACACCGTGGTGGTGGACGGCCAGCGCTACACCGGCAAGAACGTGGTCCTCGCCACCGGCTCCTACGCCCGCTCGCTGCCCGGTCTGGAGATCGGCGGCCGGGTCATGACCAGCGACCAGGCGCTCAACCTGGACTTCGTGCCGGAGAAGGTCGTCGTGCTCGGCGGCGGCGTGATCGGCGTGGAGTTCGCCAGCGTGTGGCGCTCCTTCGGCGCCGAGGTCACCATCGTGGAGGCCCTGCCCCGCCTGGTGCCCGCCGAGGACGAGTTCTGCTCCAAGCAGGTCGAGCGGGCCTTCCGCCGCCGCGGCATCAAGTTCAAGACCGGCGTCCGGTTCACCGGCGCCTCCCAGACCGACTCCGCGGTGTCGATCACCCTGGAGTCCGGTGAGCAGCTCGACGCCGACCTCCTGCTGGTCGCGGTCGGCCGCGGCCCGAACAGCGCGGGCCACGGCTACGAGGAGGCCGGGGTCAAGATGGACCGCGGCTTCGTGCTCACCGACGAGTACCTGCGCACCAACCTGCCGAACGTGTACGCGGTCGGCGACCTGGTGCCGGGCCTGCAGCTGGCCCACCGCGGCTTCCAGCAGGGCATCCTCGTCGCCGAGCAGATCGCCGGGCTCAACCCGAAGCCGATCGACGAGGCCGGGATCCCCCGCGTCACCTACTGCGAGCCCGAGGTCGCCTCGGTCGGCCTCACCGAGGCCCAGGCCAAGGAGAAGTTCGGTTCCGTCGAGACCGTCACCTACGACCTCGCGGGCAACGGCAAGTCCCAGATCCTCAAGACCAAGGGCGCCATCAAGCTGGTGAAGGCCACCGACGGCCCCGTGGTCGGGCTGCACCTGGTCGGTTCGCGGGTCGGCGAACTGATCGGCGAGGCGCAGCTGATCTACAACTGGGAGGCATACGCTGACGACGTGGCCCCCCTGGTACACGCGCACCCGACCCAGAACGAAGCCCTCGGCGAGGCACACCTCGCCCTGGCCGGCAAGCCGCTGCACGCGCACGGCTGATCGCTCGGCGCGAGGCAAACCCAGTGAGCACAAGCACGAGGAGCTAGCGAAAGATGGCCTTCTCCGTCCAGATGCCGGCGCTCGGCGAGAGCGTCACGGAGGGCACTGTCACCCGGTGGCTGAAGCAGGTCGGCGACACCGTTGAGGTCGACGAGCCCTTGCTTGAGGTCTCCACCGACAAGGTGGACACCGAGATCCCCTCCCCTGCCGCCGGTGTGCTGCAGCGCATCGTCGTGAACGAGGACGAGACCGTGGACGTGGGCGCCGAACTGGCGGTCATCGGCGACGGGGACGGCGGTGGCGACTCCGCCCCGGCGCCCGCCGCCGAGCAGCCGTCGGCCGCCCCGTCCGAGCAGCCCGCACCGGAGCCAGAGCCCGCCCAGCAGCAGCAGTCCGCCCCGGCGCCCGCGCCGGAGCAGCAGCAGCAGCAGTCGGCCCCGTCCGGCGGCGGCGCGGCGGAGGGCACCCCGGTGGCCATGCCCGCGCTCGGCGAGTCCGTCACCGAGGGCACCGTGACCCGGTGGCTCAAGCAGGTCGGCGACTCCGTCGACGTGGACGAGCCGCTGCTCGAGGTCTCCACCGACAAGGTCGACACCGAGATCCCGTCCCCGGTGGCCGGGACCCTGCTGGAGATCAACGTCGGCGAGGACGAGACGGTCGACGTCGGCGCCCAGCTCGCGGTGATCGGCAGCGGCGAGCCCGCTCAGCAGAAGAGCGAGCCCGCCCCCGCCCCGGCCCCGCAGCAGCAGGAGTCCGCCCCGCAGCAGGCCCCGGCTCCGCAGCAGAGTGCTCCGGCGCCCGCGCCGCAGCAGTCCGCGCCGGCTCCGCAGGCCCCCTCGGCCGAGGAGAGCAACGGCGAGGCGCCGTACGTCACCCCGCTGGTCCGCAAGCTCGCCGCCGAGCACAAGGTCGACCTGGGCTCGCTCAAGGGCAGTGGGGTCGGCGGCCGGATCCGCAAGCAGGACGTGCTCGCCGCGGTCGAGGCCGCCAAGGCCGCCGCCGCGGAAGCCGCCAAGCCCGCTCCGGCGGCTCCGGCTCCGGCCGCGAGCTCCGGCTCGGCGCCGAGGGCGGCCGCACCGGCCAGCACGCCCGAGGCCGAGCTGCGCGGCAAGACGGTGAAGATGACCAGGCCGCGCCAGGTCATCGCGCGCCGGATGGTCGAGTCGCTGCAGACCTCCGCGCAGCTGACCACGGTGGTCGAGGTGGACGTCACCAAGATCGCCCGGCTGCGCGCGCGGGCCAAGGGCGCGTTCGAGGCGCGGGAGGGCGTGAAGCTCTCGTTCCTGCCGTTCTTCGCCAAGGCCGCGGTCGAGGCGCTCAAGCAGCACCCGAAGCTCAACGCCTCGATCAACGCCGAGTCCAACGAGGTCACCTACCACGGCGCCGAGCACCTGGTGATCGCGGTGGACACCGAGAAGGGCCTGATGGTCCCGGTCATCCACAACGCGGGCGATCTGAACATCGCGGGCCTGGCCCGCAAGATCGCCGACGTGGCCGACCGCACCCGGCGCAGCAAGATCTCCCCGGACGAGCTCAGCGGCGGCACCTTCACGCTGACCAACACCGGCAGCCGGGGCGCGCTGTTCGACACGCCGATCATCAACCAGCCGCAGGTGGGCATCCTGGGCACCGGCAGCGTGGTCAAGCGCGCGGTCGTGGTGACCGACGAGGCCGGTGGCGACACCATCGCCATCCGTTCCATGGTCTACCTGGCCCTGTCCTACGACCACCGGCTGGTCGACGGCGCGGACGCGGCCCGGTTCCTGACCGCGGTCAAGCAGCGCCTGGAGGACGGCTCGTTCGAGGCCGACCTGGGTCTCTGACCAGCACAGATCGACTCCCGAGGGCCTCGCCGCACACCGCGGCGGGGCCCTCGGGCCGTTTCTCCCCACGCCGGCCGGGGTCGCGCCGGACGGGCGGAGGCGGCACGATCGAGTCATGCGAGTGGTGGTCGCCGGTTCCTCCGGCCTGATCGGCAGCGCCCTGGTGAGCGAGCTCCGGGAGAACGACCACGAGGTGATCCGCCTGGTGCGCCGCGCCCCGGCCGCCCCTGACGAACGCCGCTGGGACCCGCCGGCGGGCAGGTTCGCCGACGGCGCGCTGGACGGCGCGGACGCGGTGGTCAGCCTGGGCGGGGCGGGCATCGGCGACAAGCGCTGGACCGAGGAGCGCAAGGCGCAGCTGCGGGAGAGCCGGATCGTGCCGACCAGGGTGCTGGCCGAGGCGGTGGCCCGGTACCGGATCCCGGTCTTCGTCAGCGGCTCCGCGGTCGGCTACTACGGCGACACCGGCGACCGGCAGGTCGACGAGACCGCCGACTCCGGCGCGGGTTTCCTGGCCGGGCTGTGCCGGGACTGGGAGGCCGCCGCCGAGGCGGCCGAGGAGTCCGGCGGGCGGGTGGTGCGGGTGCGCACCGGGCTGGTGCTCTCCGCGCACGGCGGCCTGCTCGGGCGGTTGCGGCCGCTGTTCTCCTTCCTGCTCGGCGGGCGGCTGGGCGCGGGCACCCAGTACATGCCGTGGATCTCCCTGGACGACGAGGTCGGCGCGATCCGGTTCGCGCTGGAGCACAGCCAGGTCAGCGGCCCGGTCAACCTGACGGGGCCGGCGCCGGTGACCAACGCCGAGTTCACCGCCGCGCTGGCCGAGGCGCTGCACCGGCCAGCGCCCTGGGTGGTGCCGGAGTTCGCGCTCAAGCTGGCCCTGGGCGCGGAGACCGCCCAGGAGATGGCCCTGTTCGGGCAGCGCGCGCTGCCCGCGGTGCTGCGCCGCAACGGCTACGTCCACCAGCACCCGACGGTGGCCGCGGCACTGGCCGCCGCCGTTCCGGAGGGTCAACCCGCGGCGTAGGGTCGAGGGGTGCGCAACAACAGTCACCTCTCCTGCCGGGAGTCCAGCGAACCCGTGCTGGTCCGTCACCTCGGCAGCATTGACTACGTACAGGCCTGGGACCTCCAGCGCGAGGTCCTGGACGCCCGCGCCGACGGCAACGGCCCGGACACCCTGCTGCTGCTGGAGCACCCCAGCGTCTACACCGCGGGCAAGCGCACCCAGCCGGAGGACCGGCCGGTGGACGGCACCCCGGTGGTCGAGGTGGACCGCGGCGGCAAGATCACCTGGCACGGGCCGGGCCAGCTGGTCGGCTACCCGATCGTCAAGCTGACCGACCCGGTGGACGTGGTCGACTACGTGCGCAGGGTGGAGGAGGGCCTGATCAAGGTCTGCCGCGACCTCGGCCTGCCCGCGGGCAGGGTCGAGGGCCGCAGCGGTGTGTGGCTGCCCGCCGACGAGACCCGGATCGAGCGCAAGATCGCCGCGATCGGCATCCGGGTGCAGCGCGGGGTCACCATGCACGGCTTCGAGATCAACTGCGACGCCGACCTGTCCGCCTTCGAGCGGATCATCCCGTGCGGCATCGCCGACGCCGGGGTCACCTCGCTGACCGCCGAGCTGGGCCGCCGGGTCACCGTGGCCGAGGTCGAGCCGCTGGCGGAGCAGGCCGTGCTGGACGCGCTCTCCGGCGCGCTGCCGCTGTCGGAGTGCTGGCTGCCGCGGCCGGAGGTCAGCGCCCCTGGCATCACCTTCGCGCTGCCGAACTGACCGGCGCCGGGTTCCTCGCCCGGCCGGACCCGCCGCTCACCCCGCGTCGCCGACTGCTCCAATCGGGGTTGCCCTCACTCGGACGTGTCCGAATTCGGCACTCAGCGACGTAAGCTGGCTCCTCGCTGTCCGACAGCTGGGGGTCATGCGCCGGAGGGTCCGGTCCAGGGGAGGGTTTCTGTGCACGGCCCGTTGTCCTTCGGTCTGCTGGGTCCACTGCAGGTGCTGCTCGGGGGGCAGCCCACCACGGTGAAGGCCGCGAAACAGCGGACCGTGCTGGCCAGCCTGCTGCTGCGGGCCAACCAGCACGTCTCCTTCGACGAGCTCGCCGAACGGGTCTGGGGTGAGCAGCCGGTCAGCCAGCCCAGGCAGACCCTCCAGGTCTACGTGATGCGGCTGCGCCAGAGCCTGGGCGCTGGGGTGCTGCTGCACACCGAACCCGACGGCTATCGCCTGGAGCTCGACCCCGAGTCCCTGGACATCCACCGCTTCCGGCGGCTCACCGAGCAGGTCAAGCTCGCCGGTGACGACCCCCGCCGGATCGTCGGCCTGCTCACCGAGGCGCTCGGCCTCTGGCGCGGTCCCGCGCTGGCCGACGTGCCCTCGGAGTCGCTCCAGTCCGGCGAGGCCCGCTGGCTGGAGGAGCTGCGCCTGCAAGCGGTGGCCGACCGGCTGCACGCCCGGCTGCGGCTGGGCGCGCACCAGGAGGTGGTCGGCGAGCTGTACGGCCTCACCGGCCAGTACCCGCTGCGCGAGCAGTTCTGGGCCCAGCTGATGCTCGCCCTCTACCGCGCCAACCGGCAGGTCGAGGCCCTGGAGGCGTTCCAGGCGGTCAGCCGCAAGCTGGCCGAGGAGCTCGGCGTGGACCCCGGCGAGGAGCTGCGCGCCCTGCACCGGGCCGTGCTCAACAACGACAGCTCCCTCGGCCCGGCCACCCCGCACACCAGCGCCCCCTCGGCCGCCGCCCCGCGCGGGGCGGGACTGTCCCAGCTGCCGCCCAACATCGCCGACTTCGTGGGCCGGGACGCCGAGATCGGCCACATCGGCGAGCTGCTCCGCGGCGCCGGTTCGGCCATGTCGGTGCCCGTGGTCACCCTCACCGGACCACCGGGTGTCGGCAAGACCGCGCTGGCCGTCCAGGCCGCGCACGAGGTGCGCGCGCACTTCCCGGACGGCCAGATCTACGTCAACCTGCACGGCTACTCCCCCGGCCCGCCGCTGGCCCCCGCCGACGTGCTCAGCCGGTTCCTGCGCGCCCTCGGCGTCACCCCGGAACAGATCCCGCTGGAGCCGGAGGAGCGGGCCGCGCAGTACCGCTCGCTGCTCACCGACCGCAGGCTGCTCCTCGTGCTGGACAACGCCGTCGGCCCGGAACAGGTGCGCGCGCTGCTGCCCGGCGAGCCCGGCTGCGCGGTGCTGATCACCAGCCGCAACGCGCTGCGCGGGATGACCGTGCTGGACGGCGCCCGCCCGGTGCCGCTGGAAGTGCTCTCGCCGGGCGAGGCCCAGCACCTGCTGGCCGGGATCCTGGGCACGGACCTGGTCGCCGCCGAACCGGCCGCGGCCGCCGAGCTGGCCCGGCTCTGCGGGCACCTGCCGCTGGCCCTGCGGGTGGCCGCGGGCAACCTGGCCGGCCGCCCCAGCGCGCGGATCGCCGACTACGTCGCCGAGCTCAGCGCCGAACGCCTGGCCGGGCTGCGCATCGAGGGCGACGACGCGACCGCAGTGCAGGCCGCCTTCGACCTCTCCTACGACATGCTCGACCCACCGGCCCAGCGCCTGTTCCGGCTGCTCGGCCTGGTGCCGGGCAACGACTTCACCAAGGAGGTCGCCGCCGCGCTGGCCGCGCTGCCCGCCGACAGCACGCTGCCGCTGCTGCGCCAGCTCTGCACCGCCAACCTGGTGCAGCACCAGGCAGGCGACCGCTACCAGGCGCACGACCTGATCCGGCTCTACGCCGCCGAACGCGCCGCGGCCGAGGAGACCGCCCAGTCGCTGGACGCCGCCCGGCGGGCGCTGCTGGCCTACTACCTGCACACCGCCCGCGCGGCCGCGCGCAGCCTCTACCCGGAGATTGTCCAGCTCCCGCTGCCCGCGCCCCGGCCGAACCGGACCCCCCGGCCGGCGGCGGCGATGGCCTGGCTGCGCGCCGAATGCGTCAACATCGCGGCCACCGCGACCATCTGCGCCGGACCGCTCGCGCACTACTCCTGGTACCTGGCCGACGCGCTGCGCGGCTACTTCCACCACACCGGCCAGGTCGCGGACTGGCTGCACGTGGTGGAGACCGGACTGGCCGCGGCCATCGCCGAACCCGACCTGCCCGGCGAGGCGGCCATGCGGCTGAGCCTGGGCACCCTGCACTGGACCCTCGGCGACAACCACACCGCGGCCCGGCACTACGAGCAGGCGCTGCGCATCCAGCGGCGGCTGGGTGACCGGGACGGCGAGTTCGCCACCCTGAACAACCTCGGCCTGGTCTGCCTCAACCTGGGCAGGCTCACCGAGGCGGGCGCGCACCTGCGGCAGGCGCACGCCTCGGCCGACCCGCACCGGCAGGCCATGGTCAGGGCCAACCTCGGCCACCTGTGCGTGGACCTGGCCGAGCTGGCCGAGGCCGAGGACCACTTCCGCACCATCGTGGACATCGGCCTGGCCGAGGGCTCCCAGCTGATGGTCACCTACGGCCGTTACGGCCTCGGCCGCGCGCACCTGGCCCGCGGCGCGCACGCCCAGGCCAAGGCGGTGCTCACCGAGGCCCTCGCCGACTTCCGCGAGCTGGGCCACCGGCGCCTCGCGGTCGAGGTGCTGACCACCCTGGCCGAGACGCACCGCCTGCTGGGCGACCACGACCAGGCGGCAGGCGACGCCGAACAGGCCCTGCGGCTGGCCCGGGACCTGGCGCACCGGGTCTGTGAGGCCGACGCGCTCACCGTGCTCGCCGACTGCGCCGAGCCCCGCCGCGCCGCCGAGCTGCACGCCAGAGCGCAGGCGCTGGCCGAGGCAGGCGGCTATCTGTGGGCGCAGGTGGCCGCGCTGATCGGCCAGTCCCGCACACACCGCCAGACCGGCCGCCCACGCGACGCGCTGACCGCGGCCACCGAGGCCCTGGACCTGATCGCCGCCGCAGGCGAACCCACCCGCCTGGGCCCCGGCGCGCTGCTCGCCCAGGGCGCGGCCCTGCTGGACCTCGGCGAGACCGAGGCCGCCCGCGCCGCCGCCGAACTGGCCGTCCGCCAGGCCACCGCCGCTGGTCAGCGACTGGAGCAGGACCAGGGCCTGGCCCTGCTCGGCGAAGCGCTCAACGACAACCGGACTCCGATCCTCTAGACTTCCGGAATTACGGAAATCCAGAGGATGGGGGAACCATGCTGTCCCGACGCCACCTGCTCACCGCCGGCGCCCTGGCCGCCGGCGCGACCCTGCTGCCCGGCCTGGCCACCGCCGCACCCCGCGCCGCCGCGGACTTCAGCACCCGCGAGGGCTGGCTGGCCTGGCTCACCGCCAACCCCGGCCTGGTCAGCGCCTACACCCACAACGGCACGAAGTGCCTCGCCCACCGCGCGCACGTCGCCCAGCCGCTGGCCTCGGCGGTCAAACCGGTGCACCTGGCCGCCTACGCGCTGGCCCGGCTGGACCCGGCGACCAAGGTCAGGGTCGGCGACTGGGAGAACTTCTACCTGCCCTACACCGACGGCGGCGCGCACGTGGCGGCGCAGGAGTCCCTCGGCATCCCGATGGACCCGGCGACCCGCCTGGCCAAGGACCCGGACCAGCTGGTCACCCTGGACCAGATCGCCGGGACGATGATCTATTTCAGCGACAACGCGGCCACCGACTACCTGCGCCACCTGCTCGGCGAGCCCGCACTGCGCCGGGCCGCGCTGCGCGGCGGCTGGGCCGGCGTGGACACCCGCTCCAAGCTGGCCGACTTCCTCTACCTGCTGCTGCCGGAGGAGGTCCGGCCGGGCGTGCCGCGCCTGGAGATGGGCGCCCGCCTGGAACGGCGCTTCCTGACCGACCCGGCCTTCCGCGCGCACGCCCGCGCCAAGGTGCTCACCGGCACCCCGCCCTGGGACACCCAGACCGCCTGGGCCCGGGACAGCGGCGGCGCCTCCGCCGCCACCCTGGCCGGACTGCACCGGGCGCTGGCCACCGGCCGCTTCCCGGAACCGGCCCGGCGGCATTTGGAGCACAGCCTGGCCGCGGTCCGGCCGCCCGAGGTGGCGGGCATCGGCTTCAAGGGCGGCTCGCTGGCCGGGGTGCTCACCGCTGGCATGTCCGTGCGCTGGCGGGACGGCCGGATCGGCACGGTCGCGGTGCTGCTCACCGGCATGACCGCACCGGACTGGGCCGCCGCCACCGGGGAGAGCACGATCTACCTGCGCGTGGTGCTCGACCTGTTGCTCGACCCGGCGTGGCTGGACAGGGTGGCCACCGCGCTCACCGGAGAGCCAGGCATGCTCAGCTGATGACCAACGAGCAGCTGGCCCAGCGCGTCGCCGACCTGGAGGCCAGGGTGACGGCCCTGGAGGGCATCGCCGAGCAGGCGGTGGCCGAGGCCGGTGGCGTGATCAGCTACCAGGGCCGGCTGAGCGCGCCCGAACTGGAGTGGTCCATCATCTTGCCCGCCAACCGGGTGCTGGGCCTGCCGGACGGCCCGCGCATCGAGGTGCTGGCCGCGCTGGGCCACCCGGTGCGGGCCAAGGTGGTCCGGCTGCTCGCCGCGCAGGGCGCGCGCTCCGCGGCCGAGCTGCAGGCCGAGGCCGAGGTCGGCTCCACCGGCCAGCTGTACCACCACCTCAAGCCGCTGACCGCGGCCGGCCTGGTCGAACAGGACGGCCGCGGTCGCTACCGGCTGCGCGCGACCGCGCTGGTCCCGGCCCTGGTGCTGCTGGCGGCCGCGGCGGACATCGCGGGCCAGCTCAAGCCCTGATCAGCGGAACTGCGGCAGGACCTCGGCGGCCACCAGCTCCAGGTGGTCCAGGTCGTCGAGGTCGAGCACCTGCAGGTAGACCCGGCTGATGCCGGTCTGCTCGCGCCAGGCGCCGAGCTTGTCCACCACCTCGGCCACCGTGCCGGCCAAACCGTTGGCGCGCAGCTCGTCCACCTCGCGGCCGATCACCGCGGCCCGGCGGGCCACCTCGGCATCGTCCCGGCCGAGGCAGAGCACCAGCGCGGCCGAGCGGACGATCTCCTTGGCATCCCTGCCGATCTCCGCGCAGGCCGCCTCCACCCGCTCGAACTGGCGCACCGCGGTGGCCGGGTCGGCGAAGGGCAGGTTGAACTCGGCGGCGTACCGCGCGGCCAGCGCGGGCGTGCGCTTGGCGCCGTGACCACCGATGAGCACCGGCGGGCCACCGGCCTGCACCGGCTTGGGCAGCGCGGGCGAGTCGGTCAGCTGGTAGTGCTCGCCGTCGAAGCTGAAGGTCTCACCCGCCGGCGTCCGCCACAGCCCGGTGATCACCGCCAACTGCTCGGCGTAGCGGTCGAAGCGCTCGGCCACGTCCGGGAACGGGATGCCGTAGTTGCGGTGCTCGGCCTCGAACCAGCCCGCGCCCAGCCCGAACTCCACCCGGCCACCGGACATCTGGTCCACCTGCGCGACCTGGATCGCCAGCGGGCCCGGGTAGCGGAAGGTGGCCGCGGTCATCAGCGTGCCCAGCCGGACCCGCTTGGTCTCCCTGGCCAGACCGGCCAACGTCACCCAGGCGTCGGTGGGGCCGGGCAGCCCGCTGGCCGAGCCCATCTTCAAGTAGTGGTCGGAGCGGAAGAACGCGTCGTACCCGGCGTCCTCGGCCGCGCGCGCGACCCGGAGCAGATCGTCGTAGCTGGCCCCCTGCTGGGGCTCGGTGAAGATCCTGAAGTCCACGCGGAACACGCTATCCCGGGTTCAGCGGCGGCGCGTCCTGCGCGGCACCGAGGTCTCCACCCGGATCGGCTCGGCATTGCCCACCTTGTGCAGCAGCCGCAAGCCCTGCATCACCCGCTCGATGCAGGTCCCGACCTCCTCGCTGGCCCTCTTCGGGTCGGCCGCGTTGGCGATCTGGGTGGCGCTGCCGGCCAGCGCGCCGAACATCAGCCGGGACATCGGCTCCACCGGCAGGTCGTCGATCTCGCCGGACTCGGCCAGCCCGACCACGGTGGCCCGCACCAGGCCGTAGCTGAACTGCTCCTCGGCCTCCCGCCAGCGCTCCCAGCCCATCACCACCGGCCCCTCGTGCAGCACGATCCGCTGGTAGGAGGGCTCAAGGCAGACCCGCAGGTAGGCGCGCAAACCGGCCATCGCGCTCTCCCACGGGTCGCCGGGCTGCGCGACGATCTTGGCCAGCCGGGCCAGCATGTCGGTCTCCACCGAGTCGAAAGCGGCCTCGAACAATGCCTGCTTACCGCCGAAATGGTGGTAGAGCGCGCCCTTGGTGACCCGCGCCTTCGCCGCGATCTCATCCAGCGAGGTGCCCGCGTAACCCTTTCTGGTGAACAGCTCCACGGCGCTGTCCACCAGGGCCTGCCTGGTGGATTCCGAATATTCCATACGCCGCGGCCGCGCTGTCGCCATACTCACAACACTACGACATACCGACGGTACGTACTCGTGGTATGTTCGCCGTGTCGGAGCCATACCGTCGGTACGCCGGAAACTCCGGGTACGGGCGGTGAGCGACAAGGAGGGGCGCCATGAGCTGGAACGACTTCTACCGGCGGCGAGACGTCATCGACGCCGCCCTGCGCCGGGCCGAGCGCACCGGGGAATCCACCGTGCCGCTGGACGAGGTCCCCCACGCCGCCGACATCTTCGCCAGCCACGCCGAACTGCTGGCCGCGCTGCACTACCGCTGGATGCTCCGGCTCACCGGCCACCTCGAGCTCGCCCTGCACGAACACGGCGACCGGGTCGAAGCCGCTACTGCTGCCTGGCAGCGCCTTGCCACCGAGGAGCCCACGCTGCGCCGCCTGCTGGACGCGGGCGCTGGCGAGATCCCGGAGGCGATCGCGCACGAGCGGCGCACGCTGGCGCTGGTCACCGGGCTGGCCGACGTGCGCGAGTCCGCTGAGGAGATCGAGCGGGTCGGGGCGGCGTTCCTGGCGCTGGCCCGAGACGGCGAGCGCGCACAGTCGCGGTGCAACTCCACGCGCGGGCTGTTCCGGCGGATGGCTGCCAGCGCTTAAAGAACTGGCACATTGGCGCGCTCCGCGCGCGGGATTTTTCGCTCCTGAGTCGTGCGTTCGTGACCCCGGCACACGCGAAGCAAGCTTCGGAGTGTCGGGGTCACGAACGCACGACGCGAAAAAATCAACCCCACCGCTGAGTTCAGAGCCCGCCGTGTCGCTGGCGCGCCACGCCTCTTTCGCAACGGGTGGCTTCGCATCTCGCTCTGCGCTCTTCGTGCTCCTCCTCCCTCTCGCCCTGCCCCTCGGAACTCTCGCCCGGCCACCGCGTTGGACTGGGTGTCCGGGAGACTGGGCACTCGACGGCGGCGAGACGGGGTGGCGGCAT
Source organism: Crossiella sp. SN42 (assembly GCF_023897065.1). GTDB lineage: Bacteria > Actinomycetota > Actinomycetes > Mycobacteriales > Pseudonocardiaceae > Crossiella. Next base: position 13,488 of record NZ_JAMHIV010000070.1, read on the forward strand.
GCGGGACTGGACGGCCGAGGACATGCCCGACCAGAGCGGGCGCACCATCGTGATCACCGGGGCCAACTCCGGGCTCGGTCTGCACAGCGCCTACGCGCTGGCCGCCAAGGGCGCGCACCTCTTGCTGGCCTGCCGCTCGCCGGAGCGCGGGGCCCGAGCCGTCGACCAGGTCCGCACCACCGCGCCGAGGGCCAAGGTCGAGCTGGTCCGGCTGGACCTGTCCGACCTGGCCTCGGTGCGCGCGGCGGCCGCGGACATCCGGGAACGCGCCGGTGACCGGCTGCACGTGCTGATGAACAACGCGGGCGTGTTCGGCCCGCCGCTGGGCCGCACCGCGGACGGCTTCGAGATCCAGATGGGCACCAACCACCTCGGCCACGCCGCGCTGACCTGGCTGCTCATGCCCGCGCTGCGGCAGGCCCCCGGCGCCCGGGTGGTCACCCTGTCCAGCCTCGCGCACCGCCGCACCACGCTGCGCCTGGACGACCTCAACTACGAGCGCCGCCGCTACAACGCCTTCGTCGCCTACGGCGAGTCCAAGCTGGCCAACCTGATGTTCGCCCAGGAGCTGGACCGCCGGTTGTCCGCGACCGACGCCGACGTGCTCAGCCTGGCCGCGCACCCCGGCCTCACCGACACCGAGCTGGCCGCCAACGGCGGGCGGGCCAGGCGGAACAAGCTGCTGGAGGTCGGTCTCGGCCTGTTCAACAAGGTCGCCACCATGCGCACCGAGCGCGGGGTGCTCTCCCAGCTGTACGCGGCCACCGCGCCCGCGGTGCGCGGCGGGCAGTACTACGGCCCGGCCGGACCGGGCGAGGTCTGGGGCGGCCCCGGCCTGGCAGGCTGCTCGCCGGAGTCCCAGGACACCGCGGTGGCGGCGGAGTTGTACGAGGTCAGCGGCAAGTTGACCGGGATAGCGCCGGACCCGGCCTGACGTGTGACCGCGCCCTCCCCCGCTGGGCTGGGGTCACCGGCCGCGGGGACGTAGTCTGACGGGTATGACCGTGGTGCCCGAGGGCCGCAAGCTCCTGCGGCTGGAGGTTCGTAACAGCCAGACGCCCATCGAGAAGAAGCCCTCGTGGATCAAGACCAGGGCGAAGATGGGTCCCGAGTACCGCGAGCTGAAGGGCCTCGTCAAACGCGAGGGCCTGCACACGGTCTGCGAGGAAGCCGGCTGCCCCAACATCTACGAGTGCTGGGAAGACCGCGAGGCCACCTTCCTCATCGGCGGTGACCAGTGCACCCGCCGCTGCGACTTCTGCCAGATCGACACCGGCAAGCCCGCCGACTTCGACGCCGAGGAACCGCGCCGGGTGGCCGAGTCCGTGCAGGCCATGGGCCTGCGCTACTCCACCGTCACCGGCGTCGCCCGCGACGACCTGCCCGACGGCGGCGCCTGGCTCTACGCCGAGACGGTCCGCCAGATCCACGCGCTCAACCCCGGCACCGGCGTCGAGCTGCTCATCCCGGACTTCAACGCCGACCCCGAGCAGCTGGCCGAGGTCTTCGGCTCCCGCCCCGAGGTGCTGGCGCACAACCTGGAGACGGTGCCCCGCATCTTCAAGCGGATCCGCCCCGCCTTCCGCTACGAGCGCTCCCTCCAGGTGATCACCGAGGCCCGCGCGTCCGGCCTGGTCACCAAGAGCAACCTGATCCTCGGCATGGGCGAGACCCCGGACGAGGTCACCGAGGCGCTGCAGGACCTGCACGACGCTGGCTGCGACATCATCACCATCACCCAGTACCTGCGGCCGAGCCTGCGCCACCACCCGGTGGAGCGCTGGGTCAAGCCGGAGGAGTTCGTCGCGCACAAGGAAACCGCGGAGCGCATCGGCTTCGCCGGCGTGATGGCGGGCCCGCTGGTCCGGTCCTCCTACCGCGCCGGGCGGCTGTACGCGCAGGCGAAGCAGTTCCGCGGCGAGCAGGTTCCCGAGCACCTGAGCCACCTCGCGGAGGCCGGTCCGGGCGCCCAGGAGATCACCGCCCTGATGGCCAGGTAGCGGGAGCTGTCACATTGGCGCGCTCCGCGCGCGGGATTTT
>NZ_JAMHIV010000071.1 GCF_023897065.1 Crossiella sp. SN42
CGCTGACGCGCCACGCCTCTTCGCACCAAGTAGGCGCCACGCCCATTTCGCGACGAGCAGAGGGCTGGTTCTGGTTCGCGTTGGGGCTGTCTCGCGAGCTGTGGAAGGCCCCCTGCTCGGGCTTCACCCGCCCGAATAGGTGAGCCGGGGCCACGGCCGTATCCTGGGACCATGGCCCCGAAGCCCCCCAAGCTGGACAAGGCGGCTGCCAAGGAAGCAAGCCGCGAGCGTCGTGCCGCGTCCAAGGCACGCCGCAAGCAGATCTTCGAAGCGTTCAAGATGCAGCGCCGTGAGGACAAGTGGCTGTTGCCGCTGATGATCCTGGCGCTGCTGGGCAGCACGGGCGTGGTGTTCGGGATCGGCTGGCTCATCGGCTACCCGTGGGTGGTGCTGCCACTGGGCATCGCCATCGGCGCGTTGCTCGCGGTGAGCATCTTCGGCCGCCGCGTGCAGCGCAACGTGTACTCCAAGGCCGACGGCCAGCCCGGCGCGGCGGCGTGGGCGCTGGGCAACCTGCGCGGCAAGTGGCGGGTGACCCAGGCGGTCGCGGGCACCACCCAGCTGGACGCGGTGCACCGGGTGCTCGGCCGCCCGGGTGTGGTGCTGATCGGCGAAGGCGTGCCGCACCGGGTGAAGCCGCTGCTCGCGCAGGAGAAGAAGCGCATCGGCAGGCTGATCGGCGACACCCCGATCTACGACGTCATCGTCGGCAACGACGAGGACGAGAAGCAGGTCCCGCTGCGCCGCCTGCAGACCCACCTGTCCAAGCTGCCGCGCAACATCACCGTGGCGCAGATGGACATCATCGAGAAGCGACTGGCCGCGCTGGCCAGCCGGGGCGCCGCGCTGCCCAAGGGCCCGCTGCCGCAGGGCGCGAAGATGCGCAACGTGCAGCGCACCATCCGCCGCCGGTGATCCGGCTCTAACGCGCGATCGTGACGACGGTGCGGGCGACGTGGTCGTGCAGGCCACGTCCGTCCACATCCATCACCAGCGGCGGGATCACCAGGCACAGCAGCAGGGTGCGCAGCACCGAGTGCCCGAAGGACAGCCGCTCCCCGGTCAGCGAGGCCGGTTTGATCCCGACCACCCAGTGGCCCGGCGTGCGGCCGAAGACGGCCAGGCTGACCACGGTCAGCAACGCGAACAGCGCGATCGTGGACACCGCCGGGTTGGTGGTGAGGAAGTTGCCGACCGCCGCGCACGGCACCCAGTCGATGAGCAGCGCCAGGAACCGGCGCCCGGTCCCGGCCACCGAGCCCAGCCCGGACTCCGGCAGCCCGAGCCGCTCCCCTCGGTAACCAGGCTCTTCGGCCGGATCACCCTCCCGCGCCGCGCCCGGTCCTGACAACCACGAACCCGTCCACCTGCTCACGGTGTCAAGGGTAGGCCGGGCGGATGTGGTTGCCCCGACCAGGTGGTGCCGTTCCCCGAGATGGGGCGTCGTTAACACCGGTGAAACACTCGGGTGATGACCGAGCAACACCATGGTCATACGGTCACTCGCAACAGGGCCGGCTCTGCGCCGGTTGTCCTGACGGCGTGTGAAGACGCCGGCCCTGCCGGCACAACAACGAAGGAGCCAACGAGGGTGTTCACCAATCCCGACGAGGTCCTGAGCTTCATCGCCGACAACGGCGTGAAGTTCATTGACGTGCGGTTCTGCGACCTGCCCGGCATCATGCAGCACTTCACCGTGCCTGCCGCCTCGTTCGAGCGCGACACGTTCGAGGAAGGCCTCGCCTTCGACGGCTCCTCGGTGCGCGGTTTCCAGTCGATCCACGAGTCCGACATGCTGCTGCTGCCCGATGTGGCCACCGCGCGGCTCGACCCGTTCCGGATCGAGAAGACCCTCATCATCAACTTCTTCGTGCACGACCCGCTGACCCGGGAGCCGTACAGCCGCGACCCGCGCAACATCGCGCGCAAGGCCGAGCAGTACATCACCGAGTCCGGCATCGCCGACACCTGCTTCTTCGGGCCGGAGGCGGAGTTCTACCTCTTCGACTCGGTGCGCTTCGAGAACCGGGAGAACGCCTCCTTCCACGAGGTCGACTCGGTCGCTGGCTGGTGGAACACCGGCGCCGACGAAGAGGGCGGCAACAAGGGCTACAAGGTCAAGTTCAAGGGCGGCTACTTCCCGGTCTCCCCGACCGACCACTTCGCCGACCTGCGCGACAAGATCACGCTGAACCTGATCGACTCCGGCTTCACCGTCGAGCGCGCCCACCACGAGGTCGGCACCGCGGGCCAGGCCGAGATCAACTACAAGTTCAACACCCTGCTGCACGCCGCGGACGACCTGCAGCTGTTCAAGTACATCGTCAAGAACACCGCGTGGGCCAACGGCAAGACCGCCACCTTCATGCCGAAGCCGCTCTACGGTGACAACGGCTCGGGCATGCACGCCCACCAGTCGCTGTGGAAGGAAGGCGCCCCGCTCTTCCACGACGAGTCCGGCTACGGCGGCCTGTCCGACACCGCGCGGCACTACATCGGCGGCCTGCTGCACCACGCGCCGAGCCTGCTGGCCTTCACCAACCCGACGGTGAACTCCTACCACCGCCTGGTGCCGGGCTACGAGGCCCCGGTGAACCTGGTCTACAGCTCCCGCAACCGCTCGGCGTGCATCCGCATCCCGATCACCGGCAACAACCCCAAGGCCAAGCGCGTCGAGTTCCGCTGCCCGGACTCCTCCGGCAACCCGTACCTGGCCTTCGCCGCCATGCTGATGGCCGGCCTGGACGGCATCAAGAACAAGATCGAGCCCCCGGCCCCGATCGACAAGGACCTCTACGAGCTCCCCCCCGAGGAAGCCAAGAACGTCCCCCAGGTCCCCGGCTCCCTGGGCGAGGTCCTGGACAACCTGGAGCGCAACCACGACTTCCTCCTCGAGGGCGGCGTGTTCACCCCAGACGTCATCGAGACCTGGATCTCCTACAAGCGCGAGAACGAGATCGACCCGATCCGCCTCCGCCCGCACCCGTACGAGTTCGCGCTCTACTACGACGTGTGATCCGCAGTAGCTGAACAACGGCCGGTCCCGTCACCCGCGGGGCCGGCCGTTCGCACGTTGTCTGGTTCTCCTACCACCCAAGTCCGTCGCGATGCCCCCTGGCAAGCGCTCCCTCTTCAATGCCGATTTTTTCTTCATCGGCAAGACGGCGCAAGGCAGCTCTCATGGACTTGTAGTCAACATGCGGCGGCACGTCGATTGCCCACAAGTATCCAGTCGTATCGATTTCCCAGGAGCAGTTGAAGCCAAGGAGCGCGGCGCTGACGAGGTCTGCCGCACCGTCCTCCTTGATTATGGCGCGGACCGTCGAATGTCCGGACTCCGACACGATCTCCTGGAACACGAGCTCGCGACGCTCATGATCACCTCTGACGCGCACAACGTCGCCGAGCGCGATTCCCTTTACGTAGAAGGGAGTGTTGCGAACCGCGACCTCCATCTTCACGGAGGTCTTCTCAGCCCAGAGTCGCTCCGTAGTGGCACGAGCCCAATGGGCGATATCGTCAGGTAGATCGAAAGCCACCTTGTAGAGCCTCTCGGACTTAACCCCCGGAGCAGGCTCGTCGGCACCAGCGCTGCCGGAAATCTCTGAACTCATCATCCCAACCCTGCAGAGTCTTCGGCTCCTTTGTCACAATCACGTCGACAGTAGGCCACTACCCCATTGTTTCCGCATGCGCGGACCATGAGAAACGCACCCCGGCCGGTGAGCTGCTCCACGAGAACCAAGATCGCCGCATACCTCCCGACCCGCATGGCGCACATTGGCTACGTGAGATCTCCTCTGCACCGCCTGGCCACCGACGGCTACCCAGCCAACAGGTCCCGGCAGATCCGGGGCAGCACCTCCCCGATCGGCTCCCGGATCACCTCGACCGCGTGCTCGTCATACGGCGTCGGCGCCGCGTTCACCACCACCAGCTTCGCCCCGCCGCGCACCGCCACCGCGCACAACGAGGCCGCCGGCTCCACCTGCAGCGAGCTGCCCACCGCCAGGAACACCTCGCTCGCCGCCGCCACCGCGCGGGCCTTGCCGATGACCTCGCCGTCCAGCTGCTGCCCGAACAGGATCACCGCCAGCTTCAGGATCCCGCCACAGTCCACACAGGACGGATCATTCTCACCGACCCGGACGCGGTCCAGCACCTCGGGAGTGGGAGTCGTTGCGCCGCAACCACAACAGACGGTCTGGTGCATGCTGCCGTGCAGTTCGAGCACCTTGCGGGCGGGCACCCCGGCGCGCTGGTGCAGGCCGTCGATGTTCTGGGTCAGGACTCGGACGGCGGGGCCGCCCGACAGGTCGGCGAGGGCCTGGTGGGCTGGGTTGGGTTGGGCGCGCCAGGCCGGGTGGTCCAGGTAGCGCTGCCAGAAGCGGTGGCGGATCTCCTGGTCGGTGAGGAAGTTGTCCAGGGTGAACAGGTTGGCGAGCTTGGGGTCGCGGGTCCAGATGCCGTCGGGGCCGCGGTAGTCGGGGATGCCGGAGTCGGTGGAGATGCCCGCGCCGGTCAGCACGGCGATCCGGCGCACCCCGCGCGCCCAGTCCGGTCGCAGCTCACTCATGGCGACCGACCCTAGTCAAGCCTTGGCCGATCGGACGATCGATTTGTGGCGCAGACTGGCACCATGCGTCTCCCGCACGGCTCCACCAGCTTCAACGTCGCCACCCCCGCACCAAACCCCGCCGAGTTCCGCACCCTCTGCGAGGCGGTGGCGCGCGAGCTCGGCGCCCGCGTCGAGGAGTTCCTCCTCCCCCACGCGACGCCGAACTACACCACCGGCCGGATCCGCGAGGGCCAGCGCCGCTTCGACCTGTTGTGCCACAACGCACTCCACCTGCTCGCCTTCGCCGAACCACCCGAGAACCCCGGCGCACCACCGGTCTTCCGCGACGAACCGCGCTGGGCGGCAACCCTGACCGCCTGGTCGAGCTTCCGCGTCTACACCGCGGCGGAGCTGAACACATCACTGTCCACAGTGGACCTCAGCGAGCTGAACGCCCACGAGCACAAGCAAATCAGCCATTGGCGACCGGCGACCGTCGGCGAGCTGACCTTCAACCACTGGGACTGACCGCTCAGCCCAGTGGCGGCAGCATGGCCTGGGCGTCCGCACCCTTCATCCACAGGCCGATGGCGAAGGCGGCCGTGGCCTCCAGCAGGGCGGCCCTGGACAGTGGGCCGGCCACCACCGGCGTGCAGCCCAGGTCCCGGACCAGGCTCCCGGTCTGGTCCAGGGACTCGGGGTGGTCGCCGCACAGGGGGACCAGGACCGGGCGGGCGGCGAAGGCCAGCGGGGTCATGCGCCAGATGTCGACGTGGCACAGGTTGAAGGCCTTCACCACGTGGGCGCCCGTGGTGGCGAGTTGCTCGGCCAGGGAGGCGCCATCGGTGGTGAGGGTCCAGTCCGGGCCGACCGGGTTGGTGCAGTCGATCACGGTTCGGCCCGGTGGCAGGTTCGCCGCGGTCAGCACGTCCAGGGCCGCGGCGGCGGGCACGGCCAGCAGCAGGACCTCGGCGAAGGCGGCGGCCTCGGCGTAGTCGCCGGTGCGGGCGCCCAGGCGGTTGGCCAGCGGGGCTGGGTTGGTGCGGGTGGCGATCATCAGGTCGTGGCCGTGCCGCGCCCACTGGGTGCCGAGGGCGTCGGCCATGCCGCCCGCGCCGAGAATGCCGATGCGCATCGTGTTGCCTTCCGGTTGGAGTTCCACTGCCGCAACGGTAGGAAGGGCGATGGGCACCGAACGGTGTGCGACGGCTCGGGCAGGCTGGGGCGGTGTTCATGGCGGAGCGGGACTACCTGGCCGACTGCCGGGCGCGGCTGGCCTTCGACCTGATGGCCAACACCTGGAACCCGGTGGTGCTGTGGGCGCTGCGGCACGGGCCGCGGCGGCCGGTGCAGCTCCGCCGGGACATCGGCGGCATCCGCACCAAGGTGCTCACCGAGACCCTGCACCGGCTCGCCTACAACGGCCTCATCGCCAGGGACAGCTACCGGGAGGCGCCACCGCGGGTGGAGTACCGGCTGACCGAGCTGGGCCGCAGCCTGCTGGGGCCGATCGAGGCCTTCGGCGCGTGGGCGTACCGGCACGGCGACGAGGTCATGGCGGCGCAGGAGAGCTTCGAGCAGCTCAGCGGCTAGACAGACCGAGGGCCGGGCAGCGTGTCGCCGCCCGGCCCTGGGACTCCTTGAGTCAGCGGGTCAGGACTGGTGCTCCCGGCGCTGGGCCTCCGCCTGCGCCCGTTCCTTGCGGGCGCGCGCGGCCTCGGCCAACAGCATGGGCGAGGGGGCACGGTGCACCGGCGATGTGCGAGTGGCCTGGTCTCCGGCGGCCCGTGGCGACTGCCCGTTCTGCTCGACCATTACGTCCTCCTCCAGCCGGGTACTAACCAACTGCCCACGAGGCTAGGCCGCTCCGCGTCACCCCATCAGGCGAATCTGGGATAGCGGAGAGTTTCGGAATCGTTTCCGAAGAGTCGGAAAGTGATCGTAAACACGCAGTTGACCAGCACTTTTGGCCGAAAGGCAGGGGTCCGTCCGACCTACTGGAGTTGCTCCAGATGTCTGGACAAGATCTTCAGAATTCGTCCTCTTGCTCGTCGTCCTCGGCGTCGGAGAGGTACAAATCGACCGAGAACGGGCAGGGCAGGCCGGCCAGCCGGGCGGTCAGCTCCGGGGTGAAGGTGAGCTGGCCCTGGCCGTTGGTGGCCTCCACCGTGCACCACACGTCGACCTCGTAGTCCCCGGCCAGCCCGGCGAGCGTGCCCAGCTTGCCGTCCAGCTCAGCCAGCAGCCACTCCAGATGCGCCGAGAGCGGCTCCTCGGGCTCGGCCTCGCTCTCCAGCAGCCACATGGACTGCTCCCGAGGGGTCGAGATGCTCTTGCCGATCGGCTCGCCGCGCTCGGCCGAGGTGGTCGGCTCCAGGTCAAGGGCCTCGGTGACCGCGGCCGCGGCCGCCTTGGTGCTGAACAGTCGCAGGGACGCGCTGGCGCGGGAGATGGCCACTCTCAACTCCTCGGGACGGAGCCTTCATCCTGGCAGACCAGCGGGCACGCTCAACCGCCGAGCAGGGCATCCCTGGTGACCTCCAGCTGGCCGTGGTGCTGGGCCAACTCCTCGTAGACGTGCAGCAGCGCCGCGCCCTGGGTGAGGGTGCCGAGGAAGGTGCGCCAGTGTGGCGGCGCCTCGCCCCGGACCTGCTGGTCGAACTCGGCGGCGGTCACGTCCGCGGCCAGCCGGGCGCGCACCGCGGCGGTCCGCTCGACCAGCTCGGCGACCGGCCCGGAGGCGGTGAACTCGGCCGCCCGGTCCCGCTCGACCTCCCGCCCGGAGACCACCTGACCGCTCCAGAACTCGATCACGCCCAGGCAGTGGGTGAGGATCTGGTACGGCGTGTTCGCCCCGGGCAGGTCCGGTTTCCGGTTGGCCCGCTCATCGCCCAGTTCGAGCAGGATCCGGGTCATCCCGTCCAGCGCTCGATCGACGTAGAACAGGTACTCCGCCTCGCTGACCATGCTCGCGCCTCCCCGCACTCCGGCTTGTCGGCGAGTAGCTTGCCAGGCGTGACCGACAGTCTCCGCGAAGATGAGCCCGATGTGCCCACCCGCATTGTCAGCCACTTCTACGACAACCTCGCCGACGCGGTCGAGTCCCTGGAGGCCGCCGAGCGGCTCGGACTCGGCGTGACCGTGCGCAACCGCGTGGTCCTGCAGAGCGCCCCCGACGACGGCGGCGAGGTGCTGCTGGAGGAGTGGGTGGTCGACGTCTACGACGCGCCGCCCATGGAGGACGACGAGGACGACCTCCCCGACGAGGACGACGAGGAGATCGCCGTGCCCGCCGGGGAAGCCGCCCCGTAGCTCAGCCGACGGTCAGCACGAGCTTGCCGCGGACGTGCCCCTCCTCCAGGAGGCGGTGCGCCGCGGCGGCTTCGGCCAGCGGGAAGCTCTGCTGGATGTCCACCCGCAGCCGCCCGCTCGCGGCCAGGTCGCCGAGGTAGGTCAGCTGGGCCCGGTCGGCCTGGACGAAGACGTACTTGCCGCCCTGGGCCAGCACCTCGGCGCCGACGATCGAGGAGTGCCGCGCCGGGTCCCTGACCAGGCGCGGCGAGTCGGCCAGGGCCTGGCCGCCGACCAGGTCGACGACCGCGTCCACCTTGCCGTCGCCACCGAGGAGCCCGGCCACCCGTTCCACCAGGCCGTCGCCGTAGCTGACCGGTTCGGCGCCCAGTTCGCGCAGGTAGTCGTGGTTGCGCGGGGAGGCGGTGCCGAGCACCCGCTTGGCGCCCAGCTCCCTGGCCAGCTGCACCGCGACGTGCCCGACCCCGCCCGCGGCGGCGTGCACCAGCACGGTGTCGCCGTCACCGACGCCGGCCGCGGTCAGCGCCTGCAACGCGGTCAGCCCGACCAGCGGCAGCGCGCCCGCGGTCACCCAGTCCAGGCCGGCCGGCTTGCGCACGATGGCACGCTGCGGGGCGGCCACCTGCTCGGCGTAGGCGCCGTGCTGCACGCTGTCCTTGCGGATGTAGCCGAAGACCTCGTCACCGGGGGCGAACTCGGTGACGTTGGGGAACACCGCGGTCACCACCCCGGCGAGGTCCCAGCCGGGGATGAGCGGGAAGTGGTGCGGCAGCACGCCTTGCAGGTAGCCCTGGCGGATCTTGAAGTCCACCGGGTTCACCCCCGCGGCACGCACCTGGACCAGCGAGTTCTCCGGACCGAGGATCGGGTCCGGCAGCTCCTGGAGGCGCAGCACCTCTGGTCCGCCGAACTCCTCGAACGCGATTGCCTTCACCGTCAGGAATCGTAGAACAGCCGCTCCACCACCGCTCGGGCCCGACGGGTGACCCTGCGGTACTCGTCGACGAACTCCCCGGGATCGGTCGCCGCCGGATAGCCCATCGCGCGGGCCACCGCGGCCAGCTCCCGGCCCTGCCTGGGCAGCTGGTCGGTGGGTTTGCCGCGCACCAGGGTGGCCGCGTTGCGGGCGCGGGTGGCCATGTTCCAGGCCGCCAGCAGCGCGGCGGTGTCGGCGGGCTGGATCAGCCCCGCGGTCTCCGCGGCGGCCAGTCCGTCCAGTGTGGACGGTGTGCGGAGCTCGGGCACGGCGTGCGCGTGCTGGAGCTGGAGCAGCTGGATGGTCCACTCGATGTCGGCGAGCCCGCCGCGGCCCAGTTTGGTGTGCGTGGCCGGGTCGGCGCCGCGGGGCAGCCGCTCGGCGTCCACCCTGGCCTTGATCCGGCGGATGTTGAGCACGCTGGCGTGCTCCAGCCCGGCGGCCGGGTAGCGCACCGGATCGATCATCCGCTGGAACCGTTGGCCCAGTTCGGGATCGCCCGCCACCGGCCGGGCCCGCAGCAGCGCCTGCTGCTCCCACACCTCGGCCCATTGGGTGTAGTAGGCGCGGTAGGACTCCAGCGTGCGCACCAGCGGCCCGCTGCGCCCCTCGGGCCGCAGGTCGGCGTCGACCTGCAGGGCCGGGTCCTGGCTGGGCGCGCCGAGCAGCCTGCGGACCAGTTCGGCGACCGCGGCCGCGTACCGCACGGCCTCGTTGTCCTCGGCTCCGGCCACGGGTTCGCACACGAACAGCACGTCGGCGTCGGAGCTGTAGCCGAGCTCCGCACCGCCCAGGCGACCCATGCCGATCACCGCGATCGTGGCCGGGCGCGAGCCGCGTTCGGCGGTGACCGCGCGGCAGGCCGCGTCCACCGCGGCCTCCAGCACCGCCACCCATACGCTGCTCAGCGCGGCGCACACCGCGGGCAGCTCCAGCTCGCCGAGCAGGTCCGCGCAGGCCACCCTGAGCAGCTCGTGCCTGCGCATCGACCGGGCCGCGGTGACCGCGGTGACCGGGTCGGTGTAGCGGGAAACGGTGCTGCGCAAGGAGGTCGCCACCTCGGCGGGGTCGCGACCGGCCAGCGCGGCGGTGTCGGCGAGCAGCCGCAGCACCTCCGGCGCGCGCACCAGCAGGTCCGGCACCACCCGCGAGGTGCCCAGCAGGAAGGCCAGCCGCTCGGCCACCGCGCCCTCATCGCGCAGCAGCCGCAGGTACCAGGGCGTGGTGGCCAGCGCCTCGGACACCCGGCGGTAGGCGAGCAGCGCGCCGTCCGGATCGGGGCTGTGCGCGAACAGGTCCAGCAGCACCGGCAGCAGCGCGCCCTGGATCGCGGCCCGCCGGGACACCCCGTTGGTCAGCGCCTCGATGTGCCGCAGCGCGCCGTCCGGGGCGGCGTAGCCGAGCGCGGCCAGCCGCAGCGTGGCCGACTCGGTGGACAGCCGCAGCCCCTCGCTGGGCACCCTGGCCACCGCCTCCAGCAGCGGCCGGTAGAACAGCTTCTCGTGCAGCCGCCGCACCCGGTTGCAGTGCGCGCGGAACTCGGCCTGCAGCACCGAACCGGAGCTGCGCCGCCCGTCCGGCCGGACCCCGGCGGCCCTGGCCAGCCAGCGCAGCCCGGTCCGGTCGTCGTCGGCGGGGAAGAGGTGGGTGCGCCGCAGCCGTTGCAGTTGCAGGCGGTGTTCCAGGGTGCGCAGGAACCGGTAGGACTCGGCCAGCCCGGCCGCGTCCGCCCGCCCGACGTAGCCGCCGTGCCCGAGCACCCGCAGCGCGTCCATGGTGGAGAGCACCCGCAGCTCGGCGTCCCCGCGCCCGTGCACCAGTTGCAGCAGCTGCACCGCGAACTCGACGTCCCGCAGCCCGCCCCGGCCCAGCTTCAGCTCCCGGTCACCGAGCCCGGCAGGCACGTGCTCCTCGACCTTGCGCCGCATGGCCTGCACGTCGACGACGAAGTGGTCCCGGTCCCCGGCCGACCACACCATCGGCGCGAGTGCGTCCACATAGGACTGTCCGAGCTCGGCGTCCCCGGCCACCGGCCGCGCCTTGAGCAGCGCCTGGAACTCCCAGGTCCGCGCCCACCGCTTGTAGTAGGCGACGTGCCCGTCCAGGGTGCGCACCAGCGCGCCGGCCTTGCCCTCGGGCCGCAGCGCCGCGTCCACCTGGAAACAGGCCTCGCCTGCCACCCGCATCAGCGCCGCGGCCAGCCGGGTGGCCATCCCGGCATCGCCCTCGGCGACGAAGATGACGTCCACATCGCTGACGTAGTTGAGCTCGCGCGCCCCGCACTTGCCCATCGCGATCACCGCGATCCGGCAGGGCATCTCCGCCGCGTCGGCGGGCACGACCTCCCGCACGCCCACGGCCAGCGCGGCTTGCAGCGCGGCCCCGGCCAGATCGGACAGCAGCGCGGCGACGGTCTCGTAGGACACCTCGGGCGCGGTGCCGTCGACGGTGGGCGCCAGGTCGGCGGCCGCGATGCGCACCAGCTCCAGCCGGTAGGCCTCGCGCAGCGCCCGCACTGCCTCCGCACCGCGCAGCTGCGCGCGCCACACCGGCTCGGCGGGGTCGGCGCCGACCGCGGCGAGCAGCCGCCCGGTCAGCTCGGCGACCTCGGGCAGCGGCACGTCCAGCGCGCCGTCCAGCGCGTCCAGCCGGGCCGGGTCGGCGATCAGGAAGTCGGCCAGCGCACTGGAGGCGCCGAACACCGCGAACAGCCGGGCCCGCAGCCCCGCCTCGGTGTGCAGCCGCTCGTCCAGCACCGGCCAGCCGGTGCCGAGGGCCTCGCGCAGCCGGACCAGGCTGCGCAGGGTCAGGTCGGGATCGGCGCTGCGGGAGAGCGCGGCGAGCTTGGTCTCCGCGCCGGGCCTGCCCCACCAGCCGACCTCGCCGAGCAGGTCCGCGGCCCGCGGATCGGTCAGCCCGAACCGCGCGGGCGAGGGGGTGGCCCTGGGATCGGTGAAGGTCATCCGCTACACCAGCGGCAGCCGGCGCCCGGGCGCCGCCGCGCTCAGCTCACCCGAGGCCAGCTTGACGAACCGCTCGGTGAACGGCTGCCACACCTCGGCCAGGTCCTGATGCCGCTCCACGAGGTGTTCATATTCCAGGTGACCGCGCGGCGCGAACGCGGCCTCCTCCGGCGAGTGCTCCGCCCAGCGTTGTACCAGCTCAGGCGTGGTCTCGATGTGGAACTGGAGCCCGTAGGCGTTGTCCCCGACCCGGAAGGCCTGGTTCGGGTACTTCGGCGAGGAGGCCAGCAGCGTCGCCCCGCCGGGCAGGGTGGCGATCTCGTCGGAGTGGTACTGCAGCACGTCCGGCGTCATCGGCATCGGCCCGAACAGCGGGTCCTGCGCCGCCGCGTCCCGCTTGGCCACCAGCAGCGTGCCCACCTCCGGCCCGGCCTCCCCCGGCCGCACCTGACCGCCGGTGGCCGCCGCCAGCAGCTGCCCGCCGAGGCAGATGCCCAGCACCGGCACCCGCCGCGCCACCGCGTGCGCGAGCAACGCCCGCACGTCCTTGAGCCAGGGGTGCTCGGCGTCGTCGTAGGCGCCCATCTCTCCGCCGAGGCACACCACCGCCTGGTAGCCGTCCAGGCTCGCCGGGATCGGCTCCTGCCCCGCGCGGACCAGGTGGATCTCGGCGCCGGCGTCCAGTAGCCAGTCGGCGAGCGGGCCGAGCGGATCCAGATCGGAGGGCTGGACAACAAGCACCGAGGTCATGCCAGAAAGCCTAGGCGCTGCCCGTCAGCAAGCGCAGGCCACCGCCCGGTGGACATGATCACCCGGCCCCGCCTCCCCCTCCACCGGATACCCCGCGGCCAGCCAGGCCCGGATCCCCCCGGACAACCGCTTCACCCGAAACCCCAGCCCCGCCAACCGCGCCGCCCCCTTGGTCGCCGCATTGCACTCAGAGCTCTCGCAGTAGCAGACATAAACCAGCCCCCGGTCCAGCCCCGCCGTGCTCTCCGCCGTCAGCTCGGCATACGGCAGGTTGATCGCCCCCGGAATGCGCGCGGCCGCGAACGCCTCCGCCCGCCGACACTCCACCAGCACGTATCCCTCGGCCGTCCCCGCCACCAAATCCCGGTGCACATCATCCGGATCCGCCTCGAAGGCAAGCTCCGCGGCGAAGTGCGCGGCCGCCACCGCGGGTTCGGCCGGCGGAAAACGAAGCACGTTCGATGTGGTCTGCATGGGGAAAATTCTCGGGCAGTGGGACGCGCTCGAACATGGCCCCTTCCTGGTTCTAGCCTGGCCGTGCCTGTGTTTCCCCGCGAAAACCGAGCTTTGACGAGGGATATTGCCCGTGGACCTCGACGACCTGGACTGGCGCATCCTGGAACACCTCCAGCAGGACGGCCGGATGACCTTCACCGAACTGGCCCGCCGGGTCAACCTGTCCGCCCCGGCCACCACGGAACGGGTCCGCAGGCTGGAGCAGCTGGGCGTGATCACCGGCTACGCCGCGGTGGTCGACCCCCAGCTGCTCGGCCTGCCCATTCAGGCCATCGTCCGGGTCAGGGTCCGGAGCCTGGACTCACCGAGGTTCCGGGAACGGGTGCTGGCCCTGCCGTCGGTGTGCGACGCCGACCACGTGACCGGCGACGACTGCTGGCTGCTGCGCGTGCGCTGCAAGTCCATGGGCGAGTTGGAGGGCCTGGTCGACCACGCCCAGCAGTACGGCGAGACCACTACTTCACTGGTGTTCTCCTCCCACGTCCGCAACCGCCCCGTCAGCAGCCCCGGCTGAGAACTCGATCTCGCTGACATCCAGCACCGGCCGGTACCCCAGCCGCGGATAGATCCGGTTCGGCACCGGATCCCCAAGATCGGTGAACAGCACCACATCGGTAGCCCCCTGCCGCACCGCCCACTGCGAGGCCGCCGCCGTAACCGCCGAGGCATACCCGTTGCCCCGAAACTCCGCCGGCGTGTACACGTACCGGATCCGCGCCATCCCCCCGCTGGGCACATTGGTGAACGCCAACGAGACGGGCACCCCCTCCACCTCCCACAGGAAGTGCGGATCCCCAGCCTCAAACGCCGCCAGCACCCCAGCCCGCTCATCCACGGTCGAGGCCCCAAACCCCGCCAGGTTGAACGCCTCCCGCCACCGCGCCAACAGCTCGAGATCCCCCGGCCCGCCAACCCGAGCCGCCCCAACCACTTCCGGCATGACCAACTCCCCCAACCGGAACGTCCGCATCGCCGCCCGCACCCGCGAGACACACCCGGTCCGCTCAGTCCAAGCCCGCGCGAACACCTCAGCCACCTCCCGCGGCCCCGACACGAAGTTCAGCTCCGGCACGTGCAAGGCCATCGCGTCCACGGTCGCCGGAACAGCCGCCAGCGGCAGCCCCCCAACAAGAACGGGCCAAGGCGGAGTACGCAGAGCAGCACCAACCAGCGCGCCGGAGTTGTCGTGCACAGTCAGCATCAACAGGCCGGCCCGATCAGCCTCGCCCCCCGCCAGCATCCGCTCCATGACGGTGATCGCCACGGTGTTGCGAACCGGATCAGCAAGAAAGTGCGGCCCCGCAACCTTCCAGAACAGCTCCACATTCCCGTGCACCTGCGCATCCATATACCCAGAGTGCGCCGCCCCCGAGACCAGTGCGACCGATTTTGCAGCCATGCCAGGAGGACAACCGAGTGCCGGAGAGACGGGACCGAGAAGCACAGGTGGCGCGGCTGAGGAAGCAGGCCCGGAGCTGGCCAGCCGACGGGGCGCGGGCGGCGAAGGGGGCGCACCGGGTGCCGGGTGCCGGGTGCCGGGTGCCGGGTGCCGGGTGCCGGGTGCCGGGTGCCGGGTG
>NZ_JAMHIV010000072.1 GCF_023897065.1 Crossiella sp. SN42
CTCGGCCGGCGCTGCGGCTTTGGTGTGATCACGCCGTCGGCCAGTTTCCGGGCCGTCAGCAGGAACGCCGTGTGTCCCACCATCCGGTGTTCCGGGCGGACCGCCAGGCCCACCACGTGCCAGGGCCGCATCAGGGTCTCGAAGGCCTGGGGCTCGGTCCACATCTCCTGTTCCCGCAACGCTTCCGTCACCTTGGACAGCTGCGTCGTGGTGGCCACGTAGACCACCAGCACGCCGCCGGGGATCAGTTTGCTGGCGATGGTGGGCAGGACGTCCCACGGGGCCAGCATGTCCAGGATCACCCGGTCCACCTCGCCGCCGTCGTACTCGCTGACGTCGCCCAGGGTGAGGGTCCAGTTGGGCGGGACCTCGCCGAAGAAGCGGGTGACGTTGCGTTCGGCGTGTTCGCGGTGGTCCTCGCGGATCTCCCAGGAGGTGACGCTGCCCTTCTCGCCTACCGCGCGGAGCAGGGAGCAGGTGAGGGCGCCGCTGCCTGCGCCTGCTTCCAGGACCCGGGCGCCGGGGAAGATGTCGCCCCACATCAGGATCTGGGCGGCGTCCTTGGGGTAGATGACCTGGGCGCCCCTGGGCATGGACAGCACGTAGTCCGAGAGCAGGGGGCGCAGGGCGAGGAAGGTGGTGCCGCCGACGGAGTTGACCACCGAGCCCTCGGGCTGACCGATCAGGGCGTCGTGCGGGATGGCGCCGCGGTGGGTGTGGTACTCCTTGCCTTCTTCCAGGACAACGGTGTACTTGCGGCCCTTCGGGTCGGTGAGTTGCACCCGGTCGCCGGGCTGGAACGGGCCGCTGGTGGAACTCACCGGGTGTTACCTCCGCACTACTGGCGCGACGTGCGCCTACTCAAGCTGGCGCACGATCCTAGCCCCGGCGTCGGCGCAGGGCGTCCCGCAGGTCCTCGCGGTGCAATACCCCGGCCGGGCGGCCGTCCTCGTCGACGACCAGGAACTGCCACGCCGCGGTGCCGCGCACCCGGTCGATGATCTCCTCGCCGGGTTCGGAGTCCAGGATGACCGTCTCGGCGTTGATCGGCTCGGCGGCCCGCTCCGCTGGGGCCAGGGGGCTGGTCGCGGCCAGGCGGGCGGCCATGGCGGCGTCCAGCAAGCCCGCGGCCACGCCGTCGGCGCGGACCAGGACCACGCCCCGGCCAGCGGAGGCGTCCAGGGCGTCGGCGACCGGGCTTTCCGCAGGCAGTTGCAGGATGGGGCGGACCAGGGCGGCCAGGGTCAGGCCCTCCGGCCAGGTGCGCTGCTGCTCGTTGGCCATCTCCGCGCCGGCGCCGATCACCACGAACCAGGCCATCAGCACGCACACCGCCAGCCGCAGCCACCGGTCAGGGGTGTTCGCGGCCAGGCCCATCACCGCCCACCAGACCATCGCCGCGGCCACCACGCCCGCGCCGACCACCGCGACCCTGGTGCCGGTCATCCGCTTGCCGGTGGCCGCCCACACCAGGGCACGCAGCACCCGGCCGCCGTCCAGGGGCAGGCCGGGCAACAGGTTGACCACGGCGACCGCGGCGTTGGCCACCGCGACCTGGAGCACCAGCAGCCACAGCACGCCGCCGTCGCGGACGAGCAGCAGGGCCAGTCCGGCCAGCGCGGCCAGGCCGACCGACACCGCGGGTCCCGCGGCGGCGACCCAGCCCTCCTGGCCCGGTTTGCTCGGGGTGCGGACCAGCTCGGCCGCGCCGCCCAGCAGTTGCAGCCGGACCCGGCGCACCGGCAGGCCAAGGCGCAGCGCCACCACGCAGTGGCCCAGTTCGTGCAGCAGCACCGACACCGCCAGCAGCACCGCGAACGCGGCGGCCAGCAGCACCGAGGTGACCAGGCCGGTGCCGGGCACCAGCATCTCCACCAGCGGCGTGTACAGCACCACGATCGCCACCGCCAGCAGCCACCAGGAGTGGGCCAGCAGCACCGGCACGCCGCCGACCCGGCCCAGCAGCAGGCCACCGTCACGCAGGCGCGGACGGCCGCCGCGGCCGTGGATGGTCGTCACGACCGGTGAGCCTAGGTCTTGGCATGTGGTGTCGACGTGACGGCGCTCCGCACGCACCGCTGTCAGGGGCCTGGCTTATGGTGCTGAGCGTGACCGATACCGCGCGGGATGCGACGCCCTCGACCGAGCCCGCCCTCGGCGAGGCGCAGGCACAGGTGCCGGCGCCGAGGCAGGCCGTGCGCAGGCTCGCGCTGTCCCCGTCCAGGGCCGGTGACTTCAAGCAGTGCCCGCTGCTCTACCGCTTCCGCGCGGTGGACCGGCTGCCGGAGAAGGCCACCAAGGCCCAGGTGCGCGGCACGCTGGTGCACGCGGTGCTGGAGGAGCTCTTCGCCAAGCCGGCCGCCGAGCGGGTGCCTGCCACCGCGCACGCGCTGGTCGAACCGGCCTGGCAGCGGTTGCAGCAGGAGCGGCCCGAGCTGGCCGAGGAGCTGTTCACCGGCGCGGACGACCCGGAGCAGGAGCCCTGGCTGAACTCCGCGCGCGGCCTGGTCGACGCCTACTTCGGCTTGGAGGACCCGCGCCGCCTGCAGCCGGAGGCCTGCGAGCTGCTGGTGGAGACCGAGCTGGACAACGGGGTCCTGCTGCGCGGCTACATCGACCGCCTGGACGTGGCCCCCACCGGCGAGATCCGGGTGGTCGACTACAAGACCGGCGCGGCGCCGCGGGAGATCGGCGAGGCCAAGGCGCTGTTCCAGATGAAGTTCTACGCGCTCGCGCTGTGGAAGCTGCGTGGCGTGGTGCCGCGGCAGCTCCAGCTGATGTACCTGGCCAACCGGGAGACGCTGAAGTACACCCCGGACGAGGCCGAGCTGCGCCGTTTCGAGCGCCTGGTCTCCGCGATCTGGCAGGCGATCCTGACCGCGGGCCGCACCGGCGACTTCCGGCCCAGCCGCAGCCGGTTGTGCGACTACTGCAACCACAAGGCGCTGTGCCCGGAGTTCGGCGGCACCCCGCCCGCCTATCCCGGCTGGCCGGAGCCCGCCGCGGAAGCCGAGACCGTGCTGGACCGGACGGACTGATCCGCCAACTGCACCATTGGGCACGCATTCGGCTATTCGCCCGAGGTTCCGCGCAATTCCCGCGCACCCCCTAGATCGTTTCGCTATAACGGAGTCATCGGTTCGCCGGTATCCGTTTCCCGGCGTAATTCGATCATTGCCAGGGGGAAGCATGGGGATTCCATCTCCGCATCACAGCGGGCGCGGGGGCGCCCGGGTCCGGCTCGTCGTGGTGCACACCGCGGAGGGCGCCCGCACGGTCGAGTCACTCGGCCGGTTCTTTCAGGGCAAGACGCAGGCATCCAGCCACGTCGGCATCGACGACCGGCGGATCGAGCAGTACGTCAACTACGACCGGGCAGCGTGGACACTGCGCTCCGGGAATCCGATCAGTGACAACGCCGAGCTGTGCGGATTCGCCAAGTGGAGCAGGGCGGAATGGCTCCAGCACCCACGGATGCTGGAACTCACCGCGCAGTGGATCGGCGAACGCTGCCGCGCGCGGGGCATCCCGCTGCGCAAGCTCACCCCGGCCCAGGTAGCGGCCGGCGAGTCCGGGGTCATCGGGCACCACGACTGGACGGTGGGCAAGAAAGAGGGCTCCCACTGGGATCCCGGACCTAATTTTCCCTGGGACCTGGTGATGGCCAAAGCCGGTGGTTCCAGTTCACACGGGGGTGTTTTCATGGCTCTGTCCGATCACGACCAGGCCGTCGTGCTGGAGGCCGCGAACGCGGTCCTGCTCGGCGAGGCGGGCAAGCGCAAGGCGGGCCGCACCGCGGCGATGCTCAACGACGTCAAAGGCGCGGTGGAGGAGCTGCTCGAACTGCTCCGTCCCGGCGTCGAGGGCGTCCGGCACGCGGGCCAACTGGCCCAGCTGATCAGCAAGGCGGCGGCGAACGAGGGGCTGCCCGAGGTGGGCGAGCTCTCCGACGCCGACCTGGAGCTGCTGGCCAAGGCGGCCTCGGCCGAGCTGAGCCGCCGCAAGGCCTGACGAACGACGACGGCACCCCAGCCAGTTGGCCGGGGTGCCGTCGCTTCGTTCAGAGCCGGCAGGAGCGGATGTCCGAGGTCAGCACCGCCTTGGCGCCCAGCGCGGCCAGCCGGTCCATGATCAGGTTCGCTTCCTTGCGCGGCACCATCGCCCGCACCGCCACCCACTGCGGGTCGGCCAGCGGGGCCACCGTCGGCGACTCCAGACCCGGGGTCAGGTTCACCGCGTCGTCCAGCAGCGTGCGCGGGCAGTCGTAGTCCAGCATCAGGTACTGCTGGGCGAAGACCACGCCCTGGATCCGGGCCGCCAGCTGCGCCTTCTCCGGCGTCTCGGCCGCGCCCGCGCGCTCCACCAGGATCGCCTCGGACACGCAGATCGGGTCGCCGAAGGCCACCAGGCCGTGCTGGCGCAGGGTGCGGCCGGAGCCGACCACGTCGGCCACCGCGTCGGCCACGCCGAGCTGGATGGAGATCTCCACCGCGCCGTCCAGGCGGATCACCTCGGCGCTGACCCCGTGCTCGGCCAGGCTCGCCCTGACCAGCCTCGGGTAGGCCGTGGCCACCCGCTTGCCGTCGAGGTCCTTGACCGTCCACTCCCGGCCCGCGGTGCCCGCGTAGCGGAAGGTGGAGCCGCCGAAGCCCAGCGCGAGCCGTTCGGTGACCGGCGCGCCGGAGTCCAGCGCGAGGTCCCGGCCGGTGATCCCCATGTCCAGCTCGCCGGAGCCGACGTAGATGGCGATGTCCTTGGGGCGCAGGAAGAAGAACTCGACGTCGTTGACCGGGTCGAGCACGGTCAGGTCGCGCTGCTCATGCCGGCCCCGGTAACCCGCCTCGGCAAGCATCTCGCTGGCGAAACCGGACAGCGTGCCCTTGTTGGGCACCGCGACACGCAACATGGCGTCCTACTCCGTGGTTGTGGTGGTCAGAGATACCGGTAGACGTCGTCCAGGGTGAGCCCCCGGCCGATCATGAGCACCTGGAGGCGGTAGAGCAGCTGGGAGATCTCCTCGGCGAGCTCCTCATCGGACTCGTGTTCGGCGGCCAGCCACACCTCCCCGGCCTCTTCGAGCACCTTCTTGCCCTGGGCGTGCACCCCGGCATCCAGCGCCGCGACGGTGCCCGAGCCCTCTGGCCGGGTCTTCGCCCGCTCGGTGAGCTCGGCGAACAGCTGGTCGAACGTCTTCACGGCACTGAATCCTTCCATCCCCGCCCGCCTGGCACGATCGCTGGGGGCCGGGGTGTGACCAGCGGCTCAGCCCTGGTCGAACAGGTTGGGCAGGCCGGCGCGGAAACGCCGGGTGTCCTCCTCCTGAAGTCCCCTCAGCTCGGGCGCGCGGAACAGGGTGAACAGCCGGGCCCGCGGCGCGCTGGACCCGGCCGCGTCCAGCACCGCGTTCGCGGCCAGCCGCCCGGCCTCGTTGGCCCCTTCCATGGTGGCCAGGTTGACGTTGTTGCGCACGAAGTCCGCGGCCAGGAACAGGTTCGGGATCCTGGTGGCCGCGTCCGGGCGGCGGGCCCAGGAGTCCACCGGGTTGATCAGCAGCGGCTCGTCGCTGCGCGCCCCGCCCGGCGCGCCCAGCTCGGTGATCGCCGGGTCCAGGAACCAGGAGTGCACGTCGGCCGGGCGCAGCAGGTTCTCCCCGGTGTCCTCCAGGCTGGCCTCCAGCTGCGCGATGACCTCCTCGTGCAGCTGTTGGCGGGTGCAGAACCGGGCTGGCTTGCGGTGCACGATGCCGGGGGCGTCCCAGTTGGAGATGATCGTGGACAGGCAGTCCTGGACGCTGCCGTCGCCGTAGCGGGTGAGGTCGCCGCCGCGCCAGAACTGGGCCTGGCTGACCGAGGTGAGCGCCCAGGGCGTGTCCACGTAGCTGACGTGCCCGTGCACCAGTGGCAGCTTGCGCCGCAGGTAGAACATCACCCCGTTCATCCACTCCGTGCGCAGCTCGCCGACCAGCCGCAGCCGGGGGTCGGCGGCCAGCACCTCGGGTCCCCACAGCGGCAGCGCCCGCTCCACCGGCACGGCGCTGACGTAGTGGTCCGCGCTCACCTGGGTGCGGCCGGCCGCGGTGCGCACGGTGACCCCGGTGATCCGGCCGCCCGCACAGTGCAGGCGTTCCGCGGCGCCGGTCTGGAAGCGCACGCCGAGGGAGCGCAGGTGGGTGATCCACGGGTCGATCCAGGCCTCGTTGGTGGGCGCGTTGAGCACCCGGTCCACCGCGCCGTCGTTGCCGCGGCCCAGCGCGGTGTTGAGGAAGGCCTCCAGGATCAGGCCGACGGTGTGCGAGCTGGCCTCCTCCGCGCGCATCGCGACCAGCAGCCTGGTCAGGCCGATGCCGAAGATCCGCCCGTACTCCGCCGAGCGCGAGCGCGCGCCCAGGAAGTCCCACCACGGGGTGCGCTCCCACTGGCCGAGCCGCCGCTCGTCGCCGCTGGTCAGGTAGACGACCAGGCGGTTGGCGAAGTGCGCGGTCTCCCAGGGCGGCAGCCGCAGCGCGGTGTCCAGCAGCGCGATCAGCGCGGGCAGCAGCACCGAGGGGTCCAGGCTGGGGAAGGGCAGCTTCAGCGGCACGAACAGGTCGAACCGGCCGCCGGTGCGGGCCAGCCGGAACATCGAGCCGTCCACCAGGTTGTCGTGCACGCCGTTGCGGTTGCCGGGGAACGGGATCCGGCGCAGCGTGTCCGGCAGGTTGCGGTAGAAGCCGGGGAAGAACCGGAAACCGTGCTCGCCGGGCAGATCAGGGCGACCGCCCTGACCGGTGCCGGGCACCGGGATGCTGCGCGCCTTGCCGCCGAGCTCCTTGCGTTCCAGCACGGTGACCGCGAACCCGCGTTCGGCCAGCTCGTGCGCGGCGGTCAGCCCGCCGATGCCGCCGCCCAGCACGAGCACCGACCCGGCACTCGCCCTGGGCGATCGCCCTGCCGCTTGTCCCGCGCCCAGGCCGAGCGCGGCCGCGCCGCCCAGTGCCACACCGCCGGCGAGCAAGCTCCGCCGTGACAAACCACCCATGATCACACCCCTGGGCAAAACCCTAGGCAGAGGCGGGGATGAGCGGACAGTGCCCGATCGGCTGGACCTGATCAGGCGTGTTCGGCTTGCCCGTCGCGGTCCGTGTCCTCCGGCTGGTCCAGTCCGGGCACGACCGCCGCGAACAGCCCAAGACCCAACCCGTACGGGTCGTCCATGCCGACCGCGCGCAGGGTGTCCGAGGGCAGCGCGAGCAGCGAGATGGCCACGCCGAGCAGGTAGGCGTCCAGCAGCCCGGCGTCCTTGGTGGTGGTGCCCAGCCCGGCGGCCCGGTGCACCTCGGCGATGGCCGCGGCGTTGGCGTGCACCATCTCACCGAGCGCGGCGCGCACCTCGGGGCGGCGCACGCCCTCCAGGTACAGCTCGAACATGGCCAGGATCTGGGTGCGGTCGCCCTGCAGTGCCCGGTGCAGCAGCGCCGGGTACAGCTCGCTGACCTGGCTGGGCGTCACGCCTGCCGGGGTGGTCTCGCGCAGCCGCTGCACCGCCTCGCCGTGCTCGTCGGCCATCCGGCGGGCCGCGGCGGCCAGCAGCGCGTCGCGGGTCGGGAAGTAGTTCTTGGTGGTGCCCAGCGGTACCTCGGCGGCACGGTCGACCGCGCGGTGGGTCAGCCCTCGGCCACCCTCGCGCGCGAGCACCTCGATCGCCGTGTCAGCGAGCAGCTCCCGACGCGTCGACCTGCGCTTTTCGTCTCCCCGACCAGTGTTCACAACACGTTGATGGTAACCCTCGGGGCGGGAGGGTGGATCATGCACCCGTGAGTGCTCCTCTGGCGCGGCGGCTGGGTGCCGCCGACGCGGTGACCGTCGGACTGGCCGCGATGGTGGGCGCGGGGGTGTTCAGCGTGTTCGGCCCGGCCGCCGCGGCCGCGGGCGCGGGGCTGCTGCCCGCGCTGGCACTGGCCGCGCTGATCGCCTACTGCAACGCCACCTCCACCCTGCGCCTGGCGCTGCGCTACCCGACCTCCGGCGGGGCCTACGTCTTCGGCCGCGAGCGGCTGGGCCCGCTGTGGGGCAACCTGGCGGGCTGGTGCTTCCTGCTGGGCAAGACCGCCAGCTGCGCGGCCATGGCGCTGACCGTGGGGCAGTACCTGTGGCCGTCCTACGCGCGGCCGGTGGCGGTGGCCGCGGTGCTCGGGCTGACCGCGCTGAACTACTTCGGCGTGCAGCGCGGCGCGCGGCTGGCCAGGGTGGTGGTCACGATCGTGCTGGTCTCCCTGGTGGGCCTGGCGGTGCTGGCGCTGACCACCGGGTCGCCGCAGGCCGAGCGGCTGGTCCCGCACTCCCCGACCGGCGTGCTGACCGCGGCCGCGCTGCTGTTCTTCGCCTTCGCCGGGTACGCCCGGATCGCCACCCTCGGCGAGGAGGTCACCGACCCGCGCCGCACCCTCACCCGCGCGGTCCCGCTCGCCCTGGGCATCGCGCTGGCGGTCTACGCGCTGCTCGCGGTGGCCGCGCTGGCCACCGTCGGCGCGGCCGGGCTGGCCGCCTCCCCCGCGCCGCTGCGCACCGTCCTGGAGGCCACGCCGCTGCGGGAGCACGGCTGGCTGATCGCGATCCTCGGCGCGGTGGCCGCGCTCGGCTCGCTGCTCGCGCTGGTCCTGGGCGTGTCCAGGACCGCGCTGGCGATGGCCCGGGACGGGAACCTGCCACGCTGGCTGGCCGCGGTGCACCCCAAGCACCGGGTCCCGCACCACGCCGAACTGGTGGTCGGGGTGATCGCGGCGAGCGCGGCGGCGGCGCTGGAGTTGCGGCAGGCCATCGGGCTGTCCTCCTTCGGCGTGCTGCTCTACTACGCGGTGGCCAACGCCGCGGCCTGGACCCTGGAACCGGAGTTCCGGCCGCCCCGCTGGATCCCGATTGCCGGACTTGTCGGTTGTGTCCTGCTCGCCGGTGTGCTGATCTGGGGCGGTGGTGCGTGGTGAACGGCTGCTCGTCCTGTCAGCGCTGACGATGGTGGCCCTGTTGGTCACCGGGCTGCTGGCGTTGATCGCCGCCCCGCACCTGCGGCCACAGCTCAGCTACGCCGAGGGCGCGGTGCCTGCCGAGGAGGCCACCTACACCTGCCGGGCCGCCATGGGCCTGGACGGGGTGCTGCCCTGTCCGAGGGAACGGGACTACCGCTGGCGGCTGGCCGCGCACGGCAGTCTCAGCACCACCTGGACCACCAGCCGCAGCGACACCGACCACCTGGGCGGGGTGCTGGTCAGGGACCGCGCCGAGTGCCCGGACAGCGAGATCGGCTGGACGCTGAGCGCCAACGGCCGGGCCAGCTCCGGTGTGCTGTCCGGGACCGACCGGGCGGTGGTGGTGAACCTGGACCTCGCGGAGAGCCAGGACCGGATCACGCTGGCCCTGCGCCGCCTGGACGCCGCCCCGTGCGCGAGCAGCCTGGAATGGCGCCAGGCCGCCCCCGAGGCCCCCTGGCTGGGCTTCCTCTGGTCCTGGTGACCGGGTGGGGCGCGGTGGCGCCCCACCCGGATCAGGAGCTGCTTTCCTTGCCCCGCAAGGTGAACCGGGCGCCGACCAGCACGCCGACGCACAGCAGCGGCAGCACGAACAGCGCCACCGGCAGGGTGAAGGCCTGGGCCAGCCCGCCGATCATCGGCGGGCCCAGCAGGAAGCCGGGCCAGGCCGCCGCGGACACCGCCGCGATCGCCTGTGCGGCATGGCGTCCGGGCAGCGCGGCGGCGCTGCTGAAGACCACCGGTACCGCGCAGGCCACGCCGAGTCCCAGGGTGGCGAAGCCCAGCAGCGCCGCCCACGGGTGCCCGATGAGCAGGGCCGCGGTGAAGACCACCACCGCGACCGCGGCCAGCGTGCCGACCACCGCGCGGCCGCCGAAGCGGACCACCCAGCGGTCGCCCATGGCCCGGCCCAGGAACATGCTCAGCGCGAAGGCGCTGAAGGCGAACCCGGCGAAGGCGGGCGAGGTGCCCAGGTTCTCCTTCATGTACAGCGCCGACCACTCCGCCGCCGCGCCCTCGCAGAGCACCGCGGCCAGCATCAGCGCGCCGAGGGCGAGCAGCTTGCCGTCCTTGAACGGGAAGGACACCCCGCCCTTCTCCTTGCGCTCGTGCTTGGCCGAGCGGTCCCCGGTCAGCGCCAGCTTCACCGTGGCCGGCACGAAGATCAGCACCAGCACGCCCACCAGCAGCATCTGCGCGGTCAGCGGCAGGCCGACGGAGATGGCCAGGCCGCCGAGCGCGCCACCGGTGGCCGCGCCCAGGCTCCAGCAGGCGTGGAAGCTGGACATCACCGAGCGGCCGTACTCCCGCTCCACCAGCACCGCCTGCGCGTTCATCGCCACGTCCAGCGAACCCTGGAACGCCCCCCACACCGCCAGCGCGAGGAACAGCGTGAACAGCGAGTCGGCCAGGCCCAGCAGTCCCGCGGAGAGGCCGTAGCCGATCGCGGTGATCACCATGACCCGGCGGCTGCCCAGCCAGGACACCAGCGCTCCGGTGCACAGGATGGCCAGCAGCGCGCCGACCGGGCCGCCCAGCAGCGCGATGCCCAGCTGGCCGTCGCTGAGCGCGAGCTTGGCCTTCACCAGCGGGATGTACGGAGTCCAGGTCGCGAACAGGGTCGCGTGCAGGGCGAACACCCCCGACAGCACGAGTCGGGCGGCCCGTGCGGATCGCGCAGGAGCGACCACGCCGGTTTCAGACACAATGCACCTCCACTCCAGCTTTGCGTAGTTGGTCCAGTTCGTCTTCCGGGGCAGCCGAGTCGGTCACCAGCACGTGCAGCGCGTCCAGCTCGCACACCCTGGCGAAGGCCCTTCTGCCCAGCTTGGAGGCGTCCACCGCGGCGATGACCCGCGCCGAGGCGCGCACCGCGGCCCGCTTGACCTGGGACTCGGCCAGGTCGTACGCGGTCACCCCGTCCTTGCCGCTGACCCCGCAGCAGCCCAGCACCAGGGTGTCGAAGCGCATCCGGTCCAGCGCGTACTCCGTCAACGGCCCGATGAAGGCCTGCTCAGGTTTGCGCACATCGCCGCCGGGCAGCACCTGGCGCACGTGCTCGGCCTGCTCGAAGGCCGCCGCGATGTGCAGGGACAGCGGCAGCACGGTCAGCCGGCGGCCGGTGGAGGCCCGTGCCGCCTCCAGCGCGGTGGTGCCGCTGTCGAAGACCACGCTCTCGCCGTCGTCGAGCAGCCCGGCCACGGCCAGCCCGATCCGGCGCTTGGCGTCCACGTGCTGGCGGGTGCGCACCGCGAACGGGGTCTCCTCACCGGCCAGCATGCTCACCGCGGCCCCGCGCACCCGGCGGAGCAGGCCATCCCGCTCCAGCGCGTCAAGATCGCGGCGAATGGTCATCTCCGAACACTGGGTGAGCTCGGCCAGGTCCGCTACCGTCATCCGGGAGCGCTCCCGGAGAGCGGTCAGGATCATCTCGTGCCGTTGCACACTTTCCACCTGTTCATACGAACACAGGTGTTGTTTGCTGCGCAACCGGTTTCAAGAGGAACATGGGATGAACGGATCTTGACACGGACGGCAGAGTGGTATGGACCACTTTCGCCGGACCCGGACGGAGCCCCATGGGATACGCAGCCACCGTGCACGAGCACCTCCAGCGGGTGGAGGAGGCCAACGCCGAGGCGGTAGCGCAGGTCGTGGACCTGTTGCTGGAGGTGGTCCGCGCCGACGGCCTGATCCACACCGCCGGGGCCGGGCACTCGCTGGCCGCGGTGGCCGAGACCTTCTACCGCGCGGGCGGCCTGGCCAACGTGCGCCCGATCTACCACCCGGAACTGCTGCCGATGCACGGCGCCAGGGCCAGCACCACGGCCGAGCGCCGCTCCGGCCTGGCCGCCGAGACCCTGGGCGAGCAGCCCTTCGGCCCGGACGACCTGCTGATCGTCTTCTCCACCTCCGGCGTCAACCCCTACCCCGTGGAGCTGGCCAAGGCCGCGGTCGCCGCGGGCCGCCCGGTGGTCGCGGTGACCTCCCGCGAGGCCAGCGCCGCCGCGCCGATCCGCTCCGGCACCACCCTGGCCGCGGAGTCCACGGTGGTCCTGGACAACCTGGTCCGGGTCGGCGACGCCAGCTACCCCGCCGACGCCCCCGCCACCGCCCCGCTGTCCTCGCTGGCCAACGGCTTCCTGTGGAACCTGCTGCTGGTCGGCCTGCACGACGCGGCGACCAAGGCCGACATCCAGCTGCCGCTGTGGCGCAGCGCGAACATGGTCGGCGGCGACGAGGCGAACAAGAGCCTGATGACCCGCTACCAGCCGCTGATCCCCGTGCTCGAATGACCCGAAGTAGAACTACCTATTGAGCAGATGCTCAAGTACTGGCTAGTGTCCCCCGGTGCGGGTGGTAGAAGCCCGCACCGGATTTGGGGGGATTCACTTGGTCAGCAAGCGTGCGCGCACCTGGGTGTTAACCGGCGGGGCGGTGGTCACCGCGGTCGCCGCCGCGGCCGGGGTGCTGGTGCTGTGGGGACCGGGCGAGGCGGAGGAGAAACCCAGCTCGTCCACCCCGAGCAGGTCCCCCGTGTCGGCGACGGAGGCGGCCAACGGCTTCCTCTCCGCCTTCGCCAACAACGACATCAGCAGCTCAGCCGCCCTGACCGACAACCGGGGCGCGGCCGAACCGGCCCTGAAGTCCCTGCGCAACCCCGCCCCGGAAAGCCGCCCGGTCAAGATCCTGGCCAAACCGAAGGCCCCGCCCCAGCCCAAGCCGGAGGACACCGAGCTCACGGTGCCCTTCACCGCCCGCTGGGAGTTCGAGGGCGGCCGGGTGTGGGAGTACGAACACGAGCTGAAGCTGCGCAAGGAGCACAACCGCTGGGCCGTGCGCTGGACCCCGGAGGCCCTGCACCCCCAGCTCACCGCGGGCCGGACCCTGTCGCTGACCACGGCCAGCGGTGATGGCGAGCTCCTGGGCGGCGACGGCAAACCGGTAGCCGACAACGACCTGTCCCCGTCGGTGCTGCCCGCCGTGCGCCGAGCGCTGGCCGGCGACCTCAAGGGCGAGACGAGCTGGCAGCTGGTGGTCAAGGAGCCGGACGGCAAACAGGCCGCGGTACTGGCCGAGCACAAGGGCAAGGCGGCCAAGAACGTCGGCATCACCCTGCTCCCCCAGGTGCAGTCGGCCGCACAGAAAGCGGTCAACAGCGAAAAACGCCCCGCGATGATCGTGGCCATGCGCAACACCGGCGAACTACTGGCCATCGCCCAAAACACGGCAGCCGACACCAAAGGCGTCCCAGCCCTGAGCGGCCTGTACGCCCCCGGCTCCACCTTCAAGATCGCCACCGCCGCCGCGGTCCTCCAAGCGGCCAAAGCCGACCCGGGCACCGTCCTGCCCTGCCCCAGCGAAGAAACCATCAAACAACGCCGAGTCCGCAACGACGAGAAGTTCGACCTGGGCGAGGTCCCCCTCCGCAAGGCGTTCGCCCACTCCTGCAACACCACCTTCGCCAACCTCGCCGCCGACCTCCCCACCACCGCCCTCCCGGACGCCGCCCGCCAACTCGGCATCGGCGCGGACTTCGACGTCCCCGGCATCAAGACCAACACCGGCAACGTCCCCACTCCCGCGGCGGGTGCCGCCCAGGTGGAAGCCAGCTTTGGGCAGGGGACCGTGCAGACCAGCCCGTTCGGTATGGCTTTGGTTTGCGCCACCATCGCCAACAACGGCAAACCTCCCGTGCCAATCCTGGTCCGCGGACAGCAGACCGCGGTGAACAAGGCGGCCACGCCACTGCCGTCCGGGGTGGCGGGGCAGTTGAAGGGGATGATGCGGGAGGTGGTCACCACTGGGACCGCGAAGGGGTTGAGCGGATTTGGTGCGGTGCATGGTAAGACGGGCACGGCACAGTTCGGGGACGGGACGCAGTCACACGGGTGGTTCGCCGGATTCCGCGGCAATGTGGCCTTCGCGGTACTGATCGAGGACGCGGGCAGTTCCAAGGCCGCGGTGGGCATGACCGGCGAGTTCTTGAAGGGCTT
>NZ_JAMHIV010000073.1 GCF_023897065.1 Crossiella sp. SN42
GGGCGAACACCGGCGCGGAGTCCAGCAGCCCGACCGCCATCTGCGCCCACTGCGAACCCTGACCCGGGAACACAAACACCGGACCACCACAGGCCGCAGCTTCCCCGGTCACCACCTCCGGTGACTCCCCACCGGCGGCCAGCACATCCAGCCCTGCCAGCGCATCGTCCACAGTGGACACAATCACCGCAGCCCGGTGCTCGAAGGACGTGCGGGTGGCGGCGAGGGCGCGCGCGACCGGGACGAGCCCGGCCCCGCCGGCCAGTTCCGCCCGGAGCGCCTCCGCCTGCGCGCGCAGGGCCGGCGCGGTCCGGCCGGACACCAGCAGTGCCACGGTCTCCGGGCCGGTCACCTCGGCGATCACGGGTTCCGGCACCGACTCCAGCACCACGTGCGCGTTGGTGCCGCTGATACCGAAGGAGGACACCGCGGCCCGGCGGGGTTTCCCGGTCTCCGGCCATGGTTCGGCCCGGTGCACGAGCTCCACCGCGCCGGAGTCCCAGGCGATGTGCGGCGACGGCTCGGCCGCGTGCAGGGTCGGCGGCAGCACACCGGCGCGCAGGGCCTGCACCACCTTGATCACGCCCGCCACGCCCGCGGCGGCCTGGGTGTGCCCCAGGTTGGACTTCAGGGACCCGAGCCGCGCCGGGCGGTCCCGGTCCTGGCCGTACGTGGCGAGCAGCGCGTTGGCCTCGATGGGGTCGCCGAGGACGGTGCCGGTGCCGTGCGCCTCGATCAGGTCGATGTCCGCGGTGGACAGACCGGCGGCGGCCACCGCGGCCCGGATCACCTGCTGCTGGGCGGTGCCGTTCGGCGCGGTGAGGCCATTGGAGGCGCCATCCTGGTTGATGGCCGAACCGCGCAGCACGGCGAGCACCCGGCGGTTCTCCCGGCGGGCGTCGGAAAGTCGTTGCAGCACCAGCACACCCGCGCCCTCGGCCCAGCCGGTGCCGTCCGCGCCCGCGCCGAAGGCCTTGCACCGCCCGTCCGGGGACAGCCCGCGCTGCTTGCTGAACTCCAGAAACATGCCGGGGGTGGCCAGCACGGTGACCCCGCCGGCCAGCGCGGTGTCGGTCTCGCCGCGCCGCAGGGACTCCGCGGCCACGTGCAGCGCCACCAGCGAGGAGGAACAGGCGGTGTCGATGGTCAAGGCCGGGCCGCGCAGGCCGAGGGTGTAGGCCAGCCTGCCGGAGATGACGCTCGGACTGCTCCCGGTCAGCCCGTAACCCTCCGCGCCCCCCACCTCGTGCAGGCGGGGACCGTAGTCCGCGGCGGTGGCGCCGAGGAACACCCCGGTCCGGCTGCCGCGCAGCTCCTCCGGCAGGATGCCGGCCCGCTCCAGGGACTCCCAGGCGACCTCCAGCACCAGCCGCTGCTGCGGGTCCATGGCCACGGCCTCCCGCGGACTGATGCCGAAGAACTCCGCGTCGAACCGATCCGCGTCAGGCACGAAGCCGCCGTGCCGGGTGCTGGACCCGCCGGTGCCCTCTAGGTCCCAGCCACGGTTGTCCGGGAACTCCGAGATCACGTCCGCGCCGTCGAGCACCAGCTGCCAGAGCTTCTCCGGGGTGTCCGCGCCGCCGGGCAACCTGCACGCCATGCCGACGATCGCGATCGGCTCCTCGGCCACCACCGGCGCGGCCACCGCGACCTCCGCGCCACCGGTGAGGTGCTCGGCCAGCTCGGCGGGGGTCGGGTGGTCGTAGACCGCGCTCGGCGGCACCTGCCGGCCCAGCACCGCGGACAGGTTGCGGCACAGCTCGACCGCGGTCAGCGACTCGAAGCCCAGTTCCTTGAACGTGCGGTGCGGATCCACCTGCTCCGGACCCCGGTACCCGGCTACGACGGCGATCTGCCTGCGCACGGTGTCCAGCAGGTCGGCCGGGGCCGCGGGTTCCGGGCTCGCGGTGGGCGCGGGGATGCTGTCGAGCCAGTAGCGTTCGCGCTGGAAGGGGTAGGCAGGCAGGTCGATCGGGGTGGTTTCGGGCAGCAGGATGGCCCAGTCCACTGGGAGTCCGGTGGCCCACAGGTGGCCCAGCCCGGCGAGGAAGACGTCCTGGTCGCGGCGCATGACTCCGCCGACGCTCCAGTTCGCGGAGACTTCCTGTGCCATCGGGGTCAGGGCTGGGTGTGGGCCGACCTCGACCAGGTGGGTCACGCCTTGGTTGGCGACGGTGGCCAGGCCGTCGGCAAAGCGGACCGTGCCGCGGACATGCCGCACCCAGTGCTGCGGATCGGTGAGGGTCGTGGCGATGTCCCCGGTCAGGTTGGTCACGACCGGGATCTGGGGTTCGTGGTAGGTCAACCCCGCTGCCACAGCGGCGAACTCGTCCAGGATCGGATCGAGGTGCGCGGAGTGGAAAGCGTGGCTGACCTTGAGCCGGGTGGTGCGGAAACCGCAGTCCCGCAAGGCTTCCACCGCGTCGGCGTCACCGGAGACCACCACCGAGGTTGGGGTGTTGACCGCCGCGATGGAGACCCCGGCGGTCAGCAGCGGCAGAACCTCGGCCTCGGATGCCTGGATGGCCAGCATCGCGCCCGGCGCGGTGATCGACTGCATCAACCGCGCCCGAGCAGCCACCAGGGTGACGGCGTCGTCCTCGCCGAGCACTCCGGCGATGTGGGCTGCGGTGATCTCACCCAGAGAGTGTCCAATGAGGACAGACGGGGTGATGCCGAGTGATTCCAGGAGTCGGTAGAGCGCGACTTCCAGTGCGAAGAGGGCGGGCTGGGTGTTGGCGGTGTCGTGGACCGCCTCGCTGAGGGGCAGGTCCAGGCCGAACTTGTCGCAGAGCCGGGTGAAGGTCTCGGCGAAGACGGGGTAGGTGAGCAGGTCTGCGCCCATGCCGGGCCACTGGGAGCCCTGGCCGGAGAACATGAAGGCGACCGTGGCCGGGGTGGTGGCGGTCTGGGGCACCAGGGCGGCGAGGGCTTGGTCTGGGTCACCCACAGCGGCCGCGCGGTGCTCGAACTCGGTGCGGCCGGCCAGCGCACGGGCGACCGCGACCCGATCCGCGCCGGTGGCCAGCAGCGCGCGGACCTGCTCGGCCTGCGCGTGCAGGGCAGCTTCGGTCCGGGCGGAGAGCAGCAGGGGCGCCTCGATCGACGGGCTGGCGGGAGCCGGTTCCGTCGGCGGCGCCTCCGCGAGCACGACGTGCGCGTTGGTGCCGCCCATGCCGAAGGAGGACACCCCGGCGATCAGCGGGCGATCCGGCCGCGGCCACGGGCCCAGCTCGGTCTGCACGCGCAGGTTGTGCTCGGCGAGGCGGAGCGCCGGGTTCGGGTTGGCGAAGTTCAGGCTCGGTGGCAGCTGGCGGTTCTCCAGGCACAGCAGCGCCTTCAGCAACCCGGCGATGCCGGCCGCGCCCTCCAGGTGGCCGATGTTGGTCTTGACCGAGCCGACCGCCAGCGGGGTGGTGCGCTCCGGGGCCGTGCCCAGGGCCGCGCCGAGCGCGCCTGCCTCGGCCGGGTCGCCCTGGCGGGTGCCGGTGCCGTGCAGTTCGACGTACTGCACCTCGGCGGCGCGCACCCCGGCGTCCTGCCCGGCCAGACGCAGCACCTCGGCCTGGGCCACGGGGTCGGGCACGGTCAGGCCCGCGCCGCCGCCGTCGTTGTTCACAGCACTGCCCAGGATGAGGCCGCGCACCCGGTCGCCGTCGGCCAGCGCGTCGGCCAGGCGCTTGAGCACGACCACGCCGCCGCCCTCGCCGCGGACGTAGCCGTTGGCGCGCTCGTCGAAGGTGAAGCAGCGGCCGTCCGGGGACAGCGCGCCGAACTTGGCCGTGCTCACCGCGCTTTCCGGAGCCAGCATCAGGTGCACGCCACCGGCCAGCGCCAGATCGCACTCGCCGGAACGCAGGCTGCGCACCGCGGTGTGCACCGCGACCAGCGCGGAGGACTGGCCGGTGTCCAGCACCAGGCTGGGCCCGCGCAGACCGAGCAGATAGGACAGCCGGTTGGCGATCAGGCTGCGGTGGGTGCCGGTGAGGGTGGAGCGGGTGATCGCGTCCACGCCCCCTCGGCGGGCCAGCACCGCGTAGTCCTCGGCAGCCGCGCCCAGGAACACCCCGCTGCGGCTGCCCACCAGCGCGCCGGGCCGGATTCCGGCGTGTTCCAGGGATTCCCAGCCCAGTTCCAGCACCAGCCGCTGCTGCGGGTCCATGGCCGCGGCCTCGCGCGGGGCGATGCCGAAGAACCCGGGATCGAACAGGTCCACCCGGTCCAGGAACCCGCCCTGGCCGGGGTGGTCGAACTCCCCGGCGTCCCAGCGATCGGCGGGCACGGTGGTCACCGCGTCCCGGCCTTCGCTCAGCAGCCGCCAGAACTCGGCCGGGCCGTCCGCGCCGGGCAACCGGCAGGCCAGTCCCACCACCGCGATCGCGTCGCGGTTGCCGGGGAACGACTCAGCGGGCTGGTTCATCGGAATTCCGTTCCTGGTCGAGGGGGTGGGTCACCAGCGGACGGGCAGGTGGTTGACGCCCTGGACGGTGCCGGTGCCGGGCGCGCGGTAGGACAGGCTCTCGGCCGGTTCGGCCAGGCGCAGGCCGGGCAGGCGCTGGAACAGCCGGGACAGCGCGACCTGGAGCTCGATCCGGGCCAGGTTCTGGCCGAGGCACTGGTGGATGCCGTAGCCGAAGCCGATGTGGTTGCGGCTGTTGCGGTCCAGGCGGATCTCGTCGGGGTTCTCGTGCACGGTCTCGTCCCGGTTGGCCACGGTGGCCGAGATCAGCACGCCCTCGCCGGCCCGGATGGTCCGGCCCTCGATCTCGATGTCGGCCACCGCGACCCTGGCCCCGGCCAGGTCGGTGACCGCGAGCAGCCGCACCAGTTCCTCCACCGCGCCGGGCAGCAGGTCCGGGTCGGCGCGGAAGGCCGCCAGCTTTTCCGGGTGCTGCAACAAGGTGATCACCGACAGCGCGATGGTGGAGGCCGTGGTGTCGTGCCCGGCGATCAGCAGCACCAGTGCGATCTGCACCGCCTCGACCTGGGTGAGCTCGCCCCGCTCCACCTCCGGCGCCAGCAGCCCGACCAGGCCGGGGCCGGATTCCTTGCGGCGCAAGGTGACCAGCCGGTCCAGGTAACCGCTGAGCTCGCCGCCGGCCTGCTGGGAGTCCTGCTCGGTGGTGGCGTGCAGCAGCCGGCGGGAGGCGTCCTGGAAGAAGTCCAGGTCCCGCTCGTCCAGGCCGAGCACCTCCGACATCACCATGGAGGGCACCGGGATCGCGAAGGCCGACACCAGGTCCGCAGGCTGCGGCAGGGACTCCAGGTGGTCCAGGTAGCGCTCCACCACCCGCTCCACCATCGGCCGCAGCTCGCGCACGCTGCGCAGGCTGAAGTAGGGGTTGAGCAGCCTGCGGTGCGCGTTGTGCGCGGGCGGGTCCATGCCGATGAGCACCAGCTTCCGCGCCACGCTGGCGCGGAAGCGAGGCGCGACGATCGGGTAGCCGGGCCGGGTGCGGTCGGAGGACAGGCGGGGGTCGGCCAGCAGCGCGCGGGCCTCGGCGTAGCCGGTGACGAACCAGACCTCCCGCCCGTCGAAGAGGGTGACCCTGGACAGCGGGCCGGTGGCCGCCAGCTCCCGGTAACCGGCCGGGGCCTCATACGGGCAGGTGCGGGCCTGCGGGAACGCCGGCGCCTGCGTCGTGCCGGAAACGGCCTGGCTCATCGTGCGCACCTCGCGAAATCAGCCGCACCGGATGCGGAATTCTCGCCCACGGATTCGGGGCATGTCCCTCGGCAAAATAGGCACAGCGGCGGAGTTCGCACAATGTGCCTTTAGCGGGCGTTTAGCCCCGGATTGGATCGCCGGAAGACTGCCGCCAGCAGCACTTTCGACCCACCGTGGCGATCAGGCTCCGACCTGCGCGAAAAGCGCGGAATAAGAGTGCCTTTAGGCCGGACTGGAGAATTGTGGGCAGCGAGTTGCCTGAATCCGCGCGGAGAGGTGAGAGACACAATGGCCGACGTCGACATCCGGGTCCTCTCGGTCGGCACGGCGTTGCCCGGGCCGCCGGTGGACAACGCCGCCCTGGCCGCCCGGTTCGGCATGGACCGGCTGTGGCAGGAATGGATCGACCTGTTCATCGGCACCCGGTTCCGCCACCTCGCGCTGGACCTGGAAACCGGCGCGATCCGTTGCTCCCTGGCCGACCTGGCCACCACCGCGGGCGCCACCGCGCTGGCGCGGGCCGGGATCACCGCCGGGGAGATCGACCTGGTGGTGCTGAGCACCGCGACCCCGGACGCGCTGATGCCGGCCACGGTCAACGTGGTCGCCGACCGGCTGGGCATCAACGAGGTCAGCACCATCCAGCTGCAGGCGGGCTGTTCCGGCGCGGTGCAGGGCCTGGACGTGGCCCGCAAGCTGCTGCTCAGCGGCGCGCACCGCACCGCGCTGGTGCTCGGCGGCGAGATGCTGGCCCGCTTCTACGACCTGTCCATCGACCTGGCCAAGCTGCCGCCGGAGCAGCTGGTCAACTACGTGCTCTTCGGCGACGGCGCGGGCGCGGCGGTGCTCACCAGCAATCCCGCGCCCGGCGCCTGCTCGCTGGTCTCCACGCTGACCCGGCTGGAGGGCCTGGGCCGTGCGCCCGGCGCGACGCTGGAGTGGTTCGGGCCGGGGGAACGCGGCGAGCGGGTGGCCGCGACCGAGGACTACAAGGCGATCGAGGAACACGTGCCGGTGATGGCCGCCCGGACCGTGACCGAGCTGCTCGACGGGCTGGGCTGGCGGCCGGATGAGCTGGACTACCTGTTGCCGCCGCAGCTGTCCGGGGTCATGTCGGCCCGCATCACCGACCACCTCGGCCTGCCCGAGGCGCACGTGGTGAGCTGCGTGGACGAGATCGGCAACAACGGCAACGGCCTGGTCTACTTCCAGCTGGAGCGGGCGCTGCCCCGGCTGGCCCCCGGTGACCGCGCGGTGGGCGTGTCGATCGAGTCGAGCAAGTGGATCCGCTCCGGTTTCGCGCTGGAGCGCCGATGACCGGCCCTCTGGAGCAGCTGCGCGCACTGGCCGCCGGTGACGGGCTGACCGAACACTACCCGCGGGTGCGCGGCCTGCTCGGCCCGCTGTCCACAGTGGACCTGGAGCGGGCCGGGATGCTGTTGTCCCGCTTGGATCCGGACCGGGTGCGGGCCGCGCACCCCGGGCTGCCCGTGGTGCGGGTGGCGATCACCGGGCACGGCACGGTGGCCTCGATCCTGCCCGCGCTGACCGCGGAAGCCGCCCGGCACGGCGTGCTGCTGGCGCCCGAGGTCTCCGCCTTCGACGGCTACGCCTTCGACCTCGCCGACCCCGGCAGCGACCTCTACGCGCACCGGCCCGAGCTCATCCTGTGCCTGCTGGACCCGATGGTGGTCATCGACGAGCTGCCCACCCCGTGGACCGCGGCGGACGCGGCGCGCACCATCGAGGCCAAGATCGACCTGGTGGCCGGGCTGGCCAGGGCGCACGCCGCCCGGCACAGCGCGACCCTGGCGCTCACCACGCTGCCGCTGCCCGCCACCCTGCTCGCGCAGCTGGTGGACCACCGCTCGCGGGCGGAGCTGAGCGCGGCCTGGCGGCGGGCGAACGCCAGGCTGCTCGACCTGGCCGCCGAACTACCCGCGCTGGTCGTCGTGGACGTCGATCCGCTGCTGGCCGAGGGCATCCCGGCGATCGACGAGCGGATGTCGCACTACGCCAAGGCACACCTGTCCCCCGCGCTGCTGACCCGGCTGGCCCGCGAGTTCGGCCACCTGGCCCGGCAGCTGACCGGCAGCGGCGGCAAGTGCCTGGCGGTGGACCTGGACAACACGCTCTGGGGCGGCATCCTCGGCGACGACGGGATCGAGGGCATCCAGGTCGGCGAGGGGCCGGCCGGTGAGGCGTACGCGGCCTTCCAGCGGGTGCTCAAGCAGTTGAGCTCGCAGGGCGTGCTGCTGGCCGCGGTCAGCAAGAACGACCTGGAGCCGGTGCGCGCCGCGCTGAGCGGGCACCCCGGGATGGTGCTGCGGGAACAGGACTTCGTCCGGATCGCGGCGAACTGGCGGCCCAAGCCGGAGAACCTGGCCGAGCTGGCCGCGGACCTCAACCTGGCCACCGACGCGCTGGTCTTCGTCGACGACAGCCCGTTCGAGTGCGGCTCGGTCCGGCACGAGCTGCCCGGGGTGGCCGTGGTGGAGCTGGACCACGAGCCCGCGCGGCACGCCGCCCGGCTGCTGGCCGACGGCTGGTTCACCGTCCGGGAGCTCACCGCCACCGACCGGGCCCGGCCCGCCCTGTACCGGGAGGAGCTGGCACGGCAGAGCTTCCTCGGCTCCGCGCCCACCCTGGCCGACTACCTCACCGGCCTGGGCATCCGGGTCGACCTGAGCGCGGTCACCCCGGCCGACATCCCGCGGATCTCGCAGATCACCTTGCGCACCAACCAGTTCAACCTCACCACCCGGCGCATGCAGCCGGCCGAGGTGGAACTGTGGCTGGCCGAGGAGGGCTGCTCGGCGCTGGCCATCCGCAGCGCGGACCGCTTCGGCGACAACGGGCTGGTCGGCGCGGTCCTGCGGCGCCGCGAGGGCGACACCCTGCGCATCGAGAACTTCCTGTTGAGCTGCCGGGTGTTCAGCCGCGGCATCGAGGACGCCTGCCTGGCCGCGGTGCTCCGGCACGCGGCGGCCACCGGCGCCCGCGCGGTCACCGGCTCCTACCGCCCCACGGCCAAGAACGGCAAGGTCGCGGACTTCTACCCGCGGCACGGTTTCACCGCGATGGGCCAGGGCGAGTTCCGCCACGACCTCGGGGCGCTGCCGCCCCACCCGGAGCACATCCAGCTCACCGGCGACCTGACGGAGGCACAGCCATGACCGGCACCCTGGACCTGGACGAGTTCATCACCCTGCTGCGGGAGGAGATCGGCCTGCCGGTCACCGCCGAGGACGCCGGCCGCGAGCTGACCGAGATCGCCGGCTGGGACTCGGTGCACCTGATCGCCTTCCTCTCCGCGCTGGAACGCGCCACCGGCCGCCAGGTCTCGCTGGTGGCGGCGCTGCAGGCGAGCACGGTCGAGCAGCTGCACGCCGCGACCGCGGGGCAGGCATGAGGATCGCCCCGGTCCCCGCGCAGCGGCGGCACACCCTGTACTTCCTGGACCAGGTGCGCGCCTTCGCCCCGGTCTTCCTGGACACCGACGTGGACATGACCGCCGTGCGCGCGCACCAGGCCGCCCAGCCCCGCCGGATGTCCGTGGTCAGCTACGTGGCGCACGCGGCAGGGCGGGTGCTGGCCGAGCACCCGGCCGCCAACGCCGCCATCCAGGGCCGGCTCTCCCCACGCGTGGCCCGCTTCGACGGCGTGCACGCGAAACTGACCCTGGACAAGGAACTGGACGGTCAGCGGGTGGTGCTGGCCGCGGTGCTGCCGGAGGTGGACACCGCGAGCCTGGCCCAGATCCAGGACCTGGTGGAGCGGCACCGGGACACCGATCCGCACACCAGCCCCGAGTTCGCCCGGCTGCGCAAGCTGCACCGGGTGCCGCCGGTACTGGGCCGGTTGCTGTTCCGGCTGGCCGGCCGCAAGCTCGCCGCCCGGCCGCGACTGGCGGGCACGGTGGCGATCACCTCGCTCGGCCACCTGCCGGTCAACGGTTTCCACTCCGTCGGCGGCACCACGGTCACCCTCGGCATCGGCCAGGTGGCCGAGCGGCCGATGGTCCGCGACGGCGAGGTGGTGGTGGCGCCGGTGATGCGGCTCAACCTGGCCTTCGACCACCGGGTGATCGACGGGGCCGAGGCGGCCGAGGTGCTGGTCGGGATCAAGCGCAGACTGGAAGAGGTGGCAGGGTGAACGAGGTCGCCGAGCTCAAGCAGTTCGTCTGGGCGCACGCCACGGCGCGCGGCATCCCGCGCAGCCACTACGCGGCACTGCTGGACCGGATCAAGTCCGATGTGGATGGTGAACCGGGCTCATGGGCCAGGGAGTGGTCCCGGGCCGGTGAGCGCCTGGAACGCGACGGGCAGCTGCTGGAAGCCAGTCAGCACTACAACTTCGCCCGGTTCCCGTTCGTGGACGGCCCGGCCAGGGCGGAGGCGATGAAGCGCTGCGTGGCCACCTTCGACCGCTGGCGGCTGGCGGAGGGCGGGATCGAACGGCTGGACGTGCCCACCGCGGACGGCGTGCTGGGCTGCTGGGCCAGCGGTCTGTCCACTTCGGACAAGAAGCCGCTGGTGGTGTTCACCGGCGGCATCGTCAGCGTCAAGGAGCAGTGGGCCCCGCTGCTGCCGAAGCTGCGCAAGCTCGGCGTGGCCGCGATCGCCACCGAACTGCCCGGGGTCGGGGAGAACCCGCTGCGCTACGACGAGCACAGCCACCGCATGTTCGGGGCTGTCCTGGACGCGGTGGCCGACCGGGCCGATGTCGGGCGCACCCACCTGATGGCGCTGAGCTTCAGCGGGCACCTGGCGGTGCGGGCCGCGCTGGCGGACGGGCGCATCCGCGGCATCGTCACGGTGGGCGCGCCGGTGCGGGAGTTCTTCACCGACCCGCACTGGTGGCCGCGGCTGCCGGAGATCACCGTGGACACCCTGGCGCACCTGACCGGACTGTCCAGGGCCGCGCTGCCCGGCGGGCTGCGCGAGTGGGCGCTGTCGGCCTCCGAGGTGGCCGCGTTGCGCATCCCGCTCGGTTACGTGGCCTGCGCCCAGGACGAGATCATCCCGCCGGGCGATCCGGCCTTCCTGCGCGCGCACGCCCGTGACCTGCGGCTGATCGAGTTCGCCGATGTGCACGGCGCCCCCGCGCACTCCGCCGAGATGCAGACCTGGTCCCTGCTGACCCTGACCCGCATGCTCGGCGGCCGCCTGCTCCCCCGCGCCCTGCTCGGCGCGGTCGCCGCCCGCCACCGGCTGCGCCGCCGGCTCGCCCACTCCTGATCCCGAACCGTCGCACGCGAAAGGGCTCTCCCGCCATGGCCGCCACCGAGGACAAGCTCCGCGACTACCTCAAGCGCGTCACCAACGACCTCAGCCGGACCAGGGGTCAGCTGCGCGAGCTCGAGGAAGCGCGCCGGGAACCCCTTGCCGTGGTGGGCATCGGCTGCCGCTACCCCGGCGGCGTGCGCACGCCCGAGGACCTGTGGCGGCTGGTGGACGCCGGGGTGGACGCGGTGTCGGAGTTCCCGGTCAACCGCGGCTGGCAGCTGGACGGGCTCTACCACCCCGATCCCGACCACGCGGGCACGGTGACCGCCACCCGCGGCGGCTTCCTGTACCAGGCCGATGAGTTCGACGCGGAGTTCTTCGGCATGAGCCCGCGCGAGGCCCTGGCCACCGACCCGCAGCAGCGGCTGCTGCTGGAGACCACCTGGGAGGCCCTGGAACACGGCGGGATCCTGCCGGCGTCGTTGCGGGGCAGCCGGACCGGGGTGTTCGTCGGCGTGATGTACAACGACTACGCCTCCCGGCTCAACCCGATGCCGCCCGCCTTCGAGGGCTACGTCACCACCGGCAGCGCGCCGAGCATCGCCTCCGGGCGGATCGCCTACACCTTCGGCTTCGAGGGGCCTGCGGTCACCGTGGACACCGCCTGCTCCTCCTCGCTGGTGGCGATTCACCTCGCGGGACAGGCACTGCGGCAGGGTGAGTGCGATCTGGCGGTGGCGGGTGGCGTGACGGTGATGTCCACGCCGTCGACGTTCATCGAGTTCTCCCGGCAGCGCGGGCTGTCCCCGGACGGCCGGTGCAAGGCCTTCGGCGAGGAGGCCGACGGCACCGGGTGGGGCGAGGGCGCGGGCGTTGTGGTGCTGGAACGGCTCTCCGACGCCCTGCGCAACGGCCACCAGGTCCTGGCGGTGATCAGGGGCAGCGCGGTCAACCAGGACGGCGCGTCCAACGGGCTCACCGTGCCGAACGGCCCGGCACAGCAGCGGGTCATCCGGCAGGCGCTGAGCAACGCCGGACTGACCGCCGCCGAAGTGGACGTGGTGGAGGCGCACGGCACCGGCACCCGGCTCGGCGACCCGATCGAGGCCCAGGCGCTGCACGAGGTCTACGGCCGCGCACACCCGGAGTCGCCGCTGTGGCTGGGGGCGCTGAAGTCCAACCTCGGTCACCCGCAGGCCGCGGCCGGGGTCGGCGGCGTGATCAAGATGATCATGGCGATGCGGCACGGCAGCTCCCGGCCACGCTGCACGCGGACACCCCGTCCAGCCGGATCACCTGGGACGGGTCGGTGGCCCTGCTGACCGAGTCCCGGCCGTGGCAGGTGGACCGTCCGCGCCGGGCCGGGGTGTCCTCCTTCGGCATCAGCGGGACCAACGCGCACCTGTTGCTCGAACAGGCTCCCGCGACCGAGCCGGTGACCACCGCGACGCACGGGGACCTGCCACTGCTGCTGTCGGCCCGGACCGAGCAGGCACTCCGGGACCAGGCCGAGCAGGTCCGCGCACTGCTGGCCACCGGAGCCGATCCCGCCGCGGTCGCCCGCGCCCTGGCCACCACCCGCACCGCCTTCGAGCACCGCGCGGTCGGCCTGGACGCAGCGGCGCAAGTCGCCACCACCCCTGCCACCGTCGCCTTCATGTTCTCCGGCCAGGGCTCCCAGTGGCCCGGGATGGGTTCAGACCTCCTCCGCTACCCGGCTTTCGCCGAGACCTTCACCCGCCTCTGCGACAAGTTCGGCCTGGACCTGCCACTCAGCGACGCGGTGCACGACACCGCCAACACCCAGCCCGCCCTCTTCGCACTGGAAGTCGCCCTCTACCGACTGCTGGG
>NZ_JAMHIV010000074.1 GCF_023897065.1 Crossiella sp. SN42
TCCAGCAGTCGGTAGAGGGCGACTTCCAGTGCGAAGAGGGCGGGTTGGGTGTTGGCGGTGTCGTGGACCGCTTCGGTGAAGGGCTGTGCCAGGCCGAACTTGTCGCAGAGGCGGGTGAAGGTCTCGGCGAAGACGGGGTAGGTCAGCAGGTCTGTGCCCATGCCGGGCCACTGGGAGCCCTGGCCGGAGAACATCATCGCGATGTCCGGGCTGGGCACGGCCTGGCCGAGGTGGGCGTGGGTGGCGGTCTCGCCGCGGGCGATGAGCTGGAGCGCCTGGGTGAGTTCCTCGGGCGTGCTGCCGATGGCCACGGCCCGGTGCTCGAAGGCGGTGCGGGTGGTGGCCAGGGCGTACCCGGCCGCGCCGAGCGGGCCGGAGGTGTGCGCGTACAGCTGCTGGGCCTGCGCCCGCAGGTCGGCCTCGGTCTTGGCGGAGAGCACCCAGGGCACGATCTCCGGCTCGTCCGCGGTGACGGGTTCGGGCTGCGGGGCCTGTTCCAGGATGAGGTGCGCGTTGGTGCCGCTGATGCCGAAGGAGGACACCCCGGCCCGGCGGGGACGGTCGACGTGCCACGGCTGGGACTCGGTGAGCAACGCGATGCTGCCGTCCCAGTCGACGTGGCTGGAGGGTGTCTGGGCGTGCAGGGTGGCGGGCAGTTGCCTGTGCCGCATCGCCATGATCATCTTGATCACGCCGCCGACACCGGCCGCGGCCTGGGTGTGGCCGAGGTTGGACTTCAGCGAACCCAACCAGAGCGGTGAATCCTGGTGTTCGGGGCCGTAGACCTCGTGCAGGGCTTGGGCTTCGATGGGGTCGCCGAGCCGGGTGCCGGTGCCGTGGGCTTCCACGGCGTCGACCTCGCCGGGAGCGAGCCCGGCGTTGGCCAAGGCTTGCCGGATGACTCGTTGCTGGGCCGGGCCGTTGGGCGCGGTCAGGCCGTTG
This sequence comes from Crossiella sp. SN42, assembly GCF_023897065.1. Taxonomy (GTDB): domain Bacteria; phylum Actinomycetota; class Actinomycetes; order Mycobacteriales; family Pseudonocardiaceae; genus Crossiella. The sequence continues at coordinate 943 of NZ_JAMHIV010000074.1, forward strand.
GACGCGCCGTCCTGGTTGACCGCGCTACCGCGAATGATCGCCAGGATCTGGTGGCCGTTGCGCTGAGCGTCGGAGAGCCGTTCCAGCAGCAGGACTCCGACCCCTTCGGCCAGCCCGGTGCCATCGGCCTCCGCGCTGAAGGCCCGGCACCGGCCGTCCGGGGACAGCCCGCGCTGCCGGGAGAACTCCAGGAACGTGGCGGGGGAGGCCATCACGGTCGCGCCGCCGGCGACGGCCAGATCGCACTCGCCTTGCCGGAGCGCTTGTCCCGCCAGGTGAATGGCCACCAGCGAGGAGGAGCAGGCGGTGTCCACGGTGATCGCGGGGCCCTCGAAGCCGAAGGTGTAGGCGATCCGGCCCGAGGCCACGCTGCCCGCGGTGCCGGTCAGGAAGTGGCCCTCCAGCTCCGGCGGGACCGCGTCGGCCGGTGGGGCGTAGCCGGGCTCGAACGCGCCGATGAACACCCCGGTCCGGCTGCCGCGCAGGGACTCCGGCAGGATGCCGCCCTGCTCGCAGGCCTCCCAGGTGGTCTCCAGCAGCAGGCGGTGCTGCGGGTCCATGGCCAGGGCCTCGCGCTGTCCCAGCCCGAAGAAGGCCGCGTCGAACTCCTCCGCGCCGTCCAGGAAACCGCCCAGCGTGGTGCGCACGGTGCCCGGCCGGTCCAGGTCGGGGACGTCGAAGCGCTCCAGTTGCCAGCCGCGGGCCGCCGGTGGCTCGCCGATGGCCTCGCGGGCCCCGGACACCAGCTGCCACAGGTCCTGCGGGCCGCGCACGCCGCCGGGGTAGCGGCAGCCGATGCCCACCACGGCAAGGGGTTCCCGGCGCAGGTGGTCCAGCTCCGCGCGGGTGGCGTAGAGCTCGTTGGTGGCCCGTTTGAGGTAGTCCACCAGCTTCGCTACTTCGGACATCTCGGCTCCTACGCTTCGCTGGCCGGCACGGAGCGGCCGAGCTGGTTGTCGAGCAAGGCGAACAGCTCCTCGGAGGTGGCGTTGTCGATGAGCTCGCGTCCCGGCGCCACCGGCGCGGGCTCCGGCTCGGGCAGCAGGCGGCGCAGCCGGGCGGTGATCTCCGCCCGCGCCCGGTGGCCCTCGGGCAGCGCCGCCAGGGCCTGTTCGAGCTGGTCCAGACCGGACAGCACGGCCGCGGTGTCGTCACCGGCCAGTTCGCCGAGCAGGTGCCCGGCCAGCGCGCCCACGGTCGGGAAGTCGAAGACCACCGTGGCGGGCAGGGACAGCCCGGTGATCGTGCGCAGCCGGTTGCGCAGCTGCACCGCGGTGAGGGAGTCCAGCCCGAGCTCCTTGAACGGCTGGGCCTCGGTGAGCCCCTCGGTCCCGGTGCGGCCCAGCACCGTGGCCAGCTCCGCGCGCACCAGTTCGGCCACCAGGTCCCGTTGTTCCGCCTGGGGTGTGCGGCGCAGCCGGTCGGTCCACGACCCGCCCGCGCGCTCGGTGGCCACCGGGGCCCGCACCAGACCGCGGAACAGCGGTGGCAGGTCCTCGGCGGCCAGCCGCTCGCGCAGGGCGGCCAGGTCCAGCCGGACCGGGGCAGCCAGCGCGTCCGGCCGGGCCAGCGCCTGGTCGAACAGGGCCAGACCGTCCTCATCGGACAGTGGCAGCACACCAGATCGGCGCAACCGGGCCAGATCGGCCTCGGTCAGCTCGCCGGTGAGCCCGCTCCGGCTGGCCCACAGACCCCAGGCCAGCGACAGCGCGGGCAGCCCGGCGGCCTGCCGGGCGGCGGCCAGCGCGTCCAGGAAGGCGTTGGCCGCGGCGTAGGTGCCCTGCCCCGGCGTGCCGGTGAGCCCGGCGGCCGAGGAGAACAGCACGAACGCGGCCAGGTCGTGCCCCTGGGTGAGCTCGTGCAGGTGCCAGGCCGCGTCCACCTTGGGGCGCAGCACCGCGGCCAGCCGGTCCGGGGTGAGCGAGCCGAGCACCGCGTCGTCCAGCGCGCCCGCCGCGTGCACCACCGCGGTCAGCGGCCGGTCCAGCCCGGCCAGCACCTCGGCCAGCGCGGCCCGGTCCGCGGTGTCGCAGGCGAGCAGCCGCACCCGGGCCCCGGCCGCGCGCAGGCCGGCCAGCAGCTCCTCCGCCCCCGGCGCGGCCGGGCCGGAACGGCTGAGCAGCAGCAGGTCCTGTGCCCCGTGCGCCTCGACCAGGTGCCGGGCCAGCCGGGCGCCCAGCGCGCCGGTGGCGCCGGTGATCAGCACGGTGTGCTCGGGCCGCAGCGGCCGCGGCAGGGTGAGCACCACCTTGCCCACCTGCTGGGCCCGGCTGAGGAAGCGGAATGCCTCCGGCGCCTGCCGCAGGTCGGCGGCGGTGGTGCGCACCGGGGTGAGCGCGCCCCGGTCGAACAGCGCGCCCAGTTCGCCGAACAGCGCGTGCAACCGGTCCGGTCCGGCGGCCATCAGCTCGAAGGCGCGGTAGGCCACGCCGGGGTGCGCGGCGGCGACCGCCTCAGCGTCCCGGACGTCGGTCTTGCCCATCTCGACGAACCGGCCGCCGCGGGGCAGCAGGCGCAGCGAGGCGTCCACGAACTCACCCGCCAGCGAGTCCAGCACCACGTCCATCCCCGCCCCGCCGGTGGTGGCGAGGAACGCCTGCTCGAACTCGAGGTCCCGCGACGAAGCCAGGTGGTCCTCGGCGATCCCGAGTTCGCGCAACACCTGCTGCTTGGCCGGACTGGCGGTGGCGAAGACCTCCGCGCCGAGGTGCCGGGCCAGCTGCACGGCCGCCAGCCCGACGCCACCGGCCGCCGCGTGCACCAGCACCCGGTCTCCCGGCTTCAGCGCGGCCAGTTCGACCAGCGCGTAGTAGGCGGTGAGGAACACCACCGGCACGGCGGCCGCGGTCGGGAAGGACCAGGACGCCGGGACGTGGGTGAGCAGGCGGGCGTCGGTGACCGCGTGCGTGCCGAAGCTGCCCGGGAACAGACCCGCCACCCGGTCGCCGACGGCGAAGCCGGTGACGCCCTCGCCCACCGCCTCGACCACGCCGGCGCCCTCCAGGCCGAGTTCGCCCGCTTCACCGGGGTAGAGGTCGAGCGCGTTGAGCACGTCCCGGAAGTTCAGGCCCGCCGCGCGCATCGCCACCCGCACCTGACCGGGCGGAGGGGTGTCCACTTCGGACGGTCGGAGGACGAGGTTCTCCAGCGCGCCCCGGCCCGTGGTGACCAGGCGCCAGTGCGGCGCTGGCGGGCGCAGCGCGTCGTGCGCGGTGGCCCGGACCAGCCTGGGCACCCGCACCTCGCCGTGCCGCACCGCCAGCTGCGGTTCTCCGGCCAGCAGGTGCGCGGTGACCTCCGCGGCGCTGCCGTCGGTGTCCAGCAGCGCGAACCGCCCCGGCGCTTCGGCCTGCGCGGATCGGATCAGGCCCCAGACCGCGGCGTGTGCGGGATCGTGCCCGGCCTCCAGCGGGTGGGTGGCCACCGCGCCACTGGTGCGGAAGACCAGCGTGGTCCCGGTGGTGTCCTCGGCCAGCCACCGCTGCGCCCGCTCCAGCGCGTGCCGCACCAGCTGGTGCGCGCGCTCGGCCGCGGTGCCGGTGACGGCGGGCAGGTCGGCGAACTCCAGCTCGCCCTCGGCCGCCGGCGCGGGGGCGGCTGTGTTCCAGCGCACCCGGTGCAGGCCGTCCACCGGCGCGGCGTCGGCAGGCAGCGGGCGGACCACCAGACTGTCCACTGTGGCCAGTGGCCGGCCGTCCGCGCTGTGCACGGTCAGGCCGACCGCGTCCGGGGACTGGCGCACCAGGCGCACCCGCAGCGAATCCGTTGCAGGGGCCGAAGAACTGACCCCGCGCCAGCTGAACGGCACCCGGACCTGCTCGTCCAGCAACGAGTGCAGGGCCGCGTCCAGCAGCGCGGGGTGCATCGCGTGCCCCGGCTCGGACCGCACCTGCTCGGGCAGGCTGACCTCGGCGAACACCTCGTCCCCGCGCTGCCACACCGCCCGCAGGCCGCGGAAGGCCGGCCCGTAGGCCAGGCCGGCCTCGGCCAGCCGCTCGTACCGGTCCTCGATCGCCACCGCCTCCGCGCCGGTCGGCGGCCAGGGACCGAGTTCGGCAGGCCGCAGGGCCTCGGGCAGCAGGCTGCCGACCGCGTGCCGGGTCCACTCACCGGTGACGCTGGCCTCCGCCCGGGAGTGCACCGACAGCGCGCGCCTGCCGCTGTCCTCCGGCCGCCCGAGCACGACCTGCACCGCGACCCCGTGCTCCGGCACCACCAGCGGCGCCTCCAGGGTCAGCTCCTCGACCTGGGCGCAGCCGGCCTCCTGCCCGGCGCGCAGCGCGAGGTCGAGCAAGGCGGTGCCGGGCAACAACACCCGCCCGCCGAGCACGTGATCGGCCAGCCACGGCTGTGCCCGCGGGCAGACCCGGCCGGAGAACACGGTCTCGCCACTGCCGGCCAGCGAGGTCGCCGCGGTCAGCACCGGATGCTGTGGCGCGACGAACCCGGCGGCCCGCAGGTCCTGCCGGACCGCGGCCGGTTCGGCCCAGAACCGCTCGGACTGGAAGGCGTAGGTGGGCAGCTCGACCGGCCGGGGCGGCGGTGCCGGCCAGCCCCAGTCCACGGTCCGCCCGGCCAGTTCGGCCCTGGCCAGCGCGCGCAGGAAGTCCGGCAGGTCGCCGTGGTCCCGGGTCAGCGTGCCGAGCACGTGGATGTCCTCGGCGAGGTCCTGGACGCCGGTCGCGAGCACGGTGTGCGGGCTGATCTCCAGGAACAGGTCGTGCCCGGCGGCGGCCAGCGCGCTGACCACCTCGGCCAGCTGGACCCGCTGCCGGAGGTTGTCCACCCAGTACTCCGCGTCGGCGACCGGGTTGACGCCGAGCCGTCCGTCCACAGTGGACCACCAGGGGATCTCGGATTCCTGTGGCTGGATACCGGAGAGCGTCGCGAGCAACTGCTCCCGTACCCGGTCGACGTGGTGGGAGTGCGAGGCGTAGTCCACCGGCACCCGCCGGTGCCACACCTCTTCCCCGGCGCACCACGCGGCCAGCTCGTCCAGGGCCGCGGCATCACCGGAGATCACCACCGAACGGGGCCCGTTGACCGCGGCCACCGACAATGCCCCGCCCCACCGGCCGATCCACTCCCCGGCCTGCTCCGGGGTAGCGGTCACGGTGAGCATCCCGCCCAGACCAGCCAGCTCCGCACTGATCACCTGAGCCCGCAACGCCACCACCCGGGCGGCGTCCTCCAGCGAGAGAGCCCCGGCCACGCAGGCCGCGGCGATCTCCCCCTGAGAGTGGCCGATCACCGCC
>NZ_JAMHIV010000075.1 GCF_023897065.1 Crossiella sp. SN42
GGTTTCGCCCCTGCTGCCACCGGGTGTGTCCATCGCGGCGGTCAACACCCCAACCTCGGTAGTGGTCTCAGGCGACGCCGACGCGGTGGAAGCCTTGCGGGACTGCGGTTTCCGCACCACCCGACTCAAGGTCAGCCACGCCTTCCACTCCGCGCACCTCGATCCGATCCTGGACGAGTTCGCCGCTGTGGCAGCGGGTTTGACCTACCACGAACCCCGGATCCCGGTCATCACCAACCTCACCGGCGAGATCGCCACTACCCTCACCGACCCCCAGCACTGGGTCCGCCACGTCCGCGGCACCGTCCGCTTCGCCGACGGCCTGGCCACCCTCGCCAACCAAGGCGTGACCCACCTGGTCGAAGTCGGCCCACACCCGGCGCTCACCCCGATGGCGCAAGAGGTCTCGGGCGAGTGGCACGCCGCCGGAGTCATGCGCCGCGACCAGGACGTCTTCCTGGACCAGCTCGGCCACCTCTGGGCCACCGGACTCCCCGTCGACTGGCCCACCCTGCTGCCCGAAACCGCACCGATCCACCTCCCCACCTACCCCTTCCAGCGCGAACGCTTCTGGATCGACGCGGTCCCCGAGGCCCCGAGCACCACCGAACTGGGACTCGGCGCGGCCGGGCACCCGCTGCTCGGCGCGAGTCTGCGGACCGCCGAGGGCACCACCCTGTTCACCGGCCAACTCTCCCTGCGCGCCCAGCCCTGGCTCGCCGACCACGCCGTGCTCGGCACCACCCTGTTGCCCGGCACCGCTTTCCTGGACCTCGCGCTGCACGCCGGCGGCGGCGACCGCCTGGTGGACCTGGTGGTGGAACGCGCGCTCCCCCTGCCGGACCAGGACCCGGTGCGCATCCTGGTCTCGGTCGGCGAGGCGGACGAGCGCGGGCACCGGCCGGTGGCGGTCTACTCGGCCGGCGGCGAGGAACCCTGGCAGCGGCACGCGACCGGCGCGCTCGCCCCGGCGGCGGAGCTGCCCGCGACCACCCTGGACTGGCCGCCCGCGGACGCGACCGAACTCGACGTGCGCTCGCACTACGACGAGCTGGCCGACCTGGGTTACCAGTACGGTCCCGCCTTCCGCGGCCTGCGCGCCGCCTGGCAGCGTGGCGAGGAGGTCTTCGCCGAACTCGACCTGCCCGAGCTGTCCGAGGGCCACGTCCTGCACCCCGCGGTGCTGGACTCGGCGCTGCACGCGGTCGCCCTCGGATCCGTTGCGGGGCCGCCGAAACTGCCGTTCGCCTGGGAGGACGTGACCCTCGCCCGCCCCGGCCTGACCCCGGCGCGAGCGCACCTGCGGCCCACCGGCGCCGACACCCTCACGCTCACCCTGTTCAGCCGGGACGGTGAACTGGTGGCCACGGTCGGCTCGCTGCGGCTGCGCGAGATGTCCGCGGCCGCGCCGGACCCGATCTTCGCCCTGGACTGGAAGCCGCTGGCCGACCTGCCCGCCACCCCGGCTGCCGACGTCGACCTGCACCACTTCGAAACCCCCGCCGGAGACCCGGCGACCGCCGCACGGGCCGCCACCAACGACATCCTCGGCCTGCTGCGCTCCTGGCTGGCCGACCCCGCCCACGAAGGCAGGCGGCTCGCCGTGCTGACCGAGGGCGCGGTCCGGGCCGGCGCGGGCGAGCGGGTGCCGAACCTGGCGGCGGCCGCGGTCTGGGGCGCGGTGCGGTCCGCGCAGTCCGAGCACCCGGACCGGTTCGTGCTGGTGGACACCGACAACGCCGCGGCCTCAGCCGAGGTGCTGCCCCTGGCCCTGGCCGCCGGCGAGCCGCAGCTGGCCATCCGCGCCGGCGCGGTCCGCGTGGCCCGGCTGGACCGGCTCACCGCCAGCGAAGAGCTCCAGCCACCGGCCACCGGGCAGTGGCGGCTGGACGTGACCGCCAAGGGCACCCTGGACAACCTCGCGCTGCTGCCGGTCGAGCCGGAACCCCTTGCCGCGCACCAGGTCCGGATCGCGGTGCGGGCCAGCGGGCTGAACTTCCGGGATGTGCTGATCGCGCTGGGCGTCTATCCGAGCGAGGAGGCGGTGATCGGCGGCGAGGCCGCGGGCGTGGTCCTCGAAGTCGGTGCCGCGGTGACCGGGCTGGCCGTCGGCGACGAGGTGTTCGGGCTGGTGCCCGGTTCGGCCGGGCCGGTCGCGGTGACCGACCACCGGCTGGTCACCCACCTGCCACGCGGCTGGTCCTTCGCCCAAGCCGCGGTGGTGCCGGTGGTGTTCCTGACCGCCTACTACGGGTTGCGCGATCTGGCCGACATCCGTGCAGGCCAGTCGCTGCTGGTGCACGCGGCCGCGGGCGGGGTCGGCATGGCCGCGATCCAGCTGGCCCGGCACTGGGGTGTGGAGGTCTTCGGCACGGCCAGCGCGGGCAAGCACGGGGTGCTGCGGGAGCTGGGGCTGGACGAGGCGCACCTGGCCTCCTCCCGCGATCTCGGCTTCGCGGAGCGGTTCCCGTCCGGGATCGACGTGGTGCTGAACTCGCTGGCCGGGGAGTTCGTGGACGCCTCGCTGCGGCTGCTGCGGCCCGGCGGGCACTTCCTGGAGATGGGCAAGACCGACCTGCGCGACCCGGCCGAGATCACCGGCGTGCGCTACCGGCCGTTCGACCTGCAGGCCGACGCCGCGCCCGGGCGGGTGCAGGAGATGTTGCGCGCACTGGTCGAGCTGTTCGAGGCCGGGGTGCTGCGCCCGCTCCCGGTCACCGCCTGGGACGTGCGGCAGGCGCCCGAGGCCTTCCGCTACTTCCGCGAGGCCCGGCACGTGGGCAAGCTCGCGCTGACCCTGCCACCCGCCCCCGTCGCCGAGGGCACGGTGGTGATCAGCGGCGGCACCGGCGCGCTGGGCGCGGCCCTGGCCCGGCACCTGGTGCTTGGCTGGGGCGCGCGGGACCTGCTGCTGCTGAGCCGCCGCGGCCTGGCCGCGCCGGGGGCGGCCGAACTGGTCGCCGAACTCGCCGAGCAGGGCGCGACCGTCCGGGTGCGGGCCTGCGATCTGGCGGTCCGCGAGGAGGTGGCCGCGGCGCTGGCCGGGGTCCGGGCGCGCGCGGTGATCCACACCGCCGGGGTGCTGGCGGACGCGGTGCTCGCCGGGCAGACCCCGGAGCAGGTGGCCACGGTGTTCGGCCCCAAGGTCGACGGCGCCTGGCACCTGCACGAGCTGGCAGGCAACCCGGAGCTGTTCGTGGTGTTCTCCTCCGCCGCCGGGGTCTTCGGCGGTGCGGGGCAGGCCAACTACGCCGCGGCCAACAGCTTCCTGGACGCGCTGGTGGAACACCGCCGCGCCCAGGGCCTGCCCGGGCTCGCGCTGGCCTGGGGACCGTGGCTGGGCGGTGGCATGGCCGGGGAACTCACCGAGCACGAGCAGAACCGGTTGGCCCGCGGCGGAATCGCGCCGGTGACGGTGGAGCGCGGACTGGCCCTCTTCGACGCCGCGCTCTCCGCGCACCGCGCCGCGGTGGTGCCCGCCCCGCTGGACCGGGCCGCGTTCGCCGGCCGGGCCGTGCCCGCACTGCTGCGCGAACTGGTCCAGTCCCCCACCAGCCGGACTCGGGAGAGCCGCCCACAGGACCTGCTCGGGCTGGTCACCGCCGAGGCGGCCGCGGTGCTCGGGCACAGCTCCGCGCGTTCGGTCCCAGCCGGGAAACCCTTTGCCGAACTGGGCATCGACTCGCTGACCGCGATCGAGCTGCGCAACCGGCTGGCCGCCGCGACCGGGCTCACCCTGTCCGCGACCGTGGTCTTCGACCACCCCAGCCCGGCCGCACTGGCCCAGCACCTGACCGAGCTGTCCACCCCGGCGGAGTCCACCACTGCCGAGACGACCCGCCGGGACGTGGTGGACGAGCCGATCGCCGTGGTGGGCATCGGCTGCCGCTTCCCCGGTGGCATCCGCGCGCCGGAGGACCTGTGGCGGCTGCTCGCCGACGGCGCGGACGCCATCACCGAGTTCCCGGACAACCGCGGCTGGCCGCTGGACGAGCTGTTCCACCCCGATCCCGACCACCCGGGCACCAGCTACGTCCGGCACGGCGGTTTCCTGCACGACGCGGACCGCTTCGACGCGGACTTCTTCGAGATCAACCACCGGGAGGCCGTCGCGGCCGACCCGCAGCAGCGGGTGCTGCTGGAAACCGCCTGGGAGGCGCTGGAACACGCGGGCATCGTGCCCGCGGCGGTGCGCGGCAGCGACACCGGCGTGTTCATGGGCGCCAGTTCCACCGACTACTCGGCGGTGGCCGACTCCGCGGTGGCCCAGACCGAGGGCTACCGACTGACCGGCACCTCGGCCAGCATCATCTCCGGGCGGGTGTCCTACCTGTTCGGGCTGGAAGGCCCATCCGTCACCGTGGACACCGCCTGCTCCTCCTCGCTGGTGGCCATCCACCTGGCGGTGCAGGCCCTGCGCGCCGGTGAGTGCGCGACGGCGCTGGCCGGTGGGGTGAGTGTGCTGGCGACCCCGACCATCTTCACCGAGTTCAGCCGCCAGCGCGGCCTGGCCGCCGACGGCCGGGCCAAGCCGTTCTCCGCCGGGGCGGACGGCACCAGCTGGAGCGAGGGCGCCGGAGTCCTGGTGCTGCAACGACTTTCCGAGGCCCAGCGGCTCGGCCGCCCGATCCTCGGGATCATCCGGGGCTCGGCGGTCAACCAGGACGGCGCCTCCAACGGCCTCACCGCGCCGAACGGGCCGTCCCAGCAGCGGGTGATGCGCCAGGCGCTGGCCAGTGCCGGGCTGTCGGCCGCCGAGGTGGACGTGGTGGAGGCGCACGGCACCGGCACCCGGCTCGGCGACCCGATCGAAGCCCAGGCCGTGCAGGCGGTCTACGGCGCGGCGCACACCCCGGAGTCCCCGCTGTGGCTGGGCTCGCTGAAGTCCAACCTGGGCCACACCCAGGCCGCCGCGGGAGTCGGCGGCGTGATCAAGATGCTGCTGGCGCTGCGGCACGAGGAACTGCCGCGCACCCTGCACGCCGAGACGCCCACCCCGCACGTGGCCTGGGACGGCACGGTCGAACTGCTCGCCGAGGCCCAGCCGTGGCCGCGCACCGAGCGCCCGCGCCGGGCCGCGGTGTCCTCCTTCGGCATGAGCGGCACCAACGCCCACCTCATCCTGGAGCAGGCCCCGGCGACCGAAATCACCGCGACAGCAACCTCGGACGGTCCGGTGCCGTGGACGATCAGCGCCCGCTCCACCACCGCCCTGCGCGAGCAGGCCCGGCGGCTGGCCGCGGTGGTCCGGGCACAGCCGGAGGCGAGTGCCGTCGAGATCGGGTACGCGCTCGCCAGGAACCGGTCCGCCTTCGAGCACCGGGCCACGGTGATTGTGTCCACTGTGGACGATGCGCTGACTGAACTGGATGTGCTGGCCGCAGCCGGAGAATCGGCGGAGGTGGTGACCGGCGAGGCTGCGGCCTGTGGTGGTCCGGTGTTCGTGTTCCCGGGTCAGGGTTCGCAGTGGGCGCAGATGGCGGTCGGGCTGCTGGACTCCGCGCCGGTGTTCGCCG
>NZ_JAMHIV010000076.1 GCF_023897065.1 Crossiella sp. SN42
CGCGGTGATTGGCCACTCCCAGGGTGAGATCGCCGCGGCCTGTGTGGCCGGGGCTCTCTTGCTGGAGGACGCCGCCCGGGTGGTGGCGTTGCGAGCTCAGGTGATCAGTGCGGAACTGGCCGGTCTGGGCGGGATGCTCACCGTGACCGCTACCCCGGAGCAGGCCGGGGAGTGGATCAGCCGGTGGGGCGGGGCGTTGTCGGTGGCCGCGGTCAACGGGCCCCGCTCGGTGGTGATCTCCGGTGATGCCGCGGCCCTGGACGAGCTGGCCGGGTGGTGCGCCGGGGAAGAGGTGTGGCATCGGCGGGTGCCGGTGGACTACGCCTCCCACTCCCACCACGTCGAAGGCATCCGGGACCAGCTCGGCAGCCTGCTGGCCGGGATCAGCCCGCGTCCGGCCGCGATTCCCTTCTACTCCACGGTGACCGGCACCCTGCTCGACGGCACCGAGCTGGATGCCGGCTACTGGTACCGCAACCTGCGGCAGACCGTCCACTTCGGACCGATGATCGAGCAGCTGGCCGGACAGGGTGCCGGCGCGTTCCTGGAGATCAGCGCGCACCCGGTGCTCACCCACGCCATGCAGGACAGCATCGAGCAGGCCGGGGCCGAGGCCTTCGCGCTCGGCACCCTGCGCCGCGACCACGGTGGCCTGGACCGCTTCCTGCGCTCCGCCGCCGAGGCGCACGTGCGCGGCCTGGCCGTGGACCGGAGCGCGCTGGCCGGTGGTGCGGCCGGGGAACCGCACATCGACCTGCCGACCTACCGGTTCCAGCGCGAGCGGTACTGGCTGACCGCGCCGACCAGTCGCCGGGGCTCGACGCACCCCTTGCTGCACAACGACTTCCAGCTGGCCGCGGACGGCAGTCTGGTGTGCACCGGCACGATCTCGCGCGCCGAGCACCCGTGGCTGGCCGATCACGCCGTGCACGGCACGGTGCTGCTGCCCGGCACCGCCTTCGTCGACCTGGTGCTCAGCGCCGCCACCCGGATCGGCTGCGACACCCTGGACGAGCTCACCATCGAGTCCCCGCTGCCGCTCACCGGACCGGCCGAGGTCCAGGTGAGCGTCAGCGCCGAGGCTCCCGGCACACCCCGCGCGGTGGCCGTCTACGCGCGCACCGGCGAGCAGGACTGGGTCCGGCACGCCACCGGCCTGGTCTCCGCGGGCACGGACTCCGGTGCCGGACTGACCGAGTGGCCGCCTGCCGGGGCCGTTGCGGTCCCGCTGGCGGAGGTGTACCCGCGGCTGGCCGAGCTCGGCTACGAGTACGGCCCCGCCTTCCAGGGGCTCACCGCGCTCTGGCAGCGCGCGGACGAGCTGTTCGCGGAGATCCAGCTGCCGGACACCGCCGGTGCGGACGGGTTCGCGGTGCACCCGGCGCTGCTGGACGCGGCCCTGCACCCGGTGGTGCTCGGCGGCACCGGGATGCGCCTGCCCTTCGCCTGGTCCGGGGTGCGGCTGCACGCCACCGGCGCCACCGCTCTCCGGGTGCGGGTCAAGGACAACGCCCTCCAGGTGGCGGACCAGACCGGCGAACCGGTGCTCACCGTCGACGAGCTGGTGCTGCGCGAGATCGACCCCGCGCGCCTGGCCACCCCCGGCGGCCCGCTGCTGCGGGTGGACTGGCAGCCGGTCGGCGCCGGCGCGCCGGCCACCGGGTTCGAGGAGCTGCGCGTCCGGCGGGACCCGGCGCTGACCGGGGCCGAGGCGGTGCAGGAGCTGGTCAACCGGGTGCTGGTGGCCCTGCGGGAACGCCTCGACGGCGCCACCGGGCCGCTGGCCGTGGTGTGTGGCCCGGCCGACGCCGGTGGCCTGCGCGGCCTGGTGCGCTCGGCGGCGGTCGAGCACCCTGGCCGGTTCCTGCTGGTGGACACGGACGACTCGGTGCCACTGCCCGAGGTCCTTGGCGCGCTGGGCGAGGAGGCGGAGTGCCGGGTGCGCGACGGCCAGGTCCAGCTCCCGCGCTTGGTGCGGCTGTCCGGCGAGGCCGAGCCCTTCGCCTGGCGCGGCGGCGCGCTGGTGATCACCGGCGGGCTCACCGGGCTGGGCGCTGAGATCGCGCGGCACGCGGTGTCGGCCTGGGGCGTCCGGGAACTGGTGTTGCTGGGCCGTCGTGGCATGCACACGCCTGGTGCGGCCGAACTGGTCGCGGAGCTGAGCGCGGCCGTGGTCGCGGTGCGGGCCTGCGATGTGGCGGATGAGGCCGAGCTCGCCGAGGCGCTGGCCGGGTTCGACGTCCGCGGTGTGGTGCACGCGGCGGGTGTGCTGGACGACGCGGTGCTCACCGGGCTGACCGCCGAGCGGGTGGCGCGGGTGTTCGCGCCGAAGGTGGCCGGCGCGTGGAACCTGCACCGGCTCACCGGTGAGCTCGACCTGTTCCTGGTGTGCTCCTCCGTGGTCGGCGTGCTGGGCGCGGGCGGGCAGGCCAACTACGGCGCGGCCAACGACGCCCTGGACCACCTCATCGCGTTGCGGCGGGTCGAGGGCAAGACCGGGCTGTCGGTCGCTCTGGGACTGCTGGCCGGGAGCAGCGGCCTGACCGGGCAGATGAGCGCGGCCGATGTGGCCAGGATGGGGCGTTCCGGCATCGTCGCGGCGAGCACCGAACAGGTGCTGTCCCTGCTCGACCGGGCGGTGGCGGGGGAGGAGCCCGCGGTGGTCGCCGCGGCCTGGCGGCTGGCCGGAGTGCGGCCCGAGGCGGTGCCGCCGGTGCTGCGCGGCCTGCTGCCCCGCCAGCTCCGCAAGGCCGCCACCGGGAGCGCGGGCCTGTCCTGGACCGAGCGGGTGGCCGCGCTGCCCGAGGCCGACCGGCTCGCGGCGGTCCTGGACCTGGTGCGCGCCAACGTGGCCGCCGTGCTCGGTCACGGTGACCCCGCCGAGGTCCAGGAAAGCCGGGCGTTCAAGGACCTCGGCTTCGACTCCCTGGTCTCGGTCGAACTGCGCAACCGCCTGCAGGAGGCCACCGGGCGGAAACTGCCGAGCACCCTGGTCTTCGACCACCCGACCCCGGCCGCCCTGGCCCGCCACCTGGCCTCCCAGGTCGCGGGTGCGGCCCCGGCGGCGGCCCCGGTGGTGACCGCCGCGGACGAGCCGATCGCGGTGGTGGGCATCGGCTGCCGCTACCCCGGCGGTGTGCGCGGCCCGGAGGACCTGTGGCGCCTGGTCGCCTCCGGCGCGGATGTCATCGACGAGTTCCCGGCCGGCCGCGGCTGGGACCCGGCGGCCCTGTTCGACCCGGACCCCGACCACCCCGGCACGGTGACCTCCACCCGCGGCGGCTTCCTCCACCAGGCCGACCGTTTCGACGCGGAGTTCTTCGGCATGAGCCCGCGCGAGGCCCTGGCCACCGATCCGCAGCAGCGGTTGTTGCTGGAGACCACCTGGGAGGCGCTGGAGCACAGCGGGATCGTGCCGGAGTCCTTGCGCGGCAGCCGGACCGGTGTGTTCGTCGGCGTGATGTACAACGACTACGCCTCCCGGCTGACCGAGGTGCGGCCCGAGCTGGAGGGCTACCTGCGCAACGGCAGCTACCCCAGCGTGGCCTCCGGCCGGATCGCCTACACCTTCGGCTTCGAGGGTCCCGCGGTGAGCGTGGACACGGCCTGTTCCTCGTCGCTGGTGGCGATCCACCTGGCCAGCCAGGCGCTGCGGCAGGGCGAATGCGGACTCGCCGTGGCCGGTGGCGTGACGGTGATGTCCACTCCGGCGACCTTCATCGAGTTCTCCCGGCAGCGGGGCCTGGCCGCGGACGGCCGGTGCAAGGCCTTCGGCGAGGGCGCGGACGGCACCAGTCTGTCCGAGGGCGTCGGCCTGCTGGTGCTGGAACGCCTCTCTGACGCCCAGCGCAACGGGCATCGCATCCTCGGAGTGATCCGGGGCAGCGCGATCAACCAGGACGGTGCGTCGAATGGCCTGACCGCGCCCAACGGCCCGGCTCAGCAACGAGTCATCCGCCAGGCTTTGGCCAATGCCGGGCTCACTCCCGGTGAGGTCGACGCCGTGGAAGCTCACGGCACCGGTACCCGCCTTGGCGACCCCATCGAAGCCCAGGCGCTGCACGAGGTTTACGGCCCCGAACACCAGGATTCACCGCTCTGGCTGGGTTCGCTGAAGTCCAACCTCGGTCACACCCAGGCCGCGGCCGGTGTCGGCGGCGTGATCAAGATGATCATGGCAATGCGGCATGGACAGCTGCCCGCCACCCTGCACGCCCAGACGCCCTCCAGCCACGTCGACTGGGACGGCAGCATCGCGTTGCTCACCGAGTCCCAGCCGTGGGAAGTGGACCGTCCCCGCCGGGCCGGGATTTCCTCCTTCGGCATCAGCGGCACCAACACCCACCTCATCCTCGAACAGGGACCGGACCCTGAACCCGTTCCCGCTGGGGAAGGTGAGCCGATCCCGCTGCTGCTCTCCGCTCGGTCCGAGGCTGCCCTGCACGCTCAGGCCGAGCAGGTCCGCGCGCTGCTGGCCGCCGGTGCTGACCGCGCCGCGGTCGCCCACGCGCTGGCCACCACCCGCACCGCTTTTGAGCACCGCGCGGCTGGCCTGGACGCAGCGGCGCAAGTCGCCACCACCCCGGAAACCGTGGCTTTCATGTTCTCCGGCCAGGGTTCGCAATGGGCTGGCATGGGCACAGACCTCCTCCGCTACCCAGCTTTCGCCGAGACCTTCACCCGGCTCTGCGCGAAGTTCGGCCTGGACCTGCCACTCAGCGAGGCGGTGCACGACACCGCCAACACCCAGCCCGCCCTCTTCGCACTGGAGGTCGCCCTTTACCGGCTGCTGGAATCACTCGGCATCACCCCGTCTGTCCTTATTGGACACTCGCTGGGCGAGATCACCGCTGCGCACGTCGCCGGTGTGCTCAGCGAGGACGACGCCGTGAAACTGGTGGCTGCTCGGGCGCGGTTGATGCAGTCGATCACCACCCCCGGCGCGATGCTGGCCATCCAGGCATCCGAAGCCGAAGTCCTGCCACTGCTGACCGCCGGAGTCTCCATCGCAGCGGTCAACACCCCCGGCTCCGTGGTCGTCTCCGGTGACGCCGACGAGGTAGAAGCCCTGCGCGAGTGCGGCTTCCGCACCACCCGCCTCAAGGTCAGCCACGCCTTCCACTCCGCGCACCTCGATCCGATCCTGGACGAGTTCGCCGCCATCGCAGAAAGCCTGACCTACCACGAACCCCGAATCCCGGTCGTCACCAACCTCACCGGGGACATCGCCACCACCCTCACCGACCCCCAGCACTGGGTCCGGCATGTCCGGGGAACCGTCCGCTTCGCCGACGGCCTGGCCACCCTGGCTGCCCAAGGCGTGACGCACCTGGTCGAGGTCGGGCCACACCCGGCGCTC
>NZ_JAMHIV010000077.1:2500-5355 GCF_023897065.1 Crossiella sp. SN42
GCTCGTGGAATTTGCTGTGAATCTGGCGGGACCACCCGCTAAGCCTAAATACTCCCTGGTGACCGATAGCGGACTAGTACCGTGAGGGAAAGGTGAAAAGTACCCCGGGAGGGGAGTGAAAGAGTACCTGAAACCGTGTGCTTACAATCCGTCAGAGCCTTTTTGGGGTGATGGCGTGCCTTTTGAAGAATGAGCCTGCGAGTTAGTGGTGCGTGGCGAGGTTAACCCGTGTGGGGTAGCCGTAGCGAAAGCGAGTCTGAATAGGGCGATATAGTCGCGTGCTCTAGACCCGAAGCGGAGTGATCTACCCATGGCCAGGGTGAAGCGACGGTAAGACGTCGTGGAGGCCCGAACCCACCAGGGTTGAAAACCTGGGGGATGAGCTGTGGGTAGGGGTGAAAGGCCAATCAAACTCCGTGATAGCTGGTTCTCCCCGAAATGCATTTAGGTGCAGCGTCACATGTTTCACGCCGGAGGTAGAGCTACTGGATGGTCTAGGGGGCCTACAAGCTTACCGAAATCAGCCAAACTCCGAATGCCGGTGTGTGAAGTGTGGCAGTGAGACTGCGGGGGATAAGCTTCGTAGTCGAGAGGGAAACAGCCCAGAACACCGGCTAAGGCCCCTAAGTGTGCGCTAAGTGGGAAAGGATGTGGGGTCGCTCAGACAACCAGGAGGTTGGCTTAGAAGCAGCCACCCTTTAAAGAGTGCGTAATAGCTCACTGGTCAAGTGGTTCCGCGCCGACAATGTAGCGGGGCTTAAGCGTACCGCCGAAGCCGTGTCATTCACACATGAGATCGGCTCCCGGGCTTGAACCGGGTGTCTAGTCGTGTGGATGGGTAGGGGAGCGTCGTGCATCCAGGGAAGCAGCCGCGTGAGCGAGTTGTGGAGGGTGTGCGAGTGAGAATGCAGGCATGAGTAGCGATTGCAGAGTGAGAACCTCTGCCGCCGGATGACCAAGGGTTCCTGGGCCAGGTTAATCCGCCCAGGGTAAGTCGGGACCTAAGGCGAGGCCGACAGGCGTAGTCGATGGACAACGGGTTGATATTCCCGTACCCGTGTGGATGCGCCCATGGTGAGGCGGGGGATGTTAACCACCCGAGCGAGGTCGAGTCTTCGGACGGAGCTGAGTGAGCGTGGGAACCAATCCCGTAGTAGTCAAGCGATGGGGTGACGCAGGAAGGTAGCTCCGCCAGTGAGTGGTAGTACTGGTGTAAGCGTGTAGGCCGGTGTGTAGGCAAATCCGCACGCCATATAAGGCTGAGACGTGATGCGTAGCCGATTGAGGCGAAGTAGAGTGATCCTATGCTGCCGAGAAAAGCCTCTAGTGAGTGTTCATGCGGCCCGTACCCCAAACCGACACAGGTGGTCAGGTAGAGAATACCGAGGCGTTCGGGTGAACTGTGGTTAAGGAACTCGGCAAAATGCCCCCGTAACTTCGGGAGAAGGGGGGCCCGCTGACTTGAAACCCCTTGCGGGTTAGGGTTGGTTGGCCGCAGAGACCAGGGAGAAGCGACTGTTTACTAAAAACACAGGTCCGTGCGAAGTCGCAAGACGATGTATACGGACTGACGCCTGCCCGGTGCTGGAACGTTAAGGGGACCGGTTAGTCACTTTGGTGGCGAAGCTGAGAACTTAAGCGCCAGTAAACGGCGGTGGTAACTATAACCATCCTAAGGTAGCGAAATTCCTTGTCGGGTAAGTTCCGACCTGCACGAATGGCGTAACGACTTCTCCGCTGTCTCAACCACAGGCCCGGTGAAATTGCATTACGAGTAAAGATGCTCGTTACGCGCGGCAGGACGGAAAGACCCCGGGACCTTTACTATAGCTTGGTATTGGTGTTTGGTTCGGCTTGTGTAGGATAGGTGGGAGACTGTGAAGCTGCAACGCTAGTTGTGGTGGAGTCGTCGTTGAAATACCACTCTGGTCGTACTGGATGTCTAACCTCGGACCGTGATCCGGTTCAGGGACAGTGCCTGGTGGGTAGTTTAACTGGGGCGGTTGCCTCCCAAAGGGTAACGGAGGCGCCCAAAGGTTCCCTCAGCCTGGTTGGCAATCAGGTGTTGAGTGTAAGTGCACAAGGGAGCTTGACTGTGAGACTGACGGGTCGAGCAGGGACGAAAGTCGGGACTAGTGATCCGGCACTGGCTTGTGGAAGCGGTGTCGCTCAACGGATAAAAGGTACCCCGGGGATAACAGGCTGATCTTGCCCAAGAGTCCATATCGACGGCATGGTTTGGCACCTCGATGTCGGCTCGTCGCATCCTGGGGCTGGAGTAGGTCCCAAGGGTTGGGCTGTTCGCCCATTAAAGCGGCACGCGAGCTGGGTTTAGAACGTCGTGAGACAGTTCGGTCCCTATCCGCCGCGCGCGTTGGAGACTTGAGGAAGGCTGTCCCTAGTACGAGAGGACCGGGACGGACGAACCTCTGGTGTGCCAGTTGTTCTGCCAAGAGCATGGCTGGTTGGCTACGTTCGGAAGGGATAACCGCTGAAGGCATCTAAGCGGGAAGCCTGTTTCGAGATGAGGTCTCCCACCACCTTTGAGTGGTTAAGGCCCCCTAGAGACGATGGGGTTGATAGGCCCGAGATGGAAGCCCAGTAATGGGTGGAGTTGACGGGTACTAATAGGCCGAGGGCTTGATTCACAAAGTTGCTACGCGTCCACTGTGTGGTTCTGAGAGAACTACTAGCGTCCACTGTTTGATGGTTGGATGTTGATGGTTTTTTCATAGTGTTTCGGTGGTTATGGCGGAGGGGAAACGCCCGGTCCCATTCCGAACCCGGAAGCTAAGTCCTCCAGCGCCGATGGTACTGCATGCGTGAGTGTGTGGGAGAGTAGGACGCCGCCGAAC
>NZ_JAMHIV010000078.1 GCF_023897065.1 Crossiella sp. SN42
CAGTGCCGGGTGCGGCCCGACCTCGACCAGGTGCGTCACGCCCCGGGCAGCCAGGGTGGCCAGTCCGTCGGCGAAGCGAACCGTGCCCCGGACATGCCGCACCCAGTGCTGGGGGTCGGTGAGGGTGGTGGCGATCTCGCCGGTCAGGTTGGTCACGACCGGGATCTTCGGCTCGTGGTAGGTCAACCCCGCTGCCACAGCAGCGAACTCGTCCAGGATCGGATCCAGGTGCGCGGAGTGGAAAGCGTGGCTGACCTTGAGGCGGGTGGTGCGGAAACCGCAGTCCCGCAGGGCTTCCACCGCGTCGGCGTCGCCGGAGACCACCACCGAGGTCGGGGTGTTGACCGCCGCGATAGACACACCCGGTGGCAGCAGGGGCGAAACCTCGGCTTCGGGGGCCTGGATGGCCAGCATCGCGCCGGGGGTGGTGATCGACTGCATCAGCCGGGCGCGGGCAGCCACCAGGGTGACGGCGTCGTCCTCGCTGAGCACACCGGCGACATGCGCCGCCGTGATCTCACCCAGCGAGTGTCCAATAAGGACAGACGGGGTGATGCCAAGTGATTCCAGCAGTCGGTAGAGGGCGACTTCCAGGGCGAAGAGGGCGGGCTGGGTGTTGGCGGTGTCATGGACCGCGTCGCTGAGCGGCAGGTCAAGGCCGAACTTGTCGCAGAGCCGGGTGAAGGTCTCGGCGAAGACGGGATAGGTCAGCAGGTCTGCACCCATGCCGGCCCACTGGGAGCCCTGGCCGGAGAACATCATTGCCACTGTCGGCGGCACGGCGACCTGCGCTGCTCCGTCCAGGCCAGCCGCGCGGTGCTCGAAAGCGGTGCGGGTGGTGGCCAGCGCGCGGGAGACCGCAGCGGGATCGGCTCCGGCGGCCAGGAGTTCGCGCACCTGCTCGACCTGGGCGCGCAGCGCGGCCTCGGTCTTGGCCGAGAACAGCAGCGGGCCAGGCGTCCCGGCGGGAATCGGTTCCGCTTCGGGCGCTTGTTCGAGGATGAGGTGGGTGTTGGTCCCACTGATGCCGAAGGAGGACACCCCCGCCCGCCGCGGACGGTCTACCTCCCACGGCCGGGACTCGGTCAGCAACGCGATGCTGCCGTCCCAGTCGACGTGGCTGGAAGGCGTTTGGGCGTGCAGGGTGGCGGGCAGTTGCCCGTGCCGCATCGCCATGATCATCTTGATCACGCCGCCCACACCGGCCGCAGCTTGCGTGTGGCCCAGGTTGGACTTCAGCGAACCCAGCCAGAGCGGTGAATCCTGGTGTTCGGGGCCGTAGACCTCGTGCAGGGCTTGGGCTTCGATGGGGTCGCCAAGGCGGGTGCCGGTGCCGTGAGCTTCGACGGCGTCGACCTCACCGGGAGTGAGCCCGGCGTTGGCCAAAGCCTGCCGGATGACTCGTTGCTGGGCTGGGCCATTCGGCGCGGTCAGGCCGTTGGACGCGCCGTCCTGGTTGACCGCGCTACCGCGAATGATCGCCAGGATCTGGTGACCGTTGCGCTGAGCGTCAGAGAGCCGTTCCAACACCAGGACCCCGGCCCCTTCCCCCCAGCCAGTGCCGTCGGCCTCGTCTCCGAAAGCCTTGCACCGGCCGTCCGCGGCCAGACCCCGCTGCCGGGAGAACTCGATGAACGTCGTCGGGGAGGCCATCACGGTCGCGCCACCCGCGACGGCCAGATCGCATTCACCTTGCCGGAGTGCTTGTCCCGCCAAGTGAATGGCCACCAGCGAGGAGGAGCAGGCGGTGTCCACGGTGATCGCGGGACCTTCGAAGCCGAAGGTGTAGGCGATCCGGCCCGAGGCCACGCTCGGCGCGCTGCCGGTGGTGACGTAGCCCTCGAAGGCCGGGGGCATCGGGTGCAGGCGGGAGGCGTAGTCGTTGTACATGATCCCGGCGAAGACGCCGGTCCGGCTGCCGCGCAAGGACTCCGGCACGATCCCGCCGTGTTCCAGGGCCTCCCAGGTGGTCTCCAGCAACAACCGCTGCTGCGGATCGGTGGCCAGGGCCTCGCGCGGGCTCATGCCGAAGAACTCCGCGTCGAACTCATCGGCCTGGTACAAGAAACCGCCGCGGGTGACGGTCACCGTGCCCGAGTGGTCCGGGTCGGGGTGGTAGAGGCTGTCGAGCTGCCAGCCGCGGTTGGTGGGGAACTCCGCGATCGCGTCCGCGCCGGCGGCCAGCAGCTGCCAGAGGTCCTCGGGGGTGTGCACGCCGCCGGGGTAGCGGCAGCCGATGCCCACCACCGCGATCGGCTCGTCCACCGGTCTGGCCGCGACCTGCTGCTCGACGCGTTCTGCTCGGCCCAGCAGGGTCGCGAGGTGGTCGACCAGCGCGGCCGGGGTCGGGTGGTCGAAGATCAGGCCGGTGGGCAGGGTGGCGCCGGTCGCGGCGGTGAGCCGGTTGCGCAGCTCGATCGCGGTGAGCGAGTCGAAACCCAGGTCGGCGAAGGCCTTGCCGGTGTCCAGGGTGCGCGCGTCGGCGTGGCCGAGCACGGCGGCCACCTCGGTGCTGACCAGGGTGGTGAGCACCGCGCGCTGTTCCGCCGGTGGCAGCGTCGGCAGCAGGCCCCGCACGGCGGAACCGGTCTGGGACTTCGCCGCCGGGGCCAGCCGGTGCAGCAACGGCGGCAGGGTCCCGGCGGTGGCCTGGCCGCGCAGCACGCGCCGGTCGAACCGCGCGGTGACCGCGGTGGTGTGGCCGAGAGCCTGGTCCAGCAGGGTGCGCACGTCCTGATCGGAGAGCACACCGATACCGCGGGCGGCCAGCCGGGCGAGTTCGGTCTCGCCCAGTTCGGCGGCCAGCCCGCCGCCGCCCCACAGGCCCCAGGCCAGCGAGGTGGCGGGCAGGCCGAGGGACCGGCGGTGCTCGGCGAGTTCGTCCAGGCAGCTGTTGGCGGCCGCGTAGTTGGCCTGCCCCGCGCCGCCGAGGACCGCGGCCACCGAGGAGAACAGCAGGAACAGATCGAGTTCGCCGGTGAGCCGGTGCAGGTTCCAGGCTCCGCTCACCTTGGGCTCGAACACCCGGGCCACCCGCTCCGGAGTCAGTCCGGAGAGCACCGCGTCGTCCAGCACACCCGCGGCGTGCACCACGCCCCGGACGTCGAACCCGGCCAGCGCTTCCGCCAGTTCGGTCTCCTCGGCCACATCGCAGGCCCGCACCGACACCCCGGCGCCGGCCTCGGTCAGCTCGGCGACCAGCTCGGCCGCCCCCGGGGTCGCCATACCGCGCCGCCCCAGCAGCACCAGTTCACCGACGCCCCAGCTCGACACCGCGTGCCGGGCCACCAGAGCGCCCAGCCCGGTGAGCCCGCCGGTGATCACCAGCGCGCCACGGCGCCAGAGCAGTGCGGCGCCCGCGGTCGCGGGCACGAGCCGGGGCACGGTGATCTCGCCCTCGCGGACCCGGATCTCGGTCTCCGCCGCGAACAACGGCAGCACCTCCGCCGGGTCCACGGAACCGTCGGTGTCCAGCAGCGCGAACCGGCCAGGGTGCTCGGCCACCGCCGACCGCACCAGACCGCGCACCCCACCCCGGTGTGCCGCCTCGACGGCCACCACGAGCACCGGTCCCTCCTGGGGCAACCGCTCCTGCAGCACGCCGAGCACCCCGGCGGTGGTGGCGGCCGGCGTGTCCGCCTGCTCGGCCCAGCACAGCTCGGTCTCAGCCTGCTGACCGGGACGCGGGTCCACCCGCTCCCACGCCACGGTGAACAGGGCATCCGAGGCACGGGCGAACCGGGCCGGGTCGACCTCGCGCAGCGCGAGCGAGCGCGCGGTGGCGACCGGGAGCCCGTTCTCATCCGCGACCACGACCGCGAAGTCACCGGAGTCCTGGCGGGTCAACCGGATCCGGACCGCCCGGGTGGCGGTCCCGTGCACCCGGAACCCCTGCCAGGCGAAGGGCAGCCGCACCGAGTCACCTGCCACCAGCAGGGCGTGCAGGGCGGCGTCCAGCAACGCCGGGGCCAGCACGAACCCGCGCTGCTCCGGCACCTCCGCCTCGGCGAACAGGGTCTCGCCCCGCTGCCACACCGCGGTGAGCCCGCGGAACTGCTCGCCGTACTGGTAGCCCTGCGCGTCCAGCCGCTCGTACAGGCCACTGATGTCCACTGTGGACGAATCAGCGGGCGGCCAGTCGAGCAGCGGCTCCGGCCGGTCCGGCTCGTCCTGGTCCAGGACGCCGTCGGCGTGCCGGATCCAGCTCTGGCCGTCGGCCGAGGAGTGCACGGACACCGCCCGGCGGCCGTCGTCCTCCTCCCCGAGGACCACCTGAACCAGCACTTCCTCGTGCGCCGGAAGCACGAGCGGGGTCTCGAACGTCAGCTCCCGCACCTGTCCGCCCCCGGACGCCGCGAGCACGAGTTCCAGCAGGGCGGTGCCCGGCACCAGCGTGGTGCCCAGCACCGCGTGCTCGGCCAGCCACGGGTGCGAACGCGTGGAGAGCCGCCCGGTGAACACCTGGCCGCCTCCGGTCGCGAGCCCGATCGC
Source organism: Crossiella sp. SN42 (assembly GCF_023897065.1). Taxonomy (GTDB): domain Bacteria; phylum Actinomycetota; class Actinomycetes; order Mycobacteriales; family Pseudonocardiaceae; genus Crossiella. The sequence continues at coordinate 4,492 of NZ_JAMHIV010000078.1, forward strand.
CGCGCCCAGCAACGGGTGCTCGGCCGGGATGAGCCCTGCGGCGCCGACATCTCCCTGGGGCGATCCCGCGTCCAGCCAGAAGGACTGGCCCTCGAACGGGTAGGTGGGCAGATCGATCAGCGT
>NZ_JAMHIV010000079.1 GCF_023897065.1 Crossiella sp. SN42
CGCTGGTGTTTTAACCTGTTTGAGCTGCTGGGTGGGCCTTCGTGGCGGAGGCGGTTCGGTTCTTGTTGCCGGGCTTGGGTTTGCCTGATCTGGGACGTTTGCGGACGACGGGATGTCGTGGCGCGGGTGCCGAGGTGCGCCCGGACGGCCGTCCGGGACCGGGTGTGGTCTTTGCAACGTCCTGGGCCGGTGTGCCCAGGTAAGACTGGAGTGCTCTCAAACCCCGTTTGACCCGTAGTGGTGACAACGGGCCGGGCTTTTCCCAGGGCAGCCGCATGTCGGTGACCAGGTCGCGGGCGGCGACGAGCTGGGCGCAGGCGGCGGCGATCAGCCAGCTCCAGCAGGTGGCCTGCTCGGGGGTGCGCAGGCGTGGTGTGGTCCAGCCCAGATGGTGTTTGAGGAAGCGGTAGAGGTGTTCGATGTCGAAGCGGTGCAGGTAGGCCCGCCAAGCAATGTCGAGGTCGAAACTGCCGGGCGGTCCACTCCAGAACAGCCACATCGGTTTCTGCCCGGGCTGGGCGGAGTGGATGCGGATCACCGTGCCGTGCGGGAGGTCGTGGTAGTGGCCCCGGCCGGGGTGGGGTTCGGGGAGTTTGCGGGAGCGGGCGGGGTGCAGCCGGTGCCAGGCCGTCACCGTCAGGGGGTGGTGGCGGCCGCGGTCGGGGCGGGCCGGCACGGTGATGTCGGCATCCGGTTGCGGCCAGGTCGTGGGGTCGGAGAACTTCATTTTCGGTCCGTGGACAGGTTTTCGGCCTCGGGTGCCGGGTGGGTGGGGTGGTGGGTCGGTGAACATGCTGCCGTCGCTGCGTAGCCGCCCCAGCAATTGCACGGGCAGATCGGTGAGTTGGCGGGCGATCCAGGCGATGCTGTAGTCCCCGTCCAGGCACACGATCGGCACCGTGGCCGGGGTGGCCGGGGTGGCCGGGGTGGGCAGGCGGTCGAGCAGGGCGCGGATCTGGGTGAGGGCGAGGGTGTGGTGGTTGTCGCCGGGGGCGATGCGGGCCAGATCGACTGGTAGTGCCCAGGAGGTGTGTTCCCAGGTGGTGGCGGCGATCCACTGGTACCACCAGCCCGCGGTGACCGGTGGGCGGTCGTCGTGGTGGCGGTTTTTGGTTGCGTCGTAGTTGAAGGTGCGCTCGGGGCTGGTGGCCGCGTCGGGGCGGGGCCAGTGGGAGGCGTCCAGGGCGAAGACGTGCGGCATTCCAGGTTCGGCGACCGCGGGCAGCAGGCCGGTCAGGGTTTGGGTCAGGGCGGTGGTGTCGATGCGGCCGTGGCGGAGGGCGCGGTAGATGCTGCCGTGTCCGCGGCGCAGCGGGGGTTCCAGAGTGAGCCAGGGCAGTGACACCGGTCGGTGGGGGCTGGCCAGGAGGGCGTCGGTGATCTCGAAGAGGGTGTCGGGCCAGGCGGTGAAGCTGTTGTAGAGGTTGCGGCGGAGCTGTTGCAGTGTGTGAAGTTGAGTGGTGTGGGCGGGGTGGGGCAGACTGTGGGGCACGGCCATCTCTTGGTGTCATCGAGTTCTTGGCGGAACCTGATGATGATCAAGGGGTGGCCGTGCCCATGTCAAAGATCAGCCGCCCCAGGGTTAAAACACCAGCG
>NZ_JAMHIV010000008.1 GCF_023897065.1 Crossiella sp. SN42
GTTCCGGCGGCACCGCCAGGGGCGGCCTGGGCCCGGCGATCGCGTGCAAGATCCACCACACACGACCTCTAGCCGATCGCCAGGCCGATCCCGGTGCCGAGGGACCACACCAGCATCGCCAGTGCGGTGTCCTTGAGCACCGGGATCAGCTTGAGCCCGGAGTCCCCGCGCAGCACCCGTCGCAGCGAGAAGAACACCAGCGGCGCGGCCAGGAACCCGAGCAGCGCCCACGGTTCCCGGAAGCCGATCAGCGTGGTGAGCAGGAACGGCACCACCACCAGCGCGGTGTAGAGCCCGCGGGTGTCCCGGTCGCCGAGCAGCACGGCCAGGGTGCGCTTGCCGGTCTCCCGGTCCGAGGGGATGTCGCGCAGGTTGTTCGACACCAGCACCGAGGCGGAGAACAGGCCCGCGCCGACCGCGCCGCCGATGCCCGCGCCGGTGAGCTCGCTGGACTGGATGTAGAGCGTGCCGAGCACCGCGACCGGGCCGAAGAAGAGGAAGACCGCGATCTCGCCGAGGGCCGCGTAGCCGTACGGCTTCTTGCCGCCGGTGTAGAACCAGGCGGCCGCGATGCACACCGCGCCGAGCGGGATGAACCACCAGTGGCCGGAGGTCACCGCGATCACCGCGCCGGCCACCGCGGACAGCGCGAAGCAGGCCAGCGCGGCGCGCAGCACCGTCTTCGGCGGCGCGGTGCCGGAGCCGACCAGGCGGAGCGGGCCGACCCGGTTGTCGTCGGTGCCGCGGATGCCGTCGGAGTAGTCGTTGGCGAAGTTGACCCCGATGACCAGGCTGAGCGCGACCACCAGGCACAGCACGGCCTGCAGGGCGTTGAAGCCCTCCACCGCGGCGGCGGCGCCCGAGCCGACCACCACCGGCGCCACCGCGTTCGGCAGGGTCCGCAGACGAGCACCTTCAACCCACTGGGCGACTGTCGGCATGCCGTCATCCTGCAACACGGCTGGTGGGAACGCGTGCCCGCCCCCGCGCGGGCGGGCACGCGCCACGGTCAGCAGCGGCCGACCGTGCCCACCCCGGCGATGTAGGCCTTGGAGACGAACTTCCCGGCGCTGATCCGGAACCAGACGTTGCTGGTGCCCTGGGTGCCGGTCACGTTCTCCCCGGTCACCTGGCACTCCACCTTGACCCTGGCGAAGTTCGCGGCCAGGCCGACCTGGGCGTTGGCCGAGCTGGCCCCGGTGCGCACGTTGAGCGTGTCGCCCGAGGTGCGCACGGTGCCGAAGGTGCCGCCGCCGGTCCACAGGTACTCCACGGTCACCCAGGAGTTGTCGGTCAGCTTCAGGCCGTCCCAGAACGTGCCGTCGGCCAGGTCGATCCCGGCCGGGTTGGCCACCTTGCGGCCGAAGCCGTCCTTGCCGCCGTTGTAGCCGTCCTGGTAGGCGGCCTGGGCCTGCGGCTTGCCCTGCGGCAGGTTCTTCCACATCTCCCTGGTGGCCGAGGGGTTCCAGTAGTCGTCCTTGATGTTCCACGGACCGACGTCCCACACCGGGGCCCATTCGCAGCGACCGTTGGCCGCGCACACCTTCACGCTGTAGGTGCCGGTGCCCTTGCTGGCCAGGCCGCGCCGGGACGGCAGCGCGACGAAGTGGTCCCTGGCCACGATCACGTGACCGTTCGCGGTGGTGCCGCCGACCAGGCCCTCCCTGGTGGCGAACACCCGGTAGCTCAGGCCCTGCACGCCCTGTGCCGACGGGGCGCTGGGCGCGAGGTCGGCGGTGAGGGTGAGCGCGGTGAGCTTGGGCGTCTGGCCCTTGGGCGCGGTGAGCGCGACCCGGATCTGGATCACCTTGGACGGCGCGGAGATCACCGCAGGCTCGCCGGGCTTGGCCTCGGCCCACTCGGTCCACTCCTCCTCGCCGAGCTGACCGCGGACGTCGATGGCCAGCTCCGCGCCTGCCGGGACCTCGCTGCGGACGGCGGCCGCGACGCGGTTGACCGGCTGGTCGAGCTGGTGCGGGGTGAGCTGGAGGAAGCCGGTGGCCAGGCCGGTGCGCGCGCTGGCGTGCTCGGCCGCGGTGGAGCCGAGGGTGACCGCGCCGCCGGTGGTGCTGACGTTGCTGTCGTCCTCGTCGATCACCGTGAGATCAGGAGTCCAGGTCGGGGGACCGGTTGGCGTTGCGACTGCTGGTGCGGTTAGCAGGGCGAGCAGGGCAATCGTTGGCATGGCGAGGCCCAGTAATCGCGTCCGGGCCTTGTTCGGGACGCGCATGACTGCTCCGTTCCCCGGAGCACGCGGAGCGGATCAACCGCAGCAGGGGCCGCATGTCCGGATCGCCCAGACAGGGAAACCGGACAAGTGGTGAGTTGTCAACGGATCGTATGAACCAGTTGAAAGTTGGTAACCGGTTTGGCCTAGTCGGGTTCGGCCAGCAGCTCGCCGACCGCGCGCCGGTCGATCTTGCCTGGTCCGCGCAGGGGCAGCTCGGGCAGGAACACCACCCGGCGCGGCGCGCAGGCCCGGCCCGCGACCTCCCGGACCGCCTCCCGCAACCGCTCCGGCGCGGGCGGCTCGGTCCAGTCGGCAGGCACCACCGCGGCCGCGACCGCCTGGCCCCACTCCGGATCCGGCACACCGACCACGCAGGCCTCCAGCACGCCGGGGCAGTCCGTGAGCGCGCGCTCGACCAGCGCCGGTGGCACCTTCTCGCCACCGGTGATGATCACGTCGTCGGCCCGGCCGAGGATCTCCAGCCGCCCGTCCCCGGTGAGGCGGCCCAGGTCGCCGGTGCGGAACCAGCCGTCGGCGAACACCGCGGCGGTGGCCTCCGGGGCCAGCCGGTAGCCGTTGGCCAGCGTCGGACCGCCCAGCTCCACCGCGCCGCCCTCGCCCAGCCGGACCTTGGCCCCGGTCAGCGGCAGGCCGTCGTAGACGCAGCCGCCCGCGGTCTCGCTCATGCCGTAGGTGGTGGTCACCGCCACGCCTTCGTCCCTGGCCGCGCGCAGCAGCGCGGGCGGGGTGGCCGCGCCGCCGACGATCACCGCGGCGAACCCGCGCAGCGCGGCCAGCGCCGCGCCGCCCTCGGCGACCAGTCGGGAGAGCTGGGTCGGCACCAGCGCGGTGTAGGCCCGGCCCTGCGCCAGCAGCGGCTCGGCGGCCGCGGCGAAGGCGGCCGGGCGGAAGCCGGTGGCGGAGTCGAGCACGCAGGGGTCGAAACCGGCCAGTAGGGACCGAGTGAGCACCTGGAGTCCGGCGATGTGGTGCACCGGCAGCGCGAGCAGCCAGCGACCGGGACCGCCCAGCCGCTCGTGCGTGGCGGCCGCCGAGGCGCGCAGCGCGGCCTCGGTGAGCAGCACGCCCTTGGGCGTCCCGGTCGAGCCGGAGGTGGGCACGATCAGTGCCACACCGAGGTCTTGCTCACCCTCTTCCGGTCTAAGGGCGGCGGCCACCCGCTGTCCGGCCAGGCCCGGGGCCAGCGGCAACAGCGCCGGACCGCCGTCCAGCGCGGCGCGCAGGGCGTGGTGAGCATCACTAGCCGAGCCTGCGGTGTTGTCGCAGGTCAGGGTCAGAATCGGACGGCAGCGCATCGGGGTTAGCCTAATCTTGTGACCGCGACCGACCCCGCCCACTCCTCGATCGAGCTCGCTGCCGACTGGAAGTCGGATGGCGACTACCGGGACATCCGGTACGAGACCGCGGAGGGCATCGCCAAGATCACGATCAACCGGCCCGAGGTGCGCAACGCGTTCCGGCCGCAGACCCTCTTCGAGCTCTCCGACGCCTTCAACCGCGCGCGCGACGACGACCAGGTTGGCGTCATCATCCTCACCGGGCAGGGCGATATGGCCTTCTGCTCCGGCGGTGACCAGCGCATCCGCGGCAACGACGGCTACATCGGCGAGGACGAGGTGGCCCAGAAGGGCATCGGCCGCCTGAACGTGCTCGACCTGCAGATCCAGATCCGCCGCACGCCCAAGCCGGTGATCGCCATGGTCGCCGGGTACGCCATCGGCGGCGGCCACGTGCTGCACGTCGTCTGCGACCTGACCATCGCCGCGGACAACGCCAGGTTCGGCCAGACCGGCCCCAAGGTCGGTTCCTTCGACGGTGGCTACGGCTCCGGTCTGCTGGCCAGGATGGTCGGGCAGAAGAAGGCCCGCGAGATCTGGTACCTGTGCCGCCAGTACGACGCCCACCAGGCCGAGGCCATGGGCCTGGTCAACACGGTGGTGCCGCTGAAGGACCTGGAGAAGGAAACCGTGCAGTGGTGCCGCGAGATGCTCCAGCACTCGCCGCTGGCCCTGCGCATGCTCAAGGCCTCGCACAACGCCGCCGACGACGGCCTGGCCGGCATCCAGCAGCTCGCGGGTGATGCCACCCTGCTCTTCTACATGTCCGAAGAGGCGCAGGAAGGCCGCAACGCCTACACCGAGCGGCGCAAGCCCGACTTCGGGAAGTTCCCGAAGCGACCGTGAACCCTTCCACAGCGCAAGCCAGGGTCGTCGTTGACGAGTTGATCCGCAACGACGTGCGTCAGGTCGTGCTCTGCCCCGGCTCGCGCAACGCCCCGCTGTCCTTCGCCCTCTACGAGGCCGCGAAGGCAGGCAGGCTCACCCTGCACGTGCGCATCGACGAGCGCAGTGCGGGCTTCCTCGCCCTCGGCCTGGCCAAGGGACTGGCGCACCGGCCGCACCGGCGCGGGTTCGCCGCCGTGGTGTGCACCTCCGGCACCGCGGTGGCGAACCTGCACCCGGCGGTGCTGGAGGCGTACCACTCGGGGGCCGCGCTGCTGGTGGTCACCGCGGACCGGCCGCCGGAGGTCTACGGCACCGGGGCGAACCAGACCATCCAGCAGAACGGCGTCTACGGCGGCGCGGCGGGCACCATCGACTTCCCGGTGGCCGAGCGGCGGGCCGGGCAGAACGCGGTGTGGCGCGGGCTGGTCTGCCGCGCGGTGGTGCAGGCCGACACCGGCACCCCGGTGCACGTCAACATCCCGTTCCGGGAACCGCTGGTGCCGGACGGGGACCTGGCCGACTGGCCGGAGCCGCTGGACGGGCGGCCGGAGTCCGAGCGCTGGACCTCGGTCAGCCCCGGCTTCGTCGGCACCGACCCGGTCGGCGGCGGCCCGATCTTCCACCTGCGGCCGCGCACCCTGGTCGTGGTGGGTGACGCCGACCTCAACGCCGCGCACTCCGCCTGCGAGGTGGCGGCGAAACTGGGCTGGCCGGTGATCACCGAACCGACCGCGATGAGCGGGCCGATGGCCTCCGGCGCGGTGGTGCTGCAACACGGTTCGCTGCTGCTCAACGCGGGCGAGCTGCCGGAGCAGCTGCGGCCGGACTCGGTGGTGGTGATCGGGCGGCCCACCCTCTCCCGCGGGGTGCAGAAGCTGCTCAAGACGGTGCCGGTGGTGCACGTGGTGCGCAACGGCGAGTCCTGGGCCGACCCGCAGCACGTGGCCACGCACGTCACCGGCTACCTCGGCCTGGACGACCTCAACTACGCGGCCATGGACATCGAGCAGGGCAGCCGCAACTGGGTGGAGACCTACCCCGGCGACCCGGACTGGCTGACCGACTGGCAGCAGGCCGACGCGCTGGCCTCCTCGGTGGTGGCGGAGCTGCTCGCCGGTGAGCAGTGGCCCACCGGGCTGCACGTGGCCCGCGCGCTGATGAGCGAGCTGCCGGAGGACGCGGTGCTGTTCCTGGGCAGCTCCAACCCGGTGCGCGACATCGACCTGGTCGGCGCGCGCAGGCTCGGCCCGGTGGTGATCTCCAACCGCGGCGTGGCCGGTATCGACGGCAGCGTCTCCAGCGCGATCGGCGCGGTGCTCGGCGCGGTCAGCGCGGACAGCCGGGTCGGCCACGGCTACGCGCTGCTCGGCGACCTGACCTTCCTGCACGACCTCAACGGCCTGCTGCTCGGCCCGCTGGAGCAGCGGCCGGACCTGACCATCGTGGTGCTCAACGACGACGGCGGCGGCATCTTCTCCTTGCTGGAGCAGGGCGCGCCGGACCACTCGGACTCCTTCGAGCGGGTCTTCGGCACCCCGCACGGCTCCGACCTCGGCGCGCTGTGCGCCGGCTACGGCATCCGGTACCGGCTGGCCACCGACGGGGCGGACTTCCGGGCGGCGCTGCGACCGGCGCCGGGCATCCAGGTGGTGGAGGTGCGCGCGGACCGGCAACGGCTGCGCGCCGTGCACGAGCTGTTGCGGACCAGGGTGCGGGCCGTGATCACCGCGTCCTGAGCTCGTTCAGTTTTTCCGTTTCACCCCATCCCATGTCCTGGGCATACCCGTAACAGCCTGGTGCTGACCTGCGCATCTGACTATGTTCCAGCGTGCGATTACCTGCACGATCGCACACTCAGGAGGGGCAACCATGCTTCGACGACACAGCCTCCGCGTGGCGGCGGCGACGGCAGCGGCCGTCGCGCTGCTCGCGTGGCCGGCGTCGGCTGGCATCGATTCGGTCGGTACTCCCGGCATCGGTGACGAGTACCACCCGAACGACGGCAACGGCGGATACGACGTCTCGCACTACGACATCCGCCTCAAGTACCAACCGGCCAGCGACACGCTGACCGGCACCACGACCATCGTGGCCGCGGCGACCCAGGACCTGACCCGGTTCAACCTGGACTTCGCGCTGCCGGTGAAGTCGGTGCGGGTCAACGGGGCCAAGGCGAGCTTCACCCAGACCCCCGAGGCCGAGCTGGTGGTGACCCCGGGCCGCCAGGCGACCAAGGGCTCGCTGCTGACCGTGGTGGTGGAGTACGAGGGCGTGCCCTCCACGGTCAAGATCAACGGCCAGACGCTGTGGAAGCGGACCTCCGACGGGGCGACCGCGATCAACGAGCCGCACATCGCGCGCTGGTGGTACCCGAGCAACGACCACCCCACGGACAAGGCGACCTTCGACATCAGCGTCGCGGTGCCCACCGGGGTGGAGGTGCTCTCCAACGGCTCGCTGAAGAGCCGGGCGGTGCAGCCGGGCGGCTGGACCCGCTGGAACTGGCGCTCCACCAAGCCGATGGCGACCTACCTGGCCTTCCTGACCATCGGCCAGTTCGAGATCCACCAGAGCACCGGGCACAAGGGTCAGCCGTTCATCACGGCCTACTCCGAGGGCCTCGGCGAGTTCGAGGGCGCGGCCAAGGCCTCGCTGGAGCGCACGCCCGAGGTGATCGAGTACCTGGAGACCGTCTTCGGCGAGTGGCCGTTCGAGGCCCAGGGCGGGGTGGTGCCCAAGGAGGGCCTGACCTTCGCGCTGGAGAACCAGACCCGGCCGACCTACGCGACCGGCTTCTTCCGCAACGGCGTCAACGTCAACGTGGTGGTGCACGAGCTGGCGCACCAGTGGTTCGGCGACTCGGTGTCGGTGGCCAAGTGGCGCAACATCTGGCTGAACGAGGGCTTCGCCACCTACGCGCCCTGGCTGTGGTCGGAGCACAAGGGTGAGGGCACCGCGCAGGAGTGGTTCGACTTCACCTACGCGCGCTACGCCGAGAGCGACCCGTTCTGGCAGGTCGTCGTCGGCGAGCCGGGCTCGGGCAACGAGTTCCACAACGCGGTGTACGACCGCGGCGCGATGGCCGTGCACGCCATCCGCAAGACCGTCGGCGACCAGGTGTTCTTCCAGACGGTGAAGACCTGGACCGAGAACAAGAAGTACGGCAACGCCACCATCGAGGAGTTCAAGGCGCTGGCCGAGGTGCTCTCCGGCAAGAAGCTGGACGAGGTCTTCAACACCTGGCTGTTCACCAAGGGCAAGCCGAAGCTCAACCCCGAGGTCTCCACCCAGGGCACCGAGCGCGCGGCCAAGGTGAAGGAGCCGAAGAACGCCAAGAAGGCGATCGAGAACCAGCAGATCCTGCACGACCTGTCCGCCCGCGCGGGCAAGTAAGTCCACAAAGGACGGCGGGAACTCCTTCTTCGCGAAGGGGTTCCCGCCGTTTCCTTATGCCCCTTCGAGCGCGTCCCTGACCGGAATCATCTTGGCCCGCGCCTCCGCCACCTCGGTGTCCGGATCGGAGTCGGCCACGATCCCGCACCCGGCGAACAGCCGCGCGGTGTTGCCGTCCAGCTGCGCGCACCGCAGCGCGATGCCCAGCTCCCCGTCGCCCGCGCCGTCGATCCAGCCCACCGGTCCGGCGTAGCGGCCCCGGTCCATGCCCTCCAGCTCGGCGATCAGCGCCACCGCGTCCGGCGTCGGCGTGCCGCCCACCGCCGCGGTCGGGTGCACCGCCTGGGCCAGCCGCAACAGCGAGCCGTCGTCGTGCAGCCTGCCGCGCACGTCGGTGGACAGGTGCAGCACGTTGCGCAGCCGCAGCACCTCCGGCGTGGCCGGGGCGGCCAGCTCGGCGCACAGCGGACCGAGGCAGTCCACGAAGGAGCGCACCGCGTACTCGTGCTCCTCCCGGTTCTTCGCCGAGGCCAGCAGCTCCGCGGCCAGCTCGTCCTCGGTAGCGCCCTCGCGCGGCCAGGTGGTCCCGGCCAGCACCCGGGAGGAGAACTCGGACCCGTTGCGCCGCAACAACAACTCCGGGGTCGCGCCGACCAGCCCGGCCACCGAGTAGGCCCAGCAGCTCGGATACCGGCGGGCCAGCCCGGCCAGCAGGAACCGCGGGTCGAACGGCTCGGCCGCGGTGGCCAGCAGGTCGTGCGCGAGCGCCACCTTGGCCAGCTCCCCGGCCCGCATCCGGGCCACCGCGGCCCGCACCGCCTCCCGGTACCGGGTCACCGGCAGCCGGCCCTCGGCGTAGCGCACCAGCCCCGGCCCGCGCACCGGCCGCACCGGGTCCCCGGCCGGCTCGCCGATCTCGGTCCGCCAGGCCCGCCCGTCCCGCCGCCCGACGATCACCCGCGGCACCACCAGCACTGACTCGGCGGGCCCGTCCGCGAACGTCACGCTGACAAAGGCCACCGCCCCGGTCCCGGGCAGTCCCACCTCATCCTCGACTTCCACCGAGGCGCGCAGCTCCCGCCACCAGTCATCCGCGGCGGCGAACCGGCCCGGCCCGGAACAGCGGAACTCGGCCGCCACTCCCCAGCCGACCAGCCCGTCCCCCTCCCGCACCCAGGCGAGCACGTCGTTGGCGTCGGGCAGCTGTCCGAGCAGGTCAACCCCGGCGGGCAGCTCCCGGGTGCGCACTCGCACGGCGCGCGCACTGCGGCGATACGGAGCGAAGGTCACCCCAGCAGCGTATGGCCCGCGCCCGCCCGGCCGCGCGCACTACAGTTCGTGCTGTGGCGGAGAACGCAGGACTACTGGACCGGCTGCGCCGTCGCGTGGCGACACTGCCCAAGCCGCGCAGGCTGCGCCGCACCTCGGTCGCGGTGCTGGCGGCCGCGAGCCTGCTCACCCTGATGTGCGTGGTGCTCTTCGGCGCCATGCTGGTCAACGACTACAAGATCGGCAAACGCACCGGCACCGCCGTGGCCGAGGTCCAGGCCGTCACCTTCGGCCGCACCATCGTCCGCTACAACACCCCCGACGGCGCCATCCACAGCCCCAGCCGCGGCATCCTGTACCCACAGGGCCTGGCCGAGGGCAACATGGTCCAGGTCGAGTACGACCTCAACGCCCCGGACGACCTGGTCCGCGTCGCCGGCCGGCACGCCTGGATGGGCATCTGGCCGATCATCGCGGTGATCGCGGGCGCGTGGGTGGTCGCGTATCCCCTGGTTCGCTGGCTGGAGAAGCGCCGGCAAACCTGAGCCGGGGAACGATCACGGCTCGGTCCAGCACGGCCAGCGCAGGATCGCGAACAGCAGCGGCGCCGAGACGGTAAGTCAGTCCCAGCGGGGCCTCCCATCTGCGGGACGCTTGGTGAGGTGACAACTGGCCGACGATACGTTCCGGATGTGGCCTACGAAACTCGCGACCCCTGGCAGCCGCTCTGTGACCGCCTCTGCTGGGCCGTGGTTGTCATCACGGTCTGCGCCGCGATCTTGGTCTTCTTCCATCCGGTCACCAAGACCATCGTCGCGCTGGGCGGCTGCCTGGTGGCCACGGTCCTAGCGGTGTTCTCCTGGCGAGCGCCGACCAAGCGGGAGTCGGCTTGGTTCACGCTCGGCGCCTTGGTTGCCCTCGACGTCGCCGGGCTGTGCTTCGCCTGGATTCCCGTGTGACACTTTCTTCCAACTTCGGCGATTCGGTGTAACATCGAGCGTGTTCCCGACCGGCCGGAGGTGTCTGCCGTGCTCGAAACCGAACCGCCAGGGCTGGAAGCCGAGTTCACCGCCACGGTCACCGCGGACGGGCGGATCGAGCCGAGGGACTGGATGCCGGAGGCCTACCGGGCCACCCTGATCCGCCAGATCGCCCAGCACGCGCACTCGGAGATCATCGGGATGCAGCCGGAGGGCAACTGGATCAGCCGGGCGCCCAGCCTGCGGCGCAAGGCGATTCTGCTGGCCAAGGTGCAGGACGAGGCCGGTCATGGGCTGTACCTGTACGCGGCGGCGGCCACGCTGGGCGCGGACCGGACCGACCTGACCGAGAAGCTGATCAGCGGGCGGCAGAAGTACTCCTCGATCTTCAACTACCCCACGCTGACCTTCGCCGACGTCGGCGTGATCGGCTGGCTGGTGGACGGGGCGGCGATCTGCAACCAGGTGCCGCTGTGCCGCACCAGCTATGGGCCCTATGCCCGCGCGATGATCAGAGTCTGCAAGGAGGAGTCCTTCCACCAGCGGCAGGGCTACGAGCTGCTGATGACCATGATGCGGGGCAGCGAGAACCAGCGGCGGATGGTGCAGGAAGCGGTGGACCGCTGGTGGTGGCCGTCGCTGATGATGTTCGGGCCGCCGGATGACAGCTCGCCGAACACCGAGCAGTCCATGGCCTGGCGGATCAAGCGGCACACCAACGACGAGCTGCGGCAGAAGTTCGTGGACATGTCGGTGCCGCAGGCCGAGGCGCTCGGCGTCACCTTCCCCGACCCGGAACTGCGCTGGAACGCCGCGCGCGGGCACTACGACTTCGGCACGCCGGACTTCGCCGAGCTGATGCGGGTGGTCAAGGGCGACGGGCCGTGCAACGCCGAGCGGATCGAGCACCGGCGGCGGGCGCACGAGGACGGGGCCTGGGTGCGGGAGGCGGCCGCGGCCTACGCGGCCAAGCGGGCGGCACGGGCGAAGGGAGTCGCGTGATGGCAGAGGTGCGTTCCTCCTGGCCGCTGTGGGAGGTCTTCGTGCGCGGCCGGCGCGGGCTCAACCACGTGCACGTCGGCTCGCTGCACGCCCCGGACGCGGAGATGGCCGTGCGCAACGCGCGCGACCTCTACACCCGGCGCAACGAGGGCGTGAGCATCTGGGTGGTGCCCGCCGAGTCGATCACCGCCTCCAGTCCGGACGAGAAGGACCCGTTCTTCGCGCCGGCGGGGGACAAGGTCTACCGGCACCCCACGTTCTACGACATCCCCGACGGCGTCCCGCACCTGTGAGGCACTGATGTCCTTCGACAACGCCTACCAGGCACTCGCCGAGGAGCACGACGACGCCCGGTGGGCCTACGGTTCCGGCTTCCACGACGAGATGTCCACTGTGGACAGAGCGATTCCGTCCATAGTGGACCGTGCGGACCTGTTCGCCTACGCGCTGATGCTCGGCGACGACGCGCTGGTGCTGTCCCAGCGCACCGCCGAGTGGTGCTCGAACGCGCCGGAGCTGGAGGAGGACGTGGCGCTGGCCAACATCGCGCTCGACCTGCTCGGCCAGGCCCGGCTGCTGCTGACCCGTGCGGGCGAGGTCGAGGGCGCGGGCCGCGATGAGGACCGGCTGGCCTACTTCCGGGACGAGACCGAGTTCCGCAACGTCCGGCTGGTCGAGCAGCCCAACGGCGACTTCGCCCAGACCATCGCCCGCCTGCTGCTGTTCGCCACCGCCCGGCTGGCCCTGTTCGCCAGGCTGTCCGCCTCGGCCGACCCGGTGCTCGCCGCGGTCGCGGCCAAGGGCGTCAAGGAGCTGGCCTACCACCGCGACCACGCGGCGCAGTGGACCGTCCGGCTCGGCGACGGCACCGAGGAGTCGCACCGGCGGATGCAGGCCGGGCTGGACCGGATGTGGCCGTACCTCGAAGAGCTGTTCACCGCGCACCCGGTGGAGCTGCGGCTGGCCGAGGCCGGGGTCGCGGTGGACCCGAGCGAGCTGCGCGCGGAGGTGGACGCGGTGCTGGACCAGGTGCTGGCCGCGGCCACGCTGACCCGCCCCGAGGTCCTTCCGCTGGCCACCGTGGGCGGCCGGGCCGGGCGGGACGGCGTGCACTCCAAGCCGATGGGCTACCTGCTGGCCGAGATGCAGCACATCGCCCGCTCCCAGCCGGACGCGGTGTGGTGACCGCCATGGCACCGTCCACAGTGGAGCGAGCACGCGCGGCGGCCGAGGCGGTGCTCGACCCCGAGCTGCCCGTGCTCACCCTGGCCGACCTCGGCGTGCTGCGCGAGGTCGCGGTCAGCGGCGACAGCGTGCTGGTCACCATCACGCCCACCTACTCCGGCTGTCCCGCGCTGGACGAGATGCGCGCCGACCTGCGCAAGGGCCTGCGTGAAGCGGGATTCGAGCGCGTCGAGGTGCGCACCGTGCTCAGCCCGGCCTGGACCACCGACTGGATCAGCGAGGACGGCCGCCGCAAGCTCCTCGAGCACGGCATCGCGCCGCCCCAGCGGATCGGGCCGCGGCTGGCCGGACCGGTGCCGCTGCGGCTGGACCCGCCCAGCGCGGTGGTGCCCTGCCCGCGCTGCGGATCACGGGACACCGTCGAGCTGTCCCGGTTCTCCTCCACCGCGTGCAAGGCCCTGCGCAGCTGCTCGGCCTGCGCCGAACCCTTCGAGCACGTCAAGGAGATCTGATGGCCGCTCCGGCGATGTCGCGCCCTCGCGCGGCCTTCCACACCCTGGAGGTGGCCAGGGTCGACCAGTTGTGCGCGGACGCGGTCGCGGTCACCTTCGCGGTGCCCGAGGAGCTGAGCGCGGAGTTCGCCTTCCGCCCCGGCCAGTACCTGACCCTGCGCAGGCTCACCCCGGACGGCGTGGAGGAGCGGCGGTCCTACTCGATCTGCGCCCCGCGCGGGCGGGCCCCGCAGATCGGCGTGCGCCGGGTGGACGGCGGCCTGTTCTCCTCCTGGCTGGTGGACGAGGTCCGCGCGGGCGAGAAGATCGACGTGCTGCCGCCCTCCGGCGGGTTCAGCCCGACCGAGCTGGGCGGCCACCACGTGCTGCTGGCCGCGGGCTCGGGCATCACCCCGGTGCTGTCCATCGCGGCCACCCTGCTCGCCGACTGCCCGGACAGCCGGGTCACCCTGTTCTACGGCAACCGGCGCAGCGACACGGTGATGTTCGCCGAGGAGCTGGCCGACCTCAAGGACGCCTACCGCGGCCGCCTGCAGCTGGTGCACGTGCTCAGCCGGGAGCGCGGCGACGTGGAGCTGTTCGCCGGGCGGCTGGACGCCCAGCGGATCGGCAAGCTGCTGGACCTGCTGGTCCCGGTGCGGGATATCGCGCACTGGTGGCTGTGCGGGCCCTACGGCATGGTCACCGCGGCCCAGGACGTGCTGCTGGCCAGGCAGGTGCCCGTCGAGCGGGTGCACCAGGAGCTGTTCTACGTCGACGAGCCGCCGCCCGAGCTGGTCCGCGAGGAAGAGTCCATTGTGGACGGTGAAGCGGCCGAGGTGGTGGTGCTGCTGGACGGCCGGGAGACCGTGCTCGCGCTGCCCAGGGACACCCCGATCCTGGACGCCGCGCAGCGGGTCCGCGCCGACCTGCCCTTCGCCTGCAAGGGCGGGGTCTGCGGCACCTGCCGGGCCAAGGTCACCGAGGGCGAGGTGCGGATGCGGCGCAACTTCGCGCTGGAGCCGCACGAGGTGGCGGCCGGGTTCGTGCTGACCTGCCAGGCCCTGCCGGTGACCGACACCGTGACGGTGGACTTCGACGCCTGAGCTTGCGGTAGCCCGTAAATTGGGGTGGGTGACCACCTTGCCTGGTATTCCGGGCTTGCCCGAGCGCGGGCCGCGCACGTCGCTGGCCCGTGTGCGCGTCCCCCGGCTGTCCACCTCGACGGCGCTCGGCTCGCTGGCCGGGGCGGTGGCCACCTTCCTCGGCGGCCACCTGCTGGTGCCGGTGGACGCAGACATCCCGGTGCTCCCTGTGCTGGTGCTGATCAGCCTGGTCGGCGGCGGGCTGGGCGCGCTGGCCGGGGCCACGCTCGGGCTGCTGCGCGGCGGCCCGGTCGCCGAGGCGCTGCCGGAGCCCGCGCCGGAGCCGGTCGCGCCACCGCGGCCGTCGATGGCCCGGCCCGCCGAGTTCCGCGCGCCGCCGCCGGATGTCTGGACCGCGATGTTCGAGGAGTGCGCCGGCTCGCTGCGCCGGGTCCGGCATGCGGCCGAGGCGGTGCCCGCGTCCCCGGCCAAGGACTGGCTGGTCCGGATCCTGCGGACCATGCGCGGCGAGCTGGACGCGGCGCGGACGCTGGCCGAGACCGGGCGGCGGCTGCACGCCGGGCCCGAGCACCCGGCGCGGGTGCGGCTGGCCGCGGCGGTGGCCGAGTTCGCCGCGGCCGAACGGCACCTCGGCGAGATCATCGTGCGGCTGGCCGGCGCGCCAGGGCTGCATCGAGCGGGTGACGAACTGCGCATGCTGGAACAGCAGCTGCCCCTGTTGCGTCAGATCGACCATGACTGACCGGGATCCGCGCCACCGCGAGCACAACCCGGTGCTGACCGGGTTCCTGATCGGCTACGGCGTGGTCTTCCTGCCCTTCCTGCTGATCCTGATCATCAGCGGGTCCTTCGCCGGCGGCACCGCGGTGATCGCGCTGTTCTCGCTGCTGTTCGGCCCGGCCATCGTCGGCGGGCTGCCCGGACTGGTCATCGGCGGCGTGGTGATGGCGGTCAGCACGGTGGGGGAGCGCCGCCGTCCGGCGCTGCCGCCGCCGATGCCCGCGCACCGGCCGCTGCCGCCGCTGCCGCCGGTCAACGACGCCTGGTCCCGGCTGCTGGCCGACTGCGAGGGGCCGGTGTGGCGCTGCGACCAGGCCCTGGCCCAGGTGCCGCCCTCGCCCGCGCGGGACTGGCTCAGCCAGATCGTGGCCACCATGCGGGCCGAGCTGCCCACCGCGCGCTCGCTGGCCGAGACCGGCCGCCGCCTGCACCCGCCCCGGCAGCCCCGGCTCACCGAGCACCCGCTGTACCGGCGGCTGGTGGCCGCGGCCGCGGAGTTCTCGGCCACCGAGCGCCGGATCGGCGAGCTGATCACCCAGCTGATGGCCCAGCCCGACCTCAAGCGGGTGGACAGCCAGCTCCAGCTGCTCGAACAGCAGCTGCCGCACCTGCGCCAGGCGGACTGAGGCATCGCCTGATCAGTTCGTTTCCCGGCGGAGGGGCTGGTCCCGCTGTTACCGTTCCGCCGAACGGGGGGAAGGACCAGACCGAGTGCGCCAGAGGACCCCATGTCAGCCATGTCCCGCCTCCTCCCCGGAGTCGTGTGCCTAGTCGCGGTGATCGCGGCGGGCTGCACCACCGCCATCCCCGGCACCCCGCAGGCCGCGCAGACGCCCAGCGGCGCTGCCCGGCCCACCAGCACCGGACGGCCGGGCGCGCCCGTGGAGTCGGACAAGTCCTCCGAGACCGCGGTCGCGCTGATGAAGAAGATCCAGGAAGCCGACATCTGTGCGCTGCACGACCAGGAGTTCCTGAAGAAGTTCGGGCCCAAGGTGATCGTCACCCCCGGGCCGGGCTTCCACGGCTGCACCGGGATCGGCGGCACGCCCAACGCCGAGCACTTCTGGCTCTTCGAGCTCAAGGTGGGCGCGCCGTACGAGCCGAAGGACAAGGCCAAGGACAAGGCCGAGGACGTGGGTGGCCGCAAGGTCTACTTCCCCACCTTCAGCAGTGGCGACAAGGACGACACCTGCCACGCCAAGATCCAGCTCGGCCAGACCGACTTCTCCGCCACCCTGCGCGCCCGGATGGTGCCCAACACCGGTAAGCCCGCGCCCTGGCCCGAGCGCTGCCAGCAGGCAGGCGCCTACCTGGCCCAGCTCGCGCCGAAGCTGGAGTCGCCGCCCGCGCGCACCGCGGCCCCGGACAGCCGCCTGCTCGGCAAGGACCCGTGCGCCAAGAAGGACCAGCTCACCGCGCTGTACCCGAACTACCAGCTCCAGCGGGTGGACTACGTCAGCCCGTACGACTGCCGGATCTACCTGACCAGCCCCACCGAGCCGCTCAAGCTGCTGGTCAGCGTCAGCTGGGACCTCGACGACGAGCCCGAGGCCAACTCCAGCGGCGGCCTGCGCGCCGAGAAGATCACCATGGCCGACCTGCCGGGGGTCCGGGTGATGAGCGTGGACCAGGGCAAGGGTGGCCGCTGCCTGAACTCGATCACGGTCAAGCCGGGGCAGAAGGACGTGAAGTTCAGCGCCCACCTGGTCAAGGTGGAGGCCGACGTCTCGATCGACTTCAGCAAGCCGCCGAACGGCAAGCAGGTGCCGCCCGCCGACTGCGGCACGGTGAACCAGGCCACCGAGCAGGTGCTCGCCGGGCTCTAGGCGAGTCGGGTTAGGCCCCGCGATGGGTCAGTAGCCGGGCGTACCGGCGGGAGCGCAGGTCCAGGCGCTGCCGCCGGTTCAGCACCACGTGCAGGAACAGGGTCACCGCGCCGAGCAGTCCGCCGACGACCATCGGCGTGCCGTCCTCGGCCGCCGCGCCCAGCGCCAGCAGCAGCAGGCTCAGGCCGAGCCCGATCGCCACGGGCGCGTACCTGGTGCCGGGACTCCACACCCACGCCTGGTCCGCCTCGGCCTCCGCGCGCAGGTCCGCCGCGGCCTGGTTGAGCAGCGGATCCTCCAGGCCCAGCGCGGTGATCCGGTCGGCCAGCGACCGGCAGGTCTCCGCCTGCCGCCGCGAGATGATCATCGGCGCGCCGCCCCTGGTGTGCGCCCGGACCTCCAGGCTGTCCGCGTAGAGCGCGAGGCCGAGGTGGAAGCGGGTCACCGGATCGCCCTGGCGCTGGGCGAACCGGGTCTCCATGATCGACAGGGCCGGCTGGGTGGCGCCGGTGGCCAGCAGCGCGACCACCTCGCCCAGCGCGGCGACCTCGTTGGCCGGGTCCTGGGCGAGCGCGGTGCGGTAGCCGGTCAGCGCGCCCTCGTGGTCCTGCGCCAGGGCCAGTTCGTCAGCGGTCAGCACCTGCTCGTCGGCCGGGGAGGAGCCGGGGGCCCGCAGTCCCCACTTGGCCCGCACGATGGTGCGCAGTCGGTCCGCCTGGACTTCGGTGGTCATGGGTGAAGTCTGGCGATAACGGTCGAATCTTCTGTGACCTATGACGCAGTGGGGCTGCTCCGCCGGGGCTAGCTTCCTCGAGTGCCTCCGAACGGAACCCCCAGGCAACTGAGTTCCTTGGCGCTGGGCGCGGTGCTCGCGCTCGGCTGGCTCACCGTCAGCGGTGGGGCGATCGCGCTGGTCACGCTGACCGGCGACAGCTATCAGGAATATCCCGTCGAACCGAGCTTCGAGCCCACCGACACCTACTTCCCGACCTACTTCCCCACCGCCCGCCCGACCACCCGCACCACCCGGCCCACCACCCGCCGCACCAGCACGCCGACCACCACCGGTGAGACCACCACGACCGGCCCGTTCGGCGGATTCGGAGGAGAACGGTGACCGACACCGTGTTGCCCTGGGCCAGGACCGCGACCCGCCACGCGGCCAGGGCGCCGTGGCGGCAGGAGGACGAGACCACCCGCTACCTGTGCGCCGCCGCCCACCTGGACCAGGAGTTCGCCGACCAGGCGATCCGGGAGACGCTGGTCGAGCCGCTGCGCGCGGCCCCGCCGATGCCCGGGGTGAACGTGGGCGCGGTGCTGCGCGAGGCGGTGGCCGCCCGCACCCGCCGCCGGATCCGGGACGCGATCCTGCTGGTGTGCCTGCTCGGCGTGGTCTACACCGGCGGCTACCTGTTCATGCTGTGGCTGCTCTACGCCATCGCCTGGAGCTACCTCTCACCCCGGCACGCCGCGGGCCAGCGCTCCACCCTGCTGCGCGAGTGGAGCGGGGTGGTCAAGCTCCAGGCGGTGCGCCGGATCCGGCGCTGGGCGCTGATCCTGTTCCTGGTGCTGGCGGTGCTGGTGGTGGCCAACCAGTTCGCGCCCCGGGAGGTCACCGGCTCCCGCCGCGCCCCGGACCCGACCGACATCGGTCTGCTGCCCTGGGTGTTCGTGCTGATCGCGCTGCTGGTGGTGCTGGCGGATGAGTTCCTGCTGGCCGCGCTGCTGAACCGGAGTTTCCGTCCTGGCCCCGGTTTCCAGGCCGCGCCCGCCGAGGGCGCCTGGCGCGGCGAACGCCTGGTCCGCAACCTCGGCTTCCCCCGGCTGCGCCGCGCGCTGGGCCGGTTCGAGGAGACCAAGCAGGACACCGACGTGCTGGTCTACCGGGACTACCACCCGTTCGTCGGCAGCGGGGTGCCGTTCCAGCCCTGGTCCATCGCGCTGCCGCTGGACCCGGCCGGGGCGAGCCAGCCGACCGGGTTCACCCTCACCGAGCTGTACGACCACGTCACCACCGAGCTGGCCAAGCTGGGCGGCTCCGCCTCGCTGTCCCCGCAACGCCGGCTGGGCGGCCTGACCCCGCGGCACCAGGTCGTGGTGGCCGCGGAGACCCTGCTGGACCACCTGCACGACGAGCGGGCAGGCTGGGTGCTGCCGGATGTGGACCGGCCGCCGGTGCGCACCCTGCCCGCGGAGATCGTCGCCGAGCTGCGCGAACGGCCGCTGGAGTGGATGCGCTACTACCGCTGCTTCCAGGTCGAGACCTGGGACCGCAACCTGGTGGTCTCCACCTACCTGCACCTGGCCGCGGACAAGGAGATGCTCTACCTGGAGTGGACGCCGTGCGTGCTGCGCCCGGTGGCCGAGCACTACCGGGTCGCCGACCGCCGCCCGGCCACCCCGTGGGCGCCGATCCGGCACGCCTTCGGCAGCCTGCTCAGCCTGCCGGTCACCGCGCCCCGCCGGATCCAGGGCCTGTTCCGCACCCTGCGGCCGATCCCGCAGCCGCACGGCATGCTGGTGCCGGACAAGTACGGCGCGGCCGCCAGCCTGCGCGAGCTGACCGCCGATGAGGACGTGGCCAACTACTTCCAGCGCAAGGACCTGGAGCGCTACCTGCAACTGCTGGAGGCCAAGGCGTTCCGGGCCATCGGCGAGTTCCTCACCGCCCGCGGCATCTCCGTGGTCGAGTTCCAGGCCCGGGCCAACCAGGTGATCAACAACCACATCGACAACACCGGCGGCAGGCTGAACTTCGTCGGCGGCAACATGGACAGCTCGGTGCAGGCGGGCAGCGTCAGCGGCGGGGTCAGCCAGGGTGGGAAGTAGTCCCGGCCTGCCACCAGGACAGCACGTCGGCGGCCGCGGCCGGGGTGGCCACCAGCATCCCGTCCGCGGGCAGCGACCGCCGCCGCCCCTGCCGGTCCAGGATCACCGCGCCGGACTCCAGGGCCAGCGCGATCGACCCGGCCACGTCCCACTCGCGATAGCTCTCCAGCACCGCGGCCACCGCGTGTCCCAGCGCCACCTGGGCCACCGCCAGCGCCGCCGAGCCGAGCACCCGCACCCCGGTGTGCGCCAGGGCCGCGGCGGTGATGAACTCGCCCATGCCCGGCCAGGGCCCGGCCCTGGTCAGCTCGGCGCAGACGATGCCGCCGGAGACGCCGGCGTGCGGGTCCAGCCGGACCGGGGCGCCGTTGGCCCGGATGCCCCGGCCGCGGGCGGCGGCGTAGATCTGGCCGCGGTAGGGGTCGGCGACCACACCGACGACCGGGCCCGCGCTGTCCATCAGGGCCAGGCTGTAGGCGCACCAGGGAATGCCGGCCACGTAGTTGGCGGTGCCGTCCACCGGGTCGACCAGCCAGCGGTACTCCGCGCCCGGCGGGTGCGCCTCGGCGCCGAACTCCTCGGCGATCACCGGGATGCCGGGGAACTCCCTGGCCAGCACCCGGCGGGTGTGCCGCTCCAGGGTGTGATCGGTGTCGGTCACCCAGTCGAAGGGATTGTCCCCGGCCTCCGGGTGCGCGCCGCGGCCCGCGGTGGCGGTGATCACGTCGGCGGCGTCGTTGGCCAGCCGGCCCGCCACCTCCAGCGCCCTGGACAAAAGCCCTGGTTCGACGGGGTGCGGAGGCGCTGGGGGCACGACGGTCATGCCGACCTAGCCTGACCGCGTACGGTGTCAGTGACGCGAAGCGAAGGTGACGTGTCGGGGATCACCAGGTCAAGACTGCGGTTCGGCCCACGGCGCGCCGGAGTGGCGGGCACCCGCGATGGGGGTGAACATCCGTCTGCCGGGGTAGTCGGGAAGGAGCTGAGCAGGCGAGGTGCGGCGGTCGTGAAGCAGGACAACGAGGAGTTCGACAACAGTTACGCGGCGCGTCACGCCCGTGTCGACCCACGGGCCGCGAGTGACGGCACCGTGAGTGCCGTGCGAGTCGCGATCGTGACCGAGAGCTTCCTTCCGCAGGTGAACGGCGTGACGAACTCCGTCATGCGCGTGCTCGAACACCTGCGCAGGTCGGGGCATGAGGCGCTGGTCATCGCGCCCGGCAACGGCGTCAACGAGTACTGCGGCTACCCGGTGGTCCGGGTGCCGGAGCTCCAGCTGCCCGTGCTGAAGGCCCAGCCCATCGGCTGGCCCAGCCGCAAGATCCTCAAGGCCCTGCAGGACTTCCGGCCGGACGTGGTGCACCTGGCCTCGCCGTTCGTGGTCGGCGCCCGCGGCCTGGTGGCCGCGCGCAAGCTGGGCATCCCGACGGTGGCGGTCTACCAGACCGACGTGGCCGGCTTCGCCTCCTCCTACGGCCTCGGGCTCACCGCCCGCGCCGCCTGGAAGTGGACGAAGTGGCTGCACACCATGGCCGACCGCACCCTGGCCCCCTCCACCTGGGCCGTGCAGGCCCTGGAGGAGCACGGCATCCCGAGGGTGCACCGCTGGGCGAGGGGAGTGGACACGGTCCGCTTCAACCCCGGCAAGCGGGACGAGTCCCTGCGCGCCCGGCTGGCGCCCAACGGCGAGCTGCTGGTCGGCTACGTCGGCCGGGTCGCGCTGGAGAAGTGCGTCGACCGGCTGGCCCCGCTGCACGACATGCCGGGGGTGCAGGTCGTGGTGGTCGGCGACGGTCCCGAGCTGGGGCACATGCGCAAGCTGCTGCCGGACGCGCACTTCCTCGGCTTCCGCGGCGGCGAGGAGCTGGCCACCGCCTACGCCAGCCTGGACGTGTTCGTGCACACCGGGCCGTACGAGACCTTCTGCCAGGCGGTGCAGGAGGCGCTGTCCTCCGGCGTGCCCGCGCTGGCCCCGGACGCCGGCGGCCCGCGCGACCTGGTCACGCCCGGCCGCACCGGCTTCCTGCTGCCGCCCTTCGACGCGGAGGCGCACGCCGAGGCGCTCTGTGCCGCGGTCAACACGCTGCGTGACCCGGTGCTGCGGGCCAAGTACGGCGCGGAGGCCCGGAAATCGGTGCTCCGCCGCACCTGGCCTGCCGTGTGTGACGAACTCCTCGGTCACTACGCCGAGGTCACATCCCTGCCCGAAGCGGACAGCCACGCCGCGTAGGGCACTCTGGAAGGGCTCTAGCCCGACTACCAAGGACCGGTGCCCCGATGCGGATCGTGCAGCTGGCGAACTTCTACGGCCCGCGTTCGGGCGGCCTGCGCACCGCGCTGAACCACCTGGGCGCCGGGTACGTGGCCGCGGGGCACGAGGTGGTGCTGATCGTGCCCGGCCCGCGCCGGGACGACGAGCTGCTGCCCTCCGGCGTGCGGCGGATCACCCTGCCCGCGCCGAAGGTGCCGTTCATGGGCGGCTACCGGGTGGTCGACCCGCTGCGCGTGCAGTCGCTGCTGAGCAGGCTGCGGCCGGACCGGCTGGAGGTCTCCGACCGGATCACCCTGCGCGGCATGGGCCGCTGGGCCAGCAAGCGCGGGGTGCCCAACGTGGTCATCTCGCACGAGCGCTTCGACCGGCTGCTGGAGCAGTTCTTCCTGCCGGGTCCGGCCGCCCGCCGGGTCGCCGACTGGGCGAACACCCGGATGGCCGCCGGGTACGAGACCGTGGTGTGCACCACCGAGTTCGCCCGCGAGGAGTTCGACCGGATCGGCGCGGACAACGTGCTGCGGGTGCCGCTCGGGGTCGACCTGGACACCTTCACCCCGGCCAGGCACGACCCCGCCCTGCGCGCGGAGCTGGCCGCCGGTGCGGAGAACCTGCTTGTCCACTGTGGACGGTTGTCGGTGGAGAAGCACGTGGAGCGCAGCGTGGACACCCTGGCCGAGCTGCACGAGTCCGGCCACGACGTGCGGCTGGTGATCGCCGGTGACGGCCCGCGCCGGGAGGCCCTGGAACGCAGGGCCGCCGGGCTGCCGGTGACCTTCCTCGGCTTCGTCAACTCCCGCAACGACGTGGCCGACCTGCTGGCCACCTCGGACGTCTCGCTGGCCCCCGGCCCGCACGAGACCTTCGGCCTGGCCGCGCTGGAGGCACTGGCCTCCGGCACCCCGGTGGTGGTCTCCCAGTCCTCCGCGCTGCGCGAGATCGTCCGCCCGAACTGCGGCGCCGCCGTGCCCGACTACGCCCGCGCCTTCGCCGGCGCGGTCACCGCCCTGCTGGACAAGCCGGAGGTCGGCCGCCGCGCCGCCGCCCGCGCCCGCGCCGAGCAGTTCCCGTGGCCGCGCGCGGTGGACGGGATGCTCGAAGCGCTGCAAGTGACCCGATAAGTACGCTGCCCCCATGGTCAGGGCTGGTTTGGACAAGAACCCGCGCGAAGTAGCCGAGATGTTCGACGGCGTCGCGCGGCGCTACGACTTCACCAACACGGTGCTCGCCATGGGCATGGACCGGCGCTGGCGGGCCAAGACCACCCGCGCGCTGGACCTGCGGCCGGGCGACCGGGTGCTGGACCTCGCGGCGGGCACCGCGACCTCCACCGCGGACCTGGCCAGCACCGGGGCCTGGTGCGTGGCCGCGGACTTCTCCTTCGGCATGCTGCAGCGCGGCAAGCGGCGCGGGCTGCCCATGGTGGCCGCCGACGGCCTGCGGCTGCCCTTCGCCGACGGGGTCTTCGACGCGGTCACCGTGTCCTTCGGGCTGCGCAACATGCAGGAGACCAGCCTCGCGCTGAGCGAGCTGGCCAGGGTCACCCGCTCCGGCGGGCGCCTGGTGATCTGCGAGTTCTCCCGGCCCACCTGGGGTCCGATGCGGCTGGGCTACCACACCTACCTGCGCGCCTTCCCGGTCATCGCGCGCCGGTTCTCCTCCAACACCGACGCCTACGCCTACCTGGCCGAGTCGATCAAGGCCTGGCCGGACCAGCGCGAGCTGGCCGAGCTGATCGCGGGCGCCGGCTGGGAGGACGTGGCCTGGCGCAACCTCACCGGTGGCGTGGTCGCCCTGCACCGCGCAGTGAAGCCCTGACCACCGACTACACTCCGACTTGGGACTTCGTGAAGAAGTTCACAAGCTCGCCCCGATGACTGAGGAGCCTCGATGACCACCCCGACCAGCCGACGTCAGCCGCACGAGGACGCCGAGGTCATCGTGGTCGGCGCCGGTCCGGCCGGCTCCACCGCGGCCACCTACCTGGCCCGCGCCGGCCTGGACGTGCTGCTGCTGGAGAAGAGCGAGTTCCCGCGCGAGAAGGTCTGCGGCGACGGCCTCACCCCGCGCGGGGTGAAGCAGCTGATCGACCTGGGCATCGACACCAGGGAAGAGGCGGGCTGGCTGCACAACCGCGGCCTGCGCGTGGTCGGCGGCGGGGTCACGCTGGAGCTGGACTGGCCCGACCTGGCCACCTTCCCGCCCTACGGCGTGGTCCGCCCGCGCCAGGACTTCGACGAGATGCTGGCCCAGAACGCGCAGCTGGCCGGGGCCCGGCTGCTGCAGAACACGCACGTCACCGGCGCGGTCACCGACGACCGGACCGGCCGGGTGATCGGCGTGACGGCCAACGCGGGCAAGGAGAAGACCCCGGTCACCTACCGCGCCCCGCTGGTGCTGGCCTGCGACGGCGTCTCCGCCCGGCTGGCCCTCTCGGTCGGCCTGGAGAAGCGCGACGACCGCCCGATGGGCATCGCGGTGCGCCGCTACTACGAGTCCCCGCGCAGCAAGGACGACTACCTCGAGTCGCACCTGGAGCTGTGGGACAAGTCCAACGCCGGTGAGCCCAAGCTGCTGCCCGGCTACGGCTGGATCTTCGGCATGGGCGACGGCACGGTGAACGTGGGGCTGGGCATCCTGTCCACCTCCAAGGCCTACGGCAAGGTTGACTACCGGCAGCTGCTGCGCTCCTGGCTGGACGGCACGCCGGAGGAGTGGGGCCTGCGCGAGCCCAACGCGATCGGCAAGGTCGGCGGCGCCGCGCTGCCGATGGGCTTCAACCGCACCCCGCACTACCGCAACGGCCTGCTGCTGGTCGGCGACGCGGGCGGCATGGTGAACCCGTTCAACGGCGAGGGCATCGGCTACGCCATGGAAAGCGCCCGGCTGGCCGCCGAATGCGTCGTGCACGCCCTGGCCCGCCCGGAAGGCCTCAGCCGCGAGCGCGCCCTGCACCGCTACCCGGTGGCCGTCTCCGAGGCCCTCGGCGGCTACTACCGGCTCGGCAACATCTTCAGCAAGCTGATCGGCAACCCGACGATCATGCGCACCGCCACCAAGTACGGCATGCCGATCAAGCCGCTGATGCGCTTCGTGCTCAAGCTGCTGGCCGGCCTGTACGACCCCAAGGACGGCGACGCGATGGACCGCGTGATCACCGCCGCCACCAAGCTCGCCCCGACTGCCTGATCCCCCAAGCGAAACCGGCCCGGCCCGCGTCCGTTCCAGGACGCGGGCCGGGCCTGCTTCACGCTGCGGACTGGGCTGTTCGGTGGTAACCACTGATCTTGATGGCGCAGCCCCGGCGGGGGAGATCGGCGGCGTGATCCCGGCGCGCGGGGGCAGTGGGACAGGTCATACACTTGCCCATTGGAGTTCGTGAACGAGTTCACAAGCTCCGGCAGCACCTTCCCAGCTAGTTAGGTGAACCTTACTACAAGGGGTGGTGCACCGGGTGCCTAGGGTGCCCATCGGACGGCGGCTGTCACGGCCGTTGACGAGCGCGGATGAGGAAAGGACGGCGGCGGGACAGTGCTCCACTCTTACCTCCCCCTCGTGCTGATGTTCTTGCTGGCCTTGGTGTTCGCCCTGGGCTCGGTCGCGGTCGCGCCGTACATCGGGCCCCGCCGGTACAACAAGGCCAAGCTCGACGCGTACGAGTGCGGAATCGAGCCCTCGCCCCAGCCGGTGGTCGGCGGTGGGCGGATGCCGGTCGCCTACTACCTGACGGCGATGCTGTTCATCCTGTTCGACATCGAAATGGTGTTCCTCTACCCCTTCGCGGTCACCGCGGGCCAGCTCGGCCTGTTCGGACTGGTAGAGATCGCCCTCTTCATCGGCACGGTCGGCTTCGCCTACGTCTACGTGTGGCGGCGCGGCGGCCTGGACTGGAGCTGAGTCATGGGTCTTGAGGAGAAGCTGCCCAACGGAATCCTGTTGGCCAGCGTGGAGAAACTGGTCAACTGGTCCCGCAAGTCCTCGCTGTGGCCTGCCACCTTCGGGCTGGCCTGCTGCGCGATCGAGATGATGACCACCGGCGCGCCGCGCTACGACCTCGGCCGCTTCGGCATGGAGGCCTTCCGCGCCTCCCCGCGCCAGGCCGACCTGATGATCGTGGCCGGCCGGGTGACCAACAAGATGGCCCCGGTGCTGCGCCAGATCTACGACCAGATGCCCGAGCCGCGCTGGGTGCTCGCGATGGGCGTGTGCGCCTCCTCCGGCGGCATGTTCAACAACTACGCGGTGGTCCAGGGCGTCGACCACATCGTGCCGGTGGACATGTACCTGCCGGGCTGTCCGCCGCGGCCGGAGATGCTGCTGGACGCGATCCTGAAGATCCACGCCAAGATCATGGACGAGCCGCTCGGGCCCAAGCGGGCCGCGCTGCGGGCCGCCAGCGGCGCGCGCACCGAGATGATCCCGTCCTCCGTCCGGTACGCCAAGAAGAAGTGATCGGCTGTGACTGACGCGAACCTCCCCGAGCCCAAGGGTGAAGCCCACAGCTCGGCGGACATGACCGAGGCCCAGCACGAGGAGCACCTCGCCGCTGGCGGTGTCGTGGCCGGCAAGAACCGCAAGGGCATGTTCAACGTCTCCGGCTCCGGCGACACCTCCGGTTTCGGCGGCCTGCGCCTGCCCGCCTACGCGCCCGCGCCGAGCGAGCGCCCCTACGGCGGCTGGTTCGACGAGTTCGTCGACGAGCTGTCCATGGCCATGGCGGAGAAGGGCATCCCGGCCGAGGCGGTCCAGCAGATCACCGTGGACCGCGGCGAGATCACCTTCTACGTCCGCCGCGAGCACCTGCTCGAACTGTGCCGGCTGCTCCGCGACGACCAGGCCCTGCGCTTCGAGCTGTGCAGCTCGGTCTCCGGCGTGGACTACGGCGTGGACGTGCCGCAGCGCCTGCACTCGGTCTACCACCTGACCTCGATGACCTACCGCCGCCGGATCCGGCTCGAGGTCGCCATGGACATCGAGGACCCGCACGTGCCCAGCGTGGTCGAGGTCTACCCGACCGCGGACTGGCAGGAGCGGGAGGCCTGGGACATGTTCGGCATCGTCTACGACGGCCACCCCGCGCTGACCCGGATCCTCATGCCGGACGACTGGGACGGCCACCCCCAGCGCAAGGACTACCCGCTCGGCGGGATCCCGGTCGAGTACAAGGGCGCGGAAATTCCTCCGCCGGACCAGAGGCGGTCTTACTCATGAGCCACGAACGTCTCGCCGACGTCACCGACGGCACCGACACCAGCGCCACGGGCAGCGACAGCACGGTCGCCGGCACCGCCACCGGTGGGCGCGACCCGTACGCCGCCGACTCCCGGCAGACCACCGAGGGCCCGGTCTACACCGTCAGCGGCGGTGACTGGGACGAGGTGCTGGAGGACGCCACCCACGACGAGCGCATCGTCATCAACCTGGGTCCGCAGCACCCCTCCACGCACGGGGTGCTCCGCCTGGTGCTGGAGCTGGAGGGCGAGACCGTCACCCAGGCCCGCTCGGTGATCGGCTACCTGCACACCGGCATCGAGAAGAACGTCGAGTACCGCAACTGGACCCAGGGCGTCACCTTCGTGACCCGCATGGACTACCTGGCGCCGCTGCACAACGAGGCCGCCTACTGCCTCGCGGTGGAGAAGCTGCTCGGCGTCACCGCGCCGCGCCGCGCCCAGGTGGTCCGGGTGCTGCTGATGGAGCTCAACCGGATCAGCTCGCACCTGGTGGCGCTGGCCACCGGCGGCATGGAGCTGGGCGCGCTGACCGCGATGACCGCGGGCTTCCGCGAGCGGGAAGAGGTCCTGCACCTGCTGGAGCACCTGACCGGCCTGCGGATGAACCACGCGTTCATCCGGCCCGGCGGGCTCGCCCAGGACCTGCCGGAGGACTACCACGAGAAGATCACCGACTTCCTCAAGGTGATGCACTCCCGGCTGCCGCAGTACGACAAGCTGCTCACCGGCCAGCCGATCTGGCGCCGCCGCCTGGAGGGCGTCGGCTACCTGCCGCTGGACGGCTGCATGCAGCTGGGCATCACCGGACCGATCCTGCGTTCGGCCGGGCTGCCCTGGGACCTGCGCAAGGTCGAGCCGTACTGCGGGTACGAGGAGTACGACTTCGAGGTCCCCACCTCGACCGAGGCGGACTGCTTCGCCCGTTACCTGCTGCGGGTGGAGGAGATCCACCAGTCGCTCAAGATCGTCAAGCAGTGCCTGGCGAAGCTGGAGCCCGGCCCGGTGATGGTCGAGGACGGCAAGATCGCCTGGCCCGCGCAGCTGACCATCGGCTCCGACGGCATGGGCAACTCGCTGGAGCACGTCCGCAAGATCATGGGCCAGTCCATGGAGTCCCTCATCCACCACTTCAAGCTGGTGACCGAGGGCTTCGACGTGCCTGCCGGGCAGGTGTACGTGCCGGTGGAGTCCCCGCGCGGCGAGCTGGGCTACCACCTGGTCTCCGACGGCGGCACCCGCCCGCTGCGCGTGCACGTGCGCGAACCCAGCTTCGTGAACCTGCAGTCGATGCCCGCGATGAGCGAGGGCAGCCTGGTCGCCGACGTGATCGCCGCGGTGGCCTCGATCGACCCGGTGATGGGTGGTGTGGACCGATGACAAGGACCCCAGAGCGAATGTCCGAAGTGGACAGTGTGGACACTTCCCAGTTCGCGGACATCGTTGACAAAGCTCAGCAGATCATCGCGCGCTACCCGGTGAGCCGCTCCGCGCTGCTGCCCATGCTGCACCTGGTGCAATCGGTTGAGGGCCACGTCAGCCAGGCGGGCATCGCCTTCTGCGCCGAGCAGCTCGACCTGGCCACCGCCGAGGTCAGCGCGGTCGCGACCTTCTACACCATGTACAAGCGCAAGCCCTGCGGCGAGCACCTGGTCAGCGTCTGCACCAACACGCTGTGCGCGGCCCTGGGCGGGGACGCGATCTACGGCAAGCTGCGCGAGCACCTCGGCGTCGGCCACGAGGAGACCGCCGGTGAGCCCGGCACTCCCGGCTCGATCACCATCGAGCACGCCGAGTGCCTGGCCGCCTGCGACCTCGGCCCGGTGCTCCAGGTCAACTACGAGTTCTACGACAACCAGACGCCCGAGTCGGCGCTGGAGCTGGTCAAGGCGTTGCAGCGGGGGGAGAAGCCGGACCCCACCCGCGGCGCCCCGCTGACCGACTTCAAGCAGGCCGAGCTCCAGCTCGCCGGTTTCTTCGAGGGCCGCGAGCAGGACGTGGCCGGACCCTCGGCCGCGGTGGAGACCCTGCGCGGAGCCAAGATGGCCAACGAGCGCGGCTGGACCGCCCCGGTCATGCCGGAGGACGTCCCGCTCCCGGCCGTCCCCGAGAAGAAGTGAGGCTGGCATGCCCGAGCCGTTGACGCCGGTGCTCACCAAGCGCTGGCTCTCCCCGACCTCCTGGACGCTGCGCACCTACGAGCAGCTGGAGGGCTACAGCGCGCTGCGCAAGGCCTTCGGCGCGCACCCGGACCAGCTCATCCAGCTGTGCAAGGACTCCGGCCTCCGCGGTCGCGGCGGCGCTGGCTTCCCGACCGGCCTGAAGTGGGGCTTCATCCCGCAGGGCGACGGCAAGCCGCACTACCTGGTGATCAACGCCGACGAGGGCGAACCGGGCACCTGCAAGGACATCCCGCTGATGATGGCCGATCCGCACTCGCTGATCGAGGGCTGCATCATCACCTCCTACGCGATCAGGGCCAACTTCTGCGCGATCTACGTGCGCGGCGAGGTCCTGCACTGCATCCGTCGGCTCAACGCCGCGGTGCAGGAGGCCTACGCCGCCGGGTACCTGGGCAAGAACATCCTGGGCAGCGGCTTCGACCTCGACATCGTGGTGCACGCCGGCGCGGGCGCGTACATCTGCGGTGAGGAGACCGCGCTGCTGGACTCGCTGGAGGGCAAGCGCGGCCAGCCCCGGCTCAAGCCGCCCTTCCCGGCCACCGCGGGTCTGTACGCCTCTCCCACTGTGGTGAACAACGTCGAGACCATCGCCTCGGTTCCCTACATCGTCAACGGCGGTTCCGGCTGGTTCCGCGAGATGGGCCGGGAGAAGTCCCCTGGCCCGACGATCTACTCGCTGTCCGGGCACGTGACCAACCCCGGCCAGTACGAGGCGCCGATGGGCACCACGTTGCGCGAGCTGCTGGAGCTGGCCGGTGGCATGAAGGACGGCATCCCGCTGAAGTTCTGGACGCCGGGCGGTTCCTCCACCCCGCTGTTCACCGCCGACCACCTGGACGTGCCGCTGGACTTCGAGGGCGCGGCCGAGGCCGGTTCGATGCTGGGCACCAAGGCGCTGCAGATCTTCAACGAGACCGTGTCCGTGCCGTGGGCCGTGATGAAGTGGACCGAGTTCTACAAGCACGAGTCCTGCGGCAAGTGCACCCCCTGCCGGGAGGGCACCTACTGGCTGGTGCAGATCCTGCAGCGGATGGTGCGCGGCGAGGGCACCCCCGCCGACATCGACACCTTGCTGGACGTCTGCGACAACATCCTCGGCCGCTCGTTCTGCGCCCTCGGTGACGGCGCGACCAGCCCGATCACCAGTGCCATCAAGTACTTCAAGCACGAGTTCCTCGAGCTGTGCGCGAAGAACGCCGGGAACGCGCAGGCCGAACTGGCCGGAGCAGGAGCGCACTGACATGACCGTCGCACCCGAGAAGAACACCGAGAGCACCCCGGTGCCCGCGGGCCATGTCCGGCTGACCATCGACGAGCAGGAGATCATCGCGCCCAAGGGCGAGCTGGTCATCCGCACCGCCGAGCGGCTGGGCATCGTGGTGCCGCGCTTCTGCGACCACCCGCTGCTCGAACCGGCTGGCGCCTGCCGCCAGTGCCTGGTGGACGTGGAGATGGGCGGGCGGCCGATGCCGAAGCCGCAGGCCTCCTGCACGCTCACGGTGGCCGACGGCATGGTCGTGCGGACCCAGCACACCTCGCCGGTGGCGGACAAGGCGCAGCAGGGCGTGATGGAGCTGCTGCTCATCAACCACCCGCTGGACTGCCCGATCTGCGACAAGGGCGGCGAGTGCCCGCTGCAGAACCAGGCGCTCAAGCACGGCCGCACCGAGTCCCGGTTCGTGGAGACCAAGCGGACCTTCCCGAAGCCGATCCCGATCTCCACCCAGGTGCTGCTGGACCGCGAGCGCTGCGTGCTCTGCCAGCGCTGCACCCGCTTCTCCGACCAGATCGCCGGTGACCCGTTCATCGAGCTGCTGGAACGCGGGGCGCAGCAGCAGATCGGCATCGCCGAGGGCAAGCCGTTCCAGAGCTACTTCTCCGGCAACACCATCCAGATCTGCCCGGTCGGCGCGCTCACCAGCGCGGCCTACCGGTTCCGCTCCCGGCCGTTCGACCTGGTCTCCACCCCCGGCGTGTGCGAGCACTGCGCCGGTGGCTGCGCGACCCGCGTCGACACCAGGCGCGGCAAGGTCATGCGCCGCCTGGCCGGCGACGACCCCGAGGTCAATGAGGAATGGCTGTGCGACAAGGGTCGCTTCGCCTTCGTCTACCCGACCCTGCCCGACCGGATCCGCCGCCCGCTGGTGCGCGACGAGCAGGGCGAGCTGGTCGAGGCCTCCTGGACCGAGGCGCTGCGCGTCGCGGCCGAGGGCCTGGCCAAGGCCAGGGACGGCAAGGGCGTCGGCGTGCTGCCCGGCGGCCGGCTGACCGTCGAGGACGCCTACGCCTACAGCAAGTTCGCCAGGGTCGCCGCGCGCACCAACGACATCGACTTCCGGTCCCGCCCGCACTCCGACGAGGAGCTGGCGCTGCTGTCCTCCTCGATCGTGGGCGTCACCCCGGAGACCGGGGTCACCTACGGCGTGGTCGAGGCCGCGCCCTCGGTGCTCTGCGTCGGCCTGGAGCCGGAGGAAGAGGCGGGCATCCTGTTCCTGCGCCTGCGCAAGGCGGCGCGCAAGGGCCGGACCAAGGTCTTCCACCTCGGCCAGTACACGACCCCGGCGGTGCGCAAGACCTACGGCACGCTGATCCCCGCGGTGCCCGGCGGCGAGCCGGCCGCACTGCGCGCGCTGCCCGAGGACGTGGACACCTCGCTGCGCAACCCGGGCGCGGTGCTGCTGCTCGGCGCCCGCGCGGTGGAGGTGCCCGGCCTGATCTCGGCCGCGGTCGAGCTGGCCACCAGCACCGGAGCCACCCTGGCCTGGATCCCCCGCCGCGCCGGTGAGCGCGGCGCGGTCGAGGCCGGCGCGCTGCCCACGCTGCTGCCCGGCGGCCGCCCGGTCACCGACGCGGAGGCCCGCGCCGAGATCGAGCTGGCCTGGGGCGTGGAAGCGGGCTCGCTGCCGGAGACCCCCGGCAGGGACGCGGCGGGCATCCTGGCCGCCGCGGCCGCGGGCGAGCTGGACGCGCTGCTGGTCGGCGGGGTGGACCCGTTCGACTTCGGCGACCCGGCCGCCGCGCTGGCCGGCGTCCAGGCGGCTGGCTTCGTTGTCTCCCTTGAGCTGCGGCACTCCGCGGTGACCGAGCACGCCGACGTGGTGCTGCCGGTGGCCGCCTCGGTGGAGCGCGCGGGCAGCTACCTCAACTGGGAGGGCCGCCGCCGCGAGTTCAAGGCCGCGTTGGACGTCGCGGGCGTGGTCCCGGACTGCCGGGTGCTGGACACCCTGGCGATCGAGATGGACTCCGACCTGTTCACCCAGACCCCGGCCGCCGCGGCCGCGGACCTGGCCAGGCTCGGCGCCCACCGCGGCGCCCGGCCGGTGTTCACCCCGGCCGCCGAGGCAGGCGCGCCCGCGCTGACCAACGGCCACCTGGTGCTGGCCAGCTGGCCGCAGATGCTGGGCAACGGCTCGCTGCAGGACGGCGAGCCCAACCTGGCAGGCACCGCCCGCCCGGCAGTGGCCAGGCTGGCCCCGGCCACCGCGGCCAAGCTCGGCCTGGCCGAGGGCGAGCCGGTCAGCGTGGCCACCGAGGCCGGTGCGATCACGCTCCCGCTGGAGCTGGCCGACCTGCCGGAGCAGGTGGTCTGGCTGCCGGGCAACTCGGGCGCCTCCACCGTGCGCCGCACCCTGGGCGCCGGGCACGGCGCCCTCGTCACCGTCACCGACGGAGGAAACGCATGAAGCCCCTCGCAGCCGGGGAGATCGGCGCTCTGCTCGCCGACGACCCGTGGTGGCTGAGCCTGATCAAGGTCGTCGCCGTCTTCGCCTTCCTGGTGGTACTGGTGATCGGCCTGGTCTGGGGCGAGCGCCGGATCGTCGGGTTCATGCAGCAGCGGCCCGGGCCGAACCGGGCAGGCCCCTTCGGCATGCTGCAGTCGGTGGCCGACGCGCTGAAGATGGCCTTCAAGGAGGACATCCGGCCGGTCATGGCGGACAAGTGGGTCTACTTCCTGGCCCCGGTCATCTCCGCGGTGCCCGCCTTCCTCGCCTTCTCGGTGATCCCGTTCGGTGGCGAGGTCCAGATGTTCGGCGTGCAGACCGCGCTGCAGGTCGCGGACGTGCCGGTGGGCGTGCTGGTGGTGCTGGCCTGCGCCTCGGTCGGCGTCTACGGCATCGTGCTCTCCGGCTGGTCCTCCGGCTCGCCGTACCCGCTGCTCGGCTCGCTCCGCTCGGCCGCGCAGGTGATCTCCTACGAGATCGCGATGGGCCTGGCCATCGTCTCGGTGATCCTGTTCGCCGGGTCGCTGTCCACCGGCGACATCGTGAACGCGCAGTCGGGTGTCTGGTTCGTCTTCACCCTGCTGCCCAGCTTCCTGATCTACGTGATCTCCATGGTCGGTGAGACCAACCGCGCCCCGTTCGACCTCCCCGAGGCCGAGTCGGAGCTGGTCGGCGGCTTCCACACCGAGTACTCGACCTCGCTGAAGTTCGCCATGTTCTTCCTCGCCGAGTACATCAACATGGCCACCGTCTCCGCACTGGCCACCACGCTGTTCCTCGGCGGCTGGCGGGCGCCCTTCGGCCTGAGCTACATCGCCGACGGCATGCTCAACACCGGCTGGTGGCCGCTGCTGTGGTTCATCGGCAAGATGCTGGCCTTCCTGTTCTTCTTCGTGTGGCTGCGCGCCACCCTGCCCCGGCTGCGCTACGACCAGTTCATGCAGCTGGGCTGGAAGGTCCTGGTCCCGGTCGCGCTGGTCTGGTTCGTCGCGGTCACCGTGGTCAAGTACATCCGGGAGAACTGGGCCACGATCAGCTCCACCCAGATCCTGATCTTCGGCGGGGCCGCGCTGGCCGTGCTGATCCTGCTGGTGTTCCTGATCCCGGAGCGCGAGATCCGGGAGGAGCGGGTGCAGGTGGCCGGCAGCGGCTACCCGATCCCGCCGCTGGACCTGGCGGTGCCCAAGCCCCCCAAGCGCCGGACCCCCGTGGCCGCCGCGCAGCAGAGTTCCACGCCGGCCGCGATCGGCACCGAAGGCGGAAAGGAGGCTGGCGATGGGACTTCTTGATCCCATCAAGGGCTTCGGCGTCACCTTCTCGACGATGTTCCGGAAGGTCGTCACCGAGGAATATCCCGAGGTCATGAAGGTCACCGCGCCGCGGTACCACGGCCGCCACCAGCTGAACCGGCACCCGGACGGGCTGGAGA
Organism: Crossiella sp. SN42; assembly: GCF_023897065.1. GTDB lineage: Bacteria > Actinomycetota > Actinomycetes > Mycobacteriales > Pseudonocardiaceae > Crossiella. The sequence goes on from NZ_JAMHIV010000008.1 coordinate 34,172, forward strand.
AGTGCGTCGGCTGCGAGCTGTGCGCCTGGGCCTGTCCGGCGGACGCGATCTTCGTCGAGGGCGGTGACAACACCGAGGACGCCCGCTACTCGCCGGGTGAGCGCTACGGGGCGGACTACCAGATCAACTACCTGCGCTGCATCGGCTGCGGTCTCTGCATCGAGGCCTGCCCGACCCGTTCGCTGACCATGACGAACGAGTTCGAGCTGGCCGATGACAACCGGCAGAACCTGATCTACACCAAGGAACAGCTGCTGGCGCCGCTGCTGGAAGGCATGGAGCAGCCGCCGCACCCGATGCGCCTTGGTGAGAACGAACAGGACTACTACGTGAACGGGCCGCAGCTCGCTCGCGGAGAGAAGCCCGCCGAGGGGGCCGTGCGTTGAGCTCCGTCATCGCCATCCTCGCCCAGGCGCCGCCGGCGGCCGACGTGGTCGGCATCGGCGAGCAGATCATGTTCTGGGTGCTCGGCCCGGTGTCGCTGATCGGCGCCATGGGCATGCTCTTCGCCCGCAACGCGGTGCACTCCGCGCTGTGGCTGGTGCTCACCATGCTCAGCCTCGGCGTGCTCTACATCGTGCAGCAGGCGCCGTTCCTGGGCGTGGTGCAGATCATCGTCTACACCGGCGCGATCATGATGCTGTTCCTGTTCGTGCTGATGCTGGTCGGCAAGGACAGCTCGGACTCGGTGGTGGAGGTGCTGCGCGGCCAGCGGCTCACGGCCACCTTCCTCGGCCTCGGCCTGGCCGCCCTGCTGGTGGCCGCGCTCTCCCGCGCGTTCACCGACGTGCCCTCGACCGGGCTGGCCCAGGTCAACGGCAGCCAGGGACCGGGCAACGTGCTCGGCCTCGGGCAGCTGATCTTCCGCGACTACGTCTTCGCCTTCGAGCTGACCTCGGCGCTGCTGATCACCGCCGCGCTCGGCGCGATGCTGCTGGCCTTCGTGGACAAGGAACACTCCACCAAGCGCAGCCAGCGCGAGCTGGTCGAGGCCCGCCTGCGCGGCGAGCACGACCGGCCATCGCCGCTGCCCGGCCCCGGTGTGTTCGCCACCGCCAACTCGGTGGCCACCCCGGCGCTGCTGCCGGACGGCTCGGTCGCCCCGGAGTCGCTGTCCAAGATCATCGAGTCCACCTCGCGCGAGCGCCTCGCCGACGACATCACCGAGGTCAAGGGCGCCGGCCCGCAGCCGGACGCGCACGCGCTCACCGGACCGTCCGCCAAGGACGAGAAGTCCGGTACCGAGGAGGGGAAGGCATGACCCCCACCTACTACCTGCTGCTGTCCGCGCTGCTGTTCTCCATCGGCGCGGTGGGCGTGCTGGTCCGGCGCAACGCCATCGTGGTGTTCATGTGCATCGAGCTGATGCTCAACGCGGTGAACCTGAGCCTGGTGACCTTCGCCCGGATCAACGGCGCGCTGGACGGCCAGGTGATGGCCTTCTTCGTGATGGTCGTCGCGGCGGCCGAGGTGGTCGTCGGACTCGCGATCATCATGTCGATCTTCCGCACCCGCCGTTCGGCCTCGGTCGACGACGCCAACCTGCTCAAGTACTGAGGTGCAGACGGTGAAGGGAAACATTCTGGCCGCCACCGAGGTGGTGGAGGCCACCGGCGCGGCCCAGTACGCCTGGCTGCTGATCTTGCTCCCGCTGATCGGCGCCACCGTGCTGCTGGTCGGCGGCAAGCGCACCAACGGGTGGGGGCACCTGCTCGGCAGCGCGATGGCGATCCTGTCCTTCGTCTACGGTGCCGTGCTGTTCGTGCAGACCATCGGCAAGGACGCGGGCTCCAGGGTCGCCGAGCTGCCGGTGTTCGAGTGGTTCAGCGTGGCCGCGCTCAAGGTCGAGTTCGGCCTGCGCATCGACCCGCTGTCGATGACCTTCGTGCTGCTGATCACCGGTGTGGGCTCGCTGATCCACATCTACTCGGTCGGCTACATGAGCCACGACGCGGACCGGCGGAAGTTCTTCGCCTACCTGAACCTGTTCGTGGCCGCGATGCTGGTCCTGGTGCTGGGCAACAGCTTCGTGACGCTGTACCTGGGCTGGGAGGGCGTCGGTCTCGCCTCCTACCTGCTGATCGCCTTCTGGCAGCACAAGCCGGCCGCGGCCACCGCGGCGAAGAAGGCCTTCCTGATGAACCGGGTCGGTGACGTCGGCCTGGCGCTGGCCATCTTCCTGATGTTCCGGGACCTGGGCACCACCCAGTACACCGAGGTCTTCGCCCGCGCGGGCGATCTCTCGCCGGGCGTGGTCACCGCGATCGCGGTGCTGCTCCTGCTGGGCGCCTGTGGCAAGTCCGGCCAGTTCCCGCTGCAGGCCTGGTTGCCGGATGCGATGGAGGGCCCGACCCCGGTCTCCGCGCTCATCCACGCCGCGACCATGGTCACCGCCGGTGTGTACCTGGTGGCGCGGGCCAACCCGATCTACAACCTCACCGAGGACGGCCGCCTGGTCGTGGTCATCATCGGCGCGATCACGCTGGTGATCGGGTGCATCATCGGCTGCGCCTACGACGACTTCAAGAAGGTGCTGGCCTACTCCACGGTCAGCCAGATCGGCTACATGATCCTGGCCGTCGGCCTCGGCCCGGCCGGGTACGCGATCGGCATCATGCACCTGCTCACCCACGGCTTCTTCAAGGCGGGGCTCTTCCTCGGCGCCGGTTCGGTGATGCACGGCATGAACGACGAGGGCAACATCCGCCGGATGGGCGGGCTGGCCAGGCACATGCCGGTCACCTTCGTCACCTGGGGCCTGGGCTACCTGGCGCTGATCGGCTTCCCGCTGCTGTCCGGCTTCTACTCCAAGGACGCCATCATCGAGGCGGCGCTGGGCCAGGGCGGCTGGCGCGGCTGGGTCTTCGGCGGCGCGGCCCTGCTGGGCGCCGGGCTGACCGCGTTCTACATGACCCGCCTGATGCTGCTGGTGTTCTTCGGCGAGAAGCGCTGGAAGAACCTGAAGTCGGCGGACGGCCGCGATTACCACCCGCACGAGTCCCCGGCCAGCATGACCGTGCCGATGATCGTGCTGGCGGTCGGCTCGGTGGGCGCGGGCTTCTTCTTCGCCAGTGGCGGCAGGCTCGCCACCTGGCTGGAACCCGCGCTGGGCAAGCTGGAAGTGGCTGAGCACGGGGTGATCCCGCACGCGCTGGTGCCGATCCTCACCGTGGCGCTGGCCGCGCTCGGCGCGCTCACCGCCTGGCTGATCTTCGGCCGCAAGCCGGTCCCGGTGGAACGCCCGGAGAAGGTCTCCTTCCTGGTGCGCGCCGCCCGCAAGGACCTCTACGCCAACTCGATCAACGAGGGGCTGATCGCGAACCCGGGCTTTTTGCTCACGCGGTTCCTGCTCTTCTTCGACAACAAGGGCGTCGACGGGGTGGTCAACGGCACGGCCGTGCTGCTCCGGGGCGTCTCGAGCCGGGTCCGCCGGCTCCAGACCGGTTTCGTGCGCTCCTACGCGCTGAGCATGCTGGGCGGTTCGGTCCTCCTGATCGCCGCCCTGCTGATGGTGAGGTTGGCGGGATGAACGGCCTCGTGCTGCTCGCACTACTGCTGCTGCCGCTGCTCGGCGGCCTGGTGGTGGCGTTCCTGCGTGGCAACGACCGCGCGGCGAAGCTGACCGCGCTGGGCTTCGCCCTGGCCGAGCTGGCGCTCGCCGCGGTGGCCTGGGCCGGGTTCACCCCCGGCGGGGACCGGATCCAGCTGGCCTTCGGGGTGGACTGGATCCCGGCCTTCGGCGTGCGCTTCTCCCTCGGCGTGGACGGCATCGCGCTGGTGATGATCGCGCTGATCGCGGTGCTGGTGCCGATCGTGATCGGCGCGGCCTGGGAGGAGAAGCTGCCGGAGGGCCGCACGGTCGCCGGGTTCTTCTCCCTGCTGCTGGTCATGCAGACCTTCATGATCGGCGTCTTCGCGGCCACCGACGTGTTCCTGTTCTACGTCTTCTTCGAGGCGATGCTGGTGCCCGCCTACTTCCTGATCGGCCGCTTCGGCGGGCCGCGCAGGCAGTACGCGGCGGTGAAGTTCTTCCTGTACTCGCTCTTCGGCGGCCTGGTCATGCTGGCCTCGGTGATCGGCGTGTACGTGGTGGCCAGCGGCCGCCTCGGCAAGGGCACCTTCGACTGGGCCACCCTGGTCGGCATCGCCAAGGACATCCCGCAGGGCGTGCAGATCTGGCTGTTCCTCGGCTTCCTGATCGCCTTCGCGATCAAGGCGCCGCTGGTGCCGCTGCACACCTGGCTGCCGGACGCCGGTGGCGAGGCCCCGGTGGGCGTGGGCGTGCTGCTGGTCGGCGTGCTGGACAAGGTCGGCACCTTCGGGTTGCTGCGCTACGGCCTCTCGCTGTTCCCCGACGCCAGCCGGATCCTGGCGCCCTGGGTGCTGACGCTGGCGGTGATCGGCGTGATCTACGGCGCGATCCTGGCCGCCGGACAGACCGACATGAAGCGGTTCGTCACCTACACCTCGATCGCGCACTTCGGCTTCATCGCGCTGGGCATCTTCGCCTTCAGCACCCAGTCGATCTCCGGCGCGGTGCTGTACATGGTCAACCACGGCCTCTCCACCGGCATGCTCTTCCTGGTGGTGGGCATGGTGATCGCGCGCGGTGGCTCCAGGCAGTTCAGCGACTACGGCGGTATGGCCAAGCTCACCCCGGTGCTCGGCGGCATGTTCTTCATCGCCGGGCTCTCCTCGCTGGCGCTGCCCGGCACCAACTCCTTCGTCAGCGAGTTCCTGGTGCTGATCGGGTCGTTCCCGAGGGAGCCGGTGTTCACCATCATCGCCACGGTCGGCATGGTGCTGGCCGCGCTGTACGTGCTGTGGGCCTACCAGCGGGTCATGCAGGGCCCGGTGCGCGGCAACGCGCTGGTGGGCCTGGCCGGTGGCCCCGGTTCCGCGGTGGACCCCAGCTCGGAGACGGCCAAGGCCAAGGTGCCTGACCTGTCCAAGCGGGAGATCGCGGTGCTGACCCCGCTGGTGGTGCTGATCATCGCGCTCGGGGTCTACCCGAAGCCGGTGCTCGATGTGATCAACCCGTCCGTCGGCGCGACGATGACCGAGGCCGGGCAGCAGGACCTGGTGAAGGAAGGCAAGTGACGTGGTGACCCTGACTCACCTGGCACAACAGCAGCCTCAGCAGCTGCTGGAACTGCCGGACTTCCTGCTCGAGCACATGGTGCCGGTGCTGATCGTGCTCGGCGCGGCCTGTGTCTCGGTGCTGTTCGAGGCGCTGCTGCCGCGGCACCTGCGCTGGTCGGTGCAGGTGTTCCTGAGCCTGTTCTCGATCGCCGCCGCCGCGGTGGTGCTGGTCGTGAAGGGCTTGGGCGACAACGGCACCGGTGTGCTGCCGATGGCCAAGGCGCTGGCGGTGGACTACCCCACGCTGTTCCTGTGGGGCACGCTGCTGGCGCTGGGCTTCGGCTCGATCCTGCTGATCGCGGACCGCTCGGTGGAGCGCGGCGGCTACTTCGTGGCGCACGCCGCGATCCGCCCCGGCACCATCCAGGACCGCGCCCAGGCGGCCACCAGCGGCATGCAGACCGAGGTCTTCCCGCTGGCGCTGTTCGCCCTCGGCGGCATGATGACCTTCGTCGCGGCGAACGACCTGCTGACCATGTTCATCGCGCTGGAGGTGCTCAGCCTCCCGCTGTACCTGCTGTGCGCGCTGGCCCGTCGGCGCAGGCTGATCTCGCAGGAAGCCGCGGTCAAGTACTTCCTGCTCGGCGCGTTCGCCTCGGCGTTCTTCCTCTACGGCCTGGCGCTGCTCTACGGCTACGCGGGCTCGGTGAACCTGGCCGCGATCGCCAACGCGGCCGCGGGCAACGAGCGCTCCGACACCCTGCTCTTCGCCGGGGTCGGGCTGCTGGTGGTCGGCTTGCTGTTCAAGGCGGCGGTCGGCCCGTTCCACACCTGGAGCCCGGACGTCTACCAGGGTGCGCCCACGCCGGTGACCGCGTTCATGGCCGCCTGCACCAAGGTGGCGGCCTTCGGCGCGATCCTGCGGGTGTTCCAGGTGGCGCTGAAGTCCAGCAGCTGGGAGTGGCAGTACGTGCTGTGGGCGGTGGCCATCGTGTCCATGGTCATCGGCGCTGTGCTCGGTCTCACGCAGAGCGACATCAAGCGGATGATCGCCTACTCCTCGGTGGCGCACGCGGGCTTCCTGCTCGTCGGCTCGATCGCGCTCACCCCGCAGGGCCTCTCCGGCACGATGTTCTACCTGCTGGCCTACGGCTTCACCACGCTGGCCGTCTTCGGCGTGATCAGCCTGGTCCGGGACAGCAACGGCGAGGCGACCGACATCAAGCAGTGGGCCGGTCTGGCCAAGCGGTCGCCACTGGTGGCCGCGGTGTTCTCCTTCCTGCTGCTCGCACTGGCCGGCATCCCGCTCACCAGCGGGTTCATCGGCAAGTTCGTGGTGTTCGCGGCGGCGATCGAGGACGGGGCCGCGCCGCTGGTGGTGGTCGGCCTGGTGACCAGCGCGGTGGCCGCGTTCTTCTACCTGCGGATCATCGTGCTGATGTACTTCCAGGAGCCGAAGGAGGACGGCCCCACGGTCACCGTGCCCGGGGCGTTCACGGTCATGGCCATCACACTCGGTGTGACCGTGACCTTGCTGCTCGGAGTCGTTCCGCAGTTCGCCCTCAACTGGGCGGACCTCGGGGTGTTCGCGTTCTGAGGCCTACGTAGGCTGCAAGTGTGACGACGAGTGAGCAGGCCGGTCGGGGCGCCGGCATCGTGCTGGCCGACCCCGACCTCGAGGCCACGGTCCTTGCCGGACTGGCCGCGGTCGAGGCAGTGCTGCAGGACTCGGTCCGCAGCGACCTCGACTTCGCGACCGAGGCCTCCCTGCACCTGATGGAGGCGGGCGGAAAACGAATCCGCCCGCTCTTCGCCCTCCTGGCCGCCCACTTCGGTGACCCGAGCCGCCAGGAGGTCATCACCTCGGCCGTCGTGGTGGAGCTGATCCACCTGGCCACGCTCTACCACGACGACGTGATGGACGAGGCGCCGATGCGGCGGGGCGCGCTCAGCGCCAACGCCCGCTGGAACAACTCGGTGGCCATCCTCACCGGCGACTTCCTGTTCGCGCACGCCTCCAGGCTGGTGGCCGACCTGGGCACGGACGCCGCCCGGATCATCGCGAACACCTTCGCCGAGCTGGTCACCGGCCAGATGCGGGAGACCGTCGGCCCGGCTGAGGGCGTGGACCCGGTCGCGCACTACCTGTCGGTGATCGATGAGAAGACCGGTTCGCTGATCGCCACCGCGGGCCGCTTCGGCGGCATGTTCGCCGGGGTGCCGGAGCCGCAGGTCGAGGCGCTGCGCCGGTACGGCGACGTGATCGGCGCGGCCTTCCAGATCTCCGACGACATCATCGACATCGCCTCACCCGCGGTGGAGTCCGGCAAGACCCCCGGCACCGACCTGCGCGAGGGCGTGCGCACGCTGCCGATGCTCTACGCGCTGGCCGACGACCACGTCTCCGGCGCCCGGCTTCGTGAGCTGCTGTCCCGGCCGCTGGAGACCGACGCCGAGGTCGAGGAGGCGCTGGAGCTGCTGCGGGCGTCCTCGGGCCTGGAAGAGGCCCGCAAGACCCTCAACGAGTACTCCGAGCGCGCGCACGCCGCCCTGGTGGACCTGCCGGAGTGCCCGGCCCGCTCGGCGCTGTCCGCACTGGCGAACTTCGTGGTGGCCCGCTCCCAGTAAGTCAGGTGATCTGCGGGGCCGGTTCCGCCCGGCTCCGCAGCGTCGCCGCCCTGGTGGCCCTGGCCGCGCGCACCCCGTCCACGGTGAACACCAGCACCGCCACCCACACCAGCGCGAACCCGGTCCACCGGCCCGGCGACATCGGCTCACGCATGACCAGCACGCCCCAGGCGAACTGCAGGATCGGCGCCAGGTACTGCAGGATGCCCAGCGTGGTCATGGAGACCCGGCGCGCGGCCACGTTGAACAGCAGCAGCGGCAGCGCGGTGATCGGCCCGGTGACCGCCAGCAGCACGTCGTGCGCCGTGCCCGCGCCGAGGAAGGTGCCCTGCCCCGCCAGACCCAGCCAGATGAGGAACACGATCGCGGGCGGGCCCAGCACCACGCTCTCCGCGGTCAGCGAGTCCACCGCGGCCAGCTTCGTGGTCTTCTTCAGCAGCCCGTAGGTGCCGAAGCTGGCGGCCAGCACCAGCGCGATCACCGGCACCTGCCCGTGCTCGACGGTCAGCACGCACACCGCGGCGCCGCCGACGGCCACCGCGACCCACTGCGGCCAGCGCAGCCGCTCGTTGAACACCAGCACGCCGAAGAGCACCGAGACCAGCGGGTTGATGAAGTAGCCCAGCGAGGTTTCCACGACCTGCCCGCTGGTCACCCCGTAGATGTAGGTGCCCCAGTTCACCGCGATGAGTGCTGCCCCGGCGGCGGCCAGCGCCCAGGTGACGGGGGAGAGGCTCAGCAGGATCTTGCCGCGGCGGAGGAGCAGGGTGACCAACGCCATGACGGCCAGGGTCCAGGCCAGCCGGTGGGCCAGGATCTCCACGGGACCGGCGGGCGTCAGCAGCGGCCAGAAGGCGGGGAAGAAACCCCACAGCACGTACGCGCCCGCCCCGCACGCCAGCCCGGCCGCACCGGCCGAGGACGAGGGCGAGGACGGCACCAGCCGAGCCTACGCCGCGGAGCTGTTCGCTCAACAAGTAACTTCGTCACATACAACTACCGCCACCTGGTCAACAGGACGCGGCGGACGGCCCTGCGCGTTAGGGTTCGCCCAAGGTATGGAGAAGGCCGGAGGGATGTCGCGGTGTCGTCGTTGTTCGGGCAGGTCTGGCTGTGGAGCCTGCTCGCATTCGTGATCGGTGGCCTGGCCACCTGGGTGCTCTTCGTCACCCCCGCCCGCCGCGAGCTGGCCGCGCTGGAAGAGGAACGGTCCCGCAGGCCGCAACCGCCGCCCACGGTGGTGCGCAAGCACGACGAGGACGACGACATCGTCTTCGAGCCCATGCAGACCCCCGTGGCCGCCCCACGCCCGGTCACCAGCAGCTCCGAGCAGACCACGGTCCTGCCGGCCCAGCCGAAGACCAGCCTGTTCACCCCCGACCCGGCCCACGAACCCACCACCCAGTCCGAGGCCCCCTGGGAACGCCGCCGCGAACCCACCTGGTCCCAGCCCAGCCCCGCCCCCAGTCAGCAGTGGTCCGCGCAGCGCGCCGAGGATGAGCGTCCGGAGCCCGCGAAGACGCAGCAGTGGTCCGCGCAGCGCGCCGAGGATGAGCGTCCGGAGCCCGCGAAGACGCAGCAGTGGTCCGCGCAGCGCGCCGAGGATGAGCGTCCGGAGCCCGCGAAGACGCAGCAGTGGTCGGCCCAGCGCGCCGAAGATGAGCGTCCGGAGCCCGCGAAGACGCAGCAGTGGTCCGCGCAGCGCGCCGAAGATGAGCGCCCGGAGCCCGCGAAGACGCAGCAGTGGTCGGCCCAGCGTGCCGAGGACGAGAGCCCCGAGTCCGCGCCCACCCAGCAGTGGTCCACCGCGCGCGCCGAGGACGACCGCCAGCCGGCGGAGGAGGCCCCGCGCCGCCCCGAGCCCGCCAAGACCCAGCAGTGGTCGGCCCACCGCGCCGAGGACGAGCGCCCGGAGCCCGCCCCCACCCAGCAGTGGTCCACCCAGCGCATCGAGCCCGAGCCGCGCGAGGACGAAGCCCCCGCCCCGACCGAGTGCTGGTCCGCCCAGCCCCCAGCCGTCCAGCCCCCGGTCGCTCAGCCCTCAGCCGCCCAGCCCCCGGCCGACGAGCCCGCCCCGGCCCAGCAGCCCACCCAGCAGTGGTCCCGCCACGACGCCGACGAGCCTGCCGAGCTGACCTGGACCGCCGCCCAGTCCGAAGCCCCGGCCCAGCCCGAGCCCCCGGCGCCGCGCGAAACCCAGCGCGAGACCCAGCCCGAAGCCCCGGCCGCCACCCAGCAGTGGTCCACCCCGGAGGACGTCGACGACCAGCCCACCGCCGCCCAGCAGTCCCCGCGCGGCTCCGACCAGCCCACCACCGCGATCTTCGCCCCGGTCCGCACCCCGGAACCGGCCGCCCAGCCCGCCAAGTCCGACGAGGACGAGCGCCCGCTGTTCTTCGAGGCGGAGACCCCGGCCTACGGCATCGCCAAGAGCGAGATCCTGGACGCCCTGGAAGAAGACCCCGAGCCGCGCCAGGCCCAGCGTCCCGTGCCCTCGCCCGCCCCGCCCGCGCCGCAGGTGAGCGCGCCGCCGGAGCTGGACGTCACCGACACCGAGCTGGCCGACCACCGGCCGTCCCGCCCGCCGCGGCCCGCCCAGCGGGTGGCGCCGCCGCAGTTCCCGCCGCGGCCGTTGCCGCCGCAGGAGCTCCAGGCCAGGGACACCGCCTACTTCCAGCACCTGGCCGCCAGCTCGGGCAACAACGCGCCGCCGGTGCCGCCCTCGGTGCCCGCGCCGCCGCGCCAGATGCCGCCGGTGCCGCCCGCCCCGCCGCGCCCGGTCACCCCGGCCGAGCAGCCCCCGCCCCCGCCGGTGGCCCCGGCCGAGCCGACCACGCCGCCGCGCGGTGAGCGGTCCCGCTCGCTGTTCGAGCCGGTGATCGACCCCGACAAGCAGTGACACGACAAGCAGTGACACGAAAAAGCCCCCCGGACGCACCGGGGGGCTTTTTTTGTTGCTGTGTCAGGCCAGCACGGTCCAGGTGTCCTTGCCGCGGAGCAGCCCGGCCAGGTCGGCCGGCTTGCTCTGCACGGCCTGCTGGACCTGGTTGCGCGCCTGGTCGTCGTAGGTCGGGCGGGGCACCGAGCGGAACACACCGGTCACGGTGTAGTCCAGGTTCTGCCCGCCCAGCCGGGACAGCGCGAAGGCGTAGCTGGGGTCCTGCAGGGTCGCGTCGTGCACCACCAGCGCGTCCTCGCCGACCTCGTCCACCTTGCGCACCACGAACGAGCCGTGCTGACCCTCCCGGATCACCCCGAACTCGCCCTCGGCGCCGAAGCGGATCGGCTTGCCGTGCTCCAGCGGGATGATCCGCCGGTCCTTCTCGCCCGGCTCCTTGAGCACGTCGAAGGCGCCGTCGTTGAAGATCGGGCAGTTCTGGTAGATCTCCACCAGCGCGCTGCCCCGGTGCTGGGCGGCCTGCCGCAGCACGTCGGTCAGCCCGGCCCGGTCGGAGTCCAGCGCCCGGCCCACGAAGCTCGTCTCCGCGCCCAGCGCCAGCGAGATCGGGTTGAACGGGTGGTCCAGCGAGCCCATCGGGGTGGACTTGGTGACCTTGCCGACCTCCGAGGTCGGCGAGTACTGCCCCTTGGTCAGCCCGTAGATCCGGTTGTTGAACAGCAGGATCTTCAGGTTGACGTTGCGGCGCAGCGCGTGGATCAGGTGGTTGCCGCCGATGGAGAGCGCGTCACCGTCACCGGTGACCACCCACACCGACAGGTCCGGCCGGGACACCGACAGCCCGGTGGCGATGGCCGGGGCGCGGCCGTGGATGGAGTGCACCCCGTAGGTGTTCATGTAGTACGGGAACCGCGAGGAGCAGCCGATCCCGGAGACGAAGACGATGTTCTCCCGCTTGAGCCCCAGCTCCGGCAGGAAGCTCTGCATGGCGTTGAGGATGATGTAGTCACCACACCCGGGGCACCAGCGCACCTCCTGGTCGGACTTGAAGACCTTCGCGGTCTGCTTCTCGTCCGTGGTGGGAACACCGTCCAGGCCGCCGATGATCGGCAACCCGATGTCGACAGTGGTCATGCCTTGACCCCCTGGATGATCTCGGTGAACACGTCCTGGAGCTCTTCGGCCTTGAACGGCGTGCCCGCCACCTTCGTGTGGCTGACCGCGTCCACCAGGTACTTGGCCCGCAACAACAACGCGAGCTGGCCGAGATTCATTTCCGGGACGAGCACCTTGCGGTAGCTGCCCAGCACCTCACCCAGGTTCTTCGGGAACGGGTTGAGGTGCCGCAGATGCGCGTGCGCGACCTTGAGGCCGAGCCTGCGGACCCGGCGCGCGGCCGCGCCGATCGGGCCGTAGGTCGAACCCCAGCCGACCACGAGCACCTCGGCGTCGCCGGTCGGGTCGTCCACCACCAGGTCCGGCACGTCCACGCCGTCGATCTTGGCCTGGCGCAGGCGGACCATCTTGTCGTGGTTGTCCGGGTCGTAGGAGATGTTGCCCTGGCCGTCGCCCTTCTCCAGACCACCGATTCGGTGCTCCAGACCGGGCGTGCCCGGCACGGCCCACGGCCGGGCCAGGGTCTCCGGGTCGCGCAGGTAAGGCCAGAACTCGCCGGAGCCGTCCGGCGCGTTGACCTCGGTGGCGAAGGAGACCCGCAGGTCGGGCAGGGTGTCCACGTCCGGGATGAGCCAGGGCTCCGACCCGTTGGCGATGTAGCCGTCGGAGAGCAGCAGCACCGGCGTGCGGTACTTCAGCGCGATCCGCGCGGCGTCGATGGTCATCTGGAAGCAGTCCGCGGGCGTGGCCGGGGCCAGCACCGGAACGGGCGCCTCGCCGTTGCGGCCGAACATGGCCTGCAACAGGTCGGCCTGCTCGGTCTTGGTGGGCAGCCCGGTGGACGGGCCGCCGCGCTGCACGTCGACCACCAGCAGCGGCAGCTCGGTCATCACCGCGAGGCCGATGGTCTCGGACTTCAGCGCGATACCGGGACCGGAGGTGGTGGTCACGCCCAGCGCGCCGCCGTAGGCCGCGCCCAGCGCCGCGCCGATACCGGCGATCTCGTCCTCGGCCTGGAAGGTGGTGATGCCGAAGTTCTTGTGCCGGGACAGCTCGTGCAGGATGTCCGAGGCCGGCGTGATCGGGTACGTGCCGAGGAAGACCGGCAGCTCCGAGCGCTGCCCGGCGGCGACGATGCCGTAGGCCAGCGCGGTGTTGCCGGTGATCTGGCGGTAGGTGCCCTGGGCCAGCTTGGCCGGGGCGACCTCGTAGGTCACCGCGAAGGCCTCGGTGGTCTCGCCGTAGTTCCAGCCGGTGCGGAAGGCCAGCACGTTGGCCTCGGCGATGTCCGGCTTCTTGGCGAACTTCTCCCGCAGGAACCGCTCGGTGCCCTCGGTCGGCCGGTGGTACATCCAGGACAGCAGGCCCAGCGCGAACATGTTCTTCGCGCGCTCGGCGTCCTTCTTCGACAGCCCGGTGGGTTCCAGCGCGCCGCGGGTCAGGGTGGCCATGGCGACCTTGTGCACGACGTAGGGCTCCAGCGAGCCGTCTTCGAGCGGGTCCGCGGCGTAGCCGACCTTGCTGAGGTTGCGCTTGTTGAACTCATCGGTGTTGACGATGAGGATGCCGCCGTGCGGCAGGTCGGCGATGTTGGACTTCAGCGCCGCGGGGTTCATCGCGACCAGGACGTCCGGCCGGTCGCCCGGCGTGAGGATGTCGTAGTCGGCGAAGTGCAGCTGGAAGCTGGACACCCCGGGCAGGGTTCCTGCAGGCGCCCTGATCTCGGCGGGGAAGTTGGGCAGCGTGGCCAGGTCGTTGCCGAAGGCCGCTGCCTCCGATGTGAACCGGTCTCCGGTCAGCTGCATGCCGTCACCGGAGTCGCCGGCGAACCTGATGACCACTCGGTCGAGCTTGCGGACCTCCGCGGTCTCGTGGCCCTCGGTGCTCACACTCATGGGCTCGCGATCCCTCTCTTCACCTCACGCGCCTGCATCGGCCATCGAAAACCGATGCCCCCCAACGAGGGTAGTCCGCGTCAGGGACCGTCAGCGTCGGGGAACTCACGGATCGGAGTTGCTGGTACTGCCTTGACAACGCTTCGAACACGGTAAGGGTGCCCTTGCCGTGTTATCACTAGAGAGACGCACGTCACACGCGCCATCCCACATAGTCGTGCCGAGGCTGGGTGTTACTCCAGAGTAACAGTCACTTCCCGCTGATCCGGGCCTTCATCGCGGCCAGGCGCTCGGCGAAGGCCGGGCTGTTCATGGAGATGAGCTGGGAGACCAGCTCGACCTCCACCGCCTCGGCGTGCTCGGTCACCGCGGCGGTGCGGCGCATGGACTGCTTGGTGGCCAGCACGAGTTCCCGGGGCGCTCCGGCAGAAGCCGCCGCCAGCTCTACCGCCGCGGCCACCACATCTGCCGGTTCACCTGGTGTCCGTGCCCACACCAGGCCGGCTTTCTCGGCCGCCTCGGCGTCCAGGACCTGACCGAACAGCGCCATCGCGGTCGCGGTCTGCGGGCCGACGATCTTGTTCAGCATCCAGGTCATGCCGCCGCCGGGGTGGATGCCCAACTGCAGGAAGCGGGCGTCGAAGCGGGCCAGCGGGCCGGCCAGCCGCACGTCGCAGGCCAGCGCCAGGTTCAGGCCCGCGCCGACCGCGGCCCCGTTCACCGCGGCGATGGTGGGCAGCGCGCAGTTGGCCACTGCCAGGAACCCGGCGTAGATGGTGCGCAGCCCGGCCTCGCGGGACTCGCCCAGCGCGGTCAGGTCCGCGCCCGCGCAGAAGGCGGGCGGGGCGCCGGTGACCACCACGGCGTGGATGTCGCCGTTCTGCTCGCAGGCGGTGACCGCCTCGGCGAGGCGGGTGGAGCTGGCCGGGGTCAGGGCGTTGCGGCGGTCGGGGGCGTTGACCGTGATGATCGCCACCCGGTCGCGCTGCTCCAGGAGCACCTCAGCTGACATGGCGGTGATCCTGCCGCATCGGAGTGGCCAATTGCCGATCCGGCCGGTGATTTACGCCTCTTCAGCGAGGGGGCTCCGGCGCGGGCGGCCGTTCCAGCAGGGTGGAGAGGATGACCGTGGAGACGGTGCGGTCCACGAAGTCCAGCGCGCGCAGCCGCTCCAGCGCGGTCTCCAGGTGGTGGATGTCCCCGGCACGCAGGTGCACGATGGCATCGGCCGAGCCGGAGACGGTGTAGGCGGCGACCACCTCGGGCAGCGACTCCAGCCCGGCGCGGATCTTGCCGGGGGTCACGTTGCCCTGCCCGTGCACCTCCACGAAGGCCTCGGTGCCCCAGCCGAGCGCCTCCGGGTCGACCACCGCGGTGAAGCCACGTAACACGCCCGTATCCAGCAACTTGTCCACCCGGCGCTTCACCGCGGGGGCGGACAGACCGACGCTGGAACCGATCTCCGCGTAGCTCGATCGGGCGTCGGCGACCAGGCACGAAATGATTCGATGGTCGATGGTGTCCATGCGCAACATTCTGCCCCAATCCGGGCACAATGCGGTGTTGAACGAACGTCAGGTGGCCATTTACATTTCGAATCATGTCCTCCGCTCTCGACGTCTCGCCCGCCGCCTCGGTGGAGACCTCCGCGACCACCGCCCCGGCGGTCCGCACGCCGACTCGTCGTCGTTACCTGATGTGCCCGCCGCGTTACTTCACGGTGGAGTACTCGATCAACCCCTGGATGGACCCCAGCCAGCCGGTCAGCGCGGACCGGGCGCTGGAGCAGTGGACTGCCCTGAAATCCGCCTACGAGTCCCTCGGCCACCAGGTCGAGGTGATCGAGCCCGCCCCCGGCCTGCCCGACATGGTCTTCGCGGCCAACTCCGGCACCGTGGTCGACGGCCGGGTGCTGGGCGCCCGCTTCCGCGCCCCGCAGCGCGCGGACGAGGCCGAGCACTTCCGCCAGTGGTTCCTGGCCAACGGCTACCGCGACGTGGTCATGCCCGCCAGCGTCAACGAGGCCGAGGGCGACTTCGCCTGGACCGGCCGCCTGCTGCTGGCAGGCACCGGCTTCCGCACCGACCCCGGCGCGCACGCCGAGGCCCAGGAGGTGCTCGGCGTCCCGGTGGTCTCGCTGCAGCTGGTCGACCCGCGCTACTACCACCTGGACACCGCGCTCGCGGTGCTCGACGACCGCCCGGAGCAGGGCCTGGTCGTCTACTACCCGGAGGCCTTCTCCACCGGCTCCCAGCAGGTGCTGCGCTGGCTGTTCCCGGACGCCGTGCTGGCCACCGCCGAGGACGCGGCCTGCCTCGGCCTCAACGCGGTCTCCGACGGCCGCAACGTCATCCTGCCCACCGAGGCCACCGCCCTCGGCGAACGCCTGGCGATGCGCGGCTTCGACCCGAGGTACGTGGACATCTCCGAGCTCCGCAAGTCCGGCGGCGGCCCGAAGTGCTGCACGATGGAGCTGCGCGGCTGATCCGTTGAGCTGTGAAGGGCCCGGTCTGGCAAGCAAGGCCGGGCCCTTCACTTCCCTTATGAGGCATGCCTCACAAGGGAAGTTCGCTGCTGATCCCAAGCTGCGCCATGACTTTCCTGGCGGCGGTGTCCACAGGGCCGCGCAACGTGACGATCTTGCCCCCTGCGGCGACCACGTTTCCGTCCCAGATCGGCGCGTCCCTGCGCCAGTCGATGGCCTGTGCCAGCTCGACGTACTTCGCCACTCGCTCCTGCTCGGACGACAGCTTGTTGATCTCCCATGCGACCCGGCCGATGATGACCAGCCCGGTGGCAGTCATGTTGACGTGGCTACTCCGGAAATCCGGGATCTTGTTCGCCTCGCCGCCCGCAGTGGGGATCTTGGCGATTTCCGACCACGGGTGCATGTTCGCGGTCAGCGTCTCAATCAACTGGACTGCTTGAGCGATGAACACCTCCTGCTGCTCTTCGGTGCCGATCACCGCCGGTGCTCGTCGGGACAGGTTGTCCTCGGACAGCGCGTAGTCCCGGAACAGCAGCTCCTTCACCAGTCCTCGAACCTGGTTCAGAAGGAAGATGGACTGCGAGAGCTTGGGCAGAGTCTTGGACGTCTCGTCGATCCGGTCCCGGAAAAGGCTGCACCTGTCGACGATCGAGGTCAGGACGCGGTTCACCGGTTCGCGGGTGTTGTAGACGGCCAGGAGGCTGGCTGGGATCTGCTTCGTTTGGGCCGCGTCGGCGAAGTCCTGATGGATCCTCGGGAGCTCAGGCTCGACAACGATCAGAACTGCCAACCCGTCGTTGTGGAAGGTGCCGTCCTCGCCGTCCAGGAGTCCCGGAGTGGGCGACTTGCCTGTGCGGTGTCCGGCGATCGCTGCGATCCGGTGCTGACCGTCGGTCACGTGGAAGATCGTGGTGTCATCAACAACCATGTAGCCGATCCGTACCGCGAAGTTGCCCTTCGGGATGTGCAGTGCGGGCAGTCGGCGAACGTTCAGGGTGACCGGCGGCAGGATGTACTGGCTGGGGTTCGCGCTCAGGTAGTCCCGAATCGAGCGCACGTGATCCGGGATGAGTGGCCGGTTTGTGGCGCCACGAGGACTGCTGCCCTTGATGGCCGAGTCGGGCTGTACGTGACGGCGCACGAAGGCCAGCGGGAAACTGGTCGACAACATCAGGCGTTGTCCCTGGCGAAACACGGTGCAGGGGAAGGCGCGCCCGCCCGATGCCGCGGCTGCGGCGTTGGCCGCGTCCATAGCCGCCTGGATAGACGCATGCTCGATCGGCTCGGTATCCGACTCGAAGATCGATCTGGTCATGTAATCCCCTCTTACGTGTTTGCAACGCCAAGGCAAGGTCACCTTGGCGCGTATTACGTGCCAACTAGCGCGTAAATATGGAGAACTTCGGGATAGCTGGGCTGCATCCGCAGCTGATCGTCACGGCCCTCGGTGCCACACCAGGCCGTAGAAGATGAACCGGCCGTTGCTCTTCGGCGAGGTCGGCAGTGCGATCACCCGGAGCCGGGCGTAGCGACCCTCCCGGCTCCGGGCGCACAGGTGCCCGTCCACCCGCAGCGCGGAGAACTCCGCGCGGGTGGTCATGCCGGTGGCGTTGCGGCAGGCGAACCAGTCCGGCTCCGCGCTGCCGGACATGACGGTCAACTTCGCGCCCAGCGCGGTGAAGATCCCGTTCCGGTCCATGTTCAGGTCGCCGTCCTGCTCGTGCTGCTGGCGCCAGTAGTCGATCCAGACCGAGTCGTCGCCGGGCGTGGTGTTCAGCGTGACCTCGTGCTGGTGGCTCACCGGCGGCGCCTGTCCGGTGGTCGGGCCGGGGCCGTCCAGCAGGCGGTCGGTGGTGCTGGGGGACGGGCCGGGCCGCTGCGGTGAGCTGGTCGCGGAGCCGGTCGTGCGGCCTGCGGTGGGCGATGGCTGCCCCGGCAGGCCGCTGGGACTCGAGCTGGGGCCGGGCGTGCTGCTGCCCGGCTGTCCGGCCGAGGTCGAGCTCGGCGGGGCGTCGGTGGCCGGCCCACTGGTCTGCCCGCCGCCCCCGCCCTGGGACGCGCCAGGCGGCTGGCCGGAGGACTCGGCGCGGGGCAGCGCCAGCACCAGCCCACCGGCCAGCGCGAGCACACAGCCGACGGCCAGCAGCAGGCTGCGCCGCCTGCCGTGACGGCCGTGCCTGCGGCCCCAGGCCAGCCACACCAGCAGGTAGGCGCCAACGCCGAACAGCACCACCACGGTCAGCACGCGGCGGCCGTCCGGGGTCGTCGGGTCCACCTTGAACCCGGTGACCGTCACGGTCACCAGGCCCACCAGCGCGGTGGAGGCGGTGAACAGCTCCTTGCGCCAGTCGGCGAAGCTCGGTGCCGGTCGCCGCTGCCCGTCTTCCGGGCTCTGGTTCTCTGCCACGTCCACCTCGGGATCGGTGTCGAGGCCGCCGCGACCGGCGTTACGTCCTGCTGCTCAGGCCGGGAACTCGTACTCCAGCACGTAGGAACCCGCGTCCAAGGTCATCTCGGTGACCTCGATCGCCTCGCCGGTGGTGGTGAAGGCGGTGCGCACGATCACCACCAGCGGGGTGCCCGGCTCCAGCCGCAGCGCCTTGGACTCCTCGCCGCGCGGCATCCTGGCCCGGATCTCCTCCCGGAAGGCCGCGGCAGGCTTGCCCAGCTCGCGGAGCCGGGCGTACACCCCGCCAGGACCCGGATTGGCCCTGGTGAGCGCCGAACCGGCGACCAGCGAGGCCGGGAAGTAGGACACCGAGAGCATCACCGGGTGACCGTCCACCAGGTTGCGCCGCCGCCGCGCCCAGACCCTGGCCGGCTCGTGTAGCCCGAGCACCCGCGCCACGTAGTGCGGCGCCTGCTCCTCGGCCACCTCGACGCTGTCGATGGTCAGCGTCCGGCCGGTCAGGTCGGTCTCCCACCGGCTCGGCCAGGACGCGCTGCGGTCCCCGCGCAGGCGCTGCGGCGAGTTGCGCCTGATCGGCCGGTCGTCCCGGACGTAGACCCCCGAGCCCCGGCGGGACCAGGTCAGACCCTCGTTCTTCAGAACCTCCAACGCCGCCCGAACCGTCATCCTCGCCGCGCCGTGCCGCTCCATGAGCTCGTTCTCGCCGGGGAGGCGCGAGCCGGGCGGGTACTTGCCGCAGGAGATCGCGGATCGGAGCTCGTCGGCTATGCCGCGGAATTTAACCCGGTACGCAGAGCCCGCCTCAGCCACTGGGATCGGCCCCTCTCGAGTCGCAGTTGCCGTTGGCCAGGGTACTCTCTTTCCGTAATCAACTAGCTACGGTCCGCCTACAAAACCCATGTCAATCGCTGCTCCAAGTGGGCGGTCTTTTACCCTCGGCAGCTGTGAACACCGCTGTTGAGCTGGACTGGGGGACCTCCTACCAGGTCACCGTCCTTGATCTCGGCCTCGCCTGCTGCGGGGTGGAGGTCATGGCCGCCCTGCACGGCGCCGACCTGGCCGGGTACGGCATCGAACCCACCGGGGGGCCGGAGCGTGCGCACGTGCTGGTGGTCTCCGGCACGGTGACCGACGTGATGCTGCCCGCGATCCTGGCCACCTACCGCGAGATGCCCGAACCGAAGTACGTGCTCTCCGTCGGCGCCTGCTCCAACACCGGCGGCCCGTACTGGGACTCCTACGCGGTCACCAAGGGCATCGACCAGCTGCTCCCGGTGCACGTGGCCGTGCCCGGTTGCCCGCCGCGCCCGGAGGCGCTGCTGGAGGGCATGGTCGCGCTGCACAAGCTGGTGCGGGCATGACCGCGCTGGCCACGGCCGAGGAGCTGGCCGCGCTGCTGCCGGGAGTCACCGTGAAGACGGCCTTCGGGCAGAGCACCGCGCACGTGCCGGTGGCGTCCTGGGCCGCCGCGGCCCGGCACGCCCGCGCGGACCTGGGCTGCGCGCTGTTCGACTGGCTGGGTGCGGAGGACGCCGGTCGCCCCGGCGCGGCCGGCGCCACCCACGCGGTGACCCTGCACGTGCTGCGGCCCGGCCCGTGGACCGGCCTGCTGCTGCGCACCGAGGTGCCCTCGGGCACGCCGCTGCCCAGCGTGGCCGGGGTGTGGGCGGGCGCGGCCTGGCACGAGCGGGAAGCGGCCGAGATGTTCGGCCTGGAGCTCACCGGGCACCCGGACCCACGACGGCTGCTGCTGCCGGACTCCTTCGCCGGGCACCCGCTGCGCAAGGACTTCGTGCTGGCCGCCAGGGTGGTGCGGCCGTGGCCGGGCAGGCTGGAGCCCGGCGAGGACGGCTCCGGCGCGCCCAGCCGCAGGCGGATCGCGCCGCCAGGAGTGCCCGGCCCCGAGTGGGGACCGCGTCGAGAAGAGGGAGACCAGTGACCGATCCCGAGGACCTGGCGCCGCGGACCCGAGGGGTCATCGCGCTGCTGGAGGCCAACTGCACGGTCTGCATGCTGTGCGTGCGGGAGTGCCCGGACTGGTGCATCCACATCACCTCGCACACCGAGACCGTGCAACCGCCAGGCGCCGCCCGGCCGCGGCAGGTCAACGTGCTGGACCGCTTCGCCATCGACTACGGCCAGTGCCTCTACTGCGGGATCTGCGTGGAGGTCTGCCCGTTCGACGCCCTGCACTGGGCCCCCGACTTCGGCTATCCCGGCACCGGGTCGGCCGAGGGCGAGGGCGCGGTCGCCGAACTGGTGCACGAGCGGGACCGGCTGGGCGAGTGGGTGGCCGCCGCGCCCCCGCCGCCACCGCTGGACCCGGCGGCCGAACCGGCCCCGGAGGCCGCGCCCAGGGGCGGCAGGCCGGGCCGCCCAGGAACCTGACGCCCCTTTCACACGTTGACTCATCAGTAGGCCGGTTCGTCCGACGAGGCCGGGAGGAGGCCGAAGGGACCATGCGAAGTCACTACAACGGGCTCAAGACGGCCCTGCTGCTCGGCGGGCTGAGTGCGCTGATCATCCTGGTCGGCTCGCTCTTCGGCGGCGTCTGGCTGTGGGTCGCGCTCTTCGGCGCGCTGGCGGTCAACGCCTACGCGTACTTCAACTCCGACAAGCTCGCGCTGCGCGCCATGCACGCCAGGCCAGCCTCCCAGTGGGAGCAGCCGGGGATGTACCGGATCGTGCGCGAGCTGGCCACCTCGGCCCGGCAGCCGATGCCCCGGCTGTACCTCAGCCCGACCGCCGCGCCGAACGCCTTCGCCACCGGGCGCAACCCGCGCAACGCCGCGGTCTGCTGCACCACCGGCATCCTGGAGCTGCTGGACGAGCGCGAGCTGCGCGCGGTGCTCGGGCACGAGCTGGCGCACGTCTACAACCGGGACATCCTGATCTCCTCGGTGGCCGGCGCGCTGGCCAGCGTGGTGACCTTCCTGGCCAACATCGCCATGTTCGCCGGGTTCTTCGGCGGCAGCGACGAGGACCGGCCAGGCCCGCTGGCGGTGCTGCTGATCGCCATCCTCGGCCCGGTGGCCGCCGGCGTGGTGCAGCTCGCGGTGAGCCGCTCGCGGGAGTACCAGGCGGACGAGTCAGGCGCGGCGCTCACCGGCGACCCGCTCGCGCTGGCCTCGGCCCTGCGCAAGCTGGAGCTCGGCACCCAGGCCGCGCCGCTGGCGCCGGAACCGCAGCTGATGTCCCAGTCCCACCTGATGATCGCCAACCCGTTCCGGGCGGGCGAGTCGATGGCGCGCTGGTTCTCCACCCACCCGCCGATCGAGGACCGGATCCGGCGGCTGGAGGAGATGGCCCGCAGCGGCGGCTACGGCCGCTACTGAGCCGCCGGGCTGGCGCCGGCGTTGAGCGCCACGTCCATCACGTACTGGCCGTAACCCGACTTGGCCAGCGCCGCGCCCAGCGCGTAGCAGGCGTCGGCGTCGATGTAGCCCATGCGCAGCGCGATCTCCTCGAGACAGGCGATCCGCACGCCCTGCCGGTGCTCCAGCACCTGCACGAACTGCCCGGCCTCCAGCAGCGAGTCGTGCGTGCCGGTGTCCAGCCAGGCGAAGCCGCGGCCCAGGTCGAGCAGCTTGGCCCGGCCCTGCTTGAGGTAGGCCAGGTTGACGTCGGTGATCTCCAGCTCGCCCCGGGCCGACGGGGTCAGCTCCTTGGCGATCCGGACCACCTCGTTGTCGTAGAAGTACAACCCGGTGATCGCCCGGTTGGACCGGGGCCGCTTCGGCTTCTCCTCGATGGAGACCAGGTTGCCGTCCGCGTCCGCCTCGCCGACGCCGTAGCGCTCGGGGTCCTTGACCGGGTAGCCGAAGAGCACACAGCCGTCGAGGCCGCCGACCAGCTGCTGGAGCTGCCGGGAGAAGCCCTGGCCGTAGAAGATGTTGTCGCCGAGCACCAGCGCCACGTCGTCGTCGCCCACGAAGTCGGCGCCGATGATGAACGCCTCGGCCAGCCCGTTCGGCTGGGGCTGCTCGGCGTAGGACAGGCGCAGCCCGAACTGGGAGCCGTCGCCCAGCAGTCGCTGGAACATCGGCAGGTCGGCGGGCGTGGAGATGAGCAGGATCTCCCGGATGCCGGCCAGCATGAGCGTGGACAGCGGGTAGTACACCATCGGCTTGTCATAGACCGGCAGCAGCTGCTTCGACACCGCCTGGGTGATCGGGTGCAGCCGAGTCCCGCTGCCCCCGGCCAGGATGATCCCCTTCATCGCCCCCACCTTGTCCTACCGACGCTGGTGAAAACCACGGTAGTCCAGATGGGTGGAGCTGCGGTTGAAGAGTGTTCGATGCCATCCCCGCTTGGCCGCCCCGGCGCGCGGCCGGGGCGGCCCGCGCGTCAGCGGTAGTTCGTGAACTGCAGCGCGATCCCGAAGTCCTTGGACTTGAGCATCGCGATGACGTCCTGCAGGTGGTCCTTCTTCTTGCCGGTGATCCGCAGCTGGTCACCCTGGATCTGCGCCTGGACGCCCTTGGGACCCTCGTCCCGGACCGCCTTGGCGATCTCCTTGGCCTTGTCCGATGCGATGCCCTCGATGACCTTGCCGGTGACCTTGTAGATCTTCCCCGACAGCTGCGGCTCGCCCACCTCGAACGCCTTGAGCGAGATCCCCCGCTTGATCAGCTTCTCCTTGAGCACCTCGATCGCCGCCAGGCACCGTTCCTCGGTCTCCGCCTGGATCGCGATCCCGTCCTCACCGACCCAGTTGACCTTCGCGTCGACACCCCGGAAGTCGAACCGGGTGGACAGCTCCTTGGTGGCCTGGTTGACCGCGTTGTCCACCTCCTGCCGCTCGACCTTGCTCACCACGTCGAATGACGGGTCCGCCACGTTGCCGCACCTCTCCCAGCTGTGAACTCAAGCCCCCGAAGAGGCTCCTGAGGGCCAAGACGGTACCCGCTGGATACCCGCTTGCACGCCCCTGCCCAGGGGTATGTAAGCTGCTTCCTGCAGCCGAGAGATCAGCTGCACTGGCAGGTTGCCCGAGTGGCCAAAGGGAGCGGACTGTAAATCCGTCGCGAAAGCTCCGAAGGTTCGAATCCTTCACCTGCCACACCAGCGAGAACACCCCCGTGACCGGTAAGAACAGGTCACGGGGGTGTTCTCGTTTGTTCGCACGCTGAGCCAGTCACGTCACCCGAATGGGGTGGCAACCGTTCCGTGCCTTCACCGGGTCTAGGGCCTGTAGGGGGAAGGTCCAGGCAACGGGAGGGGGTGTGCGGTGGAGGCCGACGGGGAGTTCGACGACTTCGTCCGGGAACGGTACGAACAGTTGTTGCGCTACGCCCTGATCCTGACCGGCAGCCGGTGGGACGCCGAGGAGGTCGTGCAAGAGGCGCTGTTGCGCTGCCTGCGCCGATGGCGGCGCGTCGTCGCGGACAACCAGATGGCCTATGCCCGCAAGGCGGTGCTGCACGAGTTCCTCCGCGCCGCCGCCCGCAAGCAGTGGCGGATCACCCCGGCGCCTGAGCGAGTGGAGGACTTCTCGCCGTCGGTGGCCGAGCGTGGCGACGTCCTCGCGGTGCTGCGACTGCTGCCGCCGAGACAACGGGCCGCGGTGGTGGCCCGGTTCCTCTTCGACCTGTCCGAGCCTCAGGCCGCCAGGGAGCTCGGCTGCACGGTGGGCACGGTGAAGTCGCTGACCAGCAGGGGACTGGCTCGGATCAGGGAGTCGTGGGGGGTGCCGCCGGGGAGCGCGCTGCCCGTGGGCAGGGGGAGGGAGTTGTGGTGAACGCACCGGAACAGGACCTGGTGGAGTCGCGGCTGCGGGTGGAGCTGGCCACCGCGCGGCTCGGGCCCGAACTGCGGGCCGGTCAGGTGGACGAGGTGATCAAGGCATGCCGTCGCAGGCGGTCCGAGCAGCGCAGGCAGCGGGTGGCACTGCTGGCCGTGGTGGCCACCGTGGTCCTGACGACAGCCGGCCTCTGGTCCGTCCTGGGCGGCGCGCCCGCGCCGGAGCGGGTGACGGCGGCGGCTCCAGTTGGTCAGTGGCCGGCCCGCGGCGAGCTGGCGGCGGACCAGGACCTGTCGCGGCGAGCCGAACAGGTGTGGCGGCAGGCCGGACGCGGCATCGCCCAGGCCGACCGGGTGCACCTCCTCTTCGCCCAGGCCTCCACCGGCCTGCGGCGCAACGTGCTGGTGGTCGCGCTGTCCGCGTCCGGACCGGACGGCCGCACCAGGGTGGCGTTCGTGACCAGCGCGCTGACCGCCCGGCCACCGGACCGGGAGCGCCTGCTGCTCCGCGCGGTGGCCGAGGTCAGACCGGAGGTGTCCGCGATCGGTTTCGCCGCCGCACAACCCGACCGGCAGGACGAACCGGCTGCCGAGGGGGAGGTCCTCACGTTCGCGCTCGCGGCCCCCGGCAAGGACGGGCTCGGCTTCACCACCAGCGCCGTGGACCATGAGCTGACCGACGGCAACCGGTCGGCCGACGCCGCGATCTGGGCGGTGCTGCCCGCCGGAGCCGGCGCCTGGAACACCCGGCTCACACTGTCCTCCGGGAGCACGCGGACGACGGAGCCGCTGGCCGCCGGCACCGCGGACCCGGCGGTCCAGGCAGGCACGCTGGAGGCGCTGACCGGTCCCGGTACGGCGCGGATCCGCCCCGAACCGGGCCACCCGGTGGCCATCGGAGATCTGGTGGCTGGCCCGACCGGTCTGGTCGGTGTGGTCAGTGCGGTCGAAGGGGACACGGCCACGGTGGACACCGGTCTGACGGCCCTGCCGCCGGGCAGCCGCGTTCAGGTCGCGATCTCGGGCATCCCCGGTTCATTGCGTCCCGGGGCCCGCGGCGAGCTGCTGTTCGAGCCCAGCGGTGGCACCGAACCGGCGGCGGGCAACCGCGTGGTGCTCACCGACCCCGCCCGGCCGGGACTGTTGGTCAACCTGGGCAGACTGGCCAGCGGCGCCGGTGCCTGGCGAGTGGACCGGCTGGCCGAACCGGATCGCGGCGGGACCGTGGTGATCATCAGCGGTCGCCGCTGAGCGACAGGGGTGTGGGGCAGGCCCAGCGAGCCTGCCCCACACCGGGAACCAGTCGTGAGTCGATCAGTTCTCCGTGGCCGAGCCGTCACCCTTGATCGTGCTCGGGCCAAACGACTTGACCAGCTTGAAATAGTGTTCGTGGTCCAGTCTCAGTGCGGTCCAGCAGTATCCGCGGTAATTGCCGTCCATCAGATAGCCGATATCGGAACCGACCTGCGTGTCCCAGCCATCGGCGTCCCACATCTGGACCGTGAGAGTTTTACCCCAGTCGTCGGGGTTGGTCGTACTCGTCATGCGGAGTGCGACGCACGCCTTTCCGTGCCCAGACGGCCAGAAATTGCGCGAGTCCAGCGTGCGGGCGAAGTTGAAGTTGTAGTTGAACGGCAGCCGGGTCGCCGTGACGGACCGGTCGCCTCCGGAGACCTTCGGTGCTTCCCCCTCCACCAGCTCGATGACCGGCACACCTGGGAGATGGCCGGTGGACACGATCTGGGCCTGCTCCACTGGCCGGGGTGCGGAGCCCTCGGCGAGCGCCGCACCAGGCGCCACCACTGTGGTGATGACCGCGGCAATACCGATAGCGGCCGTGCACACGCGACTTCTCAATGACATGAGAAAACAAACCCCCCTGAAACATGCGGTCAACTACGCGCGCAGCTGACCGATTCGCCCGGCTGACAATCGGGCAACCCCCTGTGATCGCCCGTCATGGGCATTAGCGAAGTTAGTGGAGCGATTCTGGCTGTGGTGCCCCCATTCGAGTGAACGAGCGTTGCCAACAATGCGAGTGGTTTAGGCGGCCCATCACCACGCCCTTGGGCGGCGGGTGAACCGTCTGCCGCCGCCATCCGTATGGGGGTGTGTGGCTGGGCCGACAGGCGGAGTTCCGTCGTGTCGAAACCGGGGCAGTATGGCCGCACTTAGGTCTCCTGGAGGCGCCATGACGCTGACTCCCGAGGACGTGCGTGATGTCCGGTTCCACCGGCCGCCGTCGGATGTGAAGGGGTACGACGAGCCGCCGGTGGACGCGTTCCTGGCGCGGATCGAGGACACCCTGCGCGGGCAGGACGGCATCACCGCGCAGGACGTGCTGAAGGTGCGGTTCCCGCCGGCGCCGGTGGACGGCAACGGTTACGACCGGGACGAGGTCGAGCTGTTCCTCGATCTGGTGGCCACGGTGCTGGAGAAGCGGGCGCTGGCCGAGCAGGGCAGGCTGACCGCCGCGGACGTGGCCGAGGTCGGGTTCCAGCGGCCCAAGCCGGGCGCGGTCGGCTACGACGAGCGTGAGGTGGACGCCTTCCTGGCGCGGGTGCAGGCGACCCTGCGCGGGGCGGATAACCTGACGCCGCAACAGGTTCAGGCGGTGGAGTTCTCGGCGGCGCCGGTGGGGCGGGGTGGCTACGACCGGGGCGGGGTGGATGCCTTCCTGGACCAGGTCGCGGTGGCCTTGCAGCGGGCCGCGGCGCCCCGGCCCCAGCTGGTCCCGGTGCGCGGTGGCCCGTCCCCGGCGGCGCTGACCGCCGAGGACGTGCACAACGTCGGGTTCCACCTGGCCGGGGGCGACCGCCGCGGCTACGACGAGGACGAGGTGGACGCCTTCCTGGACCGGATCGAGGGCACCCTGCTCGGCGCGGACACGCTCACCCCGCACGACGTGCGCCGGGTCCGGTTCACCGAGCACACCGGCTCCGGCTACGACCCGGACGAGGTGGACGCCTTCCTCAACCTGGTCGAGGTGCACCTGCGCCGCCGCTACGGCCAGAAGAACACCGGCTAGAACCGGGGCAGCTTCATCAGCTCGCCCGCCTCGGTGCTGAGGTACCGGCCGCCGGCCGCCGTCACCTCCACCTTGTTCCAGCCGCTCCAGACGAACATCCGCCAGCCGCGGCGGAGGCGGCTGACCATGGTGGCCGTGCTGTCGGTGTCCCACTCACTGCTGTTGTCGGCGTTCTGCCAGCGCACCGACTGGATGTGCCGGTAGGTCTCGCCACCGCTCAGGTGGATGTGCGTGATGCGAACCTCCACGAAGCCGGACCTCCTGTTGATTGTTGATCTCCAGGTGGTCTGTCCATCGTGGACAGTCGTGGCGGGGTTAACCGGCGTCACCGTCCTGTGTCCTGGCCGTTGCCGATCGTGTCCGGGCCGTGTCAGGGCCGTGCCGGACCGCTGCCCGCGCCGGTGCTGATGATCGCCTCGGTGATCTCCGCCAGGTCCGCCTCGGCCAGCGCCAGGTTCGCGGTCAGCCCCGCGCCGGTGAAGTGGTCGCTGCGCGAGCGCCAGTCGTCAGCGGGCAGCGCGGCCGCCCGTTCCCGGCTGAACGCGCCGGTGAGCAGACCGGCCTGCATCGGGCTGTAGACGATCACCCCGGTCTCGTGCGCGGCGCACCACGGCAGCTCCTCGGCGGCCGCGTCCCGCTGGATCGCGGAGAACGGCGGCTGCCGGGTGTCCACGTGCCCCAGCTTCTCCGCCAGGGTCAGCTGCTCCGCACTGTGGTTGGACAGTCCGGCGGCGCGGATCTTGCCCTCCGCCTTGAGCTCCAGCAGCGTCTGCCAGTACTCCTCAAGGCTCGTGCCGTCCCTGGCCGGCCAGTGCACCTGGTACAGGTCGATCCGCTCCGTGCCCAGCCTGCGCAGCGACCCCTCCACCTCGCGGCGGATGCTGGCCGGCGCGGCCACGGCGGTGGGCTCGGTGGCCGGGTACGGGCGCTCGGCTGCCGGGATGTCCCGCAGCGCGGCCGCGACGACCTCCTCGGAGTGGCCGAGGCCGTACACCGCGGCGGTGTCGATCCAGTTGACGCCGCTGGCGACCGCGTGCCGGATGGCGGCGATCGAGTCGGCGTCGTCCTGGGCTCCCCAGGTTGCGGAGGCCTGCTCGTCAGGGCCGACCGTTATAGAGCCCAGCCCGCGCCGCCGATGGCCCAGGCGCCGAAGCCGACCCTGGTGATGTTCATGCCGGTGCGGCCGAGGGGGACGGTGGGAAGTGCTCCGCTTGTCATGTGGCCGATTCTTCTTCGAGACATTCCCGCAGTCCAATAGGAGAAAAAGATGCCATTGAGCAGTTGAGGTGATGAGCGTGCGGCCGTCCGGGGTGCCGCTGAGCTGTGGCCGAAACCACGCGGAGTGACCCTTGTGGTGGCCAGACGTTCACACTCAGGGCCGGTTGACCTTCATCTGATCGGGCTAAGTTGCAGGTCAAACCCCCCGGTGTCATTGCGTTGCTCCCCCATCTGTGACACCACTACCCGGGCGCCTTCGCCAGTTGGGTGAGAACGCTCCGTCATCGCTCTGGTCAAGCGGCCGTACGTCAGTCACGATCGGCTGTTGATGCGGTTTGCAAGCTGCAAATCGAGGTGTAAGGAGGGTGGATGTCGGATCGCCGACGGCCACTGGACCCGGACTCGCCCCCTGACGCACCGCGTCCGCTGGCGAGCCCGTTGGACCACGCCGCCCGCGGCCGGGCGTTCACCCGGTTCTCCATGGTCGTGCTGCTGGTCGGCGTCAGCGCCGCGGCCGCGGTCTCCTACTGGCTGCCCACCGAGCTCGACCCGCAGCTGCTCTGGATCGGCCCGCTGCTGGCCGCGGCCTTCCTGCTGGCCGAGCAGCTGACCATCGACGTCGACGTGCGCACCGTCGGCTGGACCATCTCCTTCACCGAGATCCCGTTGGTCATCGGCCTGCTGGTGGCCCCGTTCGAAGTGGTGCTGGCCGCGCACCTGGTCGCCGGGCTCGGCGCCCAGCTGGGCAGGCGCGGCGGTGACCACGTGATCTACAACGCCGGCGTGATGTGCCTGGAGATCGCGGTCCCGTTCACCGTGGCCACCCTGGTGCAGCGCGCCATCACCGACGGCCCGCAGTGGCTGGGCGCGGTGTTCGGCACGGTCACCTCCCCACTGGTCAGCGTGATCTTCGCGCTGGCCGCGGTGTACGTGCTCGGCGGCGAGATGCGGGTGGCCGGCGCCGCCCGGCTCGGCCTGCGCACCCTGGTCATCGGCCTGCTCAACACCTCCACCGGCCTGGTCGGCTACGAGATCGTGCGCAGCACCGCCTGGGGCTGGGTGCTGGTGGTGCTGGTCTCGGCCGCGCTGGTGCTGCTCTACCGCGCCTACTCCGGCCTGCTGCGCGACCAGCGCGACCTGGAGGCGCTCAGCGACGTCAGCCTCACCGTGGCCCGCTCCGGCCAGCAGGCGGTCAGCAGACCCACCGGCGCGGACAACGGCTACACCGAGCTGCACACCCCGACCAGCACGGTCGAGTGGCAGCAGATCGCCGAGCGCATCCGCGAGCAGCTCAACGCCACCAGGGTGGTGCTGCACCTGCGCCCCGACCCGCCCGCCGGCGTGCGCAGCCTGGTCGCGGGCGAACCGCTGCCCGAGGGCGCGCCTGCCAACGACGCGGTGGAGCTGCGCGACGACCCGATGCTGCAGCTGCCCGGCAGCCACGTCCGCTACTTCCGCACCGTGGACGCCGCCGACGACGTGCGCGAGGCGCTGACCCGGCGCGGCGCGCACGAGGCGCTGGTGGTCCCGCTGCGCGGCGCGCACCAGCTGCTCGGTGCGGTGGAGACGCACGACCGGCTCAGCCGCTGGCGCGGGTTCGGCCGGGCCGACGTCCGGTTGCTGCGCACCCTGGCCAGCCACCTGGCCACCGCGCTGGACAACCGGCGGCTGCTCGCCCGGCTCCGGCACGACGCCTACCACGACCCGCTGACCGGCCTGCTCAACCGGCCCGGCCTGCGCGAGGCCGCGGCCGAACCGCTGCGGCAGTCCCCGCGCTCGGTGGTCATCCGGCTGGACCTGGACGTGCTCAGCCAGGTCAGCGACGCGCTCGGGCACGCGTGGGGCGACCGGATGGTGGTCGCCGCCGGCCGCCGCATCCGGGAGGCGCTCGGCGCGGACGTGCCACTGGCCAGGCTGGAGGGCGGCACCTTCGCCGCGCTGCTGGTCGACTGCACCACCGAGGCCGCGCACGGCATCGCGGAGAAGCTGCGCGCCCAGGTCGCCGCGCCCTACCCGGTGGAACGGCTCACCGTGGAGGCCACCGCGGTGGTCGGCTACGTGCCCACCATCGCCGAGGACGGCAGCCCGGTGCGGGACGTGGACACCCTGCTCCAGCACGCCGACGTGGCCGTGCGCGCGGCCCGCTCCAGCGGGGACTCGGTGCGCAGCTACCTGCCCAGCATGACCCAGGGCTTCCTGCGCCGCTTCCAGCTGGTCACCCAGTTCCGGCACGCGCTGGACAGCGGCCAGGTGCAGGTGCACTACCAGCCCAAGGTGGCCCTGCCCAGCCGCGAGGTGGTCGGGGTGGAGGCGCTGGTGCGCTGGGTGCATCCGGAGTTCGGCCGGGTCGATCCGGACGAGTTCGTGCCCGCGGTGGAGGCCACCGGCCTGGTGGACGCGCTCACCGGGTTCGTCATGGAGTGCGCGCTGATCCGCATCCGCAAGTGGCTGGACCGCGGGCTGCGACTGTCCGTCGCGGTCAACCTGTCCGTGCGCAACCTGGAGGACGAGACCTTCCCCGACAAGGTGGCCGACGCGCTGAGCAGGCACGACGTGCCGCCGCGGCTGCTGACCTTCGAGCTCACCGAGTCCGGCGTGATGGCCGACCCGGAGCGCTGCCTGCCGGTGCTGCGCAGGCTGCACGGGCTCGGCGTGGTGCTGGCCGTCGACGACTTCGGCACCGGCTACTCCTCGCTGGCCTACCTGCGCCAGCTGCCGGTGGACGAGGTCAAGATCGACAAGAGCTTCGTGCTCGGCATGGGCACCGACCTCGGCGACCTGGCCGTGGTCCGCTCCATCGTCGAGCTGGGCCACTCCCTCGGCCTGCAGGTGGTCGCCGAGGGCGTCGAGGAGGACGCGGCAAAGGAGGCGCTGGTGCGCATGGGCTGCGACATTGCCCAGGGCTACCTGATCTCCCGGCCGCTGCCGGAGGACCGCTTCGAGGCCTGGCTGCGGGCCCGCACGGTGCGCGCCAGGGGCCGTCACGACGAGATGGTGCTCACGTTGGTCAGGTGACCCACCCCCCGATTTCGCTTCTGGGGGAGGGCTGTTGTAAAGTTCTCCACGTCCCGCTCGGAGGGCCCGAAGCGCCAAGCAGGACAAGCGCAACGCCCCAATAGCTCAGTCGGTAGAGCGTCTCCATGGTAAGGAGAAGGTCTACGGTTCGATTCCGTATTGGGGCTCTACGGGTGGGCCGGGGTGATCATCCAATGATCGCCACGGCCTGTCCGTGTGAGGGGACCTGGTCTCCTCGGATAGCGGTGTAGCTCAGCCTGGTAGAGCAAACGGCTCATAATCGTTGTGTCGCCGGTTCAAGTCCGGCCACCGCTACGCGAGATGGGTGAGCCCTGTCTGCCTTGCGGCAGACGGGTCTCGCTTCGCATCACACTGGGGGCCGAGCCCCCAGACCCCCAGCCGGGGGTGTGCCCCCGGACCCCCCGTCGTGTGGCGGGGTCGTTTTGTCCTTGGGAGGGCTGCCTCGTGGCTTCTACTGATGTTCGGCCTAAGATCACCTTGGCCTGTGAAGAGTGCAAGCATCGGAACTACATCACCAAGAAGAACCGGCGTAACGACCCGGATCGTCTGGAGATCAAGAAGTTCTGCCCTAACTGTGGCACGCACCGTGCGCACAAGGAGACTCGCTGAGTGTAGGGCCCCGGTGTGGGGTATTGAACACTTAAGTCTGCAGGCTGAGAAGCTGCCCTGTTCGGAGCAGGGCAGCTTTCTTGTTACCGGGTACTCTGCCCGCCGTGGCGCTTAACCAGTCTTTCGTAGGACGCTCATACCGGCTTCCGTGGGTTTACGAAGTCGGCCGCGAGAGTATCCGTGACCTCGCTTACGCGATCGGTGACCTGAACCGGGCCTACCGGGATCCCGAGGTCGCCAAGAGCTTCGGGCACTCCGACATCGTCGCGACCCCGACGTTCGCGACCGTGCTCGCCGTCCGCTCCCACCACGTGGTGACCGACGACCCCGAGCTGGGCCTGGACTACAGCCGGATGATGCACAGCAGCCAGCGGTTCATCAACCACCGCCCGATCAAGCCGGGTGACCGGCTGATCTGCGAGCTGCACGTCGACGACATCTCCGCCCGGATGGGCAACGACTACATCACGCTGCGCTCCGAGCTGCTGACCGAGGACGGCGAGGCGATCTGCACCGCCATCGCCACCCTGATCGTCCGCGGCGAGAAGCCGGTGGCCGAAGGGGGAGCCTCCGCATGAGCATCGCGACCGCGCTGCCGCGCTACGACGACGTCGAGAAGGGCTTCCAGCTGCCGCCGTTGCAGCTGAAGATCACCCGCCGCGACCTGGTCCGCTACGCCGGGGTGTCCACCGACTGCAACACCATCCACTGGAGCGACCGGGCCGCCAAGGCCGCAGGCCTGCCAGGGGTGGTCGCGCACGGGCTGCTGACCATGGCCATGGTGGCCAGGATCGTCTCCGACTGGACCGGCGACCCGGCCGCGATCATCGACTACCAGGTGCGCTTCGGGCGTCCGGTGGTCGTGCCGGACGACGACGAGGGCGCCACCGTGGAGGTCGTCGCCAAGGTCGGCGAGAAGCGCGATGACAACACCGTGCGGGTGGACATCACGGCCAAGTTCGCCGGGCAGTCGATCTTCGGGCGGGCTTACGCCATCGTGCGCCTGGCCTGAGCGGGCAAGGGCGGAGCGAACAGCGCCGGGAAGGGGCACATCGGCCAGCGTGGCCGGTGTGCCCCTTTTCCGTGTTGTCAGCGGGCCTCGGCCAGCAGCTCGCCGAGGCGGGTCACGCCGGTGACCAGGTCCTCATCACCCAGGGCGTAGGAGAGGCGGAAGTAGCCGGGGGTGCCGAAGGCCTCGCCGGGCACCACCGCGACCTCGGCCTCCTCCAGGACCAGCTCGGCCAGCTCCAGGCTGGTGGCCGGGCGGCGGCCGCGGATCTGCTTGCCGAGCAGCTCGCGCACGCTGGGATAGGCGTAGAAGGCGCCCTGCGGGGCCGGGCAGGTCACGCCGGGGATCTTGGTCAGCAGGTCCACCATGAGCAGCCTGCGGCGGTCGAAGGCCGCGCGCATCTCCGCCACCGCGTCCAGCGGGCCGGACACCGCGGCCAGCGCGGCCCGCTGGGCCACGTTGGCGACGTTGGAGCACAGGTGCGACTGGAGGTTGGTCGCGGCCGCCACCACGTCGCTGGGGCCCAGCAGCCAGCCGGCCCGCCAACCGGTCATCGCGTAGGTCTTGGCCACGCCGTTGACCACCACGCAGCGGTCGGCCAGCTCCGGCACGACCACCGGCATCGAGACGTGCTCGGCCCCGCCGTAGACCAGGTGCTCGTAGATCTCGTCGGCGAGCACCCAGATGTCGTTGGCCGCGGCCCAGCGGCCGATCGCGCGCACCTGCTCCGGCGGGTAGACCGCACCGGTGGGGTTGGACGGCGAGCAGAACAGCAGCACCTTGGTCCGCGGCGTGCGCGCGGCCTCCAGCTGCTCGACGCTGGCCAGGTAGCCGCTGGACTCGTCGGTGGGCACGACCACCGGCACGCCGCCGGCCAGCGTGATCGACTCCGGGTAGGTGGTCCAGTACGGGGCCGGCAGCAGGACCTCGTCGCCGGGGTCGAGCAGGGTGGCGAAGGCGGTGTAGACGGCCTGCTTGCCGCCGTTGGTGACCAGCACCTGGTTCGGCTGGAGGTCTAGTCCGGAGTCGCGCCTGGTCTTGTCCGCGATCGCGGCGCGCAGCTCGGGCAGGCCGCCGGGCGGGCTGTAGCGGTGGTTGCGGGTGTCCCGGCAGGCCGCCTCGGCAGCCGCGACGATGGGTCCGGGGGTGGGGAAGTCGGGTTCGCCCGCGCCGAAGCCGATCACCGGCCTGCCCTCGGCCTGGAGGGCCTTGGCCTTGCTGTCGACGGCGAGGGTGGCGGACGGGGCGATGCCGCCGATCCGCGCTGAGATGCGTGCGCCCATGACCGGCATCGTGGCAGAGCGCACGGGGGGCGCGGCGACCGCTTTTCGGGCGTCGACACCCCTTCCGACCACGCGGTTGGGGACTTCGGTGAGGTGTGCTCTACACTCATCGAACTGGGACGTCCGAACACCGAGCCCCACGCCCCACGTGGGGGTGGTGGAAGACGGCCTAAATCGCGGTTGCGGGCCTGTAGGCTGGGCAGTGATTGCGAAGGGGCGTAGCTCAATTGGCAGAGCAGCGGTCTCCAAAACCGCAGGTTGCAGGTTCAAGTCCTGTCGCCCCTGCGTCAAAGTGGTCGGTCGAGCGAAGGGCGGCGGCGTGAGCGAAGACCGCGAGCAGGAAACGCGGCCGGAGGACGAGAAGAAGGACTCCTCCCGCCCTGTTACCGCCGCGTCGCGGCGTGAACGTCGTGCCTCCGCCCGGCCGGAACGGGCTCGTCCCGCGAAGAAGGCCGACGAGTCCGAGGCCAAGGGCGCCAAGGGCAGGCCCACGCCCGCCCGGCGGACCAAGGAGAGCAAGGGCAACCCGATCAAGCGGATCGGGCGCTTCTTCCGCGAGGTGTTCTCCGAGCTGCGCAAGGTCATCTGGCCGACGCGCAAGCAGCTGGTCACCTACACCGCCGTGGTCCTGGTGTTCGTCACCTTCATGGTGGCGCTGGTCACCGGCCTTGACCTGGCCTTCGTGCAAGGCGTGACGTGGTTGTTCGACAACAAGTGACGCCCGCCCGCTGGGGTCGGCGTGAGGTCGTCGGCCACACGAGCAACGTTCGATAGGAAGCGAGACCGACTGTGACCTCACACGACGGCGGCCAGGAAGTGGCCGGCGTGACCGACGAGCAGGAGCACCCCGGCATCGAGGGTGACTCCGCGCAGGTCGAGCACGCTGGTTCGGACGCCGAGGAGTCCGCTGAGGTCGCAGACTCGGAAGACGAGGTCACCGAGGAGACCGCCGAGGAGGCGGAGCTCGCCGAGCCCGCCGCCGAGGAAGGCGACCCCGCCGACGAGCTGCGTGAGGCACTGCGGCACGCGCCCGGCGACTGGTACGTCGTGCACTCCTACGCCGGCTACGAGAACAAGGTCAAGGCGAACCTCGAGACCCGGATCCAGACCCTGGACCAGGAGGACTACATCTTCCAGGTCGAGGTGCCGACCGAAGAGGTCACCGAGATCAAGAACGGCCAGCGCAAGCTGGTGCAGCGCAAGGTGCTGCCCGGCTACATCCTGGTCCGCATGGAGCTGACCGACACCTCGTGGAGCGCGGTGCGCAACACCCCCGGTGTCACCGGCTTCGTCGGCGCCACCTCCAAGCCGTCCCCGCTGACGCTGGACGAGGTGCTGAAGTTCCTGCTCCCGCGGGTCGAGCAGGCCAAGCCCGAGAAGGGCGGCAAGCAGACCACCGCGACCGCCGCCAAGCCCACCGTCGAGGTGGACTTCGAGGTCGGCGAGTCGGTCACCGTCATGGACGGGCCGTTCGCCACCCTCCCGGCGACCATCAGCGAGGTCAACGCGGACGCGCAGAAGCTCAAGGTCCTGGTGTCGATCTTCGGCCGCGAGACTCCGGTCGAGCTGTCGTTCACCCAGGTCTCCAAGATCTGACCGCGCCGCCTCGGCAGGAGGCGCGGCGGCCGCGCCGGGGTCAGGCAAACCTCGACGTGGACATCCGGTGGGCACCGTGGCTCGGTGCCCACCTCAACACGGCAGAAGGAAAGACGAGATGCCGCCCAAGAAGAAGAAGCTGACAGCGATCATCAAGCTGCAGATCACCGCCGGTCAGGCGAACCCGGCACCGCCCGTTGGCCCCGCGCTGGGTCAGCACGGCGTCAACATCATGGAGTTCTGCAAGGCCTACAACGCCGCGACCGAGTCGCAGCGTGGCACCGTGGTGCCGGTCGAGATCTCCGTGTTCGAGGACCGCTCCTTCACCTTCGCGCTGAAGACGCCGCCGGCTGCCCGGCTGCTGCTGAAGGCCGCGGGCGTGGAGAAGGGCAGCGGCGAGCCGCACAAGACCAAGGTCGCCAAGGTGACCATGGACCAGGTGCGCGAGATCGCCCAGACCAAGATGGTCGACCTCAACGCCAACGACATCGACCAGGCCGCGAAGATCATCGCCGGTACCGCCCGCTCCATGGGCATCACCGTCGAGGGCTGAGTTCCCGCCGTTCTTCGCACCACCTGATCACCCCGTGGGAGAGCCAGGCGCTGGCTCGCTACCACAACTGACCTGAAGAAAAGGACAGCACCATGAAGCGCAGCAAGGCCTACCGCCAGGCAGCCGAGCTGATCGACCGCGACCGGCTGTACAGCCCGCTCGAGGCCGCTGAGCTCGCCAAGGAGACCTCCAAGGTCAAGCTGGACGCGACCGTCGAGGTCGCCATCCGCCTCGGCGTGGACCCCCGCAAGGCCGACCAGATGGTCCGCGGCACCGTGAACCTGCCGCACGGCACCGGCAAGACCGCCCGCGTCATCGTCTTCGCCGTCGGCGACAAGGCCGCTGAGGCCGAAGCCGCTGGCGCGGACGCGGTCGGCTCCGAAGAGTTGATCGAGCGCATCCAGGGCGGCTGGCTCGACTTCGACGCGGCGATTGCCACCCCGGACCAGATGGCCAAGGTCGGCCGGATCGCCCGCATCCTCGGCCCGCGCGGCCTGATGCCGAACCCGAAGACCGGCACCGTCACCCCGGATGTCACCAAGGCCGTCAACGACATCAAGGGCGGAAAGATCAACTTCCGCGTTGACAAGCAGGCCAACCTGCACCTGGTCATCGGCAAGACCTCCTTCGACAAGGACAAGCTGGTCGAGAACTACGCGGCCGCGCTGGACGAGGTCCTCCGCGCCAAGCCCTCGGCCGCCAAGGGCCGCTACGTCAAGAAGGTCACCTTCAGCACCACCATGGGCCCGGGCATCCCGGTCGACCCGGCCCGCACCCGCAACCTGCTGACCGACGAGGCCACCGCCTGATCGGCCGCAAACCCGGAACGGGGCGCTCTCCGCGAGGAGGGCGCCCCGTTTTCGTTCGTCCGGCTCAGCCGGTCAGGCAGTCGGCCGTCTCCTTCTCGTGCCCGGTGATCAGCCAGCCGCCATCGCCCTGCTTGGTCAGGATGAACACGCCGAGCCGCTCCCCACCGGTGACACCCAGGTCGCAGGAACGGACCTCCGAGGTGCTCCCGCTGGTGAAGGCGGCATTGTCCGGGATGTCCGGGTTTGCGTAGCGGGCCTTGTCGGTGACCTTCGCCGCGGCCGCCTGCGCCGCCTGCGCGCAGTCGGCGACCCCGAAGCTCTTCGCGAACGCGGCCTTGCCCGCCGCGGAGAACACCGCGCAGGCCTGCTTCGGATCACCGGCCACGTAGTGGTAGACGGTGCGCACCGCCTCCTTGGGCGAGGTCTGCTGCACGGTCTGGTCCTGCTGCCCCGCGCCGCCGTTGGACCCCCCGCCGCCGCGCAGCGGGCTGTCCTCGCAGCTGAAGAAGTAGAAGTAGGCGAGGATCAGCACCGCCGCGATCACCCCGTACTTGATCAGCCGGTTGCGCCAGGTCCGCTGCTTCGGCAGGCGTTTTTCCAGGCGCTGCACGATGCGGTCTTCGACCTCTCGCAGCTCCAGCTCGCGCTTGTCCACCTCACGCTTGGCCGGGGTGCCCTGGTCATCGAACTGTCGGTCCACCACTACCTCCTGTCCTGACACATGGTGCCGTCTCGGTCACCCGGCATGCTGACCTGGTGGCCGAAGCACCCGTATGGCACTTCTCCGAGGACCCCGGCATCACCGAGTTCCGCCCGCACCGCGCGCCCACCGCCCGCGATCCCGAGCCCGCGGTGTGGGCCGTGGACGAGGTCAGGGCCAGCGACTTCTGGTTTCCGAGGGACTGTCCGCGGGTGTTGTTCCGGCCGGAGCCGGGGCGGCAGCCCTCGTCGGCGGCGCTGGCGCTGCTCGGTGGGGCGCGGCAGGTCGCGGTGGTGGAGTGGGGGTGGTGGGCGCGGGTGTGCGGGGTGCGGCTGTTCCGGTACGCCTTCGCGCCGGGGCCGTTCCGGCGGTGCGCCAACCCGCGCTGGTACCTGACCGCGCGGGAGGCGGTGCGGCCGCTGGCGGTGGAACCGGTGGGGGATGTGGTGGCGCGGCACGCGGCGGCCGGGATCGAGCTGCGGCTGGCGCCGAACCTGTGGCCGGTGGCCGGGCTGGTGGAGCGGAGCGGGCTGGAGTTCTCCATGATCCGGATGCGCAACGCCCTGCCCCGCCCGGCCGATTTGGAGCCTTGACAGGCCGTCGCGTAGTCTGGTCGCAGTTCCACCAAAGACCGCTGGTCTTTCCCTGTCCGGTTCTCCGGACCGGGAGACGAAGGCCCCGTGATCACGAGGGCGGCCCGCGCAGGAGGACGAGGCAAGTTTCGCGCGTTCGTTCGCGCGTCTTTCACGCCCCGTGCCTGTGCGCCGGGGCGTTCGTCGTCTCCGGGCCCCATTCATAGAGCTTGGAGAGGAGGCGACCATGGCGAAGCCCGACAAGGTTCAGGCCGTCGCCGAGATCACGGAGAAGTTCCGTGGTAGCTCGGCCACGGTTGTCACCGAGTACCGCGGGCTCTCCATGGCGCAGCTGACGGAGCTGCGTCGTGCCCTCGGTACGGGCACCACGTACACCGTCGCGAAGAACACGCTGGTGAAGCGTGCCGCTGAGGATGCCGGCATGGCCAGCCTCGCGGACCTGCTGGTCGGCCCGACCGCGATCGCCTTCATCGAGGGTGAGCCGGTCGACGCCGCGAAGGCGCTGCGCAACTTCGCGAAGGACAACAAGGCCCTTGTCATCAAGGGTGGCTTCATGGAGGGCAAGCCGCTCTCCATCGATGAGGTCAACCGAATCGCGGACCTCGAGTCCCGTGAGGTGCTGCTCGCCAAGCTGGCGGGCGCGATGAAGGGCAACCTGGCCAAGGCCGCCGGTCTGTTCGCCGCTCCGGCGTCGCAGGTCGCGCGTCTGGCGCAGGCCCTGGCGGACAAGCGTGCTGCGGAGGGTGGCGCCGCGGCGCCGGCCGACGCCGCCGACGCGCCTGCCGAGAGCTGACCAAACACCGAACCGCGCCGCGTGATCACCGCGTCGCAACGTATTTGAGAGGAACGCCACAATGGCGAAGCTCAGCACCGAAGAGCTGCTCGACGTCTTCAAGGAAATGACCCTGCTCGAGCTCTCCGCGTTCGTGAAGGAGTTCGAGGAGACCTTCGAGGTCACCGCCACCGCGCCGGTCGCCCTTGCCGCCGCCGCCCCGGGCGCCGCTCCGGCCGAGGCCGCCGAGGAGCAGGACGAGTTCGACGTCGTCCTCGAGTCCGCCGGTGACAAGAAGATCCAGGTCATCAAGGTCGTGCGTGAGATCGTCTCCGGCCTGGGCCTGAAGGAGGCCAAGGAGCTCGTCGAGGGCGCGCCGAAGCCGGTCCTGGAGAAGGTCGCCAAGGAGGCCGCCGAGGCCGCCAAGGAGAAGCTGGAAGCCGCTGGCGCCAAGATCACCGTCAAGTGATCCGAGCGGCTTCGGCCGCTTGAGCACAGCAGCGTAGCTACGCAGCGGGGCGGGTTCCCTACCGGGAGCCCGCCCCGCTGTCGTGTGTGCGCGCCTTGTCCGATCGCGTTATACACCTGTGACCGCTAACCCAACTGGGCAGTAACTTGCTGCGGCAACGCTCGTTGCACCAGTGTGACGCCGGTCGCTACGGCGTCGATCTGTCCCTGGGCAGGCACGGACGAGCCGCAGTGAAGCGGGAGGTGCGATGGGCGTCGAGGTGGTCGTCGAAGGCCTGAGCAAGTCCTTCGGCAGGCAGGCCATCTGGGGAGATGTCACGCTGACCTTGCCGCCGGGCGAGATCAGCGTGCTGTTGGGCCCCTCGGGTACCGGAAAGTCGGTCTTCCTCAAGTCGCTCGTCGGGCTGCTCCGGCCGGAACACGGCCGAGTGATGATCAACGGCGTGGACATCTGCAGCTGTTCCGAGCACAAGCTGTACGAGATCCGCAAGCTCTTCGGCGTGCTGTTCCAGGACGGCGCGCTGTTCGGCTCGATGAACCTCTTCGACAACATCGCCTTCCCCTTGCGTGAGCACACCCGCAAGAGCGAGGCCGAGGTGCGCCGCCTCGTGCTGGAGAAGATGGAGATGGTCGGCCTCATCGGCGCGGAGAAGAAGCTGCCCGGTGAGATCTCCGGCGGTATGCGCAAGCGCGCCGGCCTGGCCCGCGCGCTGATCCTGGACCCGGAGATCATCCTGTTCGACGAGCCGGACTCCGGCCTCGACCCGGTCCGGGTGGCCTACCTGAACCAGCTGATCGTCGACCTCAACGCGCAGATCGACGCCACCTTCCTGATCGTCACCCACGACATCGGCACCGCGCGCACCGTGCCGGACAACATCGGCATGCTCTTCCGCCGCGAGCTGGTCATGTTCGGTCCGCGCGAGGTGCTGCTGACCTCCACCGAGCCGGTGGTGGAGCAGTTCCTCAACGGCCGCCGCGAGGGCCCGATCGGCATGAGCGAGGAGAAGGACGCGGCCCAGGCCGCCGCCGAGCTCGCCGCCCTGGCCGCCAACGGCGGCAGCACCCTCGGCGGGCCCAAGGGCGGTGGCGGCACCGGCATCGTGCCGCAGATCGAGGTCAGCCCCGGCCTGCCGGTGCGGGCCGCGGTGCGCCGCCGCAAGGAGCGGGTGATGCGCATCCTGCACACCCTGCCGCCGATCGCGCAGCAGGCCATCGTGGCCAGCCTCACCCCGGACGAGCAGGCCTACTTCGGCGTCTACGCGGGTGCGGCCGCGCCGCGGCGCACGCAGCAGCTGACCCAGCCGCCCAGCCCGCAGTCCCGGGAGCCGTGGCAGCCCTCGCCGTGGACCAGGCCGGGAGGCCAGCCATGACCAGGCCCACGGCGAAGTTCCCCGGCGCGGGCGCGCTGGCCGAGACCGGCCGGATGTTCGCCCTCGGCCTGGACACCACCAGGGCGATGGTCAAGCGCCCGTTCCAGTTCCGCGAGTTCATCCAGCAGTGCTGGTTCATCGCCAGCGTCACCATCCTGCCCACCGCGCTGGTCGCGATCCCCTTCGGCGCGGTCATCGCGCTCCAGCTCGGCTCGCTGACCAGGCAGATCGGCGCGCAGTCCTTCACCGGCGCGGCCAGCGTGCTGGCGGTGATCCAGCAGGCCAGCCCGATCGTGACCGCGCTGCTGATCGCCGGCGCGGGCGGCTCGGCGATCTGCGCGGACCTGGGCTCGCGCAAGATCAGGGACGAGATCGACGCGATGGAGGTGCTCGGCGTCTCGCCGATCCAGCGCCTGGTGGTGCCGAGGGTGCTGGCCGCGATGCTGGTCGCCGTGCTGCTCAACGGCATGGTCAGCGTGGTCGGCGTGCTCGGCGGATACTTCTTCAACGTGGTCATGCAGGGCGGCACCCCAGGGGCCTACCTGGCCAGCTTCTCCGCGCTGGCCCAGCTACCGGACCTGTGGATCAGCGAGATCAAGGCGCTGATCTTCGGCTTCATCGCGGGCATCGTGGCCGCCTACCGCGGGCTCAACCCGGCCGGTGGCCCCAAGGGCGTCGGCGACGCGGTGAACCAGTCCGTGGTGATCACCTTCCTGCTGCTGTTCTTCGTCAACTTCGTGCTGACCACGGTGTACCTGCAGCTCGTCCCGGCGAAGGGCATGTGATGCCGACCCTCGGCGATCGGCTCCGGAACGCGGCGAACCGGCCCCTGCACGGCCTGGACGCGCTCGGCGACCAGCTGTCCTTCTACCTGCGGGCGCTGGCCTGGGTGCCGCGCGCGCTGCGCCGCTACATGCGGGAGACGCTGCGGCTGCTGGCCGAGGTCAGCTTCGGCAGCGGCGCGCTCGCGGTCATCGGCGGCACCATCGGCGTGATGATCGGCCTGACCCTGTTCACCGGCACCGTGGTCGGCCTGCAGGGCTACGCGGCGCTGAACCAGATCGGCACCTCGGCCTTCGCCGGGTTCGTCTCGGCCTACTTCAACACCCGCGAGATCGCGCCACTGGTGGCCGGCCTCGCGCTCTCGGCGACGGTGGGCTCCGGCTTCACCGCCCAGCTCGGCGCGATGCGCATCTCCGAGGAGATCGACGCGCTGGAGGTGATGGGCGTGCCCAGCCTGCCGTTCCTGGTGA
Source organism: Crossiella sp. SN42 (assembly GCF_023897065.1). Taxonomy (GTDB): domain Bacteria; phylum Actinomycetota; class Actinomycetes; order Mycobacteriales; family Pseudonocardiaceae; genus Crossiella. The sequence continues at coordinate 76,732 of NZ_JAMHIV010000008.1, forward strand.
CGACCCGGATCATCGCCGGGTTCGTCGCGGTGATCCCGCTGTACGTGATCGGCCTGCTGACCTCCTACCTGGCCTCGCGCACGATCACGACCGAGTTCTACGGGCAGTCGGCTGGCACCTACGACCACTACTTCAACCTGTTCCTGCCACCGGAGGACGTGCTCTGGTCCTTCGGCAAGGTGCTCGTGTTCAGCGTGGTCATCATCATGACCCACTGCTACTACGGCTACCGGGCCAGCGGCGGGCCGGCCGGCGTCGGCGTCGCGGTCGGCCGGGCCGTGCGCACCGCGATCGTGACCACCGCGCTGCTGGACTTCTTCCTCAGCCTGGCGATCTGGGGCACGACGACCACCGTGAGGATCGCTGGATGACCGCTCGTTCCACCCTGCCCGTCCTGCGCCGCCGACTTCTCGGTGTCGTGTTCCTGGCGGTCATCGCACTGCTGCTCGGGCTGTCCGTGGCGGTCTACCGCGGCGACTTCGAGCGCACCGCGGCGGTCACGCTGCGCACCGACCACATCGGCAACCAGCTGATGACCGAGTCCGACGTGAAGGTGCGCGGGCTCATCGTCGGCGAGGTCAAGCGCGTCTCCAGCAAGGGCGACGGCGCCGAGCTGGAGCTGGCCCTGCAGCCGGACAAGCTGGCGCTGATCCCCAAGGACGTCACCGCCCGGCTGCTGCCCAAGACCCTCTTCGGCGAGCGCTACGTCGCGCTGGTACCCACCGGCAAGCCGGCCGGCGGGCACCTGGCCGCGGGCGATGTGATCAGCCAGGACCGCAGCAGCTCCGCGATCGAGCTGGAGCGGGTGCTGTCCAACCTGATGCCGGTCTTGCAGGCGGTGCAGCCGCAGAAGCTGGCCAGCACGCTCGGCTCGATGGCCACCGCGCTGGACGGGCGCGGCGACCAGTTGGGCGAGACGCTGACCCTGCTCAACCGCTACCTGCGCGAGCTGAACCCGGCGCTGCCCGACCTCAAGGCGGACATCACCGCGCTGGCCGATGTCAGCGGCACCTACGACAAGGCCGCGCCGGAGTTGTTGCAGGCGCTGGCCGACCTGACCACCACCACGAAGACGGTGGCCGAGCAGCGCACCAACCTGCAGACGCTCTACACCAGCGTGGGCAACACCTCGGCCGACCTCACCGGGTTCCTGGCCGCCAACCGCAACAACCTGATCAGGGTGGCCCAGGACAGCAGGCCGCTGCTGGACGTGCTGGCCAAGTACGCGCCGGAATATCCCTGCTTCCTCAAGGGGATGGCCGAGCTGGTGCCGAGGCTGGACAAGGCCTTCGGCAAGGGCACCAGCTCGCCCGGCCTGCGGATCACCATGGAGATCACTGCGAACCGTGGGAAGTACGTGCCGAACCAGGACGAGCCCCGTTACGGGGACAAGCGCGGGCCGCGCTGCTACGACATCCACCCGAGGCCCGAGCCGTTCCCGCAGTACCCGCCGGAGGGCCCAGTGAAGGACGGCAGCAAGCCGCCGCCCGCCGCGCGCAGCGCCAACGATGGCCTGAACCCGCCGATCAACGTGCAGAACGGCGGTCACGTGGCCCCGTCCGCGGCCTCCGGCGGTGTCGCGGACACCGGGATCGCGAACTCCTCGGCCGAACAGGACTTCCTGGCCGCGCTGATCGCCGGGCAGCTCGGCGTCGCGCCGCAGCAGGTGCCCAGCTGGGCCAGCCTGGTGCTCGGCCCGGCCTACCGCGGCACGGAGGTGACGCTGAAATGAGGGGACTCACCGCGCCGCTGGTCAAGTTCACCGTGTTCGTGGTGGTGACCGTGCTGGCCACCACGCTGCTGGCGATCACCATCGCCAACTCCGACCTGCGCGACTCAGCCGGCTACCTGGCCCGGTTCACCGACGTCACCTCGCTCAACCCCGGTGACGACGTGCGCATCGCCGGGGTCAAGGTGGGCGAGGTGGAGGAGGTCAAGGTCGCCGACCGGCGGCTGGCCGAGGTCCGGTTCTCCGTTGAGCAGCAACGGAAACTGCCCGCCACGGTGACCGCCACGGTCAAGTACCGCAACCTGGTCGGCCAGCGCTACATCGCGCTGGAGCAGGGCTCCGGCGGTGCGGGCACGCTGCCGCCCGGCGGGGTCATCCCGCTGGAGCGCACCCGGCCCGCGCTGGACCTGACCGCGCTGTTCAACGGGTTCAAGCCGCTGTTCCAGGCGCTCAACCCCGACGACGTGAACAAGCTGTCCTACGAGATCGTCCAGGTGTTGCAGGGCGAAGGCGGCACCATCACCAGCCTGCTCGCGCACACCGCCTCGCTGACCACCACCATCGCCGGCAAGGACAAGGTGATCGGCGAGGTGGTGGACAACCTCAACCAGGTGCTTGGCGCGGTCAACGAACGCGACCAGCAGCTCAGCGGCCTGGTCACTCAGCTCCAGCAGCTGGTTTCCGGGCTGTCCCAGGACCGCCAGCCGATCGGCGAGGCGATCACCGCGCTCGGCTCGCTGACCAACGCCACCGCCGGACTGCTGGACGGGGCGCGGGAACCGCTGCGCAAGGACATCGACCAGCTGGGCAAGCTGGCCAAGAACCTGGGCGACGGCAACGACATCGTGGAGGGCATCCTGCAGCGGATGCCGAAGAAGCTGGAGACGATCACCCGCACCGCGACCTACGGCTCCTGGTTCAACTTCTTCCTGTGCGAGGCCAGCGGCCAGGTCACCGTGCCGATCATCAACAAGCCGGTGGAGATCCCGGTCATGCCCAACACCCAGCCGAGGTGCAAGGCATGAAGCCCTTTCGCGAGCGCAACCCCATCACCATCGGCCTGGTCAGCCTGACCGTGCTGACCCTTGGCCTGCTCAGCGTGTTCTTCCTCGAGGACCTGCCCATCGTGGGCGGCGGCACCAGCTACCGGGCCCAGTTCAGCGAGGCCGCCGGGCTCAAGCCGGATGACGAGGTGCGGGTGGCCGGGGTCAAGGTCGGCAAGGTCGCCGACGTGGAGCTGGCGAAGGACCACGTGCTGGTCACCTTCCGGGTGGACGACGCCTGGGTCGGCGACCGCAGCACCGCGGCCATCAAGATCAAGACGTTGCTGGGCCAGAAGTTCCTCGCGCTGGACCCGCAGGGCGCCGCCCCGCTCAAGCCCAGCGAGGCGATCCCGCGCGAGCGCACCATGTCGCCCTACGACGTGACCGAGGCGTTCACCGGCCTGGCGAACACCGTCGGCCAGATCGACACCGATCAGCTGGCCAAGAGCTTCCAGGTCATCGCGACCACCTTCCGGGACACCCCGGATGAGGTGCGCGGCGCACTGGACGGGCTCAACGCGCTGTCCAAGACCATCTCCAGCCGGGACGACCAGCTGGCGAAACTGCTGGCCAACACCAACTCGATCAGCAAGACGCTGGCCGACCGCAACGCCGAGTTCGAGAAGCTGCTCGGCGACGGCAACAAGCTGCTGGCCGAGATCCGCAAGCGCAAGGACGCGATCAGCTCGCTGCTCGACGGCACCCGCAAGCTGTCCACCGAGCTGCAGGGCCTGGTGGCTGACAACAAGGACCAGCTGCGCCCGGCGCTGGCCCAGCTGGAGCGGGTGACCACCATGTTGCAGCGCAACCAGGACAGCCTCGGCCGCAGCATCAACCTGCTGGCCCCGTTCGTCCGGGTGTTCGCCAACACCCTGGGCAACGGCCGCTGGTTCGACACCTACATCTGCGGGCTGCTGCCGCCCTCGCTCGGCCCGATCAACCCGGAGGGGTGCCGCCCATGAGCACTCCGCTCAAGGCCAGGCCGGACCTGGCCCGGATCATCGCCTTCGGCGCGGTGGTGGTGCTGCTGCTCACCGCGACCCTGTGGTGGGTGCTGGCCCGCCCGGCCGGACGGCTGGTCACCGCGTACTTCTCCGCGGGCGTCGGCGTGTACGAGGGCGGCGACGTGCGGGTGCTCGGCGTGCGGGTGGGCACCATCGACAAGGTTGAGCCGCAGGGCACCCAGGTCAAGGTCGAGATGCGGGTGGACCGCGAGGTCGAGCTGCCCGCCCAGCCCAACGCCGCGGTGGTCAACCCGAGCGTGGTCAGCGACCGGTACGTGCAGCTGGCCCCGGTGTACACCGGCGGCCCGAAACTGGGCGAGAACACGGTGATCCCGCGCGAGCGCACGGTCACCCCGATGGAGCTGGACGAGGTCTACGGCAGCCTGGACAAGCTGACCACCGCGCTGGGACCCAAGGGCGCCAACAAGAACGGCGCGCTGTCCCAGCTGCTCGACGTCAGCGCGGACAACCTGGCGGGCAACGGCGCGAAGCTGCGGGACACCATCCGCGAGCTGGGCGACGCCGCGGGCACGCTCAACGGCGCGCGGGAGGACCTGTTCGGCACGGTCGACAACCTGCGCAAGTTCACCTCGATGCTGGCCGCCAACGACAAGCAGGTGCGCGAGTTCAACACCCAGCTGGCCGATGTGAACCGGTTCCTGGCCGGCGAGCGCGAGGACCTGGGCGCCGCGGTGCGCGAGCTGGCCGCCGCGCTGGTCAGCGTGGAGGGCTTCATCAGGGACAACCGGGAGCAGCTGAAGTCCAATGTGGACAAGCTGGCGAGTATCACCAAGGTGCTGGTGGACCAGCGGGCCGCGCTGGCCGAGGTGCTCGACGTGGCCCCGCTGGCCCTGGGCAACCTGCAGAACACCTACAACGCGGCCAGTGGCACCCTGGATACCCGGGCGAATATCAACGAGCTGACCAGGCCGCCGATCGTGATGGTCTGCGAGCTGCTCCGGCAGACCACGCCGAAGGAGCTGCCGCAGACCCTGGCCGACATCTGCGGCAAGCTCGCCGGGGTGGTCGACGGCGTGGTCAAGCTGCCCAGCGTGGCCGATGTGATCACCTCGCTCCAGCAGGGCAAGGTGCCGCAGCTGCCACCGCTGCTGGGCACGCCGCCCGGGAAGGGGCAGCGATGAAGACCACGCTCCGGATCGCCGGACTCGCGCTGACCGCCAGCCTGCTCGCCGGGTGCGGCATCGGCGAGTTCACCGGGCTGTACAACGTGTCCCTGCCCGGCGGGGCCGACGTCGGCGACCACCCGTACCGGGTCAAGGTGCGGTTCAAGGACGTGCTCGACCTGGTCCCGCAGGCCGGGGTGAAGGTCAACGACGTGCCGGTCGGCCGGGTGGAGAGCGTGGCGCTGGCCCAGGACGGCTGGACCGCCGAGGTCACCGTGCTGGTCAACGGCGAGGTGAAGCTGCCGGCCAACGCCGATGCCAAGCTCCGCCAGTCCAGCCTGCTCGGGGAGAAGTTCGTCGAGCTGGCCGCGCCCAAGTCCCCGCAGGGCAGCCTGGCCGACGGCGCGCTGATCCCGCTGGAGCGGACCAACCGCAACCCGGAGGTCGAGGAGGTCTTCGGCGCGCTGTCCCTGCTGCTCAACGGCGGCGGGGTGGCCCAGCTGCAGACCATCACCAGGGAGCTGAACAAGGCCCTCTCCGGCCGGGAGCCGGAGCTGCGCGAGCTGCTGGGCAACGTGGACAAGCTGGTCAGCACGCTGGACGGGCACAAGGGCGAGATCGCCCGCGCGCTGGACGGGCTGAACCGGCTCTCCGCCACCCTGGTCGGCCAGATCGGCAACATCAAGAAGGCGCTGGACGGGCTGGAGCCCGGCCTGAAGGTGCTCGCCGAGCAGCGGCAGCAGCTGGTCGGCATGCTGCAGGCGCTGGACCGGCTCTCCGGGGTGGCCACCGACGTGGTCAACCGCAGCAAGGACGACGTGATCCACGACCTCAGGGCGCTCACGCCCACCCTGCAGAAGCTCGCCGAGGCTGGCCAGAACCTGCCCAAGGGCTTCGAGGTGCTGCTCACCTTCCCGTTCCCGGACTCCGCGGTGGACGGCATCAAGGGCGACTTCACCAACCTGCACGCCAAGATCGACCTCGACCTGAGCCGCATCCTGGACAACCTGGGCAGCTCCCGGCAGGGCCTGCTCGGCCCGCCGTCCGCAGGGCCGCAGCAGCCTGGCGCGGCCCCGCCGCTGCTGCCCGGCCTGCCAGGGCTGCCCACCCCGCCGACGCCGAACCGGCCGGGCGGCGGGTCGCAGCAGGGCGGCCTCGGCGGCCTGATCGGCTCGCTGCTGGGCGGTGGTCGCTGATGATGACCAGCCGCATCCGCATCCAGATCATCGCGTTCGTGCTGATCGCCCTGGTCGGGGTGAGCTACGCCGGGGCCCGCTACGCCGGGATGGACCGGCTGTTCGGGCCGCGCGGCTACGTGGTGACCATGAAGCTGGCCGACTCCGGCGGCATCTTCACCAACGCCGAGGTGACCTACCGCGGCGTCACGGTCGGCCGGGTCGGGCAGCTGCGGCTCACCGACCACGGCCTCGAGGTCGAGCTGGACATCGACGAAGGCTTCGACCGGATCCCGGCCGACACCAAGGCCGTGGTGACCAACCGGTCCGCGGTCGGCGAGCAGTACGTGGACCTGCGGCCCAACACCGACACCGGGCCGTACCTGGCCGGTGGCTCGGTGATCAGCGTGGACCGCACCGCCACCCCGCCGCCGGTGGAGACGCTGCTGGCCAACCTGGACGGGCTGACCACCTCGGTGCCGCTGGACTCGCTGCGCACCGTGGTGGACGAGCTGGGCACCGCCTTCGACGGCACCGGGCCGCAGCTGCAGCGGCTGCTGGACACCACCTCGGTGTTCACCAAGGACGCGGTGAAGAACCTGCCGCAGACCCTGGAGCTGCTGCGCAAGGCGCGCACCGTGCTGGGCACGCAGAACCAGCAGTCCTCCTCGATCACCTCCTTCAGCAAGGACCTGCGGCTGCTGGCCGACCAGCTCAAGCAGTCCGATCCGGACCTGCGCAGGCTGATCGAGAACACGCCGAAGGCCACCGAGCAGGTCAGCGGGCTGCTGCGGGAGTCCGGCCAGGGCATCTCCGAGCTGACCGCGAACCTGCTCACCACGGTCGACGTCGCACTGCCCCGCAAGGACGGCCTGGAACAGGCCATGGTCACCTATCCGCTGGTGGTCGGCGGCGCGTTCACGGTGGCCCCCGGCGACGGCACCGCGCACTTCGGCCTGGCCATCAACCTGTTCGACCCGCCGCCCTGCACCAAGGGCTACGAGAAGACCAAGCGCAGGCCGGGCAACGCGACCGGGCCGATCGCGCTGAACACCCAGGCGTACTGCGCGGAGGGACCCGGCAGTCCGGTCGACGTGCGCGGGGCGCAGAACGCGCCTTACGGTGGCAGGCCGATGACCCCGCCGCCCTCGACCAAGCTGGTGGGCCCGGCCAGGCAGCCGCAGCCGGGCGCCGCGTCCGGCCTGCTCGCGCTGTTGCAGTTGCCAGGCAGCCAGGCGCCGCGCAGTCTGGCCCAGATGCTCGGCCTGTCCGGCTGAGCGAGCTTTGGAGCGTTATGACCGACCGATCCACTGATCCACGTCCCGGCACCGATCCACGCCGCGTGCTCGTGCTGGGCGCCACCGTGCTCGTCGTGCTCGCGGCCCTGTTCGCGGGCTGGTACGGGGTGTCGTGGGCGGCCGCGGGCTCCGACGACGGCCTGGAGTTCGCCAGGGAGCGGGACGAGGTGGTGCTGGTGGGTCAGCAGCACGTGGTCAACCTGCTGCACCAGGACTACCGCAAGTACGACGAGATCTTCGAGCAGCTCAAGACGGCCACCACCAGCCCGCTCAGCGAGGCGCTGGCCGCGGACAAGGAAGCCACCAAGAAGTACCTCAACGACCGCAAGCTGGTCACCACGGCCAAGGCCAGGGAGAGCGCGCTGACCGAGCTGGACCTGCGCGCGGGCAAGGCGAAGATGCTGGCCATCGTGGAGCTCACCGGCAAGTCCGGCGACGAGCAGCCCCAGGTCTCCACCGGCCGGGTCGCCGTCGAGCTGACCAGGACCCCCGACGGCTGGCGGCTGTCCGCGCTGGACGCCGTTCGCCCCGCACCGGCCGTCTGAGGAGGACCGAGCAGTGCCACCGATCCGCCGCAACCGCCCCACCGGCACCCCGGCCCGCCAGCCCAAGGTCGCGGGCACCCGGGGCCGCCCGGCCACCGAGCGCTTCGAGGACCCTACCGCCGCCCCCGAGGCGGAGGACACCGCCGCGCCCGCCCCCGCAGCGCCCGCGCCCGCCGAGGACACCGCCGAGGACAATGCCACCGCGGAACTCTCCGCGCGCGGCGTGCTGGAGCCCGAGGCCCCCGCCGAGCCGGAGCCCGCCCCGGAACCCACGGCGAAACCGCGTCCCAGCGCCAAGTCCGCCAAGCCCAAGCCCGCCCCTGAGCCCCAGCCCGACCCGGAAACCAAGCCCGACCCGGAACCCGACGCCGACCCCGCCGCGCCGCGGCGCTCGGGCTGGCTGCTGCCCGCCGCGCTGGTCCTGGTCGCGGCCGTGCTCATCGTGCTGGGCGTCTGGTTCCGCGCCGAGTACCTCCAGGCGGAAAGCGGCGGCAGCAACCAGGCGCTGGTGGACAACGCGCGCACCAGCGAGGTCGTCGGCCAGGTCACCAACGCGATCCAGACCGTGCTGTCCTACAACTTCGCCGAGCCGCAGAAGAACGAGGACGCGGCCAAGGCGGTGCTGATGGGCAAGGCCACCCAGGACTACGACACCATCCTGACCGGCCTGCGCAAGACCGGGCCGGAGCAGAAGCTGGTGTACAGCACCATCGTCCGCTCCGCCGCGGTCCGGGTGCTGGAGGGCGACCGGGCCATGGTCCTGGTCTTCGCCGACCAGCACAGCGAGCGCGCCAGCGACGGCTACCGCGGCGACACCGCGCTGCAAGTCGTGGTGAACATGCAGCAGGTCGACGGCAAGTGGAAGATCACCGAGATCCAGCCCCGCTGACTACTGGGGATGCTCGGCGTTCGTCCCCTCCTTGACGGCTTCCTTGGCCGCCACCGTGCCCTTGCTGCCTGCCACCTTGCCCACGGTGCCCAGGGCGTCGGTGGCACGCTTGCCGACGTTGTTCACCGCGCCGATGCCGCTGTCCACCGCGGCCCTGGTGGCCTTGGTGGAGGCGGCCGCGCCCGCCGCGCTGTTGGAGAACTTGCGGATGAACACGCCCAGCTGCTCGATCGCCTCGGTCAGCTTGCGCAGCTTGCCGAAGATCTTGCGGGCCAGCGCGCAGGCGTCGGCGATCGCGCTGGTGATGAACGCGGCCGCGGAGGCGCCGAGGGTGAACAGCGCGGTGAGCCCGGCGGCGATCAGCTTGCCGATCCACTTGCCGACCAGCTCGGCGATCAGGTCGAAGATCAGCCCGCGCACCGAGGCCACCGCGATGCCGGAGTACTCCACCACCTTCGCCGCGGACGCCGCCTTCTCGCTGGAGGCGCGCAGCGCGCTCACGTAGGCGGTGGCGGTCTGGTGGTAGATCTGGCCGGAGGGGGTCTTGGCCATCCAGGACTGCACCGAGGTCAGCTCGCGCTCGTAGTCGCTCGCCGCGCTGTTGAGCTCGTTGGCGATGTTGGTCCAGGTGCCCTTGAGCGCCTTCACCGCGTCCGGGTCGCCGGTGACCACCTCGATGCCCTCGCGCAGGAAGTCCACGTGCTCGATCAGCCAGCCCGCGGCGGCCTTGCCCAGCTCGCCGAAGGGGTTCATCACGATGCCGAGCACGTCCAGCGCGAGCACCGCGCCGTCGGTGACCGCCTCGGTGACGCTGAAGTCGGGTTCGCCGATCCGGCCGAAGTCGCCGATGGCCTCGTTGAGGCTGTCCGCGATCCCCGCGCCCTTGAGCGTGACGTTGCCCTGGAAGAAGCCGTGCTCCGGCTTCTCCTTCTCGATCAGGTCGTTGGTCTCCGGGTTGCTGTCCGCCTTGGGGCGGGGCGCCTGGACGCTCGGCGTGGGCTGGCTCATTTTCCGATCCCCTTGAACATCTGCGCCAGAGCCGCTTCGACCTGCTCGTAGCTGGCCCGGCAGTCCTCGACGCCCTTGCCGCAGACCCCGCCGGTCTCGCTCAGCGCGGAGATCATCTGGGCCACCTGGTTGCCGAGGCCGTTGACGAAGATCTCGCCGTACGGGTAGAGCAGCACGCCCCAGGCGGCGGTGTTGCGCGAGCCGTTCGCGGCCGCGCCCGCGGCCTTGTCCACCCGCGCGGTGATGGCCTCGACCGCCTTCGCGTGCGCCTGCAGCGCGGGCAGGTCACCGTGGATGCCGGCCATCACCAGCCGTCCTCTCGCATGATCGGGCGGCCGCCCTCGTCATCGCCGTCATCCGGTCGCCGCCGGGGTGGCTTGGGCGCGTCCTCTTCTGCAGGCTCCGGCAGGTTCTCCCGGACGAAGTCCATCGCCTCGGAGTCCTCGCCGACCACGGTGGCCATGATCGCCGCGGTCTGCTGGCCCGCCCTGCCCTGCGCCTGCCGGACCGTGGCCATGATCGCCGTGGCCAGCTCCTCGTGCCCGAGCCCGCTCGCCTTGGCGGTGAGCCGGAGGTCGGTGAGCACCCCGCCGGGGTTCACCGTGACCGTCACCGCGCCGTCCCGGCTGGTGGCCGTGGCACTCGCCGTGGCCAGTGCCTCCTTGGCCTGCTCGGCGCGGGCCTGCAACGCCTCGATCCTGGCCTCCTGCGCGTCCAGCCAGGCCATCGGATCGGTGATCGGTCGGCTCATCCGGCCGCCCCTCCCTGATCGGTGCTCTTCGGTGCCACCCCCGCACCCTGCGACTCCGACGAGGCCGAGGGCAATGCGGTTCCCTCGGTGGCGGTACCTCTGGGCCGGATCCGGTAGATGGCGAAGACGGCCCCGGTGACCAGCCCGATGAGCAGCAGCCCGCCCGCGATCTGGCCGAAGCCGACCCACCAGCGGACGGCGCCGCTCGGGTCGGGGTGGTCGGCGGGCACGGTCACCCAGTCCACGCACCGCCTGCCGCAGGAGACCTTCGCCGAACGCACCTCGACCTGGCCGCTGAGCTCGCGCAGCGACTCCACCTTGGTGCGGCCGGGTGGCAGCGCGCCGTCGCGCCACCGCACCTCGGCCGGGCACTCGTAGCGGGTGAACTCCACCAGCAGGAAGTTCCGGTCGGCCCGCCGGCAGTGGTCCACGGTGGCCGTGCCGGTCGCGCGCACCTCGGTGCCGGGCCGGACCCCTGCCTGGAAGTCGACCGCGTTGAGCAGCAGGATCCCGCCGACCAGCACACCGATGCCCAGGTAGACCACGAAGGCCGCGGCCACGTGCCGGGCGAGCCGTCGCTTTCGCCCGTCCGCCCGTGGTGGCCGAGGCCCGTTCAGCATTCCCACCAGCGGGAACACCGCGAGGATGATCAGCAAGAACAGCCCGGCCAAGCCCCACAGGTCGACCTCGGCGCGCACGCTCCTGCCCGCCTTCGGGTGGTCCACCGGCACCACGGTGGTGTCCGGGCAGCCCTGGCAGGCGCTGCCCGCGCCCTCCCGGACCGGCAGCCGCCTGCCGGAGATGTCGTGCCGGGACCAGACCACGGTCTCCCGCTCCAGGCCCTGCTCCGCGCCGCTGTCCCAGCGGACCTCGGCCGGGCAGGAATACGCGGTGAGCTCGGTGACCAGCAGGCTCCGGTCCACTCGCGCGCACTGCTCGACCTGGGCCGTGCCGGTGCGCAGGTCGTCCTCGGCCGGCGCGGCGCCCCGGTGGAACTTCGCCGCGGGTCCCGCCTGGAACACCAGCACCATCAGCCAGATCAGCACACCGAGCAGCGCCGCACAGCCCAGCCGGAAGAGCACCGCTGGCGGGCGCGATGGGCGCGCCTTCGCCGGTTGGTCGGTCACGCAGGCAGCGTAGGGCCAAGCCGGATCGGCCGGATGCACTCGATCGTGCGAGTCGCCAAGCCCGGTTTGCCAGGCTGGCACAGGGCAGAATCACGCGACCCCGAACGGCCCGCCCCGTGCGCCGGTCTCCCCGCCACCGCGCTCCCCGAACCGCCCGCCTGGCCCATTTCCGCAGCTCAGTGCCCCTTTCGTCACCCCAGTGCGGAATCACCCATTCGTGTCCCCCGCCAAAGTGGCCTTGCCAACCTGGCACAGCGCAGTCTCAGGCCATGCACCCCAGCCGAGACACCCGCCGCACCCACCCGCACCCCACCGGCGCGGGCCCCGCAACCGCCAGACCCCCGCCCCGCTACGACAAGTGGGTGAGTTCCTCGCGGTCGTGCCTGGTAGCACCAGCTCGGATTTGTGAAGTCCCGATCGGTCACGAAATGCTAACGGTGGCTGTGGCATAGTCGTCGCCCATGCGTGACTCCGAGCCCGACGGGATCACCGAGCTGACCGAGGAGCAGTTGGCGTTCCTCGCCGAGCTGCCCTCGGAGCGCAGACACGAACTGCTCGGCTGGTGGCACGCCCGGCGGGCGGCCCTGGTGGCGCTGCGCGAGGACGGCAGACGCTTCGCCGACCGGCTGGACGAACTGGTCGGCGAGATGCAGGCGGAGCTGGGCGATCAGCCCAACGAGGACGCCAAGGAGTCCTTCACCGACCTGCTCACCGGACTGGCGCTGATCGCCGAGTCGGGCCGGGCCTTCGCCAGGGACGACGTGGACAGCGCCGTGGAGCTCAGCTCAGTCGCCGGTGACTACATGCGCAGGGCAGGGGAGGACTGATCACAACGCGGGAGTAGGCAGGCCGATGAAGCTCAAGGAGTACCTGCGCGGTCTCGACCGGACGGCGCTGGTGCGGTTGTTCGAGCTCCGGCCGGACGTCCTGGTCGAACCCGCGCCCCGGTACTGGGATGGCCTGGCCAAGGCACTGTCCACCCGCACCTCGCTGGAGCTGGCCCTGCACGAGCTGGACCAGGACGCGCTGTCGGTCACCCAGGCCATCCAGGTGCTCGGTCCCTCGGCCACCCCGGCCGAAGTAGCCGGCACCCTCGCCTCACCCCGGCCGCTGGTCACCGCCGCACTGGCCCGCCTCACCGAGCTCGCCCTGGTCTGGCCGACCGCCGAGGGCCGGCTGGCCTGCCCACCCCGGCTGGCCACCTGGTGGACCGCCCCGCTCGGCCTCGGCGCCCCGCTCGCCGACCTGCTCACCCCCTACCCGCTGGCCGAGGTCCGCGCGCTGACCGCCCGGCACGGCCTGCCGGCCGAGGGCACCAGGGCCGCCCTGACCCGCAGGCTCGCCGACCACCTCGGTGACCGGTCCCGCCTCACCCGTCTGCTGGCCGACCTGCCCCGCCCGGCCGCCAAGCTGCTCACCGGCCTGCTCGCCGACCACCCCCGCGTCACCCTCACCGACGGTGAGCTGACCGACGAGGACCTGGCCGCCACCGTGGCCCCGCTGCTCGAGCTCGGGTTGCTGCTGCGCCGGGGCAAGTCCGCGGCCGAGGTCCCGCGCGAGGTCGGCTTCGCCCTGCCCGAGCACCGCCGCCGCTTCCGCCTGACCGGCCCGCCCCGTCCGGCCACCAGCCCGGCCAGCCCGGAGCTCGCGCGCAGCCAGGCCGCCGTGGCCGCCGCCGAGGCGGTCCGCCTCACCACCACCCTGCTGGAGCACGCCGAGGCCGAGCCCATCCCCGCGCTGCTCTCCGGCGGCATCGGCACCAGGGAGCTGCGCCGCCTGGCCAAGTCCTTCGGCTGCCCACCGGAACACGCCGCCCTGTGGCTGGACCTGGCCTACGCCGCCGACCTGCTCGGCCACCACCGCGCAGGCCACCACCTGGACAGCTACGCCCCCACCGCCGCCTACGACGACTGGCGCACCCAGCCCGCCGCGCACCGCTGGACCACCCTGGTCCGCACCTGGCTGACCCTGCCCGAGGCCCCCACCCACCGCCAGACCCCCGACGGCCGCACCATCCCGCCCACGGTGCCCAACCCCGGCCCCGCCAAGGCCCAGCGCCACGCCATCCTCACCGCCCACGCCGGCCTCGCCCCGGAGCAACGAGCCGCCGACCCCGCCATCCTGGCCCAGCTCGCCTGGCACGTCCCCCTGCTCATCACCACCGACCACACCAGGGCCCTGGCCCAAGCCACCCTCACCGAAGCCCGCCTGCTGGGCCTGCTCTCCGAAGACCAGCTCACCGAAGCCGGCCACGCCCTCCTGGCCGCCACCACGCGCCACCCACACCCCCAGCCCACCGCCCCGGGAACAACCCACGCCCGCACAGCCGAGAAACCGGCGGCCCCCGCACCCGCCGCTTCCCCGCCGCTCCGCGCCGCCTCGCTCGAAGGCGAGCGCACGGAAGCCGTCGGGCCGCCCGTCACCCGCACGCCCAGCCCGGATCCCGAAGCCGCCCTGCTCGCCGCCGCCACCGCCCTGCTCCCCGCCACCGTCGGCACCGCCCGCCTCCAGTCCGACCTCACCGCCATCGTCACCGGCGACCCGGCCCAGCACCTGGTCCGGCTGCTCGACACCGTCGCCGACCTGGAGACCAACAGCGCGGCCCGGGTCTGGCGGTTCTCCGCGGCCAGCATCCGGCGCGCCCTGGACACCGGCGCCACCGCCGACGGGCTGCTCGCCGACCTGGCCGAGGTGGCCGACGGCGGCGTGCCCCAGCCGCTGGCGTACCTGGTCCGGGACGTGGCGCGGCGGCACGGGTCGATCAGGGTGGTGGACGCCGGGTGCGTGATCCACACCGCGGATGGGATCCAGGCGCTGGAGATCATGAACTCGCGGCCTGCCGAGCGGCTGGGGTTGCGGCAGGTGGCGCCGACCGTGCTGGTCAGCCCGCGGCCGCGGCCGGAGAGCCTGGCCCAGCTGCGGCGGGCCGGGTTCACCCCGGTCGGCGAGGACGCCACCGGCAACGAGGTGCCCGAGGCGCAGGAACCCCGGCGCGGACGGGCGCAGCCCGCGCCCTGGCGGCCCGAGGACCACGCCGCCACCCCGGCCGCGCTGGCCGAAGCCCTCGCCGAAGCGCCCGTGGTGGACGGGCCCCTGGACCCGGACCGCCACCTGCGGTACCAGGCGCCGGACCTGCCCGAGCCCGACCGGGGCTGGCTGGCCGCGGCCATCAGCACCGGCGGGCCGGTGGAGATCTCCTACCGGAGCCCGGACGGGCCTGCCAGCCCGCGGGTGGTCAGCGATCTGACGCTGGAGCACGGCGTCCTGCTCGCCTGGTGCCACCGGCACGAGACCGAGGCGCAGTTCCTCGTGGAGCGCATCGCCTGGGCCCGGCCCATCTCCGGGCCGGTGGCCGCTGGACGGCCGCGTTGACCTGCGGCGATGGGGTGAGGGCTGGCAATTGCCCCTAGTCAAGCGCCAGTTGGCGCATGGCCGAGGGGCCGGGAAACCGGTATCCTTGATCAAGTTCACTGGGCAGGGTTTCCGCGGTCGGGGACAGCGCAGGACCGGCCGCGTGGGTTCGCTGGGAGTTGCCGTTCGGCGACGCGGAGTGCGCGTTCTCCGAACCGGTGGCGCTGGTGACCGGGGCCGGCTGGGGTCCGGGTCACAAATCGATCAAGGTCTGGGCTGCTGACCGGGTCGGGGTCACCCAGTCGAGGGTGCGACGAGCGGTCGCTGGCGGCGGGTGGAGAGTCCTCCCCGTGACGTCAGGACGCAGCGTGACCAGGGGAATTCGTGCGGTGAGCGGTCGTTCTGGTCGGCAAGCGGACCAGTGTGACGTTCCCCAACCCCTCTCGGCAAGGCCGGAATCGGGTATAGAAAACCCGCTCTTCGGGTACTTCTCCACAGGATGACCTGGTCAAACGGTTACGTGAGGTGAGTTGGCCCTGCGCCAACGGAGTGATCACCGCGTGGCATCTTGACTGCGGGCTGCGGTGGGTTCACTCTGTCCGTAAGCACGAGTTCGGGTGTCCAGTCTGGACCCCGCTCGACAGCCGCCGTCTGTGTGGCTAGACTGCCACTTTGCGCTGTCCATTTTCTGTTCACCCTGCCCAGGGTCCCGAGATGATGGCCGCGCCGCACCCTTGACAACTGCACCGGCGCGCAAGCTCCGGGGCAGCTTCCAGCCAGCAACAGTCCCTGGAAGGACGCATCTTGGCAGTCTCCCGCGCGACCAAGGCCACTGCTGCGACCAACTCCACGTCGGGGATCCCTGGGGCGCCGAAGAGGGTTTCGTTCGCGAAGATCCGCGAACCACTCACGGTGCCCGATCTGCTCGACCTGCAGATTCAGTCCTTCGAATGGCTCGTCGGCGCCGACGAGTGGTTCCAGCGCCGTATCGATGCCGGCGATGAGGATCCGATTGGCGGCCTCGCTGAGGTCCTCAACGAGATCTCGCCGATCGAGGACTTCTCGGGATCCATGTCCCTCTCCTTCTCCGACCCGCGCTTCGACGAGGTCAAGGCCTCCGTCGAGGAGTGCAAGGACAAGGACATGACGTACGCGGCCCCGCTGTTCGTCACCGCGGAGTTCACCAACCACAACACCGGCGAGATCAAGAGCCAGACGGTGTTCATGGGTGACTTCCCCGTGATGACCGACAAGGGCACGTACATCATCAACGGCACCGAACGAGTCGTGGTGTCGCAGTTGGTGCGGTCCCCGGGTGTCTACTTCGACACTTCTGTCGACAAGACCACCGACAAGGACGTGTTCAGCGTCCGCATCATTCCGAGCCGGGGCGCCTGGCTGGAGTTCGACGTCGACAAGCGCGACACCGTCGGTGTCCGCATCGACCGCAAGCGCCGTCAGCCCGTCACCGTGCTGCTGAAGGCCTTCGGCTGGACCGCCGAGCAGATCCGCGAGCGGTTCGGTTTCAGCGAGACCCTCATGGCCACGCTGGAGAAGGACCACACCGCGGGCCAGGACGAGGCGCTGCTCGACATCTACCGCAAGCTGCGCCCTGGCGAGCCGCCGACCAAGGAGAGCGCGCAGACCCTGCTGGAGAACCTGTTCTTCAAGGAGAAGCGCTACGACCTGGCCAAGGTCGGCCGGTACAAGGTGAACAAGAAGCTGGGCCTGGACCAGCCGTTCACCACCGGTGTGCTCACCGAGGACGACATCGTCACCGCGATCGAGTACCTGGTGCGCCTGCACGCGGGTGAGACGTCCATGACCGCCCCCGGCGGTGTGGAGGTCCCGGTCGAGGTCGACGACATCGACCACTTCGGCAACCGGCGCCTGCGCACGGTCGGCGAGCTGATCCAGAACCAGATCCGGGTCGGCCTCTCCCGCATGGAGCGCGTGGTCCGCGAGCGGATGACCACTCAGGACGTCGAGGCGATCACGCCGCAGACCCTGATCAACATCCGCCCGGTGGTGGCCGCGATCAAGGAGTTCTTCGGAACCTCCCAGCTGTCGCAGTTCATGGACCAGACCAACCCGCTGGCCGGCCTGACGCACAAGCGGCGTCTGTCCGCGCTCGGCCCGGGTGGTCTCTCCCGTGAGCGGGCCGGCCTCGAGGTGCGCGACGTGCACCCCTCGCACTACGGCCGCATGTGCCCGATCGAGACGCCGGAAGGCCCGAACATCGGCCTGATCGGCTCGCTGTCCTCCTTCGGCCGGGTCAACCCGTTCGGTTTCATCGAGACCCCGTACCGCAAGGTCCGCGAGGGCCGGGTCACCGACGAGATCGACTACCTGACCGCGGACGAGGAAGACCGGTACGTGAAGGCCCAGGCCAACACGCCGATCGACGCGGACGGGAACTTCCTCGAGGACAAGGTCATGGTTCGCCGTAAGGGCGGCGAGCTGGACCTGATCCCGCCGAACGAGGTCGACTACATGGACATCTCGCCTCGGCAGATGGTGTCCGTGGCGACCGCGATGGTGCCCTTCCTCGAGCACGACGACGCCAACCGCGCGCTCATGGGCGCGAACATGCAGCGTCAGGCCGTGCCGCTGCTCCGCTCCGAGTCGCCGCTGGTCGGCACCGGTATGGAGCTGCGCGCCGCGGTGGACGCCGGCGATGTGGTGGTGGTCAGCAAGGCCGGTGTGGTCGAGGAGCTGTGCTCCGACTACATCACCGTGATGGCCGACGACGGCACCCGCCAGACCTACCGGCTGCACAAGTTCCGCCGCTCCAACCAGGGCACCTGCATCAACCAGAAGCCGATCGTCAACGAGGGCGACCGGGTCGAGGTCGGGCAGGTCATCGCGGATGGCCCGTGCACCCAGAACGGCGAGATGGCGCTGGGCAAGAACCTGCTCGTGGCGATCATGCCGTGGGAGGGTCACAACTACGAGGACGCGATCATCCTGTCGCAGCGCCTCGTGCAGGACGACGTCCTGACCTCGATCCACATCGAGGAGCACGAGATCGACGCCCGCGACACCAAGCTGGGCGCCGAGGAGATCACCCGGGACATCCCGAACGTCTCCGAGGAGGTCCTGGCCGACCTGGACGAGCGTGGCATCATCCGGATCGGCGCCGAGGTCCGCGACGGCGACATCCTGGTCGGCAAGGTCACGCCCAAGGGCGAGACCGAGCTGACCCCCGAGGAGCGCCTGCTCCGCGCGATCTTCGGTGAGAAGGCGCGCGAGGTGCGCGACACCTCGCTGAAGGTGCCGCACGGTGAGACCGGCAAGGTCATCGGCATCCGGGTGTTCTCCCGCGAGGACGACGACGAGCTGCCCCCGGGCGTGAACGAGCTGGTCCGGGTCTACGTGGCGCAGAAGCGCAAGATCCAGGACGGCGACAAGCTCGCCGGCCGGCACGGCAACAAGGGCGTCATCGGCAAGATCCTGCCGGTCGAGGACATGCCGTTCATGGAGGACGGCACCCCGGTCGACATCGTGCTGAACACCCACGGTGTGCCCCGTCGTATGAACATCGGCCAGATCTTGGAGACCCACCTCGGGTGGATCGCCAAGCAGGGCTGGAGCATCGACGGGAACCCGGAGTGGGCCGCCAAGCTGCCCGAGGAGCTCTTCCAGGCCGACCCCGGCACGAACACCGCAACCCCGGTGTTCGACGGCGCCCGCGAGGACGAGATCACCGGTCTGCTCGGCTCGACCATGCCCAACCGCGATGGTGAGCGGATGGTCAAGGGCGACGGCAAGGCCCAGCTGTTCGACGGCCGCAGCGGCGAGCCGTACCCGTACCCGACCTCGGTCGGCTACATGTACATCCTCAAGCTGCTGCACCTGGTCGACGACAAGATCCACGCCCGGTCCACCGGCCCGTACTCGATGATCACCCAGCAGCCGCTCGGTGGTAAGGCGCAGTTCGGTGGCCAGCGCTTCGGCGAGATGGAGTGCTGGGCCATGCAGGCCTACGGCGCTGCCTACACGCTGCAGGAACTGCTCACGATCAAGTCTGATGACGTGATCGGCCGCGTGAAGGTCTACGAGGCCATCGTCAAGGGCGAGAACATCCCCGAACCCGGTATCCCGGAGTCGTTCAAGGTGCTGCTCAAGGAGCTGCAGTCGCTGTGCCTCAACGTCGAGGTGCTCTCCAGCGACGGCGCTGCCATCGAGATGCGCGACGGCGACGATGAGGACCTGGAGCGCGCGGCCGCGAACCTGGGCATCAACTTGTCCCGGTCCGAGTCGCCTTCGGTCGACGACATCGTCAACTGACCTCGCCGCCGGCGTGGGACGGGCTGATCGCAAGCCCAGCCCGTCCCACCCCGGCCCGACTCAGCCTCTGAACCCGAACTATCAAGGGGAAGAACCGACGTGCTAGACGTCAACTTCTTCGACGAGCTCCGCATCGGACTGGCTACCGCGGACGACATCCGGCAGTGGTCCTTCGGCGAGGTCAAGAAGCCTGAAACCATCAACTACCGCACCCTGAAGCCCGAGAAGGACGGACTCTTCTGCGAGAAGATCTTCGGTCCTACCCGGGACTGGGAGTGCTACTGCGGTAAGTACAAGCGCGTCCGCTTCAAGGGCATCATCTGCGAGCGCTGTGGCGTCGAGGTCACTCGCGCCAAGGTGCGCCGCGAGCGGATGGGCCACATCGAGCTGGCCGCCGCGGTCACGCACATCTGGTACTTCAAGGGCGTCCCGAGCCGGTTGGGCTATCTGCTCGACCTGGCCCCCAAGGACCTCGAAAAGATCATCTACTTCGCCGCCTACGTGATCACGTCGGTGAACAAGGAGATGCGGCACAACGACCAGGCGACCCTGGAGAACGAGATCCAGGTCGAGCGCAAGCGCATGGAAGACAAGCGCGACGCCGACCTGGAGGCCCGCGCGCAGAAGCTGGAGGCCGACCTCGCCGAACTTGAGGCCGAGGGCGCCAAGAGCGATGTGCGCCGCAAGGTCAAGGAGGGCGGCGAGCGTGAGATGCGCCAGCTCCGGGACCGGGCCGGGCGCGAGATCGACCGCCTCGACGAGATCTGGGACACCTTCGTCAAGCTGGACGTCCAGCAGCTGATCGCGGACGAGATGCTCTACCGCGAGCTGATCGACCGCTACGGCGAGTACTTCACCGGCGGCATGGGCGCGGAGGCCATCCAGCAGCTGCTGGGCACCTTCGACGTCGACGCCGAGGCCGACAAGCTGCGCGAGACCATTCGCAGCGGCAAGGGCCAGAAGAAGCTGCGCGCGCTCAAGCGGCTCAAGGTGGTGGCCGCGTTCCAGGCCACCCGGAACAACCCGCAGGGCATGGTGCTGGACTGCGTGCCGGTCATCCCGCCGGACCTGCGTCCGATGGTGCAGCTCGACGGTGGCCGTTTCGCCACCTCCGACCTGAACGACCTGTACCGCCGCGTGATCAACCGCAACAACCGCCTCAAGCGACTGATCGACCTCGGCGCGCCCGAGATCATCGTCAACAACGAGAAGCGGATGCTGCAGGAGGCCGTCGACGCGCTGTTCGACAACGGCCGCCGTGGCCGGCCGGTGACCGGGCCGGGCAACCGCCCGCTCAAGTCGCTGTCCGACCTGCTCAAGGGCAAGCAGGGCCGGTTCCGTCAGAACCTGCTCGGCAAGCGTGTCGACTACTCCGGCCGTTCGGTCATCGTGGTCGGCCCGCAGCTGAAGCTGCACCAGTGCGGCCTGCCCAAGCAGATGGCGCTGGAGCTGTTCAAGCCCTTCGTGATGAAGCGGCTGGTCGACCTGAACCACGCGCAGAACATCAAGTCCGCCAAGCGGATGGTCGAGCGTCAGCGGCCGCAGGTGTGGGACGTCCTCGAAGAGGTCATCACCGAGCACCCCGTGCTGCTGAACCGCGCGCCCACGCTGCACCGGCTGGGCATCCAGGCCTTCGAGCCGCAGCTGGTCGAGGGCAAGGCCATCCAGCTGCACCCGCTGGTGTGCGAGGCGTTCAACGCGGACTTCGACGGCGACCAGATGGCGGTGCACCTGCCGCTGTCGGCCGAGGCCCAGGCCGAGGCCCGCATCCTGATGCTGTCCAGCAACAACATCCTCTCGCCCGCCTCCGGGCGGCCGCTGGCGATGCCGCGTCTGGACATGGTCACCGGTCTGTTCCACCTGACCAAGCTGCGCGAGGGCGCCAAGGGCGAGGGCGGCGCGTACTCGTCCCCGGCCGAGGCGATCATGGCCTACGACCTGGGTGCGCTGCACCTCCAGGCGAAGATCAAGATCCGGCTCACCGACCGGCTGCCCACCCGTGGCACCGAGCCTGAGGGCTGGGAGCCGGGTCAGGCCTGGCTGGCCGAGACCACCCTGGGCCGCGTGCTGTTCAACGACCTGCTGCCGGCGGACTACCCGTTCATCAACCGTCAGCTGCCGAAGAAGAGCCAGGCCGAGATCATCAACGACCTCGCCGAGCGGTACCCGATGGTCACCGTCGCCCAGACGCTGGACAAGCTGAAGGACGCCGGTTTCTACTGGGCCACCCGCTCCGGTGTCACCGTGGCGATCTCCGACGTGGTGGTGCCCGAGGCCAAGCAGGGTCTGCTCGACGGCTACGAGGCCAAGGCCGACCAGGTGGAGAAGCGGTACCAGCGCGGTCTGCTGTCCAAGACCGAGCGCAACAACGAGCTGGTGCAGATCTGGACCCAGGCGACGAACGAGATCGCCCAGGTCATGGAGGACAACTTCCCCGACGACAACCCGATCTCGGTGATCGTGAAGTCGGGTGCGGCAGGCAACATGACCCAGGTCCGCCAGCTGGCGGGCATGAAGGGTCTGGTCAGCAACACCAAGGGTGAGTACATCCCGCGGCCGATCAAGGCGAACTTCCGCGAGGGCTTCTCCGTGCTGGAGTACTTCATCTCCACGCACGGCGCCCGGAAGGGTCTGGCCGACACCGCGCTGCGCACCGCCGACTCGGGTTACCTGACCCGTCGTCTGGTGGACGTCTCGCAGGACGTCATCGTGCGCGAGATCGACTGTGGCACCGAGCGGGGCATCATCATGCCGCTCACCGAGCCCACGGCCGACGGCGGTTACGTCAAGCACCGCCACGTGCAGACCAGCGTGTACGCCCGTAACGCCTCCGAGGACATCTTCGACGGCGAGGGCAACCTGCTGATCGGCAAGGGCGCCGACCTCGGCGACCCGGCGATCGAGACCCTGGTCCGCGCCGGGGTGTCCAAGGTCAAGGTCCGCAGCGTGCTCACCTGTGAGTCCGCGGTCGGTGTGTGCGCGACCTGCTACGGCCGCTCGATGGCCACCGGTCAGCTGGTGGACGTCGGCGAGGCCGTCGGCATCGTGGCCGCGCAGTCCATCGGTGAGCCCGGCACCCAGCTGACGATGCGTACCTTCCACACCGGTGGTGTGGCGGGCGACGACATCACCGCTGGTCTGCCGCGTGTCCAGGAGCTGTTCGAGGCTCGCGTGCCCAAGGGCAAGGCGCCCATCGCCGACGCCGACGGCCGCGTGCAGATCGAAGAGGGCGACCGGTTCCGCAAGATCACCATCGTGCCGGACGACGGTGGTGAGGAGATCGTCTACGACAAGCTGTCCAAGCGGCAGTGGCTCGCGACGATCAGCGTGGACGGCTCCGAGCGGGCGCTCCAGGACGGCGACCACGTCACCGTCGGCCAGCAGCTGCTGGAAGGTGCGGTCGACCCGCACGAGGTGTTGCGCGTCATGGGTCCCCGTGAGGCTCAGCTCCACCTGGTCCGCGAGGTGCAGAACGTGTACCGCACGCAGAGCGTGTCGATCCACGACAAGCACATCGAGACCATCGTGCGCCAGATGCTCCGCCGCGTGATCATCATCGACTCCGGTGCCACCGAGTTCCTCCCGGGCGCACCCGTCGAGCGCAGCGACTTCGAGACCCAGAACCGCCAGATGGTGGCCGAGGGCAACGAGCCGGCCTCTGGCCGTCCGGTGCTCATGGGCATCACGAAGGCCTCGCTGGCGACCGAGTCGTGGCTGTCCGCGGCCTCCTTCCAGGAGACCACGCGTGTGCTCACCGACGCCGCCATCAACGGCAAGAGCGACAGGCTGATCGGCCTGAAGGAGAACGTGATCATCGGTAAGTTGATCCCGGCTGGCACGGGCATCAACAAGTACCGCAACATCCAGGTGCAGCCGACCGAGGAGGCACGGGCCGCGGCTTACGCGATCCCGTCCTACGACGACGGCTACTACACCCCGGACGTCTTCGGCGCCGGCACGGGTGCGGCGGTGCCGCTCGACGACTACGACTTCGGCCGCGACTACCGCTGACGAAGCCAGTCACACACGGGGAAGGCCCCGCCACCGGAACTCGGTGGCGGGGCCTTCCCCGTTGTCAGGCGTTCTGAAAAGACACGGGCTAGTCGCCGAAGGGGAAGTTCTCCAGCCAGCCGGTGGTGCTCGGCGGGCGCGGGCCGAACTCCTTCACCGCGGCGTCGGCCAGGGTGGCGATCTCCTCGCCCAGCTCCAGGTCGCGCAGCAGCGGCACCGGGATGGTGGCGGTGAAGTCGAACAGCACGCCGTAGAGGCCGCCGGTGAGCGCGCCGACGGTGGAGCTGTTGCCGGAGTGCCCGACGGCCCTGGCGATGACCTGCTCGAAGCGGTGGTCCGACAGCGTGGCCCGCACCGCCATGGCCAGTGCCTCCGGCGCCAGCAGGCCCTCGCCCAGCTCCTGCACCGAGGCCGCGCTGACCTCGGCTTCCTCGCCCTGGTGGAACCAGTCCACCGCGGTCTCCAGTGCCGCGCTGACCGGCTCGTGGCCCGGCCAGCGGCGCAGCACCCGGACCGCGCTGTCCACCGCGCGTACCGGGTTGCCGATACCGCGCAGGATCCGGTTGACGATCACCGCGTAGGCGCCGGCCGACAGGTACGCGGAGGGGTGGCCGTGGGTCAGCGCGGCGATCCGCGCGCCCAGCTCGAACACCTGCTCCTCCGCCGCGCTCCACAGCGCCGCGGCCGCCGCCCTGGGCAGCACACCGCTTTCCGCGGAGTCGGTGACCGGGTGATCGAGGGAGCCGAACCGGCCGGTGCTCAGCACCTCCAGCGTGGTGCGGTCCGGCCAGCGCTTGGCGGCCAGCGCCGGGCGCGCCGGGAACCAGCCGTCCGCGCCGCCGACATCGGGCTGCTGGGTGCGCAGCCAGCGCCGCAGCGCGGCCTCGACCTCCGGCAGCGGGTCGGTCGCGCCGGTGCGCCTGCGCCGGAAGTGCGCCCGGATCAGCCCGTCCAGCACGAACAGCGACAGCTGGGTGTCCGCGGTGATCCGGCCCGCGCCGCCGAAGGCAGGCGGGTACTCCCCGGCGAAGGCCTCCCCGTGCGCGGCGGCGAAGGACTCCAGGCTCTCGAACTGCACGCCTGCCCCGACCGCGCCGCCGATGGCCTGCCCGGCGAAGCAGCCGATGACCGCCTGCCGCGCCCGGCCCAGCCGGTCGCCGCCGGGCAGCCCGGTCTCGGCGACGGGCGCGCTCACTGCCGTGCCTCGCCGGGCGGGATCTCCACGATCAGGCCGGAGGCCAGGTACTCACCCAGCGGCTTGGGCAGGAAGTACACCCGCGCGCCACCGGGCTGACGCTCATCCGCCCTGGTCACCGCGCCGAGCATCTTCCAGTCGCCGCCGGCCAGCCGGAAGCGGCCGTACGGCCCCTGCGCGAACTCCGGCGGCAGGGTGGTCCGCTCGAAGCCGGTGCCCGCGTCGAAGATGGTGTTGCCGTCCGGCCCGCCGAAGCGCTCGATCTCGTGGCCCTCGCGCAGGATCAGCGAGTCGATCTGGTCGTAGGCGGCCAGCCCTGGGTCCCCGCCCATGGCCTGGATGGGCGCCTCCTCCGGCAACAGCGGCTCGTCCTCGGCGCGCTGCAGGTTCGGGTAGTTCAGGTACAGCTGCCCGATCAGGTAGGTGGCGGCCTGGGACACGTCGTCGAAGCGCGCCTCCAGCTCCTTGCGCTGCTCGTTCGCCCACCACCAGAACACCGAGAACCGGTCGTCCCGCTCGCGCACCACGCACCAGGCCTCGTCGGCGTACTCGCCGAAGCTGACGTAGCGGCGGCTGACGCTGAACCGGACGCAGAAGTCCCGCACCGCGAACCGGGCCCGCTCCCAGTCGTCCTTGGCGCCGGGGTGCCGCTCCGGCATCTCCATGACCACCGAGGTCGCCTCCTGGGCGACCAGCTTGGGCACCGAGGCCGGCGGCTCGTAGAACCGGGACCGGATGTGGTTGACCAGCTCCAGCGGCGGGGTGACCCCGTGCTCGCGCAGGTAGTAGGCGAGCGCGCCGGGCCAGACCCAGCGGCCGTCGGTGTGGTAGGTCATCGGCACCAGCGACTCGCGCTCGGGGTGCAGCAGGTCCGGCGCGAAACCGCGCGAGGACAGCACGACCGGCGCCTCGCTCAGGTAGCTGATGACGTTGAGCCGCTCCTGCGCGGGCAGCACGGGCCGGTACGCGCGGGGCGGCTCGCCCTCGGCGAAGTAGTCGAACAGCCGGGCCATCGCCAGCTCCGACCGGACCGGCTTGCCGACGGTGCGGCCCGTCTCGCCGCTCAGGCTGGTCATGGCCTGGCGGACCAGCTCCTGCTGTCGCCGGTGCGCGGCCCGCAGCAGCCAGTCCGGGGTGTGGTCACTGGCCCGGGGCAGCGTCTGCAGCTCCTGCCGGTGCTCGGGGTCCAGGTTCAGGTACGCGGTGAACGGCCACTCCGGCTCCGCGTGGAACTCGAACTCGGCCACCGGTTCCGCGCCCGCGACCAGCCGGTAGTCGGCGGTGAACCAGGCGCCCGCGCCTGGCTGGTAGGTCGCCATCCGGAGCCGGTACAGCCACTGGCTGACCTGCGGTGGCGGCGACCAGTAGTACTCCTCGCCGTCGGCGAGGGTGACCACCGTGGTCAGCTGCATGTGGGCGGCCAGTGCGTGGCAGACCACCCCGATGGCCTGCCAGCCCGCCGGCGCCAGCGCGGTCAGCGCCGAGGTGAGTCCGGCCAGCAGCGGCGCCGGGTCCGGCTGGCCGGTGCCCGGCAGCTCGGCCTGCTCCACCGGCAGCGGGAACTGCCGCCAGTCGAGGGTCCCGCCCATTCCGGTCCAGCGGAGCTGCACGACCTTGCTGATCCGCTCGAACGGCTTCTGACCGCGGATGAGGGACCGGTCGTAGATCTCCAGCCCGCGCTGGGCCGCCGACTCGGTGTCCAGGGTCAGGCCGCCCGGCCAGACCACGGGCACCAGTTCGGTCTGCTCGTCGTAGCCGACCTCGTACGGCTCGTCGTCGATGAAGCCGATGGTCTGCAGCTCGAACCGCGACTCCAGCAGCGGGGCCTCCACCGGCCTGCCGAAGGTGCCGTCGGGCAGGCGCTCGAAGTCGCCCTCGGGCGCGCCGCCGTCCAGCGGCGCCAGGTAGAGCTGCTTGCCCAGGCGTCGCCGCAGGTACGGCGTGTCCTGCCAGTAGGCGAACTCGCCGTTGTAGGTCCGCTGCTTGATGATCATCTTCGGTCAGCTCTCCCCTTGGGCGGGCACGCCCCGCACTCCGTCGCCGGCGCCCGCGGCGAAGTCGATCAGATCCTGGAGCGGGATGGTGGCCGACAGCGCGCCCGCCACTCCCGCGTTGAGGCGGAGCCGCACTCCGCCGAGGTCCAACAGCTGGTCGCCGCGGGCCTGCTGGCACCGGGTCCAGCTCTCCGGCAGCCGTTCCGCCGAGGTGCACACGTCCAGCACCAGCCCGCCGGCCTCCTCGGCCAGGAACAGCTCGCCGGGGTGGTCCGGGTACTCGACCATGACCAGCTCCCAGCCGAGCAGGGTGCGCAGCGCGGTCTCCCTCGGCCCGTAGCCGGAGAGGGCCAGCTCAAGATCGCGTTCCAGCTGGTTGGTCGGCCGGGGCCAGCCCAGCGCCTGCGGGCCCGGCCGGTAGCCGGGGTTCGGCGCCCACTCGCCGAAGTTGCCGTCCTCGTCCACCCGGTAGCCGCCGCGCACACCCCAGGGCGGCACCACGCCGTTGGTGTCGAACTCGGCGTCCACGGAGTACAGCCAGCTGTTCGGCTGGTGCCGGGCCACCGCGCGCATCTCCTCGGTGACCTCCGGCGGCTCGCCCACGGCCGGGGTGTGCTCTTCGGAGAGTGCCTCCTGCTCGGCCACGGTGCCGACCAGCGCGGGATCGGCCGGGCCGAACAGGAACAGGCTCGCGCCGACCGCGGTGGCCTCCGGGTGGTGCACCTCGGTGCCGCTGGACCAGTTGCGGACCTGGCCCAGGCAGACCACGTCCCGCCGGGCGCCGTGCACGGCCAGGAACCAGTCCGCCGCCTCCAGCTCCCGCCGCACCCGCAGCAGCGCCTCGAACACGTCGTGCGCGGTGGCCTCGGCCACGCCCCACGGCCCGTGCACGCGCACCGAGGCGTCCTCGGTCTCGCCGCCGCGCCGGTACTCCACCCGCGCGGGGACGAGCTCCGCCCCGCGGAAGGCGGTCACCTCGATGCTGTGCGAACCGGCCATCGGCTACCTGGTCACCGTGGTGCCATCGAGCAGCGCGTCGAACTTCAGGCCGAGCCAGCGGTTGAACGCCGGGTAGTCCGCGGCCCTGGTCAGCAGCACCTCGGCGCCGCCCTCGGCCAGGCTCATCCGGCCGATCTCGTCCAGCACCACGGTCCTGGCGACCAGGCGGACGAACGGCAGTCGCAGCGCGGCGGTGAGCGTGAGGCCGTCGTGCTGGATGGTGCCGGGGTGGAAGCGGGTGAACCACTGGCCCAGGTGCGCGGCGAGCAGCCTGGCCCACACCGGGGCCTCCGGCGCGGCCAGCCGCCGGTGCAGGTCCTCGCTCGCGCGGATCTCCAGCTCGGGGGTGAAGGTCACGTCGGAGAGCACCAGGCGCGGCTGGTTCGCCCTGGCCAGCACCACCCTGGCCGCCTCGGGGTCCATCCGCACGTTGTGCTCGGCCCGCTCCGGGTCGCGGTAGTTCAGCGCCCCGCCCATCTGGGTGATGACCAGCCGCTCGGCCAGTTCGGGGCGGGTGGTGAGCACCTCGGCCAGGTTGGACATCGGGCCGAGCCCGGCCCAGCGCACCGGTCCCTGGTAGCGGTCGCACACCGCGGTGACCGCGTCCACCACGTCCTCGCGCTGCGCGGGCACCTCGGCGGGTACCAGGCCGTCGATGCAGTCCAGCCGGGTGTTGCCCAGGTCCCGGCCGGTCACCACGGCCACCTCGGGGCGGCCCAGCAGGTCCAGCAGCAGCCGGACGAACCGGGCGCGACGGCCGCCGGGCAGCTCGTCGGTGGTCACCACCAGGGTCAGCTCGGGCAGCGTGGCGGCGGCGACCAGCGCGATCGCGTCGTCCGGGTCACCGCCGGCGTCGGTGTCCACGATCAGCGGGGCGCCCTGCTGCGAGGCCGGGAACGGCGCGTCCAAGCCGGGGGTCTCCGGCAGGCCGAACCGGGTGTTCAGCTCGATCAGCGCCTGGCGCGCCTCGTTGATGTCGTAGTCGAAGTCCTCGCTGATCTCACCCACCGGTTGACCCCTCCAGCATCGCGGGGTTCTCCTCGAACGCCTGGGCGAACTGCTTGCGCTCCTGCTTGGAGCCGCACTGATCGTAGGCGGCCCACACCCGCTGGGCCTGCTCCCCGGTCAGCCCGGCCGAGTCGATGACGGCCATGATCTGGTTGACCGACTTCTTGTCGTGCCTGCGCACCAGCGAGTCCATCACCCGCTCGAAACGCGGGTCGGCGGCCTCGTCCTGGCCGACCCAGGAACGCACCCCGTCCCGGCCGTGCTCGGCCGAGGCGGTCAGCTCGCCCCGCCAGTCCGCGCCCTCGGCCCGCCGGTTCGCCACGTGCGCGGCGCAGTCGCCGACCGCGCGCAGGTTGACCTCCATCGCGCCCTCGCGCACCGAGGGGTCGGTGAACGGCGCGGCCACCCGCAGCGGGTTGAGCCCGGCCAGCGGGTCGGCCTCCTGCCGCGAGGGCACCTGGGCCGGGCCCTCCGCGCCCACCCCGCGCGGGCTGGACAGGGTGCCGTGCAGGGTCTCCTCGATGACGCCGATCGCGTCCTGGTGGGCGAAGGTGCGGCTCGGGTCGGTGGGCAGCTCGTCCAGTGGCTTGCCCTGGCCCTCATCGGGCCCCAGGTCGACCGCGTAGCCCTTCTTGTGGTCCGGGTGCGGGTCGGTGGGTTCCTGGCCGTGGAAGGCGTAGTGGCCCTGGAAGCTGGCCTCGTCGTAGATCGCGGAGAGCAGTTCCTGGACGGTGCCCTTGTAGCTGGTGTCCACCAGGCTGATCGAGGCCCCCGCCTCGTCCACCGGCACACCGCTGGCGCGCAGGTAGTCGGTGAGGCGTTCGTAGGCGCCGTCCACCAGGCTCTCGTCGATCTTGCGGCTGTCCCGGAAGGCCTCGATGCCCTCGAACGGCCTGCCGGTGCTGCGCTCGACGTCGAGCACCGCGGTCTCGGCCACCGCCCTGGAGAGCACCACCTCGCGGCAGTGGTCGGCGAAGAAGGCCGGGTCCAGGGTGCGCGCGGCCAGCGCCAGGCTGTGCCCGTCCCGGCCGAGGAAGACCACCCGGTGCTCGGGGTTGTCCGCGACCATCTCGCGCAGGTCGTCCATCATCCGCACGGCGAGGTCGACGATCACCGGCGCGGTGTACTCCCTGGCCACCTCGTAGGAGTCGGCCAGCGCCGCCCGCTGTTCGGGGTCGGTGATGCCCAGCCGGTCCGCCGCGGCGTCCACGGCCTCGTCCCGGCGGGCCTCCGCCTCCGGGTCGCCGACGCGCTCGGACAGCGGCGGCTCGGGCTCGGTCGAACCGTCCTGGGTGTCGGCGGTCGGGTCCCCGACGGTGGCTTCGTCCTCGGCCGCCCGGTCCACGGCAGGCTCGTCCGCGCCCGGTTCCGTCGCCAGAGTGTCCACTGTGGACTCAGCGGCGGATTCCGTTGTGGCGTCGGCGTTCTCCGGCGTGCCGTCACCGCTGCCCGATTCCGGGTCCGGCATGGCGAAGGCCGGTGGCGGCGGTGGCGGTCCGCCCGGCGGCGGTTCGGCGGTGCCGGTGGCCGTCGGCGGGTCCTCCGGGTCGTCATCGCCGCGGTCGGCCGGGGGAGCCGCCTCCGCCTCGGCCGCGGCCTTGGCGGCCTGGAAGTCGGCCACCCGCTGCTCCTGCGCCCGCGTGTAGGCCTCGCCCTCAGCGGTGAGCTTCCACTGGCCGGTGGCCGGGTCGTACGCGCCGAGCAGCCTCGACTCGCCATCGCGGCCGGTCAGCCAGATCTCCGCCGGCTCGGTGAACGGGTGTGGGGACAACTCGAACTCGGGCACCGGGTTGTCCCGGCTGCCGGTGAACCCGTGCCCGGCGAACGGCGGGTCGATGCTGGAGCTGCCACCCATCGGGAACGGGAGGCTGGGGTCGTGGTTGCCGTAGGCGATCGGCATCGCCTCCAGCGGCGTCCGCTGCCGGGAGGTGCCATCCGGCTCCTCCACCGTGCCCGGCTCGAACGGGAACCGCAGCGAGACGATGCTGTCGTCGTTCATGTCGTACGGCGGCCGCCCGTTGCGGCCTTCGTAACCGGGGTCGGTGTAGTCCAGCCGAAGGCCCTCGATCACCTCGCCCGGAGTGCGCAGGTGTGCCACGTCGCTGTACCTGGCGGTGAAGCCCTTGGTCTCGTTCGGCACACCGAACCGGCCGGCCTGCGGGTCCGGCGGTGGCGGGATCACCTTGTTCAGCAACAGGTTCGTGGCCGCCTCCGCGGTCAGCGCACGCTGGAGCAGCTCGCCGGGAGCCGCCGTGACCTGGTCCCGGATCGCCTGCATGACCTTGGCGTCCTGCGGGGTGAAGTCCTCGATCGCGGTGTTGCGGATCCGGTCGAAGTCGGCTCTGGTGATCTCCATTTCCAGCCTGGCGCCTGCCGCCGCGAGCAGGTCGTCGAGCTGGGCCGGGAACCCATCGGAGCTGTCCAGCTGCGCGTGCGCGTACTGGGTCTCGTAGTCGGTGCCGTCGGTGAACGTGTAGTGCTCGCCCGGCACCGGATCGGCCTGCCTGCCATCCGGCGGGTCCACCGACTCCGGCGCGCTGTCGCTGTCCGCACCGCGCTGGAACGCCCCGGCCCCGGGATCCTGCGGGCCCTCGGGACCCCACACACCAGGGTCGCCCGGCACGAAGCCGCCGTGGTGGCGGTGCTCGTTGCCCCTGGGGTCGACGGTGACCCAGTCGCCGTTCGGCGGCCAGCCGGGTCGCGGCGGCGAGCCGTCGCTGGCGATGTTGCTGCTGGCGAAGACGTTGCCCTTGGTGTCGACCCAGACGTCGGACCGGCTCGCGGTGACCGGGACCTTCAGCGCCGCGGCCAGTTGCGCGGCGAACTGGTGCCCGGTCTGGCAGGACAGCAGCCGGATCGGCTGGCCGTTCCAGTCCGGGTTGGCCCTGATCACCTCGGCCAGCGTGTTCGCGTCCACCCGGCCGCGGCCGAACTGGACCGAGTTGGGGCCGCCGTGCAGGTCGACGGTGAACCGGTGCGGATCCGGCCGGACCAGCCGGGCGGAGTCCAGGTGCGCGCCCTGGTGCGGCGGGTAGATCGACATCCCGGACCTGGTGCGGTGCATCAGGTCCAGGTCGCCGTCGCGCAGCCCCAGTGATTCCGGGTCCCGCCGGAAGTTCAGCAGCTCGCCGAGCGGCCGTTCCCTGCTCGGCCGCGGCAGGGCCTGGTCCGACGGCGGCTGGACCTGCTGGCTCGGCTGCGCGTTGAGCTGGGCCTGCTCCGCCTTCCAGTGCTTGAGCGCGATCTCGTCCCGGGGATCGATCTCGTCCCGCCGCGCGCGCTGCTCCAGCTCGCGCATCTTGGCGTCGTAGTTCGCCCGGTCCTGCTGCGCCTGCCGCTCGGCCTGCACCCGAGGGTCGACGTAGTCGGAGCCGACCGGCCCAAAACTCGTCGGCTGCGAGCGGTCCATGCCGAAGTCGGTGCGCGGATCCCGCTGGCTGCCCTGGTCCAACCGGTTCGGCTGGAACACCGGCGCCGGCGGGCGGGGCGGCGGGGCGTCGAAGCGCGGCCCGGCGAAACCAGGCGGCGGCATGGTGTGGCCCGGCGGAATCCGGCCGGGAGGCATCCGGCCGGGCGGCGGCACGGGCGGGCGGCCGGTGTTGTCCCGGTTCGGGAAACCGGCGGGAGCGTCCCGGCGCGGCCCACCGGCCGGCGGCAGGTCGCGACGCGGCCCACCGTCGTGCCGGGGCGGCATCGGCGGGTTGCCACCCTGACCCGGCGCCATCGGCGGCAGGTCCCGGCGCGGCCCGCCGGTGCGCGGCGGCATCCCACCCTGGTTCGGCGGGAACCCACCGGGCGGCGGCGCGAACCGCTGCCCCTGCGGCGGCATACCCCTCGGCGGCGTCGGCGCGTTCGGGTCCACCTGGCGCTGCGGCCCGCCGGGCGGCGGGAAACCCTGTGGCGGCAAGGAAGTCCGGCCATCACCGGGGCGCGGGAAGCCCTGCGGCGGGGTGGCCGCGTTCGGGTCCACTGGCCGCCCGGGCGCACCGAACTGCGGCCTGCCCTGGTTGGGATCGAACCGCGGACCCTCCGGCGGGAGGGTGTGCCGGACCATCGGTTGTCCGGGCTGGCGCAGCGGCTGGACCGGGGCGTCCTGCCGGGGCGGTCCCGCCTCGGGACGCGCGCCGGGCGGCGGCAGATCCGGGCGAGCGCCACCGGGAGGGGGCAGGTCGGACCGGACTGGGCCGCCCGCTGGGGGCAGATCGGAGCGGACTGGGCCGCCCGCTGGGGGCAGGTCTGAACGGGCCGGGCCGCCCGCCGGTGGCAGATCCTGGCGGACCGGACCGCCGGCTGGCGGCAGATCCTGGCGAGTGGGTCCGCCGGGGGGCGGCAGGTCTTGGCGAGCCGGTCCGCCCGCTGGGGGCAGGTCGGACCGGACCGGTCCGCCCGGTGGCGGCAGGTCGGGCCGAGTTGGTCCGCCCGGAGGTGGCAGGTCTGGCCGAGCCGGGCCGCCGGAAGGGGGCAGATCAGTGCGAGCCGGACCGCCAGGAGGGGGCAGGTCGGCGCGAGCCGGTCCAGCGGCCGGCGACAGATCTGGCCGGGTCGGGCCGCCTGCTGGTGGCAGATCGGATCGGACCGGTCCGCCGGTTGGCGGCAGGTCCGCGGGCGCGGCCGGCGACAGGTCGGGGCGAGCGGTGCCGGGAAGAGGTCCGGCCGAGGGCTGGACGGGCGGTTCCTGCCGCGGCGGCGCTGGTGGCGCTTGTGGCGGGGCGTCCTGGCGGACCGTCTGGCTCGGCGGCGGCACGTCCGGCCGGTCCGGCACCGGGACGGGAGCGTCCAGGCGGGCCGACAGCGGGCTCAGCCGGTCGCCGGTGACCAGGGTGTCGGCCAGCGTGGACTTCGGCGCCGGGACATCCGGCAGCTTGGCCATCGGCGGGTTGACCAGCGAGCCGTCCGGGTTGCGCGGGGTGGGCACCTCGGTCATCTCGATGACCCAGCGGCCCTTGGCGTCCTGGTACCTGGCGGTCACCTCGAAGCTGGTGCCCGGCGCGAACAGCACCTCGCCCTCGGACTTGAGCGCGGCCGTGGTGATGTCCCGGCCGGTCAGCGAGTTGATCACCATCTTGACCTGGCCGCCGACCGGGCTGCGCTCACCGGCAGTGGTGCTGGTGAAGGAGCGTTCGGTGACCACCGACCCCGGCTCGTAGCCCTGCACCATGAGGTCGATGTGCGCCGGGTTGTCGAAGTAGACGTTGCGGGTGACCCGGCCCTCGAAGGCAGGCATCTCGTTGAGCGCCGAGGTGATCATCCGGATCTGGCCGTCGAACTTGGCCAGCGCCTCGGGATCGCCGTGCCGCAGCGCCGCGTTCAGCTCGCGGAAGGAGTGGTCCACCGTGTAGCCGAACAGGGCCGCGACCTGCTCCGCGGGCACCCGCTCCAGCAGCGCGCGCAGCTCCGGCCGGGACTCGGCCAGCTCGCGCATGTCCGCCATGTCCTGTGCGAACAGTTGACGCCCGTAGTCGGAGGCGAGCATGTGCTCGAGATCGGCCTGGCTCGCCTGGTAGTCCGGGTTGCCGAGGTAGTCGCCGTCGGGCGCGAACTCCTGCGGACGGTCCTCTGTGGACTCCGGAAGCGGATCCGGATCGGCTTGCGGCTGCTCGACATCCGGTCGCTGAGTGTCCACAGTGGACGACTCATCAGGTCCACTGTGGACGGTGTCGGGCGGCTCCGGCGGACTGCCCGGTGGCGGGGTGGCGTGCGGCTGCGGCGGCTGGAACCGGCGCGGGTCCATCGAGCTGTTCGCCGGCTCGTGCTCGCCGCGCCGCCAGACCTCGCGCGGGCTCGTGCTGGGCGGGTTGTCACCCCAGGTCGGCGCGTGGCCGGGCGGGTGCGGCTGGTTGTGCGGCTGGCTGGTGCCATCCGGCCGGAAGGTGGCCCACTCGCCGTTGGGCGGCCAGCCGGGGCTGTACTCGCGGCCCGGCCGGGTGTCCAGGTGCGCGCTGCTGGCGAAGACGTTGCCGTTGGCGTCGACCCAGGCGTCCTTGGTCGGGGCCAGCACCTCGACGCCGAGCTCGCGGGAGAGCTGGGCGGCGAACCCGTCCTCGCCGCCACCGGTCTGGCAGGAGATCAGCCGGATCGGCTGCTGCCCGTCCCAGTCCGGGTTCGACCGGATGATGTCGGCCAGGTCGCGCGCGGACAGCTTCTGGTCGCCGACCTTGACCTGGTTCGCCGAACCGTGCAGGTCCACGGTGAACCGGCCAGGATCGGCCGCCACCCGCATGCTGGCGTGCGAACCGGAGGAGAACCGGTCCTCGAAGGCGTGCAACACGATCCCGGCCTGGGACCGCTGGATCTTGGGCTCCAGCCCGGCCAGGTGGTCCGGCAGCGGCGCGGGCCTGCGCGGCGCGGGCCCCTCGTCGGCGGTCACCGGCGCGGGACGCGCTGGCGGCTGCTCGCCCGGCGAGACCGGACCGTGCTGCGGCGGACCGGCCGGGCGCGTGGGCGGTTGTGCGGCCGGGCCGTCCACCTGGATCGGCGGCGTGGTGACCACAGCCACGTCCGGGGTCATGACCGGGGCGCCGTCCTGGCGCAGGGTCATCGGCGGCGCGGGCGGCGGCGGAGCGGGAGCTGGGCCGGGACCGGGCGTAGGGCCGA
This sequence comes from Crossiella sp. SN42, assembly GCF_023897065.1. Lineage (GTDB taxonomy): Bacteria > Actinomycetota > Actinomycetes > Mycobacteriales > Pseudonocardiaceae > Crossiella. The sequence goes on from NZ_JAMHIV010000008.1 coordinate 111,867, forward strand.
AGCCCGGTCCGAAACCGGGGCCGAAGCCCGGGGCCGAACCGGGACGGCCCACGACTCCGCCCGGCACCGGCTGCACACCGACGTGGCCCGCCGGCGGGTGCGCGCCCGGGGCGGGCTGCGGGCCGGGGGCGTGGCCGGGCTGGCCGCCGGGGGTCGGCGAGGGACCCGGACCAGGTGTGTGGCCGGGAGTGGGACCGGAGCCCGGCGTCGGGCCAGAGCCGGGTGTGGGGCTGGTGCCCGGTGTAGGGCCAGAGCCAGGTGTGGGGCTGGTGCCGGGCGCGGGACCGGAACCGGGTGTGGGGCTGGTGCCCGGTGTGGGGCCAGAGCCGGGAGTGGGGCTGGTGCCGGGTGTGGGGCCTGAGCCGGGTGTCGGGCCGGATCCGGGTGTGGGGCTGGTGCCGGGCGACTGGCTCGGCCCGGAGCTCGGGGTCGGGCCGGGGCCCGAGGTGTTCGGCGAGTGCGCCGGCCCGGAGCCCGACGGCGAGGGACCGCCGCCCGGGGTCGGGCTGGGGCCGCCACCCATCGGCGGCGTGCCACCCATCGGCCCGCGCGGCGCGGGCGTGCCGCCGCCACCCGCAGGCGGCTGACCGCCCGGTGGCGGCGCGCCCTGCGGCTGCTGGCCGGACGGGCCGAACTGCGGCTGCTGCTGTTGCTGCTGGTGCGCCGGACCCTGCGCGGGCTGGCCCTGGGGACCGCCGTCGCTCTGCGGGCGCACCGGCGGGGCCTCTGGCGGGGCGACGCCGGAGGTCGAGGTGCTGTCCTGGTTGCCGCGGGGAGCCGGTCCGTCACCCGAGCCGCCGCCCGGTCCGCCGCTGTGCGCGCCGCCGGAGCCGCCGCCGGAACCACCGCTGAAGCCGGAACCGCCGGGTCCGCCGCCCGAGCCGCCGCCCGAGTCACCGGAACTGGAGCTGGAGCTCGGACTCGGGCTGGGGCTCGGGCTGGGGCCGGAGAGGTCCGGCGCCGGTGGTGCCGACGGGGGCGCCGCGCGGCCGCCGTCGCCGGTGCCGCCCGCGTTGCCCAGGTTGGTGTCCAGCGAGGCCAGGTTGGCCATGGACCTGGCGTCGAAGCTCTCCTTGGCGCCGCCGAGGCCGCCGGAGACCGCGCCGGAGGTGCCGCCGAGGGCCACGTCCTTGAGGTCGAAGTTGCCGCTCAGCGCGCCTTCCGCGGCCGCCGAGCCCATCCCGGTCAGGCCCTCTTCCAGCGCGTTCTTGCCCATGGTCTTGCCGATGCCGTCGCCGACGCCGTCACCGAAGGCCTTGCCCATGCCGCCGCTGACCGCGCCGCCGACCAGGCCGGAGATCGCGCCGGACTTGGCCGCGTCCAGGGTCAGGCTGGTGTCCCAGGAGTCGCGGCTGCCCTTGGCCATCTGGAACAGCTGCACGCCGGCGTCGATGGCCACCCCCGCGGCCACCTCGATGCCCACGTTGATCACCAGGCGGCGCAGCAGGTTGGTGCCGAAGCGCTGCACGATGGTCTGGATCAGCCTGCGGAAGATGCCCTGCACGACCACCCTGGTCGCCATCTGGGCGACCGGGATGCCCGCGGTGCTCGCGCCGAAGCTGACGAAGGCGGCCGCGATCATGGCCGCGATCTGCGCGGCCAGCAGGATCAGCGCCGCGATGATGGACAGTTTCGCGTACTCGACTTGCAACGAGCAGTTCTTGCAGGCCGAGCTGAGCGTCTTGGTCAGCTCCTGGAGCTTGGGCAAGGCGCCCTCGCCGCCCTGGGCCAGCTTCTTCCAGAACTCGTCGAAGGCCTTGGCCGCGTCGCCCTCCATGTGCGAGCGGGCCTCACGGACGGCGTTCTCGGCGTTGCGCAGCGCGCTCTCGACGTCGCCCGAGGCCTTCTCCCACGCCTGGCTGAGCCGCATCAGCGCGGTCTCGTCACCCTCCGGCCACTCCGAGCCCACCACGATGGGCGCCAGCCACTGCAGCCAGCCAGGCAGTTCGATTCCCACGAGCTCGTGCTCCCCATCCCGCCGCTAGCGGCGCGCGCCCCTGCTCAACTGCCACTCGCCTTGAGGTTCGCCGCGCCGCCGGTGTCGGCCTGCTCCATGGTGGTCGCCTGGTCGTTGAGGCCCTTGGCCACGTTGATCAGACCCTGCGCGACGTCGGCGATGCCCTTGCTGACCGCGTCCGCGGCAGGCACGTAGTCCTTGGCGAAGGCCTGGCCGGACTCGTCGTTGCCCCAGCACTGTCCCTCACCGGTCAGCGCCGACTGCAGGCTGGTGGCCGCCTTGGCCAGGTCGTCGCCGACCCGGCTGAGCCTGCCCGCCCCGGCCCGGATGCCGTCGGCGTTCTGCCGCGTCTTGCCGGACATCACCAACCGTCCTTCCGGAACACCGACCCGTAGCCGTCCTCGTCCTCCTCCGACTCCGGCCTGCGGTGCGCCGGTTTCGTGTTCTCCGTCACTTCTTCCATCGGCGGGATCCGGAGCAGGTCCTGCAGCGAGGGCGCGCCGGGCAGCAGGTCCGGCAGGTCGATCATGGGCTCGTCCTCGGTGGCCAGCGGGGCCAACTCCTCCTGGATCTGCTCCTGCGCGTTGGCCGCGGCCTCGCGCACCACGCCGGTGATCGTCCTGGCCAGGCTCTCCGGGGTGACCCGCTCGAAGGCGCGCGGCGAGAGGGTCAGTTTGCTCAGCACGCCGTTGGCCCCGACCGTGGCGGTCACCACACCATCGGGTGAGCTGGCCTCGCCCACCACGGCGGCCATCCTGGCCTGCGCCTCGCGCAGGTTGTCGGTCTTCTCCCGCAGGTCACGCATCATGTCGTCGACGCGATCGCGCAGCTGGGCGTTGCGTGCCTCCAGCTCGGCGTTCTCTGCGTCGAAGTCGAACATGCGGGTACTCCTAGTGCTGGTGGGCCACCGCGGCGGCGGGCGGGGTCACAGGGAAGCTACCGTGAAGCCGGTTACGGTGTGCGTCGATCCGGCGCATCCACACCCGTCACCACCTGCGCGGGGAGTATCCACAGGCGGGGCGGCCCCCGTTTTGACCCTCCAGGTAGGAGCCAGGTATCTTTGCTACTCGTGCCCGACTTGCGTCGGGCCGCTCCGCGTGCCTGAGAGGCGCAGCTCGTGTGTCGCAGCCGGGCTGACTTCTAGGCGACACGCGCGGAATCCTCCCAATCCCAGTGGGACGTCTCAGGTGGAAATGGGGCGCGGAATCGGGCGACACGCCCGACCTCGGGTTACGGAGGAGCCCCGCATAACCACCGGACACACCAGAGGCGAACAGAGAAAGACGGTCCATGCCCACGATCCAGCAACTGGTCCGCAAGGGCCGGCAGGACAAGGTCACGAAGACCAAGACCGCGGCGCTCAAGGGGAGCCCGCAGCGGCGCGGTGTGTGCACCCGCGTCTACACCACTACCCCGAAGAAGCCGAACTCGGCGCTGCGCAAGGTCGCTCGCGTCAAGCTGTCCAGCCAGATCGAGGTCACGGCGTACATCCCCGGTGAGGGCCACAACCTGCAGGAGCACTCGATGGTGCTCGTGCGCGGTGGCCGTGTGAAGGACCTCCCCGGCGTTCGCTACAAGATCGTGCGCGGTTCGCTCGACACGCAGGGCGTGAAGAACCGCAAGCAGGCTCGCAGCCGGTACGGCGCGAAGAAGGAGAAGAGCTAATGCCTCGCAAGGGTCCTGCCCCCAAGCGGCCGCTGATCTCCGACCCGGTCTACAGCTCCCCGCTGGTCACCCAGCTGATCAACAAGGTGCTTGTCGACGGCAAGCGGTCGGTCGCGGAGAAGATCGTGTACAAGGCGCTCGAGGGCGCCCGCGAGAAGAACAGCGCCGACCCGGTCGTCACCCTCAAGCGCGCGCTCGACAACGTCAAGCCGACGATCGAGGTCAAGAGCCGTCGTGTCGGTGGCGCCACCTACCAGGTGCCGGTCGAGGTCAAGCCTGGGCGCAGCACCACCCTCGCGCTCCGCTGGCTGGTGAGCTTCTCCCGTCAGCGCCGTGAGAAGACCATGGTCGAGCGCCTGATGAACGAGCTGCTCGACGCCAGCAACGGTCTCGGGGCGAGCGTCAAGCGCCGCGAGGACACGCACAAGATGGCCGAGTCCAACAAGGCCTTCGCGCATTACCGCTGGTGATGACGTGGCGGATGGGGCCGACAGGCGCCATCCGCCTTCCCGCGCTTGACAACGCGCGCCTCACGCAATCAGGAAACGAGGAAGACCCGTGGCACGCGACGTGCTGACTGACCTGGCCAAGGTCCGCAACATCGGGATCATGGCCCACATCGACGCGGGCAAGACCACCACGACCGAGCGCGTCCTGTACTACACCGGTGAGAACTACAAGATCGGTGAAGTGCACGACGGTGCGGCGACGATGGACTGGATGGAGGAGGAGCAGAAGCGCGGCATCACGATCACCTCCGCCGCGACCACCTGCTTCTGGAACAACCACCAGATCAACATCATCGACACGCCGGGTCACGTCGACTTCACCGTCGAGGTGGAGCGGTCGCTGCGCGTCCTGGACGGCGCCGTCGCGGTCTTCGACGGCAAGGAAGGCGTCGAGCCCCAGTCCGAGACTGTGTGGCGCCAGGCCGACAAGTACGACGTGCCGCGTGTCTGCTTCGTCAACAAGATGGACAAGCTGGGCGCCGACTTCTACTTCACCGTGCGCACCATCAAGGAGCGTCTGGGCGCTAAGCCGCTGGTCATCCAGCTGCCGATCGGCGCGGAGAGCGACTTCGAGGGTGTCGTCGACCTCGTCCAGATGAAGGCCCTCACCTGGCGTGGCGACACCAAGAAGGGTGAGGACTACGCGGTTGAGGACATCCCGGCCGACCTGGCCGAGCGTGCCGCGGAGTACCGCCTCGCGCTGGTCGAGGCCGTGGCCGAGACCGACGACGCGCTGATGGAGAAGTACCTCGAGGGTGGCGAGTTCACCATCGAGGAGATCAAGGCCGGCATCCGGCACATCACCATCAACAGCCAGGCCTACCCGATCCTGTGCGGCTCCGCCTTCAAGAACAAGGGCGTGCAGCCGATGCTGGACGCGGTGGTCGACTACTTGCCGACCCCGCTGGACGTGCCGTCGGTCAAGGGCACGCTGCAGGACGGCGTGACCGAGGCGGTCCGCAACGCGGACTCCTCCGAGCCCTTCTCGGCCCTCGCGTTCAAGATCATGACGCACCCGTTCTTCGGTAAGCTGACCTACATCCGGGTGTACTCGGGCAAGGTCGCCGCGGGCGCTCAGCTGATCAACGCGACCAAGGACCGCAAGGAGCGTCTGGGCAAGCTCTTCCAGATGCACGCGAACAAGGAGAACCCGGTCGACGACGCGACGGCCGGCCACATCTACGCCGTCACCGGTCTCAAGGAGACCACCACCGGCGACACGCTGGCCGACCCGCAGAAGCCGATCATCCTTGAGTCGATGACCTTCCCGGACCCGGTCATCAAGGTCGCGATCGAGCCGAAGACCAAGGCTGACCAGGAGAAGCTGGGCATCGCGATCCAGAAGCTCGCCGAGGAGGACCCGACCTTCCAGGTCCAGCTCGACGAGGAGACCGGTCAGACGGTCATCTCCGGCATGGGTGAGCTGCACCTCGAGGTGCTGGTCAACCGCATGAAGAGCGACTTCAAGGTCGAGGCGAACGTCGGCAAGCCGCAGGTCGCCTACCGTGAGACCATCCGCCGCAAGGTGGAGAAGTACTCCTACACGCACAAGAAGCAGACCGGTGGCTCCGGCCAGTTCGCCAAGGTGATCATCACCGTCGAGCCGCTGGACACCGCCGAAGGTGCGATGTACGAGTTCGACAACAAGGTCACCGGTGGCCGCATCCCCAGGGAGTACATCCCCTCGGTGGACGCGGGCGCGCAGGACGCCATGCAGTACGGCGTGCTCGCGGGCTACCCGCTGGTCGGTGTCAAGGTGACCCTGATCGACGGCGCCTACCACGAGGTCGACTCCTCGGAAATGGCGTTCAAGGTGGCCGGTTCCATCGCGCTGAAGGAGGCTGCCCGTCAGGCCAGCCCCGCGCTGCTCGAGCCGGTCATGGCGGTCGAGGTGACCACGCCCGAGGACTACATGGGTGAGGTCATCGGCGACCTGAACTCCCGCCGTGGGCAGATCCAGTCCATGGGCGAGCGCAGTGGTGTCCGCGTGGTCAACGCGCTGGTGCCGCTGTCGGAGATGTTCGGGTACGTGAGCGACCTGCGTTCCAAGACGCAGGGTCGCGCCAACTACTCGATGCAGTTCGACTCCTACGCCGAGGTTCCGCAGAACGTGGCGAAGGAGATCATCGCGAAGGCGACGGGGGAGTGACCCCGGGAGCCGGCCCGGTCTCGACCTGAGGCCGGGCAGGCTCCAGCCGGAACCGCACGTCCCGTGTGGGCCAAAATCGGGGAGCCTTCCCCAGGGTCCGCACTCCGGCCCTGATATCGCCGGACCGACCACGATCAGTTGGCACGGCGGCAAGACAAGAAGTCCAGGAGGACAATCCAGTGGCGAAGGCGAAGTTCGAGCGGACGAAGCCGCACGTCAACATCGGAACCATCGGTCACATTGACCACGGGAAGACCACGCTGACCGCGGCCATCTCGAAGGTTCTGCACGACAAGTACCCGGACCTGAACCCCTTCACGCCGTTCGACGAGATCGACAAGGCGCCGGAGGAGAAGCAGCGCGGTATCACCATCTCGATCGCGCACATCGAGTACCAGACCGAGAAGCGCCACTACGCGCACGTGGACTGCCCGGGTCACGCGGACTACATCAAGAACATGATCACCGGTGCCGCGCAGATGGACGGCGCGATCCTGGTGGTGGCCGCCACTGACGGCCCGATGCCGCAGACCAAGGAGCACGTGCTGCTGGCCCGTCAGGTCGGCGTGCCGTACATCGTGGTCGCCCTGAACAAGGCCGACATGGTGGACGACGAGGAGATCCTGGAGCTCGTTGAGCTCGAGGTGCGCGAGCTGCTCTCCGAGTACGAGTTCCCGGGCGACGACCTCCCCGTGGTCCGCGTCTCCGCGCTGAAGGCGCTGGAGGGCGACAAGGAGTGGGGCGAGAAGCTCATCGGCCTCATGGACGCGGTGGACGAGTCCATCCCGCAGCCGGAGCGCGAGATCGACAAGCCGTTCCTCATGCCCGTCGAGGACGTCTTCACCATCACCGGCCGCGGCACCGTGGTGACCGGTCGTGTTGAGCGTGGCGTCATCAACGTCAACGAGGAGGTGGAGATCGTCGGCATCAAGGAGAAGTCGGCGAAGACCACCGTCACCGGTGTCGAGATGTTCCGCAAGCTGCTGGACCAGGGCCAGGCCGGTGACAACGTCGGTCTGCTCGTCCGTGGCATCAAGCGCGAGGACGTCGAGCGCGGCCAGGTCATCTGCAAGCCGGGTTCGGTCACCCCGCACACCGAGTTCGAGGCGACCTCCTACATCCTGTCCAAGGACGAGGGTGGCCGTCACACGCCGTTCTTCAACAACTACCGTCCGCAGTTCTACTTCCGGACGACTGACGTGACCGGCGTGGTGACCCTCCCCGAGGGCACCGAGATGGTCATGCCCGGCGACAACACCGCCATGAAGGTCGCGCTGATCCAGCCGATCGCCATGGAGGAGGGCCTGCGCTTCGCCATCCGCGAGGGTGGCCGCACCGTTGGTGCGGGCCAGGTCACCAAGATCGTCAAGTGATGTCAGGGGGAGAGGCGGCGTGAGCTGCCTCTCCCTGTCACGGCCCCGATTTGGATCGCCATACTCCGGTGTGGCATCCTGTATGGGTTGCTCGTTGGGGCGGCCAGGCAAGATGGATCGTCTGGCCGCCCCACCACGAGTAGTCCCGCGTTCGTGAGGCTTAGCTGCTTTGCGTACGTAGCCAGGACAGCAGGACCCGGGCCTAGCGGCCCATCCCACAGGTTCAAGTCAGTGGGACCGGTCTGTGCCTCACGGCGCGACACGCCCGACCGCGTGGACCGGGAACCGTGACATCTCAACAGAGGCGGCGCCTGGCGCGGCCAAGACCCCCGAGCGGGCCAAGGCACAGCTGGCCAGCACCGCAGCGGTACGAGAAGAGGAACGGCAAGCCACCATGGCGGGACAAAAGATCCGCATCCGGCTCAAGGCCTACGACCACGAGGCGATCGACGCGTCCGCACGCAAGATCGTGGAAACCGTGACGCGCACCGGCGCTCGCGTGGTCGGGCCGGTGCCGCTGCCCACGGAGAAAAACGTCTACTGCGTCATCCGCTCCCCGCACAAGTACAAGGACTCGCGGGAGCACTTCGAGATGCGCACCCACAAGCGTCTGATCGACATCCTCGACCCCACGCCGAAGACGGTGGACGCGCTCATGCGCATCGACCTGCCGGCGAGCGTCGACGTCAACATCCAGTAATAGCCGGACGCACCGTTCGATTTTTGGGGCGAGGAAGTAACGAGACCCATGTCTGACAGGCAGATCAAGGGGATTCTGGGCACCAAGCTCGGTATGACCCAGGTCTTCGACGAGAACAACCGGATCGTTCCGGTGACCGTCGTGAAGGCCGGGCCGTGCGTGGTGACTCAGGTCCGTACGCAGGAGAATGACGGCTACTCGGCCGTCCAGTTGGCGTTCGGCGCCATTGACCCCCGCAAGGTCAACAAGCCGGTGAGCGGCCACTTCGCCAAGGCCGGCGTGACTCCGCGCCGCCACCTGGTCGAGGTGCGTACCACTGACGCCGCCGAGTACGAGGTCGGCCAGGAGATCACCGCTGAGCTGTTCGAGGCCGGCGCCGTGGTCGACGTGGTCGGCACCAGCAAGGGCAAGGGCTACGCGGGTGTCATGAAGCGGCACGGCTTCGCTGGCCTCGGCGCGTCCCACGGCACCCAGGCCAAGCACCGTTCGCCCGGTTCCATCGGTGGCTGCGCCACCCCTGGCCGAGTGTTCAAGGGCGTGCGCATGGCCGGCCGTATGGGCAGCGCCCGCGTGACCACCCAGAACCTGACCGTGCACCGCATCGAGGCCGAGACCGGCCTGCTGCTCATCAAGGGCGCCGTTCCCGGCCCCAAGGGTGGACTGGTGCTGGTCAAGACGGCCGCGAAGGGTGGTGCGTGATGACCGTGAGCGTTGACGTCCGGACCCCGGACGGCAAGACCGAAGGCACCATCGAGCTGCCCGCGGAGCTGTTCGACGTTCAGGCGAACATCCCGCTGATGCACCAGGTGGTGACCGCGCAGCTGGCCGCCAAGCGGCAGGGCACGCACAGCACCAAGACCCGTGCCGAGGTCTCCGGCGGTGGCAAGAAGCCGTACCGGCAGAAGGGCACCGGCCGCGCCCGTCAGGGTTCGACCCGGTCCCCGCAGTTCTCCGGTGGTGGCATCTCGCACGGCCCGAAGCCGCGGGACTACTCGCAGCGGACGCCCAAGAAGATGAAGGTCGCCGCTCTTCGTGGCGCCCTCTCCGACCGGGTGCGCAACGGCCGGCTGCACGTGCTGACCTCGCTGGTCGAGGGCGACGCGCCGTCGACCAAGGGCGCTCGCCGCATCATCGAGTCCATCAGCACCGGCAAGCGCACGCTCGTCGTGGTGACTCGTGCGGATGAGCTCACCTGGGTGAGCCTGCGCAACCTGGACAACGTCCACGTGCTCGTGCAGGACCAGCTGAACACCTACGACGTGCTCGTCAACGACGACGTGGTGTTCACCAGGGACGCACTGGCGCTCTACATCGCCGGTCCGACCTCGGGCCACTCGGTCAAGGCCAGCGCTCGCGCCAGCGAGGTCGTCGCAGAGGAGGGTGACAAGTGATCCCCGATTACCGCGACATCCTGCTCGCTCCGGTGATCTCGGAGAAGAGCTACGGGCTGCTCGAAGAGGGTAAGTACACCTTCCTCGTGGCTCCCGATGCCAACAAGACCGAGATCAAGATTGCTGTCGAGAAGGTCTTCGGTGTGAAGGTCGTGTCCGTGAACACGATCAACCGCCAGGGCAAGCGCAAGCGGACCCGCACCGGGTATGGCAAGCGCAAGGACACCAAGCGCGCGATTGTGACGCTGTCCGCCGAGAGCAAGGCCATCGAGATCTTCGGCGGCCCGGCCGCCTAAGGGATTGAGGACGCGTTAGAGATGGGCATCCGCAAATACAAGCCTACGACCCCGGGTCGTCGTGGCTCGAGCGTCTCGGACTTCGCCGAGATCACTCGTTCCACCCCGGAGAAGTCGCTGATCCGCCCGCTGCACGGCCATGGCGGCCGTAACGCGCACGGCAAGATCACCACGCGGCACAAGGGCGGCGGTCACAAGCGTGCTTACCGGCTGATCGACTTCCGCCGGGCGGACAAGGACGGCGTGCCGGCCAAGGTCGCGCACATCGAGTACGACCCCAACCGCACCGCACGCATCGCGCTGCTGCACTACGTGGACGGCGAGAAGCGTTACATCATCGCGCCGAACAACCTGCGCCAGGGCGACCCGATTGAGAACGGCCCCAAGGCCGACATCAAGCCGGGCAACAACCTGCCGCTGCGCAACATCCCGGTCGGCACCGTGATCCACGCGATCGAGCTGCGGCCCGGTGGTGGAGCCAAGATCGCCCGTTCCGCGGGCGCCAGCGTTCAGCTGGTGGCCAAGGACGGCCCCTACGCCCAGCTGCGGATGCCCTCGGGCGAGATCCGCAACGTCGACGTGCGCTGCCGCGCCACCGTCGGCGAGGTGGGCAACGCCGAGCACCAGAACATCAACTGGGGCAAGGCAGGCCGCATGCGCTGGAAGGGCAAGCGCCCGACCGTCCGTGGTGTGGCCATGAACCCGGTCGACCACCCGCACGGTGGTGGTGAGGGCAAGACCTCCGGTGGTCGCCACCCGGTGAACCCCGCTGGTAAGCCCGAAGGCCGGACCCGCCGCCGCAAGGCAAGCGACCAGCTCATCGTCCGGCGTCGTCGCACCGGTAAGAAGCGCTGAGCAGGAAGGGAGTGAAGGATGCCTCGCAGCCTGAAGAAGGGCCCCTTCGTTGACGACCACCTGCTCAAGAAGGTGGACGCGCAGAACGAGGGCAGCAAGAAGACGGTGATCAAGACGTGGTCCCGTCGTAGCACGATCATCCCGGACATGCTGGGTCACACCATCGCGGTGCACGACGGCCGCAAGCACGTCCCGGTGTTCGTCACCGAGTCCATGGTCGGGCACAAGCTGGGCGAATTCGCCCCTACCCGCACCTTCAAGGGCCACATCAAGGATGACCGCAAGTCGCGTCGCCGCTGACGCGGCCAGTGACACGAACAAAGAGCAAGGGGTAACAGCAATGGGTAACGATGCCGCAGGCGTGGAGCAGCTTCCGCGCGCAGTGGCGCGGGCCCGCTACGTCCGCATGACGCCCATGAAGGTGCGTCGCGTGGTCGAGCTGATCAAGGGCCGTAACGCCCAGGAAGCCCTGGCCGTGCTCCAGTTCGCGCCGCAGGCCGCAAGCGGTCCGGTGGCGAAGGTGCTCGCCAGTGCCATGGCCAACGCCGAGAACAACCTCGAACTCGACCCCGACACCCTCTGGGTGAGCGCGGCGTTCGTTGACGAGGGGCCGACCATGAAGCGGATCCAGCCGCGCGCCCAGGGGCGCACGTTCCGGATCCTCAAGCGGTCCAGCCACATCACCGTCGAGGTGGAGTCCCGTCCGAAGGTGGTCAGCAAGGCTCGCAAGTCCAGCGTGAAGGGGAGTGGCCGGTAGTGGGCCAGAAAATCAACCCGCACGGCTTCCGGCTGGGAATCACCACCGACTGGAAGTCCCGCTGGTACGCAGACAAGCAGTACGCGGAGTACGTCGCGGAGGATGTCAAGATCCGCAAGATGTTCGCCCGCGGCATGGAGCGTGCCGGTATCTCGAAGGTGGAGATCGAGCGCACCCGGGACCGGGTTCGCGTCGACATCCACACCGCTCGGCCCGGCATCGTCATCGGTCGCCGCGGCGCGGAGGCCGACCGCATTCGCGGTGCGCTGGAGAAGCTCACCAAGAAGCAGGTCCAGCTGAACATCCTCGAGGTCAAGAACCCCGAGTCGGACGCCCAGCTGGTTGCCCAGATGGTCGCCGAGCAGCTGTCCAACCGCGTGTCCTTCCGGCGCGCGATGCGCAAGGGCATCCAGTCCGCCATGCGCTCGCCGCAGGTCAAGGGCATCCGGGTGCAGTGCGGTGGCCGCCTCGGCGGTGCCGAGATGTCGCGCTCGGAGTTCTACCGCGAGGGTCGCGTCCCGCTGCACACGCTGCGCGCGGACATCGACTACGGCCTCTACGAGGCGCGCACCACCTTCGGCCGGATCGGCGTGAAGGTGTGGATCTACAAGGGTGACGTCATCGGCGGCCGTCGCGAGACCGTCGCCGCCGCGGCACCGGACAACCGCGCCCCGCGGCGCGAGCGTCCGAGCCGTCGTCGCTCCGGCGCCTCCGGCACCACGCCGACGAGCACCGAGGCCGGGCGCGCCGCGGCCGAGGCCGCGACCGAGCCGGTCGACACCACCCCCGCCGCGGCCGAGTCCGGCAACGGCAGCGCGGCTGAGAAGACGGAGGGCTGAGTCGTGCTCATCCCGCGCAGGGTCAAGCACCGCAAGCAGCACCACCCCGGCCGCTCCGGCGCCGCAAAGGGTGGCACCAGGGTCACGTTCGGCGAGTTCGGCATCCAGGCTCTGGAGCCGGCCTACGTGACCAACCGGCAGATCGAGTCCGCTCGTATCGCCATCACCCGGCACATCCGCCGTGGCGGCAAGGTCTGGATCAACATCTTCCCGGACCGTCCGCTCACCAAGAAGCCTGCCGAGACCCGCATGGGTTCCGGTAAGGGTTCGCCGGAGTACTGGGTGGCCAACGTCAAGCCGGGTCGCGTCGTCTTCGAGATGAGCTTCCCGAACGAGACCGTGGCTCGCGAGGCGCTCCGCCGCGCGATCCACAAGCTTCCGATGAAGTGCCGCATCGTCACGCGTGAGGGTGGTGAGTTCTGATGGCAGCGACGAACACCGCTTCCGAGCTGCGTGAGCTCACCAACGAGGAGCTCGTGCTGCGTCTTCGGGAGGCCAAGGAGGAGCTGTTCAACCTCCGCTTCCAGATGGCGACCGGGCAGCTCGACAACAACCGGCGTCTGCGTGCCATCCGGCACGAGATCGCCCGTATCTACACCGTGATGCGGGAACGTGAGCTGGGCCTGTCCGTCTCGCCGGACGAGGTCGCGGCATCCGCTGAAGGTGAAGGTGCAGCATGAGCGAGAATGTCGAGAGCACTGAGGTGCGCAACAACCGTAAGACCCGTGAGGGCTACGTTGTCGCGGACAAGATGGACAAGACGATCGTGGTCGCGCTCGAGGACCGCAAGAAGCACCCGCTGTACGGCAAGGTCCTGCGCACCACCACCAAGGTGAAGGCGCACGACGAGGCCAACACCGCGGGCGTGGGTGACCGCGTGCTGCTGATGGAGACCCGGCCGCTGTCGGCGACCAAGCGCTGGCGGCTCGTCGAGGTCCTGGAGAAGGCCAAGTAACACCACCGCCCCGCGCGAGCGGGGCGGGACCGCGCGTGTCAGGTCGGAAATCTGGCACGCCAGTATGGGTCAAGGAGAAGGTAAGTGATTCAGCAGGAGTCGCGACTGCGCGTCGCCGACAACACGGGTGCGAAGGAAATCCTCTGCATCCGCGTTCTCGGTGGTTCGTCGCGTCGCTACGCGGGTATCGGCGACGTCATCGTCGCCACCGTCAAGGACGCGATCCCCGGCGCCAACGTGAAGAAGGGTGACGTCGTCAAGGCGGTCATCGTTCGCACGGTCAAGGAGCGCCGCCGTCCGGACGGTTCCTACATCCGGTTCGACGAGAACGCGGCCGTTCTGATCAAGAACGAGACCGAGCCCCGCGGTACCCGCATCTTCGGCCCGGTCGGCCGCGAGCTGCGGGACAAGAAGTTCATGAAGATCATCTCGCTGGCGCCGGAGGTGCTCTGACATGAAGATCAAAAAGGGCGACACGGTCGTCGTCATCGCCGGCAAGGACAAGGGCGCCAAGGGCAAGGTCATCCAGGCCTACCCGGACACCGACCGCGTCCTCGTCGAAGGTGTCAACCGGATCAAGAAGCACACGCGGGTCTCGCAGACCCAGCGTGGCGCCCAGACCGGCGGCATCGTGACCCAGGAGGCCTCGATCCACGTGAGCAACGTGATGGTCGTGGACTCCGACGGCAAGCCCACCCGCGTTGGTTACCGCACCAACGACGAGGGTCGTCGCGTCCGTATCTCGCGGCGGAACGGTAAGGACATCTGATCATGACGACCGCAGAGAAGATCGCTCCGCGGCTCAAGGGCCGCTACCGCGAGGAGATCACGGGCGCGCTGCAGGAGCAGTTCGTCTACGCCAACCGGATGCAGATCCCCGGCCTGGTGAAGATCGTCGTGAACATGGGTGTCGGTGACGCCGCCCGCGACGGAAAGCTGATCGAGGGCGCCATCCGCGACCTGGCCACCATCACCGGCCAGCGGCCGGAGGTGCGCAAGGCGCGCAAGTCCATCGCGCAGTTCAAGCTCCGCGAGGGCATGCCGATCGGCGCCAAGGTCACCCTGCGCGGCGACCGCATGTGGGAGTTCCTGGACCGGCTGCTGACCATCGCGCTGCCGCGTATCCGTGACTTCCGCGGTCTGTCCCCGAAGCAGTTCGACGGCAACGGGAACTACACGTTCGGTCTGAACGAGCAGTCGATGTTCCACGAGATCGACCCCGACTCGATCGACCGTCCGCGCGGTATGGACATCACCGTCGTCACCACCGCCGGCACCGACGAGGAGGGCCGGGCGCTGCTGAAGCTCCTGGGCTTCCCGTTCAAGGAGAACTGATTCATGGCGAAGAAGGCGCTTGTCCAGAAGGCCGCGCGCAAGCCGAAGTTCAAGGTTCGGGGTTACACCCGCTGCCAGCGCTGCGGCCGTCCGCACTCGGTCTTCCGTAAGTTCGGCTTGTGCCGGGTGTGCCTCCGCGAGATGGCCCACCGGGGCGAGCTTCCCGGCGTGAGCAAGTCCTCCTGGTGATCCAGGCTGCTTGGCCCACGCCCCGCTGATTTCCACTTCGCCGTAGGCCCGTGCGGGAACCCCGGCGAGAAAGGTTGACAAGGTCACCATGACGATGACCGATCCGATCGCAGACATGCTCACCCGTCTGCGCAACGCCAACTCGGCGTACCACGACCAGGTCGTGATGCCGCACTCGAAGCTGAAGGCGTCGATCGCCGACATCCTGCAGCGCGAGGGCTACATCTCCGGCCACCGGACCGAGCAGGGCGAGAAGAGCCAGCATCTCGTCGTCGAGCTCAAGTACGGCCCCAACCGTGAGCGGAGCATCGCCGGCCTCCGGCGCGTCTCCAAGCCCGGTCTGCGGGTTTACGCCAAGTCCACCAACCTGCCGAAGGTGCTGGGCGGGCTGGGCGTTGCCATCATCTCCACGTCGACCGGTCTGCTGACCGACCGGCAGGCCAACAAGCAGGGTGTGGGCGGGGAAGTCCTCGCCTACGTCTGGTAAGGGAGGGGAGTAGACATGTCGCGTATCGGTAAGCTCCCGATCCCCGTGCCCGCCGGTGTGGACGTCAAGATCGACGGCCCCAGCATCACCGTGAAGGGCCCCAAGGGCACTCTCGCGCACACCCTCGTCGAGCCGATCCTGGTCGAGCGGGACGAGGATGGCGTGCTCCAGGTCAAGCGCCCGAACGACGATCGCCGCAGCCGCGCGCTGCACGGTCTGTCGCGCACCCTGGTGAACAACATGGTCGTCGGTGTGACCGCGGGCTACGAGAAGAAGCTCGAGATCCACGGCGTCGGTTACCGCGTGGCGCTGAAGGGCTCCGAGCTGGAGTTCGCGCTCGGCTACAGCCACCCGGTGAAGGTGACCCCGCCGGAAGGCATCACCTTCGTCGTCGAGTCCCCCACCCGGTTCTCGGTCCAGGGCATCGACAAGCAGCAGGTCGGCGAGGTTGCGGCGAACATCCGCAAGCTGCGCAAGCCGGACCCGTACAAGGGCAAGGGCGTGCGCTACGCGGGCGAGAACATCCGCCGCAAGGTCGGAAAGACGGGTAAGTGAGCATGAGCGAGACAACAACCGTCAAGCGCAAGCGCGCAGGCAAGGACGTCTCCACCCTGCGTCGCGTGGCCCGTACGCGCCGGCACTTCAGGCTCCGCAAGAAGATCAGCGGAACCCCGGAGCGCCCGCGTCTGGTGGTCACCCGGTCCTCGCGGCACCTCGTCGCGCAGGTCATCGACGACCTCGCCGGTCACACCCTGGCCTCGGCCTCCACCCTGGAGGCGGACATCCGCGCGCTGGACGGCGACAAGAAGGCTCGCGCTGCCAAGGTGGGCGAGCTGGTCGCGGCCAGGGCCAAGGAAGCCGGAATCGCCAAGGTCGTCTTCGACCGGGGCGGCTACGACTACCACGGCCGCATCGCCGCGCTGGCTGACGCCGCGCGCGAGCACGGGCTGGAGTTCTGAGAGTCATGCAGAGCACTGAAGGAAGGAACGCCTGATGCCGGGACGTACACGGCAATTCGGCGGCGGCCAGGGCGGTCCGGGTGGCCAGGGCAACGAGCGTGGCGAGCGGCGTGACCGCCGCGACCGTCGCGACTCCGGTCGTGGCGGAGCTCCCCAGGAGAAGAGCCTGCACATCGAGCGCGTGGTTGCGATCAACCGCGTCGCGAAGGTGGTCAAGGGTGGTCGTCGTTTCAGCTTCACCGCGCTGGTGATCGTGGGTGACGGCGACGGAATGGTCGGCGTCGGCTACGGCAAGGCCAAGGAAGTTCCGGCCGCCATCGCCAAGGGTGTCGAGGAGGCGAAGAAGAGCTTCTTCCGCGTCCCTCGCATCGCGGGCACCATCCCGCACCCGGTCCAGGGCGAGGACGCCGCCGGCGTCGTGCTCCTGCGCCCGGCCAGCCCCGGTACCGGTGTCATCGCCGGTGGCCCGGTGCGTGCCGTGCTGGAGTGCGTGGGCATCCACGATGTGCTGAGCAAGTCGCTGGGTAGCGACAACGCCATCAACATCGTGCGTGCCACCGTCGCCGCGCTGAAGATGCTGCAGCGCCCTGAAGAGGTCGCCGCGCGTCGTGGCCTGCCGCTGGAGGACGTTGCTCCGGCCGGCATGCTGCGGGCCCGAGCTGGACAGGGGGCGTGATCCTCGTGGCCAAGCTCCAGATCACCCAGCTGCGCAGCACCATTGGTTGCAAGCAGAACCAGCGCGACTCGCTTCGCACCCTGGGTCTGCGCAAGATCCGCCAGTCGGTGGTCCGTGAGGACAGCCCGCAGGTTCGTGGCCTCGTCCACACCGTGCGGCACCTGGTGGCGGTCGAGGAGGTCGCTGACTGATGACTATCAAGCTGCACCACCTGCGTCCGGCCCCTGGCTCCAACACCGCCAAGACCCGTGTTGGTCGTGGTGAGGGTTCCAAGGGCAAGACCGCGGGTCGTGGTACCAAGGGCACCAAGGCGCGCAAGAACGTCCCCGCGCGCCTGGAGGGTGGGCAGATGCCCATCCACATGCGGCTGCCGAAGCTCAAGGGCTTCAAGAACCCGTTCCGCACCGAGTACCAGCCGGTCAACGTGACCGACCTGGCCCGGCTGTTCCCCGAGGGGGGCGCCATCGGGGTGGAGGACATCGTCAACGCCGGTCTGGTCCGCAAGGGCAAGCTGGTCAAGGTCCTCGGCGACGGGGACCTGGGCGGGGTCAAGCTCGACGTCACCGCGCACAAGTTCTCCCAGAGCGCGATGGACAAGATCAACGCAGCTGGTGGCTCCACCACCGTGCTGTGAGCTGTTAGCTCGTGGAACGGGCCGGCGGGGCGACCCGCCGGCCCGTTCCAGTTTGCGGCCCGGTACTCCGTTCCACGCATTCCCAAGGTCAATCCGACGGTAGGGGTGGGCACGGAGATCCAGGCTGTTAAAGTCGTCAGCACGCTTCGCGCTGTGGTGGTGCGATGCGTCCCTGGACTGCGCGAGTTCCGCTCGCCAGGTGAGGTACAGCCGGCCAGCGGGCCGGGTCCGTCAGTAGTCGGCCAACCGGGCCGGCCACGCCGAGGAGGTCTTGCGTGCTCAGCGCCTTCCGCTCGGCTCTTGCGACGCCTGACCTACGCCGCAAGATCCTCTTCACCCTCGCGCTCATCGCGGTCTACCGCCTGGGCGCGACCCTGCCGTCGCCAGGGGTCTCCTACCCCAACATCCAGGAATGCATCCGGCAGGCCGAGGGTGACAACGCCAACAACATCTACACCCTGCTGAACCTGTTCAGCGGCGGTGCGTTGTTGCAGCTGTCGATCTTCGCGCTGGGCATCATGCCGTACATCACCGCGAGCATCATCATCCAGCTGCTCACCGTGGTCATCCCGCGGTTCGAGCAGCTGCGCAAGGAGGGTCAGGCCGGTCAGGGCAAGCTGACCCAGTACACCCGCTACCTCACCATCGCGCTGGCCATCCTGCAGGCCACCGCGTTCACCGCGCTCGCGGTGCGAGGTCAGCTGTTCCAGAACTGCACGCTGGACATCATCCCGGACAAGGGCATCTTCGGCCTGATCGTCATCGTGATCACGATGACCGCGGGCACCGCGGTGATCATGTGGCTGGGTGAGCTGATCACCGAGCGCGGCATCGGCAACGGCATGTCCCTGCTGATCTTCACCATGATCGCGGCCCGGATCCCGGCCGAGGGCGCCAACATCCTGCGCCAGGGCGGCGTCACCTTCGCCATCATCTGCGTGTTCGGCCTGGTCATCATCGCCAGCGTCATCTTCGTGGAGCAGGCGCAGCGCCGGATCCCGGTGCAGTACGCCAAGCGCATGATCGGCCGCCGGATGTACGGCGGCACCTCGACCTACCTGCCGCTGAAGGTGAACCAGGCCGGTGTCATCCCGGTCATCTTCGCCTCCTCGCTGCTGTACCTGCCGGACCTGATCACCAGGCTGACCCAGGGCGCGGGCGAGGCGAGCTGGTGGCAGATCTTCCTGCGCGACCAGGTGGTCAACCAGCGCAGCTGGGTGCACATCACGCTGTACTTCCTGCTGATCATCTTCTTCACGTACTTCTACGTGGCGATCACGTTCAACCCGGACGAGCGCGCCGACGAGATGAAGAAGTTCGGCGGGTTCATCCCTGGTATCCGCCCCGGCCGTCCGACGGCCGAGTACCTGCAGTTCGTACTGAGCCGGATCACCCTGCCGGGCTCGCTCTACCTGGGCATCATCGCCGTGTTGCCGAACTTCTTCCTCGGTGTCACCGGCGATGGGCAGAACCAGAACTTCCCGTTCGGCGGCACCGCGGTGCTGATCATGGTCGGCGTCGGCCTGGACACGGTGAAGCAGATCGAGAGCCAGCTCATGCAGCGTAACTACGAAGGGTTCCTCCGCTAGTGCGACTCGTTCTTGTCGGCCCGCCCGGAGCGGGCAAGGGTACGCAGGCCACCGTGCTGAGTCAGAAGCTCGGTGTGCCGCACATCTCCACCGGCGAGCTGTTCCGGTACAACGTCGGCCAGGAGACCGCTCTGGGCAAGGAAGCCAAGCGCTACCTGGACGCCGGTGAGCTGGTGCCGGACTCGGTCACCAACTCGATGGTGCGGGAGCGGTTGGCCGAGGCGGACGCGGTGAACGGCTTCCTGCTGGACGGCTTCCCGCGCAACACCGCGCAGGCGGACGTGCTCGGCCAGATCCTCAAGGAGAACGACGAGGCCCTGGACGCGGTGCTGGAGTTCGCGGTGGCGGAGGACGTCGTGGTGGAGCGGCTGCTCGCCAGGGGCCGTTCCGACGACAACGAGGAAGTCATCCGGCGGCGCCAGCAGGTGTACCGCTCGGAGACCGCGCCGCTGCTCGACTACTACGCGGACATCCTGCTGAAGGTGGACGCGGTCGGCACGGTCGAGGAGATCACCGGCCGCGCGCTGGACGCGCTCAACAACCGTAGGTAGAAGGGCGGGGCCCGTGCTCAGGCGCGGACGCGGAATCGAGATCAAGACTCGCACCGAGCTGGAGGCCATGCGCGCCGCCGGCCTGGTGGTGGCACGCACCCTGGCCGCGGTCGCTTCGGCGGCCAAGGCCGGGGTGAGCACCGGTGAGCTGGACGAGCTGGCCGAGCAGACCATCCGGGACGCGGGCGCGGTGCCCTCGTTCAAGGGCTACCACGGCTTCCCGGGCTCGATCTGCGCCTCGGTGAACGAGCAGGTCGTGCACGGCATCCCGAACCGGGAGCAGGTGCTCGCCGACGGCGACCTGCTGTCGGTGGACTGCGGCGCGATCCTGGACGGCTGGCACGGCGACTCCGCGGTCACCCTGGCCATCGGCACGGTGACCGAGCAGGAGCTGAAGCTGTCCAACGCCTGCCGGGAGTCGATGATCGCCGGTATCGCCGCGGTCCGCCCGGACAACCGGCTCAGCGACATCAGCCACGCCATCGAGACCGCGGTGGCGGCCGCGGCCAAGCGGGACGGGCTGGCCTACGCCATCGTCGCCGACTACGGCGGCCACGGCATCGGCAGCCAGATGCACATGGAGCCGTTCCTGCCCAACCGCGGCAAGCCGGGCAAGGGCCCCAAGCTCAAGGTCGGCATGGCCATCGCGGTCGAACCCATGGTCACCCTGGGCAGCGACGACACCATCGAGCTCGAGGACGGCTGGACCGTCATCACCGACGACGGCTCCCGCGCCGCCCACTGGGAACACAGCGTCGCGGTCACCGAAGACGGCCCCTGGGTGCTCACCGCCCTGGAGGACTGACCCACAGCAGCATCGCGCGACGGCGCCCGGCGGCTTCGGCCCCGGGCGCCGTTGCGCTCTTCAGGTCATTCCGCCTGCTGTGCCACGACAGCGCGAGTTCGCGTGCGCCAAGCTCCGCGTGAACCCGCGGCAACCGTCGTGGGCAAGGGGGGACAGGCACGTGGGAGCGTTCGATGAAGGACGCCGGGTGGGCGTCAGGGTGTTGCTGTGCTTGCGTTATCGCGCCTGGCGGCGCAGCGTCCGCGCGGAGCTGGCCGCCGCGCCCGGTCTGGTGGTGGTCGGCGAACTCGGCAGTGCGGCCAGGCTGGCCGAGGAGACTCGACGGCTGGCCGCGGACGTGGTCGTCGCCGAGGACGAGTTGCCGCTCACCGCGGAGCTGGTGCGCGGGCTCCGGTCCGAACTCGGTGTCGGTGTGGTCGCCCTGCTCGCCGGACGGAGCGATGAGCACCTCGTCGAGCTGTTGCGAGCCGGGGTGCGTGGCCTGGCCGACGCCGACGTCAACCTGGGTGACCTGGCACAGGCGGTCGCCGCGGTCGGCCGGAACAACGCCTGGTTCACCGGTCCGCTGGCCACGCGGCTGGTGGAGCTGGCCGCCGCGGCAGGTGAAGGCGCCACGTCACTGGTGGCCAACGCGGGGCTCACCGCGCGTGAGCGTGAGGTCATGCTGCTGCTCACCGCCGGACTGTCCAACGCGGACATGGCCGAGCGACTGTCGATCACCGTGCGCACCGTGAAGTACCACGTGTCCAATGTGCTCGGAAAGCTCGGCCTGACTGGACGCGGGCAAGTTATCGCACTGGCCAATCCTGTTCTTGCGGACAGGCTGAGAACCGATCTCCGGGACAGGGGCAAAATCGCCGATTGTCGCTAATTTCTTCTTGTCAGACCAATGTTTCAGGGGGGTTCGATTAGAATGCGACAGCGGCTGGTCGCGGTGCTCGCCGGCGCGGTGGTCATCGCGACCGGTGTGACGGCTCCGGCCTTGGCTGCCGAGCAGGCCGGGCCAGTGGGCGCGACGGCTCAGTTCGAGGGCAGGCAGATCAGCCTGGCGCAGGGCTGGGGCGAAGCGAGATCGTGCGTGGTCTTCTCCGATACCGACACGCGGTGTTTTCGCACCAACGCCGAGGCCAACGCGGCGGTCGGCTGGGACAAGGCCACGGACTCGAAGGTCGTGTCCGTGGCGAAAGCCCGCGGGGTCGCGCCAGAGAGCGTCACGGATATCAACGACTGCGCGAACCTGTGGTTCTGCCTGTTCGAGCACGAAAACGGTCACGGTCGCCGGCTGATCTTCAATGAGGAGAAGTGGCACGACCTCGCGATCTGGAACTTCCACTACAAGATGTCCTCGTACCACAACCGGCAGATCCGGTGGGACAACGGCGGCCTCGAGTACCACCTGCCCGGCGGGGCCAGGCAGGTGGATGTGGAGTACTGGGAGCTCAGCCCCTCCGTCGGTGGTGAGTACAACGACCGAGCCCGGCTGGTGCACGGCTGAGGCATGAGTGACGCCACGGGCGCGGACTTCCCCGCCCGTGGCGTCGTGCTCACCGTGGACCTGCCGCGTGTTCGGCGATCAGGTAGACCTCGTAGCTGATGACCGCGGGCACCCGCACGTTGAGCTCGCCCGGATCGGAGACCAGCATCTCCTCCCGGTCGAGGACGCGCCCATCGGCCGGGTCGATGACCAGCGTCCGGCGGGCAGGCAGCCCACTGGTGTCGGTCAGGGTCACGCTGTGACCGCGACGTCCGGCGCGGTCGGTGGTCATCCCGTCGTAGGTGAAACCGGAGGTGTCCGCCAGCGCGCGGAGCAGCCAGGCGCGTTGGCGCGGGAGCAGGACGTGAGTGCGTGCCGCGTCGGTGGCCGCGGCGAAGGCGCGGAACGGCTCCTTGGCGAAGTCGAAGCCCCGGCGCAACCAGTCCGCGAACCGAGCGGCGTCGGCAGGCGGCGGACCGTCGAAACCTTCGTCCCGTTCGCCTGGTCCGAACCGCTGGGTCTTGGGCGTCATGTCCCAGCCAGGGGAGCCCTCGCTCAGCCAGCGTTGCCGGTCCTCGGCGGAACTGAACACCGGCTCCTTCACCAGCTTCCGCTCGTAGCCGGAACCGTCGGGGAACCGCCACCGATCCAACTCGCCGGGGATCACTGCCGACACCGTGCCGGTGCGGTCGACCTGGCTGTTCAGGTACCAGCTCTCCATCCGAAGGTGCTCAGCCAGACCGTCGGTACTGGGCTCGGGTAGACCTTCGGTGACCGCGGCCAGGTCCCGAAGGAGGTCGGCGGCAGAACGGCCCGGATCGGCCGGGGGCTCGACGACCAGCGGCGCTGGTGTCACGGCGTGCGCTCGCGGCCCGGTCCCCGGCAGTAGAACGGCTCCTACCACCACGGTGACCGCGGCCGCCGCGGCGAGCAGCAGAACGCGCCGTGGCCGGATGCCGGGCGTGCGGACCGGCGGCCCGGAGCCGAGGATGCGGTGCAGGTCGGCTGCGCGTTCGGCTGGACCCGGGGCTGGCTGGTGGCCAACCGCGGGATCCAGTCCGGCGATGAGCTGGCGCAGCTCGTCTCGTGTTCGTGTCATCACTCGCCTCCGGTCCGGAACAGCGGGGTGGAGAGGTCGACCAGTTCCTTGGCGCGCGACCGCGGGGCGGTGACGACCATTTCCCGCCGCAGCCTGCGCCGCAGGCGGTGCAGTCGCATCGCCAGCGCGGCCGGGCTGCAGCCCAGCGCCAGGGCCGCGTCCGTGGTGGACAGGCACTCCCAGGCGATCAGTCGCAGTGCCTCGCGGTCGGGCTCCGGCAACCGGTCGAACCAGGCCGCCACCGACACCCGCACGGCGGTCTCCTCGGCGTGGTTCGGCGTCTCGGCAGGGCCGGTGTGCCGGGCGATCCGGTCGAGCAGGCTCCGTGCCCGTCCCGCGCTGCGGAACTCGTTGGCCAGCACCCGGCGCGCGACCCCGTAGAGCCACGGCAGCGGTTTCCTGGCTCGTTCCACCTCGGCGAACCGGCGCCAGCCGATGAGGAAGACCTCGGCGACCGCGTCCCGGCACTCGACATCGGGCGCGCGGCGGCGGACGTACCGGGCGATGTCCTCGTAGTGGCGCTGGTACAGCGCGGTGAAGCGCTCCTCCGGGCTCGTCATGGCACCCCCTCCTGCCTTGTCTGTGTCCGGACCTGCACGGGGTGTAACAAGGCCCGCCCAGGCGCTGGGCCGACCGAGCTCCCTCTCAGGGACCCCCTCGAATCCCCATCGGGGATGACGCCTGGTGACGGGGCGTGCTGCCACCCTGGCTGGCGTGAGCGAATCAGTGCGGACCTGGCTCATCGCCAGCGCGATCATGGTCGCGGTGTGGGCCGGCATGGCGCTGGTCACCGGCGAGGGGATCTACCCCTGGTTCCTCTGGCCGGTGGGCATCTGGGGGGCCATCGAGCTGTTCAGCTGGATGAGCAGACGTGGTGAGCGGCAGCGTGGCGAGCGCGGCTGAACCACCCCGGTTTGGAGACCAGCGCATACTGCGCCTACACTGGAGCGACGGCGCATCTCGTTGTGCCCGTTCCGACGTGCCCGTGGCTGTTCCTCAGCTGCCTGGCGACCGGTGTTCCGCACTTCTGGTGCTCACCCGGCGGTCATCCAGGGTCTCGAAGGTAGCGGGCCCCTCGACTGTCCGTACACCGCCTGATCAGGGGTCTTTCCTAGTCTGATCGGGTTTGCCAGATCATCACTGTCACGAAACGCGGAGGACATGGGCAAGAAGGACGGGGCCATTGAAGTCGAGGGCCGCGTAGTCGAGCCGCTCCCCAACGCGATGTTTCGCGTCGAGCTGGAGAACGGCCACAGGGTCCTTGCACACATCAGCGGCAAGATGCGGCAGCACTACATCCGCATCCTGCCCGAGGACCGGGTAGTCGTGGAGCTTTCGCCCTACGACCTGTCCCGTGGCCGCATCGTCTACCGCTACAAGTGACCTCCACGGTGTCCTGGTGCCCCCAGGACACGCGGCCAAGCAGGAGTGCACGACCGTGAAGGTCCAGCCGAGCGTCAAGAAGATCTGCGACAAGTGCAAGGTGATCCGCCGTCACGGGCGGGTCATGGTGATCTGCGAGAACCTGCGTCACAAGCAGCGTCAGGGCTGATCACCCGCACTTCGGGTCGCTGATCCGGACGACAAAACCACACAAGCCTCCCCGAACCTGTCCGGCACCGCGGTGCCGCGACTGACCCCCGGTCTCCAGGCCGGGGCCCATGAGTAGTCGAGTCGACTCGTGGGGCGGTCGGGGAGAAGACCTGGAGATACGACGAAGGAGAAAGTCGCCGCATGGCACGACTCTCTGGCGTCGATCTTCCCCGCGAGAAGCGGTTGGAGATCGCGCTGACCTACATTTTCGGCATTGGCCGTACGCGCTCCCGGGAGATCCTGGGCGCGACCGGCCTGAGCGCCGACCTGCGTGTTCGCGAGCTCTCTGACGACGACGTCGTCAAGCTCCGCGAGTACATCGAGAACCACTTCAAGGTTGAGGGTGACCTCCGCCGCGAGGTTCAGGCCGACATTCGCCGGAAGATCGAGATCGGCTGTTACGAGGGGCTGCGGCACCGCCGCAACCTGCCCGTGCGGGGCCAGCGCACCAAGACCAACGCGCGTACCCGCAAGGGCCCGAAGAAGACGGTCGCCGGCAAGAAGAAGGCCGGAAAGAAGTAAGACCTCGCGCTAGCTAGGAGATCACCGCAACATGCCACCGAAGTCCCGTACGGGCGCCGGGGTCAAGAAAATCCGGCGCAAGGAAAAGAAGAACGTCTCTCATGGGTTCGCCCACATCAAGAGCACGTTCAACAACACGATCGTGTCGATCACGGACCCCGCGGGCAACGTGATCAGCTGGGCGTCCGCAGGCCACGTCGGCTTCAAGGGCTCCCGCAAGTCGACGCCGTTCGCCGCCCAGATGGCCGCGGAGAACTGTGCCCGCAAGGCCGCTGAACACGGCATGCGCAAGGTCGACGTGTTCGTGAAGGGCCCTGGCTCTGGCCGGGAAACCGCGATCCGTTCCCTCCAGGCCGCTGGTCTTGAGGTCGGCACTATCCAGGACGTGACCCCGCAGCCGCACAACGGCTGCCGCCCGCCCAAGCGGCGCCGGGTCTAAGCGCGGGAAGGAGTAATTCACGATGGCTCGTTACACCGGTCCCGCGACTCGTAAGTCTCGTCGGCTCAAGGTTGACCTCATCGGCGGCGACCGCTCCTTCGAGCGCCGTCCGTACCCCCCTGGCCAGCACGGCCGGACTCGCATCAAGGAGTCCGAGTACCTGCTGCAGTCGCAGGAGAAGCAGAAGGCTCGCTTCACCTACGGCGTGCTGGAGAAGCAGTTCCGTCGCTACTTCGAGGAAGCGCGTCGCGTCACCGGCAAGACCGGTGAGGCGCTGCTGATCATCCTCGAGTCGCGGCTGGACAACGTCGTGTACCGCGCCGGCCTGGCTCGTACCCGGCGTCAGGCGCGCCAGCTGGTGGCCCACGGCCACTTCCTGGTCAACGGCAAGAAGGTCAACATCCCGAGCTTCCGGGTGTCCCAGTACGACATCATCGACGTGAAGCCGAAGTCGCTGCCGACGCTGCCGTTCCTGGCCGCGAAGGAAGCCCTCGGCGACCGTCCGGTGCCGGCCTGGCTCCAGGTTGTTCCGTCGACGCTGCGTGTGCTCGTGCACTCGCTCCCGGTCCGGGCTCAGATCGACACCCCGGTCCAGGAGCAGCTCATCGTCGAGCTCTACTCGAAGTGACGTGTACCGGGGCGGCTGTCTTGCGACAGTCGCCCCGGCACTGCGTCTCCACCGGCAGCACGAAGGGTGTGCCGCCGGGGCAAGGCCCAGTACGGCGTCAAATAGCGGGCGCCGACAGGTAAAGGAGTTCCACAGTGCTTATCTCCCAGCGGCCCACGCTGGCCGAGGACACGGTCAACGAGACCCGCTCCCGGTTCGTCATCGAACCGCTGGAGCCGGGCTTCGGCTACACCCTCGGCAACTCGCTGCGGCGCACGCTGCTGTCCTCCATCCCGGGGGCAGCGGTGACCAGCATCCGCATCGACGGCGTGCTCCACGAGTTCACCACGGTGCCCGGCGTGAAGGAGGATGTCACCGACATCATCCTGAACCTCAAGGAGCTGGTCGTCAGCTCCGAAGAGGACGAGCCGGTCACCATGTACCTGCGCAAGCAGGGCCCCGGTGAGGTCACCGCTGGCGACATCGTGCCGCCGGCCGGTGTCACCGTGCACAACCCCGACCTGCACATCGCCACCCTGAACGGCAAGGGCAAGCTGGAGATCGAGCTCGTTGTCGAGCGCGGTCGCGGCTACGTCCCGGCCATGCAGAACAAGCAGGCCGGCGCCGAGATCGGCCGGATCCCGGTCGACTCGATCTACTCGCCGGTGCTGAAGGTGACGTACAAGGTCGAGGCC
The DNA here is from genome assembly GCF_023897065.1 of Crossiella sp. SN42. Taxonomy (GTDB): domain Bacteria; phylum Actinomycetota; class Actinomycetes; order Mycobacteriales; family Pseudonocardiaceae; genus Crossiella. The sequence continues at coordinate 138,967 of NZ_JAMHIV010000008.1, forward strand.
ACCCGTGTCGAGCAGCGCACGGACTTCGACAAGCTGATCCTGGACGTGGAGACCAAGCCGTCGATCACCCCCCGCGACGCGGTGGCATCGGCCGGTAAGACCCTCGTCGAGCTGTTCGGCTTGGCCCGTGAGCTCAACGTCGACGCCGAAGGCATCGAGATCGGCCCCTCGCCCGCCGAGGCGGACACCATCGCGGCGTTCGCGATGCCGATCGAGGACCTGGACCTCACGGTCCGTTCCTACAACTGCCTCAAGCGCGAGGGCATCCACACCGTTGGCGAGCTGGTCTCGCGCAGCGAGGCGGACCTGCTCGACATCCGCAACTTCGGTGCCAAGTCGATCGACGAGGTCAAGCTGAAGCTGGCCGGCCTTGGGCTCGCGCTCAAGGACAGCCCGCCCGGGTTCGACCCGTCCGCCGCGGCCTCGGAGTACACCGGTGAGGGTTGGGCAAGTGGGCACGTCGACACCGTCCACGACGATGGCCAGGACTACGCGGAGACGGAGCAGCTCTGAGCTGTCCGTCCACTGTGGACGCTGACACGTCACAGCGTTGAGCTTGATCTAGAGGAGTAACCGATGCCCACGCCCACCAAGGGAGCCCGGCTCGGTGGGTCCCCGGCCCACGAGCGGCTGCTGCTGGCCAACCTGGCCACCCAGCTGTTCCAGCACGGCCGGATCACCACCACCGAGGCCAAGGCGCGGCGGCTGCGCCCGCTCGCCGAGAAGCTGATCACCAAGGCCAAGCGCGGCGACCTGCACAACCGCCGCGAGGTCATGCGCACCGTCCGCGACAAGGACGTGGTGCACAAGCTGTTCGCCGAGATCGGCCCGCACTTCGCGGAGCGTCCCGGCGGCTACACCCGCATCATCAAGTCGATGCCGCGCAAGGGCGACAACGCCCAGATGGCGATCATCGAGCTGGTGGGCGAGAAGACCGTCACCGCTGAGGCGGAGAAGGCCCGCGGCACCAAGTTCGCCAAGGACGCCCCCAAGGCCGACGCGGTGACCGGTACCGAGGTCGTCGAGGCCGAGGACACCAAGGTCGAGGACACCAAGGCGGAGACCGCCGAGGAGCCCAAGGCCGAGGAAGCCAAGGCTGAGGACGCCGAGAAGGCCGACGACGCCAAGAAGTGACGACTGAGCTCCAGTCCGCCGAGCCCGCCACCCCCGCTGGGGATGGCGGGCTCGTGCGCGTTCGCCTCGACCTCGGCTACGACGGCACCGACTTCTCCGGCTGGGCCAAGCAGCCCGGCCGCCGCACCGTGTGCGGGGTGCTGGAGGAAGCCATCTCCCGGGTGCTGCGCAGGGAGATCACGCTGACCGTGGCCGGGCGCACCGACGCCGGGGTGCACGCCACCGGCCAGGTCGCCCACCTCGACCTGCCTGCCGAGTCCGATGTGGACGGTCTGCCGCGCAGGCTGGCCCGGCTGCTGCCCGCCGACGTGCGGGTCTTCGCCGCCAGGGTGGTCAGCGCCGACTTCGACGCCCGGTTCGCCGCGCTGCGCAGGCACTACGAGTACCGGGTGGGCACCGCGCCCTACGGCGTGGACCCGCTGGACGCCAGGCGGATCGTCTCGGTGCCCCGCCGGCTGGACCTGGCCGCGATGAACGAGGCCGCCGCCCTGCTGCTCGGGGAACGGGACTTCGCCGCCTTCTGCAAGCGCAGGGAGGGCGCCACCACGGTCCGGGAGCTCCAGCGGCTGGAGTGGCGCGCGGAGAGCGAGCACGTGCTCCTGGCGGCGGTGTCCGCGGACGCGTTCTGCCACTCCATGGTGCGCAGCCTGGTCGGCGCGCTGCTCGCGGTCGGCGACGGCCGCAAACCGGTGAGCTGGCCAGCCGAGCTGCTGCGGTCCACCGAACGCGCCAACGGCGTCACGGTGGCCCCCGCGCACGGGCTGGTGCTGGTCAGGGTCGACTACCCGGAAGACGCCGAGCTGGCCGCGCGGGCCGAGCTGACCCGCAACGTGCGCGCGGTGCCCGGCTGCCGCTGAGACGGCAGCCGGGATCGCACGTCAGTCGCCGCGGCGGACCGGGCCGAGGATCTGCTGTTCCTTCGGCGTGGTCACCAGCCGCAGCGGGCGCCACAGGTTCGCGCCCAAGGCCACCACGCCGTCGTCCTTGAGCTGGGTCAGCTGGTTCACCATCGGCGGCGGCAGCCGCCAGATCCGGCCGGCCAGCTGGGCCTGGCCCACCGGCAGGCGCTGCATCAGCACCAGGTCGGCGTTGTTCGCCGTGGCCGAGGCCTGCGGGTGCAGGTAGGGCAGCACGTACAGGGTGGTCTGCCAGGCCGAGCGGGGCGGGAACATCTCCTGCGGCACCGCGCCGCCGTCGTGCACCACCAGCAGCGGCCCGTCCTCCGAGGCCCTGGGCAGCTCGATCGGGGACAGCCTGCGGATCTGCACCAGCGGCATCTGCTGCGCCTCAGGGCCCTGTCCGGCGGCCCTGGTGAGCACCTGCCAGGCCTGCGGGCGGCCGGTGGCGATGACCACCCAGGCGCCGATGGCCATCGCGCGCAGCGCCACCTGGCGGGCCAGGTAGAGCCCCCCGACCGAGACGATCCGGGTGGGCTGGTTGCGCATCACCGACACGGTGAGCGGCTCGCCCTTGATCCCGGAGCCGAGCACCATGCCGCCGCGGTCGCCGGTGGGGCTGATCGCGTCCAGCATCTCCGGCGCGACCAGGAACTCCGGCGCGACGCCGAGGTCGGCCGCCTTGTTCTCCATCATGCGGCTGCTCATGTGTTCCCTCCCAGCGGCAGCGAGGCGGCGAAGGCGTCCAGCTGCTGGCCCTTCAACGGGGTCAGGCTGATGCCGATGTGGTTGCTGACCTGCTGCAGCCTGGTGTGCGCCGCGTCCAGCTCGGCGGGGTTGCGGGCGCTGACCCGCACCAGCCCGCGCAGCCCGACCTGGCCGGGCTCGCCGCTGGGCGCGATCGCCACGGACACCGTGGAGGACAGCGCGCGGATCCCGGTGAGCACGTTCAGGCTCTGCGCCACGCCCTTGGTGGACCAGCCGGTGACCGCGTAGCTGGCGTGCCCGATGCCACCGGCGGTGACCCCGGTCCAGCGCTCGATGAGGCTGACCGGCTTGCCGGTGCCGGTGGCGCTGCTCAGCTCCGCGGCCGAGGTGGCCGAGCGCAGCAGCTCGTCGGCGTCCAGCGGCCGGATCGGCACGCCGCGGGACTCCAGCGCGTTGCGCACCCGGGAGACCGCGCCGATCAGCGCGCGATGCGCGCCGACCACGCCGCCGCCGCGTTCCCGCACCGCGGCGGGGCAGCGCTTGGGGTCCAGCCGGACCGCGATCCAGGTGGTGCGCCGGGCGGCCGCGGGCAGCGGGCCGAGCACCTCCAGGTAGGAGGCCAGCGCGGGCGAGGACGGCGGCAGGGCCGCGCTGCCCGGGTAGCAGTGCGTGACGACCTGGATGGAGTCCAGCACCACACCGCGGTCCTCAAGACAGGGTGCGAGCGAGCTCAGCGGCAGCGGCGGGGTGGCGCCCACGTGCGAGACCATCTGCGGCGCCGGGTCGACCAGCAGCAGCGCGGTCCAGGTGCCCTCGTGCCAGGCCAGCCCGATCGGCCGGTCCTCGTGGTCCTTGCTGTGCGCCACCACCAGGTCCGGGAAGGCCAGCCGGAGCAGCCCGACCCGGACGTCCTCGGTGCCGGTGACCTTGGCGTCGGTGTCGGCGGCGGAGAGCGCCTGCTCCGGCGGCACCGGGTGCGCGACCCTGGTGTGCGAGCGGAAGCGGTAGCTGGTGGTCAGGCTGATCCACTGGGTCAGCCAGCGGCCGCGCACGCGGGTCAGCGCCAGGATCAGCGCCAGCCCGGCCACGCCGGCGGCCACCGGCAGCAGGGCGGTGTTGATCGCCAGCAGCACCAGCCCGAGGGCGCCGCCGATCTCCAGCACGACCAGGTTGGCGACCGGCAGCGCCCCGAGGGTGGCGCCGACCTCGCGCCGCCGGGCGCGCATCACGGTGCGCACCGCACCGGCCATGGCCGCCGGGCTCGGCGGCGCCGGCGGACGCTGCTGGGCAGACTGAGGTGTGGTCACGGACATCCGCCCTCTGTTGTTCCCCTCGTGGGCACGAAACGCTCCCTGATGGACCTGGCAGGTGGCAGCCGGTGGACGATGTGCGTGCGCCGGGCTCCGCCGAAGGAGTGTCGGGTTCCCCCAACCGCACCCACGCGACCCGCCGATCCGGCTATCCTGCCGAACCGTACCGCGACCGGGAGAGCAGCAGGCCGAGAATGCCCTCAACACCTACCACCAAGTCCCAGGTTCACGCGTACCAGTTCGTGATTCGCAGGATGGAATCCGCGCTGGTCCGCAAGGACGCGGTGATGTTGCACGAACCGACCCGCACCCAGACACGCGCGACCGTGGTCGGGGCGATCCTCGCCGCGGTCTGCTGCCTGGGTTTCATCGTCTGGGGCTACCTGGACCCGACCGGTAAAGCGCCGCCGGAGAACGGCATCGTGATCAGCAAGCAGTCCGGCGCCGTGTACGTGGCGATGAACAACCCGACGAAGATGCTGGTCGCGACCCCGAACCTGGCTTCGGCCCGGTTGCTGCTGGTGGCCATGGGCGGTAGCGCGGGGCAGGCCACCGCGCCCGTGACGGTGGACGAGGCCTCGCTCACCGGGGTCTCCAGGGGCGCCTTCACCGGCATCCCCGGCGCGCCCGAGCTGCTGCCGACCGGCGAGCAGATCGTTTCACCCGATTGGGGCGTCTGCGATCAGCTGACCGTGGACCAGGCCCAGGTGAAGGGTGAGGAGAAGCCCGCGATCGACACCACCGCCTTCGGTGGGGTGACCAACCTCGGCCGCAAGCTCAAGGACGAAGAGGGCCTGTTGTTCAAGGCCCCCAACGGCAGCCACTACCTGGTCTTCGCCAGCGACCCGGCCAAGGGCCTGCCGGGCGCGGGTGCGGTGCGCGCCAAGATCGACATGGGCAACAAGGCGCTGATGAACGCGATGCGCATCTCCAACCCGGTGCCGCGGCTGGCCTCCTCCGCGTTGATCAACTCGATCCCGGAGGTCAAGGAGCTCAAGCCGCTGGAGATCAGCGACAAGGGCAGCAGCATCACCGCCTACCCCGCGCCCAGCGGCCGCAAGGTCGGCGAGGTGGTCCGGGAGCAGCGCGCGGACGGCAGCTTCGGCTACTACCTGCTGCTCAAGGACGGCGTGCAGGAGATCCCGCTGGCGGTGGCCGACCTGATGCAGACCGCCTCCGGCAGCAGCTCGGCCTGGGTCACCCTGGGGCCGGGCGCGGTGAGCAACCTGCAGCGCAGCAACACCGCGATCGACATGAAGGACTACCCGAGGGTGGTCCCGAAGATCGTCGGCGTGCTTGAGCAGGGCACCACCTGCCTGAACTGGGGCGTGCAGGGCGGCAAGCCGGTCACCTGGGTCGGCCTGGCCAATGCCACGCCCACCCCGGACCCGAAGCTGAAGCCGGTCGAGCTGGCCCAGGCCGACGGCAGCGGGGACAAGGTCGACAAGTTCTTCATGCCGCCGGGCAAGGCCGCGGTGGTGCGCAGCACGACCTCGGAGAACAACTTCGGCTCCGGCCCGATCTTCCTGGTCTCCGACCGCGGCGTGCGCTTCGGCATCCCGAACCAGAAGGTCGCCGAGGGACTGGGGCTGGGCGCCGACTACCGGCCCGCGCCCGAGGTCATCCTGCGCACACTGCCGACCGGGCCCATCCTGGATCCGAAGGAAGCCGCCCGGATCTTCGACACCGTGCAGGTGGACGAGACCGACCCCAAGCGACGGGTGATGCCCTCGCAGAACGCGCAGCCCGGCGGCTGAGCCGGCCCGCCCCGGCGGGAACCGGACACCCGGGCGCATCGTCGGAGTTCGTGCGGACGGGCAGGCGAGAACTGGGGGCTGGAATGGCCAACAAGGTCAGAGTCGACACCGACTGGCTGAGCGGGTACGCCAAGCAGGTCGCGGCGGCCGGTGACGAGCTGGGCCGGGCGGCGGGCACGCTCGGCGCCAGCCCGCTCGGCCCGGAGGCCTTCGGCGAGCTGGGCAGGCAACTGCGCACCGCCGAGTCCTACGCCAGGGCCGCCGAGCTGCTGCGTGGCCAGCTGGCGCGCGCGGGCGAGGTGCTGCGCTCGGCCTCCGGTGAGCTCGGCGAGGTGGTCAAGCACTACCAGGGCGGCGAGTCCGACAGCGCCAGCGGCCTGCGCCGCACCGAGGGGAGGCGCTGAGCATGGACTTCAGCTCGCTGCGCGCCCACCCCGAGCCGCTGACCGTCCCCCGGGACAGCGGGCCGGACGGCCGCGCCGCCGCCCGCGGCCTGGACGACCACCTGAACTACCTGTCCCGCACCGCCCGCCAGCTCGGCGTCGCCGACCCGGTCGAGGAATATTTCGGCCCGGTGGTCGGCCAGTGGAACGACATGCACGCCGAGGCCGCCCGCTGGCGCGCCGCGGCCCGCAGCCTGGAGGACGTCTCGGCCAGGGTGACCAAGCCGCTGGGCGGCCTGGACTCGGTCTGGGACGGCGCGGACTCCGACGCCTTCCTGGACCACATGCGCAAGGTCGGCCTGGCAGGCGGCGGCGTCTCCGATGCCATGGTCGCCCTCGCCGACGCGCTGGACGCCACCGCGGACGGCCTGAGCCAGATCGTGCGCGACCTGGTCGAGGTGCTCGCCGACAGCGCGGAGAACGTCTCGGCCGCGATGGTCGTGCCGGTGCAGGGCGAGGTCAGGGCCAAGAAGTACCTGGACGACCAGCACCGCCCCACCAAGGAGCTCTTCGAGGCGGCCCGCCAGGTCCTGGAGGCCCTGGTGGGCCTGTGCGACGGCTTCGAGCAGGCCGACGCCTTCGCCGCCATCAAGCTCACCCACACCATGCCCGCAACCAACTGGAACTTCGACGCCCCCAAGCCCCCAGCCCCCACCGAGGAGGGCACCAAGGCCGCCAAGGGCGGCGGCGGGGCCGGTGGCGGCGGAGGCGGTGGCTTCGGCGGTGGCGGAGCAGGCGGCGGTGGCCTCGGCGCTGGCGGCTCCCTCGGCGGTGCGGCCTCGGCGCCCCCGGCCCCGCCACCCGGCGGCGCGGCGGCGGCGGTGCAGGGGCCTTCGGCCAGCCCGCAGCCCGCGGCGGCGGCCGCCGGGCCGATGGGTCCCGGCGCGGGCGCGCCACCCGCGGGCGGCATGGGCGGGATGATGCCGATGGGCGGCATGATGGGCGCCGGTGGCGGTGGCCAGGGCGGGGACCAGGAGCACAAGTCCAAGACCAGGGTCACGGCCAGCTCGACCGAGCTGTTCGGCAAGCCGAAGAAGGCCGCGCCCCCGGTCATCGGCGAGGACTGACAAACCTCGGGGCTCCCGCTCGGCGAGCAGGAGCCCCGAGGGCGGAACAGGTCTCAGTGCAGGGGTCGCAGGGCGGACTCTTCCTCGCCCTTCCGGTTGCGCTGCACCGTGTGCATGACGAACAGCGTCAGCAGCAGCAGTCCGAGCCCGCCGCCCGCGCCCGCGAGCGCGACCACGATCGGCGTCCAGTTCTTCTCCAGCGGCGGCTTCAGCGCCATGGTGTCGCGCAGTGCGGGCGAGGGCCGCACACCGGCTTCCTCCGGCAGCACCGCGGTCAGCGCGGCGATCGGGTCGACCATGCCGTAGCCGAGGTAGAAGTCCCGGCCGTCCTTGCCCGCCGGGTGCTGCGCGGTCTGCTGGAGCCGGGACATCACCTGGTAGGCGTCCAGGTTGGGGAACCGCTCCCGCACCAGCGCGGCCACCCCGGCCACGTACGGCGCGGCGAAGCTGGTGCCCTGGATCTCGGTCGGGTTGCCGCTGTTGTCCAGCATCCGGTTGGCCAGCTTGGTCGCGCCCCGGCCGGGGTCCAGCGAGGTGATCTGGGTGCCCGGTCCGGCGATGTCCACCCAGGGACCGCCGATGGAGAACTCGGCCGCGCTGCCGTCCCGCTTGACCGCGCCCACGGTGAGCACGTCGTCGTCGAAGAAGGCGGGGCTGGTGACCACCCTGGCCCGGCCCGGCTCGTTGTTGTTCTTGCAGCTGCTCTTGTCGTTGCCGGAGTCGGTGTTGCCGGCCGCGACCACGATGACCTTGTCCTTCTCCTTCACCGCGTACCGCACGGTGGCCCGCAGCATGGGCTGGTCGGCCAGCGTGCCGACCGCGCCGCAGATGGTCTCGGAGATGTTGATCACCGTGACCTCGGGGTCGTCGGCCGCCCTGCGGATGGCCTGGGCCAGCGTGCCGACCCGGCCCGCGGACTTGGTCACCCCGTTGCTGTCCTTGGCCTGGAAGAACGGGTCGGTCTGGCGGAAGGCCAGGATCTCCGCGTCCGGCGCGACGCCCTTGAAGCCCTCGGTGCTGTCGTCGTTGTTCGCGGCGATGATCCCGGCCACCAGCGTGCCGTGGCCGTTGCAGTCCTCGGTGCCGTTCCGGCCGTCCTGGACGTAGTCGCCACCGCCCTGCAGCCGGTTGCCCAGCCGGGGATGCGGGTTGACCCCGGTGTCGATGACGGCGACCTTCTGCTTCTTGCCGGTGGCGAACCGCCAGGCCTTCTCGAACTGGAGCACCATCTGGCCCCACGGCCGTTCCTCAACGGTCAGCCCGTTGTTGCCCGGCTGGATGCAGCCCTGTTTGGCCTCGTAGGTTAGATCCCTCACCGCAGGCCCGAACGGTGCGGGGGTGCCCAGGGGCGGGGGCTTCGGGAACTGGTCGTCCGGCTTGGCCAGGCCCGAGGGGGTCGGCTGCTGGGCCTGGGCGACCCACAGCGGGTTGAGCGTGAGCAGGGTGGCCGCGACGCCGGTGAGCGCCGCGGCTCGCCGCAACCGCCGCATCACAGCGCTCGCATCGCGGAGTACAGCTCCATGACCGCCAGGGCCAGCGGCAGCACGGCGGCGATGAAGATCGCCTCGGCCACGTCGACCGAGCGGCGCATCGGCGGGGAGAAGCGCTGTTTCGGGAACACCACGCCGAGCACCAGGCCGAGGGTGGCCAGCGCGATCAGCGTGCCGAAGACCCACAGCAGCTGGCCGAACGGGCTGGCGGTGAGCATCCAGCCGACCAGCAGGCCACCGGCGGAGAGGATGCCGGTGGACAGCAGCGCCACCGCCTGGCTGCCGTTGGCGTAGGTGCGGGCGCGCAGCAGCAGCACCGCGGTGACCACCGCGCCGAAGATCGGGCCCCAGAACTTCGGCATGGTTTCGGCCAGCACGGCGCCACCGGCGGCGACCAGGCCGCAGCCGATGATCATGCCGGTCATGTACTCGTGGGCAAGGCCCGCGCGGCGCTCGATCACCTCGTAGTCCGGGAAGCCCTGGTCTTCCTTGAGGTCCTCGGCGTTGCTCGGCACGTGCGGCAGCGGGATCTTGGCCATCTTGATGGTCATCTGCGGCAGCGTGGACAGCACCACCAGCGCGGCCGCGGCGGCGCCGGCGCCGAAGCCGTGCGGCGGGTAGTCCACGAACATCGCCACGGTGGAGGTGAGCAGGCCGAGCACGCCGACGGTGACCGCGGCGATGAACACCGACACGCCCGCGCCGATCACCATCAGCGCCGCGCCCGCGACCACCGCGACCAGCGCGAAGCCGAGCAGCAGGTTGGCCGCGCCCGGACCGCCGGGCACCGCGTACAGACCGGCCACGAAGCCCATCGGCAGGCCACCGGTGGCGGCGATGATGATGCCGGTGGTGGGGGCGGCGTAGGAGCGCACGACCACCGCGCCGACGATCACCGCGACGACCGCGGCCACGCCCGCGGTGATCGCGGCGGCCAGCGGGTAGGCGGTGCCCGCCAGGCCGACGGTGACCGCGGCGGCCAGGAAGGCCAGGCCGCCGGCCCAATGCCCGAGCTTGCGCGCGGTCTCGGCGTCCCAGGCCCGGAAGCTGGCCGGGTCGGCGTCGGCGATCGCGTCCACCACGTCGTCGTAGAGCGCCTTCGGCGGGTTCTCCACCCGCCGGCGCAGCTGCAGGATGTCGCCGTCGACGACCGCGAGCGAGGCGAGCGTGCGACCCGGCTCCAGCGGGTCCTGGCCGATCTTCGCCAGGCACCAGCCGCCGTGCCGGACGCCGCCGTCCGGGCTGTTCTCCTGGGCCATCTCCAGCAGCATCGGCAGCAGGTCCGCCACCGCGACATCCGCGGGAAGCGCGACGTCGATGCGCGTTCGCGGTGCCACCACGGTCACTCGGCTGAACACCGTCGTCCCGGTCGCCACCAGGCGCCCCCTTGTTCTGTACTCGGGTTGGTCTCTGCTCGTGCCGAGTCATTCGTACCCGGTTCGGGGCGCATTGCCCGAACTGGCCCTAGCGGTCGGCAAGCGCCCCTAGTATGGCCGCACCGGTGATGCCAGTACCCCGGGTTCGGGTGGAATGGGGTAGGAAAGTCTCCCTGGGCCCCCGTACGGGTGGCACGTGACCGGTTTGGCCGATGACGAGCGACTAAGAGGTATCCGTTCGGTGAGCACGCTTCAGTTCAAGCGTTCGCCGCGGCTCAGCCCGCCGCGACCCCCCGGCGGCGAGGTTCACCTGGAGCCGCCGCCCGAGGTGCCCAGGGTCATCCCCGGCAACATCTTCATGAAGGTCCTGCCCTTCGTGATGATCGTCGCCTCCGTCGGCATGATGATCTTCATGTTCCAGACTGGCGGGAAGAACCCCCAGTCGCTGCTCTTCGGCGGCATGTTCCTGATCTCGACCATCGGCATGATGGCCGGTGGCGGCATGGGCGGTGGCGGCAAGGGCCAGAAGAAGGCCGAGATGAACGAGGACCGCAAGGACTACCTGCGGTACCTCGGTCAGATGCGGCAGCGGGCCCGCGAGGCCATCGCCGAGCAGCGCGCCGAGCGCGAGTGGGTGCACCCGGACCCGAAGATGCTGTGGTCGCTCACGGCCAAGAAGAGCCGGCGCATGTGGGAGCGCAGGGCCAACGACCCCGACTTCGTGCACGTGCGCATCTGCGTGGGCACCCAGCGGCTGGCCACCCGCCTGGTCCCGCCGCAGACCGGCCCGGTGGACGAGCTGGAGCCGATCTCCACGCTGGCCCTGCGCCGGTTCGTGCGCGCGCACTCGCTGGTGCCGGACCTGCCGATCTCGATCACCATGCGCGGGTTCGCCGCGATCAGCCTGCACGGTGAGAAGGAGCTGACCCGGCCGCTGGCCCGCGCCATGCTGGCCCAGCTGACCACCTTCCACACCCCGGACGACCTGCTCATCGCGGTGGTCACCGCGGGCAAGACCAAGGCGGAGTGGGAGTGGGCGAAGTGGCTGCCGCACGCCCAGCACCCCAAGCTGGTCGACGGCATCGGCCAGCTGCGCATGATGGCGGGCTCGCTGGCCCAGATCGAGGCCTGGCTGGACCAGCTGGAGCAGCCGCTGCGGGACCGGCAGCGGTTCACCCGCAACGCGCCGCCGAGCACCGACGAGCCGCACATCGTGATCGTCATCGATGACGGTGAGGTCACCCGCGAAGAGAACATCCTGATGACCGAGGGGTTCACCGGCGTCACGCTGCTGGACCTCTCCGACAGCCTCGGCTCGCTGGCCTCCCGCCGCGGCCTGCGCCTGGTGGTCGAGCCCACCCGGCTCGGCGCGCGCAGCGCCAGCGGGGTGGAGTGGTTCGGTCAGCCGGACGCGCTCAGCGTGGCCGAGGCCGAGGCGCTGGCCCGCAAGCTCTCCCCGTACCGCACCGCCACCGGCGGCGGCGAGTCCAACGAGGACGAGCCGCTGCTGAGCTCCAACGTCGGCCTGTTCGAGCTGCTCGGCCTGCGCGACCCGATGACCTTCGACATCGCCCAGGCCTGGCGGCCCAAGCCGATCAGCGACCGGTTCAAGGTGCCCTTCGGCGTCGGCGAGTTCGGTCAGCCGGTGGAGCTGGACATCAAGGAGGCCGCGGTCGGCGGCATGGGCCCGCACGGCCTGTGCATCGGCGCGACCGGTTCCGGTAAGTCGGAGTTCCTGCGCACCCTGGTGCTGGGCCTGATGGCCACGCACTCCTCGGCCCAGCTCAACCTGATCCTCATCGACTTCAAGGGTGGCGCGACCTTCGCCGGCCTGGACGGCGCGGCGCACGTCGCGGCGGTCATCACCAACCTGGCGGACGACCTCACCATGGTCGACCGCATGCGCGATGCCATCGCCGGTGAGATGAACCGGCGGCAGGAGTCGCTGAAGAACGGCGGCAACTTCAAGAACGTCTGGGACTACGAGGCCGCGCGCGAGAAGGGCGCCGACCTCGACCCGCTGCCCGCGCTGTTCATCGTCATCGACGAGTTCTCCGAGCTGCTCTCCGCCAAGCCGGACTTCATCGACCTGTTCGTCGCGATCGGCCGCCTCGGCCGCTCGCTGCAGATCCACCTGCTGCTGGCCTCCCAGCGGCTGGAGGAGGGCAAGCTACGCGGCCTGGACACCCACCTGTCCTACCGGGTCGGCCTCAAGACCTTCTCCGCCTCGGAGTCCCGCGCGGTGCTCGGTGTGCCGGATGCCTACGAGCTGCCGTCCATCCCGGGTTCCGGCTACCTGAAGTACGGCGCCACCGAGCCGATGATCCGGTTCAAGGCCTGTTACGTCTCCGGCCCGTACCGCCCGCCGGGCATGCAGGCCGTGCAGACCTCCGCGCCGGTCGGCGGCGACCGCAGGCCGAAGCTGTTCGTGCCGGACTTCGTGGAGATCCCGAAGGAACCGGTGCGGCCGGTGCTGGAGGACAAGCCCAAGGAGGAGAAGAAGCCGGACGCCCCGGTGGAGCCCTCCGAGCTGGACATCGTGGTGCAGCGCACCAAGAACCAGGGCCCCAAGCCGCACCAGGTGTGGCTGCCGCCGTTGCTGGAGCCGCCGACCCTGGACCAGCTGCTGCCCATGCTCGCCCCGACCGAGGACCGGGGGCTCACCTCGCCCGGCTTCTTCGGCAACGGGCGGCTGACCGTGCCGATCGGCGTGGTGGACAAGCCGTACGAGCAGCGGCGCGACCTGCTGTGGGCGGACCTCTCCGGCGGCGCCGGGCACATGGCGGTGGCCGGTGGGCCGCAGTCCGGCAAGTCGATGGTGCTGCGCACCCTGGTCATGTCCATGGCGCTCACGCACACGCCGCAGGAGGTGCAGTTCTACTGCCTCGACTTCGGTGGCGGCACCATGGGCTCGCTGCAGGGCCTGCCGCACGTCGGCAGCGTGGCGGGCAGGCTCGACCCGGACAAGGTGCGGCGCACCCTGGCCGAGGTCGTCTCGCTGATGAACGAGCGCGAGCAGCGGTTCCGCGACCTCGGCATCGACTCGATGGTGGAGTTCCGCAACCGCAAGCGGCGCGGCGAGATCCCCGGCGACCTCTACGGCGACGTCTTCCTGGTCATCGACGGCTGGCTGAACTTCAAGCAGGAGTTCGAGAACCTGGAGATGCAGGTCGTCAGCATCGCCTCCCAGGGTCTGTCCTTCGGCGTGCACGTGGTCATCGGCGCGACCCGCTGGGCGGAGATCCGGCCCGCGCTCAAGGACCTGCTCGGCACCCGGTTCGAGCTGCGCCTGGGTGACCCGAGCGAGTCCGAGGTGGACCGCAGGGTCGCGGTGAACATCCCGCAGAACCGGCCCGGCCGCGGCCTGTCGGTGGAGAAGCTGCACTTCCTGGTCGCGCTGCCGCGCATCGACGCGATGCCCTCCGCCGAGGACGTCGGCGCGGGCATCACCGACGCGGCGCAGAAGGTCACCGCCGCCTGGCGGGGCCCGGCCGCGCCGAGGGTGCGCATGCTGCCCGACCTGCTGCCCTACGAAGAGCTCCAGGTCAACCCAGAGCTGCCTCGCCACATGGTGCCGATCGGCATCAACGAGGACGACCTGGCCACGATGTACCTGGACTTCGACGCCGAGCCGCACTTCCTGGCCTTCGCCGAGCGCGAGACCGGCAAGACCGCGCTGCTGCGCAACATCACCAAGGGCATCTGCGACCGGTACACGCCGAAGCAGGCGCGGATCATCATGGTCGACTACCGGCGCACCATGCTCGGGTTCGTGCCCGACGAGCTGCTGCTGGCCTACGCGGCCTCGTCCAACCAGCTCGGCGGCATGGTCAACGACATCAAGGCGTCGATGACCAAGCGGCTGCCCGGTCCGGACGTCACGCAGGAGCAGCTGAAGAACCGGTCCTGGTGGACGGGTCCGGAGCTGTTCCTCATCGTCGACGACTACGACCTGGTCGCGCCGCAGGGCAACAACCCGCTCGCCCCGCTCTCGGAGTTCCTGCCGCAGGCCAAGGACGTCGGCCTGCACGTGATCCTGGCGCGGAACTCCGGTGGTGCGAGCCGGGCGATGTTCGACCCGATCATCGGCAAGATGCGCGAGCAGGCCAGCCCGGGCATCGTGATGAGCGGCAACCGGGACGAGGGCGCGCTGCTGGGCAACGTGAAACCGTCCCAGATGCCGCCGGGACGAGGCACCCTGGTCAGCCGCAAGGCCGGTCAGCAGCTCGTCCAGGTCGCCTTCCTGCCCGGAGACTGAGAGAGAGGGCTCGTTGAGCCTGCGCGTCGCGATCGACTTCGGGACCTCCAGCACCTGTGTCGCGGTGTCCGTCGACGGGCGGGAACCGCAGATCGTGGTGGTGGACGGCGCCGACTCGGTGATGCCGTCCGCGGTGTACGCCGCCGCGGACGGCACGCTGTTCGTCGGTCACGAGGCCGAGCGGCAGGCCGCGGTCGACCCCTCCCGGTACGAGCCGAACCCGAAGCGGCGCATCGACGAGGGCGAGCTGCTGCTGGGCACCACGGTGCTGCCGGTGCTCGACGTGGTCCGCGCGGTGCTGGCCAGGGCGGTCGCCGAGGCCAGGCGGCTGGCCGGCGGCGCGCCGGTGGACCTGCTGGTGCTCACCCACCCCGCGGACTGGGGCGCGATCCGCACCAGGGTGCTGCGCCAGGCGGGCAACCGGCTGGCCAACGAGCTGGTGCTGGTGCCGGAACCGGTGGCGGCCGCGGTGTTCCACTCCGCGGGGCACGTGCTGGCCGACGGGGCCGCGCTGGCCGTGCTGGACCTGGGCGGCGGCACGGTGGACGCCAGCGTGGTGCGCAGGCAGGGCGAGTCCTTCCAGGTGCTGGCCACCAAGGGCGACCCCGGCTTCGGCGGCGCGGACATCGACCAGCTGCTGCTCGAACACGTCGGCGCGCTGGTCTCCGCGGTGGACGCCGACGGCTGGCGCTCGCTGGTGGAGGGCCGCGAGCTGGCCGACCGCCGGCGCAGGCGGGTGCTCCGCCAGGACGTGCGCGGCGCCAAGGAGACCCTGTCCCGGCACGCCTACACCGACGTGCCGCTGCCGCCCCCGTTCCCGGACGCGCACGTCACCAGGGCCGACCTGGAACGCCTGATCCACGCCCCGCTCTCCCGCGCCGCCGAGCTGGTGCAGGCCACGGTGCACAACGCGGGGCTCAGCTCGTCCCAGCTGGCCGCGGTCTTCCTGGTCGGCGGCTCCAGCCGGATCCCGCTGGTGGCCCGCCTGGTGCACGAGTCGACCGGAATAGTCCCCACGACCCTGGACCAGCCGGAGACGGTGGTGGCCCGCGGCGCCCTGCGTGCGGTCGCCGCCGACCCGCACCGCACCGCCAAGCTCCCGCCCGCACCGCCACCACCCCCGCGCCCGCCCCAGCCGCTCTACACCCCGCCACCCCCGCCGCCACCACCCCCGGCCAAGTCGGCGAAGGCGCCATGGCTGATCGGCGGCGCGGTGGTCGCCGCGGTGGCCGCGGTCGCCGTCACGGTCGCCCTGACCACCGACGGCAGCCCCGAGACCACTCCCACCACCGCGCCCAGCCAGTCTCCGGCCGCGCAGCAGATCGCCCAGTACAGCTACCGGTTCACCCTGCCCGAGGGCTGGTACCAGGCAGGCGGCGACGGCCCGACCCGCAAGGTCCAGCTCCGCCCGGACGGCCAGACCAGCGGCGCGGACGTGGTGGCGGTGGAGGAGCGGGCGCTGACCTACGACAGCACCACGGACCGTGACCGCGCGCTGCGCGAACTCCGGACGGAGTACGAGAAGGCCGCGGACAACGGTTACTCCGGGTTCAACCAGAGTCATCAGTTCGCGGGAAAGGACGTCGTCTACTACCGGCGCACCGTGGGTGATGCGACAGTGGACTACTACGTGGTGTTCCAGGGCAAGGCCCAGGTCACGGTCGGTTGCCAGTCCTCGGGCGGAGGACGGGAACGGGTGCGCGCGAGCTGCGAACAGGTGGTCGGCACCCTGACAGTCTCAGGTTGAGCAGCGGTAAGAAGGGCAACAGCACGATGGGGGACCAGTTACCCGTGCACGAGGTCATCGCCCGGTTCCGGGCAGAGGTGAACGCCGCGGTGGACCGGGGCAGCCGCGCCGCCGCGGACGCCAGGGAGCACAGCGACGCCTTCCGGTCCCAGACCAGGGACCTGGCCGAGGACG
Source organism: Crossiella sp. SN42 (assembly GCF_023897065.1). Taxonomy (GTDB): domain Bacteria; phylum Actinomycetota; class Actinomycetes; order Mycobacteriales; family Pseudonocardiaceae; genus Crossiella. The sequence goes on from NZ_JAMHIV010000008.1 coordinate 155,327, forward strand.
TCCGCAAGGGCAAGCTCACCCCCACCCGCGAGGACCTGACCAAGCCCACGGCCCGCACCGCCGCCACCGACTTCCGCACCGCCCAGCGCCTCCCGGTCGAAGACCTTCCCGATGGCGAACAATTGCTCGCCCCACCCCCACCCCCGCCATCCCCCGATCAGGGAACGCAAAAGCAAACAAAGGGCGCCAACGCCTGGCCGTCCCGAATGCAAAACCCCCGCCGCACCGGCGATGACGAGGACTTTTCCCAGGAGCAAATCCTCTACTGACCCCGGGTTCCGCCCCGCGACGTTTACTGTCGCAACGGCTTCCCGGAACCTGACAACGCGATGGAACCGACCATGGCAGTGTCAGCGTCACAACGATGTCCGACAGAACAACCCACTAGGGGGTTCCTCAAATGGCAAGTGGATACGGTCTTGACGCCGAAGGCATGGCGAAGGCTGCCGTCGATGTCGACAAGGTGAACAACGAGATCACCTCCGACCTGCGCTCCCTGGAGAACCAGCTGGAGCCGCTCGTCAACGTCTGGCGTGGCGCGGCCGCTACCTCCTTCGCCAAGCTGCTGGAGCAGTGGACCACCGAGACCAACAACCTGAACAGCGCGCTGGGCGGCATCGCGGCCACGCTGAAGGAGCAGTCCGGCGGCTACATCCTCCAGGAGGAGGAGGCCGCTTCGAGCATGTCCAGCATTGCCGCTGGCCTCGACGGCTGATTTTCCCGGCTTCCGCCAATCCGCTCACATTCTTCGTAACGCTTGCCAAAGGGGTAAAAAGTGGAGATCAAGGTTGATTTCGGCCTCATCCAGGAGGGCCAGACCGGCTGCCAGCGCGCCGCGACCAACATGCAGTCCAAGCTCGACGACCTGAAGGCCAACCTCGCGCCGCTCGTCGCTACCTGGGAAGGCTCGGCCGCCGAGGCGTACAAGGGGCACCAGGAGAAGTGGGACCGCTCCGCGCAGAAGCTGCAGGAGATCATCAACAAGGTCGCCATCGCGCTGGGCACCGCCCACGAGGCCTACCAGGGCAACGAGCAGAAGGCCGCCGGCTCCTGGTGACCAAGCTCTAGCCTGACGACTTCTGGCCCCGAGGCGACTACCGCCTCGGGGCCAAGTCATGTCCGAGGACGGCCCCGCTGGGTGAGCAGTTCACTGACCTCGGCTGCCTGTGGCATGCCCATCTCCGTGAAGAGTTCCAGACTCTGCCGGTAGTACGCTTTGGCATCACTCGACTGCCTGGTCGCATCCGAGTTCTTTCCCAACAGGAACAGTGTCTGGGCTGTTACCGGCCGCTGACCGGTCCGTCGGCAGACTTGAAGCGCTTGGTTGGCGTGTGCCTGGCACTCTCCGTGCCTTCCTCGCTCATACTCGGCTGTCGCGACGGCTAAGTGAAATTTTCCGGTTGCTGACTCAAAGCCGCGTTTGTCGGCGAATTGCAGGCCTCTTGTGGCATAGTTAACGGCCGCCGTGAAGTCGCGTTCGGCGATGGAGCTTAGGGCGAATACCAGATCGGCGAGTAGGACGCCTTCTGTGTAGCGATTTTGTGTCGCAATTTCTGCGGCCTGGCGACAGTATGTCGACGCCTCGGAGTATTGGTTTCTTTCCAGTGAGATTTCGGCGAGCAGAAGTAGTGTTCGAGATTCTAGCCAGGGGATTTTCTTCTCTTTCGTCAGCTTGCTGGCATGAGTCACCAGTGCTGTAGCGGAGTCCAGATTACCTAGCGATGCCTCTGCTCGGGCGAGCCACTCTCGTAGCGTTACTGCTGATTCTGGAAGACGATCAGTGGGGTCTTGTGTCATAAGTTCGTTCAGTAGTTCTACGGCTTCATTGAAGAGTCCCAGATTTACCATGTAAGAAGCTTTATTGATATGAAGTAGGCGTTCGTTGATGCTGACTCCGAGGTCGATGGACAGTGCTATGCTTCTTTGTGTCAGATCAAGGGCTTCTTGAAATGCGCCAAGCTTCGACTGAATGGCGGCAAGATTTCCGAGAATGTAAGACTGGCCTACCTTGTGGTTCAACTCGACACAGATGTCAAGTGCTTCCCTGCTGTGCTGATCACTTTTCTGCAGGTTTGCGCATCGAAGATAAGAAAGGGCAAGTTTGCTGGCTGCTGTGGCTTGCCTCTCCCTGTCTTCAGTTTCCTTGTGGATATTTCGCGCCTCATCTAGGTAGCGAATGCTCAGCTCGTAGTCTCCGCTGCTGAGAAGCTCGTTTCCCATTCCCTCGAGCATGACCGCTTCGGCGGCGCGATCCCCTACCTTCCTTGCTTCGGTCAGGCCAACTTCGAGTGCGCGGAGATTCTCCAGGCTGTGTCGATAGGATGTCAAGTAGGTGTGTAAAGAATCTGCGAGAAGCCATGAATACTTTGTGGTTTCTGTGCCGGCAGCCGCCTCTAGTGCGGTAGTGATTGCTGTCAATTCGGCAGCGAGCCAGTCGTGCGCGGATTCCTTGGTCTTGATGTGTGTCGGCTCGTTCTCGGCATGGTGGTTCGTCGTGGGCAGCCTTACTGTTCCCGGGTAGAGGAGATCGGTTGCCCTGTTGGTGTTGTGTAGGTAGAACTCGTAGAGCCTCGTTTCGATTTCCAGCTGATCCTCAGGTGAGTGTTGGCGCTGTAGTAGCCCCCTTGCGTACAGCTGGATCAAGTCGTGGAAGTAATATCTTCCGGAATTTTGCTGGACCAGGTTCGCGGTCGCGAGTTCGATCATGAGCACTCGTGTCGCTGATTCGGACGAGCTGCTCAACGATGCTGCAGCTCGGACGGCGAAATCCGGTCCGGGAATCACGCTAAGCAATGGGAACAAGTTTTGAGCCTCGGGACTGAGAGCTACGTAGGAAAGATCGAATGTCGCCTGGACAGCGGCCTGTTCGTCGCCGGCTACGGCCAGGGCGGCAACTCGGTTCTCCGCGCGCAGCATGGTGACATAGGCGGTGATCCCGGTGCGGCGGTCGAGGATGTTCGCCGCGGCGATACGAATCGCCAAGGGCAGGTGGGCACACAACGTCGCAAGTTCCTCCGCTGCCGCCTTGGCTGAATCCACGGCGGCGCGGCCGAGCATGCGGGCCAACAGATCGTTGGCGGCTTTCCCGGTGAGCACGTCAAGAGTGAAGCGGTGTGAGTCCTGGAGCTCGGGTAGTTCGTTGCGGCTGGTGATCAGTGTCGCCGAATCGCCACTGTTGGGCAACAGGTCCCGGATCTGGCTGACCGAAGCGGCATTGTCCAAAACTAGTAGCATCTGGCGGCCGGCCAACGTCTTCTGGTACAGCGTGCGCAGTGCGGTGGGGTCGGCGGGTATCTCGTCCGATGGCACGCCCAAGCCACGCAAGAATTGGGACATCACCTGTTCCCGGGTGGCTGGTGAGCTGGCGGAGAAGCCGCGAAGGTTCGCATACAGCTGTCCGTCCGGAAAAAGTGCTCGGGTGAGGTTGCCCAGCCGGATTGCGAGTGCGGTCTTGCCCACGCCCGGCAGTCCGGAGATGACCACAGGAACCCGGTCGCGCAGCAGCTCGGTGATGTTTTGGAGCAGCTCGGCACGGCCGACGAAATCAGGGATGTCCAGCGGCAATTGGGAGGGGATGACGACAGGCCCGGTCGGCGCATGCGGGGCAGGTGCGACGTCCCCGGTAAGGATCTTTTGATGCAGTTCACGGAGCGTATGGCCGGGACCGACGCTCAGCTCCACAGCAAGAACGCGACTGGCTTCAGCAAAGGCTTCAAGGGCCTCCGCCTGTCGGCCGGCGCGGTACAGCGCCAGCATCAGCAAAGCCCAGAACTCCTCGTGGAGCGGGTTCTCCGCAGTGGCCGTGCGGAGTTCGGCGACCAGGTCCCCGCTGCGTCCCAGGTCCAGTTCCGCCGTGAACCGCAGTTCCAGTGCTCGGACCCGTTCTTGAGTCAAGCGGATGCCGTGGTCGGCACGTAGTGCGGAGGACGGCACGTCTCCGAACGGCTGGCCCCGCCATAGGATGAGTGCCTCGCCCAGCAGATCGACCCGCCGGTCTGCCCCGGTGAGCTGCGCAGCCCTGACCAGCTCGCGGAAGCGGAACACGTCCACCGACTCCGGTGCCACATCGGCCTGGTAGCCGCGGCCCGAGGTCCGGATCACCGCCGCGCCGAGCACCTGCCGCAGCCGCTTCACATAGGTCTGGATGGCCGCTTTCGGCCGGGCGGGCGGGTCGAAGTCCCAGAGGTACCCGGTCAGTTCTTCGACCGACACCGGTTCCCCTGGGCGCATCAGCAGGCTGGCCAGCAGGATTCGGTGTTTGGTCGCGCCGATCGTTCCTGCCGGTGTGAGCAGTGGTCCGAGCACGCCAAAAGCAGGCTTCATCAACAGCACCCCCCTGTCGAGATGCCGCGATGCTAACCAGGTTCAGCGTTGGGTGACCGGGGTTTCGCGGTCAGTCACCGGCCAGGGCGATCTGGTCGCGGCCGCTGCGCTTGGCGCGCAGGACGGCCGCATCGGCGCGGCGGACCAGCGACAACAGGTCGTGACCTGCCCCAGGGTCGTGGACCGCCACGCCGATGGAGGCGGCCATCCCAGTGATCACTACCGGCCTCCCGTCGGTAGAGATCACCGGGACGGCCATTTCCCTGATCTTGGCCCGGATCCGGCGTGCTGCCCTTATCGCCCGCTGCCGGTCGCTCGCCGGGAACAAGACCAGGAACTCGTCGCCGCCGTGACCGCCGTACCGCGCCGCGATACCGCTGTCATGGGCGACTGACCGTAGGACCTGACCCACCGCCTGGAGCACCGAGTCCCCGGCCAGGTGCCCGTGTTCGTCGTTGACCAGTTTGAACCGGTCCAGGTCGACTACCAGCAGGACGCTTTCCCGCTGACCCGCCTGGCGCAGTGCGGACGGGGCCTGTTCGGCCCAGCCCCTGCGGTCGAGCAAGCCGGTCAGGGGATCCGTCGCCCAGTAGCCGTAGGGCTGCCCGCAGGCGTGGCAGCTGAGGCCGTGGGCTGTGTCAGCCGTGGTTCCTGGATGCATCGCCGGATCGACCCCCACCGAGTTGGTCTCGCATGCCGGGCACGGTGTTGCGGTAGTTAGCCTGCTGGACGACGGTTGAGCTGAGTCAGTTCCGAAGTCTATGGTTGGTGTACCAGGGTTTCAACTGAGGAAAAAGCCGTCACCCGTATGGCCCTTTCTATCAGTGAATTCTTCGAAGTGGTCTGGGGAGGCCCGATGGCTGAGCGGGCAGGTCAGAGTCTGGCCGGCAAGCTGAACCACCTCTTCGCCGTGTCGGCGCCGAGGGTGGGGCAGGAGTACAGCAACGAGCACGTTGCCGCCGCCATCACGGCCAGTGGTGTGACGATCTCGCAGAGTTACATCTGGCAGCTGCGCAAGGGAAACAAGGACAATCCGACCTTCAAGCACCTGCAGGCGCTGGCGGGTTTCTTCGGAGTTCCTGTCAGCTACTTCTTTGATGACGAGGTTACGGATAGGGTCGATCGCCAGTTGGCCGACCTCAAGGAAGAGCGGACCAGGCTTCGCCAGCTAGCGGGCAGCAGCGAGGCGCAGCTGATGGCCATGCGCGCTGGAGAACTTTCTCCACAGGGACGCCGACAGGTGATGGACCTGCTCGACGTCGTCTACCGGCTCGAACAGGCCGAGCGGGGCGAGAACGCGGGCGGGTGAAAGGGGCGGTCCCGTGCGGGAACGCGATCTACGACGTCGGTGCCGGCGGTTGCTCAACGAACTGGACATCCGGCCACCGCTTGACGTCACCGAGTTGTGCCGCCGAGTGGGCGAACGGCGGGGCAAACCGATTCGCCTGGTGGCACATCCGATCCCGGTGCCGGGGCCCTTCGGGGTGTGGATCGCCACCGAGACAGCCGACTACATCCTCTACCAGGAGCGGACCACCAGGTCGCACCAGAACCACATCATCTTGCACGAGCTCGGCCACCTGCTGGCCGGCCACCGCAACGGTGAGGGCCAGGACGACCCGATGCTCAGCGAGCTGTACCCGGACATCGAGCCGGACGCGGTGCGCAGGGCGCTGCGCCGCACCAGCTACGACGACTCCCAGGAGCTCGAGGCCGAGACCGTGGCCACGATCATCCTGGAGTGGGCCTCGGTGCTGGACCGGGTCGCGCCCGGCGACTCGGCCGATGTCACCACCAAGCGGATCGAGAACGCGCTCGGCGACCGACTGGGCTGGTTGTGAACCCGATCACCATCGTCATGACGGTGTTGCAGGGCGTGCTGCTCTACGTCGCCCTGATCTGGAAGCTCTACCAGTTCAGCCGGGCCCCGCACGACCGCTCGCTGCGCATCGTGACGGTCTGCCTGATCGCGGCCGGGTTCGCCTACCCGCTCGGCCTGCTGGCCGGCAGCACCGCCGAGCCGACCATCCAGGTCGTCTTCTACAGCTGGGCGCAGTACAGCCTGCTGATGACGGTGATCTACACGCTGGTGCTGTTCTTCCTGTTCACCGCGCTGCCGCCGGCCCGGGCCAGGGTGCGGGCCTGGTGGCAGGCGGTGCCGCTGGTGGTCTGCCTGACCGGGCTGGCCGTGGTCACCTTCTCCGCGCCCGCCGATCCGGGGCCCGGCGGCTACTCGATCGCCACCGTGGCCGGGTTCTACCTCTTCGCCGACGCCTACCTGGCCTACGGCGTGGCCGTGGCGCTGCGCTGGACCAGGCGCTACGCCAGGGGCGCCAGCGGCAGGCTGCGCACCGGGCTGCTGATCACCTCGATCGGCGAGGTGCTGCTGATCATGGCCGCGGGCGGCACCTGCGTGACCGTCGCGCTGATGTGGGCCGGCGTGCCCATGCCGGACTGGACCAGGACGCTGTCCACGCTGATCCTCTTCCCCGGCATCCTGCTGTTCATCATCGGCGTCAGCTACCCGGGCATGCTGATGCGGCTGGCCGCGCTGCGGGTGTGGTGGCAGCACCTGCGGGTCTACCACCAGCTCCGTCCACTGTGGACCACGCTGCACCGGGCCTTCCCGCAGGACTCGCTGACCCGCGGCCCGGTCCGGCCGGTGTGGGACGTGCTGAGCCTGCGCGGGGTGCACCGGCGCTACTACCGGCGGGTGATCGAGTGCCGGGACGGGCTGGTCCGGATCAGCCCCTACCTGGCGCACGTGCGGGCCGAGCAGGAGGCGCTCTCGCTGGCCGAGGCGCTGCGGGCCGGGCTGCGCGCGCACGCCGAGGGCACCGAGGTGGCCCCGCAGGCCATGTCGCTGGCCCTGCCCGAGGGTGACGGCCTGGACGACGACGTGCGCGAGCTGCTGGCGCTGTCCACCGAGCTGCGCAGGGCCCCGGCGCTGGCCTGAACCGCCGGTGAACGGCCGGTGACGCTGCTCACCGGCCGGAGAGCCCCCACCCGTCAGCGGCGCGCCCGGCGTCATCTACACTGGTAAGGCCCGGTCACACCTGTGCAGTCTGGATCACGACGCCCGTTCGGGGCCGTTTTGACCCTCCGCAGGGCCAGCGGGTAACCTGATCCGCTGTTGTGCGGTATACGGTGCGACTAGGGTCCGCCGCGCGTTTTCGAGTTGGTCCTCCAGCTGAAACGCATCACCGCAGTGACATCCCGTGATGTGAGGACGACGAGGTAGACCCGTGCGCACGTACAGCCCGAAGCCCGGCGAGGTGAAGCGCACCTGGCACGTCATTGACGCCCAGGACCTGGTGCTCGGCCGGCTCGCCACCCACGCCGCGACTCTGCTGCGCGGCAAGCACAAGCCCATTTTCGCTCCGCACGTCGACACCGGCGACTTCGTCATCGTGATCAACGCGGACAAGGTGGCCCTCACCGGTCAGAAGCGCGACCAGGAGTTCGTGTACCGCCACAGCGGTTACCCGGGCGGTCTGCGCAAGCGCTCGTTCGGCGAGATGATCGACAAGCACCCCACCAAGCTGGTGGAGAAGACCATCAAGGGCATGCTGCCGAAGAACAAGCTCGGCAACGCGATGGGCAAGAAGCTCAAGGTCTACGCCGGCCCGGAGCACCCGCACGCGGCTCAGCAGCCGCAGCCGTTTGAGATCAAGAAGGTCGCCCAGTGACCGCGGCCGACGAGAACTTCGAGGAAGCCAGCGTGAGCACTGAAGAGACCGCCGCCGTCGAGGAGTTCGACGCGGCTGCCGAGGTTGTCGAGGACGCCGTCGCGCCCGAGGTCGAGGAGTCCGCTGAGGAGGTCGCCGCCGAGGAGACCGCCGACGTCGACGCCGACGCCGATGAGGCCGCCCCGGTCCGCGCGATCGCCGTGCCGTCCAAGCCGGTGCAGACCGTCGGCCGTCGCAAGGAGGCCGTCGTCCGCGTCCGCCTCATGCCCGGCAGCGGCAAGTTCACCCTCAACGGCAAGACCCTTGAGGACTACTTCCCGAACAAGGTGCACCAGCAGCTCATCAAGGAGCCGCTGGTGACCCTGGAGAAGGTCGAGGCCTTCGACATCTACGGGAACCTGCGTGGCGGTGGCCCCTCCGGCCAGGCAGGCGCGCTGCGCCTGGCGATCGCCCGCGCCCTGATCGAGGTTGACAGCGAGGACCGTCCCCCGCTGAAGAAGGCCGGCTTCCTCACTCGTGACCCGCGGGTCAAGGAGCGCAAGAAGTACGGTCTGAAGAAGGCCCGTAAGGCGCCGCAGTACAGCAAGCGCTGATTTTCAGCCGCAAGGCAACCAGCGGGAGCAGCTATCCGTATACGGAGAGCTGCTCCCGTTTTTTGTGATTCGCCGCCACCCAGCTTCCCGGAGGACCTCCCGTCATGGCCCGACTGTTCGGCACCGACGGCGTTCGCGGACTCGCCAACGCCGACCTGACCCCGGAGCTCGCGCTCTCCATCGCCGCCGCGGCGGCGCAGGTCCTGGCCGAACACGACCGCTCGCACCGCCCGGTCGCGGTGGTCGGCCGTGACCCGAGGGCCAGCGGCGAGATGCTGGAGGCCGCGGTGACCGCGGGGCTGGCCGCGGCGGGCGCGGACGTGCTGCGGGTCGGCGTGCTGCCCACCCCCGCGGTGGCCTTCCTGATCGCCGAGCTGGGCGCGGACCTGGGCGTGATGATCTCCGCCTCGCACAACGCGATGCCGGACAACGGCATCAAGCTCTTCGCCGCCGGCGGGCTCAAGCTGCCGGACACGGTCGAGGACGAGATCGAGGCCAAGATGGCCGACACCACGGCGAAGCGGCCCACCGGCGCCGGGGTCGGCCGGGTGCGCGAGGTGGCCGACGCGGGCCAGCGCTACGTGGACCACCTGCTGCTGGCCACCGGTCAGCCGTTGGAGGGCATCAAGGTCGTGGTGGACTGCGCCAACGGCGCCGCCGCCGCGGTCGCGCCGGACGCCTACCGCAGGGCGGGGGCCGAGGTCGTCGCGGTGCACGCCGACCCGGACGGCCTCAACATCAACGAGGACTGCGGCTCCACGCACATCGACGGCCTGGGCAAGATCGTGCTGGAACACGGCGCGGACCTGGGCATCGCGCACGACGGCGACGCCGACCGCTGCCTGGCCGTGGACGCCGACGGCAACATCGTCGACGGCGACCAGATCCTGGCCGTGCTGGCACTGGCCATGAAGGACGCAGGCGAGCTGGTCGAGGACACCCTGGTGGCCACCGTGATGAGCAACCTGGGCCTGCACCTGGCCATGCGCGAGCACGGCGTCACCCTGCGCACCACCGCGGTCGGCGACCGCTACGTGCTGGAGGAGCTGCGCGCCAACGGCTACAGCCTCGGCGGCGAGCAGTCCGGCCACGTGGTGCTGCCCAGCCACGCCACCACCGGCGACGGCCTGCTCACCGCGCTGCGCCTGATGGCCAGGATGGCGCACACCGGCAAGTCCCTGGCCGACCTGGCCGGGGTGATGCGCCGCCTGCCGCAGGTGCTCATCAACGTCAAGGTCACCGACAAGGCCGCGGTCGCCGCCGCCTCCTCGGTGGCCGGGGCGGTGGCCGAGGTCGAGGCCGAGCTGGCGGGCAACGGCCGGGTGCTGCTGCGCCCCTCCGGCACCGAGCAGCTGGTCAGGGTGATGGTGGAGGCGCCGACCCAGGAAGCGGCCCAGGACGCGGCCCAGCGGCTGGCCGAGGTGGTCGCCGCGGTGCGCTGACCACCCGGCGCGGTAGGTTCTGGAGATGATCGCGATCGGCGTGCCCGAACTGCTGTTGCTGATGTTCGTGCTGGTCATGGGAGTGGTGGTGCTGGTCGCCGCGGTGCTGGCCGCACGGCGGAAGCGGCGGCAGCGGTAAGGGCACACGCCCTGGCCGGAGCCGGGTACATTTCTCTCCCAGACGTGGAAAGACCCTGGGGGCCGTGAGATGAGTGTTGAGGACAGGCTGGCCGCCGCGCTGCGACAGCAGTACGAGGCCACCCGGGAGAACGAGCTGCTCAGGGACATGCGCGAGTCCCAGGCGGCCAAGATCAAGGCCGAGTCCAAGGAAGCGGTCGACCAGCAGGGCAAGGTCACCGACCGGATGACCGCGCACATCACCGAGCTGGCCAAGCGGCAGCGCCGCGGCGGTGGCTGGGCGACCAGTTCGGTGATGGACCGCGGCGACGGCCAGCTCCGCTTCGGCGTCGAGGACGAGGAGGAGGGCGGCTACCGGCCTGCCCCCTACGCCGCGCCCGTGCCGCCGCCCCCGCCACCTCCGCCGCCGGTGGCCCCGCCGCCGCCCCCGGTCCGGCGCGCACCCGCCCGCCGCCCGGCCGACGACGATGACGACTACGAGCAGCAGTCCTGGCTGAGCTGATCGGTCAGGGCAGGCGGAGCAGGGCCGCGACCACCGAGTGGTCCTGATCGGCCGAGACCACCACCGCCGGGCCGGTGCGCCCGGCGGTGAGCACGCCGATCAGCTGGAACAGTCCGGCCGCCGCGCCGGTGTCGCCGAGCAGCGCGGCCGGATTCACCGCGGTGGCGCTGGGGAACAGTCCGGACACCACCGCGGGGGCGCTGACCACCGCGACCTCGCCGGGATCGACCTGGTGCCGTGTCAGCAGGCGGCGCACGCAGTCGGCGGCCGCGTCTCCGACCCCGCCCACCATCGAGCCGAAGCCGAGCACCTCGGCCAGCACCGGCCGCTCGCCCGGTGGCTCCAGCAGCAGCACGCCCGCGCCCTCGCCCAGCGGACCGGCGGCTACCGGGTACTGCCCTTCCAGCCAGGCGCGTTCCGGGGTCAGCTCCTCGGTGCCGCCGACCAGGGCGCGGGCGCACTGACCGCCCTGGACGAGCCTGCTCGCGTAGCGCAGCGCGCCGAGCACGGCCGCGCGGCCACCGGCCACGGTCGCGTTCGGCCCGCGCAGGCCGTGCCGGATGGCGCAGATCGAGGCCGGGCCGTTCATCAGCGCGAACGGCACCAGGGACGGTTCGATGAAGTAGGGCCTGCGCCGGGTCAGCGAGCCGCGCACCACGTTGGCCTGGGTGTGCGCGCTGCCGCTGGTGGTGCCCAGCACCAGCGCGGTGTCCTCCCCGGCCAGGCCGGGGTGCGCGGCGAGCAGCTCGCCGACGGTGAGCACCGCCAGCGCGGCGGCCCGGTCCATCGAGGCGGTGCCCTTCAGCCCGAGCTCGCCCTGGATGTCCAGGTCCGGCACCGCGAACCCCTCCGGCGGCCTGCCCTCGCGCAGGCCGGTGAGCAGGGTCGCGGTCCGCAGGCCGAAGGCGGAGGCCGCGGCGTGCGCGGTGAGCGCCAGCCCGGTCACGCCGCCGCCCCGAGCAGCACGATGGCGTTGTTGCCGCCGAAGGCCAGCCCGTTGCTCTGCACCACGCGCAGCCGGGCGGGCACGCTGGTGTTGGGCACGCAGTCGATCGGGCACTCCGGGTCGGTGACCCGGTGGTTGATGGTCGGCGGGATGAAGCCCTCGGTGATGGCCAGCGCGCAGGCGGCCACGGACAGCGCGGTGGCCGCGCCCATGGTGTGGCCGAGCATCGACTTGAGCGAGACCGTGCGCGGTGGGCGCTCGCCGAAGACCTCGCGGATGGCGGCGGTCTCGGTGACGTCGTTGGCCTTGGTGCCGGTGCCGTGCGCGGAGATCAGGTCCACCTGCGCCGGCGTGAGTCCCGCGTTGGCCAGCGCGCGGGACATACCGCGGGCGATGCCGGAGCGCTCCGGCGCGACCTGGTGGTAGGCGTCGCAGCTGAGCCCGTAGCCGAGCAGCTCGGCGTAGATCCGCGCGCCCCTGGCCACCGCGGTCTCCCACGGCTCCAGCAGCAGCACCGCGGCGCCCTCGCCGGTCAGGATGCCCTGGCGGTCGGCGTCGAAGGGGCGGCACAGGTCGGGGGAGATGGTGCCGAGGCGGTAGAAGCTGGTGAAGGTGAGCCTGCACATGGCGTCCGCGCCGCCGCAGAGCGCGAAGTCGGCCTCGCCGGAGCGGATCGCGTCGAAGCCGTTGCCGATCGCGTAGTTGCCCGCCGAGCAGGCCGTGCCCAGCGTGCACAGCTCCACCTGGCGCAGGCCCAGCTCGGCGGCGATGTCCAGGCACAGCCGGGAGGCGGGCACCTGCGCGGCCAGCGCCGGGTCCCGGTGCCCGGCCTCGGCCCGCAGGTCGGCCTCGACCAGCCGTTCCAGGGTGGGCGCGCCGCCGTCGGTGGTGCCCATCGAGATCAGCCCGTACCCCTCGCGCAGCGCCGCCAGGTCCTGCCCGGCGTCGCGCACGGCCATCCCGGCGGCGGCCGCGGCGAACTGACCGGCCCGGCCCAGCTCGGCCGGATCGACCGTGTGCAGCCAGTCCGCCGGGTCGAAGTCCGCGACCTCGCAGCCGGTGGTGCGGTCGAAGCCCTGGGTGTCGAAGGCGCTGATCGGCCTGGCCCCGCTGCGGCCTGCGCGCAGCCCGTCCCGGAAGGCCCCGGCGCCGATCCCGATGCTGGAGACCACGCCGATCCCGGTGATCGCGACCCGCCTGCTCACGCCTGGCGCGCCCGGTCCAGCACGTCCAGCACGGCCTGCAGGTTGACCAGGTTCTCCAGCTCGGACTCGTCCACCTCGACGTCGTACTCGATCTCCAGGTTGGCCAGCAGCTCGATCAGCATCATCGAGTCGGCGCCCAGCTCGACGAAGGAGGTCTCGGGCTGGATCAGCGCCTGCTCGACCCCGAGCACCCTGCTGATCACCGCGCGGATGCGTTCGACCTGGTCCTCCACGGGGTGTGCCGCCTTCCTCCGGTGCGCTGACGAGGTGTCCATTGAACTACGACACGGTAAGGTTCGGCGCCGACATCGACCTGCGGGGGATGAGATGCCGAATACGACTCAGGTGCTGGCCAGAGTGGTCGACTCCGATGTTTCCGACATATTCCTGATCGTGACCATGGCCGCGGCGCTGGGCGCGCTGGTCATCTCGATCCTGGTGTTGGTGAAGCTGGGCAAAACCGGACACCGAGCTCAGCCTCCTGTGTCGTTCGGGCCGCCCCCCGGGCCACCCGGACCGGTGAACCAGCCCTTCCAGCCGCAGCAGCCGGTGAATCCGGGTCAGCAGCCTCCCCCTGTATGGGGTCAGTCGCAGGGGTGACCTGACCCCTGGTCTTACACCCGGAGTGTTCGCCCGGTCGGCGGAACCGCTGAACCGTGTGTGCCGGGCTGGCCGGTGTGCCACAGTGAGCGCAGGCCTGAAGTGCGGGCCGGGCGCCGCGCGTGGTGTGCGCGCGCAAACCGTTGACCGCCGCCGGGAACGGCTGGCGGAACGGCGACGTCTGCGTTGTGAACACTCCAATGGGGAGGAAGGGACCGTGGCAGGTTACGGATCTGATCCGGGGACGATGACCCGGGTCGCCAACTCCATCGCAGACGGTGCGACCAAGACCAGTGAGGCCGTCAAGGACTTCGTGGCCACCCAGGCCAACCCGGCGGACTTCGGCGTGAAGCACCAGGACAAGGGCGGTCCCTACCGCGAGGGTGTGCAGAAGCTGGCCGACGGGGTCAAGGGCATGGTCGAGTCGATGACCGCCTTCTCCAACAAGGTCAAGCAGTCCGCGGGCACCTACCGCGGCTCTGACTCCAACAACGCCGGCACTGTGCGTGGCTCCGGGAGCAAGTGATGGCAAAGAGTGACTGGGAAGAAGTCAAGGCGATCCTTGACAACCCCAACGTCAACCCGGACACCAAGCGGGAAATCCTCGACGAGTACCTGGACACGCGCGAGGACGACCGCATTGACGACGAGCACAAGAAGTACATCAAGGAGTACTCGCCGGGGAACGAGCTCGACGACGAGGACGAGAGCGAGTTCGACGGCGACGAGGACGACGACGACGAGGAACAAGAGCTCGACGAAGCGGTAGCCAAGGGCAAAAAAGAGGCCACCGACGCGGACAACAAAGAGGGCAGCGACAAGAAGGCCACCGAGGCCAACAACCAGGCGAAGGACAAGATCGGCAAGGCCCAGGCGCCCACCCTGGCCGAGGGCACGGTCAAGAACTCCAACGAGCTGTTCGACCCGGCGGCCGCCAGCCTGGAGATGTTCAAGCGCTTCCTACCCGCCTGGAACCTGCGCGGCAAGGGCGTCGACTACCAGACCAAGATCCAGCTGCGCTGGGAAGAGCAGAAGAACATCGACTTCCGCAAGTTCCTGCTGGAAGCCGATGAGTTCAACAAGGCCAAGGCCGCGGTCGACCAGTACGTCGATGACATCGACGGCCAGCTGATCAGCCTCTACGGCGCCTGGGACGGCAAGGCCGCCAGCGCCTCCAGCCAGCACTACAGCGGCGCGGTGCGCCCGCAGCTGGACCAGCTGGTCAAGCAGCTCGGCGGCGCCAGCGAGACGCTGACCAAGGCGGTCGGCGAGATCTACCGGGCGTGCAAGCTCAAGTGCGAGGAGCTGACCAACGCCTTCACCCTGACCATCGCGGGCGCGCCGCCGGAGATGGCCAAGAAGATCGTCACGATCGCCACGCAGGGCCTCACCGGCGACGACGACGCGCAGCGCAACCAGATCAAGGAGGTGGCGAGCTGGCTGGACCGCACGACCGGCAGCGCCACCTCGCGCGCGCTGGACGACGACGACTGTGGTGACCTCGAGGAATCCACCAAGACGATGGTCCGCGAGACCTGCCAGAAGTGGGCCGACGGTCCCTTCGACAAGGAGTTCGGCGGCAAGCTCACCCAGTTCGAGAACTCCTGCAACGCCGCGGTGACCACGGTCAACGCGCAGTGGGACTCGATCAACAACTTCCTCAAGGGCTACGAGCCGAAGTTCCCCAAGGAGGGCTCCGGCGGTGGCGGTGAGACCGGCGGCAACGGCGGTGGCGGCACCGGTTCCGGCGGTGGTGGCGGCACCGGTTCCGGTGGCGGTGGCACGGGGTCCGGCGGCGGTGGTGGCGGCATGCCCAAGCCGCCCCCGATGCCGGAGCTGCCCAAGCCCGAGGTGCCCGACCCCTCGAAGCTGATGGACCAGACCGACCCGTCCAAGGTGAAGGTGCCCAACGACGAGCAGACGGTCACCATCGACGACGGCAGCGGGCGCAAGATCCAGGTGACCGAGCCGACGGACGACGGCAAGGTCAAGATGATGATCACCGGTCCGGACGGCAAGCCGAAGCCGTACGAGATCGACTTCCAGCTGCCCGGCGAGAAGCCCGGCCAGCCCGGTCAGCCGGGCGGGATCCCTGGTCAGCCCGGTGGGCCCGGCCAGCAGGGCGGGACTCCCGGGGTGCCGCACGAGCGGCTGGACGTCTCCGGCAAGCCCGGCGGCGAGCAGCCCACCCAGATCAAGCCCGGTCCGGACGGGACCGCCTCGTTCCGGGACGGCAACTCGCTGATCACCACCCAGCTGGTGCCCGGCACGGACGACCAGATGAAGGTCACCGTGGACAACATGGACGGCAAGCCGCCGACCACGTACACGGTGAACTTCGAGGACGAGGCCAAGGGCGGCCCCGGCCAGACTGGGCCCGGTGCCCAGGGTGGCCCCGGCGGCCAGGGCCAGGGCGGCCAGGGCGGGATGCCGCGGCCGATGCCGATGATGGGCGGCGAGCCGGGTGAGATCCGCCAGGGCGGCCCGGCGCGGCCCGAGCCGATGCAGTTCCAGCAGGGCGGCCCGTACCAGCCCGAACCGGCCTACGGGCGGATGGAGCCCGGTCCCGGTCAGCACTTGCAGACCGAGCCCGCCTACGGGCGTCAGGGCGAGCCGATGATGCCGCAGGGCGCGCAGGGTGGTCCGCCGCCCGGGTGGCAGGGTGGCCCGCCGCAGGGGCCGCCGCCTGGCTGGCAGGGTGGTCCGCCGCCGCAGGGCTGGGGCGGTCCGCCGCCCGGGTTCCCGCCGCAGGGACCCCCGCCCGGCTGGCAGGGCGGTCCGCCGCCCGGGATGCCGTGGCAGCACGAGCCGATGCCCGCGCAGCACGGCGGTCCGCCGCCGCCTCCGCCCCCGCCGCCGAACTGGCAGCAGCCGCCGCCTCCGCCGCCGCAGTTCGTCGGCAACGACCACGGTGGCTGGCAGGGCGGCCCACAGCACGGTGGTCCGCCGCCTCCGCCGCCGAACTGGCAGCCGCCGCCCCCGCCGAACTGGGGCGGTCCGCAGCCGGGCTTCAACGGCGGGCCGTTCCCACCGCCGCAGGGCTTCGTCGACGGCACCGCGACGGCCTCGGCCGCCGGGGGCAGCTACGACGGTGGCTACACCCAGTCCTCCGCCGGTGGCGGCAGCCTGGGCAACCCGTCCGCGGGCAGCGCGTTCGGTGGCGGGCCGGACCAGCCCTCCGCCGGTGGCGCCGGGCTCTCGGACACCAACAGCCCGCAGGCCGGTGGCTCCGGTGGGGCCGGACTGGCCTCGGTGCCCGATGGCGCGGCCTGGAACCAGCAGCAGATGGGCGGCCAGCCCCCGGCGGGCGCGCCCATGGGCGGCGGCATGCCGATGGGCGGCGGCGCGGGCGCCGGTGGCGGCCAGGGCGGCGACCAGGAGCGGCAGAGCAGCAACTGGCGCACGCAGGGCCAGTACTTCTCCGTTGACGAGGAGGGGGAGCGGAAGTGGGTCAACCCGGTGCTGGGTGACGACGGCTTCCGCGACCGCTGAGCAGACATGCCTTCGACCACGGAGAAGGGCGGCCGGTGAGCGGACCGCAGTGGGGACAGGGACCGGGCGGCTACCCGCCGCCCGGCTTCGCCCAGGGGCCGCAAGGAATGCCGCCAGCGGGACCGCCGGGGCTGCCGCTGGCGGGGCTGCGGAAGCCGTCGCTGGTGGCGGTGGTGGTCGCGTTCGTCTGGGTGATCGTCAGCGCCGGGGTGGAGGTCGGTTTCGGGCTGAGCGTGGCCGGTGGTAGCCGCCTCGGCGGGTTCCACCTCGGTGTCGGGCACCTGCCCAACGACATCCTGGGCTACTACGCGATCCCCGGCGCGATGCTGCTGACCTTGATCTTCGCGGTGCTGACCCTGTGCCGGCAGAACTGGGCCAGGTTCATCCTGCTCGGGCTCTGCCTGGTCTTCTCCGGGGTGCACCTGTGGCGGCTGATCGAGAAGTTGCCCGCCGGGCTGGACGTGGTCGAGCTGCTGGTGCGGATCTGGTTCGTGGTGTTCTGGCTGATCGGCATCCTGCTGTACGTGCTGCCGCCGGTGAACCGGGCGCTGGGCAAGCCGCGTCCGCACGGCTTCCCGCCGCCGCACCCCGGGTGGGGACCGCCGCCGAACCGCTGATCAGCGGTGTGCGGCCGTGGGCAGCGGGCCCCGGGTGTAGTCGATCGTGCAGCCGCGGACCTCTTCCTCCAGCAGCGCGCTGTAGGCGCGGGTGCCGGTGAGGATGCGCAGCAGGAACGCGGTGGTCAGTGCCTTGGTCAGCTTCTGGGTGGTGTGGTGGGACCGGCCGTCCAGCAGCAGGTCGCTCCAGTGCCTGCCCTCGGTGAAGGCCAGGTGGGTGGCCTTGGTGATGCCGCGCAGCTGCACCGGTCCGGCCCAGGCCTGGGCGACCGGTTCGACGTGGCCCACGGTCGGCGCGACCAGGTCCTGCACCGCGGACAGGTGCAGGCCGGGCATGGCGCAGTGGTGGGCGGCGTCCAGGGCCGAGGGGCGGGTCTCCGACAGGGCCATGGTGACCACGGCGCGGACCCGCTCGTCCTCGGCGGCGGCCAGCACGGCCGCGCCGCCGCCCATGGAGTGACCGGCCACGGCCAGCCGTTCCGGGTGCACGCTGATCTGGCCCTCGCCGAGGCGGACGCCGGTGCAGACGTCCAGTGCGGTGCGCAGGTCGGCGGCCAGCAGGCGGTGGCTGGGCAGCGCGCCGGTGTGCGTGCCGGGGGCCGCGACCACGATGCCCCAGGACGCCAGGTGCTTGAACAGGCCCAGGTAGCGGCGGGCCGGTTGCAGCCAGCCGTGCCCGAAGGCCACCGCGGGCAGCCCGAGGCCCTGGGCTGGGGTGAGGATCACACCGGGCAGGCCGATCAGGCCCAGGTCGCCGCGCAGCACCTTGTGCGGACCGGGGCGGGTCAGCGTCACCAGCGCCTGCTTGGCCGTCAGGGCCTTGACCGCGCGTGCCATGCCCCGGACGGTAGTGGATACCGCCCCGCCCGGCTGGCGTCGGCCCGAGGTTTGGACCAATCCGACTCCGCCGACGGCAGCGCCTACCCTGTCCCGAGTGTGCGGGATCGTGGGATACGTAGGACATCGACCAGCTCTGACCGTCGTGCTGGACGGGTTGCGGCGGCTGGAGTACCGGGGCTATGACTCGGCAGGCGTGGCCGTGCTGGACGGCGGTGGCGGACTGGCCGTGGAGCGCAAGGCCGGGCCGCTGGTCAACCTGGAGACCAGGCTGGACGAGGTCGGCAGGGACGGCTTCGCCGGCACCAGCGGCATGGGCCACACCCGGTGGGCCACGCACGGCGCGCCGACCGACCGCAACGCGCACCCGCACCGGGACGGCACCGGCAAGCTGGCCGTGGTGCACAACGGGATCATCGAGAACTTCATCGCGCTGCGCGCCGAGCTGGAGGCCGCCGGGGTCGAACCGGCCAGCGACACCGACAGCGAGACCGCGGCGCACCTGATCGCCGCCGCCTACCGCGACGGGGAGACCGCCGGTGACCTGGCCGCCTCGGTGCGGCTGGTCTGCCGCCGCCTGGAGGGCGCGTTCACCCTGGTGGTCACGCATGCCGACCACCCGGACCTGATCATCGCCGCGCGGCGGTCCTCGCCGCTGGTGGTCGGGGTCGGCGAGGGGGAGAACTTCGTCGCCTCCGACGTGGCCGCCTTCATCGAGCACACCCGCGACGCGGTCGAGCTGGGCCAGGACCAGGTGGTCGAGCTGACCCGCGCCGGGTACCGGGTCACCGACTTCCACGGCGAGGACGCGCCGTGCACGCCGTTCCACGTGGACTGGGACCTCGCGGCCGCGGAGAAGGGCGGCCACGAGTACTTCATGCTCAAGGAGATCGAGGAGCAGCCCGACGCGCTGGCCAACACGCTGCGCGGGCACTTCCAGGACGGCCGGATCGTGCTCGACGAGCAGCGGCTGTCCGACCAGGACCTGCGCGATGTGGACAAGGTCTTCGTGGTGGCCTGCGGGTCGGCCTACCACTCCGGGCTGGTCGCCAAGTACGCCATCGAGCACTGGACCCGGCTGCCCGTTGAGGTCGAGCTGGCCAGCGAGTTCCGCTACCGGGACGCGGTGCTGGACCGCTCCACCCTGGTGGTGGCGGTCTCCCAGTCCGGCGAGACCGCGGACACCCTGGAGGCGGTGCGGCACGCCCGCGAGCAGAAGGCCCGGGTGCTGGCGGTCTGCAACACCAACGGCGCGCAGATCCCGCGCGAGTCCGACGCGGTGCTCTACACCCACGCCGGGCCGGAGATCGGGGTCGCCTCCACCAAGGCCTTCCTGGCCCAGATCGCGGCCAACTACCTGGTCGGCCTGGCCCTGGCGCAGGCCCGCGGCACCAAGTACCCGGACGAGGTGGCGCGGGAGTTCCACGAGCTGGAGGCGATGCCGGCCGCGGTCAGCCAGGTGCTGTCCACAGTGGACCGGATGCGCGAGCTGGCGCGGGAGCTGGCCGACTCCAAGGCGGTGCTGTTCCTCGGCCGCCACGTGGGCTACCCGGTGGCCCTGGAGGGCGCGCTCAAGCTCAAGGAGCTGGCCTACATGCACGCCGAGGGCTTCGCCGCCGGTGAGCTCAAGCACGGGCCGATCGCGCTGATCGAGGAGGGGCTGCCGGTCGTGGTGGTCATGCCCTCACCGAAGGGCCGGGCGGTGCTGCACAGCAAGCTGCTGTCCAACATCCAGGAGATCAGGGCCCGCGGCGCGCGCACCATCGTGATCGCCGAGGAGGGCGATGAGACGGTGCGGCCCTTCGCCAACGACCTGATCGAGCTGCCCGCGGTGCCCACCCTGTTGCAGCCGCTGGTCTCCACCATCCCGTTGCAGGTGCTGGCCGCGGAGATCGCCCGCGCGCGTGGCTACGACGTGGACAAGCCGCGCAACCTGGCCAAGTCGGTCACCGTCGAGTGAGCGGGGTCTGGGGCGCCGACCGGGTCAGGGCGGCCGAGCACGAGGTGTTCCAGCGGGTCCCCGAGGGCGCGCTGATGCGCAGGGCCGCCTTCGGCCTGGCCACCTACGCCATCGGCATGCTGGAGGACCTGACCGGCGGCGTGTCCGGGCGACGGGTGGCGCTGCTGGTGGGCGCGGGCAACAACGGCGGGGACGCGCTGTGGGCCGGGCACTTCCTGCGGCGGCGCGGGGTCGCCGTCGAGGCGGTGCTGCTGGACCCGGAGCGCGCGCACCCGGCCGGGCTGGCCGCGCTGCGCCGCTCCGGCGGCCGGATCGCCACCGACCACCTGGCCGCGGTGCGGGCCGCCGACCTGGTGCTGGACGGCATCGTCGGGTTGTCCGCGCGCGGTCCGCTGCGGCCGGCCGCGGCCAAGCTGGTCGAGCAGGTGGAGGCCCCGATCCTGGCGGTGGACCTGCCCAGCGGGGTGGACCCGGACACCGGTGTCGTGTCCGGCCCCGCCGTGCACGCCGCCGCCACGGTGACCTTCGGCTGCCTCAAGCCGGTGCACGTGCTGGCCGCCGGGCACTGCGGCGAGGTCTGCCTCGTCGACATCGGCATCGGCGACGACCTGGGCGAACCGGAGCTGGTGGTGCTCTCCGACGCCGAGGTCGGCGCCCGCTGGCCGGTGCCCGGCGCCAGTGATGACAAGTACACCCAGGGCGTCACCGGCCTGGCCGCCGGTTCCGCGGTCTACCCCGGCGCGGCGGTGCTGGCCACCGGCGCGGCCATCCGGGCCACCTCCGGCATGGTCCGCTACGCGGGCGAGGCCGCCGACCCGGTGCGGGAGCGCTGGCCGGAGGTGGTGGCCACCGGCTCGGTCACCGACGCCGGCCGGGTGCAGGCCTGGGTGGTCGGCCCCGGCCTCGGCACCGGCACCGCGGGCGCGGAGGTGCTGCGCCAGGTGCTGGCCGCCGGTGTGCCGGTCTGCGCGGACGCCGACGCGATCACCCTGCTGGCGGCGGAGGAGTCGCTCTGGGACGAGCGTGATCCGGACACCCCGATGGTGCTCACCCCGCACGACCGCGAGTTCGCCCGCCTGGCAGGCGAGGTCGGCGACGACCGGGTGGCCGCGGCCCGCCGCGCCGCGCGGCGCACCAACGCGGTGGTGCTGCTCAAGGGCCACGCCACGGTGATCGCCGCGCCGGATGGCCGGGTGCTGGTCAACCCGGCCCGCTCGGCCTGGCTGGCCACCGCCGGATCGGGTGATGTGCTCTCCGGTCTGATCGGCGCGCTGCTGGCCGGTGGCATGGATCCGCTGCTGGCCGCGGGCTGCGCGGTGCGCGCGCACGAGGTGGCCGGGCAGCTGGCCGCGCGGGACGCGCCGACCTCGGCCTCGGTGCTGGTGGACGTGCTGCCCGAGGCGATCCGCGCGTTGCGGTCGGCATCCGGGTTGGGAACCGGCAGTTCCAGTATTTGAGGGTGCCGACTCACCGCAGGTGTCCATAGGGTGGTCCCAGGTGTGCGAGGACGGACACAGCGGGGTGAGTGGATGAGCCAGATCCGCGTCTTGGGCGAGCCGGTCGAGCGGGGCGAGGAGGTGCTCACACCCGCGGCGCTGGAGTTCGTGGCCGGGTTGCACCGGGCCTTCGGGGCGCGGCGGCGCGAGCTGCTCGCCCGGCGGGCCGAGCGCAGGGCCCAGGCCGCGGCGGACCGGCGGCTGGACTTCCTGCCGGAGACCAGGGAGATCCGCGAGTCCGGGTGGCGGGTGGCCGAGGCGCCCGCCGACCTGCGGGACCGGCGGGTGGAGATCACCGGGCCGACCGAGCGGAAGATGGCGATCAACGCGCTCAACTCCGGGGCCAAGGTGTGGCTGGCCGACCTGGAGGACGCGAACACCCCGCACTGGCGCAACGTGGTCTCCGGGCAGGTCAACCTGGCCGACGCGGTGCGCAAGACGATCGAGCTGAGCACGCCCGAGGGCAAGCGGTACGCGCTGCGGGCCGACGTCGAGCACGCGGTGATCGTGGTGCGGCCGCGTGGCTGGCACCTGGACGAGGCGCACCTGCTGGTCGACGAGGAACCGGTGGCCGGCGCGCTGGTGGACTTCGGGCTCTACTTCTTCCACAACGCGGCCGAGTTGATCGCCCGCGGCAGCGGCCCTTACTTCTACCTGCCCAAGCTGGAAAGCCACCTGGAAGCCCGGCTGTGGAACGACGTGTTCAGCCAGGCCCAGGCCGAGCTCGGCATCCCGCAGGGCACCGTGCGGGCCACCGTGCTGATCGAGACCATCCCGGCCGCCTTCGAGATGGACGAGATCCTCTACGAGCTGCGCGAGCACGCCGCCGGGCTGAACGCGGGTCGCTGGGACTACCTGTTCAGCATCATCAAGACCTTCCGCGACTCCGGGCCCGAGTTCGTGCTGCCCGACCGCAACAGCGTCACCATGACCGCGCCGTTCATGCGCGCCTACACCGAGCTGCTGGTGCGCACCTGCCACCGGCGCGGCGCCTTCGCCATGGGCGGGATGGCCGCGTTCATCCCGAACCGGCGCGACCCGGAGGTCACCGCGACCGCGCTGGCCAAGGTGCGCGAGGACAAGCAGCGCGAGGCCGAGGACGGCTTCGACGGGTCCTGGGTGGCCCACCCCGACCTGGTGCCGGTCTGCCGCGAGGTCTTCGACGCGGTGCTCGGCGATGAGCCGAACCAGCTGGGCCGGACCCGGGATGACGTGCAGGTCAAGGCCGAGCAGCTGCTGGACGTGGCCTCCGCGGAGGGGGCGGCGACCGCCGCCGGGCTGCGCAGCGCGGTGGACGTCGGGGTGCGCTACATCGCCTCCTGGCTGGCCGGCAACGGCGCGGCGGCCATCCACAACCTGATGGAGGACGCGGCCACCGCGGAGATCTCCCGGTCCCAGCTGTGGCAGTGGATCTACAACGACGTCGGCCTGGACACCGGCGAGCCGGTCACCGCGGACCTGGTGCGCCGGGTGCTGGCCGAGGTCACCGCGCACCTGCGCGGCGAGCACCTGCCCCACCTGGACCAGGCGGCCGAGGTGTTCGAGCAGGTGACGCTGGCCCAGGAGTACCCCGACTTCCTCACCCTGCCCGCATACCAGCGGATCGTCACGACCTAGGAGAGTCCACAGTGGACCTGGACGCGATAGCGGGCGAACTAGACCGGCAACTATCCACTGTGGACTTCGAACGGGACCGGGCCTACCCGGGTGATCCCGGCGGGCGGCAGCCGGTGCACACCGTCTACGTGCCTGCCGACCGGGTCCGGCCCGGACTGGCCGCGGCCTGGGGCGCGCAGGCGCGGGCCGCGCTGGCCGAGCACGCCCCGGACGGGGCCGCGCTGGCCGCGGCCACCGGGGTGGACGGCGCGGCCGGGCTGCGCGGCCGGGTGCTGGCCAAGCTGACCGCGGAGCCGATCGAGGACCTGCGGGTCGACCTGGAGGACGGCTTCGGCGCGCCCGGCGAGGCCGAGGAGGACGCGGCGGCCCGCTCGGCCGGCCGGGCGCTGCGCGAGGACCTGGCAGCAGGCACCGCGCCGCCGTTCTGCGGCGTGCGGCCCAAGGGCCTGGAACCCGCGTTGCGGCGGCGCGGGTTGCGCAGCCTGGCGCTGTTCCTGACCGAGCTGGTCGACGGCGGGCTGCCGCCGGGGTTCGTGATCACCTTCCCGAAGGTCACCTCGGCCGCGCAGGTCACCTCCGCGGTGTGGCTGTGCGGGCGGCTGGAGCAGGAGCTCGGGCTGGCCGAGGGCGCGCTGCGGTTCGAGCTCCAGGTGGAGACCACCCAGGCGATCCTGGGCCCGGACGGGCGGGCCACCGTGGCCGAGATGGTGCACGCCAGCGAGGGCCGGTGCGCCGGGCTGCACTACGGCACCTACGACTACAGCGCGGCCTGCGGGGTCACCGCGGCGCTGCAGAGCACGGCCCACCCGGTGGCCGACCACGCCCGGATGGTGATGCTGCTGGCCGCGGCCGGCACCGGGGTGCGGCTGTCCGACGGGTCCACCAACATCCTGCCGGTGGGCGGCAGCGCCGAGGTGCACGCGGGCTGGCGGCTGCACGCCCGGCTGGTCCGGCGGTCCCTGGACAGCGCCTACTACCAGGGCTGGGACCTGCACCCGCACCAGCTGCCCACCCGGTTCCTGGCCACCTACGCCTTCTACCGGGAGGCCTTCCCGGCCGCCGCCGCGCGGCTGCGCGCCTACCGGGACCGGATCGCGGGCACCGTGCTGGACGAGCCGGCCACCGCGCAGGCGCTGGCGATCGGGCTGGTGCGCGGGCTGGACTGCGGGGCGCTGGCGGCCGAGGAGGTCGAGCAGGCGGTGGGCGCCGAGCGGGCCGAGCTGGAGGTGCTGGCGCGGCGGCGGATCGGCTGAGGCGCTCCTGGGCTGCCCGGCGGATCCTTGTGACACCATTGACGGTGTTATGGCTGACCAGACGCGCTCCGCCCGCGCCGAGACCGTGATCGACACGGCGGCGCTGCGGCACAACTACGCCCACCTCGCCGGGCTGGCCGCCGCCTCCGGCGCCGCGACCATGGCCGTGGTCAAGGCCGACGGCTACGGCCACGGCGCGGTCGAGGTGGCCAAGGCCGCGCTGACCGCCGGGGTCACCTGGATCGGCGTGGCCGCGCCGGAGGAGGCGCTGGAACTGCGCGCCGCCGGGATCACCGCACCCGTGCTGTGCTGGCTGTACCCGGTGGAGCAGGACTTCAGCGCGGCCATCGCGGCCGAGGTCGACCTGTCGGTGTCCTCGAAGGCCGAGCTGGCCGGGGTGCTGGCGGGAGTGGCCGCCACCGGGCGGTCCGCGCGGATCCACATCAAGGTGGACACCGGCCTGTCCCGCAACGGGGCCGAGCCGGGCAGCTGGCAGGGCCTGTTCGAGGCGGCGGCCAAGGCGGCGGCCGACGGCGCGGTCGAGGTGGTCGGCCTGTGGTCGCACCTGGCCAGCGCGGACGAGCCGGACAGCCCGGCCACCGACCAGCAGGCCGAGGTCTTCGCGCAGGCCTACCGGACCGCGGTCGAGCTGGGCCTGCGCCCGCTGCGGCACCTGGCCAACTCCGCGGCCACCCTGCTGCGCCCCGACCTGCACTTCGACCTGGTCCGGGTGGGCATCGCGGGCTACGGCCTGAACCCGGTGCCCGGCCACGGCGGCGACGAGCTGCGCCCGGCGATGACCTTCCGCTCCAGCGTGAGCAGGGTGAAGCGGGTGCCCGCCGGGACCGGCGTGTCCTACGGCCTGACCTGGACCGCGCCCGCGGAGACCAGCCTGGCCCTGGTGCCGGTGGGCTACGCCGATGGCGTGCCCAGGGCACTCTCCGGCCGGATGGAGGTCTTCCTGGGCGGGCGGCGGCTGCCGGTGGTCGGCCGGATCTGCATGGACCAGATCGTGGTGGACTGCGGCGACGCCGAGGTGGCCGAAGGGGACGAGGTCATCCTGTTCGGGCCAGGCGAGCGCGGCGAACCCACCGCGCAGGAGTGGGCGGACAAGATCGGCACCATCCACTACGAGATCGTCACCGGCATGTACCGGCCGCGGGTGCGGCGCAGCTACCGGGGCCACGGATGAACCGGATCTGGCGCGCCGTCGGCATCGCGGGCGGCGTGCTCGGCGCGGCCGTCGGCGCGGGCGCGGTCGGCGCGGCCACCCAGACCCGCCGGATCAAGGCCCAGCGCGCGGGTGGCGCCGAGGACGACCCGTTCACCGACGAGCACCTGGGCGAGCTGCGCCCCGACCGGCAGTCCACCGTGGCCGCCGACGACGGCACGCCGCTGGCCTGCGAGGAGGTCGACCCGGCCGACGGCGGCAAGGCCGAGCTGACCGTGGTGCTGGTGCACGGCTACACCCTGGACCGCCGCTGCTGGCACTTCCAGCGCCGGGACCTGCCCGAGCTGGTCGACCCGAGGGTCCGGCTGGTGCTCTACGACCAGCGCTCGCACGGCCGCTCCGGCCGCGCCGGCAAGGACACCGCCACCATCGAGCAGCTGGGCCGGGACCTGGACGCGGTGCTGCGCGCGCTGGCCCCGGACGGGCCGCTGGTGCTCGTCGGTCACTCCATGGGCGGCATGACGATCATGGCGCTGGCCGAGCAGCAGCCCGAGCTGTTCGTGGACCGGGTGCGCGGGGTCGCGCTGATCGGCACCGCGGCGGGCAAGGTGGGCAGCTCCGGGCTGCCCCGGCCGCTGCTGTCCCGGTACAACCCGGTGACCCTGGGCGTGGGCAAGGTGGCGGGCACGCTGCCCGGCGTGGTCGAGTGGGTGCGCAAGGTGGGCGGCGAGATCACCTGGAGCGTGGTGCGGCGGCTGGCCTTCGGCGACCGCGAGGTGAGCCCCTCGCTGGTGGACCTGATGGACCGGATGATCGACGACACCCCGGTCGAGGTGATGACCGACTTCCTGTCCACCCTGGAGACGCACAACCGGTACGCCGCGCTGGCCGGCCTGCGGCACTGCACGGTGCTGGTGCTGGGCGGCGACGCGGACCGGCTGACCCCGTACTCGCACTCCGAGGCCATCGCGGCCGAGCTGCCGGACGCCGAGCTGGTGCGCGCCACCGGGGCCGGGCACATGGTGATGCTGGAGCAGGCCGGGCTGGTGACCGGGAAACTGACCGAACTCATCCGGCGCTGTGCCAGCCCCGGGAGCGGAAAGCGTTGGTGGCGAAAGGCATGACCACTGTGGACAGTGCACTGTGGACGATCGAACTGCCGGAGGTGGCCGACACCGAGGCCTTCGGCGCCCGGCTCGGCGCGCTGCTGGCCGCCGGTGACCTGGTGCTGCTCGCCGGGCCGCTCGGCGCCGGGAAGACCGCGCTGACCAGGGGGATCGCCGCCGGACTTGGCGTGCGCGGGCAGGTCAGCTCGCCCACCTTCGTCATCGCCAGGGCGCACAAGCCCGGCGAGCGCGGCATCCCGCTGGTGCACGTGGACGCCTACCGGCTCAGCGGCTTCGACGAGCTGGAGGACCTGGACCTGGAGACCGACCTGACCACCTCGGCGGTCGTGGTCGAGTGGGGCGAGGGCGTGGCCGAGGGGCTGGCCGAGGAACACCTGCTGATCCGGCTGGAGCGCCGGGAGGACGAGGTGCGGGTGGCCATGGTGTCGGGCACGCCCCGGCTGCTGGCCGGGCTGCGCGAAGGCTGACCGCGGCCGGGTTCCGGCGAGGCTCAGCCCCGCCGGAACCCGTGCCACTCAGCGGGTCGCGGACCAGTAGATGGCGTTCGCGACCTGGCTGTACAGCCCCTTCGGGTGCGCCCGGAACATCGGCTCGGTGCCGAAGAGCACCACCCGCGCGCCGGACTCGTCCGTGCCCGAGACCACCGCGGCCTGGCCACCTGCCGCCTTCGGGCCGCCGGAACCGTCCTCATTGGACGTCCAGTGCCCGGAGGCGAGCGGGTTCCCGTTGCCGTAGCGCTGTTCCACGGTCACCCCGGCGCCGATCTCGGTGAACCACTGCGGCGAGTAGACGAAGGAGTTCGGCAGCGCCTCCGCGCCCACCACCCCGGCCGCGTTGTTGGTCACCGTGACCACGCCGTTGGCATCGCCCTTGCCCTGCACCGGCTTCACCGGCAGCAGCCCGGCCTGGGTGTTGAACGCGCTGCCGGTGGCGCCGCGGGTGACCACGCCACCGCGGGCCAGGAACGCCTGCAACGCGGTCTTCGCGGCCGGGTTGAGGCCGGTGAAGGACAGGCCGGAGGAGGCGAAGAGCACGTCCACCCGGCTGAGGTCAAAACCGTTGTTGAGCACCGTGGTGGACACCGGCCGCACGTCGAAGCCCATGTCCCGCAACGCGAACAGCTCGTCAGGGCCGACCGCGGCCGCGATGGTGAGCCTGCGCAGCGGGCTGCCCGGCTCGCCGGTGGCGGCCAGGCCGAAGCGCACGCCGTAGCGGTCGGCGACCTGGATGGCGTCCACCCGGGCCGAGGCGGGCACGACGATCGAGCCGTCCGCGCGGCGGCGCAGCTCGATGCCCCGGCCGAGCAGGTCGTTGACCGCGCTGGCGTCCTTGCCGTCGCGCACGGTCAGCGTGAGGTCCTTGCCCGGCGCGGCGTCCACGCCACCGGTCGGCGACGCCGCGGTCACCGGCTTGCCCTGCACCCGCAGGTCGCCGGAGACGGCCACGTCCACCGAGGCGCCCCAGAGCAGGCGGTGGCTCCAGCCGGAGATGTCGTACATCAGCGGCGCCCGCTCGGAGACGTCCCCGCCCTGCTCCAGCATCACGTTGGCCAGCGCCCGCTTCGGCTGGTGCATGTCCACCACGTACGAGCCCGCCGGGTAGGTCCGGCCGTTGAGCGAGAACGCCCGCTCCGCCCTGGTCACCCGCACGTCGTGCGCGACCAGGTGGTCCACCAGCCGGGCCGCGGCCGCGCCGGAGCGCTGGGTGGCACCGGCCGGGATGACGTAGGCGCGCGGGAACTTGGTGCTGTAGCGGTCTTCCGGGCCGAAGCCGGGCACGAAGCCGTCCGGGATGGGCCGCAGCGCCTCACCGGCCGCGCCGCGGCGGAAGACCTCGATCTGGTTGGAGATCATGTCCGCGCGGTTGGCCGAGACGTAGTCCAGGGTGCTGCGGATGGTCGACTCCACCACGTCGGTGTTGACCGCGGCCCGCCTGCGCAGCTCGCTCACCGGCAGGCTCTGGTACGCGCCCCGGTTGACCTGCAACGGAACCTCGATGGTGTAAGCCACCGCGCCGTGGAACATGGCGTACTGCGCGGTGAACACCGGCGCCCAGCCGTCCCACTCGCCGACCGGGTAGTCCCGGAACGGGATCTGCACGTCCTGCGCCTCGGCGTGGCCGAGCGCCTTGACGCCCTGCTCCATCTTCAGGCCGTTGGCGTAGCCGTGCTTGATGTAGAGGTCGAAGTCGTAGTTCTGGCCGTGCGGCGGGCCGGTCGGCTCGATCAGGGTGCCGCCGACGTAGCCGTGCTCGTCCAGCATGGCCACCGGCTGGGTGCGGATCGCCAGGTCCCGCATCACCCGGCCCTCCGGCTGGGAGGAGGTGACGAAGTCGCGGTTGAGGTCGAAGTTGTTCGCGTTCGCCCTGACCCCGCTCACCCGGCCGTCCGGGTTGGCCGAGACGTTGAAGTACACCCGGTGCTGCCGCAGCAGCTCCAGCGCCTTGCGGTCGCTGGTGGTGGCCAGGTAGTCGATCATGCGCAGCGCGCCGTCGGTGCCCTCGTACTCGTCACCGTGAATATTCGCGTTGATCCACACCGGCGCTTTGTACTCCCGGCGCAGCCGGTTGTCCTTGGCCGCCGAGCGCGGGTCGTCCTCGATCTCCGCGCGCCAGGCGTCCTGCTGCCTGGTCTCCTGCGGGCGCTCCGGCGCGGTCAGGGTGACCAGGTACAGGTCCCGCCCGAGACCCGACTGGCCGACCACCTCCACCGACACCCGGTCGCTGCGCTGCTGGATCTCGTTCAGCTTGGGCGCGATCGAGTGGTACGGGGCGAGACCGAGCTTGATCGAGGAGTCGCTGGGCTCCTCCGGGAACACCCGCAGCTGGGTCTGCCTGGGATAACCATCCTTCTTGGTGACCTTGTTCGCCCCGTGGGCGCGCAGGCCGCTGCGCCCGGTCGGGGTGTCGGTGGCCGCGATCTCGTTGCGGTCGGGGCCGTTGGCCGGGTCCTCGCCCTTGGTCACCCGCTCCGGCTGCGCGGGGGCGGCACTGGCCACCGGCGTCCCCAGCAGCGCGGTGCCCGCGGTGAGCACCGCGGCGGCCACCACCGTCAGGCGGTGTCTTCTACGGCGTGTCAGCACGTGCTTGCCTCCCCAGATCCGGATGTCGGGTCGTGCTTAGTCGCTGGCCGATCACCTGGTCAAGAGGTCGAACGGCCCTGCGTGCCCGGGGTCTCGTAGGCTTGTCCGCGTGCTCGTGCTCGCCCTGGACACCGCCACCCCCGCCATCACCGCGGGGATCGTCGCGCTGGCGGACTCCGGTCCGCGGCTGCTCGCCGAGCGGGTGACCCTCGACCCGAGAGCGGCCGGTGAGCTGCTCACCCCGCAGGTGCACCAGGTCGCGGAGGCGGCCGGGATCGCGCTGGCCGAGCTGGCCGCGATCGTCACCGGCGCCGGTCCTGGCCCGTTCACCAGCCTGCGCGCGGGCATGGTCACCGCGGCCGCGTTCGGGCACGCCTTGGACAAGCCGGTGCACCCGGTCTCCACCCTGGACGCGATCGCCGCCGGTACCAGCCACGACGCGGGTCTGCTCGTGGTCACCGACGCCCGCCGCCGCGAGGTGTACTGGTCGGCCTACGACGCGGCCGGGCGCAACGTCACCGGCCCCCGGGTGGACCGCCCGGACGCGGTGGCCGAGCTGCTCACCGGCGAGCTCGCCGGGCTGGGCATCACCCAGGTCGCCGGGCACGTGGCCGCCCAGCACGCCGAGCTGTTCGGCCTGGCCGTGCTGGACGCGGCGTACCCGACCCCGGTGGGCCTGGTGCGCGCCGCGGAATCCGCGCTCGGCGGCGAGCCCGCGCCGCTCACCCCGCTCTACCTGCGCCGCCCGGACGCGGTGGAACCCGCGGGCCGCAAGCGGGTGAGCCCGGCATGACCGTCCACATCGGACCGTTGCGCCGCGAGGACCTCAAGCGCTGCGCGGAGCTGGAGGCGGAGCTCTTCGCCGGGGACGACCCCTGGTCCGAGCCCGCCTTCGCCGCCGAGATCGACGCCGGGCACCACTACGTCGGCGCCTACGCCGAGGGTGAGCTGATCGGCTACGCCGGGATCGCGCTGCTGGTCGGCCCGCCGCAGGCCGAGGCCGAGGTGCACACCATCGCGGTGCACCCGGACTGGCAGGGCAACGGCATCGGCAAGGCGCTGCTGCTGGACCTGCTGGCGCACGTGGGTCAGGTCAACGCCACCGTGTTCCTGGAAGTGCGCACCGACAACGAACCGGCCATCGCGCTCTACGAACGGCAGGGCTTCGAGAAGCTCGGCGTGCGCAAGCGCTACTACCAGCCCTCCGGCGCGGACGCCTTCACCATGCGCCGGGTGCCCACCGCGGAAAGCAGAACAGCATGATCGTCCTCGGCATCGAGACCTCCTGCGACGAGACCGGCGTCGGCATCGTCCGCCGCGGTCCGGACGGCCACCTGGAGCTGCTGGCCGACGAGGTCGCCTCCAGCGTCGAGGAGCACGCCCGCTTCGGCGGCGTGGTGCCCGAGATCGCCAGCCGGGCACACCTGCAGGCCATGGTGCCCACCATGCGCAGGGCGCTGGACGCGGCGAAGCTGTCACTGTCCGATGTGGACGCCGTCGCGGTCACCGCGGGGCCGGGGCTGGCGGGCGCGCTGCTGGTCGGGGTGTCGGCGGCCAAGGCCTACGCCAGCGCGGCGGGCAAGCCGCTCTACGGGGTCAACCACCTGGCCGGGCACGTGGCCGCGGACACCCTGGAGCACGGCCCGCTGCCCAGTCGCTGCCTGGCGCTGCTGGTCTCCGGCGGGCACAGTCAGCTGCTGCTGGTGGACGACCTGGTCAGCAAGATCACCGAGATCGGCGCCACCATCGACGACGCCGCGGGCGAGGCCTACGACAAGGTGGCCAGGGTGCTCGACCTGCCCTACCCCGGCGGCCCGCCCATCGACAAGCTGGCCAGGCAGGGCAACCCGAAGGCCATCGACTTCCCGCGTGGCCTGACCGGCCCGAGGGACGCGCGGCACATGTTCTCCTTCTCCGGCCTCAAGACCGCGGTGGCCCGCTGGGTCGAGCAGCGGGAGCGCGCGGGCGAGCCGATCCCGGTGGCCGATGTCGCGGCCAGCTTCCAGGAGGCGGTCGCGGACGTGCTCACCATGAAGGCGGTGCGCGCGGCCACCGAGCTGGGCGTGGGCACGCTGGTGATCTCCGGCGGGGTGGCGGCCAACTCGCGGCTCAAGGAGCTGGCGGCCGAGCGCTGCGCGGCGGCCGGGATCGAGCTGCGGGTGCCCAGGCCGAGGCTGTGCACCGACAACGGCGCGATGATCGCCGCGCTGGGCGCGCACGTGGTGGCCGCGGGCGCGGACCCCTCGCCGCTGACGCTGTCCGCGGACCCCTCGCTACCGCTGGTCTACGGCGGCTGAGCCGAACCGCTTGGCCGCCTGGTGCTGGTGGCCGAGCCTGCGCAGCGCGGCGAAGAGGGCGTCGCCGAGCACGGTGCCGACCACCGCGGTCTCCACCACCGCCTCCGGGTTGTCCAGGCCGGCCAGCTGGTCCACATCGGCCTCGGCCACCTCGTCGGCCAGCCGCACGTAGCGTTCCAGGTCCGCCAGCAGCCGTTCCTGGCCCAGCTCGCGGAAGGTGCCGAGCAGCCCGGCGGCGGCGCGCCCGGCCGGGTCCGCCGGGTCGATGGTCCAGCCGCGTTCGGCGGCCGCGGCGCGCAGCCGTTCGTAGGCCCAGTCCGCGTCCGGGGCGGTGGCATGGGTCAGGCCGTACTGGGCGGCGCCCAGGGTGTCGAACAGCCCGGCCCCGCTGTCCAGCGACTCCACCACCCTGCGCACCTCGGCCACCGAGCAGCCGCCGGTCTCGATCAGCGCCCGGACCAGCTTGAGCCGCCGGACGTGCGCCTCGGTGTACTGGGCCTGGTTGGGGCTGGTCCGCTCGCCGGGCGGCAGCAGCTGTTCGCGCAGGTAGAACTTGATCGTCCCGACCGGGACGCCCGACTCGGCGCTCAGCTCCGCCATCCGCATGCGGGTCAACCTACTTGTGCGAGCCACATGGATACCGTAGCTTTCCAAAGTAGAAAGCGCTGCTATCCATATGGAGGAGCCATGGCGGGCTGGCATCGACCTCTGCTGGTGTGCTCGGCCGCGATGGCGGCGCTCGCGCTGGTCTCGCTGGCCGGGGTGGTTCTTGACGAGCGGACCGTGCTCGGCGCGCCGCTGTGGCTCAAGCCGTTCAAGTTCGCGGTGTCCAACGCGCTCTACGGCCTGACCTGGGCCTGGCTGGCCTCGCTGCTCGGAAGCGGCGCGCACCGCTGGGCCAACGCGGCGGCGGCGATCATGGTGCTGGACTTCGTGATCATCCTGGTCCAGGCGCTGCGCGGGCGGCCAAGCCACTTCAACCTGGCCACTCCACTGGACACCGCGCTCTACGTGGTGATGGGCGTGGCGGTGGTGGTGCTGTGGGTGGGCACGGCCGTGCTGACCCTGCGGGTGCTGCGGCTGCCGATCGCCGACGCCGGACAGCGCTGGGCGCTGCGGCTGGGCACCGGCATCTCGCTGCTCGGCCTGGCCCTCGGCGGCCTGATGACCGTGCCGAGGGCGAGCCAGCCCCTACCCGGTCCGGTGGCAGGCGCGCACAGCGTCGGCGTGCCCGACGGCGGCCCCGGCCTGCCGCTCACCGGCTGGAGCACCACCGGCGGCGACCTGCGCGTCCCGCACTTCGTCGGCATGCACGCGCTCCAGGCGCTGCCGCTGTTCCTGCTGCTGCTCACCGCGCTCCAGGTGCCCGCGCTGCTGCGCGCCCGGCTGGTGGTGGTGGCCGGGACCGGTTACCTCAGCCTGGTCGCGCTGGTCACCTGGCAGGCGTTGCGCGGCCAGCCGCTGCTGCGCCCGGACGCGCTGACCCTGGCCGCGCTGGGAGTGCTGCTGCTCGGGGTGCTCGCGGGCGCGGTCAGGGCCGCAGCGACCAGCCGTCCAGGACCTCGGCCAGCAGCCAGTTCCCGCCCAGCGCCAGCGAGCCCAGCGCCACCAGCCCGAACACGCTGACCCAGAAGATCCCCGGCAGCCCGGTGAGCCGGGCCAGCTGGTCCGCGTCGGAGTCCCTGGCCCGGCCCCGCCGCCGCTTGCGCTGGAGCTCCGGCACCGGCCGCACCCCGCCGATCAGCAGGAACCAGGTGACCAGGTAGGCGAACCCGGCCTGCACCGCGCTGTCGGCCAGCACCGACACCGCCACCAGCGCGCCGCCGGTGACCAGCAGCAGCACCGCGCCGTAGACGTTGCGCACCATGATCAGCACCAGCAGCAGCAACGCGGTGCACACCCACAGCAGCAGCGTGATCATCCCGGTGCCGAGCAGCGCGGCCAGCCCGAGACCGAGCAGCGAGGGCGCGATGTACCCGGCCAGGACGGTGAGGACCATGCCCGGCCCGGTCGGCTTGCCCCGGGAGGTGGTGAGCCCGGAGGTGTCGGAGTGCAGCCGGATCCCGCTCAGCCGCCGCCCGACCAGCACCGCGATCAGCCCGTGGCCCGCCTCGTGCACGATGGTCACCACGTTGCGGGCCAGCCGCCACGGCCCGTTGGCCAGCACGACGATCAGCGCGACCAGCGCCGTCGTCAGCACGACCCACTGCGGCGGCGCCGGTTGCACACTGATCAGCCGTTCCCAGAAGTCCACGCCCCACTGCTACCAGACGGGGGTGAAGATCCCCTCTCAGGCCCGGTGCAGCCCGGGTTCCCGGTCCTGCACCAGGAAGCTGGCCGCGGTCTCGGCGGGCGCGTCCGGCTTGGTCACGTACGGCAGGGTGCGGAAGTCCGCGCGCAGCTCGCTCGCGGTGAACTTGGTCCGCACGTACCCGCGCCGGTTCTTGTGGAACTTCACGTGCGGGTTCTCCGCGAGCACCGCCGCGTTCGGGTCGTCGTTGCCGTCCCGGCCGCTGGTGATCGAGGTGGTGACCAGCTCGACGCCCACGGTCTTGGAGGTCGGGTCGCCGTAGCCGGCCTTGATGTCGGCCGCCCAGTGCCGGTGCACGTCGCCGGTGAGCACCACCGCGTTGCGGGTCTGTCCAAGCCCGGCGGCGATCTTGTCCCGGTTCACCTTGTAGCCGTCCCAGGCGTCCATGTTGAAGCCCTCGGGGGTGCCGGGGGTGAGGTCGATCTGGGCGAAGAAGACCTGCTGGCCGAGCACGTTCCAGCGGGCGCGGGAGCGGTGCAGGCCGTCCAGCAGCCAGCGCTCCTGGTCCGCGCCGGTGATCGAGCGAGTGGGATCCAGCCTGGCCTCGCACCCGGCCTTCACCCCGTCGCCGCAGGCCTGGTCGCTGCGGTACTGGCGGGTGTCGAGCATGTGGAAGTCGGCCAGCCCGCCCCAGCGGATCCGCCGGTACAGCTGGAGGTCGATGCCGTTGGGCTTGGCCGTCCGGCGCAGCGGCATGTTCTCGTAGTACGCCTGGAACGCCGCGGCCCGCCGCGCCAGGAAGGCCGGGTCCGGCTGCTCGGGAACCTCGTCCGCCCAGTTGTTCTCAGTTTCGTGATCATCCCAAATGACGGCCCAAGGCGCGGTGGCGTGCGCGAGCTGGAGGTCGGGGTCGGTCTTGTACTGGGCGTGCCGCAGCCGGTAGTTCGCCAGCGTCCGGGTCTCCGGGCCGAGCACCTTGCGCACCTCGTTGGCACCGGCGGCGTACTCGTACTGGTAGTCGCCCAGGTGCAGGATCAGGTCCGGGTGGTCCTCGGCGAGGCGGCGGTAGGCGGTGAAGTAGCCCTGGCCGTAGTGCGAGCAGGAGGCGAAGCACATGGTCAGCTCGGTGCGCAGCACCTCGGGGCCGGGCGCGGTGCGGGTGCGGCCGGCCGGGGAGAGCTCACCGCCGGTGCGGAAGCGGTAGAAGTACTCGCGACCGGCGCGCAGCCCGCCGACCTCCACGTGCACGGTGTGCGCGGACTCCGGCCGGGCGTGCGCCACCCCGCGCCGGGCGATCCGGCGGAACCGCTCGTCCTCGGCCACCTCCCAGTGCACCGGCACCACCCGGTCCGGCATGCCGCCGAGGCCGTCCTCGTTCAGCGGGGACACCGCAAGGCGGGTCCACAGCACCACGCCATCCGGGGTCGGGTCCCCGGAGGCGACGCCGAGGGTGAACGGGTCGACGAGCTTGCGGGAGGGGGCGGCGACCGCGGGCAGGGCGGTGGACAGGGCCAGGGTGGCCGCGCCGCCGAGCAGGGCGGAGCGTCGGGACACGCGCATGGTGGGGCCTCCATGGTTCGGGAACACCCCGATCCCATGTCCGGGCGCGTGACGCGCACCAGCCACCATTGGTTGCCACCTCGGCACGGCGCGGTGAACTTCCCGGAACTCCGGGCCTACGGTTGAGGTATGAGCTGGCTGGACGACCGGCTGAGCCGGGCCGAGCGGGACGGGGCCAGCGCCGTGCAGTGGAACGAGCTGGGGATGGCGCTGGCCGACCAGCGGCGCTGGCAGCGTGCGGAGGACTGCTTCCGCCAGGCCATCGCCGCCGGTGGCGAGCACGCGCACTACAACCTGGGCAACGTGCTCCGCCAGCGCTACCTGCCCGCCAGGGACCGCACGCTGCTCGAACAGGCCGTGCACAGCTACCGCAAGGCCGTGGTGGCCGGCTGCCTGGACGCGCACCAGGCCCTGGGCATGGCCCTGGTCGAGCTGGGCGAGTACACCGAGGAGGCCCGCGAGCAGCTCGGCATCGCCGCCCGGCTGGGCGAGCGCTGGGCGGTGATGGGCCAGGCCCAGCTGGCCGAGGCCGACGGCGACCCGGCCGAGCAGGAGCGGCTGCTGCGCGACCTGCTCACCGACGCCGACCCGGTGCTGGCCGACTGCGCCCGCGCCGAGCTGGGCATCGTGCTGCGCTTCGAGCAGCGGGCCGCCGAGGCGGAGACCCTGCTCGCCGAGGGCGCGGAGCGCGGCCAGCGGCACTCCGCCTACCAGTACGCGCTGCTGCTGGATGAGGACCCGCACGCCGCGGCCAGGGCCGAGCCCGCCTTCCGCCGGGCGGTCGAGCTGGGCGAGCAGCAGGCCCTGCTCAAGCTCGGCAGGCTGCTGCGCCGCAACCACCGGTCCCGGGCCGCGGTCGAGGTCTTCGCCGCGGCGGTCGCGGCCGGGCTGCCCGAGGCGCACGCCCAGCTCGCCCGCGCCCACCGCGACCTGGGCGAACGCCAGGAGATGTTCGCCGCCCTGGACCTGGGCATGGCCCTCGGCGACGCGGAGGCCTTCTTCGAGGCGGCCGAGATCGCCGAGCTGGAGGACCGGCGGGCCGAGGCCGAGCAGATCCTGTGGCGGGCGCTGGCCGAGCTGACCGACCCCGGCGACCTGGCCATGGCCAGGGTGCAGCTGGCCGATGAGTTCTTCGACGCCGGGCGCGCGGCCGAGGGCGTCGAGCTGCTGCGGGCCGGGGTGGCCGCGGGGGAGAGCGAGGCGGTCAACTCCCTCGGCAACTACTACAGCGAGCACCTCGGCGACCCGGCCTCGGCCGAGGCGGTCTACCGGGCCGCCGTGGCCGCTGGCGACGATCTGGCCCGGTACAACCTGGCGCACCTGCTCTGGGCGGAGGGCAGGCTGGCCGAGGCCGAGTCCGAACTGCTGGGTCTGGTCACGGCGGGCGAGCCGGGTGCGTATCGTGACCTCGCGGAACTCGCCACGGCCAGGGGGCAGGCGAGCGAGGCTGAGAGATACCGCTCACTCGTTCCGAGGGGCCGTCGTTGAGCGTTGGCACTCGCAGGGGTAGAGTGCCAATCGAACGGCGCTTCACCGCCCCGGCACCCGCGACGACGGGATGGTAGGAGCCGTAACTCAACTACCTGCCAACGCTTTCGAAGACCTACGGAGGTCAAACCGGTGAGCGTGAACATCAAGCCGCTCGAGGACAAGATCCTCGTCCAGGCGAGCGAGGCCGAGACGACGACCGCGTCCGGCATCGTCATCCCGGACACCGCCAAGGAGAAGCCCCAGGAGGGCTCCGTCCTGGCCGTTGGGCCGGGTCGTGTGGACGACAAGGGCAACCGCGTCCCGGTGGACGTGAACGTCGGCGACGTTGTCATCTACTCCAAGTACGGTGGCACCGAGGTCAAGTACAACGGCGAGGAGTACCTGATCCTCTCCGCCCGCGACGTGCTGGCCGTCATCCAGAAGTGACGACCTGCTGCTGAGCACCTGATCCGCCCCGGCGGCCCCTCCGGGGGTCACGGGGCGGTTCTACGTGCAGGGCAAGAGAAGGAGAAGGGAAGAGATGGCTAAGCACATCAGCTTCGACGAGCAGGCTCGCCGCGCGCTCGAGCGTGGGGTGAACCAGCTGGCCGA
Organism: Crossiella sp. SN42; assembly: GCF_023897065.1. Taxonomy (GTDB): domain Bacteria; phylum Actinomycetota; class Actinomycetes; order Mycobacteriales; family Pseudonocardiaceae; genus Crossiella. Next base: position 193,605 of record NZ_JAMHIV010000008.1, read on the forward strand.
CGCGGTCAAGGTCACCCTTGGCCCGCGCGGCAGGCACGTCGTGCTGGACAAGAAGTTCGGCGGGCCCACCGTCACCAACGACGGTGTGACCATCGCGCGGGAGATCGAGCTGCCCGACGCCTTCGAGAACCTGGGCGCGCAGCTGGCCAAGACCGTGGCCACCAAGACCAACGACGTGGCAGGCGACGGCACCACCACCGCCACCGTGCTGGCCCAGGCCATGGTCCGGGTCGGCCTGCGCAACGTGGCCGCCGGCGCCAACCCGGCCTCGCTGGGCAAGGGCATCCAGGCGGCCTCCGACGCCGTGGTGGAGGCGCTCAAGGCGCGCGCCACCCCGGTCAAGGGCCGCGACAACATCGCCCAGGTCGGCACCGTCGCCTCCCGCGACGAGTCGATCGGCGCGCTGCTCGGCGAGGCCATCGAGCGGGTGGGCGAAGACGGTGTGATCACCGTCGAGGAGTCCTCCAGCCTGGCCACCGAGCTGGACGTGACCGAGGGCGTGCAGTTCGACAAGGGCTACATCTCCGCCTACTTCGCCACCGACCAGGAGGCGCAGGAGGCCGTGCTGGAGGACGCCTACGTCCTGCTGCACAAGGACAAGATCTCCGCCCTGGCCGACCTGCTGCCGGTGCTGGAGAAGACCGCGGAGGCCGGCAAGCCGCTGCTGATCATCGCCGAGGACGTCGAGGGCGAGGCCCTGTCCACCCTGGTGGTCAACTCGCTGCGCAAGACGCTGCGGGTCACCGCGGTCAAGGCGCCGTACTTCGGCGACCGCCGCAAGGCGTTCCTGGACGACCTCGCCGCCGTCCTGGGCGGCCAGGTGGTGGCGCCCGAGGTCGGGCTCAAGCTCTCCGAGGTCGGTCTGGAGGTGCTCGGCAAGGTTCGCCGCGTCGTGGTCACCAAGGACACCACCACCATCGTCGACGGCGGTGGCGACCGGGCCGGTGTGGACGCTCGCATCGAGCAGATCCGCCGGGAGATCGAGGCCACCGACTCCGACTGGGACCGCGAGAAGCTCCAGGAGCGGCTGGCCAAGCTCTCCGGCGGCATCGCGGTGATCAAGGTCGGCGCGGCCACCGAGACCGAGCTCAAGGAGCGCAAGCACCGCATCGAGGACGCGGTCGCCGCCACCAAGGCCGCGGTCGAGGAGGGCATCGTGCCCGGCGGCGGTTCCGCCCTGGTGCACGCGGCCAAGGAGCTCGACGGCAACCTGGGCCTGACCGGCGACGAGGCCACCGGTGTGGCCATCGTGCGCGAGGCGCTCAACGCGCCGCTGTTCTGGATCGCGGCCAACGGCGGGCTGGAAGGCTCGGTCGTGGTGCACAAGGTCAAGGACTCGGAGTGGGGCCAGGGCTTCAACGCGGCCACCCTCACCTACGGCGACCTGATCGCCGACGGTGTGGTCGACCCGGTCAAGGTCACCCGCTCCGCGGTGGCCAACGCCGCCTCGATCGCCCGGATGGTGCTCACCACCGAGGCCTCCGTGGTGGAGAAGAAGGACGACGAGCCCGCGGGCTCCGGGCACGGCCACGGTCACGGGCACGGCCACTGACCTTGGCCTGGTAACGAAGCGCGCGTGACGAACGACAAGGGCGGCACCTCCCGGATCCGGGGGTGTCGCCCTAAGTCGTCAGAAGGGGTTGTGCGGTGGCTGCGCTGCGTATGGCGGCGGACTCCGGCGGGTTCAGGCCGGAGCTGGGGTCAGGGCCAGCTTGCGCCGGCGGTTGCTGATGATCGACTCTCGTTCGGACTCCGACATCCCGCCCCAGATGCCATACGGCTCCTGGACGGCGAGAGCGTGCCGACGACACTGGGCGAGCACTGGGCACGCCTCGCACACCGCTTTGGCCTTGGCCTCGCGCCGTGCCCTTGCTGGTCCCCGCTCACCGTCGGGGTGGAAGAAGAACGCACTGTCCATACCGCGGCAGGAGCCGCGCAACTGCCAGTCCCACAGGTCCGCGTTCGGGCCGGGGAGTCGCCGGGTGTCAGCCATCGCGACCACCTTCTTGCCGGAGTTGATGTGTCGTCGTGCCGTGGGGTGCCCGGATCTAACCTTGATCAACCGTAGAACCGCGCCAAAACTTGTTCAATCGCTAGGCTCGTCAGACCTAGTTCAACGCCGGGTGATCAAAATGGCTTGTCAGCGGCCTGCACCACCTGACTCAGGTTGCCGACCGGGTGACCCCGACCTGAACATGAACACGTGACGAGATCGACAGGTCCGGGTATACCCCGGCCGACGCGGCGACATCCCGCGTCGTCGGCGCTCGTCCCGAGAACTGGCGACGAGGAGTCCTCACTCCGGTTGACCGTGGCCGCGATGGCCGGCCTGCTCGGTGTCGCCCCGGCCACTCTGCGCACCTGGGACCGCCGCTACGGCCTCGGCCCCAGCGACCACACCACCGGGCGGCACCGCCGCTACGGCCCGGCCGACATCGCCCGGCTGGAGCGGATGCACCGCGCGCTGCTGCGCGGGGCCGCCCCGGCCGAGGCCGCCCGCTACGCCCGCAGCTCCACCGAGGACACCGACGCCACGGCCGAACCGCCGCGCAGGCCCGCGCACCGGATCGGCCGCGGCCTGCGGCTGCCGGGCGCCGGGCGCCGGGCCCGCGGCCTGGGCCGGGCACTGCTGGCCATGGACGCCCCAGCGGCCCAGGCGGTGCTCGCCGAGGCCATCGCCGAGGACGGGGTGGCCGCGGCCTGGGACCAGCTGGCCGGCCCGGTGCTGGCCGCGCTGGCCGAACGCGACCTGGCCCCGGTCAGCCACCTGGCCGCGCAGTGCGTGCGCGCCGCACTGGCCACCGCCGAGGTCGGCGCGCCACTGCCCGCCTCGGACAACCCGGTGCTGCTCTTCGCCGCCGACCCGGCCGCGCTGCCACCCAGGGTGCTGGCCACCGCGCTCGCCCTGCGGGGCATCCCGGCCACCGTGCTGCTGGCCGCCCTCCCGGCCGAGGCGCTGGCCGCGCTGGTCCGCCGACTGTCTCCGGCCGCGATCCTGTTCTGGGCCGCCGACCCCGGCCAGGCCGAGCCGAGGTTCTTCCACCGGGTCAAGGGCCGGGTGCCGATGTTCGCCTGCGGACCGGGCTGGGCGGAGGCCGAGCTGCCCGAGCGGATCCGCCGGGCAGGCGCCCTCGCCGAGACCGCGGCTCGTCTGGAAGCGTCCCTGGGGTGAACCTGGACCGGGTGCGGGCGGCGGCCTTCGGCGACCGCCCGGCCGAGAACGTCTTCGCCGAGGCCGCCACGACCGGCTGGGCCGCCTGGTACGCCGCGGTCGCCCTGGGCGGCCAGGGCCACTACGCCGCCGCCCTGACCACCCTCACCCGCCTGGGCCGCGGCCCGGAGGCGGTGCTGTCCGCCGCGGCCTGGACCGCGCTGGCCTCGCACCGCAGACAGCTGGGCGCGCACACCGCGGCCGCGGGCTATGACGGAGAGGCCCTGCGCAGGCTCGCCCAAGCGGGGCTGTACCCCTTGCCGCCCGCCACCGCGCCGCTGACCGCCACCGAGTCGCCCGCCGCCGCGCCGTTGATCGCAGCCTCGCCCGCCACCGTCGCGCCGCGGACCGCCGGGCCGTCCGCCACCGCGCGGCCCGCCACCCCGCCCGACGCGCCCCCGCCCTCTCCCGAGCCCCTCCGCGCCATCGTCGTCGACGTCCTGCTGGGCCTGGCCGCTGACGCGATCGGCCGCGGTCGCCTCACTGCCGCCGCCCGGTTGCACGCCGAAGCGGTTTTGACTCTCGGAAGTGACCCCTCCTGGCGTCCCCGGGTCCGCCTCGGCTGGGTCGAGGCCGAGATCGCGCTCGCCCAAGGTCATCCGCACCGGGCCCTACCAGCGAGTAAACGAGCATGTGAGGTAGCTCACACCACGTCTTCGGTGCGTCATCAAACCAAGTCAGAGCTGGTCCTGGGCGTGACGGAGCAGGTCCTCGGGTTACCCACCGGAGTGGATTTTCTACGCAGTGTGATCAAAAATGCCAGTCAGCACGGCCTGTGGCCGCTCGTCTGGCCGTCAGCGTTACTGCTGTCGGAGGCTGAACCCGATCGGGTCGGATATCACCGGAATGGCGCTCGCGACGCTCTGACCACGGTGTTAGGCCGTACCGACGCGTCCGGACGGCGGTTGGCCGCCCGATCTGCGTGGTTACCCTCGTGGTTGCTCCGTTCTAGTGAACCGGGGGATGCGGCCAGCCGGATGAATTTCTTGACGGATTAAGCACCAGATCGTGTCAAGGTTCCGCCGTCAGCGTCCGATAGGGGAGTTGGAACGTCACTCAGCTGTAGGAAGGAGTCCCCGGTGACGACGGTCTTGATCTGTGATGACCGGCGAAGCGTCCGGGAGGGTCTCACTCGCGTGATGTCGGCCGTCCCTGGGGTCAGCCGCATCGACTGTGTCGGTCACGGCGACGAGCTGCTCGCGCGCTTCTCCCGGCAGGCGGTCGACGTCGTCCTGGTGGGAACCCAGCGCGCGGTGCCGACCGGGGTGGAGGCCACTCGGCGTCTCGTCTCGGCGCACCCGCAGGCCAACGTGATCGTCTTCGGCGCTCCGGACGACGCGGGCAGCATCGCCGCGGCCATCGCCGGCGGCGCCCGTGGGTACCTGCGCTGGGACGCCTCGCGGCCCGAGCTGGTCGCCGCGCTGGCGCACACCCTGGCGAGCACCTCGGTGCCCGCTCCCCGGCAGCCGTCCGACCCGGGCGTGCAGCTCACCGAGCGTGAGCTGCAGGTCCTGCGCGGCATGAGCCAGGGCAAGAGCAACGGCCAGATCGGTCGCGAGCTGTACCTGTCCGAGGACACGGTGAAGACGCACGCCCGGCGGCTGTTCCGCAAGCTCGGCGTCCGGGACCGCGCCCAGGCGGTCGCGCACGGTTTCCGCCGCGGCCTGGTCTCCTGACCACCACGGCCCACAATCTCGCTGACGAAGCAGGTAGCTCGGCGTATCGCCGGGCTACCTGCTGTCATGCTCAGACCCATTCGCACGAGGCCAGGACGCCTCAAGCTCCTGGTCTCGCTTTCCCCACGGTCTGCGCCCCGGCACTCTCTTCTCCGTATCCCGGCGGGTACGGTGAAGCCGACCGGGAGGGCGGGCCACGGTCGGTGAATCGTTTATGTCGGTCCGTCAGCGCGTAACACCAGGGCTACTCACCACGATGACCAACACGGGGGACGGACTGGACGCCGTCGTAGGCGCCGCGATCGGCGGCGACCGAGAGTCGATCGGCCGTCTGCTGGCGTCGATCCGTCCCTTGGTGGTGCGGTACTGCCGCGCCCGGGTAGGCAGGCAGGAACGTTCGTACGCTTCCGCGGACGACGTCGCCCAGGAGGTGTGTCTCGCCGTGCTGACGGCGTTGCCCAGCTACCGCGACCAGGGACGCCCGTTCCTGGCGTTTGTGTACGGCATTGCCGCGCACAAGGTGGCTGACGCGCATCGCAGCGCTGCCCGTAACCGGTCGGAACCGGTCCCCGAGGTGCCTGACGCCCCGGAGACCGAGGCCGGTCCGGAACAGCGGGCCATGCACGGTGAGCTGTCCGAGCGGATGGCACAGCTGTTGCGGGTGCTGCCCGCGAAGCAGCGGGAGATCCTGCTCCTCCGGGTCGTGGTGGGTCTGTCCGCCGAGGAGACCGCGGACGCGGTCGGCTCAACCCCGGGAGCGGTGCGGGTGGCCCAGCATCGGGCGCTCGCCAGGCTCCGCAAGACCTTGGCACCGGAGGAGGTGGTCTGAACATGGCCGAGCAGCACAACCAAGGTGACGTCGAACTGGCACGGCGGCGCGCCGGGGCACTGGCGCCCGAGGACCCGTTGACCACCGACCACGGCGAGGTCGACGGGCCGGTCGACCTGATGGCCGTCCGCGCGGACGACATGCTGCTGGACAGCCTGGCCGGCACGCACCACGACGCGAACCGCTCCCTCGGCGACCAGGAGCTCTCCGCCCTGCTGCTGTCCTGGCGGCGGGACGTGGACGCGGAGCCGATCGGCGAGCTGGTCGACATCGACACCGCGCTGGCCACCATCGAGGCCGCCAAGACGCAGAGCCGTCGGCGGCACCGTTTTCTCATTCCGCTGGCCACGGCCGCGGCGGTGCTCGCGATCGGGTTCACCGGGGTCGGGCTGGCCGCCCGCACCGCCGAACCCGGCGACACCCTCTGGGGACTGACCAGGGTGCTCTACGCCGACCACGCCCGGTCGGTGGAGGCCGCCGCCTCGGTGCGCGCGGACCTGGACATCGCCACCAACGCGTTGCGGCAGGGCAGGCCGGACATCGCCAAGGCCGCGCTGGAACGGGCCGCCGCCGCGCTGGCCGCGGTCGCGGCCGAGGACGGCAAGGACACCCTGGCCCAGCAGCACGAGTCGCTGAAGGAACAGGTCGGCGAGCCGCCGACGCCGGGCACCGGCAACCCGTCGGAGCAGCCGCCGCCGGTGGTCGTGCCGCCGCCGGCCACGACGACCTCCAAGTCGGACCCGCCCGCGCCGCCGCCGAGCACCACCACGACGCCGCCGTCGACCACGACCACGCCGCCGAGCACCACCACGACCACCCCGCCGTCGAGCACGACCACCTCGCCGTCGGAGTCGCCCAGCGGTGGCAACAGCAGCAGCGGTGGCCGCAGCACCGAGAACAACCCGCCGCCCCCGCCCCCTCCGCCGCCGGCCAGCCCGGCGCAGTCCGCGGAGAGCCCGGTGCTGACCGACCACAGCTGACGCCAGACCTCGGCACCCCCTGTTCGTCACTCGAACAGGGGGTGTTCGCGTTGTTGCCACCGGTACCCCGTCGGTCCACTGTGGAGCGATGCGCGGTCCGGCGGTCGAGTGGCGTGGTCTGTGGGGCGCGCTGGGCGTGCTCGCCGGGGTGTTCGGCATGCTGGTGCTGCCGCTGCTGGCCGATGCCACCGTGGCCGAACCAGCCGTGCTCGTGCGGGCCGGGGACGAGGCGCTGCTGCGCTCCGCCGACGGCGCCGGCTCCGCTCGGGTGGACCTGAGCCCGCTGGCCGGGTTCCGGCAGGCGGCCAGCCAGCCCCCGGACAGCGTCTCGGCCGCGCAGGGCGGGGCGAGCTGCACTGTGGAGCTGAAGACCGGGGTGGTGGACCCGGCGGTGACCTTCGCCCGGATCGGGCGGCTGTACGCGTTGCAGGGACGGCCGGTCACGCCGGTCGGGGAGCTGCGCACGGCGAACGGGCTGACCGGACTGGCCGGTGAGTTCGACGGCGGCACGCTGGTGCTGCTCGGCGGGCCGGGGCCGGTGGTCACCGTCTCGGCGCGGGGGCTGTCCGCGCCGGTGCTGCGGGGGCTGCTGGACGGCGTGGTGGTCCAGCCGTGACGATCACCTCGCCGGTGGCCCCGCGCGCGGGCTGGGCCACGCTGCTGCGCCGCCCGATGTTCTGGGCCTACCTGGTCCTGCTGGTATTCGGCCTGCGCTCGTTCGCCAGTGGCGATCTCTACGCGGCGCGCGCGACCCCGGTCGCGGCGGTCACTGCGGTGCTGGCGCAGTGCCTGCTGGTGGTGGTGTTCACCGTGCTGATCCGGCGGCTGGACCTGTTCGAGAAGGAACCGCCGGTGCTGCTGGCGCTGGCCTTCCTGTGGGGCGCGTTCATCGCGCCCGCGGTGGCTGCCCCGGCCAACGGCGCGCTGCTCAGCCTGGCGGGCAAGACCGGTGGCGCGGCCTTCGCCGCGGACTGGGGCGCGGCGCTGGCCGGGCCGCTGTCGGAGGAGTGGCTCAAGGGGCTCGGCGTGGTGGCCGTGCTGGTGATCGTGCGCGAGCACCTGCACCGGTCGCTGGACGGGCTGGTCTACGGCGCGATGATCGGCCTGGGGTTTGAGGCGCTGGAGAACTTCGGCTACGCGGTCAACGCCGCGCTCACCGACGTCAACGACGACTTCTCCGCCGCGCTGGGCAGCTCGGTGTCCCGGCTGCTGTTCGGGGTCGGCGCGCACGTGATCTTCACCGGCATCGCCGGGTTCGGCCTCGGCTACGCGCGCACCGCCACCGACCGCTCGTCCGGCCACCGCGCGCTGGTCGCGGCGGCCTCGGTGCTGACCGGGTACGGCCTGCACGTGCTGTGGAACTCCCCGCTGCTCGGGCAGCTGGGCGTGCTCGGCGCGCTGGCCAAGTACGCGGTGCTGGTGCTGCTGTTCACCCTGGTCTACCGGTACACCGCGCGGCGGGAGTTCGCCTGGTTCGCGGCCACCGTGCGCGAGGAGGACCCGGAGATCATCACGCCGCCGGAGGTGGCCGCGCTGCGCACCGGCCGGGTCAGGCGGCAGGCTCGCAAGCTGGCCCGGCACACCTACGGACCCCTTGGCGCGCAACGGATGCGCCGACTCCAGGACGCGCAGCTGGCGCTGGCCATCGCGCTGGAGAACAGTGTCGACCACGAGCTGGACCCGGCCGTCGACCGGGCCCGGCACGACGTACGGCATGCTCGTCTCGCCCTGGAGCAGCGAGGAGCCTGATGAGTCCCTTCCTCACCGGTATGGACACCGCCCGGCGCCCTACCGGTCCCTGGCTCGCCCTTGTCGTGGTGGCCTTGGCGATGCTGCTGGTCGGCGGCGCGGGCGGCCTGGCGGCCAACCTGCTGCTGACCGGATCGGTCACGCCGCAGACCGGGAACCTGCGCGGTCAGGTGGCCATGCTGGTCGGCGGGTTCGCGCCGGTGGCACTGGTGCTGTGGCTGTGGATCCGGTTCAAGGAGCGGCGGCCGTTCGCCAGCGCGGGCTTCACCACCTCGCCGCGCGGGCTGGCGCTCGGCGCGCTGGCGGCCTTCCTGGTCTTCGGCGGGATCGTGCTGGTGACTGTCCTCAGTGGACACATGTCGTTCACCGGCGGGCCGAACTGGTCGCTGCTGCCCGGTGCGCTGCTGGCCCTTGCCGCGTATGCGATCCAGGGCTCCACCGAGGAGCTGCTGTGCCGGGGTTTCCTGCTCCAGGCGCTGACCAGGCGGTGGGGCGTGCTGGCCGCGGTGCTGGTGCAGGCCGCGCTGTTCGCCGCGCTGCACACCGGCAACGTGGGCGGTCTCCAGGTGCTCGCGGTGCTGAACCTGCTGCTGTACGGGCTGTTCACCGCGGGCTGGGCGATCGCCGAGGGCGGGCTGTGGGGCGTGTGCGGGTTCCACCTGATGTGGAACTGGGTGCAGGGCAACGTCTTCGGCGCCTCGGTCTCCGGCACCGAGGTCAGCACCGCGCTGCTGACCCTGCGCGGCGGCGAGCCCAGCATCGTCAACGGCGCGGCCTTCGGCCTGGAGGCCAGCGTGGTGACCACGGTCGCGCTGGCCCTGGGCTGCGCGCTGGTGTTCGCCCCGGCCAGGCGGGCGATCCGTGGTTAACCCGCGCAGGCTGGTGTACCGCCTCGGCGAGTTGGTGCTGATCCTGCTCGGCCTGGCCGCGGTGCTGGGCGAGGCGGTCAGCCTGTCCAGCGTGCTGCTGCTCGGGGGGTGGAACCTGGTCGCCTTCGGCTACGTGCTGCTGCGCTGGCGCCGGGTCCGCCGGGCCCGGTTCGGCATGGACGAGCGGGCCGACGGCTCACCGGCCTGGCTGAGCACGGTGGCCGGGCGCAGGCTGGGTTTTGTGGCCACCGTGCTGGCCAGCCTGGTCGGCGTGCTCTCCGGGCTGATGATCGTGCTGTACGAGCGGTTCGGCGCGGACGGCGACTCCACCTACCTGATCAAGCTGATCGGCGCGCCCACCATCATCTTCGCCTGGCTGATGCTGCACTTCGGCTTCGCCGAGCGGTACGCGCACCTGCACTACGAGCTGTGCGGCGGGCAGGGCCTCGGTTTCCCCGACGAGCCGGAGCCGAACCTGGCCGACTTCGCCTACTTCGCCTTCACCATCGGCACCTCGTTCGCGGTCTCCGATGTGACCGTGCGGCGCCGCGAGCTGCGCTACGCGGTGCTGGTGCACAGCACGATGTCCTTCCTGTACAACACCGCCCTGCTGGGCATCGCGATCGGCGTGCTGACCGGGCGATAGGGCAGTGCTGCCGCCCCAAGGTGCCGGGGCCGGGGCAGGTACCCGGATTTTCCGTTTTCGCTGGCTAACTTCCGCTCCGCTGAAGTGGTCGAAGACGGGAGCGACGGGATGCGATATCGGAGCTGGGCGGCGCTGGCGCTGGCCCTGTTAGTGGGCGGAATCGGGCTGGTGCTGGCGAATCCGGCGCTGGCGGTGCCGGTGCGCGGGCAGACCGGCTGGTCGGTGCTGCTGTGCAAGTTCAAGGACAAGCCGCAGGAGCCGCAGAACCAGCAGTTCTTCCGCGACTTCCTGACCCAGGACGGCGCGGGCCAGGGCGGCCTGGCCGACTACTTCGCCGACCAGTCCCGCGGCCGGGTGACCTTGCACGGCTCGGTGGTGCGCGGCTGGTACACGATGCCGTTCACCCTGGAGCAGCAGCGGCCGAAGACCCGCTGGGACCGGATCCAGGACTGCGTGAACACCGCGGCGAGCAACGGCTACACCGTGCCCGGCGGGCACCGGATCGTCGCCATCCTCAACGACTGGGTGGACTCCGGCGCGGCGGGCGGCCGGGTGCTGCTGGACCCGGGCGCGTGGAACGTCGGCTTCGCCGCGCACGAGATGCTGCACGGCTACGGCCTGGGCCACTCCTTCTCCGACGACCCGACCTACCGCAACGTGGAGTGGGCGCAGATCGGCGAGTACGACAACCCGTGGGACATCCAGTCCGCGATGAACATCCACACCTTCCAGACCGCGCGCTTCGGCACCAGCGCGGTCGGGCTCAACGGCTACTTCCGGGACAAGCTCGGCTGGCTGCCCAGGGACCGGGTGTTCACCCTCGGCGCGGACGGCGTGCGCACCCGCACCATCACCCTCTCCGCGCTGGAAACCCCTGGCACGGCGGGCACCCAGCTGCTGCGCATCCCGTTCGACGCCAACGACCCGTACCGCTACTACACGGTGGAGTTCCGCAAGAAGACCGGCTGGAGCGCGGGCATCCCGGCGGACATCGTCATGCTGAACGAGGTGCGCGAGGGCACGCCGTACCTGCTGCGCACCAGGGGCGGTGACCGGCACCCGGTGCAGTCCCTGGACGCCAACGGGGTGTCCGTGCGGATCAACGGCATCAGCGGCGACACCGCCTCGGTCACGGTGAGCACGAACACCGTGCAGGGCGCCACCTACGGCCCCAACGCCTGCACGAGCGGCTGGGTGTGGCGGGACGGCGACCAGCACGACTACGTGTGCGTCACCGGCGCGGTCCGGCAGCAGGCGGCTGCGGACAACAACGCCACCCACGGCCGCTGGTACCACGGCCCCTACGGCCCGCACACCTGCGTGCAGGGCTACGTGTGGCGGGAGGCCTGGCCAGGTGACGACGTGTGCGTGACCCCGGCGAACCGGCAGCAGGCATGGAACGACAACGCGGCCGGCCCGGGCCGGATCGCGCGGCCCTGACCTGGACGGGGCAGGTTCCACTGTGGACGGTGCCCGTGACTGCGCACCGTGACGGCGTGGTCATGTTCTGTGGTGGCCCGTGGGTTCACCGGATGGGATGACGCCGTGAGCTGGCTAACGCTCGCCCTCGGTGTGAGTTACGCCATCCGCGTAGCCCCGGCAGTACTCCCAGCTGACGTAGCTGGCCGGGTCCGGGTCGTAGGCGGGCTCGTGCGGGCGCATCCGGCCGTCGTCGAGCAGCTGCTGGAGACTGGAGCGCAGCAGCTCCCAGTCGTGGTAGTGCGGCTCCCGGCAGTCGCCGCAGTCCACGACGATGCCACGGAGCCCACGCGGCTCCAGAAGTGCCTGGTAGACGGCCAGGTCGGCCAGGTCGGCGAGCAGGTCGGCGCGCTCGTCCTCGCCGAGGGGCTCGGCCGTTTCCTCCTCTGCCTCGCCCAGCACCAGGGCCGGGTCCTCCGGGTCCCCGGCGAAGGGATCGGGCGGCAACGCGTTGTGCGGCACGTGGGGCACGGTACCTGGCTTGCGGCCGGAGGTGTTGCCGCCGGTCGGCCGGTTAGCATGTGGTCACCCGTTCCGCTGGCTCCACCTGGCCGGCGGGAACCACCGTGTGACCGGCGCACCAGGAAGGCCGACACCAGTCATGACCAGCGAGCTCACCGCTCACGGCATCCCGCCGAAGTTCGCCATGCTCGGCCTGACCTTCGACGACGTCCTCCTCTTGCCTGCCGAGTCCGATGTCGTGCCCGGCGCGGTCGACACCTCCAGCCGGGTCTCCCGCAACATCACCCTGCGGGTGCCGGTGGTCTCCTCGGCCATGGACACCGTCACCGAGGCCCGGATGGCCATCTCCATGGCCCGCCAGGGCGGTATCGGCGTGTTGCACCGCAACCTCTCCGTCGACGAGCAGGCCGCGCAGGCCGAGGTGGTCAAGCGCTCCGAGGCCGGCATGGTCACCGACCCGGTCACCTGCTCCCCGGACGACACGCTGGCCGAGGTGGACGAGCGCTGCCGCCGGTTCCGCATCTCCGGCCTGCCGGTCACCGACGCGCAGGGCCGCCTGGTCGGCATCATCACCAACCGGGACATGCGCTTCGAGGTCGACCACTCCCGCCCGGTGCGTGAGGTGATGACCCAGATGCCGCTGGTCACCGCGCACGTCGGCGTGTCGGCCGAGGCCGCGCTGGGGCTGCTGCGGCGGCACAAGGTGGAGAAGCTGCCGATCATCGACGGCGACGGCAAGCTGCGCGGCCTGATCACGGTCAAGGACTTCGTCAAGACCGACCAGTACCCGCTGGCCACCAAGGACCCGGACGGCCGCCTGGTGGTCGGCGCCGCGGTCGGGGTCGGCGATGACGCCTACCGCAGGGCGATGGCCCTGGTGGACGCGGGCGTGGACGCGATCGTGGTGGACTCCGCGCACGCGCACTCGCGCAACGTGCTGGACATGGTGGCCAAGCTCAAGCAGGAGCTGGGCGAGTCCACCGACATCATCGGCGGCAACGTGGCCACCCGGGCCGGCGCGCAGGCGCTGGTGGACGCGGGCGCGGACGGCGTGAAGGTCGGCGTCGGCCCCGGCTCCATCTGCACCACCCGCGTGGTGGCGGGCGTGGGCGCGCCGCAGATCACCGCGATCTACGAGGCCTCGCTGGCCTGCGCCCCGGCCGGGGTGCCGGTCATCGGCGACGGCGGCATCCAGTACTCCGGCGACATCGCCAAGGCCATCGCGGCCGGCGCCAGCACGGTCATGCTGGGCAGCCTGCTGGCCGGCACCGCGGAGGCGCCCGGCGAGCTGATCCTGCACAACGGCAAGCAGTACAAGACCTACCGCGGCATGGGCTCGCTGGGCGCGATGCAGTCCCGTGGCCAGGCCAAGTCCTACTCCAAGGACCGCTACTTCCAGGACGACGTGCTCAGCGAGGACAAGCTGGTGCCGGAGGGCATCGAGGGCCGGATCCCGTTCCGCGGCCCGCTGTCCAACGTGGTGCACCAGCTGGTCGGCGGCCTGCGCTCGGGCATGGGCTACGCCGGTGCGGCCACCATCACGCAGCTGCAGCAGGCCCAGCTGGTCCGGATCACCGCGGCCGGGCTCAAGGAGAGCCACCCGCACGACATCACGATGACCGTGGAAGCGCCGAACTACACCACCCGGTAACCGTCCACAACGGACATACCCGGCAGTCAGTGCAGTTGTCACAGTGAGAGAGGATCGACGTGCGGGACCAGGTGGAGATCGGTGCCGGGCGCACCGCGCTGCGTGCCTACGGGCTTGACGACATCGAGATCGTGCCCTCCCGGCGCACCCGCTCCTCCAAGGACGTGTCGCTGGACTGGCGGATCGACGCCTACCGCTTCGACATCCCGCTGATCACCCACCCCACCGACGCGATCGTCTCGCCTGCCACCGCGGTGCGCTTCGGCGAGCTCGGCGGGCTCGGCGTGCTCAACGCCGAGGGGGTCTGGGCGCGGCACGCCAACGCCGAGGACGCGCTGTTCCGGGTGGTGCAGGCCGCCGACGAGCAGGAGGACCCCTCGGCCGCGGTGCGCATGCTGCAGGAGCTGCACGCCGCGCCGATCCGGGTGGACCTGCTCACCGAGGCCATCCGCACCGTGCGCGAGTCCGGCAACACGGTGGCGGTGCGGGTCAGCCCGCAGCACGCCGAGGAGCTGACCCCCGACCTGCTGGCCGCGGGCGTGGAGATCCTCATCGTGCAGGGCACCATCATCTCCGCCGAGCACGTCTCCAGGGACGGTGAGCCGCTGAACCTCAAGCGGTTCATCGCCGACCTGGACATCCCGGTGATCGCCGGTGGGGTGGGCGACTACCGCACCGCGATGCACCTGATGCGCACCGGCGCGGCCGGGGTGATCGTCGGTTACGGCCAGTCCCAGGCCAGCACCACCAACCGGGTGCTGGGCATCGGGGTGCCGATGGCCACCGCGATCGCCGAGGCCGCGGCCGCCCGCCGCGACTACCTGGACGAGACCGGCGGCCGGTACGTGCACGTGATCGCCGACGGCGGGCTCACCTACTCCGGTGACATCGCCAAGGCCATCGCCTGCGGCGCGGACGCGGTGATGCTCGGCGAGGCGCTCACCGAGGCCGAGGACCTGCCCGGCCAGGGCTACTACTGGACCGCGGCGGCCGCGCACCCCTCGCTGCCGCGCAGCGACGTCTACGGCTTCACCAGCGGCCACAGCCTGGAGTCGGTCCTGTTCGGCCCGGCCACCAGCCCCTACGGCACGCTGAACCTCTTCGGGGCGCTGCGGCGCGCGATGGCCAAGACCGGCTACTCGGACCTGAAGGAGTTCCAGAAGGTCGGCCTGACGGTTCGCAAGTGAGCCCCAGGACCATCCTCGCGGAGAACGACCTCATCGCCCTCGCCCAGTTCGGGCCGGGCGATGAGGACGTGCTGAGCGAGGGCAGCGACGGCGCCTTCGACGTGGACCGGGACGAGCAGGAGCCGCTGGTGCGCTTCGAGGTCTCCGGGCGCGCCGCGGTGCTGGACCAGATCACCGGCGAGCTGGTCGGCGGCGTGAGCTGGCACCCGGTCAGCTACGGCCCGGCCCGTTCCTGCACCGCCTGGAACTTCGGCATCGCGCTGCTGCCCTCGGCCCGTGGCCGCGGCCTCGGCTCGGCCGCCCAGCGGCTGCTGGTGGAGCACCTGTTCGCCAGCACCGACCTGGACCGGGTGGAGGCCTCCACGGACGCGGAGAACCGGGCCGAGCAGCGCGCGCTGGAGAAGGCCGGGCTGCGCCGCGAGGGCGTGCTGCGCGGGGCCCAGCTGCGCGGCGGGGTGCGCAGGGACCTGGTCACCTACGGCATCCTCCGGGCCGACCTGGCCTGAACGTGCGGCCGGAAGGGCGAGTGAGGCGGCCCGTTCGGTGGCTCCTCGGCTCGCTGTCCAGGTAGGCGCTTTCCCCTAGCTTCGGTGCGGTAGTCGCCGACCAAGGGGGAGGGCGCATGCCCGCCGACGAGTTCCCGGCGCCAGTGCGCCTGCTGCGCCCTGCCGACCTGCTCGACCTCAGCTTCACCTTCCACGGCCTGAAGTTCGAGGACGCGTTCCGGCGCAGGCTGGTGCCCTCGGTCGCCGGTCAGGACGGCCTGATCGTGGTCGCGCTGCCGCCACAGCACCTGCTGGAGGAGGCCTTCCCGGAACCGGTCGGCAACCCCTCGGCCCCGCCGGTGGCGGCCCGGATCGCCGGTGGCGGCCAGCTGGTGTTCACCGTCGGCGCCGGGGAGCGGGTGCCCTACGAGGAGGCCGGTCTGCTGGCCGCGCTGCGCACGCTGCCGATGCGGGTGGTGCCGGTCGCGGACGGGCCGGGCGTGCCGGAGAACCCGTTGCGGGACCGGGTGAACAACCCGCGCACCGCGATCGAGCTGCCCTATCGGCTGTACCTGTCCCCGCGCTCGGCCGACCGCTGGATCCACCGCGCCGAGGCGCCGCCGGAGAGCGGCCGGGTCGAACTGTGGCACACCCGGCTGCGCGGCCGGACCGCCCGCGCGGTGTGGACCAGGGACTTCACCGGGGACACCGCGCCGCCAGTGGGCTCCCCGGTCCCTCCCGGCCCGTTCCTGGCCTCGCTGAAGCCGGAGCACCGGCGGGACATCGTGCACCTGACCGCCAGCCACGGCCTGAGCACCGAGACCGGTCAGCCCTACCTGCCCCAGCCGGTCCAGCTGGCGCACCTGGTGCTCAGCGCGCTGGGTGGCTACCTGGACAGCCACGGCGACTGGTCGCTGCACCGGCCCGCCGGGATTGACCTGGTGGAGTGGCGGCACCGGGCCGCGCTGGGCCGGGACCACTACGTGCGGGTGGTGGAGGCCGGGTTCCTGGCCCCGTTCGGCCACCGCGCGGTCAAGGTGACCATCACCGAGCGCAAGTTCCACCCCGACCGGCCCGGCAACCCGGCCTACCTGCGGCAGCGGGTGTTCGTGGTGGTGCGCGAGCCGGTGCGGGAGTTCGACCCGGCCGAGGAGCTCACCGCGGCGGGCACCGAGCACCGGTTCAACCACCTGTTCCCCTTCCGCGGGGTCCGGCTGCTCACCCTGGTCACCCCGGACCTGGTCGGGGACACCGAGGAGGAGTTCTTCCCGGCGACGCAGGCGGAGAAACCGTTCCAGTTCAAGGCGGTCGGGCAGGACCGCAACCGGCGCGCGGTGGAGTTCCGCACCCCGCTGCTGTTCGTGCCCGCCCAGCACAACGCGGAGCGCCTGGCCCAGGTGCTGGCCACCTACCAGAACGCACCGGCCAACCGGGTGGTCAGCCTCGGCGGGCAGGCGCTGGCCTACGCGGACAGCGCGCGGGTGGACGACACCAGCCTGGACACCACCGAGCTGACCTGGGAGCTGCGCGCGCCCCGGCAGTGGGCGGAGCTGCCGCCCTCGGAGTTCGCCAGGTTCGCGCCGATCGTGGCCGGGGCCAAGGCCGTGGTGGCCGCGGCCAGCCGGTTGACCGGCAACGCGGAGGCGGTGCCGATCGGGTACGCCGAGCAGTACGCGGTGGCTGGTTTCCCCAGGGCCGCGGACCGGGCGGACTCGCCGAACAAGGGTGAGGTCTTCGTCGAGGTCAAGGCGAACGTGTCACTGAACTTCGAGGCCAACGGCGGGCGGGACCGCTCCGGCGGGCTGGCCGCGCCCTCGATCCAGGTGGCCGGGATGTCCCGGATCACCGGCCCGGTCGGCGGCACGCTGGCCAACGCGGCGGCCGGCACGTTCGACCCGGCCGATGTGCTGGACGCCTTGAAAGCCAAACTGTTCGGCCTCGTCCCGCTGTCCGCGATCGTGCGCGGGGCCGGGCTGGACGAACCGCTGCGCGCACCCCGGTTCCTCACCGAGACGGTCAACGCGGTCACCTCCTTCCTCTCCGACCTGCACCGGATCCGGGAGCTGATGGACCTGGTGGAGCAGCGGTTCAACCAGATCGCGCAGCGGGCCAGGGAGGTCCGGCGCACCGCGGCGGAGTTCGTGGACATCACCGGCGAGTTCCTCGCCCCCGGCGGCGCGGAGCCGGCCATCGGCGACGTGGAGGCGAAGTTCAACGCCTTCCTCAACGCGGTGCAGGCGCTGATCGCCGAACTCCCGGCAGGCATCGATCCCGCGGTCCCGGCGTTCCTGGAGCGGGTCCGCGCGCAGGCCGCCACCTGGACCTCCGCGGCCGGATCGGCGTTCTCGCTCAAGGACTCCATCCTCAAGGCGGCCAAGAACTTCACCCTGCCGGAGACGGTGAACACCCGGCTGGAGTGGGAACCGAAGGTCCAGAACTACAAGAACCTGCTGGTCTTCCGGGAGCGCGGCCGGTTCGCCGTGGTGGTGGACCTGCGCGGCTCGCTGCGGCCGGACCTGGCCGTCGGCGCGGATGTGAGCTGCTCGCTGGAGGACTTCCAGATCAACGTGCTCGGCGTGATCGAGCTCTACTTCGAGCGGATCCGTTTCCTGGCCAGGGCTGGGAAGAAGCCGGACGTGGAGGTGGCCTTCGGGGACGTGACCTTCGTCGGGGACCTGTCGTTCGTGCAGACCCTGCGCAACATCATCCCCTTCGACGGCTTCAGCGACCCGCCCAGCCTGGACGTGGGCGCAGAGGGCATCACCGCGCGGTACGGGATGCCGTTGCCCAGCCTGGCGATCGGGGTGTTCAGCCTGGAGAACATCCGGCTGGACGCGCACTTCCGGCTGCCCTTCGTCGGCAGCGGGATGGAGGTCGGGTTCTCCTTCTGCCGCCGGGAGGCCCCGTTCCGGCTCACCGTGGCCTTCTTCGGCGGCGGCGGGTTCTTCGGCATCGCGTTGAACCCCGAAGGCTTGCTCTACTGCGAAGGCGCGCTGGAGTTCGGCGCGGCGGTGTCGATGAACCTGGGCGTGGCCAGCGGCAGCCTGTCGGTGATGGCCGGGATCTACTTCCGGATCGACGGCCAAGGGGTGGAGCTGGCCGGGTACTTCCGGGCCCGCGGCGAGGTCGACGTGCTCGGCCTGATCTCGGCCTCCATCGAGCTGTACCTGGAGCTGCGCTACGACCACGGCGTGGTCACCGGCCGGGCCACCATCACCATCACCATCGAGATCGCGTTCTTCTCCGAGTCGGTGGAGATCAGCTGCGAGAAGACCTTCGCCGGTTCGCCGAACACCGATGCCCGCGCGGCGCTGGACGCACCGCGCACCTTGACCTTCGCCGAGTTCATGGCTCCCTACACCGAGGCCGGCCTGCGCCGGGACCCGGTCCTGGAGTACTGCTCGGCCTTCGCGGAAGGCGCCTGAGATGACCGCTCCCGCCACCCACAAGGCCGTGTGGACGGCGCTGCCCAACGGCTTCCACCCGGATGGCAGGGCCAGGCTGTCCGTGCTGGTCAGCCCGCGGATCGAGGCCGCCACCCTTGGCGAGGGCCCGTTCCTGGACTGGCCGCTGATGCTGAGCGGACTGATCTCCGGTCTGGGCCTGGTGTTCAGCTGGGCCGGGCAGACCCACCGGGTCGCGGCCGAGGTGGAGAACCGTTACGCCGGACCGGACTCCACGCTGTGGCAGACCCTGTTCCCGCCCGGCAGCCCGTGTCAGTCCACTGTGGACAGAGCGGCGAACGGTGGCATCGACGAGCTGCGCTCCTTCCCGGGAACCCAGGTGCACGACCGGGTCACCGCCATGTACCGGAGGCTGGCCGGGAAGGTCGCCGAGGGCAGGCTCAACGCCGAGGACACCAGGGAGGTGATCCGCGGCTGCGGCGACCCGCCGCCGGAGAGCCAGCTCGGCTTCGCCTTCCCCGCCCTGAACAACCTGCGGCAGGACGACACCTTCATCGGGGCCAGCCAGTTCGCCGCGAACCCTGCGCAGTCGTTCCGAGACCTGAACGACCTGTTCGAGCCCGGGGGCGGGCAGCCGCCGCCGATCGGGCTGGTGGCCGAGGCGGCGCCCCAGCACATCTACCGCGACTACCGCTACGGCGCCCGGCACACCTTCGCCGAGTCGTTCCAGTACTACCGGCGGAGCTCCTTCCGCGCCGAGGACGAGCCGGCGCCCGCGGTGACCGCGCCGGAGAAACCCAAGCTCACCGTGGCTGGCGTGTGCGGCCTGCTCGGCGACTACCCGGCCCTGCAACGCCGCTTCGGCCTGGTGGTCGACCTGCTGGTGACCCTGCCTGCCGGGCTGCCGGAGACCGGGGCCACCGTCTCCGTCGACCCAGGCCCCGGCGCGGCGGCCTCGCTCAAGCTGCCGGAGCTGCTGCCGCTGACCCGGCTGCGGCACCTGCCGGGACGGCGGTTCGAGGCGGCGACGGCGGCAAACAGCCGGCTCAAGGACCGCTACCTCGACCTCAGCCAGCAGAAGAGCTGGGCGGTCACCGACCTCGACGTGGACTCCGCCGCGATCCGGATCGCCGACTTCAGCGCGGCCGTGCAGCGGATCAGCGCCGAGGCGGGCAACCGCATGGGCACCGGCCTGCCCGCGCTGCGCAACGCCGGGATCACCCTGCTGGCCACCGACCGGGACCGCTGGTTCGCCGAGCAACTGGGCGGCAACACGGTCCGCGCGCTGGCGGCCGAGGCGCCCACCGTCACCGCCGAGGCGCTGGTGCGCGGCTACCGGGTCGACGTCGGCCTGGCCGAGGCGCCGACCGCGCCGGTCACCGCCTGGTACTCGCTGTGCCGCCGCCGCGGCAGCTACGCGCTGCGCCCGGCCACCGGCCAAGTCATCCCGATCACCGGCGTGGCCGAGGACGAGGGCCAGGTGAAGACCAGCGCCACCACCAAGTCCGCGCCTGCCGACACCAGGGCCTTCACCCACGAGGCGCTCTTCGGCTGGGACGGCTGGAGCCTGTCCGCGCCGCGCCCCGGCCGGACCATCGCCGAGGACGGCACGGTGGTGGTGCCGGAGCGGCAGGTGGACGAGAAGTTCCCGCTGGACACCAGTTTCACCCCGGTGCCGGGCAGCCTGCCCAAGCTGCGCTTCGGCCAGACCTACCGGCTGCGCGCCCGGTTGGTCGACCTGGCAGGCAACAGCCCCGAGCTGACCGATCCGTCCACTGTGGACATCGAGTCGGCGCCGGTCACCTACCGGCGCTGGGAACCGGTGCCGCACCCGGTGGTGGTGCCCCGGCACGCCTTCAACGAGGGCGAGTCCAACGAGCGCCTGGTCATCCGCAGCACGGTGGACGAGGACGGCCGCGAGGTCTCCGCCACCTTCTGGGCGCTGGACAACCGGGACGTGCCCGACCACAACGACGACCCGCTGCCCGCCGACGGCCTGAGCCGCCGCTACCGGGACACCGACGAGCGGCACCTGGCCCCGCCCAAGGCTGCCCTGCAACTGGCCGAGCAGCACGGGAAGTACGACGACGTGCTGGGCGGCAACCCCTCCGCCGAGCAGCGCAGGCGGTTCCTGGTCGCCGCCTCGCGGGAGGCGGGCAGCTTCACCGACGTGGTGGTGCGCCGGGCGGACCACCCGGAGCTCACCGTCGACCTGCGGCACCGGATCAAGGTCGCCACGCACAACAGCAAGGCCCCCGGCCCGGTCACCGACCTGCGCACCCTGCGCAAGGGCGGCGAGCTCCAGGAGGGCGAGTTCGTCGTGCACACCGGCGACGACCTGCTGCTGCCCTACCTGCCGGACCCGCTGGCCCGCGGCCTTTCGCTGCGCGGGCTGCCGACCGAGGATCCGGAGGGCACCGACGAGGTGCACTCCTTCTACGGCATCCTGCACCGCGAATGGCCGGACGCCGGGCCGATCCGGCTGGTGCTGGAGGAGGGCGACGGCGAGCCGAGGTTCAGCGCGGCCAGCCGGACCCTGACCGTGCAGCTGCTCAAGGGCGAGGTGCGCACCATCCGCCTCAGCTGCGCGCTGGAGGAGGCTGACCTGGAGCTGCTGCACGGCTGGCGGCTGCTCACCGAGTCCGAGGAGTGGCGGCGGTTCACCCCGGCCGAGCGGGAGCTGCTCACCAAGGCCACGGTCAACGGGGAGAACTGGATGCTCACCCCGTGGGTCGACCTGACCCTGGTGCACGCGGTGGAACGGCCGATCGCCCGCCCGGTGCTGCACGACCTGTCCTTCCCGCGCGCGGCCGGAGCCACCTTCACCGAGGTGCACGGCGTGCTGGTGGCCGACGCCCCCAGCACCGGCCGGGTGGACGTGGACGCGACCTGGCAGGAGTGGCTGGACGACCCGGCCGAGGAGGCGCCCCGGCGAGTCAGCGCGCGCACCCGGCTGGGCGGGCTGGAGCTGCGCGAGATCGAGGACAACCTGGCCTTCGGCGCGGGCAAGCTCAAGCACGAGTTCGGCGACACCCGGCACCGCAACGTCGGCTACGTGCCGGTCGGCACCACCCGCTTCCGCGAGTACTTCCACCCGTCCATCACCGCCGACCTGGACCGGATCACCAGCGTCGGCCCGGTGTGCGTGGCTCCGGACGGCAAGCCCTGGCCGGTGCCCAGCAGCCGCAGGCCGCTGCCACCGCGACCGGCCTACCTGGTGCCCACCTTCCGCTGGGAGACGGTCAACGACGAGGAGAACCGCCGCCGCACCAGCATCCGGCGCTGCGCCGGGGTGCGGATCTACCTGGAACGCCCCTGGTTCTCCTCCGGCGATGACGAGCTGCTCGCCGTGGTGCTCGACCCGCGACGGCAGCTGCCGCCGGAACTGCGCAGCGACTGGGGCGTGGACCCGGTCTGGGCGGAGAGCACCCAGCTGCCGCCGCTGGCCGCGGACCGGATCACCAACCCGGCCGCCTCCGCCACCGGACTGGCCATGGCCGAGACCCTGGCCGGCGGCCCGGCCACGGTGGACGTGGTCGCGGTGCAGCCGGAGTTCGACCCGGACAAGGGCCTGTGGTTCGCCGACGTGGACCTCGACCCCGGCGTGCCCACCGCCTACTTCCCGCTGCTGCGCCTGGCCCTGGCCCGCTACCAGCCGCACTCGTTGGCCGGGCTCGAGCTGTCCTCGATCGTGCTCGCCGAGTTCACCCAGCTGGTGCCCGCCCGCACCCTGCTGGCCGAGGAGACCGCCGACGGCGTCCGGCTGACCCTGCGCGGCGCGGCCACCGCGGACGCGCTCGGCGCCAAGGCGGGCACCGGGCTCGCCGCGGCCGCGGCCAGCCGCCGGGTCCGGGTGAGCGTGCAGGTCAAGCGGAGCACCGAGGAGGAGTTCGACTGGCGCCAGGTGGCCACCGGCGAGCTGGCCTGCGTGGCCGACGGCGCCGGGTTCGCCTGGACCGGCGGGCTGCCGCCGGTGGAGGTCTCGATCACCCGCGACTACCGGCTGGTCCTGGAGGAGCACGAACGCCACCAGGCCGACCCGGACGCGGCCGAGGAGACCGTCCCGGTCGGTGGCACGCCGACGCCGGTGGGCTACCGCCTGGTGCACGCCGACCGGGTGCCGCTGGACGCCCGGATCGGGCGGCTCGTGCTGGACTTCTCAGACTTTATCGTTACTGGCGGTAACACCCTCTAGCGGCGAGGACAGGTCCTCTCTACTTTGGGTACATGACCCAACTCGCCAGTAACAACGACTACGACGTCCTGGTGATCGGTTCCGGCTTCGGTGGCAGCGTGGCCGCGCTGCGGCTGGTGGAGAAGGGCTACCGGGTGGCGGTGCTGGAGGCCGGGCGCCGCTTCGCCGACGAGGAGTTCGCCAAGACCTCCTGGGACCTGCGCCGCTTCCTCTGGGCGCCGAAGCTCGGCTGCTTCGGCGTGCAGCGGATCCATATGCTGCGCAACGTGCTGATCCTGGCCGGGGCCGGGGTCGGCGGCGGGTCGCTGAACTACGCGAACACGCTGTACCGGCCGCTCAAGCCGTTCTACCGGGACCAGCAGTGGGCGCACATCACCGACTGGGAGGCCGAGCTCGCGCCCTACTACGAGCAGGCCACCCGGATGCTCGGCGTGGTGCCCAACCCGAGCACCACCCCCTCGGACGAGGTGATCAAGGACGTGGCCGGGGACATGGGCGTGGCCGGCACCTTCCACACCACCCCGGTCGGCGTGTTCTTCGACCGGCCCGGCCAGCGCGCCGCGGACCCGTACTTCGGCGGCGCCGGGCCGGAACGCACCGGCTGCACCGAGTGCGGCTCCTGCATGACCGGCTGCCGGGTCGGCGCGAAGAACACGCTGATGAAGAACTACCTCTACCTGGCCGAGCGCAAGGGCGCGGAGGTCTTCCCGCTGACCACGGTCACCGGCCTGCGCAGGCGTGCCGACGGCGGCTGGGTGGTGGCCACCGAGCGCACCGGCTCCTGGCTGCGCAAGGGCCGCCGCACCTTCACCGCGGGCCAGGTGGTGCTCGCGGCAGGCACCTGGGGCACCCAGAACCTGCTGCACAAGCTGCGGGACAACGGTTCGCTGCCCGCGCTCTCGCCGAGGCTGGGCCAGCTCACCCGCACCAACTCCGAGGCCATCCTGGGCGCGAAGGCCACCAAGGTGGACCCGAACCGGGACTTCACCAAGGGCGTGGCCATCACCTCCTCGTTCCACCCCGACGAGGACACCCACATCGAGCCGGTCCGCTACGGCAAGGGCAGCAACGCGATGGGCCTGCTCCAGGCGCCCGCGGTGGCCACCATGCTGCGGCACCCGCTGCTCACCCTGCGGAACCTCTCGGTGCGCAGGTGGAGCGAGCGCACGGTGATCCTGCTGGTGATGCAGAGCCTGGACAACTCGATCACCACCTTCACCAAGCGCGGCTGGCTGGGCGGCCGCAAGCTCAGCTCCAAACAGGGCCACGGCGCGCCCAACCCGAACTCCATCCCGGCCGGGGTCAAGGCCGCCGAACTGGCCGCTGACAAGATCAACGGCATCCCCGGCGGCGCGATCAGCGAGATGTTCAACATCCCGATGACCGCGCACTTCCTCGGCGGCTGCCCGATCGGCCTGGACGCCGAGCACGGTGTGATCGACCCCTACCACCGGGTGCACGGCTACCCCGGGTTGTCCATCGTGGACGGCTCGGCCATCTCGGCGAACCTGGGCGTGAACCCCTCGCTGACCATCACCGCCCAGGCCGAGCGCGCCCTCTCGCTGTGGCCCAACAAGGGCGAGGCCGACCCCCGGCCCGCCCAGGGCGCCCCGTACCAGCGCCTCAACCCCGTCCTCCCGGTCAGCCCCGCCGTGCCCGCGGCCGCTCCCGGCGCGCTCCGCCTGCCCATCGTGAGCTGACTCCCGGCCGCCCACTGAGATCACGCTCAGTGGGCGGAATGGTGACGATCTCGGCCGATGGGGTACGGCAGGTAGCTGATCCATCACGGAATGTTCCCCGCGAGTGTGACCGCTGGCACAGTGTGGGGATGGATCAGCCGATAGAGGACGTTGGGGAGCGGGCATGAGTGCGGAGTGTGTGCTCGTGGTCGGCGGCGGCCCGGTCGGACTGATGGGCGCGCTGCTGCTGGCCAGGGCCGGGGTGCCCAGCGTGGTGCTGGAGGCGGCGGCGGAACGGGCCACCATCGGCAGCCGGTCCATCTGCGTCCAGGGGGACGTGCTGGACATCCTGGAGCGGGTCGGCCTCGGCGAGCGGGTGGCCGCGGCCGGGGTCACCTGGCACACCGGGCGCACCTACTACCGCGAGCACGAGGTGCTCACCGTCCGGCTGCCGCACCGGCAGGGCTTCCCGCCGTTTGTGAACCTGCCGCAGACCGACCTGGAACGGCTGCTGGACGAGCGGGTCGCGGCCGAGCCGATGGTCACCGTGCACCTGGGCCACAAGGTGATCGGGCTGAGCCAGGACCGCGAGGGCGTCGAGGTGGTGGTGAGCACCCCCGACGGCGAGCGGACCTTCCGGGGCAGCCACTGCCTGGCCGCCGACGGCCCGCGCTCGCTGGTCCGCCAGCTGCTGGACCTGCCGTTCCAGGGCTACAGCTTCCGGGACAAGTTCCTCATCGCGGACATCCGCGCCCCGCTGGGCCACGCCGCCGAGCGCCGCTTCTACTTCGACCCGCCGGCCAACCCCGGCCGCCAGGTGCTGGTGCACCCGCAGCCGCAGGGCCGCTGGCGGATCGACTGGCAGGTGCCCGACGACTTCGACCTGACCGAGGCCAGGAGCAACGGCGGCCTGGACACCCTGGTCCGCTCGGTGGTCGGCGAGGCCGACTACGAGCTGGAGTGGGCCTCGGTCTACCGCTTCCACCAGCGCTGCGTGCCCGCGATGCGGATCGGCCGGGTGCTGCTGGCCGGGGACGCCGCGCACGTGATGAGCCCGTTCGGCGCGCGCGGCCTGAACTCCGGCATCGCGGACGCGGAGAACGCGGCCTGGAAGATCGCCTTCGACCGGGCGGGCTGGGGCGGCCCGCTGCTGCTGCACTCCTACGACGCCGAGCGCCGGGCCGCGGCCAGGGAGAACCTGCGCGTCACCGGCGAGACCATGCGCTTCCTGGTGCCGCGCACCGGAGCCGAGCAGGCCTACCGCCGGGACGTGCTGGAGCGCAGCGTGCGCGAGCCCGCCGCCCGCGCCAAGATCGACTCCGGCAAGCTGGCCGAGCCCTTCTACTACCTGGACTCCCCGCTGACCACACCCGCCCAGCCCACCGAGATCGCCGCCTTCCCGCGCGATCCTGGCGTGCCAAGGCCGCCGCTGCCCGGCGTGCTGTGCCCGGACACCTCGCTGGCCGGGCACGGCAGGCTGCGCCCGCACTTCGGCCCGGAGTTCCACCTGCTCACCGTGGCCTCCCGGCCGCGCCTGCCCAAGGGCCCGCCGGTGCACGTGCAGCCGCTGGAGGAGGCCGCCGACGGCGGCGCGCTGGCCGAGGCGCTGCGGATGCCGCCCGGCTCGGCCGCGCTGGTCCGCCCGGACGGCCACCTGGCCGCGGTGCTGCGCGCCGGGGACCTGGGCGCGGGACTGGTCAGCGCGCTGCGTCGCGCGACCGGGTGGTGACCGGCGTTACAGCCAACGAACGCAGGCGATAGGGCGTCTCCTGTACGGGCACAGGAGGTGACCAATGGATCGACGAGGATTCCTGCGGCTGGCCGGGGCCGGCGCCGCGGCACTGGCCACCGGCGCGTGCGGCGCCGGTGCGGAGGCGCCGCCCAGCGGTACCACCAGCGCCACCACCACCCCGCCGGGCACCACCGGCCCGCCCCCGCCGCCGGACTGGGCCGCGCTGCGCGCCAAGGTCCCGGTGCTGCTGCCGCCGGAGAAGGACTTCACCGCCGCCTGGTCCCCGTTCAACGCCGCGCTCCAGCTGCCGCCACCGGCCGCGCTGGCCCGCTGCGAGATCCCGGAGCAGGTGCAGGAATGCCTTGAGGTGGCGCGCAAGTCCAAGATCGCGGTGGCCGCGCGCAGCGGCGGGCACAGCTACGCCGGCTTCAGCGCCCCGGCCGGTGGTCTGGTGGTCGATGTGTCCCCGATGCGCGAGGTCCGGGTGCAGCCCGACGGCACCGCGGTGATCGGCGCGGGCGCCAAGCTCGCCGACGTCTACGCCGGACTGGCCCGCGCCGGGCGCGCGCTGCCCGCCGGGTCCTGTCCCTCGGTCGGCATCGCCGGACTCACCCTCGGCGGCGGGATCGGCGTGCTGGCCCGCAAGCTCGGCCTCACCTGCGACCACCTGCGGACCGCCCAGGTGGTGCTGGCCGACGGCTCGCTGCGCACCGCCTCGGCCGACTCCGAGCAGGAGCTGTTCTGGGCCCTGCGCGGCGGGGGCGGCGGCAACTTCGCGCTGGTCACCCAGTTCGAGTTCGGCACCGTGCCCGCGCCGGGCCTGACCGTGTTCTCGCTGCGCTTCCCGGCCGGGTCCGCCGCCTCGGTGCTCGGCGCCTGGCAGGACTGGATCGGCTCGGCTCCGCCGGAGCTGTGGTCGATCTGCCACCTGCTCGGCGGCACGCCACCGGCCGCCATGGTCGCCGGCTGCTACGTCGGCGGCGCGGGCGGGCTGAACCCGCTGCTGGACCAGCTGGTCAGCGCCGCGGGCGCGCGGCCGACCCAGCGCATGGCGCAGCCCAAGGGCTACCTGGACGCGATGCGGCACTTCGCGGGCAACGGCGGCGGCAAGCGCGAGGGCTTCGCCGCCGCCTCCCGGATCGTGGAGCACAAGATCAGCAACCCGGACCGGGTGGTCGGCCAGGTGCAGGGCCGCAAGATGGACCTGCTCTTCGACGGCCTCGGCGGCGCGGTCGGCGAGATCGGCGTGGCCGACACCGCCTTCCCGCACCGCAAGGCACTGGCCAGCGTGCAGATCTACGCCCCGGCCGAACGCGCCGAGCACGCCAGGCAGCTCGCCGCGGTCACCGAGGTGCAGAGCGCGCTGACCGGCCTGGTCGGCAAGGGCAGCTACGTGAACTACCTGGACGCCGCGCAGAAGGACTGGGCGCGGGCCTACTACGGCCCGAACCTGGACCGGCTGCGCGCGGTGGCCACCCGGTACGACCCGGACGGGGTGTTCCGCTTCGCCCAGGGGCTCACCAGCTGACGCCGGTCAGCACCACCACCCGCTCCTCGGTGAAGTCGTTCATCGTGGTGCGCACGCCCTCGCGCCCGACGCCGGAGCCCTTGACCCCGCCGTAGGGCAGCTGGTCCGCGCGGTAGGACGGCACATCGCCGATGATCACGCCGCCCACCTCCAGCTCGGTGCCCGCCCGGAACGCGGTCTGGATGTCGTGGGTGAACACCCCGGCCTGCAGGCCGAAGGCGGAGTCGTTGACCTCGGCGAAGGCCTCGTCCACGCCGTCCACCGCGGCCACCGCGAGCACCGGTCCGAAGACCTCCTCACACCACACCTTGGCGTCCTTGGGCACCTCGGTGAGCACGGTCGGGGCCACCGTGGCGCCCTCCCTGGTGCCCCCGGCCAGCACCTTCGCGCCGGCCCCGGTCGCCTCGGAGATCCACTGCTCCACCCGCTTGGCCGCGTCCTCGTCGACCAGCGGGCCGACCTCCACCTCCGGGTCGTGCGGGCTGCCGGTGCGCAGCGCGTTCACCGCGCTGAGGAGCCTGGGCAGGAAGTCCTCGTACACCGCCCGGTCCACCAGCACCCGCTGCACCGCGATGCAGGACTGCCCGGCCTGGTAGTTGCTGAACAGCGCGATCCGCTGCGCCGCGAAGTCCAGGTCGGCCTCGGAGCTCCAGTCGCCGCAGACCACCGCGGCCGCGTTACCGCCCAGCTCCAGCACCACGTGCTTGCGCGGCGCCGAGTCCATGATCGAGAAGCCTACCGGCCCCGACCCGGTGAAGCTGACCACCGGCAGCCGCTCGTCCCGCACCAGCGCCGCGGTCTCCTCGTTGCCCACCGGCAGCACCGAGAACGCGCCCTTGGGCAGGTCGGTCTCGGCCAGGATCTCGCCCAGGATCAGCGCGGTCAGCGGGGTGCGCGGCGCGGGCTTGATGATGATCGGCGCGCCCACCGCCAGCGCCGGGGCCACCTTGTGCGCCACCAGGTTCAGCGGGAAGTTGAACGGCGCGATGCCCAGCACCGGGCCGCGCGGGACGCGCTTGACCATCGCCACCCTGCCCTCGGCCGAGGGGTCGGTGTCCAGCCTGGTCAGCTCGCCGGTGAACCGGCGCGCCTCCTCCGCGGCCAGCCGGAAGGTGTGCACCGCGCGGCCGACCTCGCCGACGGCCCACTTCAGCGGCTTGCCGTTCTCCGCGGTGATGATCTCGGCGATCTCCTCGGTCCGCTCGGCCAGCCGCTTCGACACGTGCGCCAGCGCATTGGCCCGCAGGTGCGCGGGGGAGGAGCGGAACTCGGTGAACACCGCGGCGGCCGCGGCCACGGCGCGCTCGACCTGCTCCGGTCCTGGCACGCTGACGGTGGCGACCTCGCTGCCGTCGAAGGGGTGGCGCACGACCAGCTCGCTGACGCCCGGCTCGGGCGATCCGGCGATGAAGGACGGTCGGGGCTTCGGGGGCTCCAGGTCGGTCATGGCAATCACCGTAAGCCTGACCCCGGCATCAGCACAGGGTGATCCCGGCGTCGCACCGGGTCCCCGGCCACCCCCCGGGCGTTCCCGTGGCCGCGCGGCTGGGAGAATCGGGTTCTCGTTCCCGGTCCTGACCTGGAGGTTCGCCACGGTGGCCAGTAACACCGACCGCCCCGTGCTCGTCGTCGACTTCGGCGCCCAGTACGCCCAGCTGATCGCCCGCCGCGTCCGCGAGACCCAGGTGTACTCCGAGGTCGTGCCCTCCACCGAACCGGTCGAGGAGCTGCTCAAGCGGGACCCGGCCGCGATCGTGCTCTCCGGCGGCCCGTCCAGCGTGTACGAGGACGGCGCGCCGCAGGTCGACCCGAAGCTGTTCGAGGCTGGCGTCCCGGTGTTCGGCATCTGCTACGGCTTCCAGGCCATGGCGGTCGCGCTGGGCGGGGCCACCGAGCACACCGGCACCAGGGAGTACGGCCGCACCGAGCTGGCCATCACCGAGAACGGCGGGGTGCTGCACGAGGACCTGCCCGGCCACCACCCGGTGTGGATGAGCCACGGCGACTGCGTGACCAAGGCCCCCGAGGGCTTCACCGTCACCGCCACCAGCTCCGGCGCCCCGGTGGCCGCCTTCGAGAACGTCGAGCGTCGCTTCGCCGGGGTCCAGTACCACCCCGAGGTGCTGCACTCCCCGCACGGCCAGGAGGTGCTGCGCCGCTTCCTGCACGACATCGCCGGCGTCCGTCCACAGTGGACCACTTCCTCCATCGTGGACGAGCAGGTCGAGCTGATCCGCGCCCAGGTCGGCCCCGGCAAGGCCATCTGCGGCCTCTCCGGCGGGGTGGACTCCGCGGTGGCCGCGGCCCTGGTGAACCGGGCCATCGGCGACCGGCTGACCTGCGTGTTCGTCGACCACGGCCTGCTGCGCGCGGGCGAGCGGGCCCAGGTCGAGCGGGACTACGTGGCCGCCACCGGCGTCCGCCTGGTCACCGTGGACGCCCAGGAGCGGTTCCTCACCGCGCTGGCCGGGGTCACCGACCCCGAGGAGAAGCGCAAGATCATCGGCCGCGAGTTCATCCGGGTCTTCGAGCAGGCCGCCAGCGACCTGCAGGCCGAGGCCGGCGCGCAGGGCGAGCACTACGACTTCCTGGTCCAGGGCACCCTGTACCCGGACGTGGTGGAGTCCGGCGGCGGCACCGGCGCGGCCAACATCAAGAGCCACCACAACGTCGGCGGCCTGCCGGAGGACCTCCAGTTCAAGTTGGTCGAGCCGCTGCGCGCGCTGTTCAAGGACGAGGTCCGCCGGGTCGGCCTGGAACTGGGCCTGCCCGAGACCATCGTGCACCGCCAGCCCTTCCCCGGCCCCGGCCTCGGCATCCGGATCATCGGCGAGGTCACCGCCGACCGGCTGGCCATCCTGCGCTCGGCCGATGCCATCGCCCGCGAGGAGCTGACCGCGGCCGGCCTGGACCGCACCATCTGGCAGTGCCCGGTGGTGCTGCTGGCCGACGTGCGCTCGGTCGGCGTGCAGGGCGACGGCCGCACCTACGGCCACCCGGTGGTGCTGCGCCCGGTCTCCAGCGAGGACGCGATGACCGCGGACTGGACCCGGCTGCCCTACGACGTGCTGGAGCGCATCTCCACCCGGATCACCAACGAGGTCAACGACGTCAACCGGGTGGTCCTGGACGTCACCAGCAAGCCCCCGGGCACCATCGAGTGGGAGTGAGCCGGGCCTAGGCCGAGGCGCGGCGGATCAGCTCGGTCGGGAGGACCTCCCGGCCGGGCTCGACCTCCTCGCCGGCGACCAGCCGGAGCAGCGTCCGCACCATCCGGCGCATCTGCTCGGCCGGGTGCTGCCGGATGGTGGTCAGCGGCGGGTCGGACAGCGGGGCCACCGCGGGCTGGTCGTCGAAGCCGATCACCGCGATGTCCTCCGGCACCCGCTTGCCCGCCGCCCGCAGCACCCGCAGCGCGCCATCGGCCATCAGGTCGTTCGCCGCGAACACCGCGTCCAGCTCGGGCAGCCGTTCGAGCAGCTCCCGCATGGCCTGCTCGCCGCCCTGACGGGTGAACTCGCCACAGGCGGTCAGCTGAGCGGCCCGCTCCTGGCTCACGCCCATCGCCTGCTGCCAGCCGGTCAGCCGGTCCAGCGCGGCCTTCTCATCCGACGGCCCGGTGATGGTGGCCACCGTGCGGCGGCCGAGGCCGAGCAGGTGCTCGGTGGCCATCCGCGCGCCGCCCACGTTGTCGTTGTCCACCAGGTGCAGGCCGTCCTCCGGCATCCACAGCTTGCCGCCGAAGACCACCGGGATGGGCAGGCCGGCCACCGCCTCCGGCAGCGGGTCCCGCTTGTGCGGGGCCAGCAGCAGCGCGCCGTCCACGTGCCCGGCGCCCAGGAAGCGCAGCACCCTGGCGTGCGTGGTCTCGTCCTGGGTCAGCATCAGCACCATCTGGGTGTCCATTGTGGACAGTTCCTCGGTGGCGGTGCGGACCACGGTGGAGAAGTGCGGGTCGTCGAAGACCTTGTTCTCCGCCTCGGAGAGCACCAGCGCGATCGCCTCGGTGCGCCGGGTGACCAGCGTCCTGGCCGCCTTGTTCGGCACGTAGCCCAGCTGGCGGACCGCGTTGTGCACGGCCTCGCGCGCCTCCGGGCTGACCCTGGGCGAGTCGTTGATCACCCGGGACACGGTCGCGCGGGACACGCCCGCCACCGCGGCCACGTCCTCCAGGGTCGGGCGGCCGAGTCCGTGCGCGAGGGCGGGCGGCGTCTTCACCCCGCTATTAATACAGAAAAGGATCACAAAAGCCGAATGCGCCGCCCCGGTGTCGAGAAACCACCGGGGCGACGCAAACGGGCAAACGTGAATTCAGTATCGATTTGATTTCCGGCCGGTCACCTACCGGCGCGGGCGCAGCGAGTTGCCGAGCAGGACCAGGCCGATGAACAGGGCGATCGCCGCGATCGCCCAGCGCACGTCCACCACCTGCCAGATGACCCCGTCGGTGAGCGCGAAGGCGGCCACGCCGAGCCCGCACACCCCGAACAACACCATGAACAGGCTTGCCTTCGGCTTGCGCTCGGTCTGCTGCTCAGCCGACACGGTGCACCTCCACAGATCCCGGCCCCTGCACTTCCGCGCGCAGGCGCAGCTTGCCGCCTCCGGGGCCGTCCGCCCCGTTGTCGTCCAACTTGACCTCGCCGCCGCCGTTGCGCTGGTTGTCCAGGCACTGCACGGCGCCCACCGCCGCGCGGCAGTACAGGTCGACGTCCACGTCCTTGCCCACCAGCACCTGGATCGTCCCGGTGCCGACCACGACGCTGGTGCCCGCCGAGCGGTCCGGCTTGGCCGGGTCCGGTTTGGTCAGGTCCAGCTCGGTCAGGTCCAGCTCGATCGACCCGGCGCCGACCCGGTAGCTCGGCTGCAGGTTCGCCACCGAGGTGATCCGGTGGTGCTGGTTGCCGAAGGTGTGCGTCCAGTACTGCGAGGCGGTCAGCCCGATCGCCACGATCGCCAGCGGGAAGCCCAGCACCACCAGCAGCCTGCCACCGCCGCGGAAGGCGCCGACCAGGGTGCCGATGGCCAGCACCGCGACCACCATGCCCAGCACGTGCGGGGCGGTGAACCAGGGCACCAGCCCGGCCAGGATGCCGGTCACGCTGCCCACGATGAAGGCCAGCGCCAGCGTCACCCCGGTGACCCTGGTCTTGCGCTTGGGCTCCGGCTCGGCCTCCACCTCGGCGGTGCGGCGCGGTTCCGGCAGGTCCCAGGCGAAGGGCGCGGCGCCCAGCGGGTCCCACTGCGGCGGGGTGCCGGTGGCGGGGTAGGTCACCGGCGGGAAGCTCGGCGTGGGCAGCGGCTGGGACACCGGGGACTGGGACATCGGGGCCACTGGCGGCGCCGGGGCCTCCGCCGTGTGCGCGCTGGTGGTCTCGGTGGCGGGCTCGGGGGCCTCAGCGCTGATGACCTGGGTGGTGTCGGTCGCGGCAGGCGGCTCGACCTGGCTGGTCACCTGCTCAGGGCGGATGCCCAGGTTGACCGTGTGCTGCTCGGGGGCCGCGGGTGGCTGCGGGGTCCGCAGGTCCATCGTCGGCTGGTCCGGCGGCGCCGGGGTCACCGGGGTACCGGGCGTCATGGTGGTCTCCGGCATCGGGAAGGAGGGCGGCGCGACCGGGCTGTTGCCCCGGCTGCGGTGCAGGAAGAACGCCAGCGCCACGATCAGCACCATGGCGAAGATGCCGCCGATGAACGTGGTGGCCGCCCAGCCGAAGGCGGGCAGCATCCCGAAGATCAGCAACAGGGTCAGCGGCTTGGGCGTGGCGCTGTGGCCCCTGCCGAGCAGCGCCTCCAGCGGCGACACCCGGTCGTCGGGGCCGGGCAGGATCAGCCAGCCCAGCAGGTAGATGATCATTCCGATGCCGCCGTAGACCGCCGTCACCACGAGCGCGACCCGGATCACGACCGGATCGATCGCATAGCGGTTGCCGATCGCGGCGGCCACCCCGGCGATCTTGCGATCTTCCCTGGGCCGCCGTGGCCGCGACGACCACAGGTCGCGCAGCGTCTCCTCGACGCGCATGTTTCCGTCCGTCCCGCTCACGGTGACCAGCTTGGGCCACGCCCGCACCCGCCCACATCAGGGAAGCCCCCCGACCCCACCCCGAGGCGGGGTCTCCGGGTTGCGCCCCGATGCGAATCCGCACCTGCACGTGTGACCATGCCATGGTGAACTCCCAGGCCACGATCGGCAGCACCGAGCGCGGCGGCACCGGCCAGCCCCCCGCGACCGCGGGCGAGGCGGCCACCGTGGCGCTGCCCCTGCGCATGTACCGCCGCCGCAGCGGCCGCATCCTGGCAGGGGTGGCCGGCGGGCTGGCCGAGCACCTCAAGGTGAACGTGCTGTGGGTGCGGGTCGCCTTCACCGTGCTGGTCGCCTTCGCCGGCGCGGGCGTGCTCGCCTACGGCCTGCTCTGGCTGCTGGTGCCGCAGCGCACCGGGGCCGAACCGCAGACCGAGAACCCGGTGCAGCGCCAGCAGGCCATCGGCGTGCTCGCCATCGGCGTGGCCATGGCGCTCGCGCTGAGCATGTGGAGTGGCGCGATCAGCGGCTGGGTGGTCGGCCCGCTGGGCGTGGCGCTGGCCGGCGCGGCCCTGGTCTGGCGGGAGGCCGACGAGGCGCAGCGCCGCCGCTGGCGGGACTCGGCCAAATCCGGGATGCTCGGCCGCGGCGGCCGGATGGCCATGCTCCGGGTGGTGGCCGGCATCCTGGTCTCCACCGCCGGCGTGGTGTTCTACCTGGTCAGCAGCGTGGACCTGAACCAGGCCCAGCTGGCCGTGATGGCCGTGGTGGTCACCCTGCTCGGCGTCGGCGTGCTCACCGTGCCCTGGTGGCTGCGCCTGGTCCGCGACCTCAACGAGGAGCGCCGGGCGCGCATCCGCACCGAGGAGCGGGCCGAGATCGCCGCGCACCTGCACGACTCGGTGCTGCAGACTCTGGCCCTGATCCTCAAGCAGGCGGACAACCCGCGCGAGGTCAGCCGCCTGGCCCGCGGCCAGGAACGCCAGCTGCGCAGCTGGCTGTACGGCCCGGCGGGCTACGGTCGCGGCGCGGCCACCGCGGAGGCGGAGGAGCCCGCGCACGGCGTGTCCGGGGAGAGCCTGGCCGACGCGGTGGGCATCGCCTGCGGACAGGTGGAGGACACCTTCGCCATCCGGGTGCAGCAGGTCGTGGTCGGGGACTGCCCGCTGGACGACCGGATGGCCGCGCTGGTGCAGGCCGCCCGCGAGGCCGCGGTCAACGCGGCCAAGCACGCCGGGGTCGGCGAGGTCAGCGTGTACGCCGAGGTCGAGCCCGAGGTGGTCTACGTCTTCGTGCGGGACCGGGGCGCCGGGTTCGACCCGGAACAGGTTCCAGCGGACCGGCACGGGCTCGCCGACTCGATCCACGGCAGGATGGAGCGCAATGGGGGCAAGGTGCGGGTGCGCACCGCGCCTGGCGAGGGCACCGAGATCCAGCTCGAGATGCCCAGGGCGAGCAAGGAGGCACGGACGTGAGCGAAGAGGTCGAGAACGCCGAGACACCCGCGGAGCCACGCGGCCCGGTCAGGGTCTTCCTGGTCGACGACCACGCGCTCTTCCGCGCCGGCGTGCGCGCCGAGCTGGAGGCGCACGCCGAGGTCGAGGTGGTCGGTGAGGCGGGCTCGGTCGGCGAGGCGGTGGCCGGCATCGGGCACTTCCGCCCGGACGTGGTGCTGCTGGACGTGCACATGCCCGACGGCGGCGGCAACGAGGTGCTGCGCCGCGCCCGCAAGGCCTTCCCGGACGTGGTGTTCCTGGCGCTGAGCGTCTCCGACGCGGCCGAGGACGTCATCGCGGTGATCCGCAACGGCGCGCGCGGCTACGTCACCAAGACCATCTCCGGCCACGAGCTGGTGGACGCGGTCTGCCGGGTCCGCGAGGGCGACGCGGTGTTCTCGCCGCGGCTGGCCGGCTTCGTGCTGGACGCCTTCGCCGACCGGCCGGGCGCGGCCCCGATCCGCGACCCCGAGCTGGACCTGCTCACCCCGCGCGAGCGGGACGTGCTGCGCCTGCTGGCCCGCGGCTACGCCTACAAGGAGATCGCCTCCGAGCTGTTCATCTCGATCAAGACCGTGGAGACGCACGTCTCCAGCGTGCTGCGGAAGACCCAGCTGTCCAACCGCTACGAGCTGTCCCGCTGGGCCTCCGACCGCCGCCTCGTGTAGCTACTCCCCGGCTGAGGCCGCCGCGCGCACCGGCAGTGGTTCCGGTGCGGCGGCGGCCGTCTTGGGCTGGTGCCGAGTCAGCACGACCCCGCCCAGCACGACGATCATGCCGAGCACCACCCGCAGGCCGATCTCCTCGTTCAGCACCAGCGCGCCGAGCAGCACCGACACCAGCGGCATCAGGTAGGTAACCGTGGTGGCGCTGGTCGCGCCCTCGTCCGCGATGAGCCGGTAGAAGAAGATGAACGCGATCCCGGTGCCGAAGACGCCGAGCACGACCACCGCGGCCACCGAGGTCAGCGTCAGGTGCACCGGCTGCAACCCGGCGAAGGGCACCGCCAGCGTGATCAGGCCGGTCGCGGCGAGCATCTGCCCGGCCGAGACCACCACCGGCGCGAGCCCGGCGCCTGCCAGGAACCGGCTCATGTACAGCGCGCCGACGCCGTAGCTGACCGCCGCGCCGGTGATCGCCAGCGCCCCGCCCAGCTCCGAGGCCGCGCCCTGCCACGGCGCGAAGATCACCAGCGTGCCGGCGAAGCCGAGGGTCAGCCCGATCGCGCGCACCATGCCCAGCTTGCGTTCCTGCCCGACCACCAGGCCCAGCAGCAGGGTCCACAGCGGCACGGTGGCGTTGAGCACGCCCGCCATGCCCGAGTCCACGGTCAGCTCGCCGATGCCGAACAGGGTGAACGGCAGCACGTTGCTGAAGAAGGCGGCCACGGTCAGGTGGCCCCACAGGCGGCCGCCGCTCGGCAGCCGCAGCCGCTGCACCCGCACCACCGCGAGCAGCACCAGCGCCCCCAGCGCCACCCGGACCAGCACGATCTGCACCGGGGAGAACCCGGTCAGCGCGAACTTGATCCAGAGGAAGCTGGAGCCCCAGAACAGGGCCAGCAGGCCCAACCGCACCAGATTGCCCTTAGATGTCACGTCAACAACGGTGCGCTCCGCAACCTGTCAGCACAAGTGAATACTTCTACACGACTCTTTAGCGAATCTGTACAGTCAGCGGCATGCTCGACGTGCGCCGCATGCGTGTCCTCCGGGCCGTGGTGACCAGCGGCTCGGTCACCGCCGCGGCCACCAACCTGGGCTACACGCCCTCGGCGATCAGCCAGCAGATCACCGCGCTGGAACGCGAGGCCGGGCTGCCGCTGCTGGAGAAGTCCGGCCGCGGCGTGCGCCCCACCGAGGCGGGCAGGCTGCTCGCCGAGCACGCCGGGGTGATCACCGCCCAGCTGGCCGAGGCCGAGCGCTCACTGGCCGACCTGCGCGAGGGCCGCACCGGCCGCCTCGGCGTCAGCTTCTTCGCCACCGCCGGCGCCGCGCTGGTGCCGCCCGCGGTGGCCACCTTCCGCCGCGCGCACCCCACGGTCCGGCTGGACCTGACCCTCAAGGACCCGGAGAGCCCGCTGGAGGAGGTGCTGGCCGGCCGGGCCGACCTGGCCGTGGTGGTGGTCTTCGACGACGAGCCGCCGCTGCCGGACATCCGGCTCACCCACCTGTTCGACGACCCCTACCGGCTGGTGCTGCCCAAGGGCCACCGGCTCACCGCGAAACGGGTCATCGACCTGGCCGACCTGGGCGGCGAGCCCCTGGTGGACAGCATGACCACCAGCGGACCCTGCCGGAAGGCGGTGCTGGAGGCCTGCGCCAGCGCCGGGTTCAGCCCCTGCTTCGTGGTCGAGTCCGACGACTTCCCCACTGCCCAGGGCTTCGCCGCGGCCGGTCTCGGCCTGACCCTGGTGCCCAAGCTGGGCCTCGGCGCGGTGCACCCGGGAGTGGTGGTGCGCAAGGTGCGCAACCCCGAGCCGGCGCGGCGGATCTTCGCCGCGGTGCGCGAGGCGGACGCGGATCGCCCGGTGCTGCGCGCCCTGCTGGCCGCGCTCCAGTCGGCCGCGGCAGTGGCCGCGCGCTAGTTCGCGCCGCCGACCCTGGCGTCCCCGCTGATCTGCGGCGCGCCGGTGTCGGGGTTGGGGGAGAGGGTGAGCAGCCGGATCTCGGACTGGTCCTCCTCGCCCTCCTTCTTCTTGACGTAGGTCAGCTTGATCCGCACCTTGTCCTTGCCCTGCGCGGCGACCTCGCCGACCTCCACGTCCTTGAAGCCCTCCCAGAACTTCTTGTAGGAGGCGAACGGGGTCTTCTGCTGCATCGCCTGGCCCAGCCGCTGGTAGGCCTGTTCGGGCTGGCCCGGCAGCAGCGCGTAGTAGCGCTTGGCCTCCTGGACCATGTCCTCCGGCGTCAGCGTCGGCGCGGCCGAGGTGGTGGTCGGGCTGGTGCTGGTGGTGCTGCTGCTGGAGGTCGGCTCGGCGCTGGTCTTCTTCGTCGGCGGCGGCTTCTTCGCGCTGGAGGCGGCGGTCGTCGTCGGCGCGGGCACCCCGGTGTTCGGGTTGGCGTTGCCCGAGCTGTTGCTGGAGACCCAGTCCGCGATCAGCACGCCGATCAGCGCCGCGATCACCACGGCCGCGGCGGCCAGCAGGATCGTGGTGCGCTTGGACCGTTCCGGCGGCGGGGGCGCGCTCTTCGGCGCGGCCATCGGCCGGCCGCCCGTGCCGGTGGCCGGATGCGGGCGCGGCGGCGGGGTCGGCGGACCGACCCTGGTCATCGGCGCGTCCGAGAGCGGGCGGGCGTCCAGCCTGGTCATCGGCTGTTTCGGCTGGTGGTGCGGGCCGGAGCCCTGGTGCAGCCGGGGCGACTGGAGCGCCGGCGGCATCGACTGGGTCGGCGCGGACGGCCCGTTGGGCAGCTGGGTGGTCGGCGTGACCACGGTGGCCCAGCCGCCAGGAGGCGTGCTGAGCGCGCTCTGCCGCCCCGCGGCCACCGCGGAGAGGGCTTCGCTCGCCTGCGTCATCGTGGGGCGGTCGTTCGGCTGCGGCCGGAGCAGGTGCATCAGCACCGGGGTGAGCGGACCGGCCATCTGCGGCGGGCGGACCACCCCGGCGGCCACCGCGTGCAGCAGCGCGAGGGTGTTCTCGTTGAGCCCGAACGGCGGCTCGCCCTCCACCACCGCGTACAGCGTGGAGCCCAGGGAGAACACGTCCGAGGGCGCGCCCGGCTCGTAGCCCTTGGCCACCTCCGGCGCCAGGTAGGCGGGGGTGCCGGCGAGCATCCCGGTGCGGGTGACCGTGACGTCGCCCTTCGCCCGGGAGATGCCGAAGTCGGTGATCTTCACCGTGCCGTCGTCGGCGATCAGGATGTTGCCGGGCTTGACGTCCCGGTGCACGATCCCGGCCTGGTGCGCGGCGCCGAGGGCCAGCGCGACCTGCGCGCCGATCCTGGCCACCTCGCGCGGCGGCAGCGGGCCCTCGTCGTTGACCACGGCGGCCAGGCTGCGCGAGGGCAGGTACTCCATCACCAGCCAGGGCGCGCCGTCGTCCTCGGCCACGTCGAACACGCCGATCGCGTTGGGGTGCTGCAACCGGGCCGCGATCCGGCCCTCGCGCATCGCCCGCTGCTTGGCCTCCTCGGCCTCGGAGTGCTCCAGGTTGGGCTGGAGCAGCAGCTGCTTGACCGCCACGACCCGCTGGAGACGTTCGTCCTTGGCCTGCCAGACCACGCCCATCGCACCGGCGCCGATCCGCCTGGTGAGTCGGTAGCGCCCGGAGACCAGGCGGCCTTCGTCGCTCAACGCTCCTCCGTAGCCCGGGTCCCGGTGTCGGTCACGCCTCCTAGGTTAGGGGTATCACCCGGACGGGTTGACTTGCGGCTGGTCAACTGGGGTGTGCCCGCTTACCGACGTGATGCCATCAGCGCTGGTCAGCGGCCTTTGCTGGACAGCACCTTGGCGTTGGTGATTTTCCGCTGCACCTTGTCCACGGTCATCCGCTGCTCGACCCGCAGGGTGCGGCCGTCCTTCCAGCGGTAGTCCACGGTCACCACGGCGGCGTCCGCACCGTCGGCGCGGGACTCGGTGACGGTGGCCGACTCGACCCCGGCCCAGTCCGCCTTGAACTCCTCCACCCCGCCGGTGCGCATCTCCGGCGCGAGCATCGCGTAGGCCTGCTCCGGCTGGTCGGGCGCCTTGCTCAGCAGGCCGAGGATCGGGTCCAGGATCGGGTCGAGCAGGCCGCCCCGCTTGCTGGTGGTCGGCGCGGCCGAGGTGGGCTTGGGCGCGTTGGAGGTGGGCTTGGGCGCGCTGGAGACCGGGATGCCGGGCTGGCTGGTCTGGCCGCCGGTCGGCTGCGGGTCGGCGCCGCCGCCACCACCGGTGCCCGGCTGGTCGCTGCCGACGCCGCCGTTGCCGCCACCGCCGGTGTTCCCGTTGCCGCCCTGGCCGCCGCCGTTGCCGCCGCCGTTGCCCTGCGAGCCGTGGCCGCCGTTGCCGGCCTGGCCGCCGGTGCCGCCCTGGGTCCCGTTGCTGCCCTGGCCGCCGGGCTGGTCGCCGCCGGGCTGCTCGGCGCCGGTCTGCTGACCGGTCTGCGCGTTGATCGCGTTCGGCGACAGGGCCTTGCCGCCGACGATGCCGGAGAAGTTCTGCTGCGCCGCGGCAGGCGTCTTGGGGCCGTCCTCGAAGCTCATGTAGGCGATGCCCAGCCCCACGGTGCCGCACAGCACCGCCACGCCGGCGGCCGCGCCCAGCACCCGCAGCGCGGTCTTCGGGCGCCGCTCCGCCGTGGGCGTCTGGCCCTCCCTGCGCAGCAGGTCGGTCACCAGGATCTGGGATTCCGCATCCCGCGAACTGCCCTTGCGCACCGCGATCACCTTCCGGCCGGGGGAGCTTCTCAACGGGGTTGAGATACCGGACTTGAGGTGTTGTGTGCCACCAAATCGGGTGAATTTGTGGGCAATCTTCGGCCTAATGGCCTAGCCGCGCTGGGCTGAAAGCAGCTCCGCCCCGGTGATCCGCATGGGCACCGCGTTGGCCAGCCGGAGCAGTTGCTCGATGGTCAGCCAGCTGCCGTCGGCCTGCTGCAGCCGGACCACCGCGAGCACCGAGCCGTCCGGCCGGACCTCGACCTCCTTGAGGTCCAGCTGGCGCAGCTCGCTCCAGGACCGGATGAAGGCGGCCAGGTCGCCGAGCAGGTTCGGGGTGAGCAGGCCGGCCGCGGTTTCCGGCTGCTTCTGGCCGAGCCGCTGGTAGAACTCGCGGACCACGCCGACCGGGGTGTTCAGGCCCTGTGCGGGCGGCTGGGTGGTCGCGCTGCGCTGGGCGCCGGGCTGGGTGGTCACCACCGGCTTGCCCGACCGCACGGCCAGTGGCTGCGCCTGCTCGCTGACCGGCGGGTTCGGCCGGGCCGCGGGCGGCACCGGGCTGGCCGCGGCGGCCTGGCCCTGCTGGGAGGTGCGCGGGCTGACCAGCTCGGCGGTGAGCAGGTCGGGTCGCAGCACCATCGCGCCGGTGAGCTCGGTGGCGCGCTGCACCGGGGCCCGCTCGGCCTGCGGGGTGGTCCAGATGTTCGAGGTGATCGCCGAGGCCGCGGTGACCGCGCCGGTCAGCACGACCGCGCCGATCAGCATCCCGATCAGCCGGGTCGAGCGCCGGGTGCGCTCCAGCGGCTGCGGCGGGGCGACCGTCACGGTCGTCTCCTCGCCGAGCAGCTCGTCGACGAACTCCTCGGTCTCGACTACTTCGCGCGGCGGGATCCGGACCGGGCAGGGCTGCTGCCTGATCAGGTCCGCCACGGTGACTGATCCGGCACGGTGGTGCCGACGACCAGTCGTCGAACGCTCCACGGTGGTGGCCTCCGTACGTTCTGTGGTCGTCAGGACTCGTACCGTCACATCGGCAGCAGGTGCCAGCGACTGGCCACAGTTCACCCGTTCGAGTCGATAAACGGTCGGAAAAAGCCAGTCGAACGGATGAATGGTCACCCTTCGGATTCGGTCCGGCGGGGCCTGGACCTCACCGTTCGGCGGTGGACACCAGCCGCTCGCCGTTGACCAGCGGCACCTCGGAAACGGTGAAGACGAGCTCCCGCTGCTGGGTGCTCAGCGACCCGTCCTTGGCCTGCACCTCCACCACTGAGGTGGTCACGCCCCGGCCCGGATCGACCTGGATGGTCTTCACCTCGACCCGCTGCAGGTTGTCGAAGCGCTGCTGGAACGCGGGGAACCCGCTGTCCTTGATCGCGGGCCCGCTGAGCGCCTCGAAGGCCCGCTGCGGGTCCTCCGGCAGCGCGGCGAAGAAGGCCATGGTCTGCCCGGCCAGCTTGTCCACCGGCACCAGCGGCACCGCCCGGTCGTTGGTCACCGTGGTCACCGGCGGCAGCGAGGTGCTGCTGCCCGGCTTGGTCTCGCCGCCGCCGCCGGTGAGCCGGGACGGGCCCGAGGGCGTGCCGGTGGTGCGCGAGGTCTTCGGCCCCGCGGTGGGCGTGCGGCCTGCGCTGCTGCTGCTGTTGTTGTTGCCGCGGCCACCGCCGCTGGGGCTGGGCTTCCCCGAGGAGGTCTTGCTGCCCTCCGGCAGCACCATGTCGCTGGGGTAGCCGGGCAGCGACTCCAGGTGGTCCTCGCCGTCCGGGCTGACCAGCGCGGCCGCCGCGGCGACCAGGACCAGCAGCACGGTGGCCGAGGACAGCCCGGCGAACCAGGCCGCCCGCTTCCAGGTGCGCGGTGGGGTGACCGAGGCCGGGACCATGCCGAGGTCGAACTTGCGCAGACCGGGCGGCGCGGTGTCGGCCACCGGGTCCGCCAGTGGCGGCGGCTCCGGCCGCGACACCTCCGGCGTCCAGGACAGCGCGTTGGCTTCCGGGCGGTGCCGGCCGTGGCGTGGCCGGTACCGCTCGGCGGGCCCCTGTCCGCTGTTCATCTCGCTGACCTCTTTCGCCCCAGCAGGGCGGTTTCCCGCCTATGCCGTGTTGA
The DNA here is from genome assembly GCF_023897065.1 of Crossiella sp. SN42. Classification (GTDB taxonomy): domain Bacteria; phylum Actinomycetota; class Actinomycetes; order Mycobacteriales; family Pseudonocardiaceae; genus Crossiella. The sequence goes on from NZ_JAMHIV010000008.1 coordinate 236,351, forward strand.
CCACCTGGAACGTCTCGGCGAGCCTGCCCTCGGGCAGGCCGGCGTGCTTCGCCTGGGCGGCGAACTCGCCGCGGAGCTGCTCGTCGAGCCCCGCCATTCCTCCGGTCTGTGACTGGTGCGCGCGCAGCGCGGCCAGCTTGATCGGCATCAGGTCGGTGATGTCGACGGCCTGCCGCCGTCGTTCGCGCGGGCCGTCGGCCAGCCACAGCTCGCGCACCGTCCAGGGCGCCAGCCCCTCCTGGGTGAGCAGCTCGGGGTAGGCGTGCGGGTTGCGCGCGTCCGGGTAGACCGCGGCCAGCGCGGCCTCGCCCGCGGCGCGGTGGTCCGGGTGCGAGGTGACGATGTGGTCCCAGTTGATCTCCGGCGACCAGGTCAGCACCCGGTCCGGCCGGAAGGTGCGGATGATCCTGGTGATGTCGCGGCGCAGCGCGAGTCCGGGCACCAGGCGTCCGTCGGGGTGGCGCAGGAAGTACAGGGTGGTCACGCCGACGATCTCCGCGGCCGCGCGCTGTTCCTGCTCGCGCAGTTCGGCGATCTCCGCACGGGGGGTGTCCAGGTCGCCGGTGGCCTCACCAGAGGTGCACAGGCAGTAGGCGACCTCGATGCCCGCCTTGGTCCAGGCGGCCACCGTCCCGGCGGCGCCGAAGTCGACGTCGTCCGGGTGAGCTGCGACGACCAGCACGCGGCTGATGCCGCCGTCGTCGTTGGTGGGTTCGTGAGCCATCTCACCCAGGGTAGGTGGCCCGGGATGCGGTTGCGCTCCGGGTCCCTCTAACTACCCGGCGTGATACCCGGACGGGTGTACTCCACCCGCCCGGTATCAAGATCAGCTGGCCTTGCCATACCGCTCGTGAGTGGCCCGCAGCTCCTTGACCGCGGTCAGCCCAGCGCCGGCGGCCACCACGACGGCCAGCACGTCGAAGACGAACCCGCCCATGGTCATCAGCAGCGCGAGCACGGCCAGCACGACGGTGATGCCCACCTTGGGCATCCGCTCCTGCACGTAGTGCACGACCGGCTCGCCGCCCGCCCGCTTGGCGGCCGCCGACTTGAGCATGGCCAGATAACCGCCGTTGGCCACCGAGGCGAGCAGGGCGACCAGCCCGACAAGAACAGCGATGAGATGCATAAACCCAGTGTGCGCCGGTATTACAGCGGCGGCATCGGTGACATCCCTGAGATGCTGCCCCGGTGATCGACGTCTACTGGCACCCCGACTGCCTGGCGCACGACACCGGCACCGGCCTGTGGGAGCTGCCCGGCCGCTGGGACTGGCTGGACGAGCCCGAACCCCACCCGGAGAACGCGGCCCGCCTGCGCACCTTCCAGCACGCCCTGCGGCACGGCCCGGTCAAGGACTCCCTGCGCTGGCACCAGGGCAGGCACGCCTACCCCACCGAACTGGCCGAGGTGCACGAGCTGCGCTACCTCGCCGACCTGAGCAGCGCCTGCGGCACCGGCGAACTGGTCGCGATCGAGGAGAACACCGTCGTCGGCCCTGGCTCCTGGGCCGCGATCCGGGCGGCCGCGGGCACCGCGATCGAGGCCACCTGGTCTGTGCTGTCCGGACAGTCGAACACCGCCTACGCCCTGGTCCGCCCACCCGGCCACCACGCCCAGCGGGGCCAGGCCGACGGCTACTGCCTGGTGAACAACGTGGCCCTGGCCGCCAAGATGGGCCTGGCCCACGGCCTGGAGCGGGTGGCGATCCTGGACTGGGACGTCCACCACGGCAACGGCACCCAGGAGATCTTCTACGACGATCCCAGGGTGCTCACCATCTCGGTGCACATGCGGCACGGCCGCTGGGGCAAGGCCCACCCACAGACCGGCGCTCCCGAGGAGACCGGCGCCGGCCACAACGTCAACATCGAGCTCTCCCTCGGCGCCGGTGACGAGGCCTACCGCCGCGCCTTCACCGAGATCGCCGAACCCGTGCTCCGCCAGTTCCGCCCGCAACTGCTGCTGGGCGCCTCCGGTTTCGACGGCTCCACCTTCGACCCGAACGGGCGGCACAACCTCACCGCGGCCGGCTACCGGTGGATCGGCGGCCGGGTGGCGGCGCTGGCCGAGGAGCTGACCGGCCACGGCCCGGTGCTCACCCAGGAAGGCGGCTACCTGCGCGGCTACTCGGCACTGTGCCTGCACGCCCTCATCGAGGGCCTGCTCGGCCACACCGAACCACTGCTGGCCGACCCGCTGGCCTACTTACCGGACGACTCAGCGCGAAACCCCGACCGCACCACGGCGGACCTGAACCTGGTGCGGTCGGCGCTGCGCGAACACTGGGACCTGTAAAACGCACCCGGCCACGCCTCACCACACCACTCGTTGCGAAAGAGGCGTGGCGCGCCAGCGACACGCCGGGCTCTTGACCAGCGACGGGGTTGTGTTTTCGCGTCGCCTTGTCGTGCGTCCGACGCATCCGAAGCTTGCTTCGCGTGCGGCGGATGCACGACGAGGCGACTCAAGAGCGAAAACACCCGCGTGCGGAGCACGCCAATGTCACAGTCACCGCCCGAGGCGGCCGCGACCGAGGCGGAGCAGGATCATGGCCAGTTCCTTGCCCTCGGGGCCAAGCTCGCGGAAGCGTGCCAGCACCGCCATCTCCCGGCTGTAGACGATCTTCGGACCGCCCGCGGCCATCCGCGCGGCGCCGATGGTCTGGGAGACCTCGGTGCGGCGCTGTATCAACCGGAGGATCTCCGAGTCGAGGTGGTCGATCTCCTCGCGCAGGGAGTCGATGTCGGTCTCGGTGCTGGTGGACTGTGCGTCGCTGTCGAGCGCGGCGTTCATGGCGATCCTCATCTGCTCGGGTGGACTGACCCGGCTATCCCGGTCCCCGCAGCACAAAGCCCCGGGTCCAAGGACTCCGGGGCATCGGTCGTGGTTCGGCTGGCGTCAGCTGACCACGGGTGCCGGAGTCCGGTACCCGTAGAAAAAGTAAAACGCGCGGTGAGCCACAGATCGATTCTGGCACGCTTGCGCCCTGCCGTCGAGTCGTGTCCCGCTCGTTGAGAGGAACCTCCATGCGCAAGCTCGCCCTGACCGCCACCGGACTGGCGGTGCTCGCCGCGGCCGCGCCGATCGCCGGCGCGGCTCCTGCCCTGGCCTACGACATCGCGGTGACCAGCAGCAAGACCGAGCTGCTCGCCTACAACCACGAGACCTTCACCTTCGAGGTGACCGTGCGCAACCCGGGCACGGTGGCCGGGTCCGCGGGCGCGGTGCACGCGCCCAAGATCAAGGGCCTGACGCTGCGTGCCAGTGGCGCGGGCTGGACCTGCACCGAGCCGGAGGCCTGGGAGTTCTTCTGCATGAGCCAGGAGAACATCCCGCACGGCGGCAGCCTGCCGCCGATCACGGTGAGCGGCGTGCCCGACGGCACCACCTCGCACACCTTCATCCCGGTCACCGTGGACGGCTGGCGCCGCTCCGAGCAGAACCACGCCAACAACGTGGTCAACGTGCTGGTGACTAGCTACGAGCACTGACCTCCACCGGCAGGGCCCGGTTGGCGGCCCTGGTGAGCAGGATCCCGGCCACCACCATGCCGGCGACGCCCAGCGCCAGGGCCATCAGCTGGCTGTCCATGGCCTGGCCGAGGCTGCTGGCGAACAGCCCGAGCAGCGCCCACACGCTGGACCAGCCGATCGAGCTGACCGCGCCGAGGAAGAAGAACCGGCGCGGCGGCACCTTCATCGCCCCGGCCAGGATCGGCGCCAGGGTGTGCCCGACCGCGACGAACCGGACCGCCACCATCATGCTCGGACCGGCTGACCGCACCAGCGCCTCGGTCCGCGCCCAGCGGTGCTCGCCCAGCTTGCGGCCCGCCCAGCTGTACCGGATCTTGCCGCCGGTGCCGCGACCCAGCAGGTAGCCGCCGGTCTGGCCGATCAGCGAGCCGAGGCCCGCGGCGATGGCCACCAGCGGGAAGTACTCCGGCCCCAGCGCCACCGCACCCGCGATGACCACCAGTTCGCCGGGCACCAGCGAGCCCACCAGCAGCGTCGCCTCCACCACGCACAGCGCGGTGATGATCAGCAGAATCGTGACCGGTCCAAGCCCCGCGAGGTCCGGCATCAGGTTCATGACATCCCTCTTACTAGGTCGACTGGACTAGTAGCGATGTTGTCGCTGAACCGGGTGCGAAGAATCGGGGAACGCCCCTGGCCCGTCCCTGAACGCGACCCAGGGGATGTCGGGGCCGCCGAGTACCGTGGTCTCCCGATGGACGCCTTGTTCGAACTCCACGAGCCCCCCGCCCCGCGCCGCCCGGCCCCCGCCGCGCCTGCCGAGTTGCTGCACGGGCTCAACCCGCGACAGCGCGAGGCCGTCGAGCACAGCGGGTCGCCGCTGCTGGTGGTGGCCGGCGCCGGTTCGGGCAAGACGAAGGTGCTGACCAGCCGGATCGCCTACCTGCTGGCCGCGCGCGGGGTGCACCCCGGCGAGATCATGGCGATCACCTTCACCAACAAGGCAGCCGCGGAGATGAAGGAGCGGGTCAGCGCGCTGGTCGGCCCCCGCGCGCGGGCGATGTGGGTGTCCACCTTCCACTCCATGTGCGTGCGGGTGATGCGCCGCGAGGCGAAGTCGGCCGGGCTGAGCTCGAACTTCTCCATCTACGACAGCGACGACTCGCGCAGGCTGATCACGCTGGTGGCGCGGGACCTCGACCTGGACCCCAAGCGCTACCCGGCGCGCACCCTGGCGATCCACATCTCCAACCTGAAGAACGAGCTGCTCACCCCGGAGGACGGCGCCGAGCGCGCGGCCAACGACCTGGAGCGCCGGGTCGCCGAGGTCTACGGCGAGTACCAGCGGCGGCTGAACCAGGCCAACGCGCTGGACTTCGACGACCTGATCATGCGCACGGTCGAGCTGCTGCAGAACTTCCCGGCCATCGCCGAGTACTACCGGCGGCGGTTCCGGCACGTGCTGGTCGATGAGTACCAGGACACCAACCACGCGCAGTACGTGCTGGTCAGGGAGCTGGTCGGCACCGGAGAGGGCGGCATCCCGCCGGGCGAGCTGTGCGTGGTGGGCGACGCGGACCAGTCCATCTACGCCTTCCGCGGCGCGACCATCCGCAACATCGAGGAGTTCGAGCGGGACTACCCGCAGGCGCGCACCATCCTGCTGGAGCAGAACTACCGCTCCACCCAGACCATCCTGTCCGCGGCCAACGCGGTCATCTCGCGCAACCAGGGCCGCCGGGACAAGCGGCTGTGGACCGACTCCGGCGACGGTGAGCAGATCGTCGGCTACGTCGCCGACAACGAGCACGACGAGGCCGCGTTCGTGGCCAACGAGATCGACCGGCTGGTCGACTCGGCCGAGGCGGTCAACGGCGACATCGCGGTCTTCTACCGCACCAACAACTCCAGCCGCGTGTTCGAAGAGGTCTTCATCCGGCTCGGCTTGCCGTACCGGGTGGTCGGCGGCGTCCGGTTCTACGAGCGGCGCGAGGTCAGGGACGCGCTGGCCTACCTGCGGGTGCTGGACAACCCGGAGGACACGGTCAGCCTGCGCCGCATCCTCAACGTGCCCAAGCGCGGCATCGGCGAGCGGGCCGAGGCCGTGGTCGCCGCGCACGCCGAACGCGAGCGGATCTCCTTCGCCGCCGCGCTGCGTGAGGCGGCCGCGGACCGGATCCCGCTGCTCAACCCGAGGTCCCAGCGCGCCATCGCCGGGTTCACCGACCTGATCACCGAGCTGCGCGGCCTGGTCGAGGTCGGCCAGGACGTGGCCGAGGTGCTGGACACCCTGCTGGACAAGACCGGCTACCGCGGCGAGCTGGAGGCCAGCGACGACCCGCAGGACGCCTCCCGCCTGGACAACCTCACCGAGCTGGTGACGGTGGCCCGCGAGTTCGTCCAGCTCCAGGTCGCCACCCCCGAAGACGACGCCGACGGCGGGGCTGTCCTGCCCGAGGACGAGGGTCTGCCCGCCCAGGACTCCCTGGCGGCCTTCCTGGAGCGCGTCTCCCTGGTCGCCGACTCCGACCAGCTGCCGGACGAGGGCGACGGCGTGGTCACCCTGATGACCCTGCACACCGCCAAGGGCCTGGAGTTCCCGGTGGTCTTCTGCACCGGCTGGGAAGACGGCATGTTCCCGCACCAGCGCGCCCTCGGCGACCCGGCCGAGCTGGCCGAGGAACGCCGCCTGGCCTACGTCGGCATCACCAGGGCCAGGGAACGCCTCTACGTCTCCCGCGCCCTGATGCGCTCGGCCTGGGGCCAGCCGATGATGAACCCCGCCTCCCGCTTCCTGGACGAGATCCCGGCCAACCTGCTCGACTGGCGCCGCGTGGAACCGGAACGAGCGGGCCCCGCCGCGGCTACCACCTGGGGCCGCCGCGGCTTCGACCGCGCCGCCAGCAGCGAGGTCAGCAACTCACCCTTCGCCCGCCGCGCCGCGCTCAACAAGGGCTGGCAGAACACCCCGTCCATGACCCTGGACGTCGGCGACCGGGTGAGTCACGACAAGTACGGCCTGGGCACCGTGATCGAGACCAACGGCACCGGCCCCCAGGCCACCGCCACCATCGACTTCGGCACCTCGGGCAAGGTCCGCCTGATGCTCATCGGCGGCGTCCCCATGGTGAAGCTCTAACCAGCCGGCGGCCCCCACCCCGGTGGCGGTGGGGGCGGCGGCGGCCGTTTTCATCCGGAACGGCCGCATAGCGCGGATCTGTTCTTCGGCGGTGCAGACCGTCCCTGACACCGGGTCGCGCGCTACCAGCCAGTACGCACTGACCCGTTTGGGCTAACGGGGTCGGGCGTTGCACTTCCGGGCAGTGACCGGTTCCCCTTGCAGGCTTCGGCCACGGGTCTGACCTGCGGTTTTGGCTCGAAAAAAAGTTGAATCCCGGACCGGCGACTACTGGGGAAGTTTTGTCGGTGGGTGGGTGTTAGATCAGCATCGACACCCGATCGGGCGGGTTTGGCGGGGAGGGGTACGGGTAGTTACCAGATAACGGGGCTTCGGCGGTTGAGGGCTCTGGGTGGCGTGTTTCGGGGGCCGCTCGGGTCCGACGGGAGACAACCGGCGGGGAACTGTGGGGACACGCGTCCGCCCGGGTGCCGCAGGGAAGTGCGGCATCCGGGCGGAGGCGGTAAACGCTGGGGCGTGGCTACTTCACGAAGACGCCGCGCTCGTTGAGCCAGGGCAGCGGGTTGATCTTCTTGCCGCTCGGGCTCCACACCTCGAAGTGCAGGTGCACGCCGGTGCTGAAGCCGCGGTTGCCCATGGTGGCGATCTGCTGGTTCGCCTTGACCTTCTGGCCCTGCTTGACCGTGATCCGGTCCATGTGGCCGTAGACGGTGATGGTGCCGTCCTTGTGCTGCACGCGGACCCACAGGCCAAAACCGCTTGCCGGGCCGGCCTCGATGACCTCACCATCAGCGACGGAGACGATCGGGGTGCCCAGGCGGTTGGCGATGTCGATGCCGTAGTGCGTGGTGCCCCAGCGGCCACCGAAGCCGGAGGTGAACACGCCCTGCGCGGGCGAGACGAACATCGGCTTGCGGGCCTCGGCGTCGCGGGCCGCGCGGTCCTGCTGGTCCTGCTTGATGCGCTCGCTCTTGGCCAGCTTCTGGTACTCGAGCGAGGCGTCCGTGGTCCGCGAGAGCGGGAGGACCTCGAGGGAGTCGCCGCCGATGGCGGTGAAGCTTGCCTTGGCGTCCGCGCCGGAGGCCAGCGGGGTGACCTCGTCGGACGCGGCGGCGTTGCCGCTGCCGGTGTCCAGGGACGATCCTGCGGCCACAAAAGCGCCGGCCGCTACTGCTGCTACGACAACCCTGCCACGCATGGCAGAGGGCGGCGGCGGAAGCCGGTGCGCGCCGCGGGGACGCGCTTCACCCTTCTGCTGTTCGACCACGTCAACAGCGTGGGAGGGATGACCGCCGCCGGGGGAGCGGTGCTGAGTCAATGCCTGCCCTTCCGTCTCGGGGAGTCCGATTGGACGAGACCGGGCGGGGGATCCCGGTGGAGTCGGTCGGGGTAACCGGCTCCGTGTCCTCTTGTGATCGGACCGTGACAACGGACGCGGGGACAGTAACGGCGCGGCGCCCCTAGGGGCAAACCCCTGGGCCGAGATTCTGCTGAACGGGGGTTACTGACAAGTCTGAGACTTGCTGAGATGACACTCAGTATCCGGAATCGTGTGACCCAGATCACTACCTTGCACGCCTGGGTGCTGGCTCAATCCATCCGATCGAGTGAGATGTGTGAGCACCGTGTGCACGATCGTGGGGTCCACCGGCAGCGAGAGGTGGCCGACGTCGCGCACCCGGTGATTGAGCACGTCCAGATCGGGGTGGGTCAGGCAGGCCGTGCGCTGCGGGATCATGACCTGGTCCAGCTCGCTCCACACCGCCAGGAACCGGGTCCGGCAGCCCGGCGCGGGCCCGGCCAGCTCGCCGAGCAGCTTGGAGCCGGGCCGCAGCTGGCGGGCCAGCCGGGTGGGCAGCAGGTAGGCCGTCATCGTGCCCGCGTGCGGCGAGCCCAGCGTCACCAGCGAGCGGACGTGCTCGTCCCCGCCCTGTTTCTGCACGTGGTAGCGGGCGATCACGCCGCCGAGGGAGTGCCCGATCAGGTGCACCGACTCCGCGCCGGTCTGCTCGCGGATCCGCTCCAGGCAGCGGCCCAGGTACTCCGCGGCGGCCCGGACGTCCCCGGTCAGCGCGGTCAGCACGCTGTAGTTCACCGCGTGCACCACGCCGAACCCGCGCCTGCGCAGCGCGGCGGCCAGGAAGGTGAAGATCGACCGGTTGTCGCCGATCCCGTGCACCAGCACGATCGGGGTGCCCGCCGCCTCCAGGTCCGAGCAGACCAGGCCGCGCTGCATCGGCGGCAACCCGTCGGTGCGGTAGCTGCCGTAGGGGCCCTCCGGCCGCAGCTGCTCGGCCAGCGCGCCCCACGGGTAGAGCACCGCGTGCGCGGCCAGCCAGGCCGTCTCCATGGTCGCCCCGCGCAGCCCGCCAGGGGTGAGCAGGGAACGGACGAAGCGCAGGGTCTCGGCGGAGGCGTCCCGCACGCCGTCGACGCCCTGCCGGGCCTGCTGGAGCAGCTCGCCCGCGAGCCCCAGTAACCCGGTAGTGGCGTCCTTGCCCATACAACTCACGGTAAGTGATCTGGGCCATATTCGCCGCCTGCGATAGCAATCGTTTTATCGGGGCTTGGGCCAGCGGCGACGGGGTATGTCTGGAGATCACTCGACGCGCCTGCGCCACCCGGCTCACCTACGATCTGCGCAGTGACGTCCGGATCCCCCGTCTCGCCCGCCCGGCTACCCACCGCGATCGGTCTGGCCGTGCTCGCGGTCCCGTTCGCCGCACTCGCTCCGCTGATCGGGTCGGTTTCGCCCGAGATGCCACCCGCCTACCCGTCCTGGCTGGTCTTGGCGCTGGTCAGCGCGCTGCCGCCGGTGCTGGCGGTGATCTTCGCCAGTCGCGGTGACCACGGTGGGGCGGCCGGGATCCTGCGCGCCGCCGGCATGCTCGCCCCCGGCCTGCTGCTGGTGGACCTCCAGGTGCTGGTGGACCCGCTGAGCGTGGCCCGGCCGGACCTGTTCGTGCCCACCCAGCTGGTGAACCTCTCCGCGGGCGGCGGCCTGTACCTGCTCCTGCTGAGCCGGCTGCTCATGATCGTCTCGGCGGTGCTGGCCGGTGGCGAGTGGGGCACCGAGGCCAGGGACACCGCCCGCGCCCGGCCGGGGCTGATGTACGGCGTGCTGGCGGTGACCGGGCTGCTCGCGGTGCCGCTGTTCGTGCCCGCGTTCCTCTCCAGCGACCCGTACCTGCCGGTCCGGCTGATCACCGAGTCCCCGGCCCTGGTGGTCGCGGGCACCGTGCTGCTGGCCGGTTCGATGCTGTTCGCGGGTGCGTACTTCGTGGGCGCGGCCGATCCGGAGGTGGCCAGGGGCGGGCTGATCGGCCTGGTCGCGGCCGCCGCCGGCGTGACACTGGTCCCGGCGGTCTCCGCGCTGGCCACGCCCGGCCTGGGCCTTGGCCTGTTCCAGTGGGTGGGGCTGGTGCAGACCGCCTTGGTGCTGGTGGTGCTGGGGATCCTCGCCTGGGTGGCCGGGATGCGCCGGAACCTGGTCTTCGAGATCGGCGAGCTGCCGGGGCACCGCAAGCTCCAGCCGGCCGCCGGGGTGCTGGCCACCGTGGCCGGGGTGCTCGCGGTGGTGGCCAGCGCGCTGCCGATCGCCCGGCTGGCCTCCGGCGAGGTGCAGTCGGTGGGCTCGGCCCGGATGCTGGCGGTCGCCGGGTTCATCCTGCTCGGCCTCGGCCTGCTGCTGCTGGCCAAGGACACCGCGACCAGCTCCCGCCCCGCGCTGGCGGTGGCCTGGGTGCTGGTCCCGGCGACCGGCCTCGACGTGCTGGACACCGCTTTCAGCCAGGTGAACGGGTTGCGGGCGGCGTTGCTGGCCGCGGCCCTGGTGGTGCTCGCGGCGGTCTGCGCCTCGGTCGCCGGGCTGCTGTGCGTGATCGCGGGCGGCCAGGAGCGGGAGGACACCGTGGACCTGTCCGAGATCAGCGCGGACCGGGTGGTGCTGGTCCCCGCGCTGCTCGGGGCCGCGCTGGGCTTCGGCGCCTACCTGCTGCCGGTGGTGGACAACCCGGAGTTCCCGGCCGCCGGACTGCTCTGGGACTTCCGCACCGAGACCTGGGGCCTGTTGCTGAGCCTGACCGCCGTGGTGGGCGCGGCGCTGCTGGCGCCCCGCTCCCGGCCGGCCCGGGCGAGCGCGTTGCTGGCCGGGGCCGCGCTGGTGGTCGCGCTGCGGGTGGCGGAACTGCCGGTGCGCGGCGGCGGATCTGCCGGTCTGGGCTTCTTCCTCGGGCTCGCGGCGCTGGCCGCGCTGCTCGCCGGCGCGGGTGTCGCGTGGTCGCGACGCTCGTCAGCAATGAGCTTCACGGAGTAGCGTGCCCGCATGAGCGGTCGGATTCGCGTGGTGGTGGCCAAGCCCGGTCTCGACGGCCATGACCGGGGCGCCAAGGTGGTGGCGCGGGCACTGCGGGACGCCGGTATGGAGGTCATCTACACCGGCCTGCACCAGACTCCCGAGCAGGTCGTGCAGACCGCCATCCAGGAGGACGCCGACGTGGTCGGCCTGTCCGTGCTCTCCGGTGCGCACATGACCCTGTTCGCCAGGGTGATCGAGCTGCTCAGGGAGAAGGGCGCGGCGGACGTGGTGGTCTTCGGCGGCGGGATCATCCCCGACGACGACATGCCCAAGCTCGCCGAGCTCGGCGTCGCGAAGGTCTTCACCCCCGGCGCGACCACCCAGGAAATCGTGGACTGGGTCCGCGGAAACGTGCCTGCGCAGTAGTGCCGTTGCTCACGGTGACGGACTTCACCGGGTGGTGGTGCGTGTCAAGGGGTGTGACCTCGATAGGGTCTGCCAGGTCCGACACCGGCGTCGCAGGAGACTTCTAGTGGACCTGTACGAATACCAGGCGAAGGATCTCTTCGCCGCCCATGGAGTGCCGGTGTTGCCCGGCGCCGTGGCTAGCACCCCTGAAGAAGCCAGCGCGATCGCGGCGGACCTCGGCTCGACCGTTGTGGTCAAGGCCCAGGTCAAGACCGGCGGGCGTGGCAAGGCTGGCGGCGTCAAGCTCGCCGAGACCCCCGAGGACACCAAGGCCAAGGCGGAAGCCATCCTCGGCCTGGACATCAAGGGGCACATCGTGCACCGCGTCCTGGTGACCCCGGCCTCCGACATCGCGGAGGAGTACTACTTCTCCTTCCTGCTGGACCGGGCCAACCGGACCTTCCTGGCGATGGCCTCCGTCGAGGGCGGCATGGACATCGAGGAGGTCGCGGCCACCAAGCCCGAGGCCCTCGCGAAGGTCCTGATCGACCCGATCAAGGGCGTGGACAAGGCCAAGGCGGACGAGATCGTCGCCGCGGCCAAGTTCCCGGCCGAGGTGGCCGACCAGGTTTCCGCGGTCATCGTGCAGCTCTGGGAGACCTTCGTCTCCGAGGACGCCACCCTGGTCGAGGTCAACCCGCTGGTCCGCGACCCGCAGGGCAAGATCATCGCCCTGGACGGCAAGGTCACCCTCGACGAGAACGCCGACTTCCGGCACCCGGCGCACGCCGAGCTGGTGGACAAGCAGGCGGAGAACGAGCTGGAGGCCAAAGCCAAGGAGAAGGGCCTCAACTACGTCAAGCTCGACGGCCAGGTCGGCATCATCGGCAACGGCGCCGGGCTGGTCATGTCCACGCTGGACGTGGTGGCCTACGCGGGCGAGAAGCACAACAACGTCAAGCCGGCCAACTTCCTGGACATCGGCGGCGGCGCCTCGGCCGAGGTGATGGCCAACGGCCTGGAGATCATCCTGGGCGACACCGACGTCAAGTCGGTCTTCGTCAACGTCTTCGGCGGCATCACCGCCTGCGACGCGGTCGCCAACGGCATCGTCAAGGCGCTGGAGATCCTCGGCGGCGAGGCCACCAAGCCGCTGGTCGTCCGTCTGGACGGCAACAACGTCGAAGAGGGCCGCCGCATCCTGGCGGAGGCCAACCACCCGCTGGTGACCGTGGTGGACACGATGGACAACGCGGCCGACAAGGCCGCCGAGCTCGCTGCTGCGGGGGCATGACCATGGCTATCTTCCTGACCGAGAACAGCAAGGTCATCGTCCAGGGCATGACCGGCGCCGAGGGCTCCAAGCACACCAAGCGGATGCTGAAGTCGGGCACCACCATCGTCGGCGGCGTGACCCCCGGCAAGGGTGGCCAGACCGTCGACTTCGACGGCACCCTGCTCCCGGTGTTCAACTCCGTCGGTGAGGCCATGGCCGAGACCGGCGCGGACGTCACCGTGGTCTTCGTGCCGCCGAAGTTCGCCAAGGGCGCGGTCGTCGAGGCCATCGACGCCGGCATCGGCCTCGCGGTGGTCATCACCGAGGGCATCCCGGTGCACGACACCGCCTACTTCTGGGCGCACGCCAACGCCACCGGCAACAAGACCCGGATCATCGGGCCGAACTGCCCCGGCGTCATCTCCCCCGGCAAGTCCAACGCGGGCATCATCCCGGCCGACATCTCCGGCCCC
>NZ_JAMHIV010000080.1 GCF_023897065.1 Crossiella sp. SN42
CTTGGGTTCTAGGGGTCGTTGCAACACCTGAGTTGTTCAGGGGTTGCAGTGTTCGAGATCCGCAAGGACCGCTCGCCACAGGGACGCAAGAAGTTGCTCGCAGAACGTGAGCAATACCTTGATCTTGTGGCGAAGGGTGTGAGTAGCCGGGAGGCCTGCCGGGTCGTCGGCATCAACTACCGGACCGGCAAGAGATGGCGTAACGGCAGGAAGCAGTCCGCGCAGAACCTGGCTGTGCCACCGATCACGTCGGTGGCACAGCCAGGTGAGCCCTCCCGGTATCTGCGTGAGGACGAGCGTGTCCACATCGCCGACCGGCAGCGGGAGAAGGCCACGCTCCGGCAGATCGCGGCCGAGCTGGGCCGCCACCCCTCGACAATCAGCCGGGAGCTGCGGCGCAACGCCCATCCTGGGACCGGCGACTACCGTCCCCATGCCGCTCAGGCACGAGCGAAGGCGCGGCGGCCGCGCCCGAAGACCGGCAAGATCGCCGCGAACCCCGCGCTGCGCCGGGCCATCCAGGACGGCGTGGACCGCAAGTGGAGCCCGGAGCAGATCGTGCGACGCTTGCGCCGGGACTTCCCCGACCGGCCGGAGATGCACGTGGCCCACGAGACGATCTACCAGGCCCTCTACGTCCAAGGCCGGGGCGAGTTGCGGCGTGAGCTCACCCGGGCGCTGCGCACCGGCCGCGCGATGCGCCGCCCGCGCCGCCGCGCCGACCAGCGCACGCCCCGGATGGCCGCCCCGATGGTCATGATCAGCGAGCGTCCCGCCGAGGCCGCCGACCGGGCGGTGCCCGGTCATTGGGAAGGCGACCTGATCATCGGTAAGGACAACAAGTCCGCCATCGGCACCCTGGTCGAGCGCGCCACCCGTTACGTGCTGCTGGTGCACCTGCCGCTGGGGCGCACCCCGGACCGGGTCCGCGACGCTCTCATCGACACCATGACCCGCTTGCCCGCGCACCTGCGCCGGTCGCTGACCTGGGACCAGGGCAGCGAAATGCACCGCCACCACGAGTTCAGCCTGGCCACCGACATCCCGGTCTACTTCTGCGACCCACACGCACCCTGGCAACGCGGCAGCAACGAAAACACCAACGGCCTGCTGCGCCAGTACTTCCCCAAAAGCACCGACCTGGCCGCTCACAGCCGCGAATACCTCGACAAGGTCGCCGTCGAACTCAACGGTCGCCCCCGCAAAACGCTCGGCTGGGACACCCCAGCCGAGCGCCTCGCTAAGCTCCTGGCCGAGGCCAGTTGACCCACTGTGTTGCAACGACCCCTGGAATCCGCC
>NZ_JAMHIV010000081.1 GCF_023897065.1 Crossiella sp. SN42
TAGGTGTAGTGACCACGAGCGTTGTTGATGTCCGGGCCTTGATCATGGGGAAGGCCTCCGTGTGTGGTGTAGGTGTCGAATCTGCACCACACGGAGGCCTTCGTGTCCCACCGTAACGCCCGACTGACCATTCACGGCAGGCGGCTGCTGGTCACCCGTGTCCTGGCCGGTCGCCCGATCGCGCACACAGCCGCCGAGATGGGCATCTCACGAGCAACGGCCCACAAGTGGATGCGCCGCTGGCGCACCGAGGGCGAGGCAGGCCTGCACGACCGCCCCAGCCGCCCGCTGACCACCCCGCATCGCACCCCCGCCGAACTCGAGGCCCAGGTATGCCAGTTGCGGCAGGCCCGCAAGCTCGGCCCGGCCCGCATCGGCCCCATCCTGGGCCTGCCGGCCTCCACAGTGCACCGGATCCTGACACGCCACAGCCTCAACCGGCTGGCCTGGCTAGACCGGCCCAGCGGTGAGCCGATCCGCCGCTACGAGCGCTGCCGCCCCGGCGAACTCGTGCACGTCGACATCAAAAAGCTCGGCAACATCCCCGACGGCGGCGGCCATCGGGTCACCGACCGCCGCAGCGCCGCGGACAACAAGATCGCCACCACCGATCAGCGCCGCAGCTGCCGGCCGGTGATCGGCTACAGCTACATCCACTCCGCCGTCGACGATCACTCACGCCTGGCCTACAGCGAAAGCCTGCCCGATGAGAAGAAGGAGACAGCGGCCGCGTTCTGGCAACGAGCCCACCTGTTCTTCACCACCGCCGGGATCAGCGTCGAACGGGTGCTCACCGACAACGGCTCCTGCTACAAGTCCCGGCTCTGGCGCCAGATGCTCACCGCCGCTGGGATCACGCACAAACGCACTCGTCCTTACCGGCCGCAGACCAACGGCAAAGTGGAGCGGTTCAACCGCACCCTGCTCGAGGAGTGGGCCTACGTCCGGCCCTACCTCAGCAACGATGAACGCACTCAGGCTCTGGCAGAGTTCCTGCACACCTACAACCACCACCGCAGCCACACCGCACTCGGCGGCCAGCCACCCATCAGCCGCGTCAACAACCCCGCAGGGCAATACAC
>NZ_JAMHIV010000082.1 GCF_023897065.1 Crossiella sp. SN42
CCGCGCCGGTGCGGCGGGCGACCTCGGCGACCACGCTGACCGTCTCCCGCAGGTGCGGGGAGCAGACCACGTAGGCGACCACCCCGCCGGGGCGGACCAGGTTCAGCGCGGAGAGCAGCAGCTCACGCTGGAGCTTGGTCAGCTCGGCCAGGTCGTCGGGGCGGCGGCGCCAGCGGGCCTCCGGGCGGCGGCGCAGCGCGCCCAGCCCGGTGCACGGGGCGTCCACCAGGACCCGGTCGTAGCCGCCCTCGGGCAGGCCGGGGTCGCGGCCGTCGGCGATGTGCACGGTGATGGGCAGGCCGGAGGTGGCCTTGCGGACCAGGTCGGCGCGGTGCGGGGCCTTCTCCACCGCGTCCAGGGTGCCGCCCTGCATGCTGACCAGCGCGGCCAGCATCCCGGCCTTGCCACCGGGTCCGGCGCACAGGTCCAGCCAGGTCTCGTCCGGGCCGTCCAGCGGCGCCCTGCTCAGTGCCAGGGCGCACAGCTGGCTGCCCTCGTCCTGCACCGCGGCCAGGCCCTCGCGCAGCGGGTCCAGGTCGCCGGGGTCGC
>NZ_JAMHIV010000009.1 GCF_023897065.1 Crossiella sp. SN42
CGCCCCCCGCCAAGTACCCTCGGAACCGCGTCAACCGGCAGTGATGACCATGTCGGATACGGCCTTTTGAGAAAGACAGAATCGATCCAACTCACAGTTTGGGCGGCAGACTTGTGACTCTGCGTAGATGCACGCGCGGGGCATCTCGTTACACTTCCGTCCGTGGGGTGGTCTACCTGACCCCAAGGGAGAACTTCCCTGTCGCGTAAAGTAGTCAATACCGGCCGACCCTATGGGGAGTTGAACAAAGATGACCGTTGACGGTGTCATGCTCGGCATTCCGGCGATGCCTCCGCCTGTGCTGACCGAGCGCCGCAAGACCCGTCAGCTTCAGGTGGGCAAGGTGGGCGTGGGCAGTGACCACCCCGTGTCCATCCAGTCCATGACCACCACGCTGACCTCCGACGTCAACTCGACCCTGCAGCAGATCGCCGAGCTGACCGCGGCGGGCTGTGACATCGTCCGGGTCGCCTGCCCCAGCCAGGACGACGCTGAGGCGCTGCCCGCGATCGCGAAGAAGTCCGGCATTCCGGTGATCGCGGATATCCATTTCCAGCCCAAGTACGTTTTCGCCGCGATTGACGCCGGGTGCGCCGCGGTCCGGGTGAATCCGGGCAACATCAAGAAGTTCGACGACAAGGTCGGCGAGATCGCCAAGGCGGCAAAGGACGCCGGGATCCCGATCCGGATCGGGGTCAACGCCGGTTCGCTGGACCCCCGCCTGCTGGCCAAGTACGGCAAGGCCACCCCCGAGGCGCTGGTGGAGTCCGCGCTCTGGGAGGCCTCGCTGTTCGCCGAGCACGACTACCACGACATCAAGATCTCGGTGAAGCACAACGACCCCGTGGTCATGGTGCGCGCCTACGAGCTGCTGGCCGAGCAGTGCGACTACCCGCTGCACCTGGGTGTCACCGAGGCCGGTCCGGCGTTCCAGGGCACCATCAAGTCCGCGGTGGCCTTCGGCGCGCTGCTCTCCCGGGGCATCGGCGACACGATCCGGGTCTCGCTGTCGGCGCCGCCGGTGGAGGAGATCAAGGTCGGTACCCAGATCCTGCAGTCGCTGAACCTGCGCCCGCGCAAGCTGGAGATCGTCTCCTGCCCGTCCTGCGGCCGCGCCCAGGTCGATGTCTACACCCTGGCCGAGCAGGTCACCGCCGGTCTGGAGGGCATGGAGGTGCCGCTGCGGGTGGCGGTCATGGGCTGTGTCGTCAACGGTCCCGGCGAGGCCCGCGAGGCCGACCTGGGTGTCGCTTCCGGTAACGGCAAGGGGCAGATCTTCGTCAAGGGCAAGGTCATCAAGACCGTGCCGGAGTCGCAGATCGTGGAGACCCTGATCGAGGAGGCCATGCGCATCGCCGAGGAGATGGAGCCCGTCGAGGGCGCCTCTCCCGTGGTGACCGCCGCCGGCTGAGCAAGCCCCAACGTTAGTCCGTCATCCCCCGGTGAACTCTTCGTGAACCGGGGGATGACGACCATTGGGTGACCCAGTGCCCTCGGCCGGGTGTGTTTGGCAGACTTGCAGGGTGCTGAAGCTTGCCGGGGCTCGGCTGCTCGAGGAACGGGATCTGCGGGCGGTTCGAGCCGCCCTTGACGCCGACCCCGTGGCAGCCTGCATGGTCGCCTCCCGTGTCGAGATCGCCGGCTGCGACCCCTGGCGGCTGGGCGGGGAGATGTGGGGGTTCGGCAGCAGGCTGGACGGCCTCTGCTTCTCCGGCGCGAACCTGGTCCCGCTCTCCGGCGGGTTACCCGCGGTCAAGGCCTTCGCCGACCGCGCGCTGCGCCGCCGCCGCGGCTGTTCCTCCCTGGTCGGCCCGGCCGAGCAGGTGATGCCGCTGTGGGAGGAGCTCACCCCGGAGTGGGGCCCGGCCCGTGAGGTGCGCGAGGACCAGCCGCTGATGGCGATGGCCGGTGAACCGGTGGTCGCGCCCGACCCGCTGGTCCGCCCGGTCCGGCCGGACGAGCTGGACCAGTACCTGCCCGCCGCGGTGGCCATGTTCATCGAAGAGGTCGGCATCGACCCCAGGGCCGACGACGGCGGCGCGAGCTACCGGGCCAGGGTCGCCGAACTGGTCGCGGGCGGCCGGGCCTTCGCCCGGTTCGAGCAGGGTGAAGTGGTGTTCAAGGCCGAGATCGGCGCGCTGTCCGCGCGGGTCGGCCAGATCCAGGGCGTCTGGGTGCACCCGGACCGGCGGGGCCAGGGACTCGGCACCGCGGGTACCGCGGCGGTGGCCGACCGGCTGGTCCGCGGCCTCGGCCGGATCGCCAGCCTGTACGTCAACGCCTACAACACCCCGGCCCGCGCGGCCTACCAGCGGATCGGGTTCCAGCAGGTGGGGCAGTTCAGCACGGTCCTGTTCTGACACAACTGTGTTGGAACGAGAAGACAATCGTCCCGGCCGGGCTCCGAGTCGGGGCCCATCCGTACTCGACCCGGCCGGGACGACTACCTGAGCTGGTGGTCCCACCAACCCCCAGGCGGCAGGAACACCGGCATTCAAGCTATGCCCTGTGCGGAGCGTGGTCGTCGCACTCCCAACCGACTTTTGGCACCAACTCGGGTGGTAGCCCGGGAACGGTCTGCAACTTTTGCGGTATGCCCGATGCCATGCGCAGGTACGGGACGGGGTGCGCCGGAGGGCACTAACGTTGGTCCGTGCGCCTGATCAGATCGGCGATGCGCTGGGCACTGGCGCTGCAACCGCAGGTCGCCGACACGGTCGTGGCCGCGGTGGTCACCTGCGTTGCCCTGCTGTTGGTCCACCGCGATCCGCCGTTCGGCATCGGTCAGCCGACCGAGCTGGTCGTCGCGCTGGTGTTCCTGTCGGTGATGCCCAACGCCTTCCGCAGGCTGGCGCCGATCCTGGTGTTCCTGGTGGCCAGCGCGGCCTACGCGGCCTACCTGCTGTGCGGCTACCCCGACGTGATCACCCCCTTCGGCGCCTGGATCGCGCTGTACACGGTGGCCGCGCACTGCCAGACCAGGGTGTCGGTGCCGGTGATCCTGGCCGTGGTCCCCGCGCTGCTGACGCTGATGGTGCTCACCGGCGGGTCCTGGGTGAGCCTGGTGCAGTGGATCATGCACGGCTCGGTGGCCTGGCTGCTCGGCGCGAGCAGGCACAGCCTCACCCAGCGCAACCACCAGCTCGCCGAGCTGGCCCTGGAGCTGCACGCCGACCGGGAACGCCTGGCCCAGCGCGCGGTCACCGAGGAGCGGGTGCGCATCGCCCGCGAACTGCACGACGTGGTCGCCCACCACATGTCGGTGATCTCGGTGCAGGCCGGGCTGGCCCGCTACGTCTTCGACACCGACCGGGCCACCGCGAGCAACGCGCTGGCCACCATCGCCGACACCAGCCGCGAGGCACTGGACGAGATGCGCAGGGTGCTGGCCCTGCTCCGGCTGCCGGCCGAGGACGACGAGCCGGAGCCGGAGTTCGACCCGCAGCCCGGCCTGGACCGGGTCGAGGAGCTGCTGAACCGGGTGCGCGCGGCCGGGGTGCCTGCCGAGCTGGTGGTCACCGGCACGCGCCGCCCGTTGCCGCCCGGCCCTGACCTGTGCGCCTACCGGGTGGTGCAGGAGTCGCTGACCAACGTGCTCAAGCACGCCCTGCCCGCCTCGGCCACGGTGTACCTGCACTACCGGCCGCGCGAGCTGACCGTGCGGGTGGTCGACGACGGCCAGCAGCCCGCCTCGGCCGGAACCGGTCCGGTCTCCGGCCACGGCCTTGCCGGAATGCGGGAACGCGCCAGGCTCTACGACGGTAGCCTCACCGCTGGCGCGCACGCGCACGGCGGGTTCGCGGTGGAGCTGCGACTGCCGCTCGCACCGCCGCTGGAGCAGCCGGGGAGGAATGCGAGCCGATGACCAGCGTCCTCGTCGTGGACGACCAGGTGCTGGTGCGGGCCGGCTTCGTCGCCCTGATCACCGCCGCGCCGGGGCTGGAGGTCGTCGGCGAGGCCGCCAACGGCCAGGAGGCGATCGACCTGGCCGCCCGCACCCGGCCGGACGTGGTGCTGATGGACCTGCGCATGCCCGAGGTCAGCGGGGTGGCCGCCACCGAGCAGATCCTGGCCGGTCCGCCGGAGCCGCGGCCGAAGGTGCTGGTGCTGACCACCTTCGACCTGGACGAGTACGTCTACGCCGCGCTGCGCGCCGGGGCCTCCGGGTTCCTGCTCAAGGACACCCCGCCGGAGCGGCTGCTGGCCGCCATCCACACCATTGCGGGCGGTGACCTGCTGTTCTCGCCCAACATCACCCGCAAGCTGGTCGAGTCCTACGCCAACCGCGGCACCCAGACCTGGGCGCCGATCCCGGAGCTGTCCGCGCTGACCAGCCGCGAGGTGGAGGTGCTGCGCCTGGTCGGCCGCGGCCTGACCAATGCCGGCATCGCTGACGAGCTGGCGGTCAGCGAGGCCACCGTCAAGACCCACCTCAACCGCGCGATGGCCAAGCTCAACCTGTCCAGCCGGGCCCAGGCGGTGGTGGTCGCCTACGAAACCGGCCTGGTCATCCCTGGTCAATCCCGCACCGCCGGTCGCTGACAACCGGAACCCAGCCTGCCCTTCATCCCCTGTTGACACCCTCGCGCGGCATACTGGCCGCCGTGTCCGCTCACCGAGTTGTCAGCGCCACCGCCCTGCTTGTCATCGTGCTCCCGGTCGCGGGCTGCGGTCTGTTCGGCAGCGAGCCCAAACCCGAGGACGCGGCGCGGACCTTCCTCTCCGCCTTCGCCAACGGGGACACCGCCACCGCGGCCAACAGCACCGACGAGGCGAAACCGGCCAAGGACCTGCTGGACAAGACCCGCGCCGCGCTGAAGCCGACCGCGGTCAGCGCCACCCTGGACCAGACCGAGGTCTCCTCGGCCGACTCCACCACCGCGAGCAGCGGCTACACCGTCAAGTGGGACCTCGGCGGCGGCCGGAACTGGAGCTACCAGGGCAAGCTGGAGCTGCGCCGGGCGGAGAAGACCTGGCGGGTGCACTTCTCGCCCAGCGTGATCCACCCGAAGCTGCAACCGCAGCAGACCATCGCGCTGCGCGAGCAGCAGCCGCAGCCCGCGCCCATCCTGGACCGGGACGGCAGCCCGCTGCTCAACCCGGAGAAGGTGGTCGCGGTGCTGCTGGACCGCAAGGCCGCCGGTGACCTGCCCAAGGTGGCAGGCGCGCTGGCCGGCGCGGTGTCCCGCTTCGACAAGTCGATCACCCAGCAGAGCGTCACCGACGGCGCGAGCAAGGTGCCGGAGGGCCAGGCCTACCCGGTGGTCACCCTGCGCGACGCGGACTACCAGCAGGTCAAGGGCGAGATCTACGACCTGCCCGGGGTGCGCTTCAGCAGCCAGACCCGGCTGCTGCCGCCCGCGGGCAAGGAGTTCGCCGCCCAGGTGCTGCCCACCGTGCGCAAGGCGGTGGAGGACCAGATCGCCGGCACCGCGGGCTGGCGGGTGGTCACCCTCAACGCTGGTGGCACCGAGGTGGAGACCCTGCACGAGCAGCAAGCCCAGCCGGCCAAGGCGGTCACCCTGACCATGAGCCGGGGCGTGCAGGCCGCCGCCGAGGACGCGCTGGAGCCGGTCAAGAACGCGGCCATGCTGGTCGCCTTCCAGCCCTCCACCGGCGACCTGCTCGCGGTGGCGCAGAACGCCGAGGCGGACAAGGGCGGCCCGCTCGCGCTGACCGGCAACTACCCGCCGGGCTCCACGTTCAAGGTGGTCACCGCGGCCGCCGTGCTGCAAGCGGGCACGGCCACCCCGGACACCGTGCTGCCCTGCCCCGGCACCTGGACCATCCAGGGCCGCAAGATCCCCAACAACGACGAGTTCGACCTGGGCAACGTGCCACTGCACCAGGCCTTCGCCGCCTCCTGCAACACCACCTTCGCCGAGCTGGCCACCAAGCTGCCCGCCGACTCGCTGACCAGCGCGGCCAAGCAGTTCGGCGTCGGCGTGGACTTCGAGCTGGCCGGGGTGCGCACCCTGACCGGCAAGGTCCCGCCTGCCGAGCCGGTGGTGGAGCGCGCCGAGGACGGCTTCGGCCAGGGCAAGGTGGTGACCACCCCGTTCGGCATGGCCCTGGTCGCGGCCACCGCGGCCCGCGGCTCGATGCCCACCCCGAACCTGCTGCGCGGCGCCGAGACCAAGGTGGTCGGCGCGGTGGCGCCCCCGCCGCCGGGCATCGCCGAGCAGCTCCGGCCGATGATGCGCGAGGTGGTCACCAGCGGCACCGCCAAGAAGCTGAACCGGCTCGGCGAGGTGCACGGCAAGACCGGCACCGCCCAGTTCGGCGACGGCACCCACTCGCACGGCTGGTTCATCGGCTTCCGCGGCGACGTGGCCTTCGCGGTGCTGATCGTGGACTCCGGAACGTCCGGACCTGCGGTGGACGCGGCGGGACGGTTCCTGGGCGCGCTCTAGAGACCCTTCTCCGGCCGGTCCGATCCACTCCTCCGTCCGGGCGTCGTAGGGTGGACCCCATGCCCGTCCGCGCCCCACTCAAGCCCGGCCAGCAGTCGCCGCGGCGACCCGTGCCCGCACACATCGAGCGTCCCGAGTACGTGGACAAGCCGGCGCCCAAGCGCAACACCGATCCGTGGGTGCAGCCGCCGGAGATCATCGAGGCCATGCGGGTGGCCGGCAGGCTCGCCGCCCAGGCGCTGGCCGAGGCGGGCAAGGTGTGCGTGCCGGGGGCGACCACCGACGAGGTGGACGCGGTGGTGCACGAGTTCCTCTGCGACAACGGGGCCTACCCGTCCACGCTGGGCTACCGGAACTACCCGAAGTCCTGCTGCACCTCGCTCAACGAGGTCATCTGCCACGGCATCCCGGACAGCACGGTGATCGAGGACGGCGACATCGTCAACGTCGACGTCACCGCGTTCATCGGCGGCGTGCACGGCGACACCAACGCCACCTTCCTGGCCGGGCACGTCTCCGAGGAGGCGCGGCTGCTGGTGGAGCGGACCAGGGAGGCCACCGCCAGGGCGATCAAGGCGGTCAAGCCCGGCCGTCAGATCAACGTGATCGGCCGGGTCATCGAGGCCTACGCCAAGCGGTTCGGCTACGGCGTGGTGCGCGACTTCACCGGGCACGGCATCGGCCGGTCCTTCCACAGCGGCCTGGTCGTGCTGCACTACGACGAGCCGAGCATGGACACCGTGCTGGAGCCCGGCATGACCTTCACCATCGAGCCGATGATCACCCTGGGCACCATCGACTACGACATGTGGGCCGACGGCTGGACGGTGACCACCAAGGACAAGAAGTTCACCGCCCAGTTCGAGCACACCGTGCTGGTCACCACCGACGGCGCCGAGATCCTGACCCTGCCGTGAGCGGGGGCCTGCTCATCGCGGGCACCACCTCCGACGCGGGCAAGAGCGTGCTGGTCGCCGGGCTGTGCCGCTGGCTGGCCCGGCGCGGGGTGCGGGTGGCGCCGTTCAAGGCGCAGAACATGTCCAACAACTCGGTGGTCACCCTCGACGGCGGCGAGATCGGCCGGGCGCAGGCGGTGCAGGCCGCCGCGGCCGGGCTGGACCCCTCGGTCCGGTTCAACCCGGTGCTGCTCAAGCCGGGCAGCGACCGCAGCTCGCAGGTGGTGCTGCTGGGCAAGGTGGTCGGCGAGGTCAGCGCGCTGTCCTACCGCGCCCGCAAGGAGGAGCTGTTCGCCACCGTGCTGGCCACCCTGGACGGCCTGCGCGCGGAGTACGAGGCGGTGGTCTGCGAGGGCGCGGGCTCGCCGACCGAGATCAACCTGCGGGCCAACGACATCGCCAACATGGGCCTGGCCCGCGCGGCGAACCTGCCGGTGCTGGTGGTCGGCGACATCGACCGCGGCGGCGTGTTCGCCCACCTGTTCGGCACCCTGGCCCTGCTCGACCCGGCGGACCAGGCGCTGGTCAGCGGCTTTGTCATCAACAAGTTCCGGGGCGATGCCACGCTGCTGGAACCGGGCCTGCGCCAGCTGCGCGCGCTGACCGGCCGCCCGGTGCACGGCGTGCTGCCCTGGCGCGAGGAGCTGTGGCTGGACGCCGAGGACTCGCTCTCCTACGCCGCCGACGGGGTGGTGGGCCGTCCCGCGCCGCCGGTGGGGGAGCAGTGGCTGCGGGTCGTGGTGCCCCGGCTGCCCCGGATCTCCAACGCCACCGACGTGGAGGCGCTGGCCGGTGAGCCCGGCGTCTCGGTCCGCTTCGTCACCGAGCCCTCGCGGCTGGCCGACGCCGACCTGGTGCTGATCCCCGGCTCCAAGTCCACCGTCGCCGACCTGGCCTGGCTGCGCCGCACCGGCCTGGCCGAGGCCATCCACCGGCACGCCCGCGCCGGCCTGCCGGTCACCGGGATCTGCGGCGGCTACCAGATGCTGGCCAGGACCCTGCGGGACGAGGTCGAGTCCAAGGCGGGCACCGTGGCCGGCCTGGCGCTGCTGGACCTGGACATCGACTTCCACCCGGTGAAGACCCTGGCCCGCCCCACCGGCAGCGCGCTGTCGCACCCGGTGCACGGCTACGAGATCCACCACGGCCACCCGTCCCGCCGCGCGGGCACCCTGCCCCCGCTGATCACCCTGCCGGATGGCGCGGGCGAGGGCGTGCTGCACGAGTCGATCGCGGGCACGCACTGGCACGGCCTGTTCGAGAACGACGAGTTTCGCCGGGACTTCCTGCGCTGGGCGGCCACCCGCGCGGGCCGTACCGGCTTCACCCCGGCCCCGGACACCGACTTCGCCGCCGCCCGCGCCGCGCAGCTGGACCTGCTGGGCGACCTGGTCGCCGACCACCTGGACACCGACGCCGTGCAGCGGCTGCTGGAGCGGGGCGCGCCGAAGGGACTGCCGGACCTCCTGCCCGGCGCACCCCCACTGGTCAGCTAGCGCCGCCGCCCAGCCGCTCGTGCAGGAACGCCACCACGTCATCCCGGGCCGTCATCGCCGAGTTCCCCTCCCGGACCTCCCTGGTCAGCACCGAGTGCGCGTTCCACTGGTACCCCTCCGCGTTCCCCCGGCCCGAGTCCAGCTCCACCACCCGGAACGCCTCGCCCAACCGCTCGGTCAGCGTCCGGAACCGCTCACCGGGCGACAGCACGTCCCGGCTGAACCGCAGCCCCATCAGGCACAGCCCTGACTCCACCGTGCGCGCCGCGATCCGGGACAGCTCCGCCGCCGACATCCCCGGATCCGCCTTCCGCCGCGCGCCCAGCGGCAGTGGCAGCGAGGGCTGGCTGGCCACCGGGGCCAGCACCACGTCGTCCACCGCCGCGGCCAGCGCGAAACCGCCGGTGAAGCACATGCCGATCACGCCGACGCCGGGGCCGGGGGTGCGCGCGGCCAGGTCCCTGGCCACCGCGCGCAGGTAGTCGGTGAACGGGCGCTTGGCGTTCAGGGCGAACGCCCGGAACTCCGCGGACACGCACGCCTTGGCCATCACGGGCAGGGCGGTGAGCGGGTTCTCCGGTGCGCCGGGAGTGCCGAAGGCGGAGATCACCAGCACGGTGAAGCCGTTGTCCACCAGGTGGTCGCAGAAGCCGAGCACCGAGGGCGTCATGCCGGGGATCTCCGGCAGCACCACCACACCGGGGCCGCTGCCCTTCTCGTAGCAGTCGTAGGTGGATCCGGCCGCGGTGAACGGCGACCGCCGCCACCCGCTCAGCTCGGACGTGGGCGCCTGCTGGCTCATGAATCCGGTTGTACACCAGCGCTGCTCCATTCGCGTGGTGCTGTTTCGGGCCAGCGCCAATGCCGGCCGAGCCGTTGACGCGGCCGTAGCGGGTCTGTAACTCTTGCCTCCCGTTACGCAAAAAACTGACATCACAGTGGTAATTACGCACAGAGTCCCGTTATTTCCTGCGCAACGTCGCGCATGACCTCCTCCCTGGCTGCCCTGCCTCGGGGACGAGAAACAGAGGACCGCCATGAGAGTGCAGCGCTCACTGTTCCGACCCATCGCCCTGTTAGCCGCGTTTTCCCTGCTCAGCATGGGTGGCCCCGTCGTGGCCACCGCCGCCCCCGCACCGGATGTGGCGATCCGGCAACCGGTGGCGGCCAGCAGCGCCGACGCCGCGCACACCGCCCGCGCCCTCACCGACGGCGACCAGGGCACCTACTGGCAGAGCGCGGGCGACGCGCTCCCGCAGTGGGCCCAGGTCGACCTCGGCGGCGAGCAGACCATCGACCAGGTCACGCTGAAACTGCCCCCGCGGTGGGCGAAACGCGCCCAGACGTTCGCCGTTCAGGGCAGCAGAGACGGGATCGGCTTCGACACGCTGGTCACCTCCCGCACGCACACCTTCGACCCGGCCACCGGCAACACGGTCACCCTCGACCTGCCCGCGACCACCACCCGCCACCTGCGGATCGAGATCAGCGCCAACTCCGGCGACCGGGCCGCGCAGCTGGCCGAGCTCCAGGTCCGCCGGGCCACCCCGTCCACCGTGGACCTGGCCGCGGCGGCCGCCTTCACCGCGAGCAGCCAGCACCAGGACCACGGCGCGGCCAACGTCGGCGACGGGAACCAGGGCAGCTACTGGGAAAGCGCGAACAACGCCTTCCCGCAGTGGCTCCAGGCCGACCTCGGCGCCTCGGTCGCGGTCAACCGGCTGGTGCTCAAGCTGCCACCGAACTGGGAGCCGCGCGGCCAGACCCTCACCGTGCGCGGCAGCGACAACGGCAGCACCTTCACCGACCTGTTGGCCGCCGCGGCGCACACCTTCAGCCCGCAGGCGCAGAACACGGTGACGCTCACCCTCAACGCCGCGGCCACCACCCGGCACCTCCGGCTGGAGTTCAGCGCGAACACCGGCTGGCCCGCGGCCCAGCTGGCCGAGTTCGAGATCTACGGCCCGACCACCGGCGACACCCAGGCGCCCACCGCGCCCGGCGAGCTGGCCTACACCCAGCCCGGCGTGGACCAGATCCGGCTGACCTGGACCGCGGCCACCGACAACGTCGGCGTCACCGGCTACGACATCTACGCCGGCAACACCCTGCGCAGCCGGGTGGCCGGGAACGTGCTCAGCTACACCGACACCCAGCCGGTGCACGCGACCGTCAGCTACCACGTGCGGGCGCGCGACGCCGCGGGCAACGCCTCGCCCAACAGCAACACGGTCACCCGCACCGGCCTGGACAGCGGCACGAACCTGGCCCAGGGCAAGCCGATCACCGCCTCCTCGCACGTGCACAACTTCGTCGCGGCCAACGCCAACGACAACAACGCGCAGACCTACTGGGAGGGCGGCGCGGGCTACCCGAACACGCTCACCGTGTCCCTGGGCGCCAACGCCGACGTCAGCTCGGTGGTGCTCAAGCTCGACCCCAGCACCGCGTGGGGCCGCCGCACCCAGACCCTGGAGGTGCTCGGCCGAGACCAGGGCGGCGGCGCGTTCAACCAGCTGGCCGCATCCGCCCAGCACGTCTTCGACCCGGCCACCGGCAACACGGTGACCATCGCCGCCAAGGGCAGGGCCGCTGACCTCCAGCTCCGCTTCACCGGCAACACCGGCGCGCCCGCCGGGCAGGTCGCCGAGTTCCAGGTGCTCGGCACCCCCGCGCCCAACCCGAACCTGACCGTCACCGGCAGCTCCTGGACCCCGGCCACCCCGGTGGAGACCGACCCGGTGCGGCTGAACGCGACCGTGCGCAACACCGGCAGCGCCGCCTCGGGCGCCACCAGCGTCAACTTCTACCTGGGGGACAACAAGGTCGGCGCCGCCGCGGTCGGCGGCCTGGCCGCGGGAGCCAGCACCACCGTCACCGCCGACATCGGCCCGAGGGAGGCGGGCAGCTACCCGCTGACCGCCAAGGTCGACGAGGACAACGC
The DNA here is from genome assembly GCF_023897065.1 of Crossiella sp. SN42. Lineage (GTDB taxonomy): Bacteria > Actinomycetota > Actinomycetes > Mycobacteriales > Pseudonocardiaceae > Crossiella. Next base: position 11,810 of record NZ_JAMHIV010000009.1, read on the forward strand.
GGTCGTCGAGCAGAATGAGACCGACAACAGCCACACCAACGCCGGCCAGCTCACGGTGAACCCGGTGTCCAGCTCGGACCTGGTGGCCGCCTCGGTCAGCTGGACCCCGAACAACCCCACCCCAGGGGCCGCGGTCGAGTTCTCGGTGGCCATCCGCAACCAGGGCAGCATCGCCTCGGCCGCGGGCGCGCACGGCATCACGCTGAACGTCCTGGACGGCAACGGAACCGTGGTCCGCACCCTCACCGGCGCGCACCACGGGGTCATCGCCGCCGGTGCCACCACCGCCCCGGTGAACCTGGGCAGCTGGCCGTCCGCGGCGGGCAGGCACTCGGTCCAGGTGGTGCTGGCCGAGGACGCCAACGAGCTGCCGGTCAAGCGCGCCAACAACACCAGCACCCAGGCCCTGTTCGTGGGCAGGGGCGCGAACATGCCCTACGAGATGTACGAGGCCGAGGACGCGGTCACCGGCGGCGGCGCGCAGGTCATCGGCCCGAACCGGACCATCGGCGACCTCGCCGGTGAGGCCTCCGGCCGCCGCGCGGTCACCCTGAACAGCACCGGCAGCTTCGTGGAGTTCACCACCAGGGCCGAGACCAACACCCTGGTCACCCGCTTTTCCATCCCGGACGCCACCGGTGGCGGCGGCCTCGACGCCACGCTCAACGTCTACGTCAACGGCCAGCCGCACAAGCCGATCACGCTGACCTCCAGGTACGCCTGGCTCTACGGCGCCGAGGCCAGCCCGGAGAACTCACCCGGCGCGGGCGGCCCCCGGCACATCTACGACGAGGCGAACCTGATGTTCGGCAGCACCATCCCCAAGGGCAGCAAGATCAAGCTGCAGAAGGACAGCGGCAACACCAGCAGCTACGCGATCGACTTCATCAACACCGAGCAGGTCGCGCCGATGGCCAGCCCCGACCCGGCCAAGTACGCCGTGCCCAGCGGCTTTGGCCACCAGGACGTGCAGAACGCGCTGGACAAGGTCCGGATGGACACCAGCGGCACCCTCATCGGGGTGTACCTGCCCGCCGGTGACTACCAGACCAGCAGCAAGTTCCAGGTCTACGGCAAGGCGGTCAAGATCACCGGAGCCGGGCCCTGGTTCACCAGGTTCCACGCGCCGGCCGGCCAGGCCAACACCGACGTCGGCTTCCGGGCCGAGGGCAGCGCGAGCGGGTCCTCCTTCGCCAACTTCGCCTACTTCGGCAACTACACCTCGCGGATCGACGGTCCCGGCAAGGTGTTCGACTTCCAGAACGTCAGCGACATCGTCATCGACAACATCTGGAACGAGCACATGGTGTGCCTGTACTGGGGCGCGAACACCGACCGGATCACCATCAAGAACTCCCGGATCCGCAACATGTTCGCCGACGCGATCAACATGACCAACGGCAGCACCGACAACCACGTGGTCAACAACGACTCGCGGGCCAGCGGTGACGACAGCTTCGCGCTGTTCTCCGCGATCGACGCCGGTGGCGCGGACATCAAGAACAACGTCTACGAGAACCTGACCTCCACGCTGACCTGGCGGGCGGCCGGGGTCGCGGTCTACGGCGGCTACGACAACACCTTCCGCAACATCTACATCGCCGACACCCTGGTCTACTCCGGCATCACCATCTCCTCGCTGGACTTCGGCTACCCGATGAACGGCTTCGGGCCGGGGCCGACGAAGTTCGAGAACATCTCCATCGTCCGGGCGGGCGGCCACTTCTGGGGCGCTCAAACGTTCCCGGGCATCTGGGTGTTCTCCGCCTCCAAGGTCTTCCGCAACATCCGGGTGTCCGATGTGGACATCATCGACCCGACCTACAGCGGCATCATGTTCCAGACCAAGTACCGCAGTCCCGGCCGGCCGGAGAACCCGATCACCGACACGGTGTTCACCAACGTCTCCATCTCCGGCGCCCGCAAGAGCGGTGACGCCTTCGACGCCAAGTCCGGCTTCGGCCTCTGGGCCAACGAGCTGCCGGAACCCGGTCAGGGCCCCGCGGTCGGCTCGGTCACCTTCACCAACCTCAAGCTCTCCGGCAACCACACCGACATCCGCAACACCACCTCCACCTTCACCATCAACCGCAACTGACGGGCCACTGACGAACGGGCGCGGCCGTGTCCTCCCCGGCCGCGCCCGTTCCCGCTCCGGGCTGACTCCCAGCGGGTTCCCACCTGGCTCCCAGCCTCGGCGGCCAGCCTGTTCCCGTGACCGACCGCACGCGCCAGCCCCGCTGGTCCCGGCCCGCCCTCGCCGCGGTGCTGGCACTGGCCGCGGTGCTCTACACCTGGGCCCTGTCCGCCAACGGCTTCGCCAACACCTACTACTCCGCGGCGGTGCTCAGCGCCACCCAGAGCTGGTCGGCCTTCTTCTACGGGTCGCTGGACGCCGGTGGCTTCATCACGGTGGACAAGCCGCCGCTGGCTTTGTGGGTGCAGGCCTTGTCCGCCAGGGCGTTCGGCTTCTCCAGCTGGAGCATCCTGCTGCCACAGGCCGTGGCCGGGGTGGCCGCGGTCGCGGTGGTGCACCACGTGACCAGACGCGCTTTCGGCCCGGCGGCGGGCATCCTGGCCGCGCTGGCGCTCACCCTGACCCCGGTGGTGGTCGCGGTGACCCGGCACAACAACCCGGACACCCTGCTGGTCCTGCTGCTCACCCTGGCCGCCTGGGCGCTGTCCAACGCGGTCCGCTCCGGCCGCCTGCTGCCGCTGCTGGCCTGCGCGCTGGCCGTCGGCCTGGCCTTCAACACCAAGATGTTGCAGGCCTATCTGATCGTGCCCGCCGCGGCAGTCGCCTACCTGGTCGGCGTCAGCGGGCCGTGGTGGCGCAAGCTGCTCCGGCTCGGCCTGGCCGGGGTGGTGCTGCTCGGGGTGAGCCTGTCCTGGCTGCTCGCGGTGGACTCGGTCAACCCGGCCGAGCGGCCCTTCATCGGCAGCAGCACCGACAACACGGTCAGCGAGCTGTTGTTCGGCTACAACGGTTTCGGGCGTCTGCTCGGCCAGAACCGGGTCGGCTCGCCGGGGCTGAACGCCGGGGGCGGTGGCGGGGGCAACGCCAGCGGCTGGGACCGGCTGCTCAGCGGCGAGGTCGGCGGCCAGATCGCCTGGCTGTTCCCGTTGGCGCTACTGGGTTTTGCCGCCGCGCTGGTGCTGCGGCGGCAGCGCGCCGAACTTCTGCTGTGGGGCGGCTGGCTGCTCACCACCGCGGTCGTGTTCTCCACCGCCGCCGGGATCTGGCACACCTACTACACGGTCGCGCTGGCCCCGCCGCTGGCCGTGGTGGCCGGTGCGGGCGCGGCCGCGCTGTGGCGGCTGCACCGGGACCGCTCGCACTGGGGCTGGCTGCTGCCGGTGACCGTGGGGCTGACCGGGTTCTGGGGCGCGACCCTGCTCGGCCGCACCCCGGACTACCTGCCCTGGCTGCCGGTGACCCTCGCGCTGCTCGGCCTGGCCACCTCGGTCGCGCTGGCCATCCCGTTGCTGGGCGGCCGCTTCTCCCGCCGCGCGACCGCGCTCACCGCGATCACCGGGCTGCTCGCGGCCCTGGCCGGACCCGCCGCCTACGCGGTGACCCCGCTGACCGCGAAGACCTCGGTGACCTTCCCGATCGCGAAGCCCACGGCCGCGGTCAGGTTCGCCCCGGACCGCGCCGAAGGCCCCAGCGCCGCCGCGCTGGCCCACCTGGAGTCGCAGTACCGGAATGAGCGCTGGGCGGTGGCCGTGGTGGGCGCGCTGGTCGCCGCCCCGGTCATCCTGGACACCGGCCTGCCGGTGATGGCCGTCGGCGGCTTCAACGGCAACGACCCCGCGCCCACCACCGCCCAGCTGCAAAACTATGTCCACAGTGGACAGTTGCGGTTCGTCTGGACCACCGGCGCGTCCCCGACGCTCCAGTTCGGCGGCGGTGGTGGCGCGGGCACGGCCGTGGTGGACGCGGCCCTGTCCTGGGTCACCGCGCACTGCGCACCGGTGCCGGGGACAGGGCAGCTCTACGACTGCTACAGCTCGACCCGCACGCCGTAGTCCACGATCCACCGGTTCAGGCCCAGCAGCGACTCCACCGTGCGCCGGGTCGCGGAATCCGAGCCGACGGTGACCAGCGGTGAGTCCAACAGGGTCTGGATGTCCTTGCGCGGCACCAGTTCGGTCACCGGCGCGGAGGAGTCCTCGATCACCCTGGCCAGTTCCTCGCGCAGCGCCTTCTCATACCCCGCGTCCTGGGTGGAGGGGTACGGGCTCTTCTTGCGCTGCACCACCGACTGCGGCAGCACGTCCGCGGTGGCCGCGCGCAGCAGGCTCTTCTCCTTGCCGTCGAAGGTCTTCATCGCCCACGGCGCGTTGAACACGTACTGCACCAGGCGGTGGTCGCAGAACGGCACCCGGACCTCCAGGCCCACGGCCATGCTCATCCGGTCCTTGCGGTCCAGCAGCAGGTTCACGAACCGGGTCAGGTTCAGATAGCTCAGCTCGCGCATCCGCGCTTCCAGCCCGGTCTCCCCGGCCAGCCTGGGCACCTCCGCCAAGGCCTCCTGGTAGCGCTGCTGCACGTAGTCGCCCAGCTGGAGCCGCTCGGCCAGCCCGCGGTAGACCGACTCGGTCTGGCCATGCGCCCGCGCGGCGATCCACGGGAAGGTGTTCCCGTTGACCGCGACCGGGTCGTGGAACCACTTGTAGCCGCCGAAGACCTCATCGGCGGACTCCCCGGACAGCGCCACCGTCGACCGGCCGCGGATCGCCTTGAACAGCAGGTACAGCGAGAAGTCCATCTCGCCCATGCCGTTGGGCAGGTCGCGGGCGTGCAGCGCGGCCGCGCGCACCACCGGGTCCATCAGGTCGTCGTTGTCCAGCACGATGTTGGTGTGCTCGGCGGCCACGTGCTCGGCCACCTCGGCCACGAACGGCGCGTCCGGGCTGTCCCGGAAGGCGTCGGCGTGGAAGTTGTCGGTGTACCCGGCGAAGTCCACCGAGAACGAGCGCACCGGCCCCGCGCCCTGCGCGGTCAGCGCCTTGGCTGCCAGCGCGGTCAGCGCGCTGGAGTCCAGGCCGCCGGAGAGCAGCGTGCACAGCGGCACGTCCGCGATGAGCTGCCGCTCGACGATGTCCTCCAGCAGCTCCCGCACGGTGCGCACGGTGGTGTCCAGGTCGTCGGTGTGCTCGGTGGCCTCCAGCTGCCAGTACCGGGACTTGCTGATCCCCTTGCGGGACACCGTGACCACTGAGCCGGGCCGCACCTCCGCCAGCCCGCGCAGGATGCCCAGCTCCGGCGTCTTGACGAAGCCCAGCGCCTCGCGCAGGCCGTCCGCGTCCAGCACCGCCTCGGCCAGCGGGTTGGCCAGGATCGCCTTGGGCTCGGAGCCGAAGAGCACGCCGTCGGCGGTGGGGTAGTAGTAGAGCGGCTTGATGCCCATCCGGTCGCGCACCAGCAGCAGCTCCTCGGTGCGGGCGTCCCAGATGGCGAAGGCGTACATGCCGTTGAGCCGGTCCACCAGGGACGGGCCCCACTCCAGGTAGGCGTTGAGCACCACCTCGGTGTCGCTGGCGGTGCGGAAGAGGTGGCCGCGACGCTGGAGCTCGGCGCGCAGCTCGCGGAAGTTGTAGACCTCGCCGCTGTAGGTCAGCACCGCGGTGGTGCGCCCCCGCTCCTCGGCAAGCATCGGCTGGCGGCCGCCCTCAAGATCGATGATGGCCAGTCGCCGCTGTCCGATCGCGGCGTGGCGGTCCAGCCAGAGCCCGGCGTCATCCGGTCCCCGGCAGGCCATCGTCTCGGTCATCGCGGCGGCGGTGTCGTGTTCCTGGGTCAGGTCGCGCTGGTAGCCGACCCAGCCGGCGATTCCACACATGAGAGAGATCCCCCTTCAGCACTGAATTGGTGGGATGTCTCCGACGGTAGACCCGATGGTTGCGTCACGCAACGGTCGGCTTGGTGTTCCCGGCGGCAGGTGGAAGGGTGGAATCGTGACGAACCGGGCCGAACCGAACACGGCGGACGACCAGCTCACCGGCGCACTCGAACACGAGCTGACCCTGTTCACCCGCAAGGCCTTCTGGCGGTTCTGGACCACCCGATATCCCGAGGTCATCGGCCTGGACCAGACGACCTACCCCTACCTGGCGGTGATCTCCGCGCGCCCGGGGCTGACCGTCGGCGAGCTGGCCAGGATGTTCAACGTGGACAAGTCCACGGCCAGTCGTCATGTGGCCAAGCTCACCAGCGCCGAGCTGGCCAGGGTGGTCGACAACCCGCCCAACGCGCGCACCCAGCCGTTGCAGGCCACCGAGGAGGGCAGACGTCGGGTCGCCATCGTGCAGGCCGACCGCGCCGCCTGGCTGCACGGCGTGCTCGCCGACTGGCCCGAACAGGACCGGCGGGACCTGGCCCGCCTGGTCGCCCGCCTCAACGCCGACCTGGACGCCCGCGAGCAGCGGACCAGGGGCCGCTAGCTCAGCGCGGGTCCTCGGCGGCGGCGAGCCGCCGGGTGATCCGTTCGACCTCCGCCCGGCCGATCGGCAGGTGGTGGTCCCACCTCGACCGCGAGGCGCGGACCCACGCCGACTCCCGCTCGAACCGCTCCCACCGCACGGTGCCGGCGGCCGGGCAACGCAGCACCGCGATCGCGGCGTCGGCGTCCCACACGTCCTCGACGGTGGTGAAAACCGCGAAGTAGTAGTGGCCGTCCACGGGCTCGGCCCGCCGCTGGGCCTGCCGGAGGAACACCCGCGCCCGGAACTCGGCCATCCGCCGATCAGGCATCCGGTAGTCGAGCAACCGCAGGGTGTGCCGGTGCTCGGTCGCCGGTTCCCGGACCACCTCCTCGGCGGATTCGAGGTCGAGCACGTCGATCGGCCGGCGGAACACGGCGTAGTCGCCGGTGAACTCCGCATGCCGCCGCCGGACCAGCGCCGCCATGTGCTCGACGACCCGCGCCCACTCGGTTTCCGGCACCTGCTCCGGCAGCCGGCTCAGCAGGTCCGAGGAGCGCCACTGGCCGTCGCCGGTGAACGCCTCTTCCCCGAATTTCGGCTCCGGCCACAGCGGCACCCGGACCACGGCGGAGGGCGCGCCGTCCTCGGTGAGGAGGTGGTGCGCGTAGTTCTCCGCGAGCTCGCGGTCGCACTCCGACTTGAGGTGCGCGGCCTCGGACGCGCTCACCTGGATGGCCTCGTGGGTCCAGTCCCGGCCGGAGTTCAGCCGGTCCAGCTTGTCGGTGAAGGACCAGGTGCCGTACCCGTCGTACTGCTCCTCGCGCAACGGCCCCAGCAGCCGGATGAGCATGTACGACTGGTCGATGTCACAGATGCTGTCCGAGCCCTGGAACGCCGCGTAGTAGCTGAACTCGGTCAGCCCCGAGTTGTGCTCCGCATTGCGGACCGAGTGCACCAGTTCCGCCAGCCGACGGTTGGCGAGCGGCACGTCGAGCTCGTGCGCGGTCCACCCCGGCTCGTCGGCGACCCGGCTCAGCAGATCGGAGGGCCCCCAGCGCAGCTCGCGGGTGAACGCCTCCTCCACTGTCCCGGTCGCCCGGACCACGGCGTGCGCCGATCGTTCCCCGTCGACGAAGATCGCCACGTAGCGCGTGTTCTCCGCCTCGTCGACCTGGTAGTCGCGAGCACCTCGGCTCATGTGATCACCCCCCAGTGATCAGCCGAGCCTAACGCAACGCCCTCGGCCGAGGGCAGGCCCGCCGGTGGTTCCCGGTCATCCGGCGGGCCGCCGTGGTGCCTAGTGCTCGGCGGAACCGAGGGTGGAGAGCAGTTCCTCGATGAAGCCGCCTGCCTCGCGGGCCGCGCGCTCGGGGTCCTGGTCCCGGACCGCCGCCAGCAGGTCCTGGTGGGAGATGTGCCGGTCGCCGTCCACCTCGGAGTCCACCGTGGTCGCGACACTGGCCTTCACCGCCTCGGTGAACCCTCGGTACAGCTCGGTGAGCACCGGGTTCTGCGAGCATTCGACGAGCATCAGGTGGAAGGCGGTGTCGGTGACCACCATCCGCTCCCACTCCCCGGCGGCCAGCGCCGCGTCCCGCTCGGCCAGGGTCTCGGTCAGCCTGCGCAGTTCCTCCTCGCTGCGGCGGACCGCGGCCAGCCGCGCGCCCTCGACCTCCAGCGCGTGCCGCACCTCCAGCACGTCGCGCAGCTCGGCATCGCACAGCCTGCGCACCGCGCCGGACAGCTCACTGGTCGCGCGCACGAAAGTGCCGTCGCCCTGTCGCACCTCCAGCAACCCGGCGTGCGCCAGTGCCCGGACCGCCTCCCGGACCGTGTTCCTGCCCACGCCCAGCGCCGTCACAAGCTCGGGCTCAGCGGGAATCCGCCGCCCGATCGGCCATTCGCCGCTGGTCACCAGCGTGCGCATCTGGTCGATCACCTGCTCGACGAGGCCGGTGCGTCGGGTAGTGGCCAACGGCACAGTCTCATCCTTTCATCCGGACATCCCATGTTTGCTTATAGTACTCGCGTGACCGTGACGCCGACCCTCCCTGACGACATCCGGTCAGCAGCTCAGCCTGCCACTTCCGGCCGCTCCCGTGCAGCTACGGTCGTCGGCGGCAGTTCGCTGTTGATCGTCGGAATCGTGCTTGCCGCGCTCAACCTCCGTCCCGCCGTGACCAGCCTCGCTGCCGTGCTGGCGGAGGTCCGTGATTCTCTGGGCGTCTCGGCAGTCTGGGTCAGCGCGGTAACGGCCGTGCCTACAGTGTGTTTCGGTTTCGCCGGTCTCGTGGCGCCGATGCTCTCCCGCCGCTTCGGCCCGCTGCGCGTGGTGGGCTTCGCACTGGGCCTGCTCGGCCTGGGACTCGCCCTCCGAGTCCTGGACGGACCTGCGGTTCTGCTGGGCGGCACGCTCGCGGCCTGCTCCTCGATCGCGGTGGCCAACGTGCTGATCCCGGTGGTCGTGAAGGAGTCCTTCCCCGGACGGCTCGGTTTTGTCATGGGCGTCTACAGCGCCGCGCTCTCCGCCGGTGGCGCCGCCGCGGCCGCCTTCACCGCGCCGCTGGAGCGGTGGGTCGGCGGCTGGCGGGTCGCGGTCGGGCTGTGGGCGGTGCTCGCGGTGACCGCCCTGGTCGTCTGGGCGGTGGCCCGCCGCCGCGCCCAGCCCCTGGAGGAAGCGGCCCTCGCGCACGACGCACTCGAACAAGCCGCCCCCGGCCACCCGGCCGCCACCGCGACCGCCGCCGCCACTGCGACCGCCGCCACCGTCGCCACTGCCACCGCGGCCGCCACCACCGCGACCTCCGCCACCGCCGCGATCCAGGCCACCACCCCCGACCCGGCCGCCGCGTCCACCACCGCGGCCGCCGGGAGCTCCCGGAGCCTGTTCCGCAGCCCGCTGGCCTGGGCCGTCACCGGCTTCTTCGGCATCCAGTCGCTGGTCGCCTACACCTGGATGGGCTGGCTGCCGGAGATCCTGCGCGACGTCGCCGGCGTCGACCCGACCACCGCGGGCGTCATGCTCGGCGCGCTGATGGTCATCGGCGTGCCCGCCGCGCTGATCATCCCGCCACTGGTCACCCGCCGCCGCGCGCAGTCCGGCTGGGCGGTGGCGATGACCGCGACCTCGCTGCTCGGCGTGCTGGGCCTGCTGTTCGCGCCCACGCTGTCCCCGGTGCTGTGGGTGGTGCTGCTCGGCGTCGGCATGGGCGGGCTGTTCCCGCTCGCACTGACCTTCATCACGCTGCGCTCACGCACCGTGGCCGACACCGCCGGGCTCTCCGCGATGGCGCAGAGCCTGGGCTACCTGATCGCCGCGGTCGGCCCGTTCGGCGTCGGCATGCTGCACGGCTGGACCGGCGGCTGGACCGCCTCGCTGCTGCTGGTCCTCACCGCGATGACCATCCAACTGCTCTTCGGCTACCTGGCCGGCCGCCCCCGCTACGTCTGAGCGCCGGCCCCGCGACCGCGGTGTGCGCGGTCGCGGGGCGGCCCGGCTCAGATCTTGAGCAGCGCGTTCTCCAGCAGCTCCGGCATGGCCGGGTGGATCCAGTACTGCCCGCGCGCCATGGTCCGCGCGTCCAGCCCGAAGTGCATGGCCTGGATCAGCGGCTGGATCAGCGTGGCCGCCTGCGGCCCGATGATGTGCGCGCCGAGCAGCAGCCCGGAGGCCGGGTCGGCGATCAGCTTGCAGAAGCTGGTCGTGTCCTCCATCGCCCAGCCGTAGGCGATGCCGCCGTACTCCTGGGTGACCGCCACGTGGTTGAGCCCGGCCGCCTTGGCCTGCTCCTCGGTCAGCCCGACCGAGGCGACCTGCGGGGTGGAGAACACCGCGTGCGGCACGAACCGGTGGTCGGTGGTCCTGGGCGAGTCCGGGTGCAGCAGGTTGTGCTGGACCACCTTCGCCTCGTGGTTGGCCACGTGCTTGAGCTGGTACGGCGAGCTGACATCGCCCAGGGCGAAGATGCCCGCCACCTCGGTGCGCTGGTGCTCGTCGACCGCGATCCGCCCGTCGGCGTGCGTGCCGACCCCGGTCTTGTCCACATCCAGCAGGTGCGCGTTCGGGATCCGCCCGGCCGCCACCAGCAGCTCCTCGGCCTCCACCACCTCGGCGCCCTCCGGGCCTTCCAGGTGCAGCCGGACCACGCCGTCCACCCGCTCCGCGCGCAGCGCCTTGCGGTTGAGCCGCAGGTCCCAGCGCTGGCTCGCCAACTCGGTGAACCGGGCGGAGATGTCCGCGTCCTCAGCCCGCAGCAGCGCGCCCGAGCGGTTGACCACGGTCACCTGGACGCCGAAGGAGCTGAACACGTGCGCGAACTCGGTGGCCACGAACCCGCCGCCGAGGATCACCATCCGGGCGGGCAGCTTCTCCAGGCGCATCACGGTCTCGTTGGTGTGGAAACCGACCTCGTCGATGCTGGCCACCGCCGGGATCACCGGACGGCTGCCCGCCGCGATGACGAACCGGTCCGCGGTGATGGTCACCCCGGTGCCGGTGTCCAGCTGCTTCGGTCCGGTGAACCTGGCCTCACCGGTGTAGACGGTGACGTTCGGGCACTCCTGCGCGCGGTAGCGGAACCCGCCCTCGGCGATCGGGTCGATCCGGCCGAACACCCGATCCCGGATCTCAGGCCAGTTGACCCCGTGCAGCTCCAGGTCCACGCCGAGCTTGGCCGCGGGCTTCGGGCTGCTGGCGAGCTCGGCGGGATGCACGAACATCTTGGTCGGGATGCAGCCGACGTTGAGGCAGGTGCCACCGAAGACACCCTTCTCCACGATCGCGATGTTCCAGTCGTCGAACCGCTCGTCGATGATCGAGTTGCCCGAGCCGCTGCCGATGATGACCAGGTCGTAGTGAGGCACGCTATCCATCCTGCCTGTCGCTCGTGGTCCGCCTGCCATCGGCGGGGTCGCTGACCGCCACGGGCACCCGGGCGTCGATGACCTGCAACCCGGCCAGCCGCCCGGAGATTCCCCGCTGATCCCGCCCGAAAACCGCCGAAACAGCGTGCGCCAGCAACAACCCGAGCGCCAGCCACAGTGCGATGTCCGCACCGGGCACCTCGGTCGGCGCCGCGGCGAACCCGAGCAGCCCGGCCACCCCGCCGAGCCCGATCAGCCAGCGCACCAGCAGCGCCACCGGCCCAGGCGCCCGCGCGCCCGCCCCCGGCCCCCGGCGCGCACCGTCCCCGGCCGCCACCGGCCGCAGCCGCACGATCACCTGCCCCGGACTCGCGCCCCGCGCCACCATCGTCAGCACCAGCAAGATCCCCGCGGGCAACCACCACTGCGCCCACGCGGGCACCCACGGCCCCGCGACCCCGCCCAGCCCGGCCACCAGCGCGAACACGTTCCCGGCCCACCACACCAGCAGCAGGTCGCACACCATCGCCAGCAACCGCCGCCACCGGGTCACCGGCCGCGGCAGCTCAGCGTCGGCCACCGCCCGCTGACCGGGCACCAGCCGCAGCAGCGGCGCGAACAGCACGCCCAGCGCCGCGCCGGTGGTGTTGGAGATCAGGTCGTCCACGTCGAAGATCCGGAACGCGCACGGGTAGACCCACCAGATCCCGGTCAGCTGGGTCAGCTCGATCAGCAGCGACACGCCCGCGCCGATCAGCGCGCTGGCGAAGAAACCGCGCCGGAACAGGTGCCGGACGAACATGCCCAGCGGCACGAACAGGGCCACGTTGAGCGCGAAGGAGCGGAAGCTGCCGTCCGCGGCCACCCTGGGCAGGTCCCGCCAGCCGTGCACCGAGGGCCACTCGGTGAGCACGTGCAGCGGCTGCCACTGCGCCCGCACGCCGAACTGCTGGCAGAAGTCCGGGCCCACCGGCGGCAGCGGGATCATCACATAGGCGAGCAGCGCCAGCAGGTAGAGCAGGAAGGCGAAGGCCACCGCCACATCGCCGGCCCCCAGGTCGCCGCGCTTGCGGTAGCGCACGGCGACGTAGGGCACGAACAGCACCAGGGCCAGTACGACCGCGGCGATGCCCGCGACCCAGGCCGGTAAGACCCGGACTCCCATCCGGTCAGTGCGCGAAGACCGGGCTGATCACGGCCCGCGCCAGGGTGTGGAACACCAGGTTGAAGCTGACCACCGCCGGGGTGGCCGAGGCGTCCACGCCCAGGGTCTCCACATCCAGCGCGTGCACCGCGAACATGTACCGGTGCGGGTGGTCCCCGGCGGGCGGCGCGGCCCCGCCGTAGCCCTCCGAGCCGAAGTCGGTGCGCACGTGGAAGGCGCCCGCGGGCAGCCCGGAACCGTCCGCGCGGCCCGCGTCAGTGGCCAGTTCGGTGACCGAGGCGGGCACGTCCACCACCACCCAGTGCCAGAAGCCGGACGGGGTCGGCGCGTCCGGGTCGAAGCAGGTCACGGCGAAGCTCTTGGTCTCGGCGGGGAAGCCGCTCCAGCTCAGCTGCGGGGAGCGGTTCTCGCCGGACAGCCCCATCCCGTTGAACACCTGCGCGTTTGTCAGCTGCTCGCCGTCGGCCACGTCGGCGGAGGTGACGGTGAAGGAGCCGACCGGGGGCAGCAGGCTGTAGGGGTCGGGGGCGACGGGACGTTCGAGGCTCATCGGCACTCCAAGAAATGGGGTCTCGCGGGTCATGGGCACCGCGGCTGCGGATCACCCTATCCACCCCTGTCCTACCCCGTCGCGCGGTAGGATCACCCCTGTCGCGACTGGCGTGTTCGGGTGGAACCAACCATCGGGGAGCGGCACGGATCGGTGCGCGCCGTACGCCTGGGCGCAGCCGGAACCCGTTGCCGTGCCGCGAGGAGGACTCGTCCATGCACCAGCCCGCCCTGCCCCACCTCACCCATGCCGACCCGGTGCTCGCCGAACTCGTGCAGGCCGAAGCCGGCCGCCAGTTCGAGAAGCTGCGCATGATCGCCTCGGAGAACTACGTCTCCGAAGCGGTGCTGGAAGCCACCGGCACCGTGCTGACCAACAAGTACTCCGAGGGCTACGCCGGCCGCCGCTACTACGAGGGCCAGCAGCTGGTCGACCCGATCGAGACCATGGCCGTGGACCGGGCCAAGGCGCTCTTCGGCGTGGACCACGCCAACGTGCAGCCCTACTCCGGCTCCCCGGCCAACCTGGCCGTCTACCTGGCCTTCGCCGAACCGGGCGACACCGTGATGGGCATGGCACTGCCCTCCGGCGGCCACCTCACGCACGGCTGGAGCGTCTCGGCCACCGGCAAGTGGTTCCGCGCCGTGCAGTACGGCGTGCGCAAGGAGACCGGCACCGTGGACCTGGACCAGGTGCGCGACCTGGCCCGCGCCGAACGGCCGAAGCTGATCTTCTGCGGCGGCACCGCGATCCCGCGCACCATCGACTTCCCGGCCTTCGCCGAGATCGCCAACGAGGTGGGCGCCATCCTGGTCGCCGACATCGCGCACATCGCGGGCCTGATCGCCGGTGGCGCGCACCCCAGCCCGGCCGGGCACGCCCAGGTCATCAGCACCACCACGCACAAGACGCTGCGCGGCCCGCGCGGCGCGATGCTGATGTCCGACGCCGAACACGCCAAGGCACTGGACAAGGCGGTCTTCCCCGGCCTGCAGGGCGGCCCGCACAACCACACCACCGCCGCCATCGCGGTCGCCCTCGGCGAGGCCTCCGGCCCGGCCTTCCGCGAGTACGCGCACGCCGTGGTGGCCAACGCCAAGGCACTGGCCGAGGCGCTGCTCGCGCGCGGCTTCGAGCTGGTCTCCGGCGGCACTGACAACCACCTGATCCTGGCCGACCTGACCAACAAGGGCATCGGCGGCAAGCCCGCGGCCAAGGCGCTGGACCGGGCGGGCGTGGAGCTGAACTACAACACGGTGCCGTTCGACCCGCGCAAGCCGTTCGACCCCTCCGGCATCCGGCTGGGCACCGCGGGCATCACCACCCGTGGCCTGGGCGTGGAGCAGATGCCGCAGGTCGCGGAGTGGATGGACCGCGCGGTGACCGCGGCCGGGGAGAACGACGAGGCGGCCATCGAGCGCATCGCGGCCGAGGTCGCCGAGCTGATGGCCGGTTACCCGATGCCGGGCTGGGCCCCGCAGGTCTGAGCTGACAAAAGAAAGACGGACCCCCGCCGGTGGCACGGCGGGGGTCCGTCAGCTCAGGTCAGCTCAACGCGGTTCAGTACTTCTCCGGCGAGCGCATGAACAGCGCCAGCAGCAGGTAGAGCAGGAACTGCGGGCCAGGAAGCACGCACGAGACCACGAACAGCAACCGCACCGTGCCGGGCTTCCAGCCGAAGTACTCGGCAAGGCCACCGGCCACGCCGAAGAACACACTGTTGCGCGACCGGGCCAGCCGTCGCGACCTGATCGGGGCGGACATCGTGAGTACCTCCTGGGGTCGGGCCGCTCGCTGCGGCCGCTTCCCCATTCACATTCCCCGTTTCGCGGCCCGCGTACCTCAGGGGAGACCCCGATATTTTCACTCCGGGTGACGGCCGACACTGGGGGCGGCTGCCCCGCGGCCGCTACAGCGCCGTGCGCGAGGTCAGCCAGTTCCCCGCCTCGGCCAGCGCCCGCTCCCGCACCGAGGGCGCGGACAGGAACACGTCGTGCAGCGCCCCCGGCACCGGCGTCACGGTCACCTCCCGGCCCAGCCGCGGCGCCCACCTGGCGATCTGCTCCACGTCGAGCACGGTGTCCGCGTTGCCCGCCGCCTGCTCCCACACCTTGCGGTGCAGCAGGCTCTTGTCCGAGCACAGCACCAGCACCGGCGCGCCCACGTCCAGCCCGGCGTGCACCTGCGCGTGCCCCCGGCGCACCGCGCGCAGCCAGCCCATCCGCACCGGGAAGTGCTCGATCGGCTTCCAGGCCAGGTTGTAGTCCCACTCGCCGTGGTGGGCGCGCAGCAGGCTGTGCGCGTAGGTCGGCGCCAGCGTCGGCTTGACCACCAGCTTCGGCAGCCACCGGCCGACCAGCCGGACGATCGCGGTGCCGATGGTCCGGTTGAACCAGGGCTCGGCCAGGTCCAGCCACGGGCTGTTCAGCACCATCGCGTCCAGCGGCAGCCGACCGCGCCGGGCATCGGCCCACAGTGGGGTGATCAGCCCGCCGGTGGAGTGCGCCATCACCACCAGCCGCTCGTGCCCGTCCTGCCGGATCAGCTCGGCGGCGGCGTCCAGCTCCTCGAAGTGCTCGGCCAGGTCGGTGACGTAGTTCGGCAGCTGGGCCGGCAACAACGACCGGCCATAGGCGCGCAGGTCCAGCGCGTAGAAGTCATAACCGAGTTCACTGAAGAACTCCGCGACGTGGGTCTGGAAGAAGTAGTCGCAGAAACCGTGCACGTAGAGCAAAGCGCCCTTACCGGGAGACTTCGCCGGGTAGCGCACCAGCGTGGCCACCGAGTCCACATTCCGGACCGCGGCCAGCTTGATCGTCCGCGCGCTATAGGCCTCACCCAGGAAGTCCGCTGTCACAGGGACAGTCTGTACCACAAAATCCAATGTGGACTGGCCCGCCGTCCCAGCGGTTCTTAGGCTTCCACCATTCAGCACTCGCACCGCCGCGAAGCCCCGGAAGTGGCCTTCGAGGAGCAGCCGATGACGCGCCAGCGACCATGGACGCCCGAGCGCGACCGCCTCCTCGCCGGGCGTCGCGCCGAGCTGGCCGGCCTGCGCGCCCTGCTGGCCGACGCCGCCGCCGGCCTGCCCCGCGCGGTCCTGGTCACCGGCGCCGCGGGCATGGGCAAGACCACCCTGCTGCGCGCGCTCACCGAGCAGGCCGAGCAGGACGGCCTGCTGGTGCTCAGCGCGCAGGCCGCCCCGGTGGAGCGCGACTTCGCCTTCGGCGTGGTCCGGCAGCTGCTGGAACCGGTGCTGCTCACCGCGCCCGCGGAGAGCCGGCAGCACCTGCTGGCCGGACCGGCGGTGCTGGCCGAACGGGTGCTCGGCTGGGAGGGCCTGCACGGCGAGCGGCCCGCGCTGGACACCTACGCCGCCCTGCACGGCCTGTTCCGCTTCACCGCCAACCTGGCCGCGACCGCGCCGCTGGTCATCGCGGTGGACGACGTCGAGGCCGCCGACCCGCCCTCGCTGCGCTGGCTGGCCTACCTGCGCCGCCGGCTGCACGGCCTGCCGGTGCTGCTGGCCGTCACCCGCGGCGCGGGCCGGGAGGTCGCCGACCCGGCCGCACTGGACGACCTGGTCACCGCGGGCCGGCCGCTCACACTCACCGGCCTGGCCACCGGGGACTGCGCCGAGCTGCTCACCGCCGCCTTCGGCGAGCCGGTCGAGCCCGAGTTCGCCGCCGCCTGCGCCACGGCCACCGGCGGCAACCCGTACCTGCTCGGCGAGCTGGCCCGTGCCGTGCGGGCCGCCGGCGTGCCGCCCACCGCGGCGCACGCGGCCGAGGTGCCCGAGTTCGGCGAGCGGCAGATCGCCCAGCTGCTGCTGCCACGCCTGCACGCCCAGTCACCCGAGGTGACCCGCCTGGCCAGGGCGCTGGCCGTGCTCGGCGCGGCCGAGCTGGACCTGGCCGCCGCGGCCGCCGGACTCGACCCGGCCGAGGCCGCCGAAGCCGCCCGCGAGCTGACCGGGCTCGGCGTGCTCGCCGACGGCAAACCGCTGACCTTCGCCCAGGGCCTGGTCGCGGGCGCGCTCGCGGCCGAGGTCAGCGCGGCCGAACAGCAGATCGCGCACGCCCGCGCCGCCCGGCACCTGCACGCCACCGCGGCCCCGGCCGAACAGGTCGCCGCGCACCTGGCCGCCACCGGACCCGGCGCGGTCACCGGCGACTGGATCACCGGCACCCTCATCCGCGCGGCCCACGGCGCGGCCGCCAACGGCGCCCCCGAGCTGGCCGTGCGCTGCCTGCGCCGCGCCCTCGCCGAACCCCAGCCCGCCGAGGACCTGGCCGAGCTGCGCCTGGAGCTCGCGCTCACCGAGCTGCAGGTCGACCCGGACACCGCCGCGGCCCGCCTGGCCGAGCTGACCGGCGAGGACACCGACCCGGTGCTGGCCGCCAAGGCCGCGCACGCGCTGGCCCAGGAGCTCGGCGAGGCCGACCGGCACGCCGAGGGCATCGCCCTGCTGGAGCGCGCCGCTGCCAGGGTCGAGCCGCACGAGGCCGACCTGGCCAGGCAGCTGCGGCTGTCCGTGCTGTGCCTGCACGTCGACGACTGCCACGTCCAGCCCGATCTGCCGCACCGCCTGGCCGGACTGCGCGGCGCGGCAGGCTCGATGCGGGCCAGCCGGTTCGCCGACACGCTGCTCGCCTTCCAGGCCGCGGTTGGCGGCCCCAGCGCGGCCGAGGCCGAGCCGCTGGTGCTGCGCGCCTGGGCCCAGCGCGGCGGCACGCCGGTCGCCGGTCCCGGCGCCGAGCTGGCCGAACGCTGGGAGTTCGCCTACCTGGTCGCCGGACTGTTCGTGCTGGAACGCCTCGACCTGGCCGAGGCGCACTGCACCGAGCTGCTCACCGCGGCCCGCCGCCTCGGCTACTCGCTGCGCGCCGCCGCCGCGCTCGGCCTGCGCGCCCAGGTCCGCTGCCGCCGCGGCGCGCTGGCCGAGGCCGAGGCGGACGCCCGCGCCGCGCTGGCCGTGCTGGACGAGCTGCGCACCGGCACCCGCAGCGCCACCCTGTTCGCGGTGGCCACCCTGGTGGAGATCCTGCTCGAACGCGGCGAGGCCCCGGCCGCCGCGGACCTGCTGCACGACCGCGGCCTGGCCGACGAGCTGCCCGCGGGCTGGCGCTACAACTACCTGCTGCTGGTCCGAGGCCTGCTGCGGGCCTCCCTGGGCGACCTCAGCGGCGGCCTGGCCGACCTCGAACAGGTCGGAAAGCGCTTCCTGGACCGGGGGGTCACCGACCGCGCGCTGCTGCTGTGGCGCTCCTGCGCGGTCCCGCTCTACCTGGTCACCGGCCGGCGCGCGGAGGCCGAACGGCTCGCCGCCGAGGAGCTCGCGCTGGCCCGCCGCTGGGGCGGACCCGGCCCGCTGGGCGTCGCGCTGCGCACCGCCGCGCTGACCGCGCCGGAGGCCGAGCGGACCACCCTGCTGACCGAGTCGGTGCGTCACCTGGAGAACTCCCCGGCCCGCCCCCAGCTGGCCCGCTCACTGGCCGAGCTGGCGCTGCACCTGGGCGCCCAGGGCAAGACCACCCAGGCCGGCGCGCTGCTGCGGCGCGCGCTGCGGCTGGCCGAGGACTGCGGCGCGGACGTGCTCGCCGACTCGATCCGCCGCCAGGCCGCCGGCCTGGGCGAACCGCGCCGCGGCGCGGCGGTGGACGGCGGCGAGCTGACCCCGCACGAGCTGCGGATCGCCGAGCAGGTGGTGCGCGGCCGGACCAACCGGGAGATCGCGGAGGGCTTCCTGGTCACCTCGCGGGCGGTGGAACAGCACCTGACCAGGATCTACCGGAAGCTGGGCATCGCCCGCCGCTCGCAACTGGCCGCCGCCCTGCTGAGCAGGAGCGGCGGCCAGTCGTGGGTCCGGCGTGCGCCAGGCGGCGATTAGCCGATTGAGATCAGTCCGGCGAGCCCGGCAATCTTGATCCTGATACCGAGGATGTTGATCCGGAGACCAAGGTTGATGTTGACCTTCAGCCCGACCCTGATCGAGCCCAGGTCGACCCGGACACCACCCTTGAGGATCGTGCAGCCCGACCCGACCCTGAGTTTGATGATCTCGCCGGTGTCCAGCCTGACCTTGATGGCGCCCTTGAGGACGGCGACCACCTCGGCGTCCTCGTAGTCGTAGTCATCGTGGTCGGCCGCGGCGGCGACCGTGCTGGTCGCTGCCGGTGCAGGGGTCGCTGCCATGGCTGGTGCGGCGATGAGGAACAATCCTGCTGACATCGCGGTGGCGGCAACGGTGGCGACGGTTCGTCTGGTGAAGGATCGCATTGTCCTGGCTCCCTCGTTCCTAGCGTGAGCCCAGATCGGGCTCAACTCCCAGTGAACATTCATCACTAGGGAGATGGCAGGGTGGATGGGCCATTCTCATCCCATTCGTCATTACCCACAGGTATGCGAACGGCCGAGAGTGACCGAGATCCACCAAATCGGTTGACCACGGTCACTCTCGCCGGTGGTTCGATTGCGATATTTGGGTCAGAGCACGATCACCAGGTTCGCCAGCAGCGAGCCCGCGACGCTGATGCCGCGGACGTTGACCTTGCCGCCGACGGCCAGCGAGCCCTCGATCCGGGTGTCCTTGCCCAGGTGCACGTCCACGGTGGCGCCGGAGGCGAGCTTCAGCGTGAGCTTCTTGGTGGTCGCCGACAGCACGGTGGCGCTCGAGAGGTGGAAGCCGGCCGACTGCTCGGCGGCGGTGGCCGCCGGGGCGGCGGAGGCGATGCCGCCGGTCAGCAGCAGACCGGCGGAGAGGGCGAGCGCGGAGGTGCCTGCCGCCAGGAACTTGGTCACGTTGCGCATTGTTCACTCCCATTAATTCGGAGATTTTGTCATTGCCATGCCGGGTCGCGGTCCGACGGGAGAATCAGAACAGTGCGCGGTAATCGCGGACAAGACCGGCGACCGAAGCCGCAGAAAAGCGGAACCGCACTTCGGAATAGGTGTAGTTCTCACCTTCGCTGAATTTCCTCAGTACTTCGGCCATCCGCACCCGGCTGCGCCGTCCAGGTCCGAAGGCTGGGCCGCCCGGCCTATTCGGACTACCGAAGTGCCGGACCCTGAGTTGTCCCTGAGTTGTCCCTGAGACCGACCGCACGAGCGCGCACGCGTCTGTACGCTCGAATGCAGTACCGCTTTACACCGACTAACGGGGGTTGACGATGGCGGACGACGCGGCCCAGGTGCCCGTGGCGACTGGGCGCACCCGGTTCCCACAGATCAGCCCGAGGGCCTACGAACACCCGGCCGACCGGGGCGCCCTGGCCACCGCACGCGCGGTGCCCGGCTTCCCGGCCGTCCTCAAGGCGATCTACGGCGCCCTTCCGGAGCGCAGCGAACGCCTGCTCGCCCTGGCGACCTCGATCAAGGTCTCGGAGAACCAGTACCCGGAGCTGCACCGCCTCCGGGTCGAATGCGCCACCGCGCTCGACCTCGAGCAGGTGCCCGACCTCTTCGTCGCGCGCGACCCGCACCCCAACAGCTACGCGATGGGGATGGACGAGCCGTTCATCGTCATCACCACCGGACTGGTCGAGCTGCTGGACGAGGAAGGGCTCCGGTTCGTGCTCGGCCACGAGATGGGCCACATCCTGTCCGGGCACGTCCTGTACTACACGATCCTGCGCCGCCTGATCGGCCTGGCCGCGGGCATGGCCTGGATGCCGGTCGGGTACTGGGGCCTGCGCGCGATCATCCTCGCGCTGCAGGACTGGCACCGCCGTTCCCAGCTCTCCGCCGACCGCGCCGGCCTGCTGTGCGTGCAGGACGCGGCCGTGGCGCTGCGGGTGCACATGATCCTCTCCGGGGTCACCGACCCCACCAAGATCGACACCGCCGAGTACCTCAAGCAGGCCGCCGACTACGACGGCGTGGAGGACGTGCGCGACAGCGTGCTCAAGCTCATCCACCTGGACGGGCTCACCCACCCGCTGCCCGTCGTGCGGGCCGCCGACCTGCAGCAGTGGGCGGCGAGCGAGCAGTACCGCGACATCCTGGCCGGGAACTACCCGCGCCGCGGCGACGACAGCACCACCTCGAACTGGAAGGACGACATCAAGGGCGCGGCGAAGTCCTACAAGGAGGCCATCACCTCCTCGGCGGACCCCCTGGCCAAGGTCCTCAGCGAGGTCGGCAACCTGGTCTCGGACACCGCGGGCAAGGTGTGGAACTCCTTCACCGGCGGCAACCGCGGCGACAGCAACCGCGGCGACAGCGGCGGCGACGCGGGCAAGGCCTCCGGCCCGTCCGCGAACTGAGCCGAGCGCTCCCACGGAACACAACCGCCCGTTGAGCCCCGGCTCGGCGGGCGGTTCCGCTGCGCGCGACTCCCGCGCTGGCCCGACCCCAGCGCTGTGTCTGCCCCGTGCTGTGCCCGACCCCCGCGCCGCCCGGCCCCCGTGCTGTGCCCGACTCCAGCGCTGCCCAGCCCCCGTGCTGTGCCCGGCCCGCGCGCCCGACACCCGGCTCCGCGTTCGTCGCCTGGCCCGCGCGCCCACCGCTCGACCCCGCGCCCGTCCCTTGGCCCCACGTCCGTCGCTCGACCCCGCGCCCGTCCCTTGGCCCCGTGCCCGTCGCTCGACCTCGCGCCCGCCGCCAGCCCCACGTCCGTCGCTCGACCTCGCGCCCGCCGCCAGCCCCGAGCCCGCCGCTCGGCCTCGCGCCCGCTGTCCGACCCCGCGCCCGCCGTCCGACCCCGCGTCCGTCGCCCGGCCGCCGGCCTCCGGCCCCGCTCAGTCCCCGGTGGCGGAGAAGTGCATGTAGTCCTTGGGTGTCCGCCAAGTCCCGCCCCAGGTCCACCCGATCGCGCCAAAGGCCTGCACCACCGCGTCCCCGGCGTGGATCATGCCGGGCTTGCGCTGCCGCCGGTCCACGTACGCCGAGGCCAGCTCCGGCAGCACCAGGTCCCCGCGCAGGTAGGGGTTGGCGAACGGGTTGAGGTCCACCGCGAGGCCCTTGGCGTGTGCGGACCAGCGGGTCTGCCCACGCGCCGGGCGGCAGACGAAGCCGTTGGTGTTGTTGCCGTCGCCGGTGGGCGGGGCGTCCAGCTCGGCCTTGGCGGTCACCCGCATCTCCTCGATCGGGAACCGGGCCGCGTACAGCCGCTCGAACACCGCGCGCACCTTCTCCGCCACACCCGCGGCCAGGATCAGCTCGCCGGTGTGCGGCCGGTCGTCGAATCCCCAGAACGACACGGTCAGGTACCGCAGCTCGTCCTTGCCGACCGGGCAGTCCGGCTGCCAGGTGCTGCGCGCGAGCACCTCGGCCGGCACCGGGACCACGACCGAGGCGAACCGCCCGTCCTTCGGCGGCGGCAGCCGGTCCGCGCTGGGCAGTCTGCGCTGGGCCAGTTCGGGCGGGGTGGGCAGCACCTGCCCGAAACCATCCGGCCGCTTGGGCAGCGGTCGCGCGCCGACCGTCCACATCGGCGGCGGGGGAGCGGGCCGCTGCTCACCGCCGGGCGGGGCGCTGCTGGGCGGCGGGGTGCTGGCTGGCGGGGTGCTGGTCTCGAACCGGAACGTCAGCGGCGGCGCGGGCGTGCTGGTGGTCACCGGCTCCGCCGGCCCCTGACAAGCGGTCAGTGCCACCGCGAGACCCAGTGCGACCGCCGTGCCGGCCCAGCTTCCGCTCCCCACCCGTCCAGCATGGCATGAACCGCGCCTACACCCGTTCAGCGTAGTAATCCCTCGACCAAACGACGGAGTATGCTTCCCCGTGCGTGCGCTGGGTGCCCGATCAGTCGCACAGCGTGCCGATCGTGAGAGGTATGTCGATGACGAACACCGAACCGCCGCGCAACCGGTGGTGGCTGCTGGCGCCCGCGGCGGCGCTGGTGCTCCTCGGCGGACTGGTCTACTCGGTGCTGAGCCCCGCGTCCGCGCCGGAGGCCCAGCGCGACGACGTGCAGCTGCGCTCGGCCCGGATCGTCGGCGGCACCACCACCAACACCTCGGCGCACCCGTGGGCGGTCTACCTGACCGGCCGCGCGGGCAACCAGTACTGCGGCGGCACCCTGATCGCGCCGACCAAGGTGCTCACCGCCGCGCACTGCGTGGTCAACCGCGCGCCCGCCGACATCAGGGTGGTCGCCGGGCGCACCGACACGCAGAGCCGCACCACTGGCCGGGTGCTGCCGGTCAACCGGATCTGGACGCACGCGGAGTTCGAGTCGGTGTTCAACGGCGACGACCTCGGCGTGCTCACCCTCGGTGAGGCCTTCGACGTGCCGACCCTGCCGCTGGCCGAGCACAACGACCCGCGCTACCGGCCGGGCACCAAGGCGACCGTGGTCGGCTGGGGCGCGACCAAGGAGGCCGGGCCCACCTCCCGTTACCTGATGCAGGCGACCGTGCCGGTGCTGCCGGACACCAGCTGCGCCCGGCCCTACCGCACCTACGACCCGGCCGAGATGTTCTGCGCCGGGTACGACAAGGGCGGCATCGACGCCTGCCAGGGCGACTCGGGCGGTCCGCTGGTCGCCGAGGGACGGCTGATCGGGATCACCTCCTGGGGCGAGGGCTGCGCCCAGCAGAACAAGCCCGGCGTCTACACCAAGATCGGCAACTACCTCGACCTGATCAACGCCCAGCTCGGCCAGCGCCGCGCGCCCAGGTGAAAATTCAGTCCGACTGGTAAACGCCGCGTTTCCGATCATTACGTCTTCACGCAACAACAGATTAACCACGCCGTCCTGAGCTGGGTTCTGCCTGCTCAGCAGTGGTCCGCACGGCCAGAAACTGATTAGGCCGAACGGGTCACGACGAAGGGCGGTTGTCGGCGCAAACACTCCTCGCGTTGCCTACAGCGCAACCCGGCCACCTGGGCTGGGACCTCGTACGAGGGCACGGGGAAGGAGTGACCGTTGGCGACCACCCTGCATCGCCTGGTCAAGTTCATCGGGGTCGCGGCAGCCGCCGTGACCCTCGGCCTGGCGCCCGGCGCCATGGCCAGCGCGGCACCGCCGCCGGAGACGACGGTCGACCCGTTGATCGTCGGCGGCACCGCGGCCACCACCCAGCAATACCCCTGGACCGTCGCGCTGCTGCTCGATGGCCAGCAGTGGTGCGGCGGCACGCTCGCCGCGCCGAACAAGGTCGTCACCGCCGCGCACTGCACCGCGGGCAAGGCCGCCTCCCGCTGGCAGATCGTGGCCGGCCGCACCGACCTGCGCACCAGCCAGGGCCACACGGCCAGGGTGACCAAGATCTGGCAGCACCCGAACTACCGCAGCGTCACCCAGGGTGACGACGTGGCGGTGATGACGCTGGACCGCAGCCTCAACTACACCACCCTGCCGCTGGCCAAGCCCGCGGACTCGGGGCTGTACCAGGCCGGCACCCAGGCTCGCGCGCTCGGTTGGGGCGACACCACCGGCAACGGCGACTACTCCGACACGCTCCGTCAGGTCGTCGTGCCGCTGACCTCCGACCAGACCTGCTCGAGCGCGTACTCGGAGTACAAGAGTGCGTCCATGGTCTGCGCGGGCTACCCGCAGGGCGGCAAGGACACCTGCCAGGCCGACTCCGGCGGCCCGCTCGTGGTGAGCGGCAAGCTGGTCGGAATCACCTCCTGGGGTGAGGGTTGCGCACAGGCCGGCAAGCCCGGTGTGTACGCCCGCGTGTCCAGCTACTACAGCCAGCTGGCTGCGCAAATCGGCTCTTAACAGGCACGGAGTGGCCCGCCGCCCAATTGGCCCACACCGAACGACCGTTGTGTGGCGGGTCACTCCTCTGTTGCTCTTGGTATGCGTCTCCCACTCGTTCGAGGGCACGAGAAAAGGAGCCCCACCATGGCGGTAACCCTGCGTCGCCTTGGCCGAATGCTCGGCATCGTCGCCGCGGTCGCGGCGGTCAGCTTCTCCTCCGCGGCGGCCGTGAACGCCTCGCCGTCATCCGACGTCGACCCGTTGATCGTCGGCGGCACCCGGGCATCGATCAGCGAGCACCTGTACACGGTGTACCTGGCCTCCGGCAGCTCCGGCTCCGGCCAGTTCTGCGGCGGCACCCTGGTCGCGGCGAACAAGGTCGTCACCGCGGCGCACTGCACCAAGGGCCGTTCCCCGTCGAGCACCTTCGTGGTGCACGGCCGCGAGGACAAGCAGAGCACCGCGGGCACCGTCGCCCGGGTCACCAAGATCTGGGTGCACCCCAGCTACGCCACCGCCACCGCGGGCTACGACGTCTCGGTGCTGACCCTGGACCGCAACATCAGCGGCCCGACCGTGCCGCTGGCCACCCCGTCGGACACCGCGCTCTACGCCGCGGGCCAGAGCGGGCTGATCCTCGGCTGGGGTACCACCAGCTCGGGCGGCTCCGCCTCGCGCTACCTGCTCAAGGCGAACGTGCCGCTGACCTCGGACCAGACCTGCAAGACGGCGTACTCGCAGTACAGCAACACCTCGATGGTGTGCGCCGGTCTCCCGCAGGGCGGCGTGGACACCTGCCAGGGTGACTCCGGCGGCCCGCTGATCGTCGGCGGCAAGCTCATCGGCGCCACCTCCTGGGGCCGTGGCTGCGCTTCGCCGAACTACCCCGGCGTGTACGCCCGGATCGCTCCGTACCACGCGGTGCTGAGCCAGCAGATCGCCTCTTAGCCCCTGCCGCAAGGCCACAACTGAATATCCCTGCACCCCGATGGGGCGGTCCGTGCACGCGGGCCGCCCCATCGGGCTGTCTCCGGCTTGTCCAGCCAAGGTCACCCGCGTGGGTTGCGTTCGCCGACTCGACTTGTCCGCCCGCGCCACCGGGGCTGTCCTGGGGGAGGGGAGGCGAGCAGACGGGAGCGGACGATGAGGTCTGGCACGCGTGCACGGCTCGGTTGGTCCGGCATCCGCGCGGCGATCGTGGGAGTCCTGCTCCTGTGCGCCGCGCCCGCACCCGCGCTCGCGGACCCCATTCCGCCGCCGGACACCCAGGTGGTCGGCGGCACCAGGGCCTCGATCTTCGAGTTCCCTTGGACGGTCGCGATCGCCAAGGCCGAGGGCCCGGTCATCTGCGGTGGCACCCTGGTCACGCCGACCATGGTGCTCACCGCCGCGCACTGCGCGGTCGGCCGCCAGCCCAAGGACCTGCTGGTCATCGCGGGCCGGGAGGATCTCCTGGCGCTGGGCGGCGAGGTCCGCGCGCTCACCGGGATCTGGATCCACCCGTTCTACACCGACGTGCGGGCGGGTGACGACGTCGCGGTGCTGCGCCTGGCCCTGCCGCTGGCGCTGCCCACCCTGCCACTGGCCACCCCGGCCGACGCCCTGCTCTACGGCCCGGGCTCCTACACCACCGCGCTGGGCTGGGGCCGCACCGCCGAGGGCGGCTTCCCGTCCCGCTACCTGCTCAAGGCCGCGCTGCCAGTGGTCAGCGACCCGCTCTGCCAGTCCGTGCTGGCTGGATTCGAGGCAGGCTCGATGATCTGCGCCGGCTACGCCAACGGCGGCGTGGACACTTGTCAGGGCGACTCGGGCGGCCCGCTGGTGGCCGGCGGCAAGCTGGTCGGCGTGACCTCCTGGGGCATCGGCTGCGCGCGCCCGTTCCAGCCCGGCGTGTACGTGCGGGTCAGCACGTACCAGCCGCTGCTGGACCTGGTGCTCAGGTCCTAGCAGCGGCTGTCAGTGCTCAGTCCTCGACGGCCTCACGTGCCTGGAGAACCGCGTTCAGCGCCCAGCTGACCACCGCGACGATGATCGCGCCGAAGAACGCGGGCCAGAACCCGGTCACCTCGAACGGCAGGCCCAGCTTGCCCGCGGCCCAGCCGGTCAGCCAGAACAGCAGGCCGTTGACCACCAGGCCGATCAGGCCGAGGGTGAGCAGGTAGAAGACGCAGCCGACCAGCTTGACCACCGGCTTGATGATCGCGTTGACCAGACCGAAGACCAGGCCGACCAGCAGCAGCGTGCCGATCTTCGCGCCGACCGAGACCGGGCCGGGCCCGATGTCGATGCCGGGCAACGCGGTGGACACCCACAGCGCCACGGCGGTGATCACTACCTGGAGAACGAAGAACACGGGCGGCTCCCTGAGTCGGACGGCGGCGGGCCGTGCGGCTCAGCTGCCGAGTACGAGCCCGACCGACATGGTCAGGAAGGCTACCGCGCAGAAGGCGTCCAGCCCGTTCAGCACCGCCGGACGCGCCAGCCGTTCCTGCAGCCTGCTGGCGGCCAGCACGATCGCCAGCTCCCAGGCGAAGGCCAGCACCAGGAACACCGCGGCGAGAACGCCCAGCTGGAGCACGGGGTTGCCGGCCGCGCCGAGGAACTGCGGCAGGAACGCCAGGCAGAACAGCAGCATCTTCGGGTTGGTGATGTTGCACAGGAACCCGCGCAGGAACGGCCCGTTGCCCGGCCGCTCGTCCTCCCGCTCCCCGGCGGTCGCGGTGCGCAGCTCGCCGCGCGCCCGCCACAGGCCGCGGATGATCGAGTAGGCGAGGAAGCCGAGGTAGGCCGCGCCCAGCCAGCGCAGCGCGGTGAGCACGCCCGGCGAGTGGCTGATCAGCAGGCCGAGCCCGGAGACCACCAGCGCCACGTGCACCAGCGCCGCCGAGTGGATGCCGGCCAGGGCCAGCAGCCCGGCCCGGGTGCCCTGGCGCAGCGAGGTGCGCAGCAGCAGGAACGCGTCCACCCCCGGCGTCAGCACCACGACGGCACAGGCGATCAGGAACGCGGGCAGTTGGGTCAGGTCCAGGGACATGTCGCCTCCCATCGTGGTGAGCAGGACAACCGAGGGTCGATCCATGATCAAACAGGCAATCTTTCGCCTTGATGGAACCTTAACAGGAAGACTTGCGGTCTTTGACGCGGAAACTACGTGTGTTCCCTCACCTGGTAGGAACGGCGGGGTGAGCACCCCGCACCGAGCCACCGGCGACCAGCTGGACGTCACCACCCTCTACGCCCTGCTGCGCCTGCGCGTGGACGTCTTCGTGGTCGAACAGGAAAGCCCCTACCCGGACCTGGACGGCCGCGACCTGGACCCGTCCACCCGCCACCTCTGGTTCGCCGACACCGACGGCGAACCCCTGTCCTACCTGCGCCTGCTGGTGGAACCGGACGGCCGGACCATCCGCGTCGGCCGGGTGGTCACCAGGGCGGACGCCCGGGGCAAGGGCCTGTCCCGCGAGCTCATGCGCGCCGCGCTCGACGACATCGGCGACGCCCCGTCCGTGCTGGACGCCCAGACCACGGTGACCAGGTTCTACAGCGCTTTCGGCTACCAGGTCACCGGCCCGGAGTTCCTGGACGGCGGCGTCGCCCACGTCCCGATGAGCCGCCCCTAGCTACAGGCCCCGGGCAAGGAACCCGCCGGCGGACGGGGTGAAGAACGGCGAGAACCCCTGGCAGTCGTGCACCGGCTCCGACCCCGGCAGCCCCCACAGCCACCCGATGCGGTCCCCGCGCGCGCCGTCGTAGACGGAGAAGGACACCCTGAGCCCGACGTGCGCGGGATCGGCGCTGGCCCGCACCACCCCGGTGGCCATGCCGACCCGCCCGCCGACCACCAGGCAGGTGATGTCACCGCTGAAGTCGGCGACCAGCGCGCCGTCCGGCTTGTGGTGGGTGACGTGGAACCGCCCGGTGGCCGAGTCCGGAGTGCTGCCGGGCGCGACCGCCGCGCGCACGGAGAACATCAGCGGGTCGTTGAGGAACACCGGGTCCTTGCTGGTCCCGCGCACCGTCCCGGCGAGCACGTGCCCCCGGTCGCCACCGCCCGCAGCCGCGAGCCCGCCCCCGGCCACAGTCTTGTTAGCGCGCCCACCACCGGAAGTCTTGTCAGTGGCCCCGCCACCCGAAGCCTGGCCAGCGAGCCCGTCACCGAAGGCTTTGTCAGCGCGCCCGCCACCCCCGCCACCCGAGGTCTTGTCAGCGCCGTCCACCCCCGGCACCGGCCCGCGCACCGAGAAGTCCCCGTCCCGCAGCCGCAACACCGGCGCCGTCCCCTGCAACCGGCTCACCGGCTGCCCGAAGAACCCCCACACCCACCCGATCCGGTCCCCGCGCGCGCCTTCGTCCTGCACCGTCAGCGAGATCGGCTTGCCCACGAACTCCACCTGCGGCGCCCCGGGATGCTCGGCCCAGGTGATCTTCCCGTTGACCACCCCGACCTGCCCGACCGCGTGCGCGCCGGTGACCTCGCCGGAGAACCGGGCCAGCAGCGCGCCGTCCGGCTTGTGGTGGGTGACCTTGAAGTGACCGGTCGGCTGCATCGGATCGGTGGCACTGGCCTCGATCTCGAACCGCACCGGATCACCGGCCATCGAGCCGAACTCGGGTCCGAGCGTGCCGCCCGCCGACCCGCTGATCCGGATCGGCGCCTCGGCCGCGAAAGCCGGGGTCACACCGGCGAGCACCGCCGCCGTGGTCAGCCCGGCCACCAGTAAACCGCGTGTTGTCCTTGTCATGCCCCGAGCCTCGCGGCCCGGTCGCGGCCTGGATTCCCGCCGCGGCGTGATGGTGCTCCCCCGCCCGAGGGAGCACCATCCGCCCGGACCTCAGGGGCCGATTCCGGGTCGGTCTCTGAGATCCCGTCTGGTCACCGCTGGTCAGCCGCCGTTACTGGGCTGGTAGACGGGCTGGCGGTGGGTGCGCGCGGCCGCGCAGGTGATCCGGGAGACCGCGTCGACCATGCTGCGGCCGAGCTTCACCCTGGCCCGCAGCGCCGGGTGGGTGGTGCTGTAGTCGTTCAGGTTCGCCGCCGCGTCCCCGCGGAACTCCCCGGAGGCGAACAGCGAGTAGGTGACCATCGGCTTGCCCTCGGCGTCGAAGACGATGCCGGCCTCGTTGCGGCCGTCGTTGAACCACCCGGCCTTGGTCGCCACCCTGGCGCGCTCGGCCGAGTTCAGCTCCAGCCGGATCCCGTCGGTGAACGCGGCCATCGAGCGCAGCAGCGTCAGCACGTACTGGGTGGAGGCGGCCGAGACCAGCGTGCCGTCGACCAGCTTGCGCAGCAGCGTGTGCGTCTCGCGCGGGGTGGTGGTGCCCAGGAAGAACCGGTTCGGGTTCGCCACCGGCTTCACCTGGGTGTGCGTGAAGCCCTTGGCGCGCAGGATCTCGTTCAGCTCCGCGGCCGGGCAGACCAGGCCGCACAGGCGGACCGCGGTGTTGTCCGAGACGGTCAGCAGGTTCGCCATCGCGTGACCCAGCGTCACCGAGCTCGGGTAGGCGCCGTCGAAGCCGAAGATGCCGTCGCCGTCCTTGCTGACGATGGCCGCGGTGACGTCCACCCGCTGGTCCAGGGTGAGCAGCCCGCGGTCGATCTTGTCCAGCACCGCGGCGGCCACCGCGATCTTGTTGACCGAGTAGGCCTCCACCACCCGGTCCGCCTCGTCCTCCACCGCGGCGACCGGGGTGCCGTCCGGGTCGGTCACGCTGATGAAGGAGGACCAGGTGCCACCCGCGCGGTGCGCCTCCCGCCGGTACACGCGCTCGATCCGCCGCCGGGCCTGCGCCGCGGAGGCAGGAATGACGCTCTCGTCGTCGATGGGGTCGGTCTGCGCCGACGCCAGCGGTGTGCTGCCCAGTACGGCGCCCGCCGCCGCCACGGTCCCCAGACCGAGCGCGCGCCTCCGGTTGATGGTCATGCGCGGCAGCCTAGGGCCATTCGAGTGAGGATCAAGGAGATGTCGAATCCCTTGTCCTGACTGTCCTTCCATCGGGCACGGATGGAGTAGCCGACACCGCTGTTCGCGTCAGTCGCCCGGTCGCGGGGCGGTGCGCGTGATCACCGCGACCGCGCGGTCCAGCTCCGCCGCCGACAGGTCCGCCCGCGCGGTCAGCCGCAGCCGCGACACCTGATCCGGCACCGACGGCGGCCGGAAACAGCCGACCTGCACGCCCTCCGCCCGGCACCGCCCGGCCCACGCCACCGCCTCCACCGGCGAGGGCGCGCGCACCGACACCACCGCCGCGCTCGGCGAGCTGACCGCCAGCCCGGCCGCGCCCAGCCGCTCCGCCAGCTCCCGCGCCACCGCCCGGGACCGCCCGGCCAGCTCCGGCTCGCCGCGCAGCACCCGCAGCGCGGCCAGCGCGCCACCCGCGCAGGCCGGGGCCAGGCCGGTGTCGAAGATGAACCCGCGCGCGGTGTCCACCAGGTGCGCGATCACCCGCCGCGGCCCGAGCACCGCCCCGCCCTGGCTGCCCAGCGACTTGGACAGCGTGGTGGTGACCACCACGTCCGGCGCCCCGGCCAGCCCGGCCGCGTGCACCCCGCCGCGCCCGCCCTCGCCCAGCACGCCCAGCCCGTGCGCGTCGTCGACCACCAGCGCCGCGCCGTGCGCCCGGCAGGCCGCGGCCAGCTCGGCCAGCGGCGCCAGGTCGCCGTCGACGGAGAACACCGAGTCGGTCACCACCAGGGCGCGCTTCTTCACCCGCTCGGCCAGCAACCGGGCCACCCTGGCCGGATCGCGGTGCCCGGCCTCGGCCGTCTCGGCGCGGGACAACCGGCAGCCGTCGATCAGCGAGGCGTGGTTGTGCGCGTCCGCGACCAGCACCGTGCCCGGCCCGGACAACGCGGTGAGCGCGCCGAGGTTGGCCAGGAAACCGGAGGAGAAGACCAGCGCGGCCTCCGCCCCGCAGTGCTCGGCCAGCTCGTGCTCCAGCTCCGCGTGCAGCTCGGTCGAGCCCGTGACCAGCCGCGATCCCGTGGCGCCCGCGCCCCAGCGGCGGGCGGCGGCCGCGGCGGCCTCGGTGATCCGGGGGTCCCGGGTGAGGCCGAGGTAGTCGTTGGAGGCCAGGTCCAGCAGGTCCGCGGACCCGGCGGCGCGCGGCCGCAGCGAGCGGGTCAGCCCGGCCTTGGCACGGGCCCGCGAGCGGGTGTCCAGCCAGCCGAAGACGTCGTTGGTGGTCGAGGTCACGCCCGGAGTGTCGCATCAGCCGGGCTACCGTTCTGCCCGTGCGGGCAGCGCGGCGTTCCCTCGACGACCTGGACCTCTTCGGTCCGGGTTTTGTCAGCGACCCCTGGCCGCACCTGGCCGAGCTGCGCGAGCGCGCCCCCGTGCACCACGACCGGCACACCGGGCTGTGGTTGGTCAGCAGGCACGCCGACATCCGCGCCGTGCTGGCCGACCCCGCCGGGTTCGTGCCGGACAACGCGCTCACCGCGATCACCCCGGTCCCGCCGCCGCAGCTGCGCGTGCTGGCCAGGGCCCGGTTCTCGCTGCCGCCCACGCTGGCCAACAACGGCACCGACAGCCACACCGGCCTGCGTCGCCTGGTCGCCGGCTACTTCACCCCGGCCAAGGTGCGCGCCGCCGAACCCCGCATCCGCGCCCTCGCTGACGAGTACCTGGACCGCCTGCCGGCCACCGGCGAGTTCGACCTGGTCGCCGGGCTGGCCGCGGAGCTGCCCTGCCGGGTGCTGCTGGAGCTGCTCGGCATCACCGGAGTCGACCTGCCGGTGCTCAAGGCGTGGAGCGCGGCCTCGCTGGAACTGTTCTGGGGCCGCCCCGGCCCCGGCCGCCACCAGGCCCTCGCGGAGGCGGCGGGGGAGTTCCACCAGTGGCTGGCCGCCCGCATCCGCGCCGCCACCCCCGGCAGCCCCGACCTGTTCGGCCAGCTCGCCGCGCACCGCGCGCCCGGCGACCGGCCGCTGCGCGTGGCCGAGGCGGTCGGCGTCTGCTACTTCCTGCTCATCGCCGGTCAGGAGACCACCAGCCAGCTGCTCAGCACCCTGCTGCACCGGCTCATCCCGCGCACCGACCTGTGGTCGCGCCTGGCCGCCGGTGACCAGGAGCTGGCCGCGGCCTGTGTGGAGGAGGTGCTGCGCCGCGAACCGCCGGTGAACACCTGGCGCCGCGTCGCCGCCCGCCCGGCCACCCTGTCCGGGGTGCGGGTGCCACAGGGCGCGCACCTGCTGCTCCTGCTCGCCGGCGCGGGCTCGGACCCGGAGGTCTTCACCGACCCCGAGTCCTTCTGCCCGGCCCGCCCCGACCCGCGCCGCCACCTGGCCTTCGGCCACGGCCGCCACTTCTGCCTCGGCGCCGGACTGGCCAGGACGGAGGCCGCCGTGGTGCTCACCGAGGTGGCCCGGCGGCTGCCGCGGCTGCGTCTGCTGGAGCCGGAACCGCCGATGCTCGGCCTGCTCTCCTTCCGCGCCCCGCTGCGCGTGCTGGCCAGCCGATGACAAGCGTGATCAGCGAGACGGCCTGAGCCGCCCGATCGTGTGCGACGATGCGAACTGCTTTGTCAGCGAGGGGTGAGCGAGGAACCCGGTGCGAGTCCGGGACGGTCCCGCCACTGTGACCGGAACGGTTTCGTCAGGAACGGTTCCGGGAGTCAGGAGACTCGTCCCCCTCGGCCTCCCGACCCGGGCGTGGACACCCGAGGAAGGACCTCGCGCATGACCGTCGGCTACCCGTTCTCCGCTGTGGTCGGACACCCCGACCTCCGGCTCGCCCTGCTGCTCAACGCCGTCCACCCCGGTATCGGCGGGGTGCTGGTGCGCGGGGAGAAGGGCACCGCGAAGTCGACCATCGTGCGCGGCCTGGCCGCCCTGCTGCCACCGGCCGAGGTGGTCGAGCACTGCCGCTTCGCCTGCGACCCGGCCCGCCCCGACCCGAACTGCCCGGACGCCCCGCACGACGGCGCGGCCACCACCCGCCCGGCCCGGCTGGTCGAGCTGCCGGTTGGCGCCACCGAGGACCGCCTGGTCGGCTCGCTGGACCTGGAACGCGCGCTCACCGAGGGTGTCCGCGCCTATCAGCCGGGCCTGCTCGCGGCCGCGCACCGCGGCGTGCTCTACGTGGACGAGGTCAACCTGCTGCACGACCACCTGGTCGACCTGCTGCTGGACGCCGCCGCCATGGGCCGCGCGCACGTCGAACGCGAAGGCGTGTCCATCTCGCACGCGGCCAGCTTCCTGCTGGTGGGCACGATGAACCCGGAGGAGGGCGAGCTGCGGCCGCAGCTGCTGGACCGCTTCGGCCTCACCGTCACCGTGCTCGCCGCCCGGGACACCGACACTCGCACCGAGGTGGTCCGCCGCCGACTGGCCTACGAGGCCGACCCGGCAGGGTTCGCCGCCCGGTTCGCCCCCGACGACCGCGACCTGGCCGCCCGCATCGCCACCGCCCGCGCCGCTTTGTCAGCGGTCGTGCTGCCCGATGTGGAGCTGCGCCGGATCGCCGCGCTGTGCGCCGCGTTCGAGGTCGACGGCATGCGCGCGGACCTGGTGGTGGCCCGCACCGCGCTCGCGCATGCCGCCTGGCGCGGCGCGGCCGAGGTCGACGCGAGCGACATCGAGGTCGCCGCCCGCCTCGCCCTGCCGCACCGCAAGCGCCGCGACCCCTTCGACGAGCCCGGCCTGGAGGAGGAGCAGCTCCAGCAGGCCCTCGCCGCCGCGGCCGAGGAAGCCGAACCGCCGCCGCCGGACCCCGATGACGACCCCAACGGCCCCGGCGGCGGCCAGGACCACGGCGAGGACGCCACTCCGCCCGCCGACGGCCAGCAGGCCGCTACTGACAACCAGTCCAGCCCTTCCGGCGACCAGCCCTCGGGCGGCGGCGAACAGGCCCCGGCCGCCCCGGCACCCGCCTTCCGCGCCCGCCTGCTCCAGGTCCCCGGCCTCGGCGAGGGCGCGCCCGGCCGCCGGTCCCGGTCCCGCTCGGAGTTCGGCCGGGTGGTCCGTCCGTCCACAGTGGACGGCCACGGCCTGCACCTGTCCGCCACCGTCGCCGCGGCCGCCCCGCACCAGGCCGGTCGCGGCCGCACCGGACCCGGCCTGCTGCTGCGCGGTGAGGACGTGCGCCGCGCGGTCCGCGAGGGCAAGGAGGGCAACCTGGTGCTCTTCGCGGTGGACGCCTCCGGCTCGATGGCCGCCCGCAAGCGGATGTCCGCGGTCAGCGGCGCGGTGCTGTCCCTGCTCCGGGACGCCTACCAGCGCAGGGACAAGGTCGGTCTGGTCACCTTCCGCGGCGGTGGCGCCGAGCTGACCCTGCCGCCGACCTCCTCGGTGGACGCGGCCGCCGCCCGGCTCAAGCGGCTGCGCACCGGCGGCCGCACCCCGCTGGCCGAGGGCCTGCTGCGCGCCCGCAAGACCCTGGCCGCCGAACGCCTGCGCGACCCGCGCCGCCGTCCGCTGCTGGTCGTGGTCACCGACGGCCGCGCCACCGTCGGCGTGCACGGCGACCCGGTCCGCGACGCCCTGCGCGCCGCCGCGCTGCTGGCCGCCGACGGCGTCGCCGCGATCGTGGTGGACTGCGAGCACGGCATGGTCCGCCTCGGCCTGGCCGCCCGGCTCGCGCTCGCCCTGGGCGCGACCTGCCTGAGCCTCGACGAGTTGTCCGCCGACCGCATGGCAGGCGTCGTGCGCGCCGCCCGCGCGGCCTGAGCCGGGAGGAAACCCGATGCCCCAAGGACAGCCGACCAGTGTGCCCGCCGACGGCCTGACCACCCGGCAACGCCGCAACCGGCCGCTGCTGGTGGTGCACACCGGCGAGATGAAGGGCAAGTCCACCGCCGCGTTCGGCATGGCGCTGCGCGGCTGGAACCAGGGCTGGTCCATCGGCGTGTTCCAGTTCGTCAAGTCAGCCAAGTGGAAGGTCGGCGAGGAAGAGGCCTTCCGCGCGCTCGGCCGCCTGCACGAGCAGACCGGCGAGGGCGGCGCGGTCGAGTGGCACAAGATGGGCGAGGGCTGGTCCTGGACCCGCAAGAAGGGCACCGAGACCGACCACGCCGAGGCCGCCCGCGAAGGCTGGCAGGAGATCGCCCGCCGCCTCGCCGAGGCCCGGCACGGCATGTACGTGCTGGACGAGTTCACCTATCCCATGCACTGGGGCTGGGTCGACGTCGAGGAGGTCGTGGCCGCCCTGAGCGATCGCCCCGGGCACCAGCACGTGATCATCACCGGCCGGTACGCGCCGCCCGCGCTGCTGGAGGCCGCCGACCTGGTGGTGGAGATGACCAAGGTCAAGCACCCGATGGACGCCGGGCAGAAGGGACAGCGGGGGATCGAGTGGTAGCCCGGCTGGTCATCGCCGCCCCCGGCTCCGGCGCCGGCAAGACCACGGTGGCCACCGGCCTGATGGCCGCGCTGCGCAGGCGCGGACTGCGGGTCGCGCCGGGCAAGGTCGGCCCCGACTACATCGACCCCGGCTACCACGCGCTGGCCACCGGTCGTCCCGGCCGCAACCTGGACCCGGTGCTCTGCGGCGAGGACCGCGTCCGCCCGCTGTTCGCCCACGGCGCGCGGGAGGCCGACCTGGCCGTCATCGAGGGCGTGATGGGCCTGTTCGACGGCCGCCTGGGCACCCCGGGCCACGGCTCCACCGCGCACGTGGCCACCCTGCTGGACGCGCCGGTCGTGCTCGTGGTCGACGCGCGCGGGCAAAGCCGCAGCCTGGCCGCGCTGCTGCACGGGTTCCGCAGCTACGACCCGGCTGTGCGGATCGCCGGGGTGCTGCTCAACAAGGTCGGCTCCGAACGGCACACCCAGGTGCTCAGCGAGGCCTGCGCCGAGGTCGGCCTGGACGTGCTCGGCAGCCTGCCCCGCGACCCGGCCTTCGAGCTGCCCTCCCGGCACCTCGGCCTGGTCACCGCCGCCGAACACGGCCGCGCCGCCACCGAGGTGGTGGACGCCCTCGCGGACAAGGTCGCCGGCGCGGTCGACCTGGACGCGGTCCTGCGCCTGGCCCGCTCCGCCCCGCCCCTGCCGCCCGCGACCTGGGACCCGGGCCTCGACCCGGACCCGAGACGACCGGTCATCTCCATCGCCGGCGGCGCCGCGTTCACCTTCGGCTACGCCGAGCACGCCGAGCTGCTCACCGCCGCGGGCGCGGAGGTCGCGGTGTTCGATCCACTGCGCGCCGAGTCCCTGCCCGAGGGCACCGCCGGACTCGTGCTGCCCGGCGGCTTCCCGGAACAGCACGCCGAGGAGCTCTCCGCCAACGCCCCGCTGCGCGCCGCGGTCGCCGCGCTGGCCACCGCGGGCGCGCCCGTGCACGCCGAATGCGGCGGCCTGCTCTACCTGGCCCGCGAGCTCGACGGCCGCCCCATGTGCGGCGTGCTGCCCGCCGACGCCCGGATGACCCCCAAGCTCACCCTGGGCTACCGGGACGCGGTCGCGATCACCGACTCCGTGCTGCAGCAGGCCGGAACGCGCCGCACCGCACACGAGTTCCACCGCACCGAACTCGTCCCGGCCGCGAGCGACACGGCGGCCTGGGCCTGGCGGCAGGACGGCCACCCGCGCGCCGAGGGCTACGTGCTCGGCGGCGTGCACGCCTCCTACCTGCACACCCACCCCGCCGAGGACCCGGCCGCGATCGCCCGCTTTGTCAGGCACTGCGCAGAGTTCGCCACCCGTGAACCCTGAACGCCGGATCGAGGGTCTAGACCGGCCCGCATTAAGCCAAAGCCATCGATTGCCCGACACACACAGTCACGACTGTCCTAGGTGGACAACCACAGCTCCGGCAAATCGGCGCAGCGGCGGCTACCTGAAGTGGCGATCTTGACTTAGCGGGGACCGGGCTGCGAGTGGCCGGGATCGCAGGCGGTAACGTCGTCGCCTACTCGCCGGGGGCTCGGTGCACACCGACTCGCGACCCCGGCGCCAAGTCCGAAGTGGACAGAGAAGTCCTTCCGCCTGCCGCGGGAGAGGGGAACAGTTGTGAGTGGTCGGATCTCGTTCATCGGCGCGGGGCCCGGTGCCGCCGACCTGATCACGTTGCGGGGCGCGCGACGGATCGCCGAGGCGGACATCGTGGTGTGGTCGCCCGCCGTGGTCGACGCCGACTGCGTGCGCGAACACGCCGGCCCGGACGCCGAGCTGGTCGACTGCTCCCGGGTGAACCACGAACAGGTCCTCGAGGTCTACCGCAGGGCCGCGGTGAAGAAGCAGTCGGTGGTCCGCCTGCACTCCGGCGACGCCGCCCTGTGGGGCGCGGTGCAGGACCAGTACGACGCCGCGCAGAAGATCGGCCTGGAAGTCGAGATCATCCCCGGCGTCTCCGCCCTCGCCGCCGCGGCAGCCGGCGCCGGGCGTGAGCTGAGCCCACTCGCCGACTCCGCCCCCGTGGTGCTGACCAGGCCCGAGGGCGACACCGGCGCCCTGCCCGACGGCGCCAAGCTGCGCGAGCTGGCCGCCCACGGCGGCACCATGGCCGTCGCCCTGTCCGCGGCCCGCACCGAGCAGCTGGTCGAGGAACTGCGCGCGGGCGGCTACGCCGAGGACACCCCGGTCGTGGTGGCCTACAAGACCAGCTGGCCCGACGAGCTCCTGGTGCAGACCACCCTCGGCGATCTGGCCGGCACGGTCAAGGACCACAAGCTCTGGCGCCAGACCCTGTTCCTCATCGGCCAGGTCCTGCGCCCCGGCAGCCAGCGCGCCCGGCTCTACCAGCCCGGCACCCGCCCCACGAGCTACCGCCGCGGCGACTTCACCGCCCGCCGAGCCGAACGCCTCGCCGCCGCCCAGCCCCCGGACCAGGTCGTCGAGGCCGAGGCCCCGGCCGCCACCCCCAGCACCCGCTGGTCCGGCCGCGACCAGCTCGAGTCCACCCGCTCCTCCCGCGCAGGCGCTCGCTACCGCACCGGCGCCTCCAAGCGCGCCGCCGCCGCGGCCGCCACCCGCTCCGGCCAGGTGACCCTGGCGCTGCACGAGCGGAAGCGCGCTCCCCAGGCCGACGCCGGCACGCAAACCCCTGCGGCCCAAGAACTTCCGGCCACGCACGCGGCTGACACCGGCCCACGGCCCGTCGGCGCTCAGTCCAACGATGGCCAACTTGCCGGAACCCGGCCCGCCAGCGCCGAGTCCGCGAGCACCCGGCCAACTAGCGCCCAGTCCTCGAGCCCGCAGTCCGCGAGCGCCCGGCCCGCCAGCGCCTCGGACGCGAGCCCCCAGCCCACTTCCCCCGCCCCGGCCCCACGAGTCGAGACCGTCAAGGTCGCCGTCTCCGTCGAGGCGCCCCACAGCGAACCGCAGGCGGCCACCCCGGCCAAGCCCGCGGTGAAAGCGCCCGCGGCGGCCAAGTCCACCGCGGGCAAGAGCAAGGCGAAGTCCACCGCCACCCGGCGGACCAAACGGACTCCGCGGAACAGCTGACCCGATGACGGCCGACGACGACTTAGCGGGACGCGCGGCGTCACCGCCGCCGGCCTGCCGCCACTCGGGTACTTCAACGGTTCATCGGCGAGCCGAGCCAGCGGATCCGGCGCGGCGTTGCCATGATCGACTTCAGGGCGGCCGGTGGTGGCCGTAACCGAGGCGGAGTGGGTGGCGACATGACGGTCACGGTGGTCGGCGTCGACGGCGGTCCCCTGGTCCCCGACGCGCAGAAAGCCCTTGCCGACGCGCGTTTGGTCATCGGCAAGCGCCGGTTGCTGGAACTCCACGCGCCCGAGGGGGCGCGCCGGATCGAGCTCGGTCCGGCCGGGCCCGCGCTCGCCGCACTCGGCGCGCTCACCGACGAGGACGGTCCCGCCGTGGTGCTCGACCACGGCGACCCTGGTTTCTTCGGCGTCCTGCGGGAGATCCGGGCGCACAACATCCGCGCCCAGGTGGTGCCCGCGCTGTCCACCGTGCAACGCCTGCTCGCCCGCGTCGGCCGTCCCAGCGACGACGTCACGGTGGTCAACGCGCTCGGCCGCGAACTGCGCAAGGCGCTCAACGTCTGCCGCGCCCGCCCCGCGGTCGCGGTGTTCACCGAGGGGGTGGCCGGTCCCG
This sequence comes from Crossiella sp. SN42, assembly GCF_023897065.1. Lineage (GTDB taxonomy): Bacteria > Actinomycetota > Actinomycetes > Mycobacteriales > Pseudonocardiaceae > Crossiella. Next base: position 51,468 of record NZ_JAMHIV010000009.1, read on the forward strand.
CCGAGATCGCCGCCGGTCTGCTGGGCTGGCGGCGCACCCTGATCGTGGCCGAGGACCTCGGCGGCCCCGATGAGAAGGTCACCTCGATCTCCCCGGCCAAGGCCGCGAAGCGCCGCTGGAAGGACCCGAACCTGGTGCTGTGCCTGACCGATCCGGGTCTGGTGCCGGAACCGGGCTGGTACCTCGGCGGCGAGCCGGTGCCCGCGGTCGGCGGCTGGGCACTGCCCGAAGAGGCCTTCGCCCACCGCGACGGCATGGTCGCCGGCGCCGAGGTGCGCGCGGTCGCGCTGGCCAGGCTCGCGCCGCGGCCGGGCATGCTGGTGTGGGACGTCGGCGCGGGCTCCGGCGCGATCGGTGTCGAATGTGGACGGTTGGGCGCCGCGGTGATCGCGGTCGAGCGCAACCCGGTGCACACCATGCGGATCGTGGCCAACGCGGTCAACCACGGCGTGGACGTCCGCACGGTCGAGGGCGAGGCCCCCGCGGTGCTCTCCGGCCTGCCCACCCCGGACGCGGTGTACGTCGGCGGCGGCGGCCCCAAGGTCGTCGAGGCCTGCGCCGCGGTCGGCGCGGAACGCGTCGTGGTCGGCCTCAACGCCCTGGACGAGGTCGCCTCCTGCCGCAACGCGCTGCGTGCCGGCGGCTACCAGGTCGACGGCTGCCAGCTCACCGCCGCCCGCCTCAGCACCCTGGCCGACGGCTCCAGCACCCTCACCGCGGTCAACCCGACCACCCTGCTGTTCGGCCGCCGCGAGGACGCCGGATAGCGTTGGCGCGTGATCGGGCTGTTCGCGGCGAGCGCCGCCGGAAGGCAAGCCGCCGCTGAACTCGCCGGCCGCCTCGGCCCGGCCGCCGTCCTCGCCGACGGCCCCATCCGCCCCGCCCTGGAACGCCTGTGGCCCCAACTGGACGCCGCGGTCTTCCTGCTCGCCACCGACTCGGCCATCCGCCTGGTCGCCCCCCTGCTGCGGGAACGCCACAACGACCCGGCCGTGGTCTGCGTCGACGAGGCCGAACGCTTCGCGGTGGCCCTCATCGACGGCCCAGCTGGCAACGCCCGCGACCTGGCCGCGCAGGTGGCCGAGATCCTCGGCGGCACCGCAGTGGTCACCGCCGCCGACCACGCCACCGGCACCACCCCGCTGGACGACCTGGTCGAACTCCTCGACGCCGCGGTGGACGGCGACCTCACCGCCTGCGGCGCCGCCGTCCTGGCCGGCGAACGCGTCCGCCTGGCCAACCCCCTCGGCTTCCCCCTGCCCGCCCTGCCGTCCAACATCCTGCTCGCCAACGCCCCCCTCGGCGACGAGAGTCCACAGTGGACGATCCTGCTGGACGACCGCCTGCCCAGCCCTGAACCCGACGGCCACGTGCTGCGCATCGTCCCGCGCACCCTGATCGTCGGTGTCGGCTCCACCAGCGGCGTGTCCACCACCGCCGTCACCACCGCGGTCGCCGCCCTGACCGACGAGCACCGCCTGGACCACCGCGCCATCCTCGCCTTCGCCACCGTCGAGGCGAAGGCCACCGAACCCGGCATCCTCGAAGCGGTCGAGGACCACGGCTTCTGGACCGCCCGCACCCCCCGCCTGCTGCACTACGCGGCCACCACCCTGGCCACCATCCCCGTCCCCAACCCCAGCCCGCACACCCACACCACCACCGGCACCCCCAGCGTCGCCGAGGCCGCCGCCCTGCACGCCGCCGCCACCCTCGCCCACGGCGCCCCCACCGAACTCGCCGCCGAGAAAACCATTCGTGGCAACGTCACCGTCGCCGCCGCCCGCATCCGCCCGCGGGGCCGCCTGGCCGTGATCGACCTCGGCCCCGGCAACCCAGACCTCCGCGTCCCCCGCGCCGAAACCGAACTCCGCAAGGCCGCCGTGGTGGTCGGCACCGAGGACACCCTCAACCAGGTCCGCACCCTGGTCCGCCCCGGCACCGAACTCTGGTCCAGCGGCAACCCGGAGGAAGCGGCTCGGCAGGCAGTCGAGCTGGCCACCGCCGGCCGCGCCGTGGCCCTGCTGAGCCCAACAGCCCCAGCCACCGGCCCAGAAGTCACCGTGGTCACCGTCCCGGGCCTGTCCCCAGCAGCGGTCGCGGCAACCACATTGTTGAGCACCCCAGCCACCGCGTCACCCAGCGACAGCGCGCACCAGACCGCCGAGCCACCCCACCCGGCCGCCACCCCGGACAGCAACACCGAGCCGACCACGAGCGCCGACCCAGGTCCGGCCAGCACCCAGCCCGGCAACACCCCAGCGCGCCCGGACACACCGGCGCACGCGGGCGCACCATCGCTCGCAGACACTCCAGTGTTCGCAGAGACGTCGCCCGACGCGGAGGCACCACCCCACGCGGAGGCACCACCCCACGCGGAGGCACCACCGCATGCAGATGCACCGCCCCACGCGGAGGCACCACCCCACGCGGAGGCACCACCGCATGCAGATGCACCGCCCCACGCGGAGGCACCACCCCACGCGGAGGCACCACCGCATGCAGATGCACCGCCCCACGTGAAGGCACCACCGCACGCAGAGGCACCACCGCATGCGGAGACGCCGCCGCACGCGGACATGTCACCGCACACCGACATGCCGCTGCAGACGGGCACCCCACCGCATACAGGTGCGCCACCGCACCGAGGCCCGCAAGTAGCCCCCGACACGGCGTCAGCCCTCGGTGCGGCACCGCATCCCGGCGCCTCGTCACACCCCGGCACGGCACCGCGTCTCACTGCGGCGCTCGCCCCGGGCGCGGCGTCGGATGTGCAAGCAGCACCTCATGGCGGCGCGACCGCGCCCGGCGGCCACATCGAGCTGACCCTGTCCGCGACCGAACCATGGCCCGTACAGGAACAGCGTCTCCGTGTGCTCGCCGCGAGCGATCTGCCGTTGCGGCTGAGTCCCACGACCGCCTGGCGAACCTGGGCGGACGAGGTCCTCACGGTATTGCTGGAGTCCCGTGGACCGAACACCCCTGCCGGTGTGGTCCGCGATCCGGGCCGGCCCGATCAGACCGCCCGGTGGATTCCGCTGGCCGAGTTGGACCCGGCCGATTTCGACGCTAGCACCGCCGTCGTGATCGGTGTTCCGGTTGTCCACAGGGGTGCGGGCCGCTGAGGAAATCGCGCTGGCGAGAACCGGTCGCGTGCGCGAGTTCAGCCGAATGTGTACCCGGGCGGCGGGAACTCGCTGGTTCGGTCATTTCTGTGGCCGTGACCGTGGTGTGATCGTCGCTGCTCGTGTTTCCACAGGGTCCGGCGAATCCAACTTCCGTGCAGTTGACCAGCTAGTTGGCCGCGTGTTGGCATTGAGTCAGCACCGGGACGTAGTCGGGCCAGACTCGGGGAGGTCGAGAAACGGGCCTGTCACGGCAGGCAAGTGGTGGCCACTGCGGCACGAGCAGTGGCGAAATGATTATCCGAAGCCCCCCGACGCCACGGTGCCGAAGAACGAAGTGTGAAGTGGTAGTCCGCGACGCGTTCGCGGCGGGCGGTCAATTCCGCATCCAGTGTGCTGATCGCGCCGAAGAGAGACCGCTCTGCCTGCCCCATCCGCCGCCCGGGGCAGGCAGAGCTTTTTCTGTTTCCGAATGAGACTCAGCTTTGCCTGGCGGGTTCCGTCGCCTCGGACTCGGCCGCCTCGGCCGCTTTGGCCGCGGCGTAGGCGGCCTTCTGCTCTGGCGTGGAGTGCCGGTGCGCCCAGTCGCCGAGCAGGGTCACCACGTCGGCCAGTTCGCGCCCCTTGTTCGTCAGCCGGTACTCGATGCGCACCGGCCGGGTCGGCTCCACGTGCCGGGTGACGATGCCCTCGCTCTCCAGCTCCTTGAGCCGGATCGACAGCAGCCGGTCGGTCAGGTCGGGGATGGTCTCGGTCAGCTCCGAGAAGCGGGTCCGGCCGGCCAGCATGGCGCGCACGATCGCCCCGGTCCACCGGCGACCGAGCACCTCCATGGCGTCCTGGAACTGCGGACAGTAGGGGGTGATCTGGTCCATTTGTGCAGCTTACCTCCGATTAGCGCCTTCCGCTTGACAAGCTCACCTTTCGTCAGCATGCTTACGATAGGTAAGTCAGTGGGCAACCTTGGAGGAAGTACGTGAGCATCCTGTTCGAGGAGACGAAGGTCGGCGGTCTGGGCTTGGCGAACCGCATCGTCATGTCCCCGATGACGCGCAACCGTGCCGACCGGGCCGGGGTGCCCACCGACCTGATGGTCACCTACTACGCCCAGCGCGCGGGCGCCGGACTGATCGTCACCGAGGGCACCCAGCCGTCGGCGATCGGCCAGGGCTACGTGACCACGCCCGGCCTGCACACCGAGGAGCAGGTCGCGGGCTGGCGGCGGGTCACCGACGCGGTGCATGACAAGGGTGGACGCGTCTTCGTCCAGCTCATGCACACCGGCCGTGTCGGCCACCCCGCGCTGCACGACGGTGAGCCTCAGGTCGCGCCGTCGCCGGTGCTCCTGGAAGGGCAGACCTACACCTACGAAGGGCTGCTCGACAACGAGCCGCCGCGCGAGCTGACCACTGCCGAGATCGAGCAGACCATCCGCGACTTCGCCGAGGCCGCGCGCAACGCGATCCGGGCCGGCGCCGACGGCGTCGAACTGCACGGCGCGAACGGCTACCTGATCCACCAGTTCCTGGCCGGCAACACCAACCAGCGCACTGACAAGTACGGCGGCTCGGTGGACAACCGCATCCGGTTCGCCGTCGAGGTCACCACCGCGGTCGCCGAGGCCATCGGCCCGGAGCGCGTCGGCCTGCGCATCTCGCCGGCGAACACCTTCAACGGGACCGCCGAGACCGACACCGAGGAGCTGTACCCGGCGCTGCTGCGCGAGATCGCCTCGCTCAACCTGGCCTACCTGCACATCGTGGAGAGCGCGGGCCGCGAGTTCACCCAGAAGCTGCGCGCGCAGTGGCCAGGTGTCGTCATCCTCTCCCCGGTGAACGGCGGCCTGCCGACCGGCAAGGAGCACGGCGAGCAGGCGATCGCCGACGGCGCGGGCGACCTGGTCGCCTTCGGCAGGCAGTTCCTGGCCAACCCGGACCTGCCGGAGCGGTTCCGCACCGGCGCGGAGCTGAACGAGGCGGACCCGGCCACCTTCTACGGCGGCGACCACCGCGGCTACACCGACTACCCGGCGCTGACCGGCTGATCGGCGCGGGCTGGTTGATCGACGTTGACCGGCTGACAAAGCTGGCCGACTGACAAAGCTGGTCGGCTGACCGAGCTAGGAGCTGACGGGCCGCGACTGACGAACTGGCGGCCGCCAACCAGCCAGGCTAAAACGACGGAGGGGCGACCGTGTAGGTCGTCCCTCCTCGCCATGTCAGCACGGTGAATATTCCACTCGACGGGTGGCTATGGTCATCGACACAGCTCGGTGACGTGATCGTGGACTTCGCCGCGCGCCGGGGCATGCTGTCTGCCATGCACGCAGAGCACCACTATCTGGCCGGGCTGGACCTCACCGGCCGCCGGGTTGTCGTCATCGGCGCCGGGACCGTCGCCCAGCGCCGCCTGCCCAGGTTGGTCGCGGTCGGCGCGGCGGTCGAAGTGATCGCCCCCGAGGCGACTCCCGCGGTGGATGCCATGGCCCAGTCCGGCGAGATCACCTGGACCCGGCGACGCTACGCCGAGGGCGACCTGGACGCCGCCTGGTACGCGCTGGCCTGCGCGGACGACCCGGAGGTCAACGCCGCGGTGGTCGCCGAGGCCGAGGCGCGGCGGGTGTTCTGCGTGCGCGCCGACATCGGCGCCAAGGGCACCGCGGTCACGCCCGCGATGGGGGAGCACGACGGGCTGCTGCTCGGGGTGCTCTCCGGTGGACGGCCGCTGCGCTCCGCGGCGGTGCGCGACACCGTGCTGGACGCGTTGCGCACCGGGCTGCTCGACGACGCCCACGAGCGCACCGCCGAGCGGGCAGGCGAGGACAGCGTGGCCGGTGAGCTGCCGGGTGTCGCTCTGGTCGGCGGTGGTCCCGGCGACCCGGAGCTGATCACCGTGCGCGGCCGGCGGCTGCTGGCCAGGGCGGATGTGGTGGTCGCCGACCGGCTGGCCCCGCGTGAGCTGCTGGAGGACCTGCCGCCGCAGGTCGAGGTCGTCGACGCGGCGAAGATTCCGTACGGGCGCGCCGCCAGCCAGGAGTTCATCAACCGGACCCTGATCGAGAACGCGCTGGCCGGGAAGTTCGTCGTCCGGTTGAAGGGCGGCGACTCCTACGTCTTCGGGCGCGGTTTCGAGGAGCTCATCGCCTGCGCCGAGGCCGGTGTGCCGGTCACCGTGGTGCCGGGGGTGACCAGCGCGTTCGCCGTGCCGGCGCTGGCCGAGGTGCCGGTGACGCATCGCGGGGTGGCGCACGAGGTGGTGGTGGTCTCCGGGCACGTCGCACCGGATGACCCGCGTTCGCTGGTGGACTGGTCGCTGCTGGCGCGGATGCGCGGCACGCTCGTGCTGCTGATGGCGGTGGAGCGGGCCGAGGTGTTCGCCGCCGCGCTGGTGGAGCACGGCAGGCCCGCGGACACGCCGGTCGCGGTGATCCAGGAAGGCGCGACGCGGAGTCAGCGCGTGCTGCGCTGCACGCTGGACCGGCTCGGCGCGGCGATCAAGGACGAGGACATCCGGCCGCCCGCGATCATCGTGGTCGGGCCGGTCGCGGGACTCGCCGCGGAGCTGCCCGGCCGCTCCGGCTGATCGCGCGCCGGCACCCCCGCGTCACGCCGAGCGGCGAACCGCGGGGGAGTCGAGCGATCCGCGTGCTGAGCGATCCGCGCGGCAGGCGCATGAGCGCTGGCCTGGACCCCAAACGCGACACACAACGAGAACGGCCCCGGCGCCAGATGAATGGCGCCGGGGCCGTCCCCGTCAGTACTGCTGTTGGTCAGCGACCCGCGCTCGGGCGGCGGGCGGCGCCGCCGGTGTGCCTGCGCGGCTGCCAGCCGCCGCGGTTGGCGCTCGGGCGGCCCTCGCCGCGCCAGCCCTCGCCGCCGGCGCGCCGGTTGTCGCCACCGGAACGGTTCTCGGTGCGGTAGCGGCTGTCGCCACCACCACTGCCGCCGGTGCTGTGCCGGCTCTCGGAGCGGGTGTTGTCGTAACGGCTCTCGCCACCGGCGCGGTTGTCCGAGCGGTAGCGGTTGTCGCCGCCGCGGTAACCGCCGGTGCGCTCACCGGTGCCGCGGTTCTCGCCGTAGGAGGAGCGGTTCTCGCCGTAGGAGCCGCCGCTGCGGTTCTCCGGGTAGCGGTTGCCGTAGGAGCGGTTCTCCCGGTAGCCACCCTCGCGGGTGTCCCTGGCCGCGCCGTCCCTGGGGGCAGCGTCCCTGGCGGCGCCGTCACGGTAGCCGCCCTGCCGCGGGCCGCGGTGGTCGTCGTTGCGGCGGTAGTTGTCGCCGCCCCGGTAACCCTCGGCGCTGCGGTAGCCGCCGCCGTTGCCCCGGTACTCGCCACGCTCCTGCGAGCGGTTGTCAGCGCCGCGGTTGGCCTCGAACCGGCTCTCGCCGCCCTCGCGTCGCGCGTCGGTGAAGTCGCGGCGGGAAGCCCCGCCACGCTCGTCAGTGCTCGGCTTGAAGCGGTTCGGACGACCGCCCTGGCCACGGTCATTCCAGCTGCTGCGACCGCGGTAGCCGCCGCCCTCGCCACGCTCGGGCCGGTCGCCGAACTTGCGGCGGCCCTGCGGGCGCTCCGGCTCGTCCGGGATCGCCACGCCACTGGGCTCGCGGGCGCCGGTCAGCTCGATCAGCGCCTGGTCGCCGGGGCGGACCTTGGTGGTCACCGGGCTGACGCCGGCCTTGCCGGTCATCGCCTGCACCGAGCGGCGCTGGTTGTGCAGCACCAGGGTGACCACGGTGCCCGACTCGCCGGCGCGCGCGGTGCGACCCGCGCGGTGCAGGTAGTCCTTGGGGTCGGCCGGGGGGTCCACGTGCAGGACCAGGCTGACGTTGTCGACGTGGATGCCGCGGGCGGCGACGTCAGTGGCGACCAGCACCGGGGCGATGCCCTCGCGGAACTCGGCCAGCGTACGGGTGCGCGCGCCCTGGGTCTTGCCGCCGTGCAGCGCGCCGGCGCGAACGCCCAGGCTGCGCAGCTTCTTGGTCAGGCGGTCCACGGTGTGCTTGGTCCGCACGAACATGATCGTGCGGCCCTCACGGGCGCCGACCTCGGCCACGATGGTGTTCTTGTCCTCGGCCGAGATCAACAGCACGTGGTGGTCCATGGTGGTCACGCTCGCCGAGGAAGGCGCGGTCGAGTGCGTGACCGGGTTCTTCAGGTACTGACGGACCAGCTTGTCCACGTCACCGTCGAGGGTCGCGGAGAACAGCAGCCGCTGACCATTCGGGTCGACCAGGTCGAGCAGCTCGCGGACCTGGGGCAGGAAGCCCATGTCAGCCATCTGGTCGGCCTCGTCCAGCGCGGTCACGGTGACCTCGGACAGGTCCGCGGTGCCCTGACGCACGTGGTCGGCCAGCCGGCCGGGCGTGGCGATCAACAGGTCGACGCCGCGGCGCAGCGCGCTGATCTGCTTCGGGAACGAGGTGCCCCCGACGACCATGCGGCAGCTGAGGCCGAGCGCGTCGGCGTAGTCGGTGAGCGAGTCCTGCACCTGCATGGCCAGCTCACGGGTCGGCACCAGCACCAGGCCACGCGGCTGGCGGGGCTTGGCGTGCGAGCCGGCCAGGCGGGTCAGCATCGGCAGGCCGAAGGCCAGGGTCTTGCCGGAACCGGTCTGACCACGGCCGAGCACGTCCTTGCCGGCGAGCGCGTCCGGCATCGCGGCGGCCTGGATCGGGAACGGGGTGAGGATGCCCTTGCGCGTCAGCGTCTGCACCAACTGGATGGGCAGGCCCAGCTCGCTGAAGGAAGGAACCGCCTGCTCGACGACGCCGGCAGCGTCCTCAGGGCGAACGGGACTGACAGATGTGTCAACGGACACAGATGACCTCCGAGACGTGGCACGTCTCGGGGATGCCCCCCGCCATGGATGGCGGTTCGGGAGCTGATCGCAAGGACGAGCCCGGCGCGTTGCGCGCCTCTGGTGGGTGTGGTTGGCACCACGGGCCGTTCAGTGTGGCTGGGCGGGGACATATGTCATCCGCCCGATCGCGGTACTCGATCAGTGTAGCTGGTGTCCGAACAAGCTCCGCACCGATCCAGCTCCTAGTGAGCGAGCTAACGTCAGCACTGGTCAGCGGAGCGGTGGTCCGGTGGACGCGACGTGTCCACCGGACCACCCTGACAACTCAGCCGATCACCGGATTCCGGCCTCTCTGGCCAGCAGCTCGACCAGCCATTCCGGGTCGGCCACCGCGGGCGGCATGCCGCGGCTGACAAACCAGTCGCACACCCCGCGCACATCGCGTTCCAGGTAGCTGCTCGCCGCCGGGTTGGCGACCAGGTCCACCGCCTGCGGCAGGTCGATGAGCATCAACCGTCCCTGGTGCACGAGCAGGTTGAACGCGGACAGGTCGCCGTGGGTCAGGCCTTGTCCGGCCAGCTCCAGCAGCGCCTGGACCAGCTGCCGCCACAGGCCACGCAGCTCGTCCGGGTCCGGGCGCAGCTGGGCCAGCCGGGGCGCGGCGGTGCCGTCGGGCTCGCCGAGGAACTCCAGCAGCAGCTCGGTGTTGGCCAGCTGCACCGGGTACGGCACCGGCACCCCGGCCAGCCACAACCGGCTGAGCACGGCGAACTCGGCGACCGCCCACTGCTGGCTGATCACATCGCGGCCGAAGGAGGTGCGCTGTTGCATCGCGCGCATCTGCCGCGACTCGGCGACCTTGCGGCCGTCCAGGTAGCCGGCGTCGCGGTGGAACATGCGGTGCTCGCGGGCCCGGTACCGCTTGGCGGCCAGCAGACAGGAGGTCCCGTCCGCACCGGTCCGCTCGATCAGGTGCACGTCGGCTTCCTTGCCGGTCTTGAGCACACCCAGCTCGACGTCGGTGACGTCCGGGTCGGTCACCAGCCATTCCGGGATCGGCGCGGGTCCGCGTTCGGACCGGGAGAGCTCCTCGAACCGCCGTCGCCGGGTCGCGTCGCGCGGCTCCTCGTCGTCGAAGCGCTTCTTGCGACGCGGGGTGCGGGTGGAACTGAAGGCGTTGTCGTACTCGTGCCTGCGCACGCTGGGTCTCCTAGGTGACTACACCCCAGCCGCGCGCGGAAAAGAGGTCAGCGACCGGCGGGGAGAACGGGTGGGCAGCGGCGGACCGCGCCCATGGCGACAGTCAGTTCCATCTGTCCCACCTCCTCGACCCAGCCGGTGTGCTCACCGGCGCCGGTGCGTGCGAAGGGCAGCATGCCGACCGCCCGCGCGCCGCACAACCGAATTACTTGTCAGCGGCGACTCCTCAGCCGCTGACAATCACATCCAGCGCCAGGTCCCCGGCCCGCTCCACCCGCATACCCGCCGCCACCGCGACCTTGCGCACCGCCTCCACCGTCCCCGGCTCGGACCGGGACACCGCCAGCGCCCGCGCCAACCTGCCCTTGTGCGACTTGTTGTGGTGGCTGACCACGGTCCGCTTGCCGCGCGCGTCCTCGGTCAGCACCCGCACCGCCACCGCACCCGGCACCTTCGCCAGGTTCGCGTAGACCCCGGACCGCAGATCCACCACCAGCCCGTGCACCGCGGCCAGCGCGGGCTCCAGCGCGGGCCGCCACAGCGACCCCAGCGGCCCGATCGCGGGCAGCACACTGCCGCCGGAGAGCCGGTAGGCCGGAATCCGATCACCCGCGGCGAGCACCCCGAACAGCGCCGAACCCACCGCGAGCCGGGCGTTCGCCCTGGCCAGCTCCGCCTTGGTGAACGCGGCCACGTCCAGGGCGTCGTAGAGCACCCCGGTGTAGCGCCGCAGCGCGGGCAGCGTCGGCGCGCGCCGCAGCTCGGCGTTGCGCTCCACCTCACCGGTCTGCCGCGCGGACAGGCCCAGCGCGGCCAGGCTGGCCGGCACATCGGCGGACAACTCCACCAGCGCGTCCACCAGCTTCTCCCGCACCGGGTTCAGCTCGGGCGCGAACAGCCCGTCCACCGCGAGCGCGGGCCCGTCGCCACCGGGCGCCTTGGTTTCCGAAGGGGGGAGCAGAACCAGCACCAACGCACCCTATCCGGGGACGGCGCCGGGAAATTCAGTCGTCACCTCCTCGAGTGGTCCCTACCTTCCTTAGTCATGCGGACCTCCGGCACGGACCTCGTCCATCGGCCCCTCACCACGGCCGACACGCCGGCCTGGGCCGAACTGAGCGCGGCCGTGGCCAAGACCGACCCCGGCGCCGAGGAGTTCTTCGCGAGCGAGCTCGCCGAGGACCTGACCGTGCCCGGCTTCGACCCGGCCGCCGACTCGCTCGGTGTCTTCCACGGCGAGATGCTGGTCGCGGTCGCCCTGGTCCACCGCAAACCCACCGGCGAGCCCGAGCTGTGGTACCGGCTGGACGCCGACGTGCACCCCGACTACCGCCGCCGCGGCATCGGCGCCAACCTGCTGCGCTGGCAGCGCGAACGCGCCAGGCAGATGCACCGCGACAGCGGCAGCACGCTGCCCGGCTTCGTCGCCGCGGGCCGTCACCAGGACGCCGCGGACCACGAGAAGATCCTCACCGCGGCCGGCATGGAGCCGGTGCGCTGGTTCTTCGACATGGAATGCGACCTGACCACACCCCCGGCCGCCGCGCCGATGCCCGGAGGCCTGCACCTGACCGACTTCCCGGTCAGCGAGGACGAGGCGGTCCGGCTCGCCCACGTGGAAGCCTTCGGCGACCACTGGGGCAGCCCGTACGCCGACCCCGAGCACTGGCAGCACCACTTCGTCGGCTCCAGCCAGTTCCGCCGCGACCTGTCCAGGGTGGCCTACGACGGCGACCAGATCGCCGGGTACGTGCTCTGCTTCCAGGGCGAGCACGACCGCGCCGCCCATGGTCAGGAACGGGTGTGGCTCGGCGACATCGGCGTGCGACGGCCCTGGCGCCGCCGCGGCCTGGCCGCCGCGATGATCGCCGACGTGCTCGCCCGCTTCGTCGAGGCCGGGGTGCCGCGCGCGGTGCTCGGCGTGGACGCGGACAACCCGACCGGCGCGCTCGGCGTGTACCGGCGCGCCGGGTTCGTGGTCACCCAGCGCTGGGTCAGCCACGGCGAACGACTCGCGCCCGCCACCGACGAGCCGCGACCGCCGGCGCGCGACCAGCGCTGAGCCGTCCTCAGCTCGCGGCGGTCAGCTCGCCGTGGTCGGCGATGCAGAACTCGTTGCCCTCCGGATCGGCCAGCACGGTCCAGGCCAGGCCCGGCACCTCGTGCGTGGCCAGCACCTTCGCGCCCAGCCCGACCACTCGCTCGATCTGCCCGGCCGGGTCCACGCCGCCGAGGTCGATGTGCACCCGGTTCTTGCCCGCTCGTTCCTCGGGCACCTTCTGGAACCCGAGCACGGTCGCGCCGGGCACGGGCGGCGCGGTGACCACGTAGTCGCCGTAGTCGACCGAGACCGAGGTGCCCAGCACCTGGGTCCAGAACCCGGCCAGCGCCTGCGGATCCGCGCAGTCGATGGTCACCATGCCGATGCTCAGTGCTGCTGTCTGCTCTGCCATGGCGGGCACGCTAGACCCCGCCACCGACAACCCGCCTGCGCTGCGCGGATACCCTTCACTACGCTTCCGTGCGCGCCCAGTCACACCGCGCCCACCCGACACCGAAACCCCAGGAGTCCCGTCGTGATCACCAGGATGTCGTCGTTGTTCCTGCGCACGCTGCGTGAGGATCCGGCGGACGCCGAGGTGCCGAGCCACAAGCTGCTCGTGCGCGCAGGCTACGTCCGCAGGGTCGCCCCGGGCATCTTCTCCTGGCTGCCGCTGGGCTACCGGGTGCTGCGCAACGTGGAGAAGGTCGTCCGCGAGGAGATGGACGCCATCGGCGGCCAGGAGGTGCACTTCCCCGCGCTGGTGCCCCGCGAGCCCTACGAGGCCACCGGCCGCTGGACCGAGTACGGCGACACCCTCTTCCGGCTCAAGGACCGCAAGCGGGCGGACTACCTGCTCGGGCCCACCCACGAGGAGCTGTTCACCCTCATGGTCAAGGGCGAGTACGGCTCCTACAAGGACTACCCGGCCGTGCTCTACCAGATCCAGAACAAGTACCGGGACGAGGCGCGCCCGCGCGCGGGCATCCTGCGCGGCCGCGAGTTCGTCATGAAGGACTCCTACTCCTTCGACCTCGACGACGAGGGCCTCAAGCGCTCCTACGAGCTGCACCGCGAGGCCTACATCCGGATCTTCGACCGGCTCGGCCTCAAGTACGTGATCGTCTCCGCGGTCTCCGGCGCGATGGGCGGCTCGGCCTCCGAGGAGTTCCTGGCCGAGAGTGAGACCGGCGAGGACACGTTCGTGCGGTCCCTGGAGTCCGGCTACGCGGCCAACGTCGAGGCCGTCACCACTCCGGTGCCCCCGGCTCGCCCGATCGAGGGACTGCCCGCGGCCCAGGTGCACCACACGCCGAACACCCCGACCATCGAGACCCTGGTCGACTTCCTCAACGCCGCCGGTCTCGGCCGTGAGTTCACCGCGGCGGACACGCTGAAGAACGTCATGGTCAAGGTGCGCAAGCCCGGCGACGCCGAGTGGCAGCTGCTGGCCGTGGGCGTGCCCGGCGACCGCGAGGTCGACTTCAAGCGCCTGGAGGCCTCGGTCGCGCCGCTGGAGGTCGCGCTGCTGGAGGAGGCCGACTTCAAGGCCAACCCCTGGCTGGTCAAGGGCTACATCGGCCCGAAGGCCATCCAGGACAACGGGGTCCGCTACCTCGCCGACCCGCGCATCGTCACCGGCACCGCCTGGGTGACCGGCGCGGACCGGGCCGACCACCACGTCATCGACCTGGTCGCCGGCCGTGACTTCACCCCGGACGGCGTGATCGAGGCCGCCGAGGTCCGCGCGGGCGACCCCTCGCCGGACGGCGCCGGCACCCTGGTCACGGCGCGCGGCATCGAGATCGGCCACATCTTCCAGCTCGGCCGCAAGTACGCCGACGCTTTCGGCCTGGACGCGCTCGGTCCGGACAGCAAGCCGGTCCGGATCACCATGGGCTCCTACGGCATCGGCGTCTCCCGCGCGGTCGCCGCGGTCGCCGAGCAGAGCTACGACGAGCGCGGCCTGATCTGGCCGCGCGAGATCGCGCCCGCCGACGTGCACGTGGTCATCGCGGGCAAGGACGAGACCCTGCGCGAGGGCGGCGAGAAGCTGGCCGCCGAGCTGGACGCCCAGGGCATCCGGGTGATCCTGGACGACCGCACCGCCTCGCCGGGGGTGAAGTTCGCCGACGCGGAGCTCATCGGCGTGCCCACCATCGTGGTGGTCGGGCGCGGCCTGGCCAACGGCGTGGTCGAGGTCAAGGACCGGCGCTCCGGCGAGCGCGAGGACGTGCCGCGCGAGGAGGCCGTGGCCAAGCTGGTCGCCCTGGTGCGCGGCTGAATCTGGCGTGACAACCAGGCACCGGGTACACCTGCGTAGGTGACTGCGCAGCTACCCCTGGACGCCAACGGCGTGGACGAACTGGCGGCTCGCCTGCGGGCGGGGGGCATCGACCTGATCGCACTGTCCTTTGTGGACAACGCGGGGATCGCGCGGGTCAAGGCGGTGCCCACCCGCAGGCTGCCGGCGGCCGTCCGGCACGGTGTGGGCGCCTCGCCCTGCTTCGAGACCTTCACCTGCGACGACCGGCCGCTGGTCGGCAAGTACCTCGGCGGACCCGACGGCGACCTGCGGCTCATCCCGGACCTGAACCGGCTGGTGCCACTGGCCGGGCAGACCGGCTGGGCGCTGGCCCCCGCCACCAAGTTCACCCAGGACGGTGAGGTCTTCACCGCTTGTCAGCGCAGCTTCGCGGCCCGGCAGGTCGCCGCGGCGGCCGAGCTCGGCCTGGAGCTGCGGATGGCGTTCGAGACCGAGTGGCAGGTCGGGCTGCCCGGTACCGGAACCGAGTTCGTGCCCGCGTTCGAGGGGCCGGGCTACGGGCTGTCCCGGTTGTCCGCGGTCGCCGACTACGCGCGTGAACTGGTGCAGGTGCTCGACCGGCAGGAGATCCAGGTCGAGCAGTTCCACCCCGAGTACGCGCCCGGCCAGCTGGAGCTGTCCATCGAGCCGAACGACCCGGTGGCCGCGGCCGACGACGTGCTGCTGGTCCGGCACACCATCCGCAGGCTCACCGCGGCGCACGGCTGGCGGGCCAGCTTCGCGCCGACCGCGATCGCGGGCCGTTCCGGCTCCGGCGCCCATGTTCACCTGTCCGTGCACGGCAAGGACGGCCCCGTGTTCTCCGGCGGGCCCGGTCGCCACGGTCTGCGACCGGTGGGGGAGGCGTTCCTGGCCGGGGTGCTGCGCGAGTTGCCCGCGCTGCTGGCCATCGGCGCCGGGAACCCGGCCAGCTTCCTGCGGCTGCAGCCCTCGTTCTGGGCCGGGGCCTGGCAGTGCTGGGGCCGGGAGACCAGGGAGGCGGCGCTGAGGTTCATCACCCCCTCGGCCGGTCAGCGGGTCAGCGCGGCCAACGCCGAGGTCAAGTGCTTCGACGCCACCGCCAACCCGTACCTGGTCCTCGGCGGCATCATCGCGGCCGGACTCGCGGGCGTGCGCGCCGAGCTGACCCTGCCCCCGGAGATCACCGGCGACCCGGTCGCCATGACCGAGGACCAGCGCGCCGCCTCCGGCGTGCACCGGCTGCCGACCTCGGTGCTGGCCGCCGCGGACGCGCTCGCCGGCTCGGCGGTCCTGGCCGAGGCGCTGGGCGCGCCGCTGCACGACGCGATCCTCACCGTGCGCCGCGGTGAGGCGGAACGCTTCGCCGAGGCCGGCCCCGAGGAGATCGTCGCGCGCACCCGCTGGCTGTTCTGAATGATCACCGACGAGGTGGTCTTGCTCGACCACCACTGCCACGGCGTGGTCGACGCCGACCTGGACCGGCCCGCCTTCGAGGCGCTGCTCACCGAGGCGCCCACCGCGCACCCGGGCCGCAGCGGCTTCGACTCGCTGCTCGGCGCGGCCGTGCTGCGCTGGTGCGCCCCGCTGCTGGACCTGGAACCGCACTGCGACCCCGAGCGCTACCTCGCGCGACGCTGGGAACTGGGCTGGACCGAGGTCAGCAGACGGCTGCTGCGCGCGGCCGGGGTCGGCACCTGGCTGGTGGACACCGGGTACAGCTCGGTGTCCCTGACCACCCCCGCCGAGCTGGCCGGACTCGGCGGCGGCGTGGCACACGAGATCCTCCGCCTGGAACAGGTCTTCGAAGAGATCTCCAGAGAAGCCGATTCCGCGGGCTTGGCGGATGCGGTGGAGGCGGCGGTGCGGGCCCGCGGCGCGCACGCGGTCGGGCTGAAGAGCATCGTCGCCTACCGCACCGGCCTCGACCTACCAGCCCAGCCACCCTCGGCAGCGGAGTTCACCCGCGCCGCTGACCACTGGCTGCGCGAGGGCGGCGGCAGGCTGGCCGACCCGGTGCTGCTCGGCTGGCTCGCCCACCTGGGCGTGCGGGTCGGCGCCGAGCTCGGCCTGCCGCTGCAACTGCACACCGGCTTCGGCGACCCGGACCTGCGGCTGCACCGCGCCGACCCACTGCTGCTCAGCGACTTCCTCGCCGCCACCCGGCACGGCAGCGCCACCGTGATGCTGCTGCACTGCTGGCCGTTCCACCGCAACGCCGGCTACCTCGCGCACGTCTACGGCCAGGTCAGGGTTGACGTCGGACTCGCCGTGCCCTATGTCGGCGAGCGCGCCCACGAGGTGCTCGCCGAACTGCTGGAACTGGCCCCGTTCAGCTCGGTCTGCTACTCCTCCGACGGCTACGGCCTGCCTGAGCTGCTGTTCCTGGGCGCCAAGCTGTGGCGCCGCGGCCTGGGTCGCCTGGTCGACGCCTGGCTCGCCGACGACGCCCTGTCCACCAGGTCCGCCGAACGCCTGGTGCACGGCATCGCCGCGGGCAACGCCACCAAGGTCTACATCCATGTGCGCCCGAATGGAGCAACCGGCTAGGCGGAATCGCCCACATCGCTTATGAGTCTGTTGAAACGCACCTCCTTTAGTTCGTATCTGCTGGTCACAGCGATCTTGTGTGCTGGATCTCATGCGCCCTGCACGCACCACACTGACCCTGCTGACCGCGGTGACCGCCGCGTTCGCGGGCACCCTGGCCGCCCTGCCGGCCACCGCCGCCCCCGCCCCGCCGGGGATGTCCGTCGTCGCCAACGAAACCCAGCCGATCTACTCCCACGCCGAGGCCATCCGCGAGACCGTCTACATCGAGTCCGCGATCGACAGCGACTCCGACGGCAAGCCCGACCGCATCGCCGCCGACGTGATGCGACCCAAGGAGACCAACACCGCGGGCCTGAAGTCACCCGTGGTCATGGAGGCCAGCCCGTACTACCGCGGCACCACCGCGCGGGAACGCGCCGTCGACGCCGACCGCCAGATCCCCGGCACCGCGCCCCGCGGCTTCGGCCGCTGGTACGACGAGTTCTTCGTGCCGCGCGGCTACGCCGTGGTCGAGGTCGAGATGCAGGGCACCTCGCGCTCCACGGGCTGCCCGACCACCGGCGGCAAGGAGGACACCGCCTCCATCGCGGCCTCCATCGACTGGCTCAACGGCCGCAAGAAGGCCTTCTACGCCGACGGCAAGCCCGCGGTCGCCTCCTGGAGCACCGGCGCGGTCGGCATGCTCGGCGTCTCCTACAACGGCACCCTGCCCAACGCGGTGGCCACCGCGGGCATCGAGGGCCTCAAGACCATCGTGCCGATCGCGGCCATCTCCAGCTGGTACGACTACACCCGCGACCAGGGCATCGGCTACAGCGGCGGCTGGGACCGGCGCTACCCGGAGTACCTGGCGAACTACGTCATCAGCGCCGAGGCCAAGACCAAGTGCGCGGCCAAGGTGAAGGCCCTCGGCGACAACGCCGGTGACGACACCTTCGACTACACCCCGTTCTGGCAGGAGCGCGACTACCGCCCCAACGCCGCCAACATCAAGGCCTCGGTCTTCGTGGTGCACGGCCAGGAGGACTGGAACGTCAAGCCCGGCCACTACTCCAAGCTCTGGTACGAGCTGGTCAAGAACAACATCCCGCGCAAGATCTGGCTGCACCGCGGCGCGCACCTCGACCCGATCGGGTTCCGCCAGGCCGAGTGGCAGAAGGTCATGCACAAGTGGATGGACCACTGGCTGGTCGGCCTGGACAACGGGGTCATGAAGGAGCCGATGGCCGACATCCAGCGCCCCAACGGCGCCTGGGAGACCCACTCCACCTGGCCACAAGCCGGCACCGCCGACGCCAAGCTGTACTTCGGCCCGGCCGCCGCGGGCGCGGTCGGCTCGCTGAACAAGACCGCGAGTACCGGCACCCAGTCCTTCACCAACAACAGCAGCCAGACAGAGGCCACCGCGGTGTCCACCCCGGAGACCACCAAGGCCAACCGGCTCGCCTACCTGACCGCCCCGCTGGCCAAGAACACCACCCTGTCCGGCACCACCAAGCTCGACGTCACAGTCACCCCGGACAGCAACAGCACCCCGCTGACCGCGGTGCTCGTCGACTACGGCCCGGCGACCACCACCACACTGTCGGACAAGACCCCGGAGCAGTTGCTCACCGAGTCCTGCGAGGCAGCTGACCTGGCCATGCGCACCGGCTGCGCGGCCCCGCCCGCGGAAAGCCAGGCGGCGGCCACCTACCAGGTGGTCACCAAGGGCTCCATCGACGTGAAGAACCACGCCTCGCTCAAGACCGGCACCGCGCTGACCCCGGGCACCGCCTACCGGGTGCGGTTCGAGCTGCACCCGAAGGACTACGTGTTCCCGGCCGGGCACCGCATCGGCGTGGTCCTGGTGGCCAACCTGAGCAGCTACGTCTCGGTGGACGCCGCCGCCCGTGGCGTCCGGGTGTCCCTGGCCAACAGCAGCATCGATCTGCCCCTGGTCGGCGGCGGCACCGCCCTCGGCGGCTGACCGGATGACCTCACCCAACAACGGGTAACACCAGGTCAACCGTGGTCCCGCCCGGCAGCGCGCCGGGCGGGACCACCGGCCGTTCCGTGACCAACGTCCACAACCGGACAACCCGAAAGTTGTTCGGCTCCGAAACATTGGGCCATTAGGCCGATTCACGGAACCTGGTCGTCATGTGTGCTGTCAGCGGCCATGCCTCGGTGAGGCAGGTATGGCCGGAGGAGGATTCATGGAACACGCGCGCAGACCTGTCGCGCTGCTCGCCAGTGCGGTGGCCCTGGCCACCGCGTCGGCGCTGATGATGCCGCTTTCCGCCGCGGCGACCCCGCAGGGGCCGGTGGTCGGCAACGAGACCAAGCCGATCTACTCCCACGCCGAAGCGGTGAAGGAGACCGTCTACATCGAGTCGAAGATCGACAGCGACTCGGACGGCAAGCTCGACCGGATCGCCGCGGACGTCATGCGGCCCAAGGAGACCAACTCCGGCCTGAAGGTCCCGATCGTGATGGAGGCCAGCCCGTACTACCAGCTGGCCCCGCTGCTGACCAGGGACCGGATCGATCGGCAGATCCCGAGGCTGCCGAAGGACTTCCGCCGCTGGTACGACGAGTTCTTCGTGCCGCGTGGCTACGCCGTGGTCGAGGTCGAGATGCAGGGCACCGCCCGCTCCGACGGCTGCCCGACCACCGGCGGCAAGGAGGACACCCGCTCCATCGCGGCCTCCATCGACTGGCTCAACGGCCGTGCCAAGGCCGTCTACGCCGACGGCACCCCCGCCGTGGCTTCTTGGAGCACCGGCGCGGTGGGCATGCTCGGCGGCTCCTACAACGGCACCCTGCCGACCGCGGTGGCGGCCACCGGCATCAAGGGCCTGAAGACGATCGTCCCCATGTCGGCGATCTCCAGCTGGTACGACTACACCCGCGACCAGGGCATCGGCTACAGCAACGGCTGGGACGAGCGCTACGCGGAATGGCTCGCCAGCTACGTCGCCAGCCCCGCCGCGCGTGAGCGCTGCAAGGAACAGCTGAAGGCACTCGGCGACAACTCCGGCGACGACACCTTCAACTACACCCCGTTCTGGCGGGAACGCGACTACAAGCCGGACGTGGACAACATCCGCGCCTCGGTGTTCGTCGTGCACGGCCAGGAGGACTGGAACGTCAAGCCCGCACACTACTCGAAGCTGTGGGACCTGCTGGCGAAGAACCACATCCCGCGCAAGCTGTGGCTGCTGCGCGGCGGGCACATCGACCCCAACGGCGTGCGCCAGGCCGAGTGGCAGGCCGCGATGCACCGCTGGATGGACCACTGGCTGTACGGCCTGGACAACGGCGTGATGAAGGAGCCGATCGCCGACATCCAGCGCCCGGACGGCAAGTGGGAGACCCAGACCAGCTGGCCGGACAAGAAGGCGGAGGACACCCGCCTGTTCTTCGGCCCTGCCGCCAACGGCGTCGCGGGCACCCTCGGCTCGCTGCCGAGCTGGCCCACCGGCACCCAGTCCTTCACCGACGACCCGGCGCAGACCGAGGCCAACGCGATCGGCGGTCCGGAAGCCGCCAAGGCCAACCGCCTCGCCTACCTGACCCCGGAGCTGAAGCAGCCGGCCAGGATCTCCGGCACCTCCGAGGTCACCGTGCGGGTCACCCCGGAGACCACCAGCACCCCGCTGACCGCGCTGCTGGTGGACTACGGCTCGGTCAGCGACCCGGCCTTCAGTCCCGTCGTGGTCACCCGCGGCGCGATCGACGTGAAGAACCACCTGTCGCTGAGCTGGGAACACGACCTGAAGCCCGGCCAGTCCTACTACGTGCGCTGGAAGCTGCACCCGAAGGACCACATCTTCGCTGCCGGACACCGCATCGGCCTGGTCGTGGTGGCCAACAACGCGAGCTACGTCTCGGTCGACCCCAAGGCCGGCAAGAACTCGATCTCGCTGCTGACCAGCCACGTCGAGCTCCCGGTGGTCGGCGGCCGCAAGGCCCTCGGCTTCTGACCGACCCCCAGGGGCCGCGCACTCCCGGCGGCCCGCACCACCAGCACTGACCACAGCGCCCCGGCGGCCAACCGCCGGGGCGCTGCCACGTCCACACCAGCCAGGGCAACCGCCCCACGACCGATCCCACCGCTGGTCAGCGCCGGCGTCGCCGCCGATTCCCGCCGCTGGTCAGCGCAAGCGTCACCGCCGGTCTCGCCACTTGTCCGCAGCAACGTCGCCGCCGACCCCCGCCATTGGTCAGCACCACCGCCATCGCCGATCCCGCCGTTGGTCAGCGCCAGTGTCACCGGCAGTCCCGCCGTTGGTCAGCGCACCAACGCCGCCAGCACCCCCGCCGTGTCCGCCAGGTCCGGCAGCACGACATGCGCCCCCGCCGCCCACAGCTCAGCCGCGTCACACCGCCCGGTCGCCACCCCGACCGCGGTCGCCCCGTGGTGCAACGCCGCCGCCACGTCATGCGGCGTGTCACCCACCACGACCACCCGGTCCGCGGGAAACGCGACCCCGTACTTGCGCTCGGCCAGCGCCACCGCCGTACCCACCAGCGGATGCCGCTCCACCGACTCGTGCCCGTACCCGCCGACCTCGAAGTCCACGTGCTCATCCAGCCCGAACGCGTCCAACTTGAACCGCGCGACCTCCGGCAGGTTCCCGGTGACCAGGCTCTGCACCACCCCCGGCGTGCTGGCCAACGCCCGCAACACCGCCGCCGCGCCGGGCAACGCGCTACCCCGCTCAGGCAAGACCGCCCGATCCTCGGCGACCACGTCGACCAGCGCGGCGAACACCCGCCGCACCTCGTCCTCGCTCTCCGGGATGCCGTGCCGGTTGAGCAGTTCGGTGGTGATCGCCCGCTCAGTCCGTCCCTGCATCGACGGCACATGCCGGATCACCTGCCCGGCGACCCGCCGCAACACCGTCCCGTACCAGTCCGCGCCGATCCCGCGCAGGTCCACCAGGGTGAGGTCGATGTCCCACAGCACCAGCGTGTGCGGCGTCATCATTCCGCCGGCCGCAGACTGGAGATGATCTTCTCCAGCTCGGCCGGGTCCGGCGAGTCCGGCGTCTCCTGGTCAGCCTGGACCACGAACACCGCCCCGGTCTCCGGCGTCTCACCCACCACCGCCACCACGTGCACCACACCCACTCGCGGGTTGCACTCGTGTTTGGACGTCACCTCGACCTTGGCCGTGACCCGTGCGGCCGAGCGGCTGCCCACCTTCATCGGTTTCGCCGTGCTCAGCTCCACCCGCGGCTGCACACCCGCGTTCTCGCCGTACCGGCCGTCAGCCCACAGTTTCGCTCCCTCGGCCGCGGTGACGTTCACGTCCGAGATCTTCGCGCCACCGACCCCGACCAGCGCGCGCCGGGCATTGCGCCATTTCGGATCGGCGGTGCAGTAGCCCTCCTTGAAGGCCGACACCCCGCTCATCGCGACCTTCGGCCCGTTCCCGTCCTCGAACCCGACGATCGTGGAGGAGTTGAGCACCTTCCACTCCTTCGGCACGTCGTAGGCCAGCCCGCGCTTCGTCCATACCGCCTGCCACCCGCTGACCTGCGGAACCATGGACTTGCTCGGCACTGTCGTGGTCGGCGCGACCGAACGCGAGGTGGTGCTCCTGGTGGTCCGCGCGGTCGAGCTGGCCGCGGCGGGCGAAGCCGACTCATCCGGCCCGGACTCGTCGGAACCGCTGACCAGGAACACGATCGACACCAGCCCGATGACGATCACCGCACTCAGCGCCACCACCGCGATCCGGCGTCCGGACCGCCCAGGCGGCGGCTGCTGCGGCGGAGCCGGGCCGTCGCTCCGATACACGCCCAGCCCGCCGTACTCCGGCCCCGAGCCGTAGAACTCGGTGTTCTGATACCGCTCCCAGTAGGCCGGATCCTGTCCGTTGCCGGGTCCTGACGATGTCACCCCGCGACCGTACCCGTCCCGAGCCGGAGTGACCGGCTACTTGACCAGCCGCACCGAGTCGAGGATCTGCCGCACCTCGGCGTCGGTCGGCCCGCGATCGGCGAACTTCCCCTCATACGACACGTCGAGCACGAACACCGAGGTGCCCTTCGCGCCCTTCGTCGCCAGCGCGACGACCTGTCCGCGCGGCGCGTTGCACTCGCTGGTCTTCGCCGCCGTGGTGTTCGCGACCACCAGCACCCCGGTCGTCCCGGCGTTGTCGAAGTTCTTCGGCTCGTTCGTGGTCACCTTCGGCTCGACCTTGTCGACCGTGTAACCCCTGGTCGCCACGTTCTTGGCCAGCTCGGTGGCGGCGCGGGCCAGGTTGTTGTCATCGGTGCGGCCGGAACCGACCTCAGCGCGGGTGTACTGCAACGAGTTGCAGGTGTATGGGTGCCGCGCCGCCATCCCGCGCAGGATCGGCCCCGAGGTCGTGCGCGACATGCCCTCAGCGCCCTTCTCCCAGTTCGCGGGCACCTTGTAGGTCAGACCGGCCTCGGCGTTGGTGATGGTCTGCGTCGCCGTGGACCCTGCGGTACCGGAACCGCCCGAGGCCGACGAGGTCGCCGGAGTGGTCTGCGCCACCGGCGGCGGGGTCTCATCCCGGGACAGCAGCACCACGACCAGCACCAGTCCCACGACGATGACCAGGCTCAACGCCGCGATGATCGCCATTCGCCAGCGGTTCTTCGGCGGCTCGGGCTGGCCTTCGCCGAACACGCCCAGACCCCCGTAGGCCCCGGTGAACTCGCCGCCGCCCCTGTTGCCTTGATCCCCAGACCACGTCACGGCTGGACACCGTACCTAACGCAGCTGAGACCGCCGGGTCTCCGGCACGATCAACATGCCGACCACCGTCAAACCCAGGCACGCCGCGAGCATCCAGGCCACCGGTGCGGGTGACCCGGTGCTGCGCAGTAACTGCGTCCCGACCAACGGCGCGGCCGCACCGGCCAGCATCGTCGCCGCCTGGTAGCCGATCGACACGCCCGAATACCGCACCGTGGTGTCGAACAGCTCCGCGTAGAACGCCGCCTGCGCCCCGGTGAGCAACCCGTGCAGCAACAACCCCACGCCCACCGCGAGCAACACCCACGCCTGGTCCCTGGTCGCCACCAGCGGGAAGAACACCGCCGTCCACGCTGCGGCCAGCACGGCCGCGACCACCGCCACCGGCCGCCGCCCAAACCGGTCTGACAAGGCACCACCAGCGAGCATCGCCAGCACCTGCACCACGGAGCCCACCGTCACCGCCGCCGTGGCGGCCCCGGCCGGCAACCCGATGTGGTTCGCGTAGACGAGCAGGAAGATCGTGAAGACGTAGAACGTCGCGTTCTCCCCGACCCGCGCCGCGAACACGCTGAACAACTCCCGCGGATGCCGCCGAAACGCAGTCACCAGCGGCGCCCGCTCCGGCCGCGCCTCCCGTTTCGCCTCGGCGAACAACGGCGACTCCGCCACCCGCAACCGAACCCACAACCCCACCAGCACCAGCACAACTGAGGCCAGGAACGGAATCCGCCAGCCCCAGGAGGTGTAGTCGGCGCTGCTCATCGAGTAGGCGGTCGCCGCCAGCGCGGCGGTCGCCAACAGGTTGCCCAGCGGCCCCCCGCTCTGCGGCGTCGACGTCCAGAACCCCCGCTGCCGGGCAGGCCCGTGCTCAGCGACCAGCAACACCGCCCCGCCGAACTCCCCACCCAGCGCGAACCCCTGCACCAGCCGCAACAACGTCAGCAGCAGCGGCGCCACGATCCCGATCTCGGCATACCCCGGCAGCACGCCGATCAGGAACGAGGACACCCCCATGAGCAGCAGGCTGACCGCGAGCAACTTCTTCCGCCCGACCCGGTCCCCGAAATGCCCGAACACCACCCCACCCAACGGCCGCGCGACAAACCCGACGGCATAGGTGACCAGCGCGAGCAACACCCCGACCAGCCCATCGGCCTGCGGAAAGAACACCGGCCCGAAGATCGTCGCCGCGGCCGCGCCATAGAGGAAGAAGTCGTAGAACTCGACCGTCGTGCCGATGACCCCGGCACTCACCACCCGCATGAGCGGCCCACGCGCCACTGTCCCGTCAGAGCCCGCCCGCACCCCGTCACCCATGCGCGGCAGCCTGAAGCGCCCCCAGCGCGTAGTCAAGATTTTCGGACGACTTTGTCCGTTATCCGGACAACGATCGGAGGGCGGCCGTCGTCAACCACACCGCGAGCTCTCAACTCACCCCACCAACAGGCTGAGCCGCACCTTCCGCACCGGATTGTCCACATTGGTGTCCACCAAGCACACCGACTGCCACGTCCCCAACGCCATCCGCCCGCCCAGCACCGGAACCGTCGCATACGGCGGCAACAACGCGGGCAACACGTGGTCCCGCCCGTGCCCTGGCGAGCCATGCCGATGCCGCCACCGATCGTCCTTCGGCAACAACTCCCGCAGCGCGGCCAACAGGTCGTCATCGCTGCCCGCCCCGGTCTCCAACACCGCCAGGCCCGCCGTCGCGTGCGGCACCCACACGTGCAACAGCCCGTCGCGCCCACCAGCGTTAGCCAGGAACCGCTCGCACTCGGCCGTGAGGTCGTAGACCACCTCGACCGACCCGGTCCGGATCTCGATCTCCTCAGTCAACACCCCTTGCACGCTACCGATCCCGGCCTAGGGTCGCGTTCGTGCGCCCCACCCCAGAACACAAGTTCGACGCCCCGCCCGCCTACCTGAACACCGCCAGCATCGGCATCCCGCCCGCATTCGTGGCAGACGCCGTCAGCGACTCCATCACCCGCTGGCGTACCGGCGCCGACGCCGCCCCGGACTTCGACGAGCACGTCGCCACAGCCCGCGCGGGCTTTGCTGCCCTCGTCGGCGTCCCACCAGAGCAGGTCGCTAGCGGCGCCAGCGTGTCCCAGTTGGTCGCTTTGGTCGCGGGCAGCATCCCCGACGGCACCCGCGTGCTCACCGTGCCCGATGACTTCACCAGCGTCACGTTCCCCTTCGCGGCCCAGGCCCATCGCGGCATCACCGTCACCGAGGTCGAACCCGAGAAGCTCGCGTCCACTGTGGACCAGGCCGACCTGATCGCGGTCAGCCTCGTGCAGTCGGCCACGGGCGCGGTGCTCGACACAAAGGCCCTCCGCGAGGCAGCCGCAGGCGTCCCGGTGCTGCTTGACGTCAGCCAGGCGGCCGGTTGGCTGCCACTCTCACTCGACTGGGCAGACTGGGTCGTGGGCGCCGCCTACAAGTGGCTGCTGTCGCCCCGTGGCGCGGCGTGGCTGGCCGCGCGGCCGGACGCGCTTGAGCGCACGCGTCCGCTGGCCGCCAACTGGTATGCCGGAGAGGACCCTTGGGCCTCGATCTACGGGCTGCCGTTGCGGTTGGCGAGTGATGCTCGACGTCTCGACCTGTCACCAGCGTGGTTCGCCCAAGTGGGTGCCGCGGCCGCGATTCCTTGGCTGGCAGGGCTCGACTTGGGTGCGGTTCGCGACCATTGCGTGGGGCTTGCCAACGCTGTGCGCCGAGGGCTTGAGCTTCCCGAGGGCAGGTCAGCGATCACCTCTCTTGACCTCTCGACGGACCAGATCGAGCAACTGCGCGCGGCGGGAGTGCGGTTCAGCATGCGGGCGGGCAGGGCGCGTCTGTCTTTTCACCTCTACAACACCGCTGCGGACGTCGATCTGGTGTTGGACGCGCTCACGTAGTTCGAGCGCCCCAACGGCCGGCTCGAGCCGCGGCGTGGGTGAGCCTCCTACCCGGGGTCGTGCGTGCAGCCGGTTCCTGGTCTCGGCGCGGTAGGGGGATGGGGCCGGGCGAGACGATGACGGCCGGCGTCTGCGTGGCTGCCGCACGAAGCGGCGGGAGGTCGATCAGGGACGAGAGCGTGCCGCCGACGCGGTGCTTGGCTGTGGCGTGGCGGTTGGAGGGGCGTGGGCGCATGCGGGTGCCCAACCAGCTGGGGATCGTGCGCGATTTGGTGTGCCGCATCGTGCTGAGTTGGCGGTTGCACAAGGTGACCAGTGCCTCGGCCCGGCGTTCGGATTTTGGGGTTGGCGCCTTGCCGGTTGGGGTGGGCAGGACGGTGTTCAGCGCCTCTTGCAGGGTCGCGCCGCCGGGCTGGTCCAACCTGCCGTGCAGGGTGACGGTGCCGTCCTCGTGGGTGCGGATGGCCAGGCGGCCGCGTTCAGGTTGATCCTGGGCAGTGCCTCGGCGGATGGTGGTTTGTTCCCGGCGGACTTGCCGGACGTGTTCGCGGAAGCGGCTCGCGTCGAGGGTTCGGGCTGTTGTCAGCAGGTCCGGCAGTGCGGAGGTGAACGCGGTGGCCCCGATCCCCACGCGGGTCCGGGCGAGCAGGCTTACATGGGCATAAGGAAGTTCGCCTTCGGTGAACAGAGTGGCGACCTTGGGGAGCTCGCGGAGTTGCCGGGCGACGCAGACCCGTTGGGACGCCTCAGATCCAGTCATCCGCAATTCGCCGACCAACCAAGATCGCATCGAAGTGTGGCGGTCGAGTTTGTAGTCGGCGCGGGCGTCCGCCTCGCCGATGGTGCGGCTGAACTCGGCTTGGAGCCGGGTGAGCTGCCGCCACTGGTCGCGGAGTTGTTTTCGCAGGTCAGTCCTCATGCGCTCGACGTTAGGGGGAGGGGCCGACATTTTTCGAGCTGGGGAGGGGGTGGATTTTGTGGAATCACTCAGGTCGGTGAACGTTGCCGCGGTGGCTTTCGGTGGTCTGGGGTGGACCACAATGGTGGAGGGCATGCCCGTGCGCCGTGTCGCCGTTGTCCTTGCCCTTGTCAGTGTTCTTGTCCCGGTTGGATCCGCGCAGTCGCGGCCACAGCCAGTCGAAGTCGTAGATGCTCGGACTGAGTACTCGTCGACGTTCGCCAACCCCGATGGCTCCCGAACGCTGGTGCTGCACACCGGGCCGGTTCATGTTCGGGACGGCGGTAGCTGGCGGCCGGTCGACCTCACGTTGCGGGCGAGCGCGGACGGGCGGGTCGAGCCGGTGGCGCATCCGCTGCGGTTGAGCCTCGGTGGGCAGGGGAGCACGGAGTTGGCGCGAATGGTGGACGGGCAGGCTCGGTTCAGCCGAGCGTGGCCGACGCCACTGCCGGCCCCCGTGCTGGCGGGCAATCGCGCCACCTACCCCGGCGCGCGGCCTGGCGAGGACCTGGTGGTGACGGTGACGCGCAGTGGCTTCACCCAGCGATTGGTGCCCAGTGGCGGAGCGGCGACGCTGACGGTGGCGAGCGAAGGTGCCGGGAGCGAGGCGTCGGATATGGTCGCTGAGCCCACGAGTGTGTCGCTGGGGCCGGTGTTGGACACCTACGTGCAGAGCAACATCCTGACCGCGCCGATGGGATACCAGCCGGACATCCGGGTCGGGACGTTCGACGGGACGATCGTGGCGCGGTCGTTTCTCAGTTGGCAGTTGGCAGAGCTGCGGGGCAAGCAGGTCCGGCGAGCGGAGCTGAAGCTGTGGAACTGGCACTCGTGGTCTTGTCAGGCTCGGGCCTGGCAGGTGTGGGAGACCGCGGCCGCTGACGCGAAGACCGCTTGGAGCAGGCAGCCGGCGTGGTTGCGGCAGGTGGCCGGTTCGACGAAGACCCTGGGGCACTCGGCGAGTTGCCCGGACGGTGCCGTCGAGGTGGAGCTGACCGGGCTGGTGCGTGAGTGGGCCGGTGGCGGCGCCGAGTTGGGCGGGCTGGGTTTGCGGGCTGAGAACGAAGCCGATGTGTTCGGGTGGAAGAAGTGGTCGGCGAGTGAGGCCACTGAGGGGCGGCCGCCTCGGCTGGAAGTGACCTACCAGCAGGGATAATCACAATTGACCACTCGGTTCGTGGTCCCGGGCGGATGCGGTTACGGTGAGAGACCGTGTCGGAGCATCTGTCATCCGGACCGGTGAGGGAACTGTCGGACCCGCGGCGTGGGGGCGGTACCTCGCAGTTGCCGGCTGTGTCTTTTGGGATGGACGGGGGTCACTCGATCGTGGGTGAGCCGGAGACGCCCTCGCTTGCTGAGCGGCCGGTGGTCCACTACGCGATCAAGGGCCTGGGGCTGGTCGGGGTGGCCATTCTGTCCGGGTTGCTGTGGGTGGCTTTCCAGCCTTCGCTGGTGGCGGGCACGCCGACCACGCCGCCTGGGGTGCCGGCGTACCAGTTCGCGGCGCATGCCGAGCACCGGGACACCGAATGCGGGAAGCGGGCCTACGGGGCTGTCGCGGAGTTCCTGGCGAAGTCCTCCTGTCAGCAGGTGGTCCGGTCGTTGCACACGACGAGCATCGCGGACGGGACCAAGGTGGTGGTGTCCGTGGCCGTGGTGCGCATGGCGGACAGCAAGGACGCGGTGGAGTTGAACCGGCTCGCGTCGCGGGACAAGACCGGCAACATCGCCGACCTGCTCCGCGACGGCTACACCGTGCCGGACGGGCCACGGAAGCTGACCGGGGCGGGCTATGCCTCCAGGGTCAGCGGTTCCGTGGTCACCATCGTCGAGTCGGACTTCTTCACCGAGGGCCGGGCGGATGTCGAGCTGCTCAAGGCAATCAGCACCGACGCGTTGCGGTTCGGCGCGATCATGAGCTGAGCGTGCCGACAGCGCTGCGCGCAGGGCCCTTGGACGGCTGGCTGGCTGAGCGCGGTTCGCGCCTTCCGTCGCGGCTCAGGGCTGGCCGGGGAACGGCACGGTGAGCGGTGTCGCACCGCCGGCCTTGCGCCACCGGGTCGCGCGGACCGCGGCCGCGGTCAGGGCATCCAGGCTGGTGCGGCGCAGGTTCGCGTCCGTGGTGCGTTCCAGCACCGCGCGCCACGCCGCCGCGGTGTCGGTTTCGGCGGTGACCAGCAGCGTGATGGCCGTCGGCTGGTCGGTGACCGGCTGCGGCGGGGCGTAGGCGGGTTCGGCCGGCACCGGCGTGGCGCCGACGTCGCGGAGCAGGCGCTCGGTCGTGTCGCGGCGGGCCCGGTGCTGCGTCGCGCCGTCGCGGAGCGCGTTCTGCTGCGCGTCCTTCACGAACGCCGTGGCCAGGCCGTAGGCCCAGTCCGCGGCGTGTTCGGCGGCCAGGGCGCGCTGCAGGGCGGCGAGCGCTTCTGGCTCCATCGCGGCGGTCGAACCGCTCGGCTGCGGCGAGGTCATGCCAGCACCTCCCGCAGGCTCGCGCAGCAGGCGGCGACCGAGCCGACCAGGCCCGCCCGGTACGGCGGCAGGCCGGCGACCAGGCCAGCGGCCTCCTTCTCCGCGGCGGCCACCGCCTCCCGCAACGCGGTCAGCGCGGCGTTCTGCTGTCCGGCCACCGGGGGCGGGGCCGCGCTCGTCGGCGCGGCCGAGGCCGTGCTGGAGGCGCGGGCGGGGCGGGCCCGGTCCAGCTCCTTCCGCAGGGCCTGGACGTGTTGCAGGCGGTCACCGGCCACGGCGTCGGCCTGCGCGGCCAGGCCCTGGTGCGCGGCCGCGGTGGCCTTGGCCAGGGCGGTGTCCGCCTGGGCCCGGGTGAGCAGCGCCTCCAGGGGATCGGCTTGCTCAGGGGCCGGTTCGGGGGTGCACGCGCTGGCCAGCGGCAGCGCCGTCACGGCGAGTGCGCCGGCCAGCAGCACCCGGCGGCGGCCGAAACGCGGGAGGACGATGGTCACACCGAGTCATCCTGCCAGGCCGCCGACCAGGGCCGCGGAACCGCACACTCGGCGACTCAACCGAACGAGGGGTGATCGTCTGGACCCGGGCACCTCCTCCGACGAGATACGCTGAGCAACCTCGGCCGGTGAAGTGCAGCACCGGACGCGGGACGGCTCTTGCCATCTGCGGTCGCCGTCGCAGCCCTCTGCACCGCAGACAAGGAGTGACCACGTGTCCAGCGCGCCGCGCGACGAGCTCGTCGCCCAGCTCGAACCCCTCGTGCGGGAAACCGTGCACGAGGTGGGCTTCGAGCTGGAGGAGCTCGACATCCGGCAGGCGGGACGGCGTCGGCTGGTCAGGGTGGTCGTCGACTCCGACGACGGCATCGGGCTGGACGAGATCGCCAAGGTGTCCCGGTCGGTGTCGGCCACCCTTGACGCCCACGACGCGATCCTGGCCAGCGCCTACACCCTCGAGGTCACCTCGCCGGGCATCGACCGCCCGCTGACCCACCCGCGCCACTGGCGGCGCAACCGGCTCCGGCTGGTGAAGGTGCGCCCGCTGGAGGGCGCCGAGTACGTCGGCCGGGTCGGTCCCGCCGACGAGCACGACACCGGCGGCGTGGTGCTGCTGGTGGACGGCGAGCTGCGCACGGTCGCCTACCGCGAGATGGCCAAGGCCGCCGTCGAGGTGGAGTTCCGCCAGCCGGCCGCCGAAGACCTGATCAAGCTGGACCGTTGCCAGGGCACGGACGCATCGAAGGAGGAGTCGAAGTGAACGTCGATATCGCCGCACTCCGGGCAATCGAACGGGACAAGGACATCCCTTTCGAGACCGTCCTGGAAGCCATCGAGACCGCGCTGCTCACCGCGTACAAGCACACCGACGGGCACGCCCCGCACGCCAGGGTCGACATCGACCGCAAGTCCGGCTTGGTGCGGGTGCTGGCGCAGGACCTCGCGCACGACGGGTCGATCGCCCAGGAGTGGGACGACACCCCTGAGGGCTTCGGCCGGATCGCCGCGACCACCGCGCGCCAGGTCATCCTGCAGCGGCTGCGCGACGCCGAGCACGAGAAGACCTTCGGCGAGTTCGCGGCCAAGGAGAACGAGCTCATCGCCGGAGTGGTGCAGCGGGACGCGCGGGCCAACTCCCGCGGCATGGTCGTGGTGCAGATCGGCGACACCGAGGGCGTGCTGCCGCCGGCCGAGCAGGTGCCCGGCGAGGACTACCAGCACGGCAACCGGATCAAGTGCTACGTGGTCGGCGTCTCCCGCGGCATGCGCGGCCCGCAGATCACCCTCTCCCGCACCCACCCGCACCTGGTGCGCCGGCTGTTCGCGCTGGAGGTCCCGGAGATCGCCGACGGCACCGTCGAGATCGCCGCGGTCGCCCGCGAGGCCGGCCACCGCTCCAAGATCGCGGTGCGCTCCACCGTGTCCGGCGTGAACGCCAAGGGCGCGTGCATCGGGCCGATGGGCGCGCGGGTGCGCAACGTGATGAGCGAGCTGTTCGGGGAGAAGATCGACATCGTCGACTACTCCGAGGACCCCGCGACCTTCGTCGGGAATGCCCTCTCGCCCGCCAAGGTTGTCTCCGTTCAGGTGGTCGACGAGCGGGCGAAGACGGCCCGAGTGGTCGTGCCGGACTTCCAGCTCTCCCTCGCCATCGGCAAGGAGGGCCAGAACGCCAGGCTCGCCGCGCGGCTCACCGGCTGGCGGATCGACATCCGCAGCGACGCGGACCCTGCCGGACCTGCGGCGGGGGCGGCGGCGGCCGGTGCTACGGCATCCGGTTCGGCTGACGGAGCCTGAAGCGTTAGACTCTAACTTGGCGCAACGCTGGGGAGCGGTTTTCGTGCACGAAGGTCCGGTTCGGACGTGTGTCGGATGCCGGTCCCGGGCGTTGGCCCGTGAGCTGCTGCGACTGGTGGTCGATAACGACTCGCTCGTTGTCGATCTTCGGCGTAGGTTGCCCGGTAGGGGAGCGTGGTTGCATCCCGACCCGGAATGCCTGCGCCTGGCTGAGCGGCGTCGAGCGTTCCCGCGTGCGTTGCGCGTTCCGGGACCGGTGGACGCGGTCGAGGTCAGGAACCACCTGGAGCAGCACGCTTGAGAATCTCCACCGACACGAGGACCTCTCGAGTCATGTCCGGAACAAGGAAGCAGGTCGACCCGTCATGAGTCAGCCGTGAAGCTGAAGCCATGAGCGCGTTTCGACGGTAGGCGAGGTCGAGCGGGATTGCCGCTTGGCCTCCAGATAAGGAGACCAGTGCCAGGCAAGGCCCGTGTGCACGAGCTCGCTAAGGAGCTCGGAGTCACCAGCAAGGAAGTGCTGAACAAGCTCAAGGAGCTTGGCGAGTTCGTCAAGTCCGCGTCGTCCACCGTGGAAGCCCCCGTCGCCCGCAGGCTTCGGGACTCCCTGGGCGCCACCGACAGTCCGAAGCGCTCCGCTCCGCGACCCACGCCGCCCGCTTCCCGTCCGTCCCCGACCGATGTGAAGCCCAAGTCCGCCGAGCAGCCCCGGCCGGCCGCGCCGGCGCCCGGCCCGGCCGCGACGCCGGGTCGTCCCGGCCCCGGCCCGAAGCCCGGTCCGCGCCCGCCGGCCCCCAAGCCGGCCGAGCAGGCCCCGGCCCCCGCGGCGGCGGCCGCTCCGGCGGCGGCTCCCGCGCCGTCGGCCCCCAAGCCCGCACAGCCGAAGCCGGCCCCCAAGGTCGAGCAGCCGCGGGTGGAACAGCCCAAGGTCGAGCAGCCGAAGGCCGACGCGCCCCGGTCCGACCAGCCCAAGACCGACCGGCCCTCGGCAAGCCGTCCCGGACCGCGCCCCGGCCCCAAGCCGGCGCCGGACGCCGGTGTTGTGCCGCCGAAGCCGCAGTCCCCGAAGCCCGGTCCGCGCGCGCCGCGTCCCGGCAACAACCCGTTCGGTGTCGGCGCCGGTGCGCCGCCCGCGCGTCCTTCCGGCCCGCGTCCCGGCACGCCGGGCGCCATGCCGCCCCGGCCGAGCGACTCGCGGCCGGGCGACGGGCGTCCCGCGGCCGCGCCGCGTGGTGACCGGCCCGCTCCGGGCAGTGGTGGCCCGCGCCCGACTCCGGGCAACATGCCGCCTCGGCCCAACCCGGGCATGATGCCTCCCCGGCCCGCACGGCCTGCTGGTCCCGGCGGCGGTGGCCGCGGTGGCCAGGGTGGTCCCGGCGGCGGCCGTGGCGGCCCCGGTGGCGGCGCTGGCCGTCCCGGTGGCGGTGCCGGCGGTGGCGGTGGCTTCCGCGGTGGCCCCGGTGGTGGCGGTGGCGGCGCTGGCCGTCCCGGTGGCGGCGGCGGTGGCGGTGGCTTCCGCGGCGGTCCCGGTGGTGGCGGTGGCGGCGGCGGTTTCCGCGGCGGTCCTGGTGGCGGCCCCGGTGGCGCGCCCGCCGGTGGCGGCGGTGGCTTCCGCGGTCGTCCGGGCGGTCCCGGTGGCCGTGGCGGTGCCGCGGGTGCCTTCGGCCGTCCCGGTGGTCCGGCTCGCCGTGGTCGCAAGTCCAAGCGCCAGAAGCGCCAGGAGTTCGACAACATGCAGGCCCCGTCCATCGGCGGCGTGCGCCTGCCGAAGGGCAGCGGCGAGGCCATCCGGCTTCCCCGTGGCGCCTCGCTGACGGACTTCGCCGAGAAGATCGGCGCCAACCCGGCCGCGCTGGTGCAGGTGCTGTTCCACCTCGGTGAGATGGTCACCGCGACCCAGTCCGTCTCCGACGAGGTGCTCGAGCTCCTCGGCTCGGAGATGAACTACCAGGTCCAGGTCGTCAGCCCGGAGGAAGAGGACCGCGAGCTGCTGTCCTCCTTCGCGATCACCTACGGCGAGGACGCCGGTGACGAGGAAGACCTCGTCATCCGCCCGCCGGTGGTGACCGTCATGGGTCACGTCGACCACGGTAAGACCCGGCTGCTGGACACGATCCGCAAGGCCAACGTGCACGAGGGCGAGGCAGGCGGCATCACCCAGCACATCGGCGCCTACCAGGTGCTGACCCAGCTGGAAGGCAACGACCGGCTCATCACCTTCATCGACACCCCTGGTCACGAGGCGTTCACCGCCATGCGTGCCCGTGGTGCGAACTCCACCGACATCGCGGTGATCGTGGTCGCCGCCGACGACGGTGTGATGCCGCAGACGGTGGAGGCGATCAACCACGCCCAGGCGGCCAACGCGCCGATCGTGGTCGCGGTCAACAAGATCGACAAGGAGGGGGCGAACCCCGCCAAGATCCGCCAGCAGCTCACCGAGTACGGGCTGGTCGCCGAGGAGTACGGCGGCGAGACCATGTTCGTGGACATCTCCGCGCGCCAGGCCATCAACATCGACGGTCTGCTCGAGGCGATCCTGCTCACCGCGGACGCCTCGCTGGACCTGCGGGCCAACCCGGCCATGGAGGCCCAGGGTGTCGCGATCGAGGCGCACCTCGACCGCGGCCGTGGCCCGGTGGCCACCGTGCTGGTCCAGCGCGGCACGCTGCGCGTGGGTGACTCGATCGTGGCCGGTGACGCCTACGGCCGAGTCCGCCGCATGGTCGACGAGCACAACGTGGACGTCACCGAGGCGACTCCGTCGCGTCCGGTGCAGGTCATCGGTCTGACCTCGGTGCCGGGTGCGGGTGACACCTTCCTGGTGGTCGAGGAGGACCGGGTCGCCCGGCAGATCGCCGAGCGCCGCCAGGCTCGCATCCGCAACGCGCAGAACGCGGCGAAGCGGAAGCGGATCAGCCTGGAGGACCTGGACTCCGCGCTGAAGGAGACCAACCGCCTCAACCTGATCATCAAGGGCGACAACTCCGGTACCGTCGAGGCGCTGGAAGCCGCACTGATGAAGATCGAGGTCGGCGACGACGTCCAGCTGCACGTCGTGCACCGCGGCGTCGGTGGTGTCACCGAGAGCGACATCAACCTGGCCACCGCGGAGAACACCATCGTCCTGGGCTTCAACGTCCGGGCCGAGGGTCGTGCCACCGAGCTGGCCAACCGCGAGGGTGTGGAGATCCGGTACTACACCGTGATCTACCAGGCGATCGACGAGATCGAACAGGCCCTCAAGGGCATGCTCAAGCCGGAGTACGAAGAGATCCAGCTGGGCCGCGCCGAGATCCGCGACGTGTTCAAGTCCTCCAAGGTCGGCACCATCGCGGGTTGCATGGTGCTCTCCGGGGAGATCAAGCGGAACACCAAGGCCCGGCTCCTCCGCGACAACAACGTCATCGCGGAGAACCTGCCGATCTCGACGCTGCGCCGGTTCAAGGACGACGTCACCGAGGTCCGCGAGGGCTTCGAGTGCGGTCTGACGCTCGGCAACTACTCCGATCTCAAGGTCGAGGACATCATCGAGACCTACGAGATGCGGGAGAAGCCGCGCAACTGAGGTTGTGGCGGGCCCGGACCGACCCCTGGTCGGTCCGGGCCCGTACCCATCGACTTACCCACTGGTGATGCCATTTGTACGTCGGGTCGTTGGAACTCGACATCCTGCTCGGCGACGTGCATTCGCTGAAGCAGAAGCGGTCGCTGGTCCGTCCGGTGATCGCCGAGATCCGCCGCAAGTTCGAGGTGTCCGCCGCCGAAGCCGGCCATCTGGACCTGCATCGCCGTGCCCTGGTCGGGGTGGCCCTGGTGGCCGCGGACCCCGGGCACGTCCGGGACGTGCTCGACGCCTGTGAGCGGCTGGTCGCCGCCCGGCCCGAGCTGGAACTGCTGTCGGCGCGCCGGCGCGTGCACGGCCCGGAAGACGAGTAACAGAGAAGGCAAGACCCGAGAAAGGGAGTGAGCGCCGTGGCCGACCAGGCCCGCGCCCGCAGGCTGGCCAAGCGGATCGCCCAGATCGTGGCCTCCGCGATTGAGCACCAGATCAAGGACCCGCGACTGGCGAAGGTGACGATCACCGACGCCAAGGTGACCGGAGACCTGCGCGACGCCACCGTGTACTACACCGTCCTCGGCGACACCGTGGACTCGCCGCCGGACCTCGCCGGCGCTGCGGCCGCACTCGCCAGCGCGACCGGTGTGCTCCGGTCATTGGTCGGGCAGGGCACCGGGGTGCGGTTCACCCCGACGCTGGCCTTCATCGCCGACACCGTGCCGGACACGGCGCGGCAGATGGACGAGCTGCTGGCCAAGGCCAGGGAGGCCGACGCCGAGGTCGCGCGCATCGCCTCCGGGGCCAGCCCCGCCGGTGACGCCGACCCGTACCGCGCGCCGCGCGATGCGGACGAGGACGAGGCGGACGAACCGGCTGACGGTGAGCTTCGCCACCGCTGAACAGCGCGGATATCGCCGGAAGGCATGGACGTGACCTGGGGTTGTGGGCGAGGCTGACCCCCTGAGGTCAGCTAGAGCAGCACGACTGTCGCGGAGGTGAGCGCCCTGGCCGGCGAACGTGGAGCGATGGCCCCACCCGAGCTCGAGGTGGCGGCGGTCGCCCGGCTGCTGGCCGACGCGACTGACGTCACCCTGCTCGGACACGTCAACCCGGACGCGGACGCCCTCGGCAGCGCCCTCGCCCTCGGTCTCGCCCTGCACCGCCTGGGCAAGACCGTCCGGGTGTCCTTCTCCGCACCGGACCGCGCGCCCGAGGCCCTGGTCGCCCTCGACACCGCGCACCTGCTGGTCCCGCCGTCACAGGTGCCCGAACTGCCGCCAGTGCTGGTCGCCATGGACACCGGCAGCCTCGCCCGCCTGGGCTGGCTGGGCGAACGAGTGCCGCGGATCATCGCCGAGGGCGGACACGTGGTGGTCATCGACCACCACGCCTCGAACACCCGCTACGGCACCCACCACATCGTCGACGACCGCGCCGAGTCGACCACGGTCCTGGTCCTCCGCCTCCTGGACGAACTGGGCGTCGACCTGGACCCCGACATCGCCCGCTGCCTGTACGCCGGCCTGGTCACCGACACCAGCTCGTTCCGCCGAGCACGCCCTCAGACCCACGAGCTGGCCGCGCGCCTGCTTGCGGCGGGCGTGGACGCCGAGGCGACTGCCCGCCCGCTGATGGACCACCACCCGTTCGCCTGGCTGCGCATGCTGTCGACCGTGCTGGGCGGCGCCCAGCTGGAACCGGACGGCGCGCGCGGCTTCGGGCTGGTGCACGCGGTGGTGCGGTTGCGTGACGTGGCGGGCCTGCGCAGCGAGGACGTGGACAGCATCGTCGACGTGGTGCGCAGCACCGCCGAGGCCGAGGTCGCGGTCGTGATCAAGGAGACCGGCGATCAGGAGTGGTCGCTGTCCATGCGCGCGGTCGGCAGGGTCAACGTGGGCGCGGCAGCGCAGGCGTTGGGCGGCGGCGGGCACCGGTTGGCGGCGGGCTGCACGATGCGCGGATCGCTGGAACAGGTGCTCGACGAGGTGCGCGCGGCATTGAACGCGGCTCCGTTGCTGTAGCCGAGCGGAGACGGACGCGGCGCAGGGCCTGGTGGGATTTGGCTTACCGCGATGGTCGGCATGCGGCTCGCGCGCGAACACCGCGGTTGCGTGCGAACAGCGCGATTGCGCGCGATGCCTGGCCGAACCTGCGCTGAACGCCAGCAGGAGCTGCACTGGGCCGATGCCGATGCCGATGCCGATGCCGATGCCGATGCCGATGCCGACGCCCAGAGCTGACGCTTGGCAGGCATGCCGGCACCGCAAACTGGCGCGGTTTCGTGGTCGCCGGGCACTGAGTAAGACTTTGGTACCCGGGAGTTTCGCGTTGTCCGGTTGCTCCTTCGCGGAGAATCCTTGCTGATCAGGTGCGTTGGCGGGCGCGGAAGGCCGCCACATGGACGCGGTTGGCGCAGCGGGCGGAGCAGAAGCGTTTGGCGCGGTTTGTCGAGGTGTCGACGAAGTAGGTGGCGCAGTCCTCGGCGGCGCAGTGGCCCCAGCGGTCCAGGCCGTGGCGGACTACTGCCTGGGCCAGGCCCCAGGCGGCGGCCGCGGCGACTTCCTGGGCGGGTGGGGCGTCGGGTTCGGCGACGTGGATGTGCCAGTTGGGGACCTCCTCGCCGTCGCCGTGGCCGGACAGGCGTGGGCGCGGCGGGTGCGCGGCCAGGAGGGTGTTCACCCTGCTCAGCACGGCGTCAGGGTCGTTGTCGACGGCGGCTGCCAGTGCCTGGCGGAGGGCGGTGGCGACGGTGCGGAGGGCGTCCAGGTCGGCTTCGGTGGTGCGGTCGGCCCACCAGG
Organism: Crossiella sp. SN42; assembly: GCF_023897065.1. Taxonomy (GTDB): domain Bacteria; phylum Actinomycetota; class Actinomycetes; order Mycobacteriales; family Pseudonocardiaceae; genus Crossiella. The sequence continues at coordinate 90,172 of NZ_JAMHIV010000009.1, forward strand.
GCTCGTCGTGCAGGGCGGCGCGGAGGTCGGTCAGGTTGTCCAGGCTCGCGTTGGCGAGGCGGAGGGCCACGTCGAGGTAATCGGCGTTGTCCATTGTCGGTCCTTACGTCTACGCTGCCGGATGTCAGGGGCCAAATCGCTATCAGCACCTTACCGGGAGGTTGGCGTGGAGCAGGTTCCGCTGCGGAGGGTGCTCTCGTTGGCGCTGCCCGCGTTGCTGGTGCTCGCCGCGGAACCGCTCTACCTGCTGGTCGACACCGCGGTAGTGGGGCAGCTGGGTGCGGTGCCGCTGGCCGCGCTCGCGGTGGGCGGCGTGGTGCTCGCGCAGGTGTCGACGCAGCTGACCTTCCTCTCCTACGGGACCACCGCGCGGGCCGCTCGCCTGCACGGGGCCGGGCGACGGTCGGAGGCGGTCGCCGAGGGCGTGCAGGCGACCTGGCTGGCGCTGCTGCTGGGCGCGGTGCTGGTGCTGCTCGGGCAGCTGTTCGCCGGGCCGGTGGCGCGGGTGCTCGCGGGGGAGGGGCCGATCGCGGACTCGGCCGTCTCCTGGCTGCGGATCGCGCTGTTCGGGGCGCCGTTGATCTTGGTCACGATGGCGGGCAACGGCTGGATGCGCGGCGTGCAAGACACCGCGCGGCCGATGCGCTACGTGCTGTTCGGCAACGCGCTCTCCGCCGTGCTCTGCCCGGTGTTCGTGCACGGTCTGGGTGAGTTCGACGGTTGGGGCCTGGAGGGGTCCGCAGTGGCCAACGTGCTCGCGCAGGCCGTCTCCGCGGTGCTGTTCCTGCGCGCGCTGGCGGTGGAGCGAGTGCCGTTGCGGCCGCACTGGCGGAGCATGGCCGCGCAGCTCGGGCTTGGCCGGGACCTGGTGCTGCGCAGCCTGGCCTTCCAGGCCTGCTTCGTCTCGGCGGCCGCGGTGGCGGCGCGGACCTCGGCGGCGACCGCGGGGGCGCATCAGGTGGTGTTGCAGCTGTGGACGTTCCTGGCGTTGGTGCTCGACTCGCTGGCCATCGCCGCGCAATCGTTGGTCGGGGCGGAGCTGGGCGCCGGACGGGCGGGGCGGGCGCGAGCGCTGGCCGGGCAGATGACTCGGTACGGGCTGGTGTTCGGGATCGCGCTCGGGGTGCTGTTCGCGTCGTTGTCCGGGGTGCTGCCGCAGGTGTTCACGCCGGATGCCGGGGTGCTCGCCGAGGTGCCGCACGCCTGGTGGTTCTTCGTGGCGTTGCAGCCGGTGGCCGGGGTGGTGTTCGCGCTGGACGGGGTGCTGCTCGGCGCGGGTGACGCGGCGTTCCTGCGCACCGCGACCCTCTTGTCAGCGGCGCTGGGCTTCCTGCCGCTGGTGTGGGCGTCCATGGCCTTCGGCTGGGGTCTGCTCGGAATCTGGACGGGGCTTACCGCGTTCATGTTGTTGCGGCTGGCCGCGGTGCTGTGGCGGGCCGGCAACGGGCGCTGGGCGGTGGTCGGCGCCGTGCGCGACTGAGCGCGCTCGTGGGTTGTGGGACAGCACACGTCTCAGCTTGATAACGCCAACGAGTGATCATCCGATGTCTAGGGTGGGCCAGCGTCGGCCGCACTCTTTCCCTGATTTCGCATTGTGATTTCTGCTGTTCTCTGGAGGGTTTTCTTGTCGGCCGAGCGTGCCCGTCGTCAGGCGTGGCTGGTCTGGTCCATCGCGGTAATGGTGTACGTGGCCGCCGTCTTCCACCGCACGTCACTCGGGGTCGCCGGACCCCAGGCCGCCGAGCGCTTCGGCGTCGGCCCGGCCGCGCTCGGGGTGTTCACCGTGCTGCAGATCGGCGTCTACGCCGCCATGCAGATCCCCACCGGCCTGCTGGTCGACCGGTTCGGGCCGCGCCGGGTGCTCACCGCGGCCGCGCTGCTCATCGGCGCCGGGCAGATGTTGTTCGCGCTCGCCGAGACCTACCCGCTGGCGCTCACCGCCCGCGCCGTGCTCGGCTGCGGTGACGCGATGACCTGGGTCAGCCTGCTCCGCCTGATCGCCGGGCACTTCCCCGCGCGCAAGTACGCCGTGGTGGTCTCGGTCTCCGCCGCGCTCGGCGGTGCGGGCAACCTGGCCTCGACCGTGCCGCTGACCATGCTGCTCGACAACGTCGGCTGGACCCTGACCTTCCTGGTCGCGGGCGGTCTGACCACCGCCTACGCCGTGCTGGCCGGCGCCAAACTGCGCGACGTGCCCGTCGGCGCGCCCGCACCGGCGGGTGAGCCCGTGCCGCTGCGCGCGGTCGGCCGGTCCGTGGCCGCGGCCTGGCGGATCCCGGGCACCCGGCTGGGGTTCTGGGTGCACTTCTCCACCATGTTCGCCCCGGCCGTGCTCGGCCTGCTCTGGGGCTACCCGTACCTGACCGAGGCGCAGGGGCTGAGCCCGCACGTGGCCAGCGCCATGCTCGGGGTGCTGGTGCTCGGCGCGATCGTCGGCGGGCCGCTGTTCGGCTCGCTCATCGGCCGCCGGCCGGAGCTGCGCATGCCGCTGGTGGTGGGCTTCCTCGGCGGCGCCGTGCTGACCTGGGCTGTGCTGCTGGGCTGGCCGGGCGGACAACCGCCGATCGTGCTCGTCGCGCTCGCCCTGGTGGTGCTCTCGCTGGGCGGACCGGCCTCCACGGTCGCCTTCGCGCTGGCCCGCGACTACAACTCGCTGCGCACGGTCGGCACGGCGACCGGCCTGGTCAACGTGGGTGGCTTCACCGCGACCACGATCGCCGCGCTCAGCGTCGGGCTGCTGCTCGAGCTCGCCGCGCCGCTCGGCTCCGCAGGCAAGTTCCAGGTCGCGCTCTCGGCGATCCTGCTGGTGCTGCTGTTCGGCACCTGGCGGACCGCGGTGTGGTGGCGGCGTGCTCGCGCGGTGGTGCTCGCCGCGGCCGCGCGGGGCGAGGAGGTGCCGGTCCAGCTGCGCGCACGTCGCTGGGACGACCTCGCCGCCGTGCCCGTGCCGGCCGCTGCCTAGGATCGCGCCTCGTGACCCGAGCTGAACGCGCCTCACGTCCCCCCGTGCCACCCGGTCTTGTCGTGGTGGACAAGCCGAGCGGGATGACCTCCCACGACGTCGTCGCGCGGGTGCGCCGGATCATGGGCACCCGCAAGGTCGGGCACGCGGGCACGCTGGACCCGATGGCCACCGGTGTGCTCGTGCTCGGCATCGAGCGCGCGACCAAGCTGCTCGGCCACCTCGCCCTGGACACCAAGGCCTACCTGGCCTGCATCCGCCTCGGCGCGGCCACCACCACCGACGACGCCGAGGGCGAGGTGACCTCGGCCGCCGACGCCTCGGCGGTGTCCGAGGACGCGGTACGCGCGGAGATCGCCAAGCTCACCGGCGACATCATGCAGGTGCCCAGCTCGGTCAGCGCGGTCAAGATCGACGGTCAGCGGGCCTACGCGCGGGTGCGCGCGGGTGAGGAGGTCGTGCTGGAGCCGCGGCCGGTCACCGTGGCCCGCTTCGACCTGCTCAACCTGCGCCGCGAGGGCGAGTTCACCGACCTGGACGTGCTGGTCGAGTGCTCCTCCGGCACCTACGTGCGCGCGCTGGCCCGCGACATCGGCCGCGAGCTGGGCGTGGGCGGGCACCTCAGCGCGCTGCGCCGCACCAGGGTCGGCCCGTTCGGCCTGGCCGTGGCGCGCACGCTGGAGAAGCTGGAGGAGCAGCCGCAGCTGAGCCTGGACCTGGACGCCGCGGTCGCCACCGCCTTCCCCCGCTGCGACGTCGACGCGGGCGCCGCCGCCGCGCTCGCGCACGGTGGCGCGCTGCCCGCGGCGGGCATCGACGGCACTTACGGGGTGTTCGCGCCGTCCGGGAAGGTGATCGCGCTCGCCAAGGACAACGCGGGCCGGGCCAAGCCGCTCGTGGTGCTCGCCCCGTCCGGCTGACGATCACGGGGCACCGTAGGCTCGCCTCGTGCAACGGTGGCGCGGACTGGACAACCTGCCTGGAGGCTGGGGACGCTGTGTGCTGACCGTCGGGGTTTTCGACGGCGTGCACCGCGGTCATCAGCAGCTCATCGCCCGAGCCGTCGAGCTGGCCAGGGAACGCGGCCTGCCCAGCGTGGTGATGACCTTCGACCCGCATCCGTCCGAGGTCGTCCGCGCCGGCAGTCACCCGGCGCAGCTGACCACCCTGGCCCGGCGCGCCGACCTGGTCGAGGAGCTCGGCGTCGACGTGTTCTGCGTGCTGCCGTTCAACCCCGACCTCTCCCGGCTGCCCGCCGACGAGTTCGTGCACGAGCTGCTGGTGGAGCGGCTGCACGTGGCCGCGGTGGTGGTCGGGGAGAACTTCCGCTTCGGGCACCGCGCCGCCGGGGACGTCGAGCTGCTGCGCTCCCTCGGCAGGCGGTTCGGCTTCGTCGCCGAGGGCGTGCGCCTGCTCGCGGAGGACTCGGTCACCTTCTCCTCCACCTACATCCGCGCTTGCATCGACGCTGGTGACGTGGCCGCGGCGGCTGCCGCGCTGGGTCGTCCGCACCGGCTGGAGGGCATCGTGGTGCGCGGGGACCAGCGCGGCAGGCTGCTCGGTTTCCCCACCGCCAACCTCTCCAGTCAACTGCATTCCGCGGTGCCGGCCGACGGTGTGTACGCGGGTCGTCTGGTGCATGTCGGGCACGTCAGCCACGGGGTGCCCGGCGAGGTCCGCTCGCTGCCCGCGGCCATCTCGGTGGGCACCAACCCGACCTTCTCCGGCCGGGAGCGCCGGGTCGAGGCCTACGTGCTCGACATCAACGAGGACCTCTACGGCGAACGCGTCGCGCTGGACTTCGTGCACCGCCTGCGCGCCACCGAGCGCTACGACAACGTCGACGCGCTCATCGCGCAGATGCACCTGGACGTCGCGCGGACGCGTGAGCTGCTCGCTGACGAGTGAGCCCTCGGCGGGTGCACTTGCGAACGCCTCGGCGGTTCGCGCCGGTCCAGGGCGTCCGACCTGGCAGGATTCAAGTCGCTGAGACGCAGGTCGCCGGGGACCGAGCCAACTGGGAGTGCAATAGCAGTGGAGGAACAGAAGATCGTCCAGCGCAACCTCGCGCTTCAGCGTGAGTGGTACGGCGAACCGCTGGGAGACCGGGTCCGGCGGCTGGTGGTCGCCTACGACATCTCCCAGGCGCAGCTGGCCGACGTGCTCGGCATCAGCGCGCCGATGCTCAGCCAGGTGATGAGCGGCCGGCGCGCGAAGATCGGCAACCCCTCGGTGCTCGCCCGGATGGTCATGCTGGAGCGGCGGGTGCTCACCCCCGGCGTCGCCGCTGGTGAGAAGGGCGCCATCGCCGAGGCGCTGGTGCAGGTCCGTGACTCCCGGCCCAAGGTGAGCATGGACACCCTGCCGGTGGACGAGGGCCGGGCCGAACAGGCCACGCTCAACCGGCTGCGCGACCTGGCCGTCGCCGAGGAGCTCAGTGGCGCCGCCGACCTGCTGTCCACCCGCTATCCGGCGCTGGCCGACCTGCTGCGCCGGGCCGCGGAGGAGTCCTGAGCCAGGCGCGGCTGTTCACCGCGATCTGGCCGCCGCCTGAGGTGACCGGTCATCTTGCCGCGCACATCGGAGCCAGTGCGGGGACTCGCCTGAACGGTTCGACCGACGACACCGGTTCCGCCGGGGACACCGCTTCAACCGGCGCTACCGGTTCAACCGGTACTACTGGTTTAACCGGTAGCGCCGGTTTAACTGGTGCGGGCGCCGGCTTGGCCGGAGCGGATACCGGGTTGAGCGGTGTGGGCGCGGGCGCGCGGGCCGAGCCGATCGAGCGCTGGCACCTCACGCTGTGCTTCCACGGACCGGACTCCATCGAGGACCGCACCGCCTACCTGGCACGACGGCTGCCCGGACTGCGCCCGCCACGGCTGCGCGTCGGCGGCTGGGGCGAGTTCCGCAGCGTGCTCTGGGCCGGGATCGAGTACGCGAGCCCGGCCGACGAGCAGGCGCTGCGCGCCCTCGCGGTGGCCGCGGGAACTGACCCGGAGCGCTACCACCCGCACCTGACCCTGCTGCGGTGGTCCGGCGACCGTCCGGAAACACGTTCGCTGACCACCCGGCTGACCGACTACACTGGTCCCTGGTGGACACCAGCGGAGGTCGCCTTGGTCCGCAGCGACCGGACCCCGCTCGGGCCCAGCTATCACTCTGTGGCGCGGCTCGCCCTGACGGGCTGAGACGCACTGCGCCGAACGGCTGCTACCCTCAATCTTTGGGTCCGGCTGCGTTCCGTGGCGGCCGGCACCGTCCAACCCCCGCCTGATCGGCGAGGGGTCCGCACGGAACGAGTGAAGTACAGGAGAAACACGCGTGGCACTGTCCACTGACCAGAAGAAGACCATCCTCGGCGAGTACGCCACCCACGAGGGCGACACCGGTTCGCCGGAGGCCCAGGTGGCCCTGCTGAGCAAGCGCATCAGCGGCCTCACCGAGCACCTCAAGACCCACAAGCACGACCACCACTCGCGTCGCGGACTGCTGCTGATGGTCGGCCGCCGCCGTCGCCTGCTGGACTACCTCAAGAAGAGCGACATCGAGCGCTACCGCTCGCTGATCGCCCGTCTCGGCCTGCGCCGCTGACTTGAGACCGAGGGGGAGTGGCCTGGCCGCTCCCCCTCGGTACATCACGACCGCGCGCGCCCAAGGCGCGCGCATGGGCTGGATGCAGTAGAAAGCCAGCCAGACCGCACAAGGGCCCGCGCCGTCCCAGGCAGCGGAGGTGAGGACGCCGGTCCTCGGTAGTGGTTCCCGGGCAGGACGCCCGGGGGCTTCGATCGAAGACCGGCAGACGTTCGTCGCGACACTTCCGCCGGGACAGCCGCGTGGTGGCCCTACAGAGAGAGAAACAAAGAGGAGTAACCACGTGACCGATGTCGAGATCTACGAATCGACCGCTGTCCTGGACAACGGCAAGTTCGGCACCAGGACCGTTCGCTTCGAGACCGGCCGCCTGGCCCGTCAGGCCGCGGGCAGCGTCGTCGCCTACCTGGACGACGAGACCATGCTGCTCTCCGCGACCACGGCGTCCAAGCACCCCAAGGACCACCTCGACTTCTTCCCGCTGACGGTGGACGTCGAGGAGCGCATGTACGCCGCGGGCCGCATCCCCGGCTCGTTCTTCCGCCGCGAGGGCCGTCCCTCCACCGACGCGGTGCTCACCTGCCGCCTCATCGACCGGCCGCTGCGCCCGTCCTTCGTCGACGGCCTGCGCAACGAGATCCAGGTCGTCGTCACGGTGATGAGCCTCGCGCCCAGCGACCTGTACGACGTGCTGGCGATCAACGCCGCCTCCGCCTCCACCCAGCTCGCCGGCCTGCCCTTCTCCGGGCCGGTCGGTGGCACCAGGGTCGCCCTGATCGAGGGCCAGTGGGTCGCCTTCCCGACCCACGAGCAGCTGGAGAACGCCGTCTTCGACATGGTCGTGGCCGGCCGCATCGTCGGTGACGACGTCGCGATCATGATGGTCGAGGCCGAGGCCACCGAGAAGACCATCGAGCTGGTCGCCGGTGGCGCCGCCGCGCCCACCGAGCAGGTGGTGGCCGCCGGTCTGGAGGCCGCCAAGCCGTTCATCCGGGCGCTGTGCGAGGCCCAGCAGGAGCTGGCGGGCAACGCCGCCAAGGAGACCGCGGACTACCCGGTCTTCCTGGCCTACGAGGCCGACGTGCTGGCCGCCGTCGAGGCCGCCGTGGCCGCCGACCTGGCGCAGGCGCTGACCATCGCGGACAAGCAGGAGCGCGAGTCCCGCCTGGACGAGCTCAAGGTCAAGGTGCTGGACACGCTCGTGCCCGACGCCGACGCCGAGCTCGCCGGCCGGGAGAAGGAGATCGGCGCGGCCTTCCGCTCGCTGACCAAGAAGTCGGTGCGCCAGCGGATCCTGCGCGACAAGGTCCGCATCGACGGCCGCGGGGTCAGCGACATCCGTAGCCTCGGCGCCGAGGTCGCGGTCATCCCGCGGACCCACGGTTCCGCGCTGTTCGAGCGCGGCGAGACCCAGATCCTGGGTGTCACCACGCTGAACATGCTCCGCCTCGAGCAGCAGATCGACTCGCTGTCGCCCGAGACGCACAAGCGCTACATGCACCACTACAACTTCCCGCCGTACTCCACCGGTGAGACCGGCCGCGTCGGCTCCCCGAAGCGGCGCGAGATCGGCCACGGCGCGCTGGCCGAGCGGGCGCTCATGCCCGTGCTGCCCACCCGCGAGGAGTTCCCCTACGCGATCCGCCAGGTCTCCGAGGCGCTGGGCTCCAACGGCTCCACCTCGATGGGCTCGGTGTGCGCCTCCACCATGTCGCTGCTCAACGCCGGTGTGCCGCTGAAGGCGCCGGTCGCGGGTATCGCCATGGGCCTGGTCTCCGACGAGGTCGACGGCAAGACGCGCTACGTCGCGCTGACCGACATCCTCGGTGCCGAGGACGCCTTCGGTGACATGGACTTCAAGGTCGCCGGCACCAAGGAGTTCATCACCGCGCTCCAGCTCGACACCAAGCTCGACGGCATCCCCTCCGACGTGCTCGCCGGTGCGCTCGACCAGGCCCGCGACGCTCGGCTCACCCTGCTGGAGGTCATGGCCGAGGCCATCGACCGCCCGGACGAGATGAGCCCGTACGCGCCGCGCGTGACCTCGGTGACCATCCCGGTCGACAAGATCGGCGAGGTGATCGGGCCGAAGGGCAAGATGATCAACTCGATCACCGACCAGACCGGCGCCGACATCTCCATCGAGGACAACGGCACCATCTACGTCGGGGCCGCGGACGGTCCGTCCGCGCAGGCCGCGATCGACATGATCAACGCCATCGCCAACCCGCAGCTGCCGAAGGTCGGCGAGCGCTTCCTGGGCACCGTGGTCAAGACCGCGGCCTTCGGCGCGTTCGTCTCGCTGCTGCCGGGCAAGGACGGCCTGGTGCACATCTCCAAGCTGGGCAACGGCAAGCGGATCAACAAGGTCGAGGACGTGGTCAAGGTCGGTGACAAGCTCCGGGTGGAGATCGCCGACATCGACCAGCGCGGCAAGATCAGCCTCGTCGTGGTGAACGAGGAAGACGCCGCCAAGGCCGCCGACGCCAAGACCGAGGGTGCCGACGCCACCCCGGAGCCGGCTGACGCGTGACGTCGCGGGACGACAACAGGGCAGGGGGCGCTTCCGGCGCCCCCTGCGCCGTATCGGAGGACTTTGTGACCGAGGTGTTGGAGCGCACCTCGGAGGACTGCGCAGTGCAGCGCACCATGCTGCCGGGCGGCCTCCGGGTGATCACCGAACAACTGCCGGGCGTGCGCTCGGCGTCGGTGGGGATCTGGGTGGCCATCGGCTCCCGGGACGAGCCGCCGGAGGTCGCCGGCGCCGCGCACTACCTGGAACACCTGCTGTTCAAGGGCACCAAGCGGCGTGACGCGGTGCAGATCGCGGAGGAGATCGACGCGGTCGGCGGTGAGCTCAACGCCTTCACCGCCAAGGAGCACACCTGCTACTACGCGCACGTGCTCGACGCGGACCTGCCGCTGGCGGTGGACCTGGTCGGGGACGTGGTCTTCGACGCGGTGTGCGCCGATGCGGACATGGAGCTGGAACGCGGCGTGGTCCTGGAAGAGATCGCCATGCGCGATGACGACCCGGAGGACCTGCTGCACGAGGCCTTCTGCACCGCGATGCTCGGCGACCACCCACTCGGACGGCCGGTGCTCGGCTCCGAGGAGTCGATCACCGCGATGAGCCGGGACGCGCTCTACGGCTTCTACCGGGACAACTACACCCTGCCCCGGATGGTGCTGGCCGCGGCCGGCAACGTGCGGCACGAGCAGGTGCTGGAGCTGGCCCGGACCGCGCTCGGCGACCGGTTGGTCGGCAGCCCGCCGCCGCAGCCGCCGCGGGTCGGCGTCGCGGAGATCACCCGGGGACCGCGGCTGGTGCTCTGCGAGGACGACACCGAGCAGGCGCACCTGATGCTCGGCGTGCCCGCGCTGGACCGGCATGACGACCGGCGCTTCGCCCTCGGCGTGCTCAACGCGGCGCTGGGCGGCGGGATGAGCTCGCGGCTGTTCCAGGAGGTGCGGGAGCGGCGCGGACTGGCGTACTCGGTGTACTCCTCGGTCGCCGCCTACGCCGACACCGGGCACCTCGCGGTGTACGCGGGTTGTCAGCCCGAGCGGCTCGGCGCGGTCGCCGGCGTGGTGCGCTCGGTGCTCACCGGCATCGCCAGGGACGGGCTGCGGCCCGCCGAGGTGGCCAGGGGCAAGGGGCAGCTGCGCGGTGGCCTGGTGCTGGGGCTGGAGGACACCAGTTCGCGGATGTCGCGGATCGGCAAGGGCGAGCTCAACTACGGCGACCACCTCACCGTGGAGGAGACCCTCGGGCGGATCGACTCGGTGACCTCGGAGCAGGTGGCCGAGCTCGCACGGGAGTTGTTGGAACGCCCGCTCAGCGCCGCGGTGGTCGGCCCGTACGCTTCTGCCGACGACCTGCCGAACGAGGTGCACGAGGTGATCGCATGACGGCCCCCGCCCAGTCCGAGGCACGTTCCGCCGACGAGCCGATCCGTGTCGGGGTGCTCGGCGCGCGCGGCCGGATGGGCGCCGAGGTGTGCCGCGCGGTGGACGCCGCGCAGGACATGGAGCTGGTCGCCATGGTCGACGAGGGCGACTGGCTGGCCAGTGTCGGCGACGCCGGCGCCGAGGTGGTTGTCGACTTCACCCACCCCAGCGTGGTGATGGACAACATCCGCTACTGCGTCGAGCAGGGCATCCACAGCGTGGTGGGCACCAGCGGGTTCGACGACCAGCGGCTGGCCGAGATCCGCGGCTGGTTGCGGGACAAGCCGGAGCTGGGCGTGCTGGTGGCGGCGAACTTCGCCATCGGCGCGATCCTGTCGATGCGGTTCGCCGAGCTGGCCGCGAAGTACTACGAGTCGGTGGAGATCGTCGAGCTGCACCACGCGCGCAAGGCCGACGCGCCCTCCGGCACCGCGGCCCGCACCGCCCGGCTCATCGCCGAGGCCAGGGTCAAGGCGGGCATGGGGCCCATCCCGGACGCCACCACGCAGGAGCAGGACGGCGCGCGCGGCGCGGACGTCGACGGCATCCGGGTGCACTCGCTGCGGTTGTCCGGGCTGGTCGCGCACCAGGAGGTGCTTTTCGGCACCGCGGGGGAGACGCTGACCATCCGGCACGACTCGCTGGATCGCAGTTCGTTCATGCCGGGGGTGCTGCTGGGCATCCGCGCGGTGCGCGGCCGGCCGGGGCTGACCCTCGGCCTGGAATCCCTGCTCGACCTGTGACCGCCCGCCGATGAACGCACGCAGAGTCGCCTACATCCTCACCGCCGTGCTCGCGGTGTACCTGGTGCTGCTGGCCGAACGCGCCTACACCCTGGTCACCTCGGGCACGGCGGTGGGCGCGGTGCTGGGCCTGGCCATCCTGATCCTGCCGATCCTGGGCGCCTGGATGGTGCTGGCCGAGCTGCGCTTCGGCAGCCGGACCGAGACCCTGGCCCGCCGCCTGGACGAGGCGGGTGAGTTGCCGGATGTCAGCGACCTGCCGCGACGGCCGTCAGGACGGGTGGAGCGGGACGCGGCGGACGCCTGGTTCGCCGAGCGCAAGGCCGAGGTGGACGCGGCGCCGGAGGACTGGCGCGGCTGGTTCAAGCTCGCCCAGGCCTATGACCTCGCCGGGGACCGGCGGCGGGCGCGCGAGGCGATGCGCAAGGCCATCGAGCTGGGCAACGCCTGACCGCGACCGGCAGTCCGCGTGGTCAGAGCAGCCAGCCGCTGATCAGGGCCGGGGCCGCGGCCAGTGCCGCGAAGCGGGCGAAGCGGCCGATCAGGCAGGCCGAGACGAAGTTCAGCAGGGACACCCGGGCCACTCCGGCGATGACCGCGATCGCCGCGTACGGCGGCACGCTCGCGGTCGCGCTCAGCAGCATCACCGAGTACGACCAGCCCGGCCTGCGCGCGCACACCTCGCGGAAGCGGTCCAGCCGTTCGCCCCACTTGCTCCGCGGGCGGTCCGGGTCGCGGTCGCGGCGCAGGAACTTCGGCAGGGTGATGTCGCCGCGGCCGGCGTAGAAGTACAGCAGCTTGCCCGCGACCTGACCGACGGCCACGACCAGGCCCATCGCCCACCACGGCAGGTCCGGCCGGGCCAGGACCACGCCGAGCACGTACGCCTCGAGCACGATAATGGGGATCAGCGCCGAGGCGATGCCCATGCCCAGGCTCAGTGCCAACCACATCAGCACACCGCGCTCCCGCCTTCTCCGCGCGTCAGCCTACCCGGCGGCCGCTGACAAGCGGTGACCTGCGGGATCTACTCCACCAGGGACAACTCCAGCGACCCGGTCAGCCGGAACTCGCGCAGCGGCCTGCCCCCGGCGTCCAGGGTGCGGACCGTGCCGTCGGTGTCCCAGCCCGCGGCGCGGAAGAAGTTCATCGACGCCTGGTCCGCCTCGGCCACCCAGGTCACCCCGCGCTGCGCACCCGCGGCCCGCATCGTGGCCGCGGCCGTGCCCAGCAGCCGGCCGGCGTGGCCGCGACGGCCCCACCTCGGCTCCACCAGCAGCACGCTGACCAGCGCGGTGGTCTCGGCGTCCACCGGCATCGCGCCGTCCGCGGCGGCGATCTCCTCGGCCGGTGCCGGACCGGCGGCGCAGAAGCCGACCACCCACTCGCCCTCGGTGGCCACCAGCACCGTGGCTGGGCCGGAGGTCACCGCCTCCAGCCACAACCGCTCGGTCTCCTCGACGTCCAGCCCGGCCAGCACCTCGGCGGGCAGGATCTTCGCGTAGGCGGTCTGCCAGGTGATGCGTTGGATGCGGGCGATCTCGGCGGCGTCAGTGGGGAGTGCGGGCCGGACGGCGGCGTCTGCCATGCGACACAACCTATCCGGTTGACCGGCCCGATATAACTTAGGTAAGGCTAACCAAAGCAAGTCGTGTCCTTGGGGGTTGTCATGAGCGAAGGATCCGCCGCCGCACCGAGCACACCCGCCGAGCTGGCCCGCCTGGCCTTCGGCTTCGCCTACACCCACGTCCTGCGAGTCACGCTGGAACTCGGCCTGCCGGAGCTGCTCGCCGAAGGCCCGCGCGAGCTGACCGAACTCGACGCCGCGACCGAGACCCACCCACCGTCGCTGTCCCGCCTGGTCCGGGCGCTGGTCGCGCTCGGCCTGGCCGAGGAGCGGGACGGCCTGCTGCACCTGAGCGAGCTGGGTCAGTGCCTGCGCCGGGAGGTCCCCGGCTCCATCCGCGGCGTGGTCGAGCTGGCCCTGGACCCGGTGCTCAGCCAGGCCTGGACCGAGCTGACCCACACCGTGCGCACCGGCGAGACCGCCTTCGACCGCGTGCACGGCCACGGCCTGTTCGAGCACCTGGACCGCGACCCGGCCGCCGCGGCCGCCTTCCACCGGGTCATGGCCGGCTCGACCCGGATGGTCGCGCCCGCACTGGCCGCGGCCTACGACTTCAGCGGGGTGAGCACCCTGGTCGACGTCGGCGGCGGGGACGGCACCCTGCTCGCCGCGCTGCTCACCGCCCACCCGCACCTGCGCGGCACGGTCTACGACACCGAGGCCGCGGTCAGCGCCGCGCCCGCCCTGCTGACCGCGGCGGGCGTGGCCGATCGGGCGATCGCCCTGGGCGGGGACTTCTTCACAGGGGTGCCCGAGGGGGCGGACCGCTACCTGCTCAAGAGCATCCTGCACGACTGGCCGGATGAGGACTCGGTGACGATCCTGCGGCACTGCCGCGCGGCGATGCGGCCGGAGGGCCGGGTAGTGGTCATCGAGCCCGTGCTGCCGGTCGACCTCCGCGAGCCGGGCGCGCTGAGCGCGGTGATGAGCGACATGCAGATGCTCGCGCTCACTCCGGGGCGAGAGCGGACCCTGGCCGAGTTCAGCCGCGTGTTCGCCGACAGCGGGCTCGCCCTCGCCGAGGCGTACCCGCTGCCGGAACGTCCGGAGATGCACGTGCTGGAGGCGCGGCCGGTCTGAGCCGGAGCGGTGACGGACGCGGACCCGCGCGCCCGCGTCCGTCACCGTGACGAAAGGCCGGTCGGGGTGCTCAGACCCCGGCGACCTGCTTGATCCAGCTGCGCAGGCCGGTGATGTCGGCGTAGCCGCCGAAACCGTCGTTCTGGGTGGGCTTGTGGCCGATCGAGCAGACGCCGACCTGCACGCCGTTGACGATGACCGGGCCGCCGGAGTCGCCGCCGGCCACCTCGCCGTTGTTGCGCACGCAGATCAGGGTGTTGTCCCCGTGGCAGCCCAGCGAGGCGACCGAGCCGGTGGCGTACTTCAGGTTCTCCGGCAGCGGGCCGGACCAGTCGGACTTGGTCGCGCCCCAGCCGTAGTTGGTGTCCGCGGACCCGACCCGCACCGAACCGGCCGCGCCGAGCTGGGAGTAGGTGGTGTTGATGTCGCGGTCGAGCTGCACCAGGCTCACGTCGTTGCGGCCGCTGTAGTTGACCAGGCGGGTCGCCTTGGCGGTCTGGCCGCCGCTGCTGCGCTTGAGCGAGCCGACCCGGACGCTGAAGCTCGCGACCGGTCGCTGCGTGCAGTGCTTGGCGGTGAGCACCCAGCGGGGCGCGATGATCGTGGCGGTGCAGGTGTGGCTGCCGTTGTAGGCCAGCGAGACGATCCAGGGGATGTTCTGGGTGACGGTGCCGCCGCGCACGATGAACGGCTCGGCGCCGGAGTCTCCGGCCGGGGTGGTGGTCTCGGGGGCCAGGGGGTGGGCCACGGTGGCCTCGGGCGCGGCGTTGTCAGCGGCGGTGGCGGCCGGGGCGGTGGCGGCGGTCGCGCAGACGAACAGGGCCAGCACGGTGGCGCGCAGGAGCTTCGTTGTTCCTCGCATGGCGTGTCCTTCACAGGGGTGGCGGCGCACAGGGATGCGGCGGCGGTAGCCTGGCCGCAGGGTCGAGTGTGCGAGCCGGACCCCGGTGGCGGATCCCTTCGGAGGAACCGTGGAATTCGTCGAAAAACGGGTTCTCTAGACAAGCAGAGGGGCGCCACCCCAGCCGGATGGCGCCCCTCCTTGCTGCCCCTCGGTCGTCAGACGCCCGCGTAGGAGCGGATCCAGTCGCGGAAGAGCGCGACGTTGGTGTAGCCGGCCCAGCCGCTGCCGGCCGGCTTGTGGCCGATGGCGCACACGCCGCCCTGGATCATCTGGCCGGTGCGCGGGCTGCGCACGTACACCGGGCCGCCGGAGTCGCCGCCGGCGATGCTGCCGTTGGTCTGCGTGCACAGCACCCTCGGGGTGGCCGAGGCGCAGTTGGCGTCGGAGACCTTGCCGTCGGCGTACTTCAGGCGCTCGGGCAGCGGGCCGGACCAGTCCGCCTTCTCCGAGCCCCAGCCGTAGGCGGTGGCCGCCTGGTTGGTGGCGATGTCCGCGCTGGTGGCCAGCACCGAGTAGGTGGTGTTGATGCTGGTGTTCAGCTCGACCAAGGCGATGTCGGCGTTCGGCCAGGCGTAGCTGGGGTGCTTGATCACCCGGCGGGCGGTGGCGGTGGTGCCGCCGCTGCTGCGGGTCAGCGAGCCGACCCGCACCGAGTAGGTGCCCGCCGCCTCGACGCAGTGCGCCGCGGTGAGCACCCAGCGGGCCGCGATGATGCTGGAGGTGCAGGTGAAGCCGCCGTTGCGGTGCAGGGCGGAGATCCACGGCTTGGCGGAACTGACGAAGCCGCCGCCGACGATGAGCGGATCCACGTCCTGGGTGGTCGTGGGCGCGGCCGCGGCGGGCAGGGCGCCGAGCAGCAGGGAACCGCTCACCGCGATGGTGGCCAGGATGGAACGCAGGGTCTTCTTCCCTCGCATGGTCAAATCCCTCGATCGGCGAACCGCCAGGCCAAGGCAGGGGAGCCGCGGCGGTTCGGAATGGTGAAACCGGACAGAGTGTGGGTGGCCTCACACTTACGGGTGAACCCATCGAACGGCGGGTAGGCCACGGAGTTTTGAACAAACGCTCTCGCCTGCCGAGATGGTCTCGGCTCGCCGGGTTTTGTCAGGGGTGGCTGCGATGATCGGCCGGGTGCAGACCATGAGCCCGGCCGCGGCCCGGCGCACCGCCCTGGCCGCCCAGGGATTCGCCGATCCGCGACCCACCTCGACCCCGACCCGGCGGCACCTGCAACGGGTGCTGGACCGGACCCAGCTGATCCAGCTCGACTCGGTCAACGTGGCGGTCCGCGCGCACTACGCGCCGCTGTTCAGCAGGCTCGGCGCCTACCCGACCGAGCTGCTGGACGAGGCCGCCTGGTCGCACAGCGCACGCAGGCCGCGGCTGCTGGTGGAGTACTGGGGGCACGAGGCGAGCGTGCTGCCGGTGGCGGACTGGCCGCTGTTCCGGTGGCGGATGAACCACTACGAGTCGCTGCGCGGCAGGCACTGGAAGGCCGCGGTGGACACCCCTGAGCTGGTGGCCGACGTGCTGGCCGCGGTCAAGGAGCTGGGGCCGGTCGGCGCGGGCGCGCTGGAGAAGGAGCTCGGCGGGCAGGGGCGTGGGCCGGGGGCCTGGTGGGAGCGCTCGGAGGTGAAGATGGTCTGCGAGTACCTCTTCGCCGTCGGCGGGCTGACCACCGGCACCCGGCGTTCGTTCGAGCGGCTCTACGACCTGCCGGAGCGGGTGATCCCGCCGGAGGTCCTCGGGCGGCCGGAGCTGCCGGTGGACGTGGCGCACCGCGAGCTCATCCGGCGCTCGGCGGTGGCGCTGGGCGTGGCCACCGAGACCGACCTGCGCGACTACTACCGGCTGCCGGTGGCCGGCGCCCGGCAGGCGGTGGCCGAGCTGGTGGAGGAGGGCGAGCTGGAACCGGTGGAGGTGCTCGGCTGGGGGCGGCAGGCCTATCGGCACGTGCGGGCGCGCACTCCGCGCAAGGTGGCCGCGCGGGCGCTGCTGTGCCCGTTCGACCCGCTGATCTGGGAACGGGCCCGCACCGAGCGGATGTTCGGCTTCCACTACCGGATCGAGATCTACGTGCCGGCGCCGAAGCGGGTACACGGCTACTACGTGTTCCCGTTCCTGCTCGATGAACAGCTGGCCGCGCGGGTGGACCTCAAGGCGGACCGGGCGGCCGGGCTGCTGCGGGTGCCGGGGGCGTTCCTGGAGGAGGGGCCGGGTCAGCACCCGAGGGCGCGGGTGGTGGCCGAGCTGGCCGAGGAGCTGACGCTGATGGCGCAGTGGCTGGGGTTGTCCGGGGTGGCGGTGGGCGGGCGCGGCGACCTGGCCGTGGACCTGGCCGCCGCGCTCCGCTGATCCCCCGACCGCCACCACCCCCGGGGCGATCCGGTGCGGGCGCGACCTACCAGGAGGAGGTCGTCACCACGACGTTGCCGTAGCCGGTGCGGCCGGTGATGCGCAGCGTCAGGTCCTCCGGCGGGTTGTCGCCGCGGATGTCCAGCTCGCTGCGCGCCTGCCCGTAGCTGGACTCCAGGTCCAGTTCGGCGGCCACGCCGGGCCGGATCGCGATGCGCAGCTCGCCGGAGCCGGTGCGCAGCTCGAGCTTGCCCTCGGCGGCGTCGGCCACGGTCAGGTCGCCGGTGCCGGTGCGCACCCGCACGTCGGCCTGCACCGCGCCCAGCCACACGCTGCCCCGGCTGGTGGTCAGCTCGCTGGGCCCGCCGACCGAGGAGACCTCCAGGTCCCCGCTGCCGCTGCGGGCGCGCAGCCCGCCGAGCATCGGGCCCAGCCGGACGCTGCCGGAGCCCGCGTTGACCGAGGCGGCGCCGTCGGCGCGGTCCACCGCGATCTGCCCGGTGCCGGTGTTGACGTCGAGGCGGTTCGCCGCGCCGGTCACCGTGACGTCGCCGGAGCCGCTGTGCGCGGTCACGTGCGAGCCGCTGGGCGCCTGCACCTCCACCTTCACCGGGACCATGCGCAGCGGCAGGTCCGACGGGGTGCGCACGCGCAGCCGGTTGCCGGTGAAGTCCACCGTGGTGCGGCGCAGCACCTCCGCGCCGATGTCGGCGGGCGCGCGGTCCGCGGCGCCGCCCATGCCGCCCGCGCCGAACTGGTCGGTGACCCAGGTGAGCAGGCCGGTGAGCTGGTTGCCGAAGCCGGTGCCGGAGTCGGGGTCGTGGGTGAGCCGCACGTGCACCCCCGGCTGGTCCGACAGGCGCACCTCGATCCGGCCGGAGCCGATCTCCACGTGCAGTTCGGCCGGTCCCTCGGCGGTGAACTCCTCGGTCCGGCTCGCCGCGGGACCGGTGCCGGTGCTGTCCTCGGTCATGGTCGCATCCACCCCTCTCTCAGCCCTGCACCCAGCCGCGCAACCGGCTGTTCGTCGCCTCGCGCTGTTCGCTCTGCCGCTCCTGACGCCACTCGTGACGTCGCGACCGCTCGCCCGTGCCCTGTCCCTGCAACGCCCCCTGCACGGCCTGGGACAACCAGGAGTTCAGCGAGACGCCCTGGGCGTTCGCCGCCTTCTCCGCCTTGCCCTTGAGCTCCTCGAACAGCCGCAGCGTGATCCGGCTGATGTCGCCGCCCTCGCCGAGCCCCGGCTGCGGCGGTGGGGGCGGCGGAGGCGGTGGCGGCGGCGAATCCGCAGGTCGGGAGCTGCTCCGCCCGGCGGCGGGGGTGACCACGACCCGCACGTCCCTGCCGTCCAGGCGCACGTCCACCACCTGTCCGTCCAGGTTCGCGGTGACCTCGGCCGCCAGGTCGGACAACGCGTTCATCAGGGCCAGCCGAGCCGCCGGTTCCAGCGCGGCGGCCAGCACGGCCGCGGTCCGCCGGGTCTGCTCGTCCCCGGCTGAGGCGGCGGTGGTCAGGTCCTCCCGCAGTCTGGTGACGTAGCTCGTGAGATCCATGACGTCACCATGCCGTCATATCTGACGTCAGTCAAGGACCGGATGGCGGCACAGTGCCGTCGAGCGGGTGCGGCGGGCATAGCGAACTACTGTGTCCGGCGTGACGGAGACGGTGCGGCCGAAGGTCCAGCTCATCGCGAAGACCGAGTTCTTCCCACCGGCCGACGTGCCGTGGACCACCGACGCCGACGGCGGCGAGGCGCTCGCGGAGTTCGCCGGTCGCGCCTGCTACCAGTCCTGGAGCAAGCCGAACCCGGCCACCGCCGACAACGCCGGCTACCTGCGGCACATCCTGGAGGTCGGCCACCTGTCCGTGCTGGAGCACGGCTCGGTCAGCTTCTACCTCACCGGCATGTCGCGCTCGCTCACCCACGAGCTGATCCGGCACCGGCACTTCTCCTACTCCCAGCTCTCCCAGCGCTACGTGCCCGAGCACGACGCCGCGGTGGTGGAGCCGGAGATCATCGCCGAGGACCCGGAGCTGCATCGGAAGTTCCTGGCCGCGGCCGAGGCCAGCGTGGCCGCCTACCACGAGCTGCTGGCCGGGCTGGAGCGCAAGTTCGCCGGCACCGCCAACGCCACCCTGCGCCGCAAGCAGGCCCGGCAGGCGGCGCGCGCGGTCCTGCCCAACGCCACCGAGACCCGGATCGTGGTCACCGGCAACTACCGCGCCTGGCGGCACTTCATCGCGATGCGGGCCACCGAGCACGCCGATGTGGAGATCCGCTCGCTGGCCGTGGAGTGCCTGCGTCAGCTGCGGAAGGTCGCGGCCAACGTCTTCAGCGACTTCGAGATCTCCACCCTCGCCGACGGCACCGAGGTCGCCTCCAGCCCGCTGGTCACCGAGGGCTGAGCCGGATGCTGGTGGAACGGATCACCGGGTCCGCCCTCGCCGGGCTGGGCCCTCGGCTGACAAGCGCCTACGCCGAGGCCTTCGCGGCCCCGCCCTACGGCTACGACCAGGTCAAGGTGGACCGGGCGATGGCGCGGCTCGGCTTCGCCGCGACCCAGCCGGAGGCGACCGCCGCAGTGGTCAGCGACCAGGACGGCGCGGTGGCCGGCGCCGCCTGGGGCTGGGTGACGCCGCCGGGGCTGCATGGGCCGGAGAGCCCGTTCGCCGGCCTGTACGCCCAGATCAGCGACTCGATCGGCGGCGCGGCGGTGGCGGGCGCGCTGCTGCCCGGCCGGTTCGAGCTGGTGGAGCTGTTCACCCGGCCCGCGCACCAGGGCAAGGGACTGGGCAGGCGGCTGGTCGCCGAGGTGCTCGGCGGACGGGACGGCTGGCTGCTGGCCTGGCCGTCCGCGCCCGCGTACCAGGCCTACCTGCGCTGGGGCTGGCGCGAGCGCGGCGGCTTCGGGGACAAGCACGGCGAGCGGGTCGCGGTGCTGACCTACGACCAGGCTGACCACGGTGGCTGAGCCAGGGTCGTAGGCTGGCGGCATGGGCATCGCGCGCACGGAACGCCGGGAACTCGTCGAGCTGTTCACCGCCCTCGGGCCGGACGCGCCGACCCTGTGCGGCGACTGGCGCACCCGGGACCTGGCCGCGCACCTGGTGCTGCGCGAACGCCGCCCGGACGCCGCGCCCGGCATCGCGCTGAGCGTCTTCGCCGGGCACACCCAGCGGGTGCAGGAGGAGTTCGCGGCCAAGCCGTGGGCCGAGCTGCTCGAGCTGATCCGCGCCGGCCCGCCCTGGTACTCCCCGTTCGGTCTGCCCGGCCTGGAAGACCTGGTCAACGGGGCCGAGTACTTCATCCACCACGAGGACGTCCGCCGTGCTCAGCCGGGCTGGGAGCCCAGGGAGCTGGACCAGGAGCCGCTGTGGCGCACGGTCCGGATGTCGGCCAGGCTGACCTACCGCAAGAGCCCGGTCGGGCTGGTGCTGCAGCGGCCGGATGGACAGCGCGCGGTGGTCAAGAAGGGCCCCAGCCCGGTGACCATCGTGGGTGAACCCGCCGAGCTGCTGATGCACTCTTTCGGGCGAGACCAGGCCAGGGTGGAACTCCAGGGCGAGGCCCGCGCGGTGGCCGTGGTGGAGAATCTCGACCGCAGCATGTGACTGGCCGCAGTATTCGCGGCGCGGCAGGTGAACTGCCGCGAACGGGGGCCGCGCGGTCAGGGCGGGATGGAAAGCGTTGTAGCGTTTCAGACCATGACCGCATGCCCCACCGCACAACCTGGCCGGCCATTCGGCCAGGTGCTTGTCGCCATGGTGACGCCCTTCGACGCCGCAGGAGCTCTTGACCTCGACGCGGCCCAGAAACTGGCCGCGCACCTGGTCGCCAAGGGCTGCGACGGCCTGGTCCTCAACGGCACCACCGGGGAGTCCCCGACCACCTCCGACGCCGAGAAGTCGCAGCTGGTGCGCGCCGTGGCCGACGCCGTCGGCGACCGCGCCGCGGTGATCAGCGGCGTCGGCACCTATGACACCGCGCACAGCGTGCGCCTGGCCGAGGAAGCCGCCAAGGCCGGCGCGCACGGCCTGCTCGTGGTGACCCCGTACTACTCACGCCCGCCGCAGTCCGGCCTGCTCGCGCACTTCACCGCGGTGGCCGAGGCGACCGAGCTGCCGGTGATGCTCTACGACATCCCGCCGCGCAGCATCGTGCCGATCGAGGTGGACACGCTGCGCAGGCTGGCCGAGCACCCGCGGATCGTCGCGGTCAAGGACGCCAAGGGCGACCTGACCGCGGGCACCGAGGTGATCGCCGGGACCGGGCTGGCGTACTACTCCGGCGACGACGTGCTCAACCTGCCCTGGCTCGCCGTCGGCGGCATCGGCTTCGCCAGCGTGATCGGGCACGTGGTGCCGGACCGGCTGCGTCAGCTGCTGACCGCCTACGAGTCCGGCGACGTGGGCGGGGCGCGCGCGGTGCACGTGGGCCTGTTGCCGATCTACGCCGCCTTCGCCAAGCTCGGCGGCGTGATCTTCAGCAAGGCCGCGCTGCGGCTGCAGGGCATCGAGGTCGGCAATCCCAGGTTGCCGTTGCCGCCCGCCACCCCGGAGCAGGTCGAGCTGATCGCGGCGGCACTGCGCGCCGCGGATGTGGAGGTTTCCCGCTAGTGATCGACATCGCGGCAGTGTTGCCCACCAACAAGCCGGGCCCGCTGCCCGAAGGCGGACTACGCGTGGTCGCCCTCGGCGGCATCGGCGAGGTCGGCCGGAACATGACCGTCTTCGAGCACGCCGGGCGGATGCTCGTCGTGGACTGCGGAGTGCTCTTCCCCGAGGACGACGCGCCGGGGGTCGACCTGATCCTGCCGGACTTCCGCGCGCTGGAGACCCGGCTGGACGACATCGACGCGCTGGTGCTCACCCACGGGCACGAGGACCACATCGGCGCGGTGCCGTTCCTGCTCCGGCTGCGGCCGGACCTGCCGGTGGTCGGCTCGCGGTTCACCCTTGCGCTGCTGGCTGCCAAGTGCAAGGAGCACCGGCAGAACCCGGTGCTGATCGAGGTGGTGGAGAACGAGCACCGCACCTTCGGGCCGTTCGAGCTGCAGTTCCTCGCGGTGAACCACTCCATCCCGGACGCGCTCGCGGTGGCCATCCGCACCGAGGCCGGGCTGGTGCTGCACACTGGCGACATCAAGCTGGACCAGCTGCCGCTGGACGGCAGGCTCACCGACCTGGCCGGGTTCCACCGACTCGGTGACGAGGGCGTCGACCTGTTCCTGGTCGACTCCACCAACGCCGAGGTGCCCGGGTTCGTCACCCCGGAACGCCAGATCGGGCCGGTGCTCGACGGCGTGATCGGCAAGGCCAAGCAGCGGGTGATCGTGGCCTGCTTCGCCAGCCACGTGCACCGGGTGCAGCAGGTGCTGGACGTGGCCGCCGCCTACGGCCGCCGGGTCGCGCTGGTCGGCCGGTCGATGGTGCGCAACATGGGCATCGCCGTCGACCTTGGCCTGCTGACCGTGCCGGAAGGGCTGTTCATCGACCTGGACGAGGCGATGCAGCTGCCCGAGGACCAGGTGGTGTTCGTCTCCACCGGGTCGCAGGGCGAGCCGCTGTCCGCGCTGTCCCGGATGGCCCGCGGCGAGCACCGGCACATCAGCATCCGCGCCGGTGACCTGGTGGTGCTGGCCAGCTCGCTCATCCCCGGCAACGAGACCGCGGTCTTCGGCGTGGTCAACGGCCTGGTCCGGCTGGGCGCCCAGGTGGTGCACCAGGGCACGGCGAAGGTGCACGTCTCCGGGCACGCCTCCGCCGGTGAGCTGCTGTACCTGTACAACGCGGTCCGGCCGAGCAACGTGATGCCCGTGCACGGCGAGTGGCGGCACCTGCGTGCCAACGCCGAGCTGGCCACGCTGACCGGGGTGCCGCCGGAACGGGTGGTCATCGCCGAGGACGGCGTGGTGGTCGACCTGGTGGACGGCGCGGCCAGCATTGTCGGCCGGGTCGAGGTCGGCAACGTCTACGTGGACGGCCTGTCGGTGGGCGATGTCGGCGAGTCCACGCTGTCGGACCGGCTGGTGCTGGGCGAGGGCGGGTTCATCGCGATCACGGTCGCGGTGGAGTCGGCCACCGGCCGCGCGGTCGCGCCGCCGACGGTGTCCGGGCGCGGCTTCTCCGACGACCCGAAGGCGCTGGACCAGGTGGTCCCGCTGGTGGAGATGGAGCTGGCGCGCACCGAGGCGGAGAACATCACCGACCCGCACCGCATCGCCCAGTCGGTGCGCCGCGTGGTCGGCCGGTGGGTCGCCGAGACCTACCGCCGCCGCCCGATGATCGTGCCCACCGTCCTGCCGGTGTGACCCGTAGTAGCTGACAAACGCCCTCGGTGAGCTGGCCCCGCGCTAGCCCACCGAGGGCGTGGCGCGTCCGGGGAGCTGGCCAGGACCACACCAGTCAGCAGCACGCCCGCGCCGACCAGCTGCGGCGCGTTCAGCGTCTCGGCGAGCAGCAGCCAGGAAGCGCAGGGCCGCGATGCCGGTCAGGTAGGCGCCGACAGTGCCGATGAGCACCACCCAGACCAGCAGCAGCCAGCCTGGCGGTCCCAGCGCGCTCGGCAGCGCGAGCCGGTTTCACGGCAGCTGCTCAGTGAGCTGACGGCCGAGGGCACGGCGGAGGTCACCGCGTGCTGGTCACAGCTGGTCCGGCGTCCACGGGCTGCGCGACTCGGTGGGCCGGGTCGGGTCGTGGAACTTCAGCTTGTCCAGCTCGCCGGGGCGGATGCCGATCATGCCCTTGGCGATCGCGCGCATGATCCGGTCCCGCGCGCGGGTGGCGTCGCCGGTCTTGGTCGCGGACAGGTCCGACAGGTCCACCGGCGGGCCGAAGTGCACGCGGAAGGTCGGGCGGTTCTTCACCGCGCGGAACCAGGACATCATCAGCGGCTTGAAGTCCGACCAGCCGGAGACCACCAGCGTGCCCCAGATGACCGCCTCGTGCGCGCCCCACTGGCTCACCGGCAGCACCGGCGCGCCCGAGGCGAGCGCGATCCGGGCCGCGCCGGTCTTGCCGCGCTCCGGCCACAGGCCGGGATCGCGGGAGACCCGGCCCTCCGGGTAGATGAGCAGCGTGTGGCCCTCGCCGAGGGCGTTGACCGCGCTGTCCATGGCCTGGGTGACCGTGGCCTTGCCGCGGTCCACCCGGACATGTCCGCAGCGCCGCCACACCCAGCCGGCGATCGGCGCGTCGAAGATGCCGCCGGTGGACATCAGCGAGGGCGCGATCCCGGCCTTGTGACAAGCCGCGACCAGCACGAAGCCGTCGAAGACGCCGATGTGGTTGGTGGCCAGCAGCACCGGTTGTCCCCGCAGGTCAGCCGGGATGTCCCCGGTGACCACGAGTTTTCCGGTGAGGGCGACGAAGGCGCGGTCCGCGGCCATCAGGGCCCGCCAGAGCCTGGATGACCGACGGGCTGGAGCCGACCGGCGTGTCGGCTCGTCTGGAACCGAATGCAGAGCAACCATGACAGGTGCAGCATCGCACGCCGCCCGACCCTGACACCCCATGACTTCCGAATTCGTCACACCCGGGACTCCTGTGACGGGAGTGACGGCTGTGACGCAGGGGGCGATCCGACTACCGTGTGGAGCATGGCGAACCGAACAGCGGCCTCAAAAAAGGGAGGCGGCGGCTCCTCCCGTGCCCGCGCGAGTTCGTCCAGGTCACGCGGAAAGGCCACGGCCAAGGCGCCGGCCCGGCGGCCCGCCGCCAAGGGCAGGGCCAAGGCCAAGCCGAAGCCCAGCGGCGGCGGCGCGATCACGCGCGGTGTCCGCGGCGGATGGGGTCTGCTGGCCAAGGGGGTCGGCGGCATGGCCCGCGCGGTCGGCCGCACCAAGGAGCTCGACCCCGGCCACCGCCGCGACGGTCTCGCCCTGGTCTTCATCGCCCTGGCCGTGATCGTGGCCGCCGGCGCCTACTGGCACGCCGGTGGACCGGTCGGCCGGTGGGTGGAGATCGGCGTGCGCACCCTGGTCGGCGCCGGGGTGGTGGTGCTGCCGCTGGTGCTGGCCGCGGTCGCGGTGGTGCTGATGCGCTCGGACCCGCAGCCGGAGCGCCGCCCCGGTCTGGTGGTCGGCGCGCTGCTGGTCACGCTGCCCGTGCTCGGCCTGCTGCACATCTTCTCCGGCCGCCCGGAGACCCTGGAACAACGCTGGTGGGCCGGTGGCGAGCTCGGCTTCCTCGCCGGGAACCCGCTCGCCCAGGGCCTGAGCGCCTGGGTCGCGGTGCCGCTGCTGATGCTCATCGCCGTCTACGGGGTGCTGGTGCTCGACGGCACCCCGGTGCGCGAGGTGCCCAACCGGCTGCGCGAGCTCACCGGCCTGCGCGAGGACGAGGACGCCGAGCCCGAGGACGAGCAGGACCTGGACGCCGACCCGGGCGCGGTCCGGCTGCGCCGCCCGTCCCGCCGCCGCCAGGCCGCGATGAGCGAGGACGCCGAGGCCCCCGACTCCGGCCTCGACCTGGTCGCGCCCACGCCGGCCAAACCGGCCCGCCCGGTCAAGGTCGCCGCCGCGGCCGCCGCCGAGCCGCCGCCCCCGGCGAAACCGCAGCAGACCCGCCTGGACCTGGTCCGTGAGGTCGACGGCGACTACCAGCTGCCGCCGATCACCCTGCTCAAGGACGGCGACCCGCCCAAGGCGCGCAGCAAGGCCAACGACTCGATGATCGAGGCCATCACCGGCGTGCTGGAGCAGTTCTCCATCGACGCCCAGGTCGCCGGGTTCACCAGGGGACCGACGGTCACCCGGTACGAGGTCGAGCTCGGACCGGGCGTGAAGGTCGAGAAGATCACCGCGCTGACCAAGACCATCGCCTACGCGGTGGCCACGGACAACGTGCGGCTGCTCGCGCCGATCCCCGGCAAGTCCGCGGTCGGCATCGAGGTGCCCAACAGCGACCGCGAGATGGTCCGGCTGGGCGATGTGCTCAAGTCCGCCACCGCGGTCGGCGACCAGCACCCGCTGGTGATCGGCCTCGGCAAGGACATCGAGGGCCACATGGTCACCGCGAACCTGGCCAAGATGCCGCACCTGCTGGTCGCGGGCTCCACCGGCTCCGGTAAGTCCAGCTTCGTCAACTCGATGCTGGTCTCGCTGCTCGCGCGGGCCACCCCGGAGGAGGTCAGGATGATCCTGATCGACCCGAAGATGGTGGAGCTGACCCCGTACGAGGGCATCCCGCACCTGATCACGCCCATCATCACCCAGCCGAAGAAGGCCGCCGCCGCGCTGGCCTGGCTGGTCGAGGAGATGGAGCAGCGCTACCAGGACATGCAGGTCAACCGGGTCCGGCACATCGACGACTTCAACGACAAGGTGCGCTCCGGGGAGATCACCGCGCCGCTGGGCAGCGAACGCGTGTACCGGCCCTACCCCTACATCCTGGCCATCGTGGACGAGCTGGCCGACCTGATGATGACCGCGCCGCGCGATGTGGAGGACGCGATCGTGCGGATCACCCAGAAGGCCCGCGCGGCAGGCATCCACCTGGTGCTGGCCACCCAGCGGCCCTCGGTGGACGTGGTCACCGGCCTGATCAAGACCAACGTGCCGTCCCGGCTGGCCTTCGCGACCTCCTCGCTGACCGACTCCAGGGTCATCCTGGACCAGCCGGGCGCGGAGAAGCTGATCGGCATGGGCGACGGGCTGTACCTGCCGATGGGCGCCTCCAGGCCGGTGCGCGTGCAGGGCGCCTACGTCGGCGACGGCGAGATCACCGCGATCGTCAACTTCACCAAGGAACAGGCCCAGCCCGAGTACGCCGACAACGTCACCTCGGCCAAGCCCGGCGAGGCCAAGGAGATCGACCCGGACATCGGCGACGACCTGGAACTGCTGGTGCAGGCCACCGAGCTGATCGTGACCAGCCAGTTCGGCTCGACCTCGATGCTGCAGCGCAAGCTCCGGGTCGGCTTCGCCAAGGCTGGACGGCTGATGGACCTGCTGGAGACCCGCGGCGTGGTCGGCCCGTCCGAGGGCTCCAAGGCCCGCGAGGTGCTGATCAAGCCGGACGAGCTGGACTCGGTGCTGTACCTGCTCCGCGGCGGTGGCGGTCCCGCGCCGGACGAGGACTGACAAACGCGACGGACCCGGGCCGCGCAGGGAATGCGGCCCGGGTCCGTCGTGGTCAGCGGGGCGGTGGCTCAGGTGCCCCAGCGGCGGACGGCCGCGTAGTACAGGTCGGCGATGCGGTTGCACGCCCAGTTGCCCTTGCAGATGCCGTACAGGTCGGCCTTGAACTTGTTGTCGATGCGGGCCTTGGCGGTGGCGTTCCAGCGGCCCTGCTTCTTGTAGTTGCGGTAGCCGAAGTCGTGGCGGTGGCAGCCGGGGGCGAAGTTGAAGCCCACCGGCTTGTCCGGGGACCAGGAGCAGGCGTCGGAGGACCAGTCGAGCTGGCCGTTGTACGGGCGCTGTCCCCGGATGCTGGAGAACTGGCTCAGCGACTTGCTGAACAGGTAGTCGTCGGTGACCGCCCGGATGTCGACGGCCTGGGCCACGCCGGAACCGGCGAGCAGCCCGAACACGGCGGCGAGGGTGACCAGCGTGCTGGTGAGGACTTTGCGCAACCCGGCAGGGGAATTGCTCACGGTGTACCCCAGTTCTGTGGTGTGAACTACACGTGAGGTTCCTACCGGGCGGTAGCGGCCGCTGGCTGCACTCCGTTCGAAGATTGAGTGAAGACTTGACGGCCCTGTGAGCTGGCTCACTTCATGATCATCGGCGGACGGTCACAGCTCCAGCAGCATCCGGGTGTTGCCGAGGGTGTTCGGCTTGACGTAGGGCAGGTCCAGGAACTCGGCCACACCCGCGTCCGGCGAACGCCGGATCTCCTCGTAGATCTCCGGGGTCACCGGCGTGCCCTGGATCTCGACGAAACCGTGCCGCTGGAAGAAGTGCGACTCGAAGGTCAGCACGAAGATCCGCAGCAGCCCGAGCTGGTTGGCCACGTCCACCAGCTGGCGCACGATCGCCCCGCCGACGCCCTTGCCGCGCACGCTCGGGTCCACCGCCACCGTGCGGATCTCGGCCAGGTCCTCCCACAGCACGTGCAGGGCGCCACAACCGACCAGCACCCCGTCCAGCTCCGCGACCCAGAACTCCTGCACCGTCTCGTACAGGTTCACCAGGTCCTTCTCCAGCAGGATGTCCTTGCTCGCGTACAGGTCCACGAGGGCCTTCACGGCCCGCACGTCCCGCGTCCGCGCGCGGCGCACGGTGATCGCGTCACTCACGACAGATGAACGTAATCGTTCCGGCATGAAAAGGCTCCGTCGCGTTCCCCTGAAGTCTTCTTCCTCTCATTACTAGTGCCGCCCGGTTCGGTTCCCCACCACCGGGTGACGCCGTGGACTTGATCATGTCGCCCGGCGGTTACCCTGATCGACGTGTCTTCACCGTCCACCTCACGCCGGGTCGCGCTGCTCACCCTCGGCTGCGCGCGCAACGAAGTCGACTCCGAAGAGCTGGCAGGCCGCCTGACCTCCGGCGGCTGGGACCTGGTCGACACCGGCGCCGAGGCCGACGGCGGAGCTGAGAACGCCGACGTGATCGTGGTCAACACCTGCGGTTTCGTCGAGGGCGCCAAGAAGGACTCCATCGACATGCTGCTGGCGGCCTCCGACACCGGGGCCAAGGTGGTCGCGGTGGGCTGCTTCGCCGAGCGCTACGGCAAGGAGCTGGCCGACCAGCTGCCCGAGGCCAGCGCGGTGCTGGGCTTCGACCACTACCCCGACCTGGCCGAGCGGCTGGACGACGTGGTGGCCGGGCGCAGCATCGAGTCGCACGTGCCGGTCGACCGGCGCACGCTGCTGCCGATCACCCCGGTGCAGCGCCCGCAGGCCGCGGACCTGGTCTCCGTGCCCGGCCACGGCTGGCTGCCGACCAACGTGCAGCGGCGCCGCCTGGACAACGCGCCGGTGGCCGCGCTGAAGATCGCCTCCGGCTGCGACCGGCGCTGCTCCTTCTGCGCCATCCCCTCCTTCCGCGGCGCCTTCGTCTCCCGCACCGCCGAGGAGATCCTGGGCGAGGCCGCCTGGCTGGCCCAGCAGGGGGTCCGCGAGGTCTTCCTGGTCAGCGAGAACTCGACCTCCTACGGCAAGGACCTCGGCGACCTGCGCGCGCTGGAGTCGCTGCTGCCGAGGCTGGCCGCGGTGCCCGGCATCGACCGGGTGCGGGTGTCCTACCTGCAGCCGGCCGAGACCCGGCCCGGCCTGGTCAAGGCGATCGCCACCACGCCGGGCGTGGCCGACTACTTCGACCTGTCCTTCCAGCACTCCAGCGAGTCGGTGCTGCGCCGGATGCGGCGCTTCGGCAACACCGACTCCTTCCTGGACCTGGTGAAGCAGATCCGCGCGCTGTCCCCGACGGCGGGCATCCGGACCAATGTCATCGTCGGCTTCCCCGGCGAGACCGAGCAGGACCTGGCCGAGCTGGAGCGCTTCCTCACCGAGGCCCAGCTGGACGCGGTCGGCGTGTTCGGCTACTCCGACGAGGACGGCACCGAGGCGGAGAACCTGCCGGACAAGGTCGACCCGGACGTGGTCGGCGAGCGCGTGCACCGGGTCTCCCAGCTGGTCGACGAGCTGATCGCGCAGCGGGCCGAGGACCGGGTGGGCGATGAGGTCGTGGTGCTCATCGAGCACGAGGAGACCGAGGAGATGCACTGCTCCGGCCGGGCCGCGCACCAGGCCCCCGAGGTCGACGGCGAGTGCGTGGTGCACGAACCCGACGGGCTGAAGATCGGCGACCTGGTGCGTTGCCGGGTCATCGCGGCCGAGGGGGTGGACCTGGTGGTGGAGCAGATCGAGGTCCTGCCGCGGAGCGGGACGTGAGCTCTGCCGGTCAGGGAGCTGACCGAGGGGATCACCTGGCGGACCGGGCGTTGCCCGCCGTCCCGATCCTCAACATCGCCAACCTGCTGACCATCTCCCGGCTGGTGCTGGTCCCGGTGTTCATCGTCGCCCTCTTCGCCGGGGGCGGGCACGAGGCGGGCTGGCGCTGGGTGGCCTGGGGGATCTTCGCGCTGGCCGCGATCACCGACCGCATCGACGGGGTGCTGGCCCGCAAGCACGGCCTGGTCACCGACTTCGGCAAGATCGCCGACCCGATCGCGGACAAGGCGCTCACCGGCTCCGCGCTGATCGGGCTGAGCGTGCTCGGCGACCTGCCGTGGTGGGTCACCATCGTCATCCTGGCCCGCGAGGTGGGCATCACGCTGATGCGGTTCTGGGTGATCCGGTTCGCGGTCATCCCGGCCAGCCGCGGTGGCAAGGCCAAGACGCTGGCCCAGGTGTTCGCGATCGGGCTGTACGTGCTGCCGCTGCCGCCGGTGTTCGGACCGCTGCTGTGGATCATGATGGGCCTGGCGCTGGTGCTGACCGTGGGCACCGCGGTCGACTACGTGGTCCAGGCGGTGCGGCTGCGGGCCGGTCGGTGACCGCGGCCGAGGCGCTGGCGCGCACGCTCATCGGCTCACTGCGGGCGCGCGGGCAGACCGTGGCCACCGCCGAGTCGCTGACCGCGGGTTTGGTCAGCGCGACCCTCGCCACCGTGCCGGGGGCCAGCGCGGTGCTGCGCGGCGGGCTGGTGGTCTACGCCACCGACCTCAAGCACACCCTGGCCGGGGTCGACGCCGGGCTGCTGGCCGAACACGGCGCGGTGCACCCCGAGGTGGCCGGTCAGCTGGCCGTGGGCGCCAGGGACCGGTGTGCGGCGACCTGGGGGCTCGGGCTGACCGGGGTGGCCGGGCCGGACCCGCAGGACGGGGTCGGGCCGGGCACCGTGCACCTCGGCCTGGCCGGTCCGGCGGGTGTGACCCTGCGCACGATCACCCTGGCCGGCGAGCGCGCCGAGGTGCGGGCAGGCGCGGTCGAGGCCGCCCTGGAGTTGCTCCAGGATGCGCTCGGCGGCCCGGACGGGGAATGATCGATGGGGAAACCGGCGTTCGCTCTTGGCGAAGTATCCCTGTGATCGCCACTGAGGAGCGCCGCGCTCGGTACCGTGGTCTCCACGGGCCTGGCCGAAAGGAGGCACGCGATGACCGTGCTGCTGCGTGAGGCGATCGGCGAGCGGTTGCGCCGTACCCGCACCGCCCAACGTCGGACGCTTCGCGAGGTGTCCCGGCTCGCGCGTGTGAGCCTCGGCTACCTCTCCGAAGTGGAACGTGGGCGCAAGGAAGCGTCCAGCGAGCTGCTGGCGTCGATCTGTGACGCACTCGACTTACCCCTGTCCGACCTGCTGGGCGAGGTCGCCGCGGATGTCCGCCTCGGCGAGTTCACCGTGCCGGACACGGTGCCCGACGCCGTGGCCGCCGCGGAGCGCGCGCCCAGCCGGGCCGGCGCCGGGGAATCCGGCTTCAGCGGTGGTCGCCTGGTGACCTCCGCGCTGGGCGAGGAGCTGACCGAGCTGCGGCTTCAGCCGTTGCTGCGGCACCAGCTCAACGCCCCGATCAGCGGGCCGCACGCCTCCACCGGGGTCGTGGTCGCGGCCTGAACCGCGTACGCCGAGTCATCCGCCAGGCTGAGATCCGTCTCAGCCTGGCGGTGTCATTTGCGTTGAGTCGGGCCGGTGCGCATTCGAACGAGGGTATAAAAGGCGTACGCCCCTGATTCCGGGCCTGCTCAGGTGGACCCTTGACTTGATCAGGGAGGACCCTGAGTTCCGCGGGGGTCAGTGGAACGGCGTGGCGGTACCTGACACGATGGAACCCAGCACTGGGTTGAGCGCCGGTCACCTCCTGTGTGTGGGGGACGGGTCGCACGGAGAAGGCAGGCGGAGGAGATGGCCAACGCGTTCGTGAAGTTCTGGAAGTACCTCATGGCGGCGTTCTCGTCGAAGATCGACGAACACGCCGACCCGAAGGTACAGATTCAGCAGGCCATCGAGGAAGCGCAGCGTCAGCACCAGGCCCTGTCACAGCAGGCTGCGGCGGTGATCGGCAACCAGCGTCAGCTGGAGATGAAGCTGAACCGCCAGCTGGGCGAGGTCGAGAAGTTGCAAGCTTCCGCGCGGCAGGCACTGGTCCTCGCCGACCAGGCCCGCGCCGCCGGTGACCTGAAGAAGGCACAGGAGTACGAGGACACCGCACAGGCGTTCGCCACCCAGCTGGTCACCGCCGAGCAGTCGGTGGAGGACCTCAAGGGCATGCACGACCAGGCGATCGGCGCCGCGGGCCAGGCCAAGCAGGCCGTGGAGCGCAACGCCATGGTGCTCCAGCAGAAGATCGCCGAGCGGACCAAGCTGCTCAGCCAGCTGGAGCAGGCGAAGATGCAGGAGCAGGTGTCCAGCTCGCTGCGGCAGATGACCGAGCTGGCCGCGCCGAGCAACACGCCGTCGCTGGAAGAGGTGCGCGAGAAGATCGAGCGCCGCTACGCGACCGCGCTGGGTTCGGCCGAGCTGGCGCAGAACTCCATCCAGGGCCGGATGCTGGAGGTGCAGCAGTCCACTGTGGACATGGCTGGCGCCTCCCGGCTGGAGCAGCTGCGGGCCTCCATGCGGGGCGGTCCGGTCGCGGGTGAGGTCACCTCGGGGCAGCAGGCGGCAGCGCCGGCTCCTGCTCCGCAGCAGCAGACCGCCCCGTACCAGAACCCGCAGGGTCAGGCCTGAGGTAGCCGGTGACGTCGCCACGGGACGAGCTGCGCCGCCACGTCGGCGCACTGGTCAACCAGCAGCTGAGCGGGCCGATGGACAAGGTCCGGCGCAAGGTGGCCGCATGGCAGGATCCGCGCGCGAAGCTGCTGCGGCGGCGCCGGCGGGCCTCGCGCTCGCTGGCCTTCCGCTCCACGCTGGCGGCGCTCACCGGCGGGGTGGCCTTCTTCATCGGCGGCAACCCCGCCGTGCTGGAGTGGTCGGAGATCGGCTTCGGTTCGGTGGCGGTGCTCTCCGCCGCGGGCGCGGTGAGCGCTGGGGTGAAGTCGATCCGGCTGCACCGCACGCCACTGCCCGCGGCGGCCGCGCCGCCACCGCCGCCGTTGCCGCCCTCGGGCTCGATGGCACGCGAACCCATGCAGCGGCTGGCCACGGCCGAGTCGAACCTCGGCGAGCTGCTGCGCCAGTTGTCCGCTCCGCACAACGGCCTCGCGCCGCTGTCGCTGGAGACGGTCGAGTACTCCAGGGCCACCGCCGCGGAGGCCGCCTCGGCGGTGCGCGCGGTGGCCCAGCAACTCCGGGCGGTCGAGCTGGCGCGGGACTCCGCCCCCGCGTTGGAGCGCGGTCATCTCGCCGATGAGGTCCGCCGCCTGCGCAACGAGCTGGACGAGGGTGTCGACGGCTACTCCGGCCTGGTGGCCACCGCGGGACGGGCGGTTGCCGCGAGCAGCACGGCCGCGCCGCGACAGGCGCTGGAAGATGCCACCGACCACCTCGCCGGACTGGCCGCCGCGTTACGCGAACTGGCGGGCGGCCGGTCCTGAACCGGCGGCACGACTCCCCGTGGACCTCACGGGGAGTAGTTTTGTTCCGCTGAAAAGCGGCACAGCTGGGAAATGTTTCGGGCAAACGTGTGACATCGGCGCGTCTGTTCGACCTTTCCTTCTACGTCGCGTGGCAGTATCCCTCGCACGAACGGGAGCGCTGGGAGGGGATCGTGGCGCTGTGGACCCTGCACGGCGATGGCCGTCGGGTACAGGACGGTGCCATGGTGGCGCCGGAGGAGCGGCTCAACTGGTTCCTGACCATCGGCTTTGGCGTGCAACACGTCATGGTGATGTTCGGCGCGACCATGTTGGTGCCGCTGTTCACCGGTTTCCCGCCAACGACGACGCTGTTCTTCTCCGGGTTCGGCACGCTGCTGTTCCTGCTGATCACCCGTAATCGAGTGCCCAGTTACCTGGGTTCCTCGTTCGCGTTCGTGGCGCCGTTGACGGCGGCGCTGATGCAGAACGTGCCGATGGCCGCGCGCGTGGGCGGCGTGCTGGTCGCCGGCATCCTGATGGTGGTCATCGGTATCGCGGTGAAGGCGCTGGGCGCGCGGCTGCTGGAGTCGCTGATGCCGCCGGTGGTCACCGGCGCGGTGGTGATCGTGATCGGGCTGAACCTGTCCCGGCACGCGACCACCCCGTTCCAGAGCCAGCCGAGCCTGGCCGTGGTCACCTTCCTGACCATCCTGTTCGTCGGCGTGGTGCTGCGCGGCATGCCTTCCCGCGCCGCGGTGCTGGTGGGCCTGCTGGTCGGCTGGGTGCTGGCCGCCTACAACGGCGAGCTGCACCCGGTCCGGCTGGAGCGGGTGGCGATGGAGCCCTGGTTCGGGCTGCCCGACTTCCACACCCCGGAGTTCCGGCCCGAGGTGGTCATCGCGGTGCTGCCCGCGGTGGTGGTGCTGGTCGCGGAGAACGTCGGCCACCTCAAGGCGGTGGCCGCGGTGACCGGCCGGGACCTGGACGGCTCCGCGGGCGACGTGCTCATCGGCAACGGCCTGGCCACCACGCTGGCCGGGCTCGGCGGCGGCTCGGCGACCACGACCTACGCCGAGAACATCGGCGTGATGACCGCGACCCGGATGTACTCCACGGCGGCGCACGTGGTGGCCGCGCTGGTGGCCATCCTGCTGTCGTTCTCACCGAAGCTGGGCGCGATGATCAACACCGTGCCCGCGGGCGTGGTCGGCGGCGCCAGCCTGGTGCTCTACGGCCTGATCGGCCTGGTCGGCGTCCGGATCTGGCTGGACGCCAAGATCGACCTGACCGACCCGGTGAACCTGATGGTCGGCGGCGCCGCGCTGGTCGCCGGGATCGGCGAGCTGCAGCTCAAGCTCGGTGATGTGGAACTGGGCGGGATCGCCTGGGGCACCATCGTGATCGTGGTGCTGCACCCGCTGCTGCGCTGGCTGCGCGGGCTCACCCACCGCAACGAGCGGCCGGCGACGAAGCGGCCGGGGAGCAGGCAGCCCGGCGCCAAGGACAAGGGCGGCCAGGACACGGCCGAGGGCACGAGCGCCGGTTAGGCAGGGGGCCGCGCCGGGTGAACAGCGGCGTTGGTCAGGGCCGCGGTCAGCGGCCGCGCAGGACCAGTTCGGCCGGATCCAGGGTGAGCGGGAACGGGCGCGAGATCGTGGTCTCGGTGCCCGCCAACGCGGTCAGGGTGTGCGTGTACTGGCCGCGGCGCAGTTCCGAGGTGATCAGGTGCGGCGTGCGCTCCAGCTCCAGCCGCCAGTAGACCGGGATGCCGGCCTCGGCGTAGAGCTGCGGTTTGATGATCCGGTCCTGCGGGTGCGTGGACGGGCTGACGATCTCGACCACCGCGCGGACCTCGGTCGCGGGGTAGCGGGCCGGGTCGGTGTCGGCGTAGTCGCCGTTGACCACCACGATGTCCGGCACGGCCAGCCGCCCGCCGGGGATGACCACGTTGACCGCTTCCAGGATCTCCACATCCGCGCCCGCCCGCTTGGCGGCCCGCTCCAACAGGTTCGCCAAGGCGCGGGAGGCGCGCTGGTGGCGGGTGCCCGGGGCTGGGCTCACCGTGAGGACTCCAGGGGTGAGCAGCTCGTAGCGAGTGTGGTTGCCGCTGTCGGGCAGGGCCTCGATGTCCTCGATGGTCCACGGACCGACATGCCGGACGAACGCGACACTCACGGGCTCCCTCCCTCCAGCTCGGGGTCGACTGTCTCCAGTGTGGCATCAGGCTGGCAGCGGGGACAGTGGTACGTGAGCCTGGGCATTCCGTAACTCTCCTGCTCACCGACCCGCACCGGCCCGCCGCAGCGCAGGCAGCCGGCCCGGCCCCGTTCGAACACCCAGTGGCTGGCCGCGCCGAGCCTGCCGGTGGTGGACTGCTCGGGGCGCAGCCGGTTGCGGAAGAGCAGGCGGCGGCACAGCCGGACCGCGGCCCGCGCGTCGACCGCGCCCACCGGCGACCAGGGGGAGACGCCGAGCAGGAAGCAGACCTCGGCCTTGTAGAGGTTGCCGACCCCGGCCAGCACCCGCTGGTCCAGCAGCGCCGTGCCCAGCTCGCGGGCCGGGTCGGCGGCGAGACGGCGCACCGCCTCGTCCTCCATCGCCTGGTCCCAGTCGGGGGACAGCAGGTCCGGGCCCAGGTGGCCGATGAGGGTGTGCTCCTCGGCGGTGGGCACCAGGGCCAGGTCGTGCAGGCGGAAGCCGACGGCGACCCGGTCCGCGGTGGTCAGCAGCGCGCGGACCTGGTGCGCCGGACCGCGCCAGCGCTCGCCGGGACGGTAGAGGTGCCAGCTGCCGTCCATCCGGAAGTGGGTGTGCAGCGTGGTCTTGTCATCAAAGCGGAACAGCAGGTGCTTGCCTGCCGAACGCACCGAGAGCACTGTGCGGCCGCCCAGGTCGGCCGCGGCGAAGTCCGGGTGCCGCAGCTCGCCGCGGGTGAGCACCTGGCCGCGCAGGGCCTCGTCGAGGCGCTGGGCGGCCAGGAAGACCGTGTCGCCCTCGGGCACCTACGGTCCCTGCAACGCCAGCCGCAGGCCGAGGCCGAGCAGGATGGTCGCGGTCAGCCGGTCCAGCCAGGTGCGCACCCGGCGTTTGGTCAGCCAGCGGCGGGCGCTGCCCGCGACGCCGACCAGCACGAACTGCCAGAGGAAACCCAGGCCGACGTGGATGAGCACGAGCAGCGCGGCCCAGCCGGTGTTCGGCCCGGTCGCGGGCAGGAACTGGGGCAGCAGGCTCAGGTAGAAGACGCCGACCTTGGGGTTGAGCAGGTTTGTCAGCAGACCGGAGCGCAGCGCCCGCCAGCCACCCGCCGCGGGCGCCGGGGGCGGTTCGACCTCGGTGTCCTGGCCCAGGTGGCGGTCCCGCCAGGAGCGCCACAGCGCGGACCCGCCGAGCCACACCAGATAGACCGCGCCGGCCAGCCGCAGCAGGTTGTAGCCGAGTTCCGAGGCGCGCAGCAACGCGGTGATGCCCGCGATGCTCGCCGCGCCCCAGACCAGGCAGCCGAGGGTGATGCCCAGGCCGGTGGCCAGGCCGGTGCGGCGGCCGCCGACGAGCACCGAGCGCAGGATCAGCATGGTGTCCAGGCCGGGGGTGACCACCAGGACCAGCGCGGCCACGCAGTAGGCCAGCAGGATCTCGCCGCTCATTCGACGTCCTGTTCCACCAGCTCACGACCGGCGGCCAGCTCCTCGCCCTCGGCGATCTCGGCGTCCAGCTCGCGGCGGGCGCGGGCGTTCGCGCTGCGCGCCGAGCGCAGCACCCTGGCCAGCAGCAGGTTGAAGGCCAGCGCGACCTCGCGGGCGCCGGGCGTGCCCCACTGGTGGATCGGCATGCACGCGCCCTGCGCCTGCTGCACGGCCAGCCGGTCCGGCAGCGACACCGGCATGACCAGCGGGCCGAAGATCTCACGCAGCTCCTCGATGCGGAACTGGTGCTCGTGCGAACGGGGCCGCACCCGGTTGACCACCACACCCAGCGGCTGCAGCTCGGGGTTGTTCTCCTCGCGCTCGTTCTGCACCGCCTCGAAGGCGCGCTGCACCCCGGAGACGGCGAAGATGGTCGGCTCGGTGACCAGCATCGCGCGGTCGGCGGCCACCAGCGCGGAGCGGGTCAGCTGACCAAGCGAGGGCGGGCAGTCCAGCAGCACCAGCTGGTAGGGCAGCTCGTCCTCGGCCATCAGCTCCTGCACCCGGTCCAGCACCGCGCCCAGCCGGTTCAGCTGGGCCAGGCTCGGGTTGGGCTGGTTGATCAGCTCCGCTTCCTCGGCGCCGACCAGGACGTCGACCTCCTCGCCCCAGGCGCTGGGGGCGATCGCGGACCGCACGGCCGACTTGGTGGGATTCTTCAGGACGTCGACGAGGGAGGACTCGGTCTCCTCCGGCTCCAGCGCCGAGGTGGCGTTGCACTGGGGATCAAGGTCGATCACCAGGGTGCGCACCCCGCGCCGCATCGCTGCTGAGGCGAGCCCCAGCACCACCGTCGTCTTGCCGACCCCACCCTTGAGGCTCAACACCGCGACCGTATGCACGGGTGCAGCCTACGGGTTTGTCGAATCAAGGTCTTGTAGCCCGTTTCGGGACTCCTGTGCCAGGCCGATTAGGGTGCGGCTATGCGATCCGACGCCGTGCACCGTGTGCTGGAGGCCGAGCTGGCCGCGGTCCGGGACCGAGGGGTCAGCGCGCCCCGTGTGCTGGATGTCGGCGGTGGCAGCGGGGTGTGGGCGGTGCCGCTGGCCGCGGCCGGGTGCCGGGTCACGGTGGTCGAGCCCAGCCCCAACGCGCTGGCCACCCTGCAGCGCCGCGCGCAGGAGGCCGGGGTGGCCGACCGGGTCGCCTCGGTGCAGGGCGATGTGGACTTCCTGGGCGATGTGGTCGAGCCCGGTGGGGCGGACCTGGTGCTCGGGCACGGACTACTGGAGCACGTGGACGACGTGACCGCGGCGATGGCCGCACTGGCCGCGGCGGCGGTGCCGGGCGGAGTGGTCTCGGTGCTGGTGGCCAACCGGTACGCGGCGCTGGTCGGACGGGCGCTGGCCGGGCGGTTGACCGAGGCGCGGCGGCTGCTGGACGACCCGGACGGCCGGGTCGGGCCCGCGGACCAGCTGCAGCGCCGCTTCGACGCGGACAGCCTCGGCGAGCTGCTCGCCGGTGCCGGGCTCGCGGTCGAGGTGCTGCAGGGCGACGGGGTGCTCGCCGACTTGGTGCCGGGGGCCGTGCTGGACGCGACGCCGGGTGCGGCGGAGGCGCTGGCCGAGCTGGAACTGGCGGCCGCGGGACGCCCGCCGCTGCGGGACCTGGCGACCCGGCTGCACGCGGTCGGGCGGCGTTGAGTTCGGTCGGGCGGCGCTGAGCGCGGTGTGCGCGGAAAACACGGTTGCCTAGAGAACCGCGTTTCGCGGAGCCGGCGGGACTGCGCGATCACGGCTGTCGCGATCCTCTAGGTCGCGATCGCCGGGGTTCCGGTCGCGACCGTTCCGGTCGTTGGAGCCGCGATCGTCGGCGCGGCTATCGCCAGGGTAACGATCGTGGGGGTCACGATCGTTGATGTCGCGAGCGTCGGGGCTGCGATCGCGAGTGTTGCGATCGTCGACGCTGCGATCGTTGGCGTCGTGATCGCGAATGCCGGCGGCGCTGGGCGCGGGCGCAAGCATCGTGAACCGGTTCATGATCTTCTTCGTGAATCGCGCCCGGTTCAGTAGGGCGTGTGCACCGCGGGTGGGGTCACGTGCACGCCCGCCCGGTACTTCGGCACCCGCACCCTGACCTTGGTGCCCGCGCCGACCGCGGTCTCCACCACCAGCCCGTAGTCGTCGCCGTAGACCTGCCGGAGCCGCTCGTCCACGTTGGCCATGCCGATGCCCTCCGACGGCGCGCCCTCACCGGCCAGGATGCCGCGCAGGGTCTCCGGGTCCATGCCCGCGCCGTCGTCCTCGATCAGGATCTCCGCCTCGGCCCCGGCGTCCCTGGCCAGGATGGTGACCCGGCCGCTCATGTCCCGGCCGGAGAGCCCGTGCTGCACCGCGTTCTCCACCAGCGGTTGCAGGCACAGGAACGGCACCGCCACCGGCAGCACCTCGGGCGCGACCTGGAAGGTCACCGCGAGCTTGTCCCCGCTGCGCGCGATCGCCAGCGTCAGGTACTGGTGGATGGCGCGCAGCTCATCGGCCAGGGTGGTGAACTCGCCGTGCTTGCGGAAGGAGTGCCGGGTGAAGTCGGCGAAGTCCAGCAGCAGCTCGCGGGCGCGTTCCGGGTCGGTGCGCACGAACGCGGCGATGGTGGCCAGCGAGTTGTAGATGAAGTGCGGCGAGATCTGCGCGCGCAGCGCCTGCATCTCCGCCTCCACCAGCCTGGTCCGTGAGCGGTCCAGCTCGGCCAGCTCCAGCTGCGCGGACACCCAGTTCGCCACCTCCTTGGTGGCCCGCACCAGGATCGGCGGGCTGGCGTCGCTGTAGGCGATCAGCGTGCCCAGCACGTGCTCGTCCACCACCAGCGGCGCGATGACCGCGTGCCGCAACGGGCAGCGCGAGTCGGCGCAGCGGGCCGAGCTGACCTGCACCCGCCCGGAGCGCAGCGTCTCCGCGGCCTGGGTGAGCGCGCTGGCCACGTGCGTCTCGCACTCCCCTGACCAGGCCAGCACCGACTCCTGGTCGGTCAGGCAGAGCGCGGGTGTGCCGAGCAGGTCGCGCAGCCGCCGGATCGCCTTGCGCGCGGCCTCGGCGGTCAGCCCGGCGCGCAGCGGCGGCGCGGCCAGTGAGGCGGCGTGCAGGGTCTCGAAGGTGGCCCGGTCGGTGGGTGTGCCGAAGTCCCGGTTGGCGCGCGAGCGCCGCACGATCACCAGTAACGCCACGGTGAGCACGGTGAGCAGCAGCAGGAGCACGAACAGCGCGGAGGTGCGGGTCATCGGCCGGTGGTTCCTTCCGGGGCGTGCAGCCGGGCCATGGTCGCGTTCACCGAACGCGGCACCCGGTCCTTCGTCAGTAGCGAGACCACGATCATCACCGCGAAGGCCAGCGGCACCGACCAGGCCGCGGGCCAGCTCAGCAACGTGGTGAACCAGCCCGCGCGCAGCTCCCCGGAGATGGTGACCAGCACCGCCAGCAAGGTCAGCCCGCCGCCGGTGACCAGCCCCGCGACCGCGCCCGCCGAGGTGAGCCCGCGCCACCAGATGCCCAGCACCAGCAGCGGGCAGAACGAGGAGGCGGCCACCGCGAAGGCCAGGCCCACCGAGCTGGCGATCGGCAGGTCGGTGCCGATCAGCGCGAGCCCCACCGGCACCACGGTGGCCAGCACCGCGGACAACCGGAACCCGCGCAGTCCACGCTTGCGGAAGACGTCCTGGGAGAGCACCCCGGCCACCGACATGGCCAGTCCGGAGGAGGTGGACAGGAACGCCGCGAACGCGCCCCCGGCCACCAGCGCGCCCAGCAGCTCCCCGGCGAACCCGGGGATGAGCCGCTTCGGCAGCACCAGCACCAGCGCGTCGGTGGCGCCGGTCATCAGCAGCTCCGGCGCGTACAGCCGGCCGAGCGTGCCGAAGACCAGCGGGAACAGGTAGAACACGCCGAGCAGTCCGAGCACCACCAGGGTTGTTCGCCTGGCGGCCCGGCCGGTGGGGTTGGTGTAGAACCGGACCAGCACGTGCGGCAGGCCCATGGTGCCCAGGAAGGTGGCCACGATCAGCGAATAGGTGACGTAGAGCGGGTACTCCTCGCGCCCGCCGGAGAGCGGGCTGGCCCACTGGTCGCCGGTGAGCACCCGCGCGGAGTCCAGGTGCGGCACCGCGGCGCCGGCAGGGAACACCACCCTGGTGTCCTGGCCGAGTTCGTGCGCGCCCACGGTCAGCTCCACCTCGGCGCCCTCGTGGGTGATGCCGTCCAGCCGCCCGTGCACGGTGACCCGCACCGGCTCGGCGTTCTGCACCCGCACCGGCGTGCGGATGGTGACCGTGGTCTGCTCGCTGAAGGTGGCCGGCCGGTCCGCGTCCAGCAGCGGCGCGCCGTCACGCTGCCACACCATGATCAGCAGGATCGCCGGGACCGCGATCGCGGTGAGCTTGAGCCAGTAGTGGAAGGCTTGCACGAAGGTGATGCTGCGCATCCCGCCGGAGGCCAGGTTCAGCGTGACCACCACCGCCACCACCACGCCACCCACCCACACGGGCGCATTGGTCAGCGTGTTCAGCGTCAGGCCCGCGCCCTGCAGCTGCGGCAGCAGGTACAGCCAGCCGATGCCCACCACCAGCAGGCTGGCCACCCGGCGCACCGCCACCGACTCCAGCCGGTTCTCCGCGAAGTCGGGCAGCGTGTACGCGCCGGAGCGGCGCAGCGGCGCGGCCACCAGCGCGAGCATGATCAGGTAGCCGGCGGTGTAGCCGACCGGGAACCACAGCATGTCCACGCCGAAGCTGAGGATCAGCCCGGCCACGCCGAGGAAGCTGGCCGCGGACAGGTACTCGCCGCTGATCGCCGAGGCGTTCCACCACGGGCCGACGGTG
Organism: Crossiella sp. SN42; assembly: GCF_023897065.1. Taxonomy (GTDB): domain Bacteria; phylum Actinomycetota; class Actinomycetes; order Mycobacteriales; family Pseudonocardiaceae; genus Crossiella. Next base: position 132,277 of record NZ_JAMHIV010000009.1, read on the forward strand.
CGCGAGGCGACGTAGTAGTCGGAGGTGGTGCGCGAGACGCGCAGTCCGTAGGCGCCGATGAGGATGGTCGCCACGGTCACCACGCCGACCGCGATCAGGCCGGAGAGCGCGTTCACGTCGAGGGGTCCTCCACGAATTCCTGGTAGTCGCGCTCGATGCGCTCCGCGCCGCGCACGTACAGCCAGCCGATGAGCAGCAGCACCGGGTAGACCCCGCCGCCCAGGATCAGCCATGGCACCCGCACGCCGAACAGCTCGGCCGCGCGGCTGGCCGGGACCAGCTCGAACAGCACCGGCAGCAGGCCGAGCGGCAGGCCGACGGCCAGGCAGACCGCGATCCCGGCGCGCAGCTGGCTGCGGATGAGCGCGCGCAGCGACACCTCGTCCAGGGTGGCCTTGTCCTCCCGCCCGATCCGGGCGGCCCGGCGCGGCCGGGCCGACCTGGTGCGCGGGCCGGTGACCACCACCCGCCGGGGTGGCTGGCGCGGCTCGGTCACGTCGAGGTTCTCCCCGTGGTCGCGGAGCGTGGTCAGGCGGTCACGGCGCTGACCCGGGTGGATGATGCCGGGCCGGAAGCCCGGCGAACGTGACCCAGGTCACGGCCGAGTCTAAGGTTCGCCGATATCAAGGCCAAACGGATCGAGGGAGCCCTCCGATCGGCGGCCGTTCATCTCGGCGGCTGCCGATCGGGCCGGGCCTGCCGCACCAGCAGGTCGCGCAGCTCGCGGGCGTGCCGCCGGCTCACCGGCAGCACCTGGGCACCGACCCGCACGCTGAGCTGCCCGGTGTCCAGCCGCAGCTCGTCGACGAACCGCAGCGACACCAGGTGGCTGCGGTGCACCCGGACGAACCCGGCGGCCCGCCAGCGCTCCTCCAGCTGGCCGAGCGAGGCGCGGATCAGGTGCGTCTCCTGCCCGGTGTGCAGCCGCGCGTAGTCCCCGCAGGCCTGCGCGTAGTGCACGTCGGCCAGCCGGACGAACCGGGTCAGCCCGCCCAGCTCGACCGGGATGACCTCATCCGGCGGCTCCTGCGCGACCGGGTGCGCGGCGCCGGTCGCGGCCGGCGGCCCGACCACGACGGGCTCGGCGCGTTCGGCCCGGACCCGCTCGGCGACCCGGCGCACCGCCTCGGCCAGCCGGGCGGCGCGGATCGGCTTGAGCACGTAGTCCACGGCCTTGAGCTCGAAGGCCTCGACCGCGAAGTCCTCGTAGGCGGTGACGAAGACGACCAGCGGCGGGGTGCTGAACCGGGTCAGCAGCCTGGCCAGCTCCAGGCCGTCCAGGCCGGGCATGTGGATGTCCAGGAACACCGCGTCGAGGGTCTCGCCCTCCTTGGCCACCTGGTCGATCCGGCGCAACGCCTCCATCGCGCCCTCGGCGCCGTCGGCCTGCTCGATGCGGGCGTCGGCGCGCAGCATGTGCAGCAGCTCCTCCAGCAGCGGAGCCTCATCGTCGACCGCCAGCACACGTAGCATCTTCGGTACTGTATCGACCTGATCAAACGATCAGTAGCGGGTGGCCAGGAGTTTGTGACCGCTGTTGGCGAAATGCCGCCGGATCAGGTCCTGGGCGTAACCGAGCACGCATTCGACCAGCTCGAAGGCGGGTAGCCCGCCCAGGTGGTAGGTGCGCCGCTGACCTTGCAGGGCCTCCAGCCGGTCCAGCGCGCCCGCGGCCAGGTCGGCGGAGCCGAAGTGCGGCATGAACCGCCAGCGGCGCTGCAAGTGCAGCCGGTGCAGGTGTCCGCCCCAGGCGCTGACATCGGTGCGCAGCAGGTCGGCCACCGCCGGTCCGTCCAGGTCGGCGCGGCCGTAGGCGTGGCAGGCCAGCACGTCCTGGTCCGGGTGGCGGCGGTGGAAGGACACGCAGCGGCCGATGCCGGCCGAGCTGTCCAGGTGCGGCCGGACGAGGGTGTGCGCGCCCTCGGGCAGACCGGTGATGGTGCCCAGGGTGGTGTAGAGGTCGAGGTGGCGGATCCGCGCGGCCAGTGCGCGTTCCTCCTCGGTGGCGTCCAGCACCGGCAGCACCTCCGGCAGCGGCACGGTGAGCACCAGGTCGTCGACCAGCAGCGGCGCCCCGTCCACGATGATCCGCACGCCGTCCGGGCCGCGGGTGATGCGCTCGACCCGGACGCCACGGCGGACCTCCGGCAGCTCCGCGGCCACCCGCTGCCACAGCGCGCCGAAGCCGCCGTCGATGGTGCGCACCGGCTCCGCGCCGGCCGCCATACCGGTGAGCTCGGCGTACTTGACGAGGTAGAGCGCGGGCAGGTCCAGGTCAAGATGGCCGTAGCCCGCCGCGGTGTAGCCGGGGCCGAAGACCTCGGCGAGCGCGGTGAGCCGGTACTCGGCCAGCCAGCGCCGGGCGGGCACGGCCAGCGCGCGGGCGGAGTGCGCGAGCCCGGGTTCGGCGATGCGCGGGAACTGCTCGGCGCGGATCCGCCGGTAGCGGGCCAGGGTCTCGCGGCACAGCGGATCGGGCCGGTGGGGGCGGCTCCGGCCGGTCGCGGGGTCGAACACCAGCGGCGGGCCGGTGTCGGTGCTGCTCAGGCCCAGTTCCTCGACCAGTGCGGCCAGCCGGTGGTGGCCGGGGGAGTAGCCGTGCCCGCCGAGGTCGTGCGCCCGGCCGTCTATCTCTGCCGCGGCGCACTGCCCGGCCACCGAATGCCTGGCCTCCAGCACGGTCACCCGGTGCCCGGCCCTGGTCAGCTCACGTGCGGCGGCCAGCCCGCTGGCGCCGGCGCCGAGCACGGCGACCGAACGCGCGTGCTCGAAGTCTGCGGGCATGAGATCCCTCGGTGTGTTCACGCGGTGGCCGGAGAAGAATGACTCCGCGGTCAGCATGACGGAAGCGTCTGCTCGCTTTCCAGTTCCGCACCCGATCGGGTGAGTCGGATGGGAATTGCGGTTCCGCCGCGATCCGCAAACCGTGGGTAATCCCGGTGTTAGCCGAGCGTTGCCGCAGGTGGCTCCAGGTGGAGTAAGGTCAACTCCGGCGAAGGTCGATTCACTTTCAACTATCTGTGGATGAGACCGATGAACGGTGAAAATGACCGTTCATCGGCAAATCTGGGCCATTCATCGGCGCTATGGTTCATTGACGGCGCGCTGGCGGGAACATGTCATTCCACCAGCCGCTATCGTGCGAAATCCGTTCCCCGCCCCGCTGGCGCCGCCGGTGACTCCCACCGATCCGGCCGAGCCGCCGCGGACCCGTGGCCCGTACGGGAGGGGAGCGGACCGCATGCCGCCGCCCGCTTCCTGCCCCAGTGCCGGAAGCGGGCGGTGGCTTCCGGCGGGCAACGATGTTTCCCGGTCACTCACCACAGTGGACCGCACGTGGCAGGATCGGCTCAGCTGAAACCGGTGCGGGTGAGGAGGCGTGACATGTCGGCAGACGCGGTCACCTCGTCCGACGCGGCCGCGCCGGACCGGATGCGGGAGCTGATCAGGGAAGGCGCGCTGAGCGAGGCCATCGCGCTGGCCGACGCGGTGATCGCCCGCGCCGAGGAGCCCGCGATCGTCGGCCGCTCGCTGCTGATGAAGCTGGGCTGCCTGATGATGGACGGCCACCGGCTGGAGGCCGTCTCCGTGGCCGACCAGGCCTTCGACGTGGTGCTGGCCAGCGGCGACCCGGCGCTGATGGGCGAGTTGTACGCGCTGGCCGCCTACGTCGCGCTGACCGAGGGCTCGGTGGACCGCTGTGTCCGGCACCTGGTCCGCGGCTCGCGCACGATGGAGCTGGTGACCAGGGCGGACACCATCGCCGCCGACGCGTGGGCGGACCTGGCGATCACCTATTCCATCGCGGGTTTCCACAACCAGGCGATGCTGGCCTCGGTGCGCGCCCGCAACACCGCGGCCGCGGCCGGGCTGCCGCCGGAGGAGTACCTGATCCCGGAGATCCCGCTGCGCTGCGCGGTGTCGCTGGACCACCGCGGCGACGAGCAGGGCGCGCGGGACATGCTGCGCACCGCGGTGTCGCTGGCCAGGCAGTGCCAGCCGGGCAGTGAGCTGCGCCCGGCCGACTACCCCTTCTACCGCTACGCCAGCGCCCGGCTGACCGCGCTCGGCGAACCGGTCCAGCTGACCATGGCCGAGGTGTTGCTGGAGGGCCACGAGGCCGCTGACCTGGGCGCGCTGGCCCAGGTGTGCGACGCGATCGCGGCAGGCCGCCCGCTGGACGCGCTGGCCAGGCTGGACTCGATGACCCTGGTCGCCAACACCCTCGGCCCGGCCGAGCTGTTCCGGCTGCGCGCGCTGGCCTACGCCGCCGCCGGGGACCACCGCGCCGCGCACACCGCCGACCGGCAGGCGTTCAAGCTGGCCGGTGAGCACCCGTCCCGGCTGGTCGACCGGTTCATCGAGGGCGTCGGCGCCCGGCTGGACCACGAGGACCTGCGCCGCGCGGTCGGCCGCTACGCCGCCGAGGCGCTCACCGACCCGCTCACCGGCCTGCCCAACCGGCGGCACCTGGAGCAGCGGCTGGCGATGATCGCCGAGCAGCGCGGCGCCGCGGCCATCGGCGTGATCGACCTGGACGGCTTCAAGACGGTCAACACCGTGCACGGCCACCTCTCCGGCGACCTGGTGCTGGAACGGGTCGCGGCGATCCTGTCCCGCACGGTGCGCCGCGGCGACTTCGTGGCCCGCTACGGTGGGGACGAGTTCGTCGCGCTGCTGCCGGAGACCAGCGTGACCGAGGCGGTGGAGATCGGCGGCAGGCTGGCCGCCGCGGTCGACGAGGAGGACTGGGAGGCGCTGGTCGCGGGCACCCCGATCTCGGTGACCATCGGCTGGGCGGACCTGGCGCATCCCGCCGAGCTGCCCACCGCGCTGGCCGAGGCCGACCGCGCCATGCTGGAGCTCAAGGGCGCCCGTCGCTGACACCGGCGCCCCGCCGACGCCAGGGAGTCCGCCGTGCCGGGACCGACCAGCCACGCCGAGCACATCGCCGAGATCCGCGCGGTCTGCCGGGCCGGGGAGGCCGTGCTGGGCGCCTTCGCGCGGGTGGACCGGGGCTGGTTCATCCCGCGCCGGATGTGGTGCTCCCCGCGCGGCAGGCAGCCGCGGCCGGTGGACCTGCTGACCGACCCGGAGCTGTGGCGGGAGTGCGTGTACGGCGACACCGTGGTGGTGACCCAGTTCGACGACGGCGCGACCCGCTGGCCGAAGGTCGGCCGGGTGGCCACCAGCAGCGCCTCCCAGCCTCGCCTGGTGGTGGACATGCTGGACCGGCTGCGGCTGATCCGCGGCCAGCGGGTGCTGGAGATCGGCGCGGGCACCGGCTACAACGCGGCCCTGCTGGCCGAACTGGTCGGCCCGCACCAGGTGACCACGGTCGAACTGGACCCCACCCTCGCCGAGATCGCCGCCGCCAACCTGACCCGCACCGGCCATCCGGTGCACGTGACCTGCGCCGACGGCACCCTGGGCTGCCCGGAGCGGGCCCCGTTCGACCGGGTGGTCGCCACGGTCGCCGCGGTCGGCGACGGCCTGCCGTACCCCTGGGTCGAGCAGACCCGCCCCGGCGGCATGATCCTCACCCCGTGGGGCAACGCCTTCGACAACGGCGTGCTGCTGGAACTGACCGTGCGCCCCGACGGCACCGCCGCGGGCCCGGTGGTCGGCGGCGTGGCCTTCATGCAGCTGCGCGGCCAGCGCCTGTTCACCGGCGACGCGGCCGGTCACGCCGAGCTCGCCGACACCGGCGCCCCGCGCACCAGCGCGGTGCCCCCCGGCGAGGTGGCCTTCGGCGAAGGCGTCTTCGGCATCGGCCTGCGCCTGCCGGAGGTCGGCTGCGAGATCAGCTACACCGGCGAACACGACTACGAGATCCTGCTCCACCACGCCGCCAGCGGCTCCGCGGCCATCGCCGAGGTCCGGGACGGCACGGTCGAGGTGCGCGAGGCCGGCCCCCGCCCGCTGTGGACCGAGGTCGAGGCGGCACACCGCTGGTGGGTGGAACGGGGCCGGCCGGGACCACGCCGCTTCGGCGTCACCGTCACTCCCGAGGGGCAGACGGTGTGGCTGGACCGCGAGTCGAACCCGATCTGACAACCGGCTGCGGTGCTGCCCTCAGCCACTGGTCTAACCGATCATCCGGGTTTCCAAGAGGGACAATAATGTCAATATGGGGCATAGACACCATGATCCGGCCGTGGCGAAGATGCACGGGTCCGTTGAGACAACGATAGGAATATCGCACGGATTGTTCGAGATCTGGTCACGGGGGCTCGTCGAGCCTCCGTGCTTCTCGTTCGCCGAGCCTGGTCTGCTGCTGCACTGCGTTGACGACGCGATCGCGCTGACCAGCAAGTTGGCCAGCGGTCAAAGATCAGCAGTTCGGTTGGAAGCGTGGGACGCCGAGCCGCCACATCCGCACGGCACGTGGGATGAACAGGCCGAAGCGGAGATGGTGCTGACCTTGGCAACGGTGGAGTTGTTCGGGGTGACCGCGGGGCATCCCACCGGTGATCCACTCGAACTCGGCTTGCCTGGCCGTTATCAGGTTCGCGCATTCCGGAGCAGGTCTGAGGGGCTCGTATCCGGCGATGGATCAACTCAGGATACGGAGCGCTTTCTCGTGCAGTTCTGGCCCGGCCGTCGACTCACCGCCGATATTGGGCAAAGGCTGGCCGAGGCTACTGATGTGCATGATCAGATCAGGCAGTGGGCCAGGCAACGCGAGTCCCGGTCCTGAATTTCAGCTGGGCAGGCCAGGCCGAGCGGCGATGTCGGACCGGCTGTCTAGACTTCGAGCCACGCCTCGAACGCCCGTTCGAGACCCGGATCGGTGCAGGTGGGGAGGTGCCGGATGGGCCGGAGCGGGGACCTGCCGCGCGGTCTGGTCGACAAGTACAAGGCGCGTGATGGCGCCTGGCCGGAGGACGCCGGCTGTCCGATCCTGCACGTGGACATGGACGCCTTCTACGCCTCGGCCGAGATCAGGGAGCGGCCCGAGCTCAAGGACGTGCCGGTCGTGGTCGGTGGCACCGGCAACCGTGGTGTGGTGTCCTCGGCCAACTACCTGGCCCGCACCTTCGGCGTCCGTTCGGCGATGCCGACCAGCCGGGCCAGGGCGCTGTGTCCGAAGGCGGTGTTCATCCCGCCGAACTTCACCCTGTACACGGCGGTTTCGGCCGGGGTGATGGCGATCTTCCGCGACTTCACCCCGCTGGTGGAGCCGCTGAGCCTGGACGAGGCGTTCCTCGACGTGCGCGGCGCGCTGCGCAGGCTGCGGATGACTCCCGGCCGCATTGGCGAGGAGATCCGGGCCAGGGTGGAGGCTGAGCACGGCATCACCTGCTCGGTCGGGGTCGGCTCGACCAAGTTCGTCGCCAAGCTCGCCTCCGGGCTGTGCAAGCCCGACGGCATGCTGGTGGTGCCCAAGACGGACGTGCTGGCGTTCTTGCGGCCGCTGCCGGTCTCCGCGCTGTGGGGCGTCGGCAAGCGCACCGAGGAACGCCTGGTCGACCGTGGTCTGCACACCGTGGCCGACCTCGCGGAGACCCCGCTGGCCCGGCTGCGCCGCATCGTCGGCAACGCCCAGGCTGAGCACCTGCACAGTCTGGCCAACGGGCATGACACGCGGGCCGTGGTGCCCGAGTCGCCGGAGAAGTCGATCGGCGCCGAGGAGACCTTCGAGGTCGACCACCACGACCGCGCGGTGTTGCGCCGGGAGCTGCTCCGGCTCTCCGAGCGGACGGCGGCCTCGCTGCGGAGCCGGGGACTGCGCGGGCGGACCGTGTCGATCAAGGTGCGGTTCGCCGACTTCAGCACGATCACCCGCGCCCGCACGCTGCCGCTGCCCACCGACGTCACCCAGGAGATCTACCGTCTGGCCTGCCAGCTGCTGGAGGAGCAGACCCCGCCGGGGCCGGTCCGGTTGATCGGGGTGCGGGTGGAGCAGCTGGACGACCACGGCGGCGCGGGCGACCAGCTGACCTTCGACGAACCCGAACGCGGCTGGCGTGAGGCTGACCAAGCCGCCGACGCCGCCCGCGCCAAGTTCGGCGGGGCGGCGATCAAGCCGGCTTCCCTGCTCGGCGCCGCGCCGCAGCGGGCCGATGTGACCAGACCCCGGATGGCCAGGGACTAGGGCGTGTCGTCACAGCCCCGCCAGCGGTAGCCGCGCCGGTTTGGTCGCTGGCGGCACGGCCGGAACGCCCGGATACACCCGGTATGGGGGCATGCCGGCCGTACCGCCAGCGACCAAACCGATCACGACTCCCGCAGACGGGGCTGTGACGACACGCCCTCGAGCTCAGGACTTCGGGGCGCGGACCACGGCGACCGGTCCGTGCGCGTAGTGCACGACCGCGTGACTGACCGAGCCCAGCAGTAGCCGTCGGAACGCGCCCCTGCCGTGGCTGCCGACCACGATCAGCGCCGCGTCCTTGCCGCGTTCCAGTAGCGCGTCCGCGGGCTTCTCGGTGGTCACGACCTCCTCGACCGGGATGTCCGGCCGCTCCCGCCGCAGCGGCAGGAGCCATTGCGCGAGCAGTTCCTGGCCTTCCTGGTGCATGATCTTCGGGTCGAAGTCCCAGGCGCGGACCGGGCCGAAGGCGTCCAGCGGCAGGTCGCTCCAGGTGTGCACGGCGACGATCCGGCGGTGGTGCCGGGCGGCGAAGTCGAAGGCGAAGTCCAGGGCGGCCGCGCTGGTCTCCGAGCCGTCCACGCCGACCACCACCGGGCCCTGTTCGGGATCGGCGGGGGCGCGCAGCACGACCACCGGGCAGGCCACGCCGCGGACCACGCTGGAGGCGATCGACCCCAGCCGGATGCCGGTGGCGGCCGATCTGCCCGCGGCGCCGAGGACCAGCAGGTCGGCGCCCTTGCTGTGCTCGACCAACACGTCGAGCGGGTCGCCGGGGACGAAGTCGCCGTGCACGTCCAGCTCGGGGTGGGCGGCGCGGCACTGCCGCACCAGTTCGGCGAGGGACTGCTCGACCCACTCCCGCACCGAGTCCTGTTCCACCGCGCCCTCCGGCAGCGCGCCGACGCCGTAGCCGGGGGCGGTGACCTCGTGTGCCCACACCAGCCGGAGCGGCAGGTTCCGCAGCCGGGCCTCGGTGGCCGCCCACTCGGCCGCGGCCGCCGCCGAAGGCGAGCCGTCGACCCCTGCGACCACCCGTGCGTCAGGTTCCAGGTCAGCCGTCATATTCCTGACTACCCCTCTCGACAACCGGCAAACAGGACGCCTGCTCGCGTCGGCTCCCGGCCAGTTTGACTGAATTTTCAGTAGATGGCAAGGTGGTCCACATGTCGCCGAACAGCGAGAACAGTCCACCCATCGCGGGGTGGCGCATGCCGGCCGAGTGGGTTCCGCATGCCCGCACGTACCTCTCCTGGCCCGCGCACACCTCGCTGTACCGAGCCGACCTGCCCGCCGTCCGCGACACGGTGGCTCGGCTGGCCAGGGCCGTCGCCGACCACGAACCGGTGGCCCTGCTCGCCCGCCCGGAGCACCGGGACGCCGCCCAGCGGGCGGTCGGTGGCGCGGTCGAGGTGCTGCCCATCCCGGTGGACGACCTGTGGACGCGCGACCACGGGCCGACCTTCGTCAGCAGGCCCGGTGCGGTGGCCGGGGTCGACTTCGGGTTCAACGGCTGGGGCGACAAGCAGCACCCGCATGAGGACGACCACCGCGTGGCCCGGCGATTACTCGACCACCTCGGCCTGCCCCGGCTCGCGGCCGGGATCGTGGCCGAGGGTGGCTCCCTCGAGGTCGACGGCGAGGGAACCCTGCTGGCCACCGAGAGTTCGCTGCTCAACGACAACCGCAACCCGGGTCGCGACAAGGAACACGTGGAGGCCGTGCTCGGCGAGCTGCTGGGCATCGACAAGGTCATCTGGCTGGCCGGTGTCCGGGGTGCGGACATCACCGACTGCCACGTCGACGCGCTGGCCCGGTTCGCGGCCCCCGGCGTCGTGCTGCTCGACCGTCCGGCCGCGGGTTCCGCACCGGATGAGTGGACGGCCGTCAGCGACCAGGCGCTGAAGGCGCTCCAGCACGCCACCGACGCGCGGGGGCGCCCGCTGGAGGTGGTCGAACTCCCGGCGCCGGACCGGTCCCGGATCCGTGGCTCCGGCGACTTCCTGGCCAGCTACCTCAACTACTACGTGGCCAACGGTGCGGTGTTCGTCCCCAGTTTTGGTGACGGACGGGCCGACGACCACGCCCGTGGCCTGCTGGCCGAGCTGCACCCTGGTCGTGCGGTCGTCCAGCTCGACATCGACCCCATCGCCCGATACGGCGGTGGCATCCACTGCGCGACCCAACAGGAGCCGGCCATGACAATGTGATCCCGTGAGCGAAGCGCCCGACCGACGGCAGGCCCTGCTGGAAGCGACCTGCCGGATGATCGCCCGCACCGGCGTCCGCGGCCTCCGCGTGGAGGAGGTGGCGCAGCAGGCCGGGGCCTCCACCGCGTTGATCTACTACTACTTCAAGAGCCGGAGTGGCTTGCTGGCGGCGACCATGCGGTTCGTCGACGAGCGTGCCGCGGAGTACACCCAGTCCAGCCAGGGCGACGGGTACGAACGGCTGCTCGACAACCTCCAGCGCGAGTTCCAGGACAAGCGCCGGGTCCGGGAGAACTCCGCGGTCTGGGGTGAGCTCCGGGCGGCGGCCGTGTTCGACAAGGCGTTGCGGGAGATCGTGGGCAACGCCGGGCTCCGGTGGGGCAAGTACATCGCCGAGCTGATCGAGCAGGGACAGGAGGACGGCAGCATCTCGACCACGGTCGATCCGGCGGCCGCGGCGGTCCGGTTCACCGCGCTCGTGGAGGGGCTCAGCTCACGCTGGCTGGCCAAGCTGCTCAGCACCGAGCAGGCGCACGCGGCGGTCCGGGCGGCGGTGTCGGCCGAATGTCTGCCGGGGCGGCGACCGAGCGTCGCGCCGGAGCGGACTGCTCCGACCGTGTGACGTACGGATCACCTGGCTGGCAGTGATGACCAGGGCGTTCCGCGGGCCGTTGTGGCGGTGGTGGCGATCCGTGGCCCGACCAGGGCGGCGTGATCAAACTGCTCGTCCGTCGGGGTGGGGTTAACGCACTGGAACATCGTCCTGAACGGCGTTCAGTCACCCTTGGCTACTACCCCGAGCGGATGACGTCTGAGACACCACCGTCTCGACTCCGGGGACCGGGTAGTCTAGGCGTCGCACGGATCGTATTCTCAAGGTGACGCCCCACGCGGGGCGCCCGCCGGGTCCGGCGGAACCGCTGAAGCCCGGCGCCCGCTACAAGCTGTGCCGGAGGAGGAGCCATGCCACTCTCCGAGCACGAGCAGCGACTGCTCGACCAGATCGAGCGCGCGCTCTACGCCGAGGACCCCAAGTTCGCCTCCACCGTGCGCGGCGCTCGGTTGCGAAGGCCATCTCGACGGCGACGCCTACAGGGGCTTGCGGTGTTCGTGGTGGGCCTGTTGCTGCTCGTTGTCGGTGTGATCTTGCCCGTATTGCGACCGGCCGAAATCCCGGTGCTGAGCGTCGTCGGCTTCCTGCTGATGTTCGTCGGCGCCGTGTGGGGTCTGTCCGCCACGAACAAGACAGACCCAGCCGCCGAGGAAGGTGGATCGCCACAACAGCGGTCGGCCACGCCGCGGCGGAGTTCGTTCTCTCAGCGGATGGAAGAGCGTTTCCGCCGCCGTTTCGACGACGGTGATCAACACTGATCGCAGCCACCACCATCACCACCACCAGCTAGCCAGACCACCCAGCGGGGCGTCACCTCCCAGCAGCCAGGGAGCGGACGCCCCGCTGAGTCATGTCCAGCCCCGCTAGCCCCGTCACCGGTGCCATGAGTTGCCGGGCGAACACGAGTGCTCCGCCGAGCCCGGCTGTGAGCGGGAGCCACGGCGAATCGAGAACGCCGCGATCCGGCCAGCTGACCAAGATTCGCGGCGAACGGCAACGGCGGTGCGGCCCAGGTTTGGCGTTGCTGCTCGACCGACCGGCCAACCTAACCAGTGCCCAGATCGCTGGTTCTGGCGGCCTGCGGGACGCGTCCGGTTGGCGTCCTTGGACCGTTCGGGTGTGTCGATTGACCTTGATGGGGTAGTCGGCCACAGTGGGCGCCTCACAGGGGACTTGTGGAGGTGCGGCCGTGGTTCGGTGGTCTTGGACGCGTGGGCTGATGGGTGTCACGGCGGTGGCGCTGGCGGGTGTGCTCGGCGTCCTGGCGGCGGCTCCCGCTGAGGCCCTGCCGCGGCTTGGCGTGTCGCAGTGTCTGGGGACGCAGACACTCACCTTCGATCCGCCGCTGACGCTGACCTCGCGGCCGACCACGATCAGGTTCGTCGAGGAGTTCGGCACCTGCCTGCTCGGTGGCGTCTCCTCGGCGCGCGGCTCCGGTGAGTCGACCGAGACGACCAGCGCGGTCGCGGTGACCATCCCGACCGCGGAGGCCACCTACCACTGGAACACCGGGCGCGGCAGCACCGTGCACTGGGCGAGGAACGTGGTCGCCAAGGTGAACGGCAGCATCGTGGTCACGGCTTTTGGCACCGTCACCGACGGTCTGTTCCGGGGGGCCTTGGCACAGAGCGTGGTCGTGCTGCCCGAGCTGGACCTCACCGCGGCGCTGGGCGAGGGAGTGTCCAGGGTGAGCGGGCTGGACACGCTGACCATCCTCCGGTGACCGGCGCGCCCCTTGGCGACATCGAGGGGGTTGAGGCCGGGGCCGGGCTGCGCCTGCTGGGCCAGCTGGTCGACGAGGCCGTGTGGCTGGACCACTGTCCGTTCGTCTACGCCTCGTGCCAGCCGTCGCCCGGCTGGCTCCGGCACGAGCAGGTCTCGGCGTTCCAGCCGCTGCCCACGCCGCCGCCCGGCCACCTGCCTCCTGCGGTGGCTGACCAGCGCCGCGTCTGCGTGTCCTTCGCGCCCGAACACGGCGACAACGCCCGCACCTGGGCGGGCACCCACGGCTACCGCCTGCTCGCGCCCGCGCCCGAGCTGACCGCCTGGGCCGCGGACAAGATCGCCGCCGTCGGGTTGTTCGCCAGGGCGGGGGTGGCCAGCCCGGAGTCGGTCGTCGTGCCGGCGCGCGACCGCATGGCCGCCTCGGCGTACTGGCACCCGGAGTGGCCGAGGACGGTCGCCCAGCGCCGGGAGAACAACCTCATCGGCCACGGCACCCGCGTCCTCGACTCGGTCGCGGACCTGCGGGACTGCCTGGCCGAGTGGCCGGACCAGCCGATCAAGCTGAGCCGGTTCCACCCGGGGATCTCGCTGACCGTCACGGCCTGCGCCGGCGGTGACCGCACCGTCGTCTCGGCGGTCTCGCACCAGCTGGTCGGCCTGCCGGAACTGGCCGCGGCCTGGGGTTCACACTGCGGCAACCAGTTGGTCGCGCCCGACGAACTGCCCGGCGATCTCTACCGGCAGGCCAGGCTCGCCGCCTGGCGGGTCGGTGAACTGTTGCGGGCCAGGGGTTTCCGCGGCATGTTCGGGCTGGACCTGGTGGCCGACTCCGGCCGGCTGCTGGCCATCGAGGTCAACCCGCGGTTCCAGACCGTGGTCTCACTCGTCCAGGCCGTGGAGAGCGACTGCGGGCTGCTCCCGGCGCTGGGCCTGCACATGCTCGCCTTCCTCGCCCCGGCGCTGCCGCCCACCTCGGGCCGGACCTACCCGGCCGGATCGCGGTACAGCCAGCTCGTTGTGCACGCCCCCGCCGACCTCACCCTGTCCGAGGTCCCGCCCTCGGGGCACTACCGAGCCGACGGCCGCGACCCTCTTCCCGGTCCGGACCGGCTCACCGACGTCACGGCGGGGGAGGCCGTGTGGTGGGCCATCGCGGGGCCGGGGCCGATCTGGGCTGGTGAGGAGATCGGTCTGCTCCAGTTCAGCCGGCCGGTCGCCGCCAGGGAACCCCGGCCGCGCCCCAGTGCCGAGGCGCTGAGCTGGATCAGGTCCTTCCAGCTACGGTGTCGTGGGGCCACCAGCTCGCTCCCGCCGCTGCGCATGGGCGAGGCGGACATGCGTCGGGCGGGCAGGCATGCGATCGAGCTGATCATCAAGCGGGTCTCCACCACCGGGGACCGCCCGGCCTGGCACGTCCCGGCCCCTGAAGTCCTGCGCGCGGTCTTGGACGAGCCGCTGCCCGAACACGGCGTCGACGACCTGCCCGCCCTGCTCGACCAGGTCACCGAGCAGGCGCTGGCCGAGGCCACCCGGCTGGACCACCCGCGCAGCTTCGCCTTCGTGCCGGCCACCGGGAACTTCCCCGCGGTGCTGGCCGACGCGCTCGCCGCCGCCTACCTCTCCGTCCCCGGCGCTTGGTTTGTCGGCGCGGGCCCCACCCAGCTCGAACTGACCACGCTGAACTGGCTCAAGGCACTGCTCGGTCTCCCCGCGGGCCACGGCGGACTCTTTGTCAGCGGCGGGTCCGTGGCCACCCTGACCGCCCTGGCCGTGGCCAGGGACCAGCATCTCGACGGCCACCGCGAGCGGGGACGCCTGTATTGCTCCACTCAGGCCCATCCCTCGGTGGCCCGCGCAGCGCACCTGATCGGCCTGACCCGCGACCAGTTGCACGTCCTGCCCGCTGACGAACAGCTGCGGCTCGACCCCGCCGCGCTCGCCGAGCAGATCAGCCGCGACCGGGACCGGGGGCACCGGCCCTTCGCCGTCATCGCCACCCTCGGCACCACCGGCACGGGCGCCATCGACCCGCTCGCCGAGCTCGCGGACCTGTGCGAGCGCGAGGGCCTGTGGCTGCACGTCGACGGCGCGTTCGGCGCCGCCGTGGCCGCCACCAGCCGCGGCCGGCACCTGCGCGCCGCGCTGGGCCGGGCCGACTCGCTCACCGTCGACCCGCACAAGTGGCTCTTCCAGCCGTACGAGATCGGCTGTGTCCTGCTGCGCAGGCCCGAACTGCTGCCCGCCACCTTCAGCCTGGCGCGCCACGCCCTCGACAACGCCTACCTCGACCCCGCCCACGCGCCCGGCACCGAGACCAACCTCTCCGACCACGGTCCCCAGCAGAGCCGGGGGCTGCGGGCGCTGAAACTGTGGCTGTCGTTGAAGACCTTCGGCGCGGCGGCCTTCCGGGACACCATCGAGCGCGGCATCGACCTCGCCGAACACGCGGGCACCCTGATCCGGGCCCATCCCGAGCTGCGTCTGGTCACCCCGCCCAGCCTTTGCGTGCTCACCTTCGCCTACCGCCCGCGCCGGGTCCCCGCCGACTGGGACGGCGACCGCGCGCAGCAGCGGATCAGCCGCGCCGTCTGCGCGGGTGGGGACGGCCTGGTGCTGACCACCCGCGTGCGCGGCGCGGTGGTGCTCCGCCTGTGCACGATCAATCCGGCCAGCACTCGTGAGGACGTGGAAGCCGTCCTCGACCTCGTGGTCAGCCACGGCCGCGAGCTCCAGACGTCCGAGGCCGTGCGGCACTAGCTCATGGGGTGGCGTGCGGCCAGGGGACGTCACCGCCGAGGAGGCGGAGCCAGACGTTGTGCGCGCGGTGGCCGAGGTCCGGGCGGACCGTGGTCAGCTCGGTCCAGGTCTCGGGGTCCAGGTCAGCCAGCGGGTACGGGTTGGTGGCTGGTTCGCGTTCGAGCAGCGTGACCAGGGCTTCCAGCGCCAGGGGAGTGGGGTCGTTCGTCAGGGCGTCGGCGATCAGGCTGGTCAGGGCGGCGATCAGCTCCGGGGTGGGCGGTTCGGGGCGGGTGAGCAGGGTGAGGGCGTGGCGCAGGGCTCGGCGTTCCAGAGTGGTGGCGCGGTGCGGGAGGCGGGACAGGTGAGTGGTCAGCTCGGCGAGTAGCTGGGCGGCCAGGGGGAGTGGGGAGCCAGGGTCGGCGGCCATCAGGGTCAGCACGAGGTCGAGGCTGGCCAGGCGGTCCGGAGAGTCCGGTTCGCCGGGCAGGGCGGTGATCGAGCGGAGGCAGCGCTGGTACTGGGCGGCGCGGTCCTCGGCGGTGTGCCGGTAGGGCAGGGTCAGCAGGTCGAGCACGGCGCGGGGGCGGGTGGGCAGGAGCTTGCCGTCCGCGACGGGGTACAGGGCGTAGAACGGCTCCAGGTGGTCGAACAGCGGTTCCAGCACGTGCAGGTTGATGTCCTCGTTGCCGCACAGGAAGTGCAGCGTGCGGCGCTGCGCCCGCGGGGTCTGGTTGACGAACTGGACGCCGGTGGAAAGGGGGTGGATCCCCTGCGGGCGATGGGTCGACCAGGTGAGGTCGAGAGCGGGCGGGGTGAAGCCGCCGTCGTCCAAGCGCAACTCCAGGTCGCGGCGAGGGCCGCGCCAGGTGCGGGTGAGGGCGAGGCTTTCCACCAGGCCGGTCCAGTCCTCGCTGCTGAGCTGGGAGCGCCACAGCAGGGTGTCACTCTGCCAGTGCCGCACCACCCCCGGCTCCTCCTCCGCCTCGCCGTAGAGCTCGCTGGCGCGCAGCGTGCCCTTGGTGATCACCGTGAGCAGCAACAGGTTTGCGCGGTAGGCTGCGTGCTGGGCGGGGACGGTCATCGGGCGGGGCTGGTAGTCGCCGTGGCTGCGGGTCGGGTGCGTGCCGGGGGCGTCGCGGTACAGCCGGATGAGCAGGATGACCAGCTGGCTGCGGAGGTCGGGTGCGGTGGCCTCGGCGAGCTCGGTGAGGAAGGTCAGCACGGGGCGGCGGCTGCTCAGCGGGGTGTGCGCGAGCAGGGCGTGCGGGAAACCGTCGTTGAGCGGGACCACCGCCAGCGGGTTGGCCGCCGCGGCCTGGGCCATCGCGTTGAGGCCGTGCAGGGCCTGCCAGGTGAGGCGGGCGACCAGGTACTCGCCGAAGGTGGCGTGCAGGAACTCGTAGGTGCGCAGCCGCCGGTCGTCGCGCTGGGCCTCGGCCCGGTGGATGAAGAAGAACCGGCCCAGCGTGGACTCCGCGGGACCGAGCGGGGTGCGCGCGCCGGTCAGCGGGCCGCTCCTGACGCCGAGCAGGGCGGCCAGGTCCGCGTCCAGGTCGGGTTCGGTGATCCACTGCTGGCCGCGGTTGAACATGCCGAAGGCCACCACGGACAGCCGTCGCAGCTCCTGCTCCACCGCGGCCCGCAGCTCCGGCTCGGGCAGTCCGGCGCGGGTCTTGCGCACCTCGCGCAGCGCGAACCGGTGCAGCAGCCGGTCATACAGGTCGCTCTCGCGCAGTTGGGCCTCGCGCAGGTCGCCGCCGTCGGCGTCGTAGATGGCGAGCATCAGCAGCAGCAGCGGCTGGGTGGCCAGCGCGGGATAGCGCATCGCGGTCTGGGTGGTGAGGCGGAACCGGGAGCCGGAGTTGCTGGCCTGCCAGTGCGCCAGCCAGCGGGACACCCTCGGCTCGTCGAAGGGTTCCAGCCGCAGCGCCACGCATCCATGCGGTATACGAGCGCGGTCGGCGACCGTGGTGCGGGTGGTCACCACCACCGCGACCGGGCGGCCCTGCGCCGCCTCGCGCTGCTGGAACGCGCGGACCCGCTCCAGGTAGTCGCTCTGGCTGACGCCGGTGGTCTGCAGCAGCTCGTCGAACCCGTCCAGCAGCACCACCGGCAGCGCGTCCCCCGCCGAGCCCGCCAGCTCCGGCCAGTCCAGCCGGTACCCGGTGCCGAGCCGGACGGCCTGCTCGATCTGGGTCTGCACGTCGACCTCGGTGGCCACCTCGCGCAGCGGCACCCGCACCGGCAGGAAGTCCGTGGCGGGCAGCCGGGCCGCGAGCACCTTGGTCAGCACCGACTTGCCGGACCCCGGCTGCCCGAGCACCAGCAGTGGCAGCTCGGCCGCCTGCGGGGAGGTGAGGTGACCGGCCAGGAAGGCCTGGATGTCGTGCCGCAGCGGCACTTCCTCCCACCACGGCTCCTGGCTCGGGGTGTCGCCCGCGGCGATTTCCCTTACCCGGCACAGCGGATCGACGTAGGCCTGGCCGAGGACGGGGATGCGGAAGTCGGCGGGCAGCTCGTCGGGCTCGACCACCGGCCGGTTCAGCTGGGCCTGGTAGCCGCGGGCCAGTTCGGCACGCCGGGCGTCCGGGTCCCGGCCGGTGGCGATCGCGGCCAGCTGCGTCTGGAGCTGGACCAGGCCGGTGCGGATGAGCTCCTGGGTGCCCTGGTGCTCGGTGAGGTTGGCCCAGAACGCCAGTTCCGGGCACTCGACGGCGAGCTGCCGGAACAGCTCCTGGTACCGCGCGAGCGCCTGGGTGACCAGCCGGTCCTCGGTCTGCGCGGTGAACCGGTCGCGTTCGGTCTGGTTCCACCGGTCCCACACCGCGAGCCCCATCACGAACAGGATCAGCGCGTTGGCCTGCGCGTGGTAGTACAGGGTGAGCGCGCGCAGGTGCTCGCGGTACGGGCTCTGCGGAGTCGGCAGGGGAGCGGCGCTGAGCAGCAGCTCGCGGACCAGTTCCGTTGTGCTGACCCGGCTGTCCAGCAGCTCCTTGGGATCCGGCCGGTGCGGCAGCGCCTGGAACGCCTCGACGAAGGCCAGGGTCACGATGATCGCGTGCGCCGCTTCCAGTCGCTGGGAGCGGTCGAACCGGTGCAGCCCGCGGATCCGGCCGGAGAGGCCGTTGACCAGATCATGGCCGTGCTTCACCAGCTCCGCCTTGGCGTCGAACCAGCCGAGCACCTCCGCCACCCCGGGCGCGGCGCCGAGCATGGCGGCGCCGGTGATCCGGTCCAGCCAGGTGACGGCCTTGCTTTCCTTGCCGCCCAGCAGTCGCACCGCGTCGGCGTAGCTCAGGGTCCGCAGCACGGTCACGCTCCCGGTCGGAGGCTGTTGATGACGAGGTGGCAGCGGTCAAAGCTCGGCAGGCTGGCGCGGAGGCGTTTCTGCGCGCGTTCCCGCAGTGCCACAAGTTCGTCGACGCCCAGGACGGTGTCCGCGGCGAGCCGCTCCAGGATGAGCGTTAGGTACAGGTCATACTCCTCGCCGGTGAGGTCGTCTTGGTTGGCCGCCAGGTAGTCGAACGCCCGGTGGTAGAGCGCGAACCGGTCCTGGGGTCTGACCGGACGGGCGGAGAGCAGCCACAGGTCCATGATCCGGCGCGCGGGAGAGGGCTCGATGACGCCGTTGACACAGGGCAACTTGTTGATCGCCGAACCGAGGTGTCGCAATAGCGGCTCCACCGCGTGCAGCAGGAAGACCTCCATGCCGAGCAGGTGGTTCCGGCGCTGGATCTGCTGCGGGTCCTGATCGATGTGGCCATAGGTTCCCCCGCTGGCGGGACGGTCACCGAACAGGCCAGGCAGTTCGACTGTCGGCGGCGGGTCGTTCGCCTTACGCAACCGCACCCAGGCCTGGCGTCCCTGGCCAGAGGAACGGTAGGTGACGGTGAGGGTTTCCAGGATGCTGAGCCAGCCCGGACCGCCGAGCTGGGAGTGCCAGAAACGGGCCTCCTGGTGCCAGCGGGCGGGCGCGCTGACCGGCACCTCGTCGTCGACGATCACGTTGAGCAGCAACAGGTTCACGCTATAGGCCGCGTGCCGGGCCGGAACCTCGCGCGGGCTCGGCCGGTAGGTGGCGTGGCGGCGCTGGGCGCGTTCCTGGTGCGCCGTGCGGAACAGGCGGTTGAGCAGGTCGGCGGTCGCCTGCCGGGTTGGCTCGTCGAGGCGGCCGGCCAGTTCGGCCAGGAAGGTGAGCACCGGGCGGCGAGTGCTGAGCGGCTGGAAGGAGATCAGCGCGTGCAGGAGGTCGTCGTTGACCTCGGTGGTCGCGTAAGGGTCATCGGCGATGGCTTTTTCCTGTGCCACCAGGCCTTGCAGGACCTTCCAGGTGAAGCGGGCCACCAGGTATTCGCCGAAGGTGGCGTGCAGGAACTCGTAGGTGCGCAGGCGGCGGTTGTCGCGGCTGGCTTCGGCGCGGTGGATGAAGAAGAAGCGGCCCAGGGTCTGTTCGGCCTCGGTCAGGCGGGCTTGCAGGCTTTGTGCGGCAACGGGTTCGCGGGGTGGGCCGGGGAGGGCGGCCAGGTCGGTGTCCAGGTCGGACTCGGCGATCCACTGAGTGCCGCGGTTGAACATGCCGAAGGCGACCACGGACAGGCGGCGCAGCTCCTCCTCCACCGAGCGGCGGATCTCCTTGTCGGGCAAGGCGTCCTGGGTCTTCACCACCTCGCGGCGGGCGAAGCGGAACAGCAGGCGTTCGTAGAGCTCGCTCTCGCTCAGGCCTTCCTCGGCGGTCAGCGCGCCGCCCTCGGAGTGGTACAGGGCGAGCATCAGCAGCAGGAGGGGCTGGGTGGACAGGGCGGGGTGGCGGAGGGCGACTTCGGCGGGCAGGGGAGTGAAGCCGGGGCCGGTGTTGGCGGTGTTCCAGCGGTCGAGCCAGGTGGTGACCCTGGGCTCGTCGAAGGGTTGCAGGCGCAGGGCGATGCTGCCGTCGGGGATGCGGGCGCGGTCGGCGACCGAGGTGCGGGTGGTCACCACGACCGCGACCGGGCGGCCGGTGTCGGACTCGCGTTCCTGGAACTCGCGCACCTTCTCCAGGTAGTTGCTCTGGCTGACGCCGGTGGCCTGCAACAGCTCGTCGAAGCCGTCGAGCAGGACCACCGGCAGCGCGTCGCCTGCCGAGCGCGAGAGTGCGGGCCAGGACAGGGATTCGCCGGTGTCGGCGCGGATGGCCTGTTCGATCTGGGACTGGATGTCGTTCTCCGCGGCCACATCGCGCAGCGGGACCCGCACCGGCAGGAAGTCGGTGGCGGGCAGGCGGGCGGCCAGCACCGAGGTGAGCATGGACTTGCCCGAACCCGGTTGGCCCAGCACCAACAGCGGGAGCTGCGCCGCGATCGGGTTGGTCAGGTAACCGGTCAGGAAGTCGTGGATGTCGGTGCGGTCGGGCAGGTCGAGCCACTCGTGCTCGTGCGCGGGTGTGCGGCCCTCGGCGGCCAGCACCCGGAAAACCGGGTCCACGTAAGCCTTTTCCAGCGCTGGGATGCGCAGGTGGGCGGGCAGGTCGCCGCCGAGGACCGGGCGGGTCAGCTTGGCCTGGTAGCGGCGGGCCAGCTCGGCGCGGCGGGCATCCGGCAGGCGGCCGGTGGCGATCTCGTCCAGGCGGGCGGCGAGGGCGGACAGGCCGGTGCTGACGGTGGCGCGGGTGGCCTGGTGGTCGGTCAGGTTGGCCCAGCAGGCCAGTTCCGGGCACTCGGCGGCCAGTTGGCGGAACTGGTCCTCGTACTGGCGGACCGCGTTGTCCGGCACCGACTTCAGCAACGTGGTGCGGACCCGGTCGCGCTGGGTTTCGTGCCAGCTGTCCCAGATCGCCAGCGCGGGCAGTTCCGCGGCCAGCGCTTCGGCACGGGTGCGGTAGTGGGCGCGCAGGGCGGCCAGGTTGTGCTCGTACGGGTGTTCCGGGCTGGGCAGCGGGAGCGGGGTGCTGAGCAAGTCGCGGACAGCCTGGTCGAAGCCGCGGGACTGGCCCTTGGCGGCGGGTAGCGGCAGGTCGGCGCAGGCGGTGAGGAAGGCGGTGGTGACGATGATCGCGTGCGCGGCTTCCAGGCGCTGGGTGCGGTCGAAGCGGTGCAGGCCGCGCAGCCGCCCGGACAGGCCGGTGACCAGGTCGTGGCCGTGCCTGACCAGGTCGGACTTGGCGTCGAACCAGCTCAGCACCTCCTCGGCGCCGGGGGCGGCGGCCAGCATCGCGCCGCTGGCGAGGCGGTCCAGCCAGGTGACGGCAGGACTCTGGCCGCCGTCGAGCAGCCGGACCGCGTCGCGGTAGCTCAGGATTCTCCGCACGCCTCACGGTATCCAGAGTGAGCGGCCGGTCACTGCCAGCGGAACAATTTTGCCGCACCGAAGAGGGCCGCGGCGGCGAAGGCGGCCGTCACCGCCAGGTGCAACGGGTTGGGCCAGTTGCCGGACCAGGCCGCCTGCATCGCCTGGGTGCCCGCGCCGAGCGGGCTGAACTCGCCGATCCGGCGGACCAGCTCCGGCATCAGCGGGCCCGGCGTCCACAGCCCGGCCAGGAACATCAGCGGGAAGAGGACGACGGTGCCGATGCCCTGGGCGGCCTTGGTGGTGGGCGCGACCGCGGCGATCAGCAGGCCGAGGCCGAAGATCGCGAGCGTGGTGAGCAGGAAGGCCAGCAGCGCCCCGACGAGGTTGCCGGGCAACGGGACGCCGGCCACGATCCCGCCGAGCGCCATCAGCAGGACGGTGGCGACGGTGACCATCAGCAGCTGTACCAGCAGCTGCGCGATCAGCAGCCGGATCGGCGGCACCGGGGTGGTGGCCAGGCGGCGCAGCACACCCAGCTCGCGGTAGCCGGCCAGGCTGCCGGAGAGCGTGCTCAGGCCCAGCATGCCCACCGACATCGTGATCAGGGTGGGCAGGTAGAAGTCCACGATCCGCGCGCCGCCGTAGGCCGCCTGCGGCTCGCGGAAGAACGGGGTCAAGCCGAAGACCAGCAGCAGGATCGGGCCGAGCCCGAGGCTGAGCAGCACGGCGGCCGGATCGCGCAGGAACAGGCGCGCTTCGGTGACGGTCAGGCGGGTCAGGGCGGTCATCGGTCGGTTCCGTTCTCGTCGTCGGTGAGCGGGGCCCCGGTGAGGGCCAGGAAAGCGTCGTCCAAAGTGGACTGTTCGACGCGCAGGTCCAGCGGGGTGAGCCGGTGCGCGGCCAGCGTGGTGACCACGGCGTTGAGCAGGTTTCCCTTGCCGGAGACGGTGATCGCGCGGTGCTGGCGGGTCAGGCCGGTCACCTCGGGCAGCTCGCGCAGCAGGTGCTCGGGGAGTTCCCCGTCGAGGCGGAAGGTCAGCCGCTGCTCACCGTCCACTGTGGACACGAGTCCGGCCGGAGTGTCCACCGCGACCACCCGGCCCGCCTCGATCACCGCGAGCCGGTCGCACAGGTGCTCCGCCTCGGCCATGAAATGGGTGACCAGCAGGATGGTCACCCCGCGCTCGCGGACCTGCTCGATCAGCCGCCAGGTGTCCCGGCGGGCCTGCGGGTCCAAGCCGGTGGTCAGCTCGTCCAGCACCGCGATCTCCGGGTTGCCGATCAGCGCCAGCGCGATGGACAGCCGCTGCTTCTGGCCGCCGGAGAGCTTCTTGAACGGGGTGCGCCGGTGCTCGGCCAGGCCGAGGGTGTCCAGCAGCGCGACCGGATCGGCCGGGTCCGGGTAGAAGGAGGCGTACAGCTCGACCGCCTCGCCGACCCGCAGCTTGTCCGGCAGCGCCGCCTCCTGGAGCTGCACGCCGACCCGGCGGCGCAGCCGGTCGCCGTCGGTGGCCGGGTCCAGGCCCAGCACGGACAGGCGGCCGCCGTCCGGGACGCGCAGCCCGGTCAGGCACTCCACTGTGGTGGTCTTGCCCGCGCCGTTGCGGCCCAGGATCCCGAAGATCTCCCCGCGCTCGACCCGGAAGGACACGTCCGCGACCGCGACCCGGTCGCCGTACCTCTTGTGCAGGTTCGCGACCTCGATGACCGGCATCTCCGCCAGCTCCCTTCTCGTTCCGCTGTTGACACCGCGAAACGCTAGGAACTCGCTGACCTGCGCGGAATGCGTCTGGGACCCGACTGGGGGTTGGGCTAGCCCCACCCCCAGCACGGTGCCTGGACGCATCGCCCGCGCCGGGGCGGGTCGGTCAGACTGGGCCGGCTGGGAACGGAGGTGCGCGGATGGTCCGCCGGTATGGCACGGCCCTCGGCCGCGCGCTTTGGGTGCTCGCGCTCGCGGTACCCGCGCTGGGCGTGCTGGTGGTGGCGCTGCTGAGCTTCCTGCCCTCGATGTTCGGGCTGGTGTTCTGCTACGGGTGGGGGCTGCGCCACGGCCGCCCGTTCCTCAACCGGGTGCGCGCCACGGTGAGCCGGTGGTCCGGGACCACCGTCGCCCCGCCCTACCGCTCCCGGCCGCCGCTGCCCGAACCGGAACCGGATGGGCTCTCCCGGTGGCGGGACCAGCTGTACCGGTCGCGGCGCTGGCTGCGGGTCAACCACCACCTGGACTGGGTCTCCGAGGATCCGGCGAGCTGGCGGGACCTGCGCTGGCTGCTGGTCAACCCGGTGCTCGCGCCGCTGACCGTGCTCGGCACGGTGCTCGCCGGGCCGCGTGCACTTCAGGTATACAACCGGTGGACCGCACATATGCTCGGTCCGCGCGAGCCCTCGGCCGCGAACCGGTTCCTGCACCGGCTCTTCCACTGCTGGGAGGCGTCCTGGCGCGGGTTCCTGCTCGGCCTGCTCGCGCTGGCCGGGCTGCCGATCCTGGTGGTCAACCTGGCCGGGTTCGTCCTCCACCACGTGTTCGGCACCTGGCAGTTCTGGTGGCCGCCGCTGGTGGAGTACACCCGGCAGTTCACCGACCTGCACCGCCGCCTGCTGCGCGAGTGGGCGGGCATCGAGATCCCGGACCCGTACCTGCCCGCGCCGCTGCCGCCCCGGCCGGAGCCCGGCGGCAAGTACCGCTTCGGCAACCAGCTGTTCAGCACCGACGCGCCGGTGCGGCGGATGCGCCGCTACAGCTGGGTGATGACCGACCGGGCCGTCTGGCGGGACCTGCTGTGGCTGCTGGCCAACACCATCGTGGCCCCGGTGCTGGTGCTGCTGCCGCCGCTGGCGGCCACCGGCGGGTTCCTGCTCGGGGTGTGGCTGCCGGTGGTGGTCTCGCCGGTGCTGTCGCTGTTCTTCGGCCGGGACATGCTGCCCACGATGTACCAGTGGCTGCCGTGGGACCCGGTGCCGACCACCCTTTTCCGCACCCTCGGCCCGCTGATCGGGCTGCCGGTGGCGGTACTCGCTGTGTACACCGCGCCCACACTGCTGCTGGCCTACGGCCGCTGGTGCGCCTGGCTGCTCGCGCCGACCAAGGCCGCGCTGCTCGCCCGGCGGGTACGCGGGCTGACCGAGAGCCGCAGCGAGGCGGTGGACAGCCAGGCCGCCGAGCTGCGCCGGATCGAACGCGACCTGCACGACGGCGCGCAGGCCCGGCTGGTCGCGCTGGGCCTGAACCTCGGCGCGGCCAGGGCGCTGGTGGACACCGATCCGGTGCGCGCCAAGGAAATCCTGGACCAGGCGCTGGCCTCCTCCTCGGCCGCGCTGACCGAGCTGCGCGAGCTGGTGGCCGGCATCCACCCGCCGGTGCTGGCCGAACGCGGCCTGGCCGAGGCGATCCGCTCGGTCGCGCTGGACGCCGCGCTGCCGGTGCGGGTGGAGGGCGCGCTGCCCGGCCGGTTCGAGCCGCCGGTGGAGTCCGCGGCCTACTTCGCGGTGTGCGAGGCGATGACCAACGCGGTCCGGCACGCGGAGGCGACCGAGGTCGTCGTACAGCTCGTATACAACGCGGATACCTTGCGCATCACCGTGGTGGACAACGGGTGTGGCGGCGCGGACCCGGCCAAGGGCAGCGGGTTGCGGGGCATCCGGCGCAGGCTGGCACCATTCGACGGTCAGCTCACCCTGGACAGCCCGCCGGGCGGTCCCACGACGGTCCGCCTGGAGATCCCGTGCGCGTTGTCCTCGCCGAGGACCTCTACCTCCTCCGAGACGGCCTGACCCACCTGCTCACCGCGCACGGCTTCGAGGTGGTCGCCGCGGTGGAGACCGGCCCCGAGCTGCGCGCCGCGCTCACCGAGCACCGCCCGGACGTGGCCGTGGTCGACGTCCGGCTGCCCCCGACCCAGACCGACGAGGGCCTGCAGGTCGCCCTAACCGCCCGCGCCGAGACCCCGGGACTGCCGATCCTGGTGCTCTCCCAGCACGTGCAGCAGCTCTACGCCAGGGAGCTGCTGGCCGACGGCACCGGCGCGATCGGCTACCTGCTCAAGGACCGGGTGTTCAACGCCGAGCAGTTCGTCGACGCGGTCCGCAGGGTCGCCGCCGGGGGCACCGTGATGGACCCGGAGGTCATCGCCAAGCTGCTGGACAGCTCCCCGCGCCGCTCCGGCGTGGACCGGCTGACCCCGCGCGAGCGCGAGGTGCTGGAGCTGATGGCGCAGGGCCGCTCCAACGCCGCCATCGCGGCCCGGCTGTTCGTCAGCGAGGGCGCGGTGGGCAAGCACACCGCGAGCATCTTCGGCAAGCTCGGCCTGGCGCCCTCCGACGATGACAACCGCAGGGTGCTGGCCGTGCTCGCCTACCTGCAGGGTGTGGCCGGAGCCTGACCGCGACGCGCGGGCGGGGTCAGCGGGCGGGGCGCAGGACCGAAGGCGGGAACAGGCGCGAGCGCCAGCCCAGCGGGGAGTTCGCGGTGAGGCTGTCCAGGACCTGGCGCACCGCGGCGAACAGCTCCGGCTCCGGCCGTTCCGCGCCGCCGTACCAGGACCGCTCCACCGCGCCGATGATCGTGCGCAGGCCGTTCTGGCCCCGCTCGTCCAGCTTGTGCTCGCGCACCAGCTTCCTGGCCGCCGCGCGCACCGTCTCCGTGCCGGCCACCGCCGCGCCCCGGTCCACCGAGGCCGCCATCAGCTCCTGCCAGGCCGCGCCCGCCGCGTCCGGCCCGCCGACCGCGACCGCGTGCAGGCGGCGGTCCCGCAGGTAGCGGCGCAGCCAGGACGGCACCGCCAGTGCGACCCCGGCCAGGCCCAGCGTGAACAGGGTCCACCACAGCGCGGGATGCACCAGGTGCCACAGCGGTATCAGCACCGCGGCGCCACCGGCCAGCGCGGCCAGGCCCCACCACAGCTCCGGCGGCTCCTTGCCGTTGGAGAGCACCCCGGCCTGGCGTTCCCGCCTGCGGGCCTGGGTGACCGCGGCGCCGCGGGCGGCGGCGGCCAGCGCGAGCAGCAGCAGCGGGCCGGAGGTGAACCACACCCACAGCGGCAGGATGGTGTCGTCCCGGTCGTTGTTCTGCTGGGTGTCGTTGTTCGGGTTCTGGCCGGGGTTCACGGTGGTGGTCGGCGCGACCGTGGTGGGCCGGGCGGCCGTGCTGGGCAGCGCCGAGTTGCCCTCGTCGCCGGGGTTGGGCTGCTCGTAGGGGGCGGTGCTGCCGCGGCTGTCCGGCAGCGGGGTCGGGTCGAACGGGATCCAGCCGAGGCCGTTGAAGAACACCTCGACCCAGGCGTGCGCGTCGTTGGTGGTGATCGTCCGGTAGTTGCCGCTGGCGAAGCCGGGGGTGAACCCGACCGCGACCCTGGCGGGCACCTGCACCGAGCGCAGCATGGCCACCATCGAGGAGGCGAACTGCTCGCAGTAGCCGGTCTTGCCGTTGAACAGGAAGTCCACCAGCGGGTCGCCCTGGCCGGTGCCCTCGGTGCGCAGCTGGTACTTGAACCCGCCGTCCTTGGCCAGGAAGTTGCGCAGCGCCAGCGCCTTGTCGTAGTCGGTGCCCGCGTTCCTGGTGACCTGCCTGGCCAGCGACTCCACCTGCGGGTCCACGCTGTGGTCGTAGTAGCGCTCGCCGATCAGCGCGGCGTTGCGGGACCGCCCGCCCGGTGCGGCGCGCATGGCCTCCGCCGTCGGGTCGGGCAGGATCGAGGCCTGCAGGTACCGGCCAGGGCTCTGCCGGTTGGGCGCGTGCACGATGCCCGCGGTCGGGTCGTAGCTCCAGTTGTCCGCGATGTTGGAGAACATCAGCGGCACGCCGTAGACCGGCAGCCACGGGTCGAGGAAGCCGACGGTCTCGATGTCGACCTCGATCTGCTTGCCCTCGGCGAGCAGCCGCCGCCGGTCCGTCCCCGGCGGCAGCGCCAGCTCACCCCTGGTCGGCTGCCCGTCCAGCTGCGGGTCGACCTCGAAGCCGCGCTGCGCGTCGTACTTGCTCAGCGTCATCACCCGCAGGTACGGGGGCCGGTCCGGCAGCCCGCGCACCCGGAACATCTCGATGTTGCGGTCCCGCTCCAGGTGCCCGCGCAGCGAGGTGAACGCGTTGAGCCCGATCGAGGCGGTCGCGTCGGCCGCGCCCCCGCCGGGCAGCCTGCCCGCGGTGCCGACCATGGTCAGCACCGCGCCGGCGAACAGCGCGATCACCACCGCGGCCGAGGCCACCCCGACCGCGGCGTGCGCCGAGCCGTCCCCCGAGCGC
This sequence comes from Crossiella sp. SN42, assembly GCF_023897065.1. Classification (GTDB taxonomy): domain Bacteria; phylum Actinomycetota; class Actinomycetes; order Mycobacteriales; family Pseudonocardiaceae; genus Crossiella. The sequence goes on from NZ_JAMHIV010000009.1 coordinate 160,164, forward strand.
AGCGCGGGCAGGCCGAGCCTGCCCCGCCACAGCCGGTGCCGCTGACGTTCGTCGATGACCAGCAGCAGCGCGAACCCGGCCGCGCCGGCGGCAAAGGACCACCAGGGCAGCAGCTCGTCGGCCAGTGAGGCGGGCACCGCGTACACGCACAACAGCACCAGTCCGGAGGCCGCGGGCGCGGCGGCGGCCACCGCGAGGGTGTCCACCACGATCGCGACCAGGCCGATCGCCACGCACACCAGGCACAGCATCGCCGCGGTCGCGGTCACCGGCGGCACCCCGGTCTGCACCTGGGCCATCGCCTGCCGCAGCACCCCGATCAGGTCGCTGAGCGCGGCCGGGCCGGGCAGCACCACCAGCAGGCCGCTGCGGGTGAACACCGCGGTCAGGAAGCACAGCAGGCCGACGAACTGGCCGAGCGCGACCAGCGGCGTCGGCGTGCGGACCGAGCGCAGCGCGATCCCGGTGCCCGCGATCACCGCCACGGTGACCGCGACGAACACCAGCCAGCGCACCCCGTCGATGACCCCGGACAGCGAGGTGGCCGCGGTCAGCACGGCCAGTCCCGCGGCACTGGGCACCACCGGCCCGGTCCAGCCGACCGGAGCGGCCACCGCCCTCCGCCTGTTCACCATCAGCCCTCGCTCACCACGGCCCAGCGCCGGCCACGTGGCCGCTGGACATCCGTTCCGGCACGGTGTTGCACAGCAGCGACCACACCGCGGCCATGCCCTGCTCCGGCCGGGCCACCACCGCGCCCCAGCCGGCCGAGGTGAGCAGCCGCAGCGCGTCCTGCGGGTCGGCGCCCCGCTCCTCGCGCGCGCTGGCCCACCCGTTGACGTCCAGCAGCACCGCGAGGCTGCGCACCCCGCGCGGCCGGAAGCGCACCAGCTCGGCCACCGCGGCCGGGGTCACATCGCCCAGCACCGCGATCATCTCCCGGCCCGCGCCGGGGTCGCCGGTGACCGCCAGCTGCGCGCGGTGCGCCGGGTGCAGCGCGGCCAGCGCGTCCAGCACCGGCACGTCGCTGAGCCCGGCCGAGGCGGAGCCGCCGGCCAGCAGCACGCCCTCCTCGGTGCACAGCCGCACGTGCTGGCCGTGTTTGTGCAGGTGCAGGCAGATGCTCGCGGCCAGCGAGATGGCCCACTCCAGGCTGGAGGTGGGGCCGTTGCCGCGGTGCGCGTCGGCCCTGGTGTCCAGCAGCACCGAGACGCCGCCGTGCCACGGGCTCTCCTCCACCCGCACCATCAGCTCGTCCCGCCGCGCGGTCGACTTCCAGTGCACCTTGCGCAGGTCGTCGCCGTGCCGGTACTGCCGGATGATCGCGTCGTCCTCGCCCTGCCCGGCCCGCAGCCGCACCGCGCCGTCATCGCCGGCGCCCATGCCGGAGCCGTGCGGCAGCCCGGTCAGCGCGACCACCTTGGGCACTACCACCAGCCTGCTGCGCCCGCCGAGCTCGCGCTCGAACTCGGCCAGCCCGAACGGGTCGGTGACCCTGGCCCGCAGCGGGCCCAGCTGGTGCACGCCGCGCATCACCGGCTGCAGCGGGTAGCGCAGCACCGCGGCGCTGCGCCGGGGCAGCCGCTCCACCACGAACCTCGGCTTGTTGCCCAGGGCGTAGGGCACGCCGTCCTCCAGCATCAGCCCGCCCGCGGGCAGCCGTCCCGAGCTGCGCACCTCCAGGCGCACCTCGGAACTGGTGCCCACCGGCACCCGCTCCGGCACCAGGTGGCGCAGCGCGGCCAGGCCGATCCGGGCGTTGGCCGCCATCACCGCGGCGATGATCGGCAGCGCGACCACGAACACCGCGATCCGCAGCAGGTCACGTTCGTCGAGCAGCAGCGCGCACAGGGCGGCGGCGAGTCCGGCGGCGAGCAGGCATCGGCCCCTGGTGGTCAGTCCCGCCAACACGCCCATGGATCACCTGGCTCCGCGCAGGCCGGCGTGCCACTGCTGGCTCTGGCCCTGGCTGTTGCCGGGACCCTGCGGCACCGGCACCCGCTGCACCAGCCCGCGGACCAGGTCGGCGGGGGAGCGGCGGGCGGCCTGCGCCTCGGCGGTGAGCACCAGGCGGTGCGCCAGCACCGGCACGGCCACCGCGTGCACGTCGTCGGGCACCACGAACTCGCGCCCGGACAGCGCCGCCTGCGCCCGCGCGGCCCGCACCAGGTGCAGGGTCGAGCGCGGCGAGGCGCCCAGCCGCAGCTCGGGCAGGCGGCGGGTGGCCGAGACCAGCTCCACGGTGTAACGCCGGATCTCCGGCGAGAGATGAACCTCGCGAACGGTGGCCACGAGCTGGCGCACCCGTTCGGCGTCGGAGACCGGCTTGAGGTCGGCCATCGGGTCGTGCCCGGCGTGCTCGTCGACCATGGCCAGCTCGGCCTGCGGGTCGGGGTAGCCGATGGAGACCCTGGCGGTGAACCGGTCGCGCTGGGCCTCGGGCAGGGCGTAGGTGCCCTCCATCTCCACCGGGTTCTGGGTGGCGATGACCATGAACGGCGAGTCCAGGGTGTAGCTGCGGCCGTCCACCGTGACCTGGTGTTCCTCCATGCACTCCAGCAGGGCGGACTGGGTCTTCGGGGAGGCGCGGTTGATCTCGTCGCCGACCACGATGTTGGCGAAGACCGGCCCGGGCCGGAACTCGAACTCGCTGTTCTGGCGGTTGAAGATGGACACGCCGGTGATGTCGCTGGGCAGCAGGTCCGGGGTGAACTGGATCCGGCTGACCGAGCAGTCGATGGACCGGGCCAGCGCCTTGGCCAGCGAGGTCTTGCCGACTCCCGGCACGTCCTCGACCAGCAGGTGGCCCTCGGCGAGCAGGGTGACCAGCGCGATCCGCACCACTTCCGGCTTGCCGACCAGCACCCGTTCGACGTTGGCCGCGATCCGCGAGGCGGTGGCGTGTAGCTCCGGCAACCCGCCGACCTCGCGCGGACTGACCGTGGTCCCGTCCTCGCCGTACTGATGGCCGGATAGTGCGGCGGGCTGGGTACTGGGCGTCACACGTCCTCCTGCTGAGACCTTATGCGGCAGCCTGCCACGCAGTCTGTCAAAACCGGGCTAAGGGACCTACCGGTCGGGGTCAGTCATACCGCACACCTGGTGCCCCACATCGTCCCCCACTTCTCACCACCGTGGACGGCCGATAGGCCAACTGGTTGCTCTTCCGGCCTGGATTCGTGGGCGGAGGGTGATCGGATGGCTGTGGTTTCCACCCGCTCCGGCTGCCTCTCCGGGCAGGTCCCCCCACGGGGCCCCACGCGGCACCACCGCCTCCTTCCTGCGAAAACGCCGACACACCCGGGGGACAACGGGCCCGTTTCGCGTTGACTGTGGAGCAAAGTGGGGTACTGTGGCGGCCGGTGGGGCAAACGGGGGCCCCGCTGCCGGTCCCGTCGGGTCGGTTGGGAGGTGCGTTGCCGATGTTCCTCGGTACCCACAGCCCAAAGCTCGACGACAAGGGGCGGCTCACCCTGCCGGCGAAGTTCCGGGACGCACTCGCGGGGGGTCTGATGCTCACCAAGGGCCAGGACCACTGCCTGTTCGTCTTCCCGCGAGCGGAGTTCGAGCAGATGGCGCGGAAGGTGGCCGAGGCGCCGTTCACCAACGAGGCGGTCCGCGCGTACCAGCGCTACTTGTTCGCAGGCACGGACGAGCAGCGTCCTGACTCGCAGGGCCGGATCTCGATCACGCCGGAACTGCGGCGCTATGCCTCGCTGACCAAGGAGTGCGTGGTCATCGGGGCGATCAACCGGCTGGAGATCTGGGACGCCACCGCCTGGGAGCGCTACCTCGAAGAACACGAGGACAGCTACGCGCAGGCACGCGAGGAGGTGCTCCCCGGAGTCTTCTAGAAGACGTGCGTGAGGCATTCATTCGGATGCGGCTTGGCCTCGGTCCGCTCGGCTTTCGACCCTGGTGCACCTTCCCCGGCACCAGGTGCGACGGGCGGGCGGGGACCTGGCGGCATCCGGGAGACGTTCCAGGCACCTGCTTGTCGCGCATGGGCGGGTAAGAGAGGTAGTGACCGCCATGACCGGGCAGCCGCAACACGTGTCGGTGCTGTTGGACCGCACGCTTGAGCTGCTCGCGCCCGCGCTGAGCGCACCGGGAGCCGTGGCCGTCGACGCCACCCTCGGCCTCGGCGGGCACTCGGAGGCACTGCTCGCCGCGCACCCCGGGCTGACGCTGATCGGCCTGGACCGGGACACCCAGGCCCTCAAGCTCGCCGGCGAAAGACTCGCTGCATACAACGCGCGTACCCATCTTGTGCACGCGGTGTACGACGAGCTGCCCGAGGTGCTGCTCGACCTCGGTATACCGCGAGTACACGGAGTGCTCTTCGACTGCGGCGTGTCCTCGCTGCAACTGGACGCGGTCGAACGCGGCTTCGCCTACTCCAAGGACTCGCCGCTGGACATGCGGATGGACCCGAGCGGGCCGATCACCGCGGCGGACATCCTCAACACCTACGGCCACGGTGACCTGGCCCGGATCCTGCGCGACTACGGCGAGGAGCGGTTCGCGGGCAAGATCGCCTCGGCCATCGTGCGGGAACGGGAGAAGGAGCCGTTCACCACGAGTGGACGCCTGGTGGACCTGCTGTACGCAACGGTCCCCGCGGCCACCCGGCGCACCGGCGGCCACCCGGCCAAGCGGACCTTCCAGGCGCTGCGCATCGAGGTCAACGCCGAGCTGGACGTGCTGCGCCGGGCCATCCCGGCCGCGATCGACGCGCTGGTGCTCGGCGGCCGGATCGCGGTGATGTCGTTCCAGTCGCTGGAAGACAAGATCGTCAAGCGGGTGCTGGTCGAACGCGCCACCTCGACCACCCCGCAGGGCCTGCCGGTGGAGCTGCCCGGCCACGGACCCGAGCTGCGGCTGCTCACCCGCGGCTCCGAACAGGCCAGTGAGCAGGAGGTGGCGGTCAACCCGAGGGCCGCCTCGGTGCGGCTGCGCGCCGCGGAGCGGATCAGGGAGGCGACATGACCGCACCAGCTCGGCAGACCCCGCCCGAACTCCCGGAGCACCAGACTCCGGTCACCCCCGGCGATCGCGGTCGCTCCTCCGCGGCCGAACGCGCCTACGCCCGCCGCGAGCAGCGCAAGGACCGCTGGCTGCGCCCGGTGCAGGAACGCGCGGCCGCCACCGGTTTCCGCGCGCCGTTCGTGCTCATGGTGATGTCCCTGCTGGGCATCGGCCTGGTCACCTCGCTGTGGCTGACCACGGCCGCGGCCGCCGACTCGGTGAAGCTGGAGCAGATCAAGAAGGACGCCCGCGCCCAGGCCGAGCTGGTCGAGCTGCTGCGCCGGGAGGTGGCGACCAAGGAGTCCCCGGCCGAGCTGGACCGCAAGGCGCGCGAGATGGGCCTGGTGCCCGCGATCGACCCGGCGATGCTGGTGCAGAAGCCGGATGGCAGCTGGGGCGTGGTCGGCGAGCCGAAGGCGGTCAAGCCCCAGTCCCGGCAGCAGCCGAACTCCTCGGCGCAGAGCCCGCCGCCGGAGCAGGACCCGCAGGGCCGGCCCGCCGACGGCGCGCAGGGTGGTCAGCACCAGGGCGGTGAGCCGCCAGCGGACCACCAGCCCGGCGCGGAGCAGGGCGAGCAGCCAGGAGGAACGGGCTGATGCAGCGTTCGCGCACGAGCCGCCCGGTCCGGTCGCGGTCCGTCCGCGGCGCCCGGTCCAGCCGCCCGCCCGGCGGCATGGGCAACCACCGCACCAGGACCGTGGTCGGCAGGCTCATGCTGGTCGTCATGCTGGTGGCGGCCGCGGTCAAGCTGGTCGAGGTGCAGATCGTGAACGCGGCCGAGTTCTCCGCCGCCTCCTCCCGGCAGCGCAGCACCCCGCAGGAGCTGCCCGGCCCGCGCGGCTCGATCACCGACCGCAACAGCGCGCTGCTCGCCTTCTCCAGCCAGGTCCGCGCGCTGTACGCGCTGCCGCAGCGGATCAACCAGGAGTGGGACAAGCTCGCCGAGGAGGGCAAGGCCAAGGGGGCCAAGGAGCCCGTGCCCAACGGCGAGGAGCGCAAGCGCCTCATCGCGGCCAAGATGAAGCAGGTGCTCGGCGACCAGGTCGACGAGAAGGACCTGCTGGACAAGCTGCGCAGGGAAGTCAAGTACGTGGTGCTGGTGCCCAGCGTCGAGCCGGGCAAGGCCAGGGAGATCACCAAGGCCTTCCCGGAGATCGGCGCGGAGTCCCGCGAGGAGCGGCAGTACCCCGGCGGCACGCTGGCCGCCGACGTCATCGGCTACGCGAACTGGCGGACGGAGGACAAGCCGGGCCGCCTGGCCGGGCTGGAAGGCCTGGAGTCCTACCGCAACCAGCTGCTGACCGGCAAGAACGGCAAGCGGATCGTGGACACCGTGGCCAACAACGAGGACGCGGTCATCCCGGGCAGCGAGCGCGAGCAGATCCCGCCGACCCCCGGCTCCGACCTGGAGCTGACCGTGGACGCGGACCTGCAGTACCGGGTGCAGCAGCTGCTCAGCGACTACGTCCGCCGGGCAGGCGCGCGCAACGGCACGGCCGTGGTGATGGACGTCAAGACCGCCGAGGTCTACGCGCTGGCCGATGACAAGCCCTACGACCTGAAGAACTTCACCAGCGCGACCAAGGAACAGATGAACCCGTTCGCGGTGACCTCGCCGTTCGAACCGGGTTCGGTGAACAAGATCGTCACCGCCGCGGCGGGCATCGAGTACGGGCTGGTCACCCCGACCACCGTGCTCAACGTGCCCGGCAGCCTCAACTACCCCGGCTACACCGTCTCCGACGCCTGGGACCACGGCCTGGAGAAGATGACCTTCACCGGGGTGCTGGCCAAGTCCTCCAACGTGGGCACCCTGCTCACCGCCAAGGAGATCGGCGAGGACCGCTACGCCGACATGCTGGCCAAGTTCGGCCTCGGCAAGAAGACCGGCATCGGCCTGCCCGGCGAGTCGGCGGGCACGGTGCCGCCGCGCTCGCAGTGGTCGCAGTCCACCTTCGGCAACCTGCCGATCGGCCAGGGCCTGAACATGACCGTGCTGCAGATGGCCGGGATGTACCAGGCCATCGCCAACGACGGGGTGCGCATCCCGCCGCGGATCGTGCGCGCGGAGATCGGCCCGGACAAGCAGCGCCGGGAGGAGAAGCGCCCGGACGGCGTGCGGGTGGTCTCGCCGGAGACGGCCAAGACGGTGCGCGACATGATGCGTGCGGTGGTGCAGCAGGTGCCCGGCAAGCCGGACCTGCGGGGCACCGGCCCGGCGGCCGCGCTGGAGGGGTACCAGATCTCCGGCAAGACCGGCACCGCGCAGCAGGTGGAGAACGGCCGGTACAGCAACACCAAGCACTGGATCACCTTCGCCGGCATGGTGCCCGCGGACAACCCGCGGTTCGTGGTCGGGCTGATGCTGGACGCGCCCACCGAGGGCGGGCCGGACGGCAAGTCGGCGGCCCCGCTGTTCCACGAGATCGCCTCGTACCTGGTGCAGCGCTACCGCATCCCGGTCTCGCCGGAGCCCAGCCCGATCCAGAACCTGATCGTGCGCTGAACCCCCGCCCCCAGCAGCGGGGACGGGGGTTCAGGCACAGCTGTCCGGGCGGTCAGAGGCGGCGCAGGACCGCGACCACCTTGCCCAGGATCTTCGCCTCATCGCCCAGGATCGGCTCGTAGGCCGGGTTGTGCGGCATCAGCCAGACGTGGCCGTCGCGGCGCTTGAAGGTCTTCACCGTGGCCTCGCCGTCGATCATCGCGGCCACCACGTCACCGTTGTCCGCGTCGGGCTGCTGGCGCACCGCGACCCAGTCGCCGTCGGTGATGGCCGCGTCCACCATCGAGTCGCCGACCACCTTGAGCAGGAACAGCGAACCCTCGCCGACCAGCTCCTTCGGCAGTGGGAAGACCTCCTCCACCGACTCCTCCGCCAGGATCGGGCCACCGGCGGCGATGCGGCCGACGACCGGCACGTAGGTCGGGCTCGGGCGGTCGAAGCGCTCCGGCTCCTCCTCGCCCTCCGGCGTGCGCACCCCGTAGGCGCGCGGGCGGTTGGCGTCGCGCCGCAGGTAGCCCTTGCGCTCCAGCGCGCGCAGCTGGTGGGCCACCGAGGAGGTGGAGTTCAGGCCGACCGCCTCGCCGATCTCCCGGATGCTGGGCGGGTAGCCGTAGCGCTCCAGCCAGTCCTTGATGACCTCGAGCACCTTGCTCTGCCTCGGGGTCAGGCCGACTAGCTCGACGCCTTCGGACACCGGTTCCGGTAGCACGTGCACTTCCGCGCGCCGCGCCGCCTCGCCCGCCGTGGCGGGCTCGGCGCCGGTAAGAACAGGCTCCTTGGTCGTCTCGCGTGCCACGGGGTTGCCCTCCAGTCCCAGGTGAACTCAGGTTCGAACGGTAGTCGCACAGCGTGTTGAGATCAAACGCGTGTTCGAACGACACGCCGGAAATGCTTCAAATCGGTCCGCGGTGGTGGTAGACATTCGCACGGACGTTCGATCGAACACCCGTTCGATCGGGGTCCGGGCCAGGGACCGCTCGCGTTGGATGGAGACGTCATGTCGGCGCTCGCACACACCGAAACCGCGGACCAGCAGCAGGCCGGGTCGGGCCACGTGCCCGCCCACGTGGCCTGGCAGCGGCGCAGTCCGCGGGTGCGCCGCGCCGGGGACGGGGCCCGCCCGCAGGGTCGTCCGGACGGCGAGCAGTTCGCCGAGGACGCCACCGGCCGGGTCATCGCCTCCTGCGGACCGGCCCGCCGCCGCGCCACCTGGGTGGACCTGGTGCTGGTCGCCCTGGTCACCGCGCTGGCCGTGCTCGGCCTGGGCCTGCTCGCCGAGATCCGGATGGGCGGGGAGTCCGAGCCGCTGCCCGCCAAGACCATGCTCACCCAGCTCGGCGCCGGGGAGACCCTGACCGACCTGGCCCGCCGGGTCGCGCCCGGCCGCGCGCCCGCCGAGGTCATCGCGCGCATCCACGAGCTCAACGCCTCGCTGTCCAACGGCCCGCACGCCGGCCAGCCGCTGTGGGTGCCCGACCTGGACGCCGACCCGGCCCGCCCCTGAGCCGCAGGAGTCCCCTCGGCTAGGTTGGCTGTCACCTGTTGGCGTGATCCCGCTCGCACGTCCTCGGAACACGTGGTGGCATGCGCCTGTCAACTTGCTTCCGTCACCCGCTCGGCCTAGGTTCTACCCCTACATCTAGTAGTTACACCGCTGTGGTTGTCCCACTGATTGGGTCGCGGCGGGCTGGTGCGGGGAAGGGGCGAGGACCGTGCGGTGTCCGTTCTGTCGGCACTCCGACTCCCGGGTGGTGGACTCCCGCGAGGTCGACGAGGGTCAGGTCATCCGCCGTCGCCGGTCCTGCCCGCAGTGCAGCCGCCGGTTCACCACGGTCGAGGAGGCCGTGCTGGCCGTGGTGAAGCGCTCCGGTGTCACCGAACCCTTCAGCAGGGAGAAGGTGGCGCGCGGGGTCAGCCGCGCCTGCCAGGGCCGTCCGGTCGATGAGGACAAGCTGCAGCTGCTGGCGCAGCAGGTGGAGGAGGCGATCCGCGCCACCGGCGTCGCGGAGGTGCCCAGCCACGAGGTGGGGCTGGCCATCCTCGGCCCGCTGCGCGACCTGGACGAGGTCGCCTACCTGCGCTTCGCCAGCGTCTACCGGTCCTTCTCCTCGGTGGAGGACTTCGAGAAGGAGATCCTCGACCTCCGCGAGGCCAAGCAGCCGGAAGCGGCGGACGAGCAGGAAGCGGCGAAGAGCGAATGACCAGCCAGGAGAGCCCCCGCAGGCGACCCAAGGCCGGCGCGGCCAAGACCCGTGGTGGGACGGGCAAGGGTGGCGCGGCGGGCAAGAGCGCGGCGGGGAAGAACACCAAGAGTCTTGCCGGACCGAATCGGACGGGGACACCGGACGGGGCCGGGCACGCAGCAGCGAGCGAGGGAGAGCACAAGGTCATGACGGAGACCGTCGGGACCCCGGCCGCCGGGGATCAGGCCACTGGCCTACGCATGGAGCGCGTCTACACCACCCCCGGTGTGCACCCGTACGACGAGGTGACCTGGGAGCACCGCGACGTCGTGATGACCAACTGGCGCGACGGCACGGTGAACTTCGAGCAGCGTGGCGCCGAGTTCCCCGACTTCTGGTCGGTGAACGCGGTCAACATCGTGACCAGCAAGTACTTCCGCGGCGCTGTCGGCACCGAGCAGCGGGAGAACAGCCTGCGCCAGCTCATCGACCGCGTGGTGCTGACCTACACCAAGGCCGGGGTGGACAACGGCTACTTCGCCACCCCGCAGGACGCGGAGATCTTCGAGCACGAGCTGACCTGGATGCTGCTGCACCAGGTGTTCAGCTTCAACTCCCCGGTCTGGTTCAACGTCGGCACCGCCTCCCCGCAGCAGGTCTCCGCCTGCTTCATCCTCGCCGTCGACGACACCATGGAGTCGATCCTCAACTGGTACAAGGAAGAGGGTCTGATCTTCAAGGGCGGCTCCGGCGCCGGGGTCAACCTCTCCCGCATCCGCTCCTCCCGTGAGCTGCTCTCCTCCGGCGGCAGCGCCTCCGGCCCGGTCTCGTTCATGCGCGGCGCGGACGCCTCCGCTGGCACCATCAAGTCCGGCGGGGCCACCCGGCGCGCGGCGAAGATGGTCATCCTCGACGTCGACCACCCGGACGTGGAGGAGTTCATCGAGACCAAGGCCCGCGAGGAGGAGAAGATCCGCATCCTCCGGGACGGCGGCTTCGACATGGACCTCGGTGGCAAGGACATCACCAGCGTCCAGTACCAGAACGCGAACAACTCGATCCGGGTCTCGGATGAGTTCATGCGTGCGGTGGAGAGCGGTGGCAGCTACCACCTGCGCTCCCGCACCACCGGCGAGGCGATCGACTCCAGGGACGCCAAGGAGATCTTCCACAAGCTGGCCCAGGCCGCGTGGGAGTGCGCCGACCCCGGCATCCAGTACGACGGCACCATCAACGACTGGCACACCTGCCCGGAGTCGGGCCGGATCAGCGCGTCCAACCCGTGCTCGGAGTACATGCACCTGGACAACTCCAGCTGCAACCTGGCCTCGCTGAACCTGATGAAGTTCCTCAACGATGACGGGACCTTCGCCGGTGAGCGCTTCGCCAAGGCGGTGGAGTTCGTCATCACCGCGATGGACATCTCCATCTGCTTCGCCGACTTCCCGACCGAGCCGATCGGCGAGACCACCCGCAAGTTCCGCCAGCTGGGCATCGGCTACGCCAACCTGGGCGCGCTGCTGATGGCCACCGGGCACGCCTACGACTCCGACGGCGGCCGCGCGCTGGCCGCCGCGATCACCTCGCTGATGACCGGCACCGCGTACAAGCGCTCCGCCGAGCTGGCCGGGGTGGTCGGGCCCTACGAGGGCTACGCGCGCAACGCCGACGGGCACCAGCGGGTGATGCGCAAGCACGCCGCGGCCAACGACCTGGTGCGCACCATGCACCGCAATGACAAGGCCGTGCACAAGCTGGCCACCATCGCCTGGCAGGACTGCCTCGAGGTGGGCAACCGCAACGGCTGGCGCAACGCGCAGGCCAGCGTGCTCGCGCCCACCGGCACCATCGGCCTGATGATGGACTGCGACACCACCGGCATCGAGCCGGACCTGGCGCTGGTCAAGTTCAAGAAGCTGGTCGGCGGCGGCTCCATGCAGATCGTCAACCAGACCGTGCCGCGCGCGCTGACCGCGCTGGGCTATCAGCCCGAGCAGGTCGAGGCGATCGTGGAGTACATCAGCGAGCACGGCCACGTGGTGGACGCGCCCGGCCTGCGGCTGGAGCACTACGAGGTCTTCGACTGCGCGATGGGCGAGCGCTCCATCGCCGCGATGGGCCACGTCCGGATGATGGCCGCGGTGCAGCCGTTCATCTCCGGCGCCATCTCCAAGACGGTGAACATGCCGGAGACGGCCACCGTGGAGGAGGTCGAGAAGATCTACTACGAGGGCTGGAAGCTCGGCCTCAAGGCGCTGGCGATCTACCGGGACAACTGCAAGGTCGGCCAGCCGCTGTCGGCGGGCAAGAGCGCGAGCAAGGCCGCTGACAAGCAGCCGGAGACGGTGATCGAGTACCGCCCGGTCCGCAAGCGCCTGCCGAAGAAGCGCCCCAGCCAGACCGTGTCGTTCACCGTCGGCGGCGCCGAGGGCTACCTGACCGCGGGCTCCTTCCCCGACGACGGCCTCGGCGAGATCTTCGTCAAGCTGGGCAAGCAGGGCTCGACCCTGGCCGGCGTGATGGACGCCTTCTCGATGTCGATCTCGGTGGGCCTGCAGTACGGCATCCCGCTGGAGTTCTACGTCTCGAAGTTCATGAACCAGCGCTTCGAGCCCGCGGGCATGACCGACGACCCGGACGTCCGCATCGCCACCAGCGTGCTGGACTACCTGTTCCGCCGCCTGGCCCTGGACCACCTCCCGGCGGCCAAGCGCGCCGAACTGGGCATCTTCACCGCGGACGAGCGTTCGGCGCAGGTGGAGGCCGAGTACGGCGGCGGCGAGGTCGACCTGACCGCGCTGCAGACCACGGTCGAGGCCAAGCCGAAGCCGGCCGGCGGCAAGGGCGAGGTCGCGGCCAAGCCCGCGGACGTGACGGTGGGCAGCTCGACCGAGCTGATCGAGCTCCAACTGGGCATGGCCGCGGACGCGCCGCTGTGCTTCACCTGCGGCACGAAGATGCGCCGCGCGGGCTCCTGCTACGTGTGCGAGGGCTGCGGCTCCACCTCCGGGTGCAGCTGACCCGATAGCCGACTGAGCACTGGGGGAGCCGACCGACGTCGGCTCCCCCAGTGCGCTGTCCAGCCCCGCTCCCGGCCCACCCGCCGCCAACATCGGATCCCGGTCCGATGCGCCCAACCTCCGCCACCGCGGACACTCCACCCGTGACCGCCCGACTTCTCCTCCTGGCCACCACGGCCGCCCTGATCAGCGCCCTGCTGCCGATCCCAGCCGCGTCCGCCGCCGCCGATCCCGCCCGGATCGACACCGTCGTCCGCGACTACCTCGCCACGACCGGCCTGCCCGGCGCCGCGGTGACCATCACCCACCGCGACCGGGTCCTGCACGCGGCCGGCTACGGCCACACCGCGACCGGTGCGCCGGTCACCGCGCACACCCCGATGCCGGTGGCCTCGGTGAGCAAGTCCTTCACCGCCCTCGCCGTGGCCCAGCTGGCCGAGACGGGCCGGGTCGACCTGGACCGTCCGGTGCGCGCCTACCTGCCCGAGTTCACCATGGCCGACCCCAGGGTCGAGTCGATCACCGTGCGCCAGCTGCTCGACCAGACCTCCGGCCTGTCCGACCGCACCTTCCCGTCCTTCACCCGCCCCCAGCCGAACACCCTGGCCGAGTCCGTGGCCTCGATGCGCTCAGCCCGCCTGGCCGCCGACCCCGGCACCCACTGGGAGTACCACAACCCGAACTTCCAGGTCGCCGCCCGCCTGGTCGAGGTGGTCAGCGGCCAGGACTTCAACAGCTACCTGCGCAGCCACATCCTCACCCCACTCGGCATGACCACCACCCGCACCCTCAACACCGCCAAGGACCTGCCGAGCCCCTCCGGCCACCTGCTGGTCCTCGGCCTGCCCATCGCCCTGCCCGAACCTCCTGCTTTCGGCAACGGCTCCGGCGGCATGCTCAGCACCGCCCACGACCTGTCCGCCTGGCTGATCGCCCAGAACAACAACGGCCGCGGCCCCACCGGTGCCCAGATCGCCACCCCGGCCACCATCAAGGCTACCCACACCCCGTCCCCTGCCTCCGGCGACTACGCCCTGGGCTGGTCGCTGGGCCGCACCGACGCCGGCGCCCCGCTCATCGCGCACAGCGGCGACCTGTTCACCGCCACCGCCTACCAGGCCCTGCTCCCCGGCACCGGCCACGGCATCGCGGTCCTCGCCAACACCGGCATGGCCCACGCGGACGCCCCAGCCCTGGCCCGCCGCCTCATCACCCTGCTGGAAAACCGCCCCATCCCCGCCCCGGCAACCCCACTGCTGCTCACCGACGCGATCCTGCTCGCCCTCACCCTCGCGACCGCCCTGCTCACCATCCATGGCCTCCGCCGAGCCCGCCGCTGGACCCAAGCCCGCACGACTCCCCGCCCCACCCGCCGACGTCCCCGGACCCACGGACACGCCAGCGAACCCACCGCCAACGGCCAGACTTCGTCCGACAGCAATCCATCCACCGCTCATCGCGAGGCCCTGGCCGTCAGCGATTCGCCGCTCGCTCACCCGGAGGCGCCGGTCGTCAGCAATCCGCTCACCGCTCGCCGCGAGACACCGGCCGACACCAGTCCACCGTCCGCTCGCCGCGAAGCTTCAGCCCGCGCCATTGGCACACGCATCGTCCTCCGCCTGCTCCCGTACCTGCTGCCGCTGGCGCTGCTGCTGACCGTCCACCGGATCGTCGGCGTGCTCTTCCGCGGCCGCGACGTGGCCTGGCTCCAGGTCGCCTACCTGTACCCCACGTTCATGCTGTTCCTGGCCACGGCCACCCTCGGCTGCCTGCTGGTCGTGCTGGCCAGGGTCACGGCGCTAGCCCGGCTTCGTAGCCCGCGATGACCAACTGGGCCCGGTCCCGTGCGCCGAGCTTGGTCAGCAGCCGTCCGATGTGGGTCTTCACCGTGCCCCGGCTGAGGAACAGCTTCTCCTGGATCTCGGTGTTGGACAGGCCCTGGGTGATCAGCTCCAGCACCTCTCGCTCGCGGTCGGTCACCCCGGTGAGCCGCCGCAGCGGCCGCCGCCGGGGCGTGCCGCTGGTGTACTCGGCGATGAGCTTGCGGGTGATGCTCGGCGCCAGCAGCGCGTCCCCGGCCGCGACCACCCGGATCCCGGCCAGCAGGTCCCGCGGCGCGGTGTCCTTGAGCAGGAACCCGCTCGCGCCCGCGTGCAACGCCCGGAACACGTAGTCGTCGAGGTTGAAGGTGGTCAGCACCAGCACCCGGGGCGCATCGGGACGGGCGGTGATCCGCGCGGTCGCCTCGATCCCGTCCAGCACCGGCATCCGGACGTCCATCAGCACCACATCGGCACCGCGTTGGTCGAGCAGGTCGATCGCGACCTGCCCGTTCTCCGCCGCTCCCACCACATCCAGGTCCGGCTCGGAGGCGAGCAACTGTGCCAGGGTGTCCCGCAGCATCGGCTCGTCGTCGGCCAGCAGCACCCGGATCGGCTCACTCATCACCGTCTCCTGGACGCAGTGGCAACCGGGCCCGCACCGCGAACCCGCCCTCGGGCCGCGGCCCGGCCACCACGCTGCCCTGATGCAGCGCGGCCCGTTCTCGCATGCCGACCAGTCCCTGCCCCGGCGGCCCCATCGGGCCCCGAGCCGGACCGTCATCCGTGATCTCGACCAGCACAACCTCCTTCTCCACGGCCAGTCGCACCCGGCACCGCTTGGTCCGAGCGTGCCGCACCACGTTGGTCAGCGCCTCCTGCACGATCCGGTAGGCCGACACCCGTACCGCCTCGGGTGCCACGGTCAGGTTGACCGCCGAGAACTCGACCTCCAGCCCGGCCGCCCTGCTGTCCGCGATCAGCTGGTCCAGCGTCGCCGCACCCGGCTCCGGATCATCCGGATCGCGCACCGCGCCCAGCACCGACCGCACGTCGGCCAGCGCCCGCCGGCTGATCGCCTCGATCTCGGTGAGCGCGGTCCGCCCGTCGTCCGCGAGGTGGTTCGCGACCGCGGCCCGCAACGCGATCAGGCTCAGGTTGTGCCCCACCACGTCATGGATGTCCCTGGCGATCCGCAACCGCTCGGCCACCACCGCCCGCCGCGCCACCAGCTCCGCGACCTGTGCGGCGTGATCCCGTCGGACCCGGACCGCTCGCGCCAGCGCCCAGCTCGAGCCCAGCACCACCCAGGAGTAGAGCGACGCGCTCACCGGCGTCTGACTGAACGACTCCACTCCCGGCACGCTGACCACCGGCCCGACCGCGCTGACGAGGCCAGCACCGGTGACCACGCCGAGCGCGACGGCCAGCACCACAGCCGCTCGCCGAGCCGAGCCGGTCGGCGCTGTCGCCGGCTGCGGTTGTGACCGCGGCTGGGACTGCGGCTCCGAGTCCGGCGGCCGTCGCAGCGCGACGTGACTCGAGTCCGTCGTCCGCTGTCCGGCCGGGACGCCTGACAACGCCGTCCGTTGCCGTGCCGGGTCAGCGGCCACCCGCCACCCGGCGTCAGCCTTCTCCCCGACTCCCTGCCGAGCCGGGCAACCCAGCGCCACCGGATACAGCGCGTACGCCACCGCCAGCACCACGACTTCTCCGGCGACCCCGATCGCGATCGCCACTCCAGCAGCGCCGAGCACCAGCCCGAACACCACCGTCGGCCGCCACCACCGCAACGCCAACGGTGTGCCCACGGCCACGGCCAGCACCCAGCCCGTGACCGCACCACCGAACGGCATGGCGCTGGAGCTCGTCCGCAGCCCGGTCACGACCACCACGACAACCGCCACCAGGCCGTCGACGACCAACAGAGCTCGCGACCCGAAGCGCGGGATCCAGGACACCGACACCTCAGGACCGTAACCGGAGTTCGGCTCGCCGACATCGGACCACGGTCCGATCCTTGACGCTGTTCTTGGCGGCAGGGTTCGAGCATGCCCGCACGGAACCGTGAGCTGTCACCGGCGCGGACACCGGCGTCGGTCGCGCCACCGCCCGGCCAGTTCGCCACTGATGGCGAACGCGTGCCGGCGGCTGGCTGCCCGGAATCGATGGCCGAGACCGCCGCCGGTGACGAACCTGCCCGTCCGTCGCAGGACACCCTGGCGGAGGTCGTGCGCGCCGAGGTCGAACCGCGCTCGCCAGGAGGCGCGCGGACCGCGGCCAACCACCTCGCCGCCGCACTCCGGGGCCTGTGGACAACTCGCCCCACCGGCCCCGCCCATCGATTAGCGTCGTCCCCATGAACGCGATGCGGAAGTCCGGCCCCTTCGGCTTCAGGTAGCTCCGCCAGGAGATACCTGGCGGTGTGCACCTGGGAGTCCCCATGTCCCGCACCGCTGCCCACATCACGTCCGCACGCGCCCAGACCGAGCACCGCACGGCTTGGCGCGCGGTCGTCCTCACCGACCTGCGCTACCGCGCGGCGATCCTCGCCGAGGCCCGGAACCAGGGCCGTCGGCCCCGGCCCGCCGCGCATCGACGGGCCGTCGTCATCCACTCGTTTCCCCGTGCCTACAACGGAAATCGGGAGATCGCCAGGCTGGCCCGCAGCTCGGAGCGACGCTCCCGCCAGGCCTTGCGCCGTGCCCTCGGCACGGTGCTGCGCGAGGTGAACGCGGGCGGACGGCTGCACGCCGATGCATCGTCCACAGTGGACGTTTCAGTTGCCCGGCACCGGCACGGCGCGCGCTGGCACGCTTGGTGATCCGATTCCGGCCGGGGCGAGCCCCGCGCGCCGCTGGCCCACTGCGGGGCCCGGCGCGACGCGCTGTCGGCTGGATCACTCACGCGACTGTCACAGCAGAGCCGGCTGGCTCGTCCACTGGGTGTACCCGACAACAGGAGGCCCAGCGATGAGTGTGGTTCTGGTGACCGGTGGCAGCGGAACCCTCGGACGCGCCGTGGTGCGCGGCCTGCTGCGCGAGGGGCACCAGGTGCGGCTGACCAGCCGCCGCCCCCGCCCTGCCACCGCCGATCCCGCCGTCGAATGGCACGCCGTCGACTACGCCACGGGGGAAGGGCTGGACGCCGCCTTCGCCGGGGCGGACTCGGTCGTGCACACCGCCACCAGCGTCAGCGGGAAGCGGGACCTGGCGCTGGCCAACACCATTGTCAGCGCCGCCGCCCGCGTGGGCGCGCCGCACCTGGTCTACATCTCCATTGTCGGCGTGGACCGGATCCCGTTGCCCTACTACCGGGGCAAGTTCGCGGCCGAAGCCGTTTTCCGCGAGTCCGGGCTGCCGTGGACGGTGCTGCGCACCACCCAGTTCCACGACCTGGTGCTGCGCGTGCTCGGCGTGCTGGCGAAGTCGCCGCTGATGCCGGTGCCCGCCGGGGTGCCGGTGCAGCCGGTGGAGGTCACCGAGGTCGCCGAACGGCTGGTCGAGCTCGCCACCGGCGCACCCGTCGGCGCGGCTCCTGACCTGGGTGGCCCGGAAACCCATCTGCTGACCGACCTGGCCCGGCTGTACCTGCGGGCACAGGGCAGGCGTCGCTGGGTGCTGCCGGTGCGGCTCCCGGGCGAGGTGTTCACCGGGTATCGAAACGGTGCGCACCTCGCGCCGGAATACGCGCACGGGAAGGTCGCCTTCGCCGAGTTCCTCGCCGAAGAGACCGGTAAAAAACGGTGAAACCGGACCTGGGATAGTCCGAAGAGGTTAACGCAACCGATCCAGGGCCGAGCTGAATGCGTCCGGATCAACCTTGACGCCGCCACTGAACGGATTTTCCAACTGATAGATGGCAAAGAGTAGCAGAGTCAGCGTGGCGGTCAGGACCACCACGATAACGATATGTGGAATTATCTTCGGGCCGCCGAACAGGAACGGGAACAGTGCGGACATCACCGCGCCAAGAATGAGCGCGAACCACATCACGGTGCTGACCCCGCCGCTGGCCGCGTCCAGTCTGGACTGCCGCGCCTGGTAGGCCTCCCACAGCTGGGCGGCCGCCTCGGTCTTGCGGTTCTCCAGCCAGTGGCCCTCGGCCGGGACGTCCGCGATGACCTTGCGCAGCTCGTCCAGCTTCTGCCAGCCCGCGTCGTCGACGTCCTCTTCCACGCGGAGCTTCGGCCACTCCTCGTTGAGCACGATCCCGATATAGGACCTGGTCAGTTCCTGTACCTGGCCGCGCACCGGTTCCGGGAACGAGGTCGCGGCCCAGTTCACCGCGACCATGCTGTTGGCCTCCTTGGTCGAGTCGTCCCCGACCGCCTTGGCCGTGTCCAGCAGGGAGATCAGCACGAACGCGGTGACCACCGCGTGGAGCCCGCCGACAATGGTGAATACCAACCCGGCCGACTCGTTGTTGCTCAGTCGTTCCTCGTCGGAGCCGAATCTGCGGAACAGGATGGCCAAGGCTGCGACCACCACGGCGACGCCGGAGACCCAGAGCAAGCCCGACAGGTAGAGGTTCAATTCAGCTCCTTTCTGGTCCGGGATTACATCACGGTCTACTGTGGGGAGTACAGTCCGGTCAGGTCGCGATGCGATGACGGCACGGGACTGTATGCAGAGCGAATCAGCGCGATCCCGAGAGGAGTACCCGATTGTCGTATTCAGTTGCTCCAATACGGTGGTCGCGCCATTTGATTGCGCTGTGCAGTACCTCGTTCCTGCTCTTCGTCAGCAGTGGCGGTCTTATCCCGAGCCCGGCGCAGGCGGCCAGCGTCTGCACTGCATACCAGGTACGGGCGACCGGACACGGCGGCCTGTCCACCCTGTTGCGGGTCACCTTGCCGACCGGCCTGCCGAACCGGCCACCGCAGCCGCTGGGGCTCGCCGTTAACTCGATCGGGTACGCCCAGGCGCAGGGCCTGGTCTACGGAATCGCCAACCGTGACCGATCCGGAAAGTTCCGTGACGGCGGTCACGTAGTGCGCATCGACCTCAACGGAACGATCAACGACCTCGGTCCCATCCGGCGCACCGGCGCGGTGCCGGTGCCGTGGAGCGGGTTGATCGACAGCTACGCGGGCACGGTCGTCGGCAACCGGTTGTACGTGCGTGAGTGGGACAAGCTGTACGCGATCGACATCGACCCGCGCAGTCCCAGCTTCCTGGGCCTGGTGCACGCGGTCCGTCTGGACTGGCACTGGCTCTCCGACGACCTGGACGACTTCGCGCACAACCCGGCCGACGGCAAGCTCTACGGCATCTCCAACACCGGCCACGGCCACGGCACCCTGGTCAAGGTCGACCCCGGCAACGGCAAGGTCACCAAGGTCAAGGTGCTCAAGGGCCTGCCCGGTTCCAGCACCTACGGCGCCGTCGTGCTCGACCCGGCCGACAACGGCCTCTGGGTGCTGAACAACGACTACCGCCGCGCCAGCCGCCTCTACCGCATTCAGTTGGGCGACAACACGATCACCGAGGTCAACACCGGTCCCGCACTCACCAGCACGGATGGCGCCGGCTGCCTGAAGTCCACGCCGCCGCCCGCCACCACCACCCCACTCCCGGTTACCACCACGCCAGTCCCGCCCCCGGCCGTGATCCCCCCGCCACCGCCGCCAAGGACCACCACCCCGACCACCCGGCCGGCCCCGGTCATCCCGCCACCGCCGCCGAGCCGCGTCACGCCGCCGCCACCTCCGGTCAAGCCGGTCGTCGCCCGCACGCCCCCACGTCCCACCCCGAAGGCCCAGGCGTCGTCCTCGCTGGTCCGTGACCAGCGACGGTGGACCGTGGTGACCGTGGTGATGCTCATTTTCGGCTCCGGTGCCGCAGTGCGCATCGTCCGCTCCCACCGCTGACCCGGTTTTCGCCGGTACACCCGCGCCCGGCGCATCCGGAACAATCCCGGCGGCCGGGCGTGGTCATGCCTTAGACTGTGCCCGCCGCACCGCGCGGCCGCCATGGACGGAAGGGAGGCCCCAGTGCACACATTCCTGCCGGCGCCTCCGCGGATCGCCTGACCGATCCCGCCCGCGCCTCCTGATCCTCGCCTTCGGAGGCAGTACCCCATGAAGTTCCGTTCCATTACCGCGGCCGAGCTCGACCGCACCCCGCACATCCCCGCCCCGTTCGACTGGATCACCGCGGCCCAGTACGACGAGCGCCGCGCCGCCGCCCAGTACCGTCCACAGTGGACTTGGATGGCCGAGGACGGCGACCGGACACTGGCCCGCGCCATGTGGTGGGGCTTCGGCAACGGCAGGCACCCGCTCTCCTTGGACTACCTGCACGTGCACCACTCCGTCACCGACCCGGCAGTCCTGGTCGGCGACCTGCTCAACACCGCACACGCGGCATTCCTGGCCGACGGCGCGCCCGCGCTACAGGCCTACCACCTCAAGCTGCCGCTGAACTGGCGTGCCGACCCAGCCTGCGTGGCCGCAGTCGACTGGCGCCGTGCCGCGGCCGCCCGTGCCGGACTGACCGAGGACAACGAGCGCTTGCGCTACGAGTGGACTCCGGCCGACCGTCTGCCCGAACCACCGGCGCGCCTGCACTTCCGCCCGGAACCGGACGACGAGGTGGTGCTGTCGGTGTTCCGCCGGCTGATCGAGGGCAGCCTCGACACGGAGACCCGGCGTGGCGTCGCCGCGGTCGGTGTGGCCACACACGCTAGCGACGACTTCGAGTTCTACCGCGACGAGATGCCCGGCCCCCGCGACTGGTGGCGGCTGGCCTACACCGCCGACGGCGACCTGGTCGGCCTCGCCCTGCCCTCGCGCAACGCGACCAACGCCGTGGTCGGCTACCTCGGTGTCCTGCCCGAACACCGCGGCCACGGCTACATCCACGAGCTGCTCGCGCACATCACCCGGCACCACGCGGAGCTGGGCATGCCCAGGGTGGTCGCGGACACCGACCTGGTGAACCAGCCGATGGCCGCGGCTTTCACCCGAGGCGGCTACCGCAACATCGAGATGCGCCTGGTACTCAGCGCACTCCGCTGACCCAGCGATCCAGCACCGCGTCGATGGTGTCGCGAATCCGTTCCCTGGCAACGGTTCGCGGCACCCCGGCCATCAGCATCGCGTCGTAGCCGGTGTCCTCGTGCCGGATCGAGGCGATCACCGCCCGCCGCGTCGCACCCTCGTCAAGGGACTGACCGGCGGCCGACCGCCCGACCCGCCCGCTGCTGCGCGCCCCGGCGTGCCGTGCGATCGCCTCGGCCCGCGCGGGCGCGCAGCCGGGGAACAGCCGCAGGATCTCCGCGGCGAGCCGGGCCTGGAAGTCCAGGTCCTGCTCGGCGCGGCGCACCGCGTCCCGATCCCGTCGCCGGGCCCGCAGTTCGGCGTCGGCGAAGCACTGCTCCTCCGCCGACTCCAGCGCGGCCTCCTCGACGAGCAGTCCGAGCCGGTCGAACCGCTTGCGTGACCGGTTGAACCGCTGCACCACCGCGGACAGCGCGCTCGCCTTCTTCGCCCGCCGGGTCAGTGCGGCGTCGCCGGCCGGTAGGAACACCAGGTGGTCCA
This sequence comes from Crossiella sp. SN42, assembly GCF_023897065.1. Taxonomy (GTDB): domain Bacteria; phylum Actinomycetota; class Actinomycetes; order Mycobacteriales; family Pseudonocardiaceae; genus Crossiella. Next base: position 182,264 of record NZ_JAMHIV010000009.1, read on the forward strand.
GGTCGGCGCACTCCAGGCAGTACGGCCGGTTCTCCTCGACGAACTGGTAGGTGTCGGTGTCACCGCAGTCCGTGCACACCCAGCCGCCATCAGCGCGCAACACCACCAGATCGGGTGCCGCGTTCTGCCGCTGCGCGAGCCGATCCCGTTGTGCCTGCGACAGTCCCGGCGCCAGCCAGTGCGTGGCGAACACCCGTTCGGCGTCAACTGAACCGGATGAGGTGAACCGCAGCGGACGCCGATCCCGGGTCGCCGCCACGTAGTCCACCGCCTCAGCGGTCAGACCTTGTCGCCGCGCCCAGTCGCCGAGGTGTCCGAGCGCGGTGTCCACCTTCTCCGCCGGCGCGGACATCCCTTCGGTGAGCGAACCGAGCCTGCCCTGCTCCCAGTCCTCGATCCGCTTGTCCGTCAGCCAGCCCAGCCGGTTGAACACCAGCACGGGGGAGACGAACTTCTTCTTAGCCAGCAACGCCACGGCCGCCTCGGTGACGCGCCGTTCGAGCTTGGACATGACTGCCTGGACCACGAGACCAGTCTGCCAGGTGGAGCGTCGTCCTCCGCGCGGTTATCCACAGCCAGCCGGGGTGGAACCCGATCATCGCGAAGTGCGCTACGATGCGTCCAGGCCGACCGAGACTCGGGACTCCTCCGCCGGTAGTGCAAACCTCATTTTCCCGAGCATATACAGCTTTCTCGACGCCGTGTCGTCGTATTCCGGGCGCTGTCCGCGACCCCATATCCCGGTGCGCTGAGCACCAACCACGCCACGCAGGTGCACCTCTGGCTACCCGAACAGCAGAAATCCCTTTACCTGGAGGCAAACACGAGAACTAGTCCACAGTGGACGGACAGGCAACGCCGTGCAACCTGACGCTGACCGAACTGCCGACGCGTGTCGCTCAGCTCGCCGGACTGCACCGCACCCATCCTGGCCTGACCTGTCCAGCGCTGCCGTAGAGGAGGTGAATCGTTGGCAGCGCTGGACATCCAGGCCCTGGTGCGCGACGGCGAGCAGTGGCAGTGGCTACCCGCCAACGGTCGATCGCCCCTTCGGCTCGCGCCTGCCCCGCGCGCCGGATTCGTGCGGCAGACCGGAGCGCTCGACAGGCAAGCCAGCTCAGGTACTCCGCACGGTAGCGATGACGTCCACCTCCAGTAGCGCCTCCGGCCGGAACAGCCGGGACACCTGCACGGTCGTGCTTGTGGGCGGCTCGGTTGGGAACAGCCGGCGACGTACCGCGCCATAGGCAGGCAGGTCGTCCATGTCCGTTAGGTACGAGCGGATGTTGACGATGTCGGCCAGGGTCGCGCCATGCGCGGCCAGCAGGGCGGTGATGGTGGCGAAGACGTTCTCCGCCTGAACCCGCATGTCCTGGCTCGGCAGGGGCTGCCCGTCCTCGGTCACCGCGATCTGACCGGACAGCACCAGCAACGCGCCGCTCCCCAGGTCGACCCGGGCGACCTGGGAATAGTTGGCGAAGGGGCCGGGTGCACCGGCCGGGTTGTCGAACGTGGTCCGCATGGCGGTGACGCTAGGCGGATACCAGGCATGCGACCAGCGAAGGTTGCGCAGGGGTGGCATGCGTGTTCGGCATACCTCCCGGCGCCTGACCCGGTCGGCTTCGAGCCGCTCGCTCTGCTGCTGCCCGCGGTGTTCGACGAGCCCCGCACGGCCGAGGCCGCCGACCCGCTGACCCGGCTGTGCGAGGCCACCGAGCACGCCCTGGCCACCGGCGACAGCGGCTTGCTGCACGCGGTGGTGGCCGCGGACCTGCCGCCCGGCCAGCACCTCGTCGGCTACGTGGACAAGCGGGTGGCCGCGGTGCTGCGCCTGCGCCCGGCGCTGCGCCAGCTGCCGCCCCAGGTCCCGGTGGCCACCGGGGCGGCCAGCAGGTCGAGGCGGTCTTAAGCGGGGTGGACGGTGAGGGTGCCCGCGATGGTCCAGCCGGTCATGTCCGGCGGGCTAGCCGAGGCCGAACTCCTTGAGCGCGGCCTGGTTGAAGGCGGGCAGGTCCTTCGGGGTGCGGCTGGTGATCAGTCGCCACTCGCGGTGGTCGCAGGCCTGGATCTCCCGGTCGACCCACTCGCCGCCCGCGTCGCGGATGTCGGTGGCCGGACTGGAGTCGCGACTGTGGGCGAGGCCGTCGCGCCCCGGGCGCGGTAAGGCTGTGCGCCTAGAACCCAGTGCCGCATCGAGAAGTGACTATTTTGGAAGGAGGTGTCGGTTGGCGTAGTTGGTTCGACAGGAAGCGCCTTGCGCGGGTTGCCGTGGTCCTGGGTCCGCCTTGAGACAGGGGCAGTGTCTCTTCGCGCGACGCCGCGACGTCGCGACGTCGGTTAGGTCGCGACGGCGTCCGGGTCGTGGTGTGGCCGCGGGGCTCGCTTGCGCGGCCGGTGTCCGGGACGCGAGGTAGGTTCCGGCCATGCGCGCCAGCCGGTTGTTGTCCACCCTGTTGCTGCTCCAGACCCGGGGGCGGATGTCGGCGAGTGAGCTGGCCGCCGAGCTGGAGGTCTCGGTGCGGACGGTGTACCGGGACATGGAGGCGTTGTCCGCGGCCGGCGTGCCGGTGTACGGCGATGCCGGGCGGTCCGGCGGGTATCAGCTGCTGGACGGGTACCGGACTCGGCTGACCGGGTTGACCGCGGATGAGGCGGAGTCGCTGTTCCTGACCGGGATGCCTGGGCCCGCGGCGGAGCTGGGACTCGGTGGCGTGCTGGCCGCGGCGGAGCTGAAGCTGCTGGCGTCCCTACCTGCGGAGTTGCGGACACGGGCGGAGGCGCTGCGGGAGCGATTCCATCTGGATGCGCCCGGGTGGTTCCGGCCGGCCGATCGGACGCCGTGGCTCAGTGCGATCGCCGGGGCGGTCTGGGACGGCCGGCGGATCGCGGTGCGGTACCGGCGTTGGCGGGAACCGCAGGAGGTGGACCGGGAACTGGAGCCGCTTGGCCTGGTGCTGAAGTCGGGGCTCTGGTACCTCGTGGCGCAGGCGGTGGACCGGCCTGGGCAGGTGCGCACCTATCGGGTCGCGCAGGTGCTGGAGCTGGTGGTGTTGCCGGAGCGGTTCGAGCGGCCGGAAACCTTTGACCTGGCTCGGTACTGGGCGGAGTGGGCACGTCGGTACGAGCGCGACATGCTGGTGGGCACGGCGGTGGTTCGGCTGTCGCCCAAGGCGGTGTCGCGGTTGCCACACCTCTACGGTGACGTGGTGGCCGAGGCGGTCGCGCGTACCGCGGAGCCGCCTGACGAGCACGGGTGGGTGCGGGCGGAAATGCCGGTGGAGCAGGCCGCCGTGGCGCACGACGACCTGCTCAAGCTTGGTGCCGAAGTCGAAGTCCTTGCGCCGCAGGAACTACGGGCCCTGGTGACGGAGTCCGTGCGTGCGCTGGCGGCGACGTACCTCGGGTGATCTCAACGTGCGGCGGCTGTGTCCCAGCCATTGTGCGGCAAGGTGGTCGGGCTCCTTTCTGTGAGTGAGCGGAATTGGGTGCGACTGGGTGAGTTGGGCTCGCGGAGACGATCGCGTGGGACACGAACGCCAGGCGGGAGAGCACATCGGTCCACAGTGGACAGTTTGCTGGCGGGGCGTGCCGGGACAGCGACGGATGACGCGACCGCGAGCGTTGCCAGGACCCCATGCGACGCCAAGGTCGCGGGCGATGCCAGCACCGCGTGCGACGCCGAGGCCACAGCCGATGCCAAGACCGCGTGCGACACCGGGACTACCGGCGACGCCCGAGCTACCAGCGATGTCAGGACCACCGGCGATGCTGGGACCATCGGCGACGCCGGGACTGCCGGCGATGCCAGGGCCGCGTGCGATGGTGGGACTACCGGCGATGCTGGCGTGGCAGGCAACCCACGCACGACCGGCAGTCCCGGAGCGGCAAGCAGTCCCGGAGCGGCAAGCAGTCCCGGAGCGGCAAGCAGTCCCGGAGCGGCAAGCAGTCCCGGAGCGGCAAGCAGTTCCGGGGTGACCGGCAATCCCGGAACGGCAGCCGATTCCGGTGCTGCCAGTGACGCTGTGGCAGCCGGAGATGCCGTGGTTGCGGGCGTCACCGGGGTTGCGTGACGTGCCGGGATAGCCGGGGTTGTCTCGGCTACGAGCCAGGTCACGAGCGCGAGTGAGGCTGTGGCCAGGGTCGTTGTCGCGACTGCTGGTGGGTCGGTGCCCGGGGGCGACGTTGCCTGCGCGAGCGTGAACGTGACGAGGAGCCACGTTGCGGTCGTGCGGGATGGCGTTGGCGCTGTGTCCGTTGGGATTGTGCTTGAGGCGGAACCGATGGCGGAGAGCGCTGGAATCGTGGGGACTTCGCCGGTGTGGTGGCCGGGGGCCCACGGGGGGCCGGTCAACGGCCTGGGCGGTGACCGCCCTTTCGCTTCAGCTGCATGGGCGGATCATCCCGGATCGCCTGCGCTCTCCGCAAGGGACTTCTGCTCAGCCGAGCAGGGTGGCGCGGAGGTCTGGGTTGTCCGGGAAGGCCTCGTCGACCATCGACTTGATCCAGGCGGTGCCGGAGTTCAGGTCCACAGTGGACCAGTCGATGGGGCCGAGTGGGGGCTGGGGGTCGTACTCGATGCCGTTCTGGACGGCGCGGGCGACTTCCGGGCCGGCCAGCTGTTGCACGACGTGCAGGGCCGCGTCGATTCCGGCGGCCACGCCGGCGGCGGTGGTGAACTTGCCGTCGGTGACCCAGCGTTCGGCCACGGGGGTGGCGCCGAAGCGGGGGAGCACGTGGCGTGCGGCCCAGTGGGTGGTGGCTTTGCGGCCCTCCAGCAGGCCGGCGGCGCCCAGCAGCAGGGAGCCGGTGCAGACCGAGAGCATCAACTCAGCCTGGGGGCTGGTGGCGCGGAGGTAGTCGAGCAGCGACTCGTCAGCCATGGCGCGGAAGGTCGGGGCGCCGCCGCCGGGGACCAGGACCGCGAACGGGTTGGGGATCTCGGGGTAGGTGTGGGTGGCGGACAGGTGCAGGGGGAGGTCGGTGGGGAGGGGGTCCTTGGTGCCGGCGACGGTGACGGCGCGGTAGGGCAGGCCCAGTTCGGGGAGGGCGGCGAGCACTTGGAGGGGGCCGACCAGGTCGAGCGGGGTCAGGCCGGGGTAGAGGACGAAGGCGATGGTGCGCACGTCTGCGGTCATGGGGCCAGCCTGGCCGGATGATCACGGGGGTGCGCGGGGGATGTCCGAAAACTTGGGGTCCTTGTCTGACGGACATGGGGAGCTAGGTTTGCGGCATGGCTGGTGCGGCTCGGCGGGTGGTGATCATCGGGTATGACGAGGCGGAGCTGCTTGACATCGCCTGTCCCAGCGATGTGCTGGACGCGGCCAACCGGATGGGCCTGGACCCTGGTTATGAGATCCGGCTGGCGAGCATGGGGGGACGTGCGGTCCGGTGTGCTTCCGGGTTGACGCTGGCGGCGCAGGTACGGCTGGAACGGGTGGCCGGGCCGGTGGACACGATGATCGTGGCCGGCGGCTGGACCTACCGGGAGCAGGCGCTTGACCAGCGGTTCGTCGACCAGGTTCGGCGGGTGGCGGGGTTGAGCCGACGGGTGGCCTCGGTGTGTGTCGGGTCGACCCTGCTGGCCGCCGCGGGGTTGCTGGACGGGCGGCGGGCGACCACGCACTGGTTCTACGCCGACCGGATGGCCAGGGACTTTCCCGCGGTGACCGTGGACCCCGCGCCGCTGTTCATCAAGGACGGCCCGCTGTACACCTCGGCAGGCGTGACCAGCGGGCTCGACCTGGCGCTGGCGCTGCTGGAGGAGGACCACGGGGCACAGGTGGCGCGGACGGTGGCCCGGCACCTGGTCACCTACCTGCAGCGGCCGGGCAACCAGGCGCAGGTGAGCATGTACGTCGCCGCGCCGCCGCCGGAGCGCGGGGTGGTGCGGGACCTGGTGCGGCTGATCGAGAGCGACCCGGCCGCCGACCTGCGCGCGAGCACGCTGGCCCGGCGGGCTGGGCTGAGCACCCGGCACCTGGCCCGGCTGTTCGAGGAGCAGGTGGGCAGCACGCCGAGCCGGTACGTGCGCGCCGCCCGGACCAGGGCCGCCGCGCGGCTGCTCGAGTCGACCCGGCTGCCGCTGGCCGCGATCGCCCTCCGCTGCGGTTTCAGCTCCACCGAGACCCTGCGGCAGGCCTTCCTGGACCACTTCCAGACCTCACCCTCCAGCTACCGGCTGGTCCAGCGCAGGCGGTCCGCAGCGGGCTGACCTCCGGTGCGAGCAGGCCGGGTGGACCGGAAGAACCACCGTTGGGGGCGCTGCGCGTTCGGCTGTCCCCCGTTAGCCTGAAGCGGGTCGGCCGGTGTCGATCGAAGGGTGTTGCCATGCGGATCGCGGATGTCCTGCGCACCAAGGGTTCCACTGTTGCCACGGTCGAACCGGGCACAACCGTCACCCAGCTGCTCGGCGCGCTGGCCGAGCACAACGTGGGCGCGCTGGTCGTGGTCGGACCGGACGGGACCGTGGTGGGCATCGTGTCCGAGCGGGACGTGGTCCGGCAGTTGCGGGAACGCGGGGCCGAGCTGCTCAGCGGCACGGTCGCGGAGATCATGACCGCCGCGGTGGTGACCTGCACCCCGGAGGACACCGTGGACAACCTCACCGTGCTGATGACCGAGCGGCGGATCCGGCATGTGCCGGTGCTCGTCGACGGGCAGCTGTCCGGCATCGTGTCCATCGGTGACGTGGTCAAGTCCCGGATCAGCCAGCTGGAAGAGGACCACGAGCACCTTCAGGCGTATATCGCCCAGGGCTGACATTTCGCGGTGGCGGGGGCGCTGGGCTGGTCCTAGCGTGCGCTGTCATGGCACGTATCGCATTTCTCGGGCTCGGGCGCATGGGTGTGCTGATGGCGGGCAGGCTGCTGGCTGCCGGGCACGACCTCACCGTGTGGAACCGGACCGCGGCCAAGGCCGAGCCGCTCGCGCGGCAGGGCGCCAAGGTCGCCGAGGATCCGGCGGGCGCGGTGGACGGCGCGGAGCTCGTCATCACCATGCTGGCCGACGGCGACGCGGTGGACGAGGTCATCTTCGGCACCGGCGCGGGCGCGGCGAAGCTGGCCGCGGGAGCCACCGTGGTGGAGATGTCCACCAGCGGGCCTGAGGCGGTCCGGAACCTGCGGGCCAAGATGCCCGAGGGGACCACGCTGGTCGACGCGCCGGTCAAGGGCACGCTGCCGCAGGCCGAGGGCGGCACGCTGGACATCTACGTCGGCGGCACCGAGGCCGAGTTCGCCGCGGTCCGGGAGGTGCTCTCGGTGCTCGGCAACCCGGTGCGGGTCGGCGAGATCGGCGCGGGGGCCTCGCTGAAGCTGGTGGTCAACGCGATCACCGCGACGGTGCCGGTGCTGATCGGCGAGGCGATGGCGCTGGCCGACCGGATGGGCGTGGACGCGGGCACCGCCTGGGACGCGCTGGCCGCCTCCGCGGTCGGCGGCATGGCGCGGCGGGTGCGGGAGCAGACCGCTGACGACGGTCAGCCGATCACCTTCTCGCTCAGCCTGGCCGCCAAGGACCTGCGGCTCGCGCTGGAGGCCGGGGCGGCGGCGGAGGGGGTCATCGCGGCGGCGCGGCGGGAGCTGGGCGCGGCGGAGCAGGCCGGGCTCGGGGAGCGGGACTTCAGCGCCGTGGTGACGCACCTGCGCGCGCAGGACTGACGCGGGCGAGGATGACGCGGGCGGACGGGGGCCGGAGGCTCGGCGGGCTAGTTCTCGCTGTGCTTCTGCGCGAACTCGGTCAGCGGCACCGGGACCGCGCGCAGGGTGCGCAGGATCTCCGCCTCCCTGGTCAGCATCCGGCGGACCAGCCGCAGCCGCCGGATCGGGCAGGTCTCCTCCAGCAGCCGCTGCTGGTCCTCCAGGGGCAGCATGCAGTCGGCGGCCAGCTCGTGGGACAGGGAGGCGAAATCGGCCGAGCCGCTGGGTTCCTTCCAGTCCTCCTGCCGCCAGGCCGTGGTGCAGTAGCGGCGGTGCGCGGCGCGGGCGGCGTCGGCCAGCACCGTGGGTTTGGGGCCGAGGGCGGGCTCGGCGTCGGGCATCCACTCCACCTGGCCGAGCAGGTACGGCGCGCTGCCCCCGTCCACCTCCAGCAGCCGGAAGCGGCGCTGACCACGCACGACCACGTCGAACCGGCCGTCGTCGAGCCTGCGGACCTCGCGCAGCAGCGCGGTGCAGCCGATCTCGTGCCAGGCCTCCAGGTTGTCCTCGCCGACCTCCCAGCCCTGCTTGACCGCGACCACGCCGAAGCTGCGACCGGGCACGGCGCCGGTCACCAGGTCCACCATCAGCTGCCGGTAACGCGGTTCGAAGATGTGCAGCGGCAGCGAGGCGCCCGGCAGCAGCACCGTGCCCAACGGGAACAGCGGCAGTGTGTCGGTCACCCGTTCACGTTACGACGAGCCGCCCGTGCCCGCTGGCCGATTTCCCCCGGGTGGCCGCAGCACCGCGAACGGGTCGGTCACCTCCAAGCCCTTGCCGGGGAACCGGAACAGCGCCGCCGGACGGCCGCCGGACGGGCCCGGCGGGGCGGTGTGGCCGGTGGGTTCCAGCAGGCCGCGGCGGGAGAGCACGCGTTGCAGGTTGGTCGCGGACACCCGGTAGCCCAGCGCCGCCGAGTACAGCGAGCGCAGCGCCGAGACGGTGAACTCCGGCGGCGCCAGCGCGAAGCCGATGTTGGTGTAGGACAGCTTGGCGCGCAGCCGGTTGCGGGCGCGGTGCACGATGGCCTGGTGATCGAAGGCGGTCGGCGGCAGGGCATCCACCGGATGCCAGGCGGTGTCCGACGGGATGGCCGGGTCGACGTCGTAGGGGACCAGGCCGAGGAAGGCCGTCGCGATCACCCGTTCGCCGGGCACCCTCTCAGGGAGTGAGAACACCGCGAGCTGCTCGACGTGCGGCACTTCGCGCACGTCGACCTTCTCGCCCAGTTGCCTGCGCACGGAGGTCTCGACGTCCTCGCTGGTCCCGAGCCTGCCGCCGGGCAGTGACCACCGTCCGGCGTGCGGTTCGCGGGCCCGTTGCCACAGCAGCGCCTGGAGTGATCCAGCTCGCACTTGGAGCACCGCGGCCAGAACCTCATGTGCCGCATGACCCTTTTGGCTGATACCATCACCCATAGTTTTCGATTCTAAGGCGAAAACCCGGTTGACGGCCACTCGGCGCGCTCGAGTGGAGCAAGGAGGACGACATGGCCGCTACTGCGTGGTTGGAGCGGACCGACCTGACTCCCTACGGCGGCGTCGAGCCGAACGCGGAGTGGGCCGCTGAGGTACGCAGGCTGGCCGAGGAGCGCGACGCGGTGCTGCTGGCGCACAACTACCAGCTGCCGGAGATCCAGGACATCGCGCACCACACCGGTGACTCGCTGGCGCTGAGCCGCATCGCGGCCGAGAGCGACGCCTCGACCATCGTGTTCTGCGGCGTGCACTTCATGGCGGAGACGGCCAAGATCCTCAGCCCGGAGAAGACCGTGCTGATCCCGGATGAGCGGGCGGGCTGCTCGCTGGCCGACTCGATCAACGCCGAGCAGCTGCGGGCCTGGAAGGCCGAGCACCCCGGCGCGGTGGTGGTCTCCTACGTGAACACCACCGCCGAGGTGAAGGCCGAGACCGACATCTGCTGCACCTCCTCCAACGCGGTGGACGTGGTCCGCTCGATCCCCGAGGACCGCGAGGTGCTGTTCTGCCCTGACCAGTTCCTCGGCGCGCACGTCAAGCGCGAGACCGGGCGGGACAACCTGCACATCTGGGCGGGCGAGTGCCACGTGCACGCCGGGATCAACGGTCCCGAGCTGGCCGCCAAGGCCGCGGCCAACCCGGAGGCCGACCTGTTCATCCACCCCGAGTGCGGCTGCGCCACCTCCGCGCTCTACCTGGCGGGCGAGGGCACCGTGCCCGCCGAGCGGGTGCACATCCTCTCCACCGGCGACATGGTCAAGGCCGCCCGGCAGACCAAGGCGGACACCGTGCTGGTGGCCACCGAGATCGGCATGATCCACCAGCTGCGCCGGGCCGCGCCGGAGATCGACTTCCGCGCGGTGAACGACCGGGCCTCCTGCCGGTACATGAAGATGATCACCCCGGCGGCGCTGCTGCGCGCGCTGCGCGAGGGCAAGGACGAGGTGCACGTCGACCCCGAGGTGGCCGCCCGCGGCCGCGCCTCGGTGCGGCGGATGATCGAGATCGGGCAGCCGGGCGGGGGCGAGTGAGGTGCCGCGCTGGGAGGCTCGCGCCGACCTGGTCGTGGTCGGCACCGGCGTCGCCGGGCTGACCGCGGCGCTGCGGGCCACCGAGCTGGGCCTGCGGGTCCTGGTGGTCACCAAGGCGGCCGCCGAGGAGGGCAACACCAGGTGGGCCCAGGGCGGCATCGCCGTGGTGCTCGACGGCGAGCACGAGCCGGGGGACAGCGTCGGCAAGCACCTGGCGGACACCCTCACCGCGGGCGCCGGGCTGTGCGACGAGGTCGCCGCGCGGGCCATCCTCGCCGGTGGACCGGCCGCGGTGGGCAGGCTGCGCCGCCGCGGCGCGATCTTCGACGCCAAGCCCGACGGCAGGCTGGCGCGCACCAGGGAGGGCGGGCACTCCGCGTACCGGGTGGTGCACGCCGGCGGGGACGCCACCGGCGCGGAGGTCGAGCGCGCGCTGCTGGCCGGCGCCGCTGACGGCAGGCTGACCATCCTGGAACGGCACACCGCGGTGGACGTGCTGCGCGCCGAGCCGGTGCAGGTCGGGCCGCGGCCGGGCAGCGCGGTCAGCGGGCTGCTGGTGCTGGACGAGACCGGGAACCTCGGTGTGCTGGCGGCGCCCGCCGTGCTGCTGGCCACCGGCGGCCTCGGCCAGCTCTACGCCGCCACCAGCAACCCCGAGGTGGCCACCGCGGATGGGCTCGCGCTCGCGCTGCGTGCCGGCGCCACCGCGGCCGACCTGGAGTTCACCCAGTTCCACCCCACCGTGCTCTACACCGGCTCCGGCGCGCGCGGTCGCAGGCCGCTGGTCACCGAGGCGGTGCGCGGCGAGGGCGCGGTGCTGATCGACGGCGACGGCGCGCGGGTGATGGCCGGGGTGCACCCGCTGGCCGACCTCGCGCCCAGGGACGTGGTGGCCGCGGCGATCACCCGGCGGATGAACGCCACCGGTGTGCGCAACGTGTACCTGGATGCCACCGGGCTGGGCCCGGACACCCTCGGGGTGCCGTTCGCCCAGCGGTTCCCGAGCGTGCACGCGGCCTGCGTGGCGGCCGGCATCGACCCGGCGGTCGACCCGATCCCGGTCGCGCCCGCCTGCCACTACGCCTGCGGAGGTGTCATGTCCACCGTGGACGGGCGCACCGCGGTCACCGGGTTGTACGTGGTCGGCGAGGTCGCCCGCACCGGCCTGCACGGCGCGAACCGGCTGGCCTCCAACAGCCTGCTGGAGGGCCTGGTCGGCGGCGAGCGGGTGGCCGAGGCGGTCGCGCTGGACCTGGGCACCGGACTGGCCGACGGGCACCGGGTGCCGGTGCGGATCGCCGCGCCGGTGGCCAGGATCGCCGACCGGGACACCGTGCAGCTGACCATGAGCAGGCACGCCGGAGTCGGCCGCAGCGCGCAGGGCCTGGCCGAGGCGGCCGGGACGATCGGCGCGGCGAGCGTGGAGGCGCCGCTGCGCAGCCGGGCGGAGGTCGAGGACGCGGCGCTCACCCTGGCCGCGGCGGTGCTGCTGGACAGCGCCGCGGCGCGGACCGAGACGCGGGGCTGCCACGTCCGCGAGGATTATCCGGCCACCGACGACCTGGGCTGGCGGCGCAGCATCGCCGTCCGGCTCGGCGCCGACGGCAGGCCGGAGCTGATGCGGTGGACCGCGATGGGAGGTGCGGCGTGAGAGCCGTTGGCGGGGTCGAGTACTGGCGCAGCTGTTCACACCGGGTCTCGGCCAAGCTGGGCCGGGCCGGGCTGGACGTGGACGACGTGCAGCGGGTGATCAGCCTGGCCCTGGGCGAGGACCTACGGTACGGCCCGGACGCGACCACGGACGCGACCGTGCCCCGGGAGGCGGTCGCCGAGGCCGACCTGAACCCGCGCAAGGGCGGGGTGCTGGCCGGCGGGGTGGTCGCGCTCGCGGTGTTCGACACGGTGATCGGCGCGGAGAACTACGAGGTGCTGGAGCTGCGCAAGGACGGGGAGAAGCTGTCGCCGGGGGAGAGCGCGCTGCGGCTGCGCGGCCCGGTGCGCGGGCTGCTCACCGCCGAGCGGACCGCGTTGAACCTGGTCTGCCACCTCTCCGGGGTGGCCACCGCGACCGCGGCCTGGGTGGACGCGGTCAACGGCACCGGCTGCGTGGTGCGGGACAGCCGCAAGACCCTGCCCGGCCTGCGGCTGCTGCAGAAGTACGCGGTGCGCTGCGGCGGCGGGGAGAACCACCGGCTGGGCCTGGGCGACGCGGTGCTGATCAAGGACAACCACGTGGTCGCCGCCGGTGGCGTGGTGGAGGCGCTGAAGCTGGCCCGCCAGCACGCGCCGCACCTGCCCTGCGAGGTGGAGGTGACCTCGCTGGAGGAGCTGGACCTGGTGCTCGGTGAGGAGGCCTCGCTGGTGCTGCTGGACAACTTCACCCCTGAGCAGTGCGCCGAGGCGGTGCGCAGGGCGGCCGGGACCGCGACGAAGCTGGAGGCCTCCGGCGGGCTGACGCTGGAGGTGGCCAGGCGGTACGCCGAGACCGGGGTGGACTACCTGGCGGTGGGCGGGCTCACGCACTCCTCGCCCGCGCTGGACCTGGGGCTTGACCTGCGCTGAGCGGAGGTTGAAGGGGCGTCTTCCGGGGGAGGACGCCCCTTCGCTGTGTCCGGTCGCGGCGTCAGAGCCTGCGGTTCTCCAGCACCGGGATGGCCTCGCGGGCCTGTTCGGTGACGAACGGGTCGATGCTGACCACCAGCACCTCCGGCTCCGCGCCCAGCGCGGCCTGCACCCGGCCGAAGGGGTCCACCACCGCGCTGTAGCCGACGCCGGTGGGGGCGTTGCCGCTGGTCTCGATGCCCGCGCTGGCCGGGTCGGCCTGGCCGCAGGCGACCACCCAGGTGGTGGAGTCCAGGGCGCGGGCCCTGGTCAGCAGCTCCCACTGCTCGCGCTTGCCCTCGCCCGCGCCCCAGGAGGCGGCGGTGATGATGACGCTGGCGCCGTTGTCGGCCAGGGCGCGGTAGAGCTCGGGGAAGCGGACGTCGTAGCAGGTGGTCATGCCGACGGTGACCCCGCCGATCTCGATCGCCACCAGGTCGTCGCCCGGCGCGACCGTCTTGGACTCGGTGAAGCCGAAGGCGTCGAACAGGTGGATCTTGTTGTAGCCCACCGGGTCGTCGCCGCCGGTGACCAGCAGCGTGTTGTACACCCGGCCGTCCGGCGCGGGGGTGAACATGCCGGCCACCACCAGCACCCCGGCCTCCTTGGCCAGCCTGCCGACCGCGGTGCCCCAGGGGCCGTCCACCGGCTCGGCGACCTCGGTCAGCTTCGGGCCGCCGAAGCAGGCCATCGTGGCCTCGGGGAAGACCACCAGCTCGGCGCCCTGGTCCGCGGCCAGGCTGATGCCCTCCCGAACCAGTTCCAGGTTCTGGGCGGGGTGGGCGCCCGACACGATCTGACACAGGCCGATTCGCACTCTGGTCCTCCTTGACTCCTCGGCAAGCTGGCCCACACAGTGTGACCTACTTGTATACTTCCAGTATGCAAGGGGGTGTCCGATGGCCAGTGGCCGTGACCGCGCCTACGAGTTCCTGAAGGACACGGTCCTGGGTGATCCGGCCATGCAGGGACAGTTCATCAACGAGCAGGAGCTCGCTGACCGTATCGGTGTGTCGCGCACGCCCATCCGCGAGGCACTGCTCATGCTCGCCGCCGAGGACCTGCTGCGCCTGGTGCCGAAGAAGGGCGCCTACATCCCGGCCATGACCATGCGGGAGATCAAGGAGCTGATGGAGCTCCGCGAACTGCTGGAACGGCATGCCGCCGAACGCGTGCTGACCGGCGACCGGAGCGCGCTGAACGAGATGGCCGAGGCGCTCGAAGCCCAGCGCGGGCTGCTCACCAGCGAGGACTCCCGCAGTTTCATCGAGTGGGATCGGCGCTTCCACGCCGCGCTGGTCTCGGCCACCGGGAACCAGTTGCTGGTGCGGGTCTACGACGGGTTGCGGGCCAGGCAGGTCACCGTCGGGGTGGCCGCGCTGGGCCGGGCGGCCGGGCGGCGGGAGGCGGTGCTGGCCGAGCACGAGCTGATCCTCAACTCCCTGGCCGAGGGGGACGGGCTGGCCGCCTCGCTGGCCATCACGACGCATCTCCAGGCGACGCTGAAGGTGCTGCTGGCCGGCTGAGCAGCCGCTCGGCCGGGTCGGGGTTCCGGCCCAGGGCCAGGCCGAGCAGGCTGATCACGCCGGTCACCGCGAGGTAGGCGGCCAGCGCCGGCCAGTCACGGAACTCCGCCAGCAGGTAGGTGAACAGCAGCGGGGCGACCGCGCCGCCGATCACCCCGGCCAGGGTGTAGGCCAGTGAGCTGCCGGTGTACCGCAGCCTGGGGGTGAACTGCTCGGCGATGAAGGCCGCCTGCGGGCCGAACAGGGCGGAGTGGATCACCAGGCCGCCCAGCACGCCGAGGATGAGCAGCGGCAGCGAGCGGGCCTGCGCCAGCGGGAAGAACACCAGTGGCCAGGCCATCGCGGCGAGGGTGGCCACGGCCAGCATCCGGCGGCGGCCCCAGCGGTCGGACAGCGCGCCGGCCAGCGGGATCAGGAAGACCTGCCCGGCCGAGCCGATCAGCACCGCGGCCAGCGCCCAGCCGCGCGGCACGCCCAGCTCCTGGGTGGCATAGGTCAGCACGAACACCGCGAACAGCGCGTAGAGCACGTCGGGGCAGACCCGGCAGAGCACCGCGGCGATGAGTTGGCGGCGCTGGGTGGTGAACACCTCGGTGATCGGCGCGGTGGGACGCTCGCCGTGCTCGGCGATGGCCTGGAAGACCGGGGTCTCCTCCAGCCTGGCCCTGATCCACAGGCCGAAGATGACCAGCACCGCCGACAGCAGGAAGGCCACCCGCCAGCCCCAGGCCAGGAAGTCCTCGGCGCTCAGCGCCACGCCGAGCAGCGCGATCACGCCGTTGGCCAGCAGGGTGCCCAGCGGCGGGCCGACCTGGGCGGCCGAGGCCCAGAAGCCGCGGCGGGCCGGGTCGCCGAACTCGCTGGAGAGCAGCACCGCGCCGCCCCACTCCCCGCCGAGGCCGACGCCCTGGGCGAAGCGCAGCAGCACCAGTAGCACCGCGGCGGTGACCCCGATGTCCTCGTGGGTGGGCAGCAGGCCGATCACGAAGGTGGATACCCCGGTGATCAACAGGGTGGTGACCAGCACCTTCTTCCGGCCGATCAGATCGCCGAGGCGGCCGAAGACGAACCCGCCCAGCGGCCGGGACAGGTAGCCGACGGCGTAGGTGGAGAACGCCAGCAGGGTGCCGGCGAGGGGGTCGTGGCTGGGGAAGAACAGCGTGCCGAAGACCAGGGCGGCACTGGAGGAGTAGATGGCGAAGTCGTACCACTCCAGTGCGGTGCCGCTCAGGCTCGCGGTGAACGCCCGGATCAGGGATCGCTGGTTATGCATGCCTTATACTTGCTGTATACAAGACGTATGCGCAAGAGTGGAGAGTGCCGATGACCCCACTGAGCTTCGAGCTGCCCGGCGGCGAGACCGTCCAGGTCACCGTGCGCACGCTGCTCAACGCCGGGTACGCCGGGCGTGGCCAGGAGGAGGTGGCCGCGCACGTGGCCGAGCTGGCCGAGCTGGGTGTGCCCGCGCCCAGCGTCACCCCCAGCCTCTACCCGGTCGCGCCCTACCTGGCCATGCAGACCGAGGAGGTGCCGGTGCAGCACGGGCGCACCTCGGGGGAGGCCGAGTGGGCGCTGGTGATCACCGAGGCCGGCGTGCTGCTGACCGCGGCCTGCGACCACACCGACCGCGCGCTGGAGGTGCACGGCGTGGCCTGGAGCAAGCAGGCCGGCCCGGACGTGCTCGCCCGGCAGGCCTGGCGGCTGGCCGAGGTGGACGACCGGATCGACCGGTTCACCCTGACCGCCTGGGTCACCGGCGCGGACGGCCGGGAGCGGCTCATCCAGCAGGGCGGCCTCGCTGACCTGCTCTCGCCGCGGTACTGGCTGGCGCGGCTGCGAGCGGACGGGCTGGCCGAGCCGGGCACCGTGCTGCTCTCCGGCACCATCCCGATGAAGCCGGGGGTGGATCAGTTCGCCGCCGCCTGGCGGGTGGAGCTGGGTGACCCGGACACCGGGGCGCGGGTTTCCTGCGGGTACACGGTTCGCCGCCTGCCCGCGCCGGTCGGCTGAACCAGGGGTGCTGTTGCCAGAGATTGGCAGCTAGGGTCTCCGGCGTGAAGCGCCGACAGGTTGCCCTCCTGCTGCCCGCCATGATCGCATCCGTCGCGGTCGCCGCCGCCTGCACCACGCCGACGGCGGCGCCCGACCGCAAGGCGGGCACGGACCGCACCGCGATGACCCTCGCCGACGGCTACGAGCCGGAGAGCCTCAACCCGCTGCTCGGCTACGGCGAGGAGGGCGTGTCCAAGATCTTCGACGGACTGGTCGAGCACCAGGCCGACCGGTCGGTGCGCCCGCTGCTGGCCGCCGACCTGCCCAAGCCCGCGCCGGACGGCAAGTCCTGGACGGTGAAGCTGCGCACCGGGGTCAAGTTCCACGACGGCAGCCCGTTCAACGCCGAGGACGTGGTGGCCACCTACCGCGCGCTGCTCGACCCGGCCTACGCCTCCACGGTGAAGTCCTCCTTCGGCATGCTCACCGGCGTCACCCAGGTCGATCCGGAGACGGTGCGCTTCGACCTCGCCTACCCGTACACGCCGTTCGCGCACAAGCTGGTGCTGGGCATCCTGCCGAACGAGGCGCTGGCCCAGCCCGGCCCGCTGGCGAAGAGCCCCTTCGGCGCCAAGCCGGTCGGCACCGGCCCGTACAAGCTGGAGGAGTGGCGCAAGGGCGAGAAGATGGTGCTGGCGGCCAACGACGGCTACTTCGAGAAGGTGCCGAAGGTCCGCAAGGTCACCGTGGTCTTCGCCACCGACGACAACGCGCGCGCCCAGCGGATGAAGGCCGGTGAGTTCGACGGCACCTCGCTGCCGCCCGCGCTGGCCAAGACCTTCGAGGGCAACGGCTACCGGCAGATCACCCACCGCAGCGCGGACTATCGCACGGTCACCATGCCGATGGCCAACCCGGTCACCGCGGACAAGGGCCTGCGGCTGGCGCTCAACCACGCGGTGGACCGCCAGGGCATGATCAACGCCTTCCTCGCGGGCAAGGGCGCGCCCGCCTCCACCCCGATCCCGCAGGCGCTGCCGGAGTTCGTGGAGCCCGCCGCGCAGTTCCGGTTCGACCGGGCCGAGGCCGAGCGCATCCTGGACCAGACCGGCTGGGCCAAGCGGGACAACGGGATCCGCGCCCGCGGCGACCTGGCGGCCAGCTTCACGCTGATGTACCCGGTCGGCGACGCGGTGCGCAAGGACTTCGCGCAGGCCTTCGCCTCCGACGCCAAGGCGGTCGGCGTGGAGGTCAAGCTGGAGGGCCTGGGCTGGGAGGCGATCGAACCGCGGATGGGCAAGGACGCGCTGGTGCTCGGCGGCGGCAACCCGTTCGACCCCGACCTGAAGTCCTACCCGCTGCTGCACTCCAGCTTCGGCGGCGACGGCTTCAACAACCCCGGCCGCTACTCGAACCCGGCGGTGGACCACGCCCTGGAGGCCGGACGGCGGGAGGCCGACCCGGCGCAGCGGGTGGCGCAGTACCGGGAGTTCCAGCGCGCCTACGCCGCCGACCCCGGCATGGTGTTCCTGGCCTTCCTGGACCACACCTACGTGATGCGCGACGGCTGGAGCGGCTACCAGGAGGTCGTCGACCCGCACACGCACGGCCTCACCTGGGGCCCGTGGTGGAACCTCCAGGACTGGACCCCGCAGGGGTGAGCGCCGGCGCGCCCAGCCGGGCCCGGGCCATCGGGCTGCTCGCCTTGCGCCGCTTGGCGTTCGCGGTCCCGGTGCTGCTGGTGGTGGCGGTCGCGGTGTTCCTGCTGGGCGCCGCCTCCCCGTTCGACCCGGTGTACCAGTACTACGGAGTGCAGATCTTCAGCGCCAGCGCCGAGGACGTGGCCAGAGCGCGGACCGAACTCGGCCTCGACGACTCGGTGTTCGTCCAATTTGGACGGTGGGCGGGCACGCTGCTGACCGGAGAACTCGGTGACAGCCGGTCGTTCCGGCAGCCGGTGGCGCAGGTGATCGCCGAACGGCTGCCCTGGACCCTGCTGCTGGTCACCGTCGGCCTGTTGCTCGCGGTGCTGATCGCGCTGGTGCTCGGCGTGCTCGCGGCCTGGCGGCAGGGCGGCTGGCTGGACCGGGTGGTCACCGCCACCGGCCATGCGCTGGAAGGGATTCCGCCGTTTGTGCTCGGCCTGGTCGCGGTGGCGGTGTTCACCCTCGGGCTGGGCTGGCTGCCCGGCGGCGGGCTGACCGACGCGGGCGAGACGGCGGGTTTTGCGCAGGTGGCCACGCACCTGGTGCTGCCCGCGGTGGTGCTCGGGGTGTCGCAGTCGCCGTGGCTGATCCTGCACGTCCGGCAGTCCCTGCTGACCGTGCTGGCCGAGGACCACGTGACCGGCGCGCGGGCCCGTGGGCTCGGTGAGCCGATGGTGGTGCTGCGGCACGCGTTGCCCACCGCGCTGCTGCCGTTCGTGACACTGCTCGGCGCGCGGGTGCCGGAGCTGGTGACCGGGGCGGTGCTGGTGGAGGAAGTGTTCTCCTGGCCCGGTGTGGCCGGCGCGGTGGTGAAGTCGGCGCTGGCGGTGGACTTCCCGCTGCTGGTGGCGCTGTCGCTGCTGGCGACCGCGGCCGTGCTGCTGGGTTCGCTGCTGGCCGATGTGGCCGCGGCGCTGCTGGATCCGAGGGTGGCCACCGATGGTTGACACAGCGGCGCCCGCGCGCGCCTGGCGGTCCGCGGCCAGGAAACGGGCCGGCACACCGCGCGGCAAGGGCGCGGCGGGGCGGGCCCGGCTGCGGTTGTGGCTGGGCATCGGCACGCTGGTCGCGCTGGTGCTGGGCGCGATCCTGTTGCCCTGGCTGGGCGGGCTGGACGAGTCCCTTGTGGACTACCGGGCGATCCGGCTGGCCCCGAGCCTGGAGCATCCCTTCGGCACCGACGGCGGTGGGCGGGACCTGTTGCTGCGGACCTTCGCGGGGCTGCGGGTCTCGCTGCTGGTGGCCGCGCTGTGCGCGGTGCTGTCCACGGTGCTCGGGGTGCTGGTCGGCGGGCTGTCCGGGCTGGTCGGCGGCTGGACCGACCGGCTGCTGATGCGGCTGGTGGACACGGTGAACGCGGTGCCGCACCTGTTGCTGGGCATCGTGATCGTCGCGCTGTACCGGGGCAGCCTGACCGCGGTGGTGGCCTCGATCGCGCTGACGCACTGGACCACGGTGGCGCGGATCGTGCGGGCCGAGGTGTTGTCGTTGCGGCAGCGGCCCTTCGTGGACGCGGCGGTCTCCGGCGGGTCCTCGCGGTGGCGGGTGCTGCGGCGACACCTGCTGCCCGCGGTGGTGCCGCAGGCCGCGGTGTCCGCGGTGCTGCTGCTGCCGCACGCGGTGTGGCACGAGACCGCGCTGAGCTTCCTCGGCCTCGGGCTGCCGCCGCACCTGGCCAGCATCGGGAACATCCTCACCGAGGGCAGGCAGGCCGTGTTGCTGGGCGCGTGGTGGATCGTGGCGCTGCCCTCGGTGGTGCTGGTGGTGGCCACGCTGGCGGTGTCCGGGGTGGCGGCGGTGTGGCGGGACCGGCTGGTGCCGCGGCGGCGATCGGAGCTGGCGCTGTGATGACTGGAGCTGGCGCGGTGATGGTCGGAAGCGAGTTCTTGCTGGACGTGCGTGAGTTGTCCGTGCGGTTCCGGCTGGGCCGGGGGCGGCCGGAGGTGCACGCGGTCACCGACGTCTCCTTCAGCCTGGCTCCCGGCGAGCTGCTCGGGCTGGTGGGGGAGAGCGGGTGTGGCAAGTCGGTGCTGGCGGCCGCGCTGCTGGGACTGTTGCCCGCCAACGCGCGGCTGTGCGGCGAGGCGGTGCTGAACGCGCCGGGAGACGAGCCGGTCGAGTTGCTGGGCGCGCCGGAAAGCGTGCTCTCGCAACGGGTTCGGGGACGGCTGGTCGGGCTGGTGCCGCAGTCGGCCGCGGCGCACCTGACGCCGGTGCGGACCGCCGGGGCGCAGCTGGTGGAGGCGGTGCGGGTGCTGCGGCCGGCGGAGAGGGATCCGGCGGCGGTCGCGGAGGCGCTGGCCGAGCGGGTCGGGCTGAATCCGGTGTTCCTCAAGCGGTATCCGCACGAGCTCTCCGGCGGCACGGCGCAGCGGGTGGCGGTGGCCCTGGCGCTGGCCGGGGACCCGCCGGTGGTGCTGGCCGATGAGCCGACCGCGGGGCTGGACCGGCCGCTGGTGGAGCGGACCGTGGACCTGTTGGCCGACCTGGCGCGGGAGGGCAGGGCGGTGCTGCTGATCACGCACGACCTGGCCGCGGCCAGCCGGGTGGCCACTGACCTGGCGGTGATGTACGCGAGCAGGCTGGTGGAGCGCGGCCCGGCGGCGAAGCTGTTCGACACGCCGTGGCACCCCTACACCGAAGGCCTGCTCGGCGCGTTGCCCACCGGCGGTTTCCGGGCCATTCCAGGACATCCGCCGGAGCTGACCGCGCTACCCGAGGGCTGCGCGTTCCGGCCGCGCTGCCCGGTCGCCGAGGACTGTGGCGGGGATCCGGCGCTGGTGCGGCACGGGGACCGCTACGTCGCGTGCAGGCAGCCGTGCTGAGCGGGACCGGCCTGGTCGCCGGATACCGCAAGGGATTGCCCGTGCTGTCCAATGTGGACATCCAGGTGGCGCGCGGGGAGGTGGTCGGGCTGGCCGGGCCGAGCGGGTGCGGGAAGTCCACGCTGGCCAGGGTGCTGACGCTGCTGATGGCGCCGTGGGCGGGCGAGGTCAGGGTGGACGGTGAGTCGGCGCGCGGGTTCCGGCACGCCGCGCCGCGGGCGCAGCGGACCGCGATCGGGGTGGTCTTCCAGCAGCCCCGGCTCAGCGTGGACCCCCGGTTCACCTTGCAGGAGGTCGTGGCCGAACCCTTGCTGGCCAACCGGAAACGGGCGGTGGCGCAGCGGGTGGCCGAGCTGGTCGAGCAGGTCGGGCTCACCGGCGAGCTGCTGCGGCGGCGGCCGC
Organism: Crossiella sp. SN42; assembly: GCF_023897065.1. Lineage (GTDB taxonomy): Bacteria > Actinomycetota > Actinomycetes > Mycobacteriales > Pseudonocardiaceae > Crossiella. The sequence continues at coordinate 203,522 of NZ_JAMHIV010000009.1, forward strand.
ACGAGGTCAGTGACGGGCAGCTGCAACGGGCCTGCCTGGCCAGGGCGCTCGCGCTGGAACCGCGCTACCTGGTCTGCGATGAGATGACCGCGATGCTGGACGCCTCCACCACCGCCGCGCTGGTCGGCGTGGTGGCCGAGCACAGCAACTCCACCGGCACCGGGGTGCTGGCCATCAGCCACGACGAACCGCTGCTCTCGGTGTGGGCGGACCGGGTCGTGCGCTGGCGAAACGACGGGGAGGAACCATGATCGATCTCGACCGGGTCCGCGCGGACACACCGGGCTGCCAGGAACAGGTCTTCCTGGACAGCGCCGGATCCTCGCTGCCGCCGGAACCCGTGCTGGCCGAGGTTGTTGGCCACCTCAGGCGGGAGGCGGAGGTCGGCGGCTACCGGGCCGAGGCCGAACGCGCCGAGGACCTGGCGGCCGGGTACCAGGTGGCCGCGGACTTCTTCGGTTGCGCGCCAACGGATGTCGCCTTCACCGACAGCGCCACCCGGTCCTGGCTGCTGGGCATGTCCGCGGTGCCGCTGGCCGCCGGGGACCGGATCCTGGTCAGCCAGGTGGAGTACGGCAGCAACGCGATCGCGCTGATGCAGCGGGCGCAGGAGTGCGGCGCCACCGTGGAGCTGGTGCCCAGCGCCGAGGACGGCTCGATCTCGGTGCCCGCGCTGACCGCGATGCTGGACGAGCGGGTCAAGCTGGTCTCGGTGGTGCACATGCCCACCAACGGCGGACTGGTCAACCCGGCCAAGGAGATCATCGACGCCGCGCACCAGGTCGGCGCGATCGCCCTGCTGGACGCCTGCCAGACCGCGGGCCAGCGGCGGGTGCGGCTGGACGAGCTGGGCGCGGACCTGATCTCGGTCACCGGCCGCAAGTGGCTGCGCGGACCGCGCGGTACCGGCCTGCTGGTGGTCAACCCCGTTGCCGCGCCACGACTCCGGCCGCCGCTGGTGGACCAGCACTCGGCGGACTGGACCGGGCTCGGGGAGTGGACGCTGCGCCAGGACGCGCGGGTGCACGAGCTGTGGGAGTCCTCCATCGCCGACCGGCTGGGCCTGATCGCCGCGCTGCGCTACGCCGGGGAGCTGGGCATCGACGAGATCCAGGCCGCGGTGGTGGCGCGCGCGGACTTCCTGCGCGCCGAGCTGTCCGCGCTGCCCGGGGTCACCGTGCACGACCTGGGCACCGAACGCGGCGGGATCGTCACCTTCACGGTCGCGGGCGTGGACGGCGAGGAGGTGAAGAAGGCGTTGGTGGACAAGAACATCACCCTGTCCGTGGGCGGCACCACCGGCGCGCTGCTGGACATGACCGCGCGCGGGCTCGCCCAGGTGGTCCGGGCCTCGCCGCACTACTTCGTCAGCCAGCAGCAGCTGGTCCGGTTCGTGGCCGCGGTCGCCGAGATCGCCGCCTGAACAGGCCGCAGGGCCACTGTCCGAAATGGACGGTGGCCCTGCGGTTGGAGCGGGTTACCTCAGCTGGTGACCAGGCGCAGGCCGTACGCGCCCAGGATCTCGTTGACCGGCTGGAAGTAGATGATGCCCGCGGCCAGGTCGCCACCGGAGGTGACACCCTGGGCCTGGTTGCCGGAGATGAACGACCCACCGGAGTCACCGCGGTCGGCGCGGGCGTTGGTGCGGGTCAGCCCGGTCACCGCGCCCTGCTGGTAGTTCACCGTCTGGTTCTTGGCCTGCACGCTGCCGCAGGTCCAGCTGGTGGTGGAGCCCGACTTGCAGATCGAGGCGCCCACCGCGGCCTCCGTGGAGCCCGCGACCCGGACGGTGCCGCCGCTGTAGTTGTTCACCACACCGCGCGGGGTCCAGTTCGAGTTCACCGCGACCCAGGCGTAGTCGTTGCCGGGGAAGGAGGAACCGCGGAAGGTGCCCTGCGCGACCTGGTTGAAGCCCTGGGTCGCGGTGCCGGTCCGGCCGCAGTGCCCGGCGGTGACGAAGCCGCCCTGCACCGAGAAGCCGACCGAGCAACGGCCGCCCATGTAGTAGGCGTCGCCACCGCGCACGTCGTAGAGCGGCTCGTTCTTCGAGGCGGCCTCGACCACGGAGACCGCGCCGCGGTCCACCCCGGTCTTGGCCACGAACTCAGCGGCCTTGGCGGCCTGGCCCGGCTGCACGTTGACCACGACGCGGTTGTTCTCCACGTCGACGTACCAGCCGGAGACGTCCGAGGGCGCCTTGTCCTGGTTGAGCCGCGAGACCACCGAGTCGAGCTTGGACGCGCTGTGCGCCACGAACTTCGGCTCGGCGCCGGCCGCGCGGACCTCGGCGGCCTTGGCCGTGTCGGTCACACCGACGACCAGCTTCGCCTGGCCGGCCACGAAGTGCGCGCCACCGAAGGACTCGCCCAGCGCGGTGCGCAGGCTCTGCTCGACCGTGCTCGCCTTGGTCTCGGCGGCGGCCCGCTGCATCGCCTGGTCGGCGGTCAGGCCCAGGTCGCGCTGCATGGCCTCCAGCATCCCCTGGTTCATCAGGGGAGTGGACTCGGCGGCGGCCGGCAGGGTGGCCGCCACGGTCGCACCGACCGCGAGCGCGAGTGCGGAGGTCACGATTTTTGTGCGTGCGTTCATCATCAGGGTTTCTCCAGTGCAGTGGTTACAGGGGGACCACGCTGGACAACCGGCGGAGAAGAGCTGGCTGTTGTCCGTGAGATGAACGTTATGGACCGCACCACAAACGTTGGCACCTCCGATGGTATTGGTGCCGCAGCAGTATTGAAGGCTGGCATTCAGTTTAAAGGAGAACTTTCGGACGAAAGCCGGTAAAAGGGAAGAACCCCCGGTCGCCGGAGGACGGTGGCGACCAGGGGTTCAGCTGGGCAGACTCGTCTCAGCAGGTCTTGCCGATCACCCGCGGCACACAGTCCGCATAGGACAGCATGAGGTCCACCGCGCGGTCGTTGCGAGCAGTCTCACGATTGATCACGGTGTCGTTCGGGTAGAAGCCGCCGATGCCGGGGCCGCCGCCGTACATCTCGAAGGTGTAGGACCAGATCTTGTGCTGGCCCCACATCCAGTCGGTGATGTCGCCGTCGGTGACGTAGAGGTCGCTGCCCTGCTCCGGCTTGTAGTTGTTGGTCTGCGCCATCTGACGGCCCAGGGTCTGGAAGATCCGGGCCTCCTCGGCGTTGAGGCCGGGCGCGGTGTCGTCCTTGGTGTAGCCGAAGGGCCACAGCACCAGCTCGCCGTAGGTGTGGAAGTCGATGTTCGCGGTGATCTGCTGCTTGCCGCCGATCACCCTGGAGTTGACGAAGTTGCTCAGCGCGCGGGTCTCCGGCGCGGAGAAGGCCGAGGGGCCGCGGTAGGTCTCGCTGCTCGGCGAACCGCTGGAACCGCCGCAGCAGCCCCACTTGTAGGACCAGTTGCGGTTGGGGTCGGTGCCCTGGCCCTGCCGGTTCTTGCGCCAGCTGCGGAAGCTGCCGGAGGCGATGTCGTACTCCGAGCCGTCGGGGTTGACGCTGGGGATCACCCAGATCTCCCGCGTGTCCACCAGGTTCTTCACCGCCGGGTTGCTCGCGTAGTTGTCGGTGAGCCGGTTGATGATCTGCAGGCACTGCTCCACGGTGAGGTGCTCGCGGGCGTGCTGGTTGCAGTTGAACAGGACCTCGGGCTCGTTCTCGTCGGTGGCCACGTTGTCGCTGATCTTCACCATCCACAGGTCGCGGCCCTCGTGCGACTTGCCGATGCTGCTCACCCTGGCCAGCGCCGGGTGGTCGGTCTGCGCCTTGCGGATGTTCGCGGTCATCTCCGCGAAGTTGTGGTAGCCGGTGTAGCCCGACGGGAAGTCGGTGACGCCGAGGTCGCCGCTGCGCCCCGGGGTCAGCGCCTTCAGCTGCTCTTCAACCGTGCCCTGGGCGGTGAGGGTGAAGCCCTTGGCGCGCAACAGCTTTGCCTGTTCGGCGCTGGCCGCCACGGTCATCTTGCCGTGCTGGGCGGAGAGCACGTCCACCCCGGTGGCCGCGACCTCGGTGCGCGCGTCGCTGGTGTTCGCGCCGCCGATCTCGTAGACCACGTCACCGGGGGCAGCGGCCTCGGCGGCCGGTGCGCTGACCGAGCCGAGGGGGAGGAGCAGGGCGAGACCGGCGGCCGCGACCGCGGTCGCGACTCTGCGGCGGATCCGCAACATGGTGGCTCCGTTTCTGACAACTACGCAGGGGTGATTCGAGAGTGGGTGGGGGAAAACGGGGCGGCAACCCCTCGGAAGTAGGGGGTCAGCAGGTGCCGCCGACGATGCGCGGCACGCAGTCGGCATAGGTGAGGATGAGGTCGACCGCCTTGTCGTTGCGGGTGGTCTCCCGGCCGATCAGCTCATCCGGCGGGTAGAAGCCGTACTGGCCGCCGAACATCTCGAAGGTGAAGCTCCAGATCTTGTGCTGGCCCCACATCCAGTCCCTGATGCCGCCGTCGGTGATGTAGAGGTCGCTGGCCTGCTGCGGCTTGTAGCCGTTGCTGGCCGCCATCTGGGTGCCGAGCTCCTTGAACGCCTTGAGCTCCGCGGCGCTGAGGCCGGGCGCGGTGTCGTCCTTGGTGTAGCCGAAGGGCCACATGACGATCTCGCCGTAGGTGTGCCAGTCGATGTGCGCGGTGATCTGCTGCTTGCCGCCGATCACCCTGGAGTTGACGAAGTTGCCGACCGCCCTGGTCTCCGGCGCGGAGAAGGCCGCCGTGCCCCGGTAGGTGTCGCTGCCGGGTGAACCGCTGGAACCGCCGCAGCAGCCCCACTTGTAGCCCCAGTTGCGGTTGAGGTCGGTGCCGAAGCTGCCGCCGGCGTTGGGCTGGCGGTTCTTGCGCCAGCTGCGGTAGGAGCCGGTGGCGATGTCGTACTCGGCGCCGTCCGGGTTGACGTTGACCGCGACCCAGATCTCCCTGGTGTCCACGAAGTTCTTCACCGCGGGGTTGGTGGCGTAGTCGTCGGTGAGCCGGTTGATGATGCGCAGGCACATCTCCACGGTCAGGTGCTCGCGGGCGTGCTGGCTACAGGTGAACAGCACCTCGGGCTCGTTCTCGTCGGCGCCCGCGTTGTCGCTGATCTTCACCAGCCGCAGGTCCCGGTTCTCGTGGGACTTGCCGATCACGCTCAGCGCCACCAGGTTCGGGTGGTCGGCCCGCGCCTTGTTCAGCTCGGCGCCCTGCTCGGCGTAGTTGTGGTAGCCGGAGTCCGCGGGCGGGAAGTCCATGATCCCGGCGGTGGCGCCGGGCTGGGCGTTGGCGGACAACGGGATCAGCCCGCCGAGGGCGAGCGCGGCGCCGAGGGCGGCGGCGAGTCCTCTGCTGAGACGTCGGTGTGACATGTGGCCTCTTTGGTCGCAGGGTCGGGGAACAGGGTTGGGGTACGCCGAATCCGGCCGCCTGCCTCGTCGCAGGGCGGCCGGATCGGCGCGGGCACTACTGGGTCAGCAGGTCTTGCCGATCACGCGCGGCACGCAGTCGGCGTAGCTCAGCATGAGGTCGACCGCCTTGTCGTTGCGGCTGGTCTCCCTGGTGATCACCTCATCGGGTGGGTAGAAACCGCCACCCGCCGCCGAGCTCGGGTACAGCTCGAAGGTGTAGGACCAGATCTTGTGCCTGCCCCACATCCAGTCGATGATGCTGCCGTCGGTGATGTAGAGGTCGCTGGACTGCTGCGGCTTGTAGTTGTTGGTCGCGGCCATCTGCCGGCCCAGGGTCTGGAAGGTCCTGGCGTCGTCGGCGGTCAGGCCGGGACCGGTGTCCGCGGTGGTGTAGCCGTAGGGCCAGAGCACCAGCTCGGAGTAGGTGTGGAAGTCGATGTTGGCGGTGATCTGCTGCTTGCCGCCGACCACCCGCGAGTTCACGAAGTCCCGCAGTCGCGAGGTCTCCGGCGCGGAGAACGCCGAGGGGCCGCGGTAGGTCTCACTGCTGGTGCTGCCGCTGGAACCGCCGCAGCAGCCCCAGTTGTAGTCCCAGTTGCGGTTGAGGTCGGTGCCGGGGCCCTGCCGGTTCTTCCGCCAGGACCGGTAGCGGCCGGTGGCCACGTCGTACTCGGTGCCGTCGGGGTTGACGCTGGGGATCACCCAGATCTCCCGTGAGTCCACAAAGGACTTCAGCGCCGGGTCGGTGGTGTAGCCGTCGGTGAACCGGTTCACGATCCGCAGGCACATCTCCACGGTGAGGTGCTCGCGGGCGTGCTGGTTGCAGTTGAACAGCACCTCCGGCTCGTTCTCGTCCGTGGCCACGTTGTCGCTGATCTTGATCATCCACAGGTCGCGGCCTTCGTGCGACTTGCCGATGCTGCTCAGCTTGGCGATCGAGCCGTGGTCGGCCTCGGCCTTGCGCAGGTTCGCGGTGACCTCGGCGAAGTTGTGGTAAGCCGCGTCGGCCGGGGGGAAGTCGGCGATGCCCACATCGCCATGGCTGTGCCCGTGGTCCCCGTGGCCGCCTGCGGCCCGGAACTCCACCTCGAAGCCCTTGGCGCGCAGCGCGGCGGCCTCGGCCTCGCTGGCCCGGACGCTCATCACGTCCCCGTCGGCGCCGAGGACGTCGATGCCGGTCCGGGCCACCGCGCTGCGCAGTTCCGGGGTGCCGACCTTGTGCACCAGGTACACCGACCTGGCCTCGTGCGCGGCCTCGGCGGCCTTGGTGATCTCGGCGGGACTGGGGGTGGTCGCGCTGGTCGTCATCGGGGTCGCCAACACGAGCGCGGCGCAGGCGCCAAGTGCCGTCGCCAGCAGGGTGCGACGTCTGGTCAACATCGTGCCTCCGATCTTTGACGGAGCGTGATGAGACTTCAGCGTCGGGTAGTCAGGAGGTACGGACAACCCGCCCCTCGGCGGGATTGTTCACCAGTTTTCGCCGTTGACGAGCTTGCGGAGGACAGCCGGAGCCGTGATAACGCGCACCACCGCGGCGGGTCCGCGCGCGGACCGATTAGGCTGGGTACCTGCGTAAACCCTCTAGAACGCGAGGAACCCGAATGCTGCGCCGCACCGACCTGCGTGGTCGAGTCCCCTCCGCCGCCGAGCTGCGCGCCACGCTGCCGCGCGCCGAGGTCGACGTGGACGCGGTGCTGCATCAGGTCCGCCCGGTGGTGGAGGCGGTGCGCGCCCAGGGCGTGGCCGCCGCGCTGGAGTACACCGAGCGCTTCGACGGGGTCCGGCCGGAGGCGATCCGGGTGCCGGTGGCCAGGCTGGGCGAGGCCCTGACCGAGCTCGACCCCGCGGTGCGGGACGCGCTGGAGGAGTCGATCCGGCGGGCCACCCTGGTGCACGCCGACCAGCGGCGGGTGGACAAGACCACCCAGGTGGTGCCCGGCGGCACGGTCACCGAGCGCTGGGTGCCGGTGGCCAGGGTCGGGCTGTACGTGCCCGGCGGGCTGGCCGTCTACCCCTCCAGCGTGGTGATGAACGTGGTGCCCGCCCAGCAGGCCGGGGTGGAGTCGCTGGTGGTGTGCTCGCCGCCGCAGGCGGAGTTCGGCGGGCTGCCGCACCCGGCGATCCTGGCCGCCTGCGCGCTGCTCGGCGTCACCGAGGTGTGGGCCGTCGGCGGCGCCCAGGCGATCGCGCTGGCCGCCTACGGGGGCACCGACAACGACGGCTCCGAGCTGGCCCCGGTGGACCTGATCACCGGGCCGGGCAACGTGTACGTGACCGCGGCCAAGCGGCTGCTGCGCGGGCTGGTCGGCATCGACTCCGAGGCGGGCCCGACCGAGATCGCGGTGCTGGCCGATGAGACCGCGGACGCGGTCCACGTGGCCGCGGACCTGATCAGCCAGGCCGAGCACGACACCCTGGCCGCCAGCGTGCTGGTCACCACCTCGGCCGAGCTGGCCGACGCGGTGGACGCCGAACTGGTCAAGCAGGTGGAGTCGACCAAGCACACCGAGCGGATCCGCACCGCGCTGCACGGGCCGCAGTCCGGCTGCGTGCTGGTGTCCACTGTGGACGATGGCCTGCGGGTGGTGGACGCCTACGCGGCCGAGCACCTGGAGATCCAGACCGCGGACGCGGCGGCGGTGGCGGCGCGGGTGCGCAACGCCGGGGCGATCTTCGTCGGCGCGCACTCGCCGGTCTCCCTCGGCGACTACTGCGCCGGGTCCAACCACGTGCTGCCCACCGGCGGCTGCGCGCGGCACTCCTCCGGGCTGAGCGTGCAGACCTTCCTGCGCGGCATCCACGTCATCGACTACAGCGAGCAGGCCCTGCGCGAGGTGGCGGACCAGGTGGTCGCGCTGGCCAACGCCGAGGACCTGCCCGCGCACGGCCAGGCCGTCACCGCCCGCTTCGGCGGTGCCTCATGAGCGAGGTCATCGGCACCGGGGTGCGCCTGGACCAGCTGCCGCTGCGGGAGGACCTGCGCGGCCGCTCGCCCTACGGCGCGCCGCAGCTGGACGTGCCGGTCCGGCTCAACACCAACGAGAACCCGTACCCGCCGCCGCCCGAGCTGATCGAGGACGTGGCCAGGGCGACCCGCGCCGCGGCCGAGTCGCTGCACCGCTACCCGGACCGGGACGCCGTCGAGCTGCGCACCGCGCTCGCGGCGTACCTGAGCCGGGCCACCGGTGTTGCGCTGGGCACCGCGAACCTGTGGGCCGCCAACGGTTCCAACGAGATCCTGCAGCAGATCCTGCAGGCCTTCGGCGGGCCGGGGCGCACCGCGGTGGGCTTCGAGCCCTCGTACTCGATGCACCCGATCATCGCCGCGGGCACCCGCACCGAGTGGCTGACCACCCCGCGCCGCGCCGACTTCACCCTCGACGCCGAAGCCGCCGCGGCGACCATCGCGCAGCGGCAGCCGGACGTGGTTTTCCTGACCAGCCCCAACAATCCCACCGGCGGTTCCATCCCCGCTGCGGACCTGCGGCGGCTGATCGAGGCCGCGCCGGGGATCGTGGTGGTGGACGAGGCCTACGCCGAGTTCTCCGCGCGGGAGAGCGCGATCGGGCTGCTCGGCGAGTTCGGCGGCAAGCTCATCGTCTCCCGCACCATGAGCAAGGCCTTCGCCTTCGCCGGCGGCCGCCTCGGCTACCTGGCCGCCGCGCCCGCCGTGGTGGACGCGCTGCTGCTGGTCCGCCTGCCCTACCACCTCTCCGCGCTCACCCAGGCCGCCGCCACCGCCGCGCTGCGGCACGCCGAGGGCACCCTGGCCTCGGTGCACAAGCTCATCGCCGAACGCGAGCGGGTGGTGGAGGCGTTGTCCGGCATGGGTTTCCGGGTGGTGCCCAGCGACGCCAACTTCGTCCTCTTCGGACAGTTCGCCGACGCGCCCGCGGTGTGGAAGTCCTATTTGGACCGTGGCGTGCTGATCAGGGACGTGGGCATCGCCGGGCACCTGCGGGTGACCATCGGCACGCCCGCGGAGAACGACGCCTTCCTCGCCGCGAGCAAGGAGATCAGTGTGGAGGCCAGCCAGTGAACCGGATCGCCAAGGTCGAGCGGACCACCAAGGAGTCCTCGATCGTCGTCGAGCTGGACCTCGACGGAGCGGGCAAGGTCGACATCGACACCGGTGTGCCCTTCTACGACCACATGCTGCACGCGCTCGGCTCGCACGCCGCCTTCGACCTGACCGTGCGCGCCACCGGTGACACCCACATCGACGCCCACCACACCGTCGAGGACACCGCCATCGTGCTCGGCCAGGCCCTGCGCCAGGCCATCGGCGACGCCGCCGGGGTCCGCCGCTTCGGCGACGCCTGGATCCCGATGGACGAGACCCTGGCGCACGCCGCCATCGACCTGTCCGGCCGGCCCTACTGCGTGCACACCGGCGAACCGGAGCTGCTGACCGGGTTCACCGTGGGCGGCAACTACCCGACCGTGCTGAACCGGCACGTGTTCGAGTCGCTGGCCTTCCACGCCCGGATCGCCTTGCACGTCCGGGTGATCCACGGCCGCGACCCGCACCACATCACCGAAGCCCAGTACAAGGCCATCGCCAGGGCACTGCGCGCCGCGGTCGAGCCCGACCCGCGGATCTCCGGTATTCCCTCCACGAAGGGCGTGCTGTAACGCGCTTCGGTACCCTGCTGGTCGTTTGCCCGATGGGGCTGGACTGGAAGGTGTGTCGTGGTCTTCAAGGACTGGGTGTGGCTGATCCTGCTCGCCCTGGCGGGTTTCCTGCTGGGCGGGGTGTACGTGACCTGGAAGACCTCTCGCATGTTCGCGTTCGTGCTGCTCGCGGGCGCGGTTCTGGCCGCCATCGGCGCGGTCACCTGGATGCTGTGACATTGGCGCGCTCCGCGCGCGGGATTTTTTCGCTCTTGAGTCGTGCGTTCGTGACCTCGACACACGCGAAGCAAGCTTCGGAGTGTCGAGGTCACGAACGCACGACGCGAAAAAATCAACCCCACCGCTGAGTTCAGAGCCCGGCGTGTCGCTGGCGCACCACGCCTCTTTCGCGACAAGTAGTCGCTGGTCAGCCGCTGGTCGGTGGCTGGTCAGGCTGGGGTGATGGGCTCCTGGAGCTCGGTGACCCAGTCCTTCTGGTCCTGGTCCGGCCCTGCCACCAGGTAGTACTCGCGGTGCGGGCCCGCCGTGCGGTAGCCGTTGGCCTCGACCCAGGTGGCCAGGGTCTGGAACGAGCCGCTGACCTCCATCATCGGGCCGTGGTGCACCAGGGTCGCGGCCTGCGGCACCTCGGGCAGGTCGACGATGGCGAAGTCCTGGCCGGCGGCGGGCTCGGCGTTCACCGGGACCCCGGCGTGGATGGTGACCGGGCCGTCCTCGCCCTCGGGCAGCTCGTAGTAGGCGATGGTCGGTCCCACCGGGGTCACCCCGGCGCGGCAGAGGTTCTCGAACAGGCGGTCGTACAGGGGACCGATCACCGGGCTGATGCTGCCGGACTCGAAGTCGGCCGCGGTGCCGGTCAGCTCGGCGATCCGGACCGCGGGCAGGCTCTTGACGACGACGTCGGTGCTGGGCATGTGGCCCTCGCTTTCGATGACGCGGAGCCTCGCCTCGACGAAGTTCAGCCGCAGCTGTTCGGCGCTGATGCTCGCCGCCAGTTCCGCCCGCCGCAGCCGCAGCATGCCGCGCAGCTCCTCGGCGTTCACCCGTTCGTCCACAATGGACCGAACCTGGTCGAGGGTGAAGCCGAGCTCCTTCAACGCGATCACCCGGTTCAGCCGGGCGAGCTGGGCGGCTCGGTAGTAGCGGTAACCGGTGGCGGCGTCCACCCGGTCGGGCCGCAGCAGCCCGATCCGGTCGTAGTGGCGCAGCATGCGGACCGACACGCGGCCGTGTCTGGCGAAGTCTCCGATACTCAACATGGCGAGCACCGTTGTAGGACCTGACACCGTGTCAGGGTCAACGCCCGCCCTCCACCTTCGGCTTCAGCCGCGGCGAGCCGGGGCCGTAGGCGGCCATCGCGTCGTCGGCGTTGTGCAGGAAACAGGACCGCAGGGACAGGCAACCGCAGCCGATGCAGCCGGTCAGCCGGTCCCGCAGCAGCTGCAGCGCCTCGATCCGGGCGTTGAGCTCCTCCCGCCAGGAGCTGGACAGCCTGGCCCAGTCCGCCTTGGTCGGGTTCCGGCCCTCCGGCAGGGTGGCCAGCGCGGACTGGATCTCCTCCAGGCTCAGGCCGACGCGCTGCGCGGCCCGGATGAACGCCAGCCGCCGTAGCACCGAACGGTGGTATCGCCGCTGGTTGCCCGCGCTCCGCTCGGAGAAGACCAGCTTCTTCTCCTCGTAGAACCGCAGGGCGGTGTGGGGTACTCCGCTGCGGTCGGCGACCTCGCCGATCGACAGCCATTGCGACAGGGCTTCCATGAACGCTTGACCTCCAGTTTGGTCGAGGTTACATGCTCGGTGCCATGACAGCGAAGGAATTGACCACACCGCGGGCCTTCGCCGACCTGCCCGCGCTGATCGCCAGGATGACCGGCGACGAGAAGCACAGCGCCGCCGCGAACTCGACCATGGACGTGCTCTGGGTGCTCTACGACCGCGTCCTCAACGTCTCCCCCGACCGCCTCGACGACCCGGACCGGGACCGGTTCTACCTGTCCAAGGGGCACGGCCCGATGGCCTTCTACGCCGTGCTGGCCGCCAAGGGCTTCCTGGAGGAGTCCCTCCTGGACACCTGGACCCGGTTCGACTCACCGCTGGGCCAGCACCCGGACCGGGCGCTGGTGCCCGGCGCGGAGATCAGCAGCGGCTCCCTCGGCCACGGCCTGCCGCTGGCCGTGGGCACCGCGCTCGGCCTGCGCGCCCAGGGCCGCACCGACGCGCGGGTGTTCGTGCTGGTCGGCGACGCCGAGCTGGACGAGGGCAGCAACCACGAGGCCGTCGCGCTGGCCGGACGGCTCGGCCTGGACTCGCTGACCGTGGTCGCGGTCAACAACTTCTCCGGCACGCACGGCTGGCCGGGCGGTATCGCGGACCGGTTCACGGTCGAGGGCTGGGCCGGGCGTCGGGTCGATGGCCGCAACCACGAGGACCTGTACGAGGCGTTCACCACCCCGCACCCCGGCCGCCCCTTGGTGGTCGAGGCCCTGATCGGACTGGAGGGTTCGGAATGACCAGCACCATCACCACCGCCACCACCATGCGGGAAGTGTTCGCCGACACCGTGACCGCGGCCATGGACGCCGATCCGCGCATCGCGGTCGTGCTGGCCGAGATCTCCAAGGACGCCTTCGCACCCGCCGCCGCGCGGCACCCGGAGCGGGTGATCAACGTGGGCATCCGGGAGCAGCTGATGGTCAGCGTCGGCGGCGGGCTGGCCCTGGCCGGGCTGCGGCCGGTGGTGCACACCTACGGGCCGTTCCTGGTGGAGCGGCCGTTCGAGCAGATCAAGCTGGACCTCGGCCACCAGGACGTGGGCGCGGTGCTGGTCAGCATCGGCGGCTCCTACGACGACCCGGTGTGGGGCCGCACCCACCAGGTGCCCGGCGACGTCGCGCTGTTCGACACCCTGCCCGGCTGGACCGTGCACAGCCCTGGCCACCCGGCCGAGGTGCCCGCGCTGCTCACCCCCGCGCTGGCCGGGGACGACCGGGTCTACCTGCGGCTGTCCACCCGGACCAACGCCGAGCCGTACGCGAACGGACCCGGGTTCACCACGTTGCGCCAGGGCCGCCGGGGCGTGGTCATCGCCGTGGGCACCACCGCCGACGCGGTGCTCGCCGCCACCGAGGGCCAGGACGTGACCGTGCTGTACGCGGCGACCGTCCGTCCCTTCGACGGCGAGGGCCTGCGCGCCGCGATCGAGGAGGTCGACCGGCCGGACGTGATCTTGGTCGAGCCGTACCTGCGGGGCACCTCGGCGTTGCAGGTCACCGACGCGCTGCGCCGCCAGCCGCACCGTCTGCTGCCGCTGGGTGTGAGCCGGGACACCGAGGTCAGGTCCTACGGCACGGCGGAGGAGCACGACGTGCTGCACGGGCTGGACGCGGGCGGTATCTCAAAGGCCGTGCGTGAGTTCCTTGGCTAGGCTGTGCCGGTGACCAGCGTCGTCGTACTGGACTACGGATTCGGCAACATCCGCTCCGCCGAACGCGCCCTGCGCCGGGTCGGCGCCCAGGTCGAGGTGACCGCGGACCCGAAGGCGGCCGAGGCCGCCGACGGGCTTGTGGTGCCCGGCGTGGGCGCGTTCGCGGCCTGCATGGACGGGTTGCGGAAGGTCCATGGCGAGAAGGTCATCGGCCAGCGGCTGGCCGGTGGTCGGCCGGTGCTGGGCATCTGCGTCGGCCTGCAGATCCTGTTCGAGAAGGGCGTCGAGCACGGCATCGAGGCCGAAGGCTGCGGGGAGTGGCCGGGCACGGTGGAGCGGCTCAACGCCCCGGTGCTGCCGCACATGGGCTGGAACACCGTCCGCGCCCCCGAGGCCAGCACCCTGTTCGCCGGGCTGGCGGCGGGGGACCGGTTCTACTTCGTGCACTCCTACGGCGTGCGCGAGTGGACCCTGGCCCCCGAGCCGCCGCTGCCCGCGCCGCTGGTGACCTGGGCGCACCACGGCGAGGACTTCGTCGCGGCGGTGGAGAACGGGCCTTTGTCGGCCACCCAGTTCCACCCGGAGAAGTCCGGGGACGCCGGGGCGCACCTGCTGGAGAACTGGCTCAAGTCCGTCGTTTAGGCTTGACCGGTGACGTTTACGCTGCTCCCGGCCGTTGATGTGGCCGAAGGCAAGGCTGTCCGCCTGGTTCAGGGCGAGGCCGGCACCGAGACCTCCTACGGTGACCCGTGGGAGGCCGCGCTGGCCTGGCAGGACGGCGGCGCCGAGTGGATCCATCTGGTCGACCTGGACGCCGCCTTCGGCCGGGGCAGCAACCGCGAGCTGCTGGCCGGGGTGGTCGAGCGCCTGGACGTCAAGGTGGAGCTCTCCGGCGGCATCCGCGACGACGACTCGCTCAAGGCGGCGCTGGCCACCGGCTGCGCCAGGGTCAACCTGGGCACCGCCGCGCTGGAGGACCCGGCCTGGTGCGCCCGCGCGATCGCCGAGCACGGCGAGAAGATCGCGGTCGGCCTGGATGTGCGGATCACCGAGGCCGGGCACCGGGTGGCCGCGCGCGGCTGGACCACCGACGGCGGCGACCTGTGGGAGGTGCTGGCCAGGCTGGACCGGGACGGCTGCCCGCGTTTCGTGGTCACCGACGTGAGCAAGGACGGCACCCTCAAGGGCCCCAACCTGGACCTGCTGCGCGAGGTCTGCGCCCGCACCGACGCCCCGGTGATCGCCTCCGGCGGCGTGTCCAGCGTCGCCGACCTGGTCGCGCTGGCCGAACTCGGGCCGCTGGGCGTGGAGGGCTCGATCGTGGGCAAGGCGCTCTACGCGGGCGCGTTCACCCTGCCCGAGGCGCTGGCCGCGGTCCGCTAGCCGGGCCGATCAGTCCAGCTCGATCCGGATGCCGATCGTGCGACCGGCATCCGGCTTGGCCCGCAGCGTGGTCAGGCGGCCGAGCAGGCCGTACTTCTTGTTGATCATCCGGACCACCTCGGCGGTGCCCTCGGCGTCGGTCAGCGTCGCGGTCGCGGGCACCGCCGGTCCGGTCTGCTTCCCGCGCACCGTGCACGGCGCCACCCGCACCGTCCCGTTCCGCCGCAACCGCTTGACCTTGCCCGCCGCCGCGTTCGTCCAGGCGTAGAGCGCCTCGCCCTCGGCGACCACCCAGACCGGGGTGTCCACCGGGGTGCCGTCGCGGCGGAAGGTGGTGAGCAACAGGTACTTGGCCGACCTCAGATCGCTGGTCACGGGCCTCAGCCTAGGCTGTCCGCATGTCCGTCGCTGTTCGTGTGATCCCTTGCCTCGACGTGGACCGGGGCCGGGTGGTCAAGGGTGTCAACTTCACCAACCTCGTCGACGCGGGTGACCCCGTGGCGCTGGCCACCGCCTACGACGCCGAGCATGCCGACGAGCTCACCTTCCTGGACGTGACCGCCTCCTCCGGCAACCGGGAGACCACCTACGACGTGGTCCGGCGCACCGCCGAGCAGGTGTTCATCCCGCTCACCGTCGGCGGCGGCGTGCGCAGCGTGGAGGACGTGGACAAGCTGCTGCGCGCGGGCGCGGACAAGGTCAGCTTCAACACCGCCGCCATCGCCCGGCCGGAGCTGCTGCGCGAGGCCGCCGAGCGGTTCGGCGCGCAGTGCGTGGTGCTGTCGGTGGACGCCCGCCGGGTGCCCGAGGGCGGTCAGCCCACGCCGTCGGGGTTCGAGGTGACCACGCACGGTGGGCGCACCGGCACCGGGATCGACGCGATCGAGTGGTCCGCGCGCGGGCAGGAGCTCGGCGTGGGCGAGGTGCTGCTCAACTCGATGGACGCCGACGGCACCAAAGCCGGGTTCGACCTGGAGCTGATCAGGGCGGTGCGCAAGGTGATCGACGTGCCGCTGATTGCCAGCGGCGGGGCCGGTGCGGTGGAACACTTCCCGCCCGCGGTGCGGGCCGGTGCGGACGCGGTGCTGGCGGCCAGTGTGTTCCACTTCGGACAGTTGCGGATCAGCGAGGTCAAGGACGCGCTGCGGGCGGCCGGGGTGACGGTCCGATGAGCTCGCTGGACCCGGCGCTGGCCGCCCGGCTCAAGCGCAACGCCGACGGCCTGGTGTGCGCGGTCGCCCAGCAGCGCGGCACCGGCGAGGTGCTGATGGTCGCCTGGATGGACGACGAGGCCCTGCACCGCACGCTCACCACCCGCAAGGCCACCTACTTCTCCCGCAGCAGGCAGTCCTACTGGGTCAAGGGCGAGACCTCCGGCCACACCCAGCACGTGCACGAGGTCCGCCTGGACTGCGACGGCGACACGCTGCTGCTGGTGGTCGACCAGGTCGGCGCGGCCTGCCACACGGGCGAGCGGACCTGTTTCGACGCCGACGTGCTCCTCCAGATGGAGGACTGAGCGGGGCCGTTCCGGGTAACCGCTGCTACGGTCGCTGGGAGGAGCGATCAAGGGGGGAACCTTGACGGGGAAGCTCGCGGTCACGGCGGACCAGCTCACCGGGGCAGGACGGGACCTGCTGGCCACCGCCGACCAAGCGCACCGGGACATCCGCGCCAACAGCGGCGCGCAGGACGGCGACGCGGCGGCCAACACCTCCTTCGCGCTGGCCCACGCCCTGGCGCAGTGCGAGGACACCTGGGCGCAGGCCCTCACCACGGTCGCCACCAAGCTCGCCGTGACCGGCGACAACCTGGAGCTCAACGCCCGCACCTACGCCGAGGCGGAGGCCGCCGCACGGGCCGGGCTGCCGGCGCGATGACCACGGTCGACGAACTGCGCGAGGCCGAACCCACCGTGTTCACCCGGGCTGCGCGCCGCTGGCAGGACCTGGCGACCTCGATGACCACCCGCGCCGAGGAGGTCACTGACGCCCTGAGCGGCCTGGGCGAGTGGCGCGGCGCGGCGGCGGAGACGGCCAAGCAGCAGCTCGGTGGTCAGCGCGGCCGCCTGGACGAGCTCGCCAGGGGACTCGGCGGCATCCCGCCGGTGCTGCGGGACGCGGGCGAACGGCTGACCCGGTTGCAGGAGTCGCTGCGCGCCGCCCTGGCCACCGCGCACGCCAACCGGCTGCGCGTCGCCAGCGACGGCCAGGTCACCGATGACGCGGTGGTCGTGGCCACCCCGCCACAACCGGGCCGCCCGAACCGGGCCCAGCTGTGCGCAGAGCTGACCACCACCCTGCGCGACACCCTCCGCCAGGCCGCCACCGTGGACGCGGAGGCCGCCGCGGCGTTGCGGCGCATCACGCAGGAGGCCACCGGCATGGCGCCTGGTGGCATCCAGGTGTGCACCTCGCTCAGCGCCACGATTCCGGCCGCGGGCACCTCGCCGGCTGAGGTGAAGCGGTGGTGGGACGGGTTGAGCATTGCTGACCGGGAGTCGTTGCTGGCCAGCGATGGGGCGCGGATCGGGGCGCTGGACGGCATCCCGGCGATGGTGCGGGACCGGGCGAACCGGGTGGTGCTGGCGGGGTTGCGGGCGAGCCTGGCGGAGGAGCGGACGCGGCTGGAGGCCAAGGCGCACCGGACACCGGATGATGAGCAGCGGTTGGCGGATTTGAAGAAGAAGGGCGAGGGCCTGGATGCCATCGCCAACCGGCTGGCGACCAAGCCCGGCAGGGAGAATCTCGAGCCGTTCCTGCTGCGGGTCAGTGCCGACGGCAACGGGCGGGCAGTGGTGGCGATGGGGAACCCGGACCGGGCGGAGAACGTGGCCACCCTGGTTCCGGGCACCGGATCCAGCCTGGCGGACGGCGCCAGCTACCTCAAGCACGCCGACGCCATGGCCAACGCGGCGACGAAGGAGGGGGCGAAGTCGGTGTCGGTGATCAGCTGGGTCGGTTACGACGCGCCGCAGAGCCTCGTGCCCGATGCGGCCCAGGACAGTTTCGCCGACAACGCCCGGGCCGACCTGGCCCGGTTCCAGGACGGCCTGCGCGTCACCCATGAGGGTGGCCCGTCACACAACACCGTGGTCGGGCACAGCTACGGCTCCACCGTGGTCGGGCACACTGCCCGCGACCTGGGGATCAAAGCCGACGACGTGGTCTTCATCG
Organism: Crossiella sp. SN42; assembly: GCF_023897065.1. Classification (GTDB taxonomy): domain Bacteria; phylum Actinomycetota; class Actinomycetes; order Mycobacteriales; family Pseudonocardiaceae; genus Crossiella. The sequence continues at coordinate 221,488 of NZ_JAMHIV010000009.1, forward strand.
GCAGCCCGGGAGTCGGGGTCGACCGGGCCGATCAGCTGAACCTGCCGCCGGAGCGCGTGCACGCCAGCGTCGCCGAGCACGACGTCATCAAGGTGACCAACGTCCCGCTCGGGCTGGACCGCGACTTCCTGCCCCTGGACCCGCACGGACCCGATCCGGCCGACTCCCGGTTCGGGGGCAAGGTGTTCGCCTCCGATCCGGGCACCCGGGGGCCGGCCGTCCTGGGGGGCCTGAGCGACGTCGCGCACAGTCAGTACTGGGAAGAGGACAGCAAGTCCTTGCGGAACATGGGGAAGATCATTGCCGGCAAGCCGACGACGTAGGCGCCTGTTCCTCGGCGTGGCCATCGTGGTCGCGGTGGTGCTGGTGGCCGGGATCAGCGTGATCGTCTACCAGTGGAGCAGGAGAGGGATGCAGCCCACCATCACCGCGGAGGAAGGCGCACGCCGGGTCGAGGAGCTGGTGCGGCTGGCGGCCGCCCGGCTACCCGCGCAGGCACGGCTGGAGCAGTTCTCCCGCAAGAACGACTCCCCCTGTGACCAGCCCACCGACCACGGTCCGCCCGGGCGGGTCCAGGTGTCGGTCAGCTACCAGGTGCACGATCTGGACGCGGCGAGGTTCAGCGAGTACTTCGACGCGCTCAAGACCTTTTGGACGGGCAACGGGTACACCGTGCTGGCTGATGACCGCCCGAAGGACTGGTACCTGTGGGTGCAGCGGGAACCGGACGAGTTCCGGCTCAGCCTCCAAGGCAACGACCTGGGGGAGTTGTACCTCGGCGGCGTGTCACCCTGCCTGTGGCCCAACGGCACTCCTCCCAGCTGAGGCGTCAGACCGGGCGGGCTTCGGACCGGCCGGGTTGCCCCACCAGCGGGCGCCAGCCGGGAGCTGTTCGCCCTTCATCACGAAGGCGTCCGCCTCCACCACCGCACCGTCCCCAATGGACACTCCATAGTGGACGAAGCCGCCGGTGCTGACCGTGCAGCCCGAGCCCAGCACGATGTGGTCGGACTTGAAGGTGCCGTCCTCCAGGGAGTGGCCCTGGATGGTGCTGCCCAGGTTGAGGACCGTGTCGTCGCCGAGGGTCACCAGGCTTTTCTCCGGTGCGGCGCAGCCGTCGTCGTAGAGGCGTTTGCCCACCCTGGCGCCCAGCAGCCGCCAGATGAGGCCCTTGAAGGCGGTGCCGTTGAACAGGCGGTAGTAGGTGCCGGGGGAGAGTTTCCAGAAGCGTTCGTGTTGCCAGAACTGGAGCTGGTAGATCGAGCACAGGCGGGGGCGCAACCGGCGGAAGCCCAGGCTGGCTCGTTCGATGAGGATGAAGTAGGTGACGCTGAAGGCCACGGCGGTCACCGAGGCGATGGCCAGTGCCAGTTCGCCGAAGACCGGACGGAGTTCGACGCCGAGTACGCCGAGCAGGCTGACCAGGACGAAGTGGCACCACACGGTCAGCAGGTACAGGGTCATGGTGAGCAGGTTGTGGCGGTTCTTGCGGGGCAGGCGGCGGTTCAGCTCCTCCTCGGTGCGCAGGTGGTCGAACTGGCGGTCGCGGTCGACCGAACGCGGGATCTCGAACGGCGGGGAGCCGAGCAGGCCGGTGTTCTCCCGGACCGGGCCGTCCACCGGCACCAGGACCTTGGTGGCCAGCAGGCAGTTGTCGCCGGTGCGGCTGCGCCAGGGGTAGAAGATCACGTTGCCCAGGAAGTTGTGTTCGCCGAGGGTGGCGCGGGCCGTGGTGAACGAGGTGCTGGAGAACTCGGCGTTCATGGTGGACAGGCCGTCGGAGACCATGGTGCCGCGGCCGATCGTGGTCAGGTACGGCGACTCGTGTTTCTGCATGACGCCGAAGTTCGAGCCGGACTGGATCACCCGGCCCAGGTCGTAGCCCAGGGCGCGCAGGTAGGTCGTGATGTAGGAGCTGTCGCCGAAGAGGGTGTGGTAGAAGCGCAGGTTGGTCAGGCGGGACACGGTGCGCTGCAAGGAATAGCGGAGTCCGTACAGCGGGTAGACCTCGCCGGGCTTGATCATGCGGTGCAGCAGCCGGGGGAGGGTGGTCACCAGTAGCAGCCCGGCCAGCGCGCCGCCGAAGAACACCGCGGAGGCGGTGGCCAGGTGACCGAGCAGGAACGCGGTGCTGCCCAGCGGCGCGTCGGTGGAGGGCAGCAGCGCGGGCAGCCACAGGTCCAGCACCAGCAGGGTCAGTGGGAGGGTCAGCGCCAGCACGGTCAGGAGCTGAGCGAGGCCGTAGAGCGTGCGGCGGAGGCGGCCGCAGCGGGCAGGCGCGACCGCGAGGTAGTCCACTGTGGACGGTTCGGCCGGGGAGCCGTGCCAGTGCTCGCCGTCGGGGATCGACTGGCCGGTGTGCAGGGAGGAGGCGTGACCGAGCTGGGCGCGGTCGCCCATGGTGCAGCCGATGTCCAGCACGGTGCCCTCGCTGATCACCGCGTCCGCGCCGATGGTCACCGGGCCGGTCTGCACCAGGCCCGCGCGGACCCGGTGGCAGGTGAAGAAGGAGTCCTTGCGGATCACCGTGCCCTCGTCGACGGTGAGCAGGTCGGGGCAGGCCGGCACGTTGCGGGAGAAGACCGCCACCCCCTTGCCGATCCGGGCGCCGAGCAGCCGCAGGTACAGCGAGTACACCGGCGAACCGGCGAAGAGCACCAGCGGGTTGGCCCGCAGCAACGTCTTCACCACCCAGAACCGCAGATAACCCAGTCCCCACAACGGGAACTCGCCCGGCCGGTAGCGCCCGACGAGCAGCCACTTCGCCGCGATCGGCAGCAGGCTCAGCGCCAGGAAGCCGCCGCCGGCGACCGCCACCGCGCGCAGGTAGGTCTCGGCCAGGGTCCGGCCCTCGGCGACCACGTCCAGGCCGGTGCTCAGCACCAGCGCGGTCAGGTAGGTGTAGGCCAGGAAGAACAGCAGCTGGGCGAAGCCGCACAGCGCGTACCGCAGCGAGCTGCCCTTGGGCGGGGCCGCTGGTTCCGGGGCGGCGGCAGGGGCGGGACCGGCCGCGTCCAGCAGCGCGGCGAGCGCGGACACCGTGGGGTGCTGGTAGACCTCGCGCATGGACACCGCGGCCAGTTCGGGCAGGCGGCCGCGGAAACGGGCCAGCAGCAACGAGTCCGCGCCCAGATCGTCGAAGAAGTGGTGGGAGGTAGAGACTTTCTCCACCCGCAGCACCTCGGCCAGGGCGCCGGCGAGCAGCTCTTCGGTGGGCGTGGCCGGGGGCACGTGCTCGCCGGTGGCGGCCAGGGCGCGCGGGCCGCTGGGCGGCGGCAGGTTGCGGCGGTCGGCCTTGTCGCTGGCGGTCATCGGGATGGTGTCCAGCTGTTCCAGGTAGGCCGGGACCATGTAGGCGGGCAGGCGGTCCCGCAGGTGCGCCCGGACCGCCTGCTGGTCCACGGTTTCCGCGTCGGCGCGCGGGCGGTAGTAGCCGACCAGCTCCACCACGCCGGGCTCCGGCCGGTAGGTGTCCACCACCGCCTGCGCCACCCCCGGCGCCCGCGCCAGCACCGACTCGATCTCGGCCAGCTCGATCCGGTACCCGCGGATCTTGACCTGGGTGTCGATCCGGCCGTGGTACTCGATCTCGCCGTCGGCGTTGATCCGGCCCAGGTCCCCGGTCCGGTAGATCCGGCCGGAGGGGTTGCCCGGCAGGCCGAGGAAGTCCGGGATGAACGCCCGCGCGGTCAGCTCCGGCCGGTTCAGGTAGCAGCGGGCCAGGCCGATCCCGGCGATGCCGATCTCACCCGCCTCGCCGTGCGGCAGCGCGCGCGGCTGCTCCGGGTCCAGGATCACCACCGAGTAGGTCGGCAGCGGCACGCCCAGGGTCACCGGGCGCTCCGGGTGCACCACCGACCAGGTCGCGGTGACCGTCGCCTCGGTGGGGCCGTAGACGTTGAGGAACCGGCGGCCCGGCCGGTGCCAGCGCTCGATCAGCTCCGGCGGGCAGGCCTCCCCGGAGACCAGCAGGAACCGCAGCCCCGGCAGGTCTTCGTCCACTGTGGACAACAGCGTGGGCACGCAGCACAGCGCGGTCACCGAGCGGTCGTGCAGGAACCGCCACAGCTCCGCGCCGAGCAGGCTGCCACCCGCCGGTTTGGGCACCAGGGTCGCCCCGGCCAGCCAGGGCACCCAGATCTCCTCCACCGAGAAGTCGAAGGCCAGCGTCATGCCCTGGTACACCCGGTCCGCCGGGGTCAGCCCGTACAACCCGGCGGCCACCCGGACGAAGTTGCAGATGCTGGCGTGCTCGATGGCCACCCCCTTGGGCCGCCCGGTGGTGCCCGAGGTGTAGATCAGGTAGCAGAGGTCGTCCACCGGGTCGCCGCGCTCGGCCGGGCTCAGCCGCGCGCCGTCCTCCCCTGCCAGGTCCAGCTCGTCCACGCAGACCACCTCGACACCGTCCACATCGGACAGCAGGTCGCGGGTGGTGGACAGGGTGAGCGCCCAGGTCGCGCCGGCGTCGGCCAGGATGAAGGCCAGCCGGTCGGCCGGGAAGGCCACGTCCAGCGGCACGTAGGCAGCCCCAAGCTTGAGCACCGCGAGCATCCCGGCGTAGGCGTGCCGCGGCCGGTCCACCAGCAGCGCGATCCGCTCGCCCGGTCGTGCGCCCAGCGCGCGCAGGCGGCGGGCCAGCCGGTTGGCCTCGGTGTCCAGCTCGTCGTAGGTCAGCGTGGTCTCGCCGGTGTCCACCGCGAGCTGCCCGCCCCGGCCGGACTGGCGCAGCCGGTCGCACTGCTGCTCGAACAGCAGCTCCAGCCGTTCCCCCGGCTGCCAGCGCGGTTCCCCCGGGTGCGCGGAGCCGATCAGCGCCGGTTCGGTCAGCATGCCGGGCCCCGGCTGGGTAAAGCACGCAGGATCGCCCCGAGCAGGATGTCCGCGGCGATGTCGATGACCTCGGCGGTCACGTTCAGCGGCGGCAGCAGCCGCACCACCGCGTCCGCCCGGCCGCCCAGCTCGATGATCAGCCCCTCGCGCAACGCCATCGCCTGCGCCGCCGCGGCCTCCGCGCTGGCCGGACGCCCGGTGACCGGGTCGGCCAGCTCGACGCCCCACATCAGGCCCCGGCCGCGCACCTCGCGCACCCACGGATGACCGTCCAGTTCGGACAGTCGAGCGGCCAGCTGCCGCCCGCGCGCCCGCACGTTGCCCAGCACGTCGTCCCGGCGCACGATCCGCACGGCCGCTGTGCCCGCGGCGAAGGCCAGCTGGTTGCCGCGGAAGGTGCCGGTGTGCGCGCCCGGCTGCCAGACGTCCAGCCGCCGGTCGTAGATGATCAGCGACACCGGCGCGCCCACCCCGCTGAGCGCCTTGGACGCGATGATCACATCCGGCTCGATGCCGTACTGCTCGAAGGCGAACCAGGTCCCGGTGCGCCCGCAGCCGGTCTGCACCTCGTCCACCACCAGCGGCACGTCCAGCTCGCGGGTCAGCGCGCGCACCCGGTGCACGAACTCCGGCGTCGCGGGCACCACCCCGCCCTCGCCCTGCACCAGCTCCAGCAGCACCGCGGCCGGTCGCGGGATGCCGCCGTTGTGGTCCAGCAGCGCGCGTTCCAGGTATCCGGCGCAGTTGGTCTCGCAGGTCACCGGGGACAGGCCCAGCGGGCAGCGCGAGCAGTAGGAGTAGGGGAAGAAGTGCACCTCGGGCATGCCGCCGGGCACCGGGGCCTTCTGCGCCACGTCACCGGTGAGCGCCATCGCCGCGTGGCTGCACCCGTGGTAGCCGCCCTGGAAGGAGACCACCTGGGCGCGGCCGGTCGCGGTCTTGCACAGCTTGATCGCGGCCTCCACCGCGTTGGCCCCGGTCGGGCCGCAGAAGTGCGTCTTCATCCGCTCGCGCAGGCCGGGCGGCAGCATGGACAGCTGGGCGGTGAGGAACTCGTCCTTGGCCGGGGTGGGGAAGTCCAGCCCGTGGGTGAGCCGCCCGGCCTGCTCGGTCATCGCGGCCACCAGCTCGGGGTGGTTGTGCCCCAGGGAGAGCACCCCGGCCCCGGCCAGGAAGTCCAGGAAGACGTTGCCGTCGGCGTCGCGCACGAAGCTGCCGTGCCCCTCGACCGGGGCGATCGGCAGCCTGCGCGGGTAGGTCCGCGCGTTGGACTCCCGCTGGCGCTGGCGGGCCAGCAGGTCGGCCGAGCGCGGGCCGGGCAGCTCGCCGCGCACCAGTGGCGCGGTGGCGAGGTGGAGGTCGGTCAGGCCGGTGCTGGTCACGAGGTCTCCTTGGATGCACTGCGGGCGCGCCCCCAACTGGCGGCGCGGATGGGGCCGGAACAGCTGAAAACCCGGCTGCCCGGCAGGTCGAGGACCAGCTCGGCGGGCAGCAGGGCGCCGTGCAGCAGCACGCCGCGCACCGAGGCCGGGGCCGGGCGCAGCTCGCTCAGCTGCGCGCCGGTGCCGCAGAACACGGTCACCCGCGCCGAGGCGAGCAGTCCGGGCAGGTCGCCCTCGGCGGGCGCCACCACGGTGGCCCCGGCCACGAAGCACGGCCACAGCTCGTGCAGGTGGAACTCCTGGCTGATCGGGGTGCCCTGGAAGACCCGGTCCCCGGGCAGCACGCCCAGTCCCGGCGCGGCCACCCGGACGAAGGTGAGCACGTCCTGGTGGGTGAAGGCGTGCGTGGCCGGGACGCCGGCCAGGCCGCGCGGGCGGCACAGGTAGCAGGGCGCGGCGGGGTCCAGGTCCGCCGAAGGGCTGTGCGCCGGGCCGGTCGCGGGCAGCTCGACCAGCGGCGCGTCTTCCTCCGCCTGGCCCGGCTCGCTGACCAGAGCGGTCAGCCGGAGACCGGTGGCCGGGCAGTCCTGGGGCAGCGGCAGGTAGGCCGCGCCCGCCTTGAGCACGCCCAGCAGCGCCACGTACTCCTCCACCCGATCGGGCAGCCGGATGCCCACCGGGTCACCCCGGCCGATGCCCCGTTCGCGCAGCCGGTGCGCCAGCCGGTTGGCCGCGCGGTCCAGCTCCCGGTAGGTCAGCGTGACCGGGCCGCACACCACCGCCGGGGTGTCCGGAATTCGAAGAGCGGTTCGCTCGAAATACTGTGAAAGTGTACGCGCGCGCGGCGCGTCAGCCTGCTTTGTCGCATTCATGACCCTACCGATGGCAAGTGAACTGAAACGGAAACGGAATAGGCGCCACCGGTCGGTGAATAGGCCGACCGGTGGCGGTAACCATCAGCTATGCGGTGGTGCGCCTGCGTCCGTCGAGGCGTTCGGCGAAGTTCTGCCAGGCCGCCGCATTGGTGCGTGCGAGCGCAATCACCATTCCGGTGCAGTGCGCGGGGACACCCTCGATCAGCCGGGGCCAGTCGTCGGTGTCGATGAGGTGGGTGTCCAGCCAGCGCAGCAGCCTCCGGCCGGACTCGGTGAACCGCAGCGCGGGATCGCGCTGGAGCGTGCGCAGTGCGGCGCGCAGGTCCGCGCCCTGGTCAGGTGGGGTGGGCGGCTGGTCGGCCGAGGGCGGCTCGCGCTGGCTGCCGGGCACCGGGTCCAGGCCCGAGTGCAGGCGCCGCCGCACGTCCCGGACTGTCGAGGGCGCCAGTCCGGCCGCTTTGGCGATCTCCCGCAGCGAGGCGCTGGGGTTGTCCGCGAGCAGCGTCCCGGCCAGCCGCCGCCCGGCCGCGCTGCTCACCGGCCGCACCCGCCCGTCCCGGCCCAGCCGGGTGTTCGACCAGCCAGCCTGCGCACTCGAACGCCGACGGACCGCGCCGACAGTGCGCGGCGCCAGCCCGGTCGCCGCCGCGATCATCCGGTCCGACCACTGCGGCCGGGACACCAGGATGCGCTCCGCGGCGGCGGTGCGGTCGGCCAGCGACAGCGGCATGCCGTGCGCGATGTTGGCGTGCACGGCCAGGATGAACGCGTTCTCCTCGTCCCCGTCGTAGAAGCGCACCCTGATCCGCCGCTCGCCGCGCAGCCGGGCCGCCTGCAGCCGGTGCATCCCATCGATGACCCGCATGGTCGGCCTGTGCACGATGATCGGCGGCAAGGTCGCGCCGGTCTCGGCCAGCACGTGCGCGTGCTCGCCGACCTCCCCATCCAGCCTGGGCGAGTCGGCCGGTAGCAATGAGCCGATCGCCACTGTTTCGATTCGGTTGCCCGGTTGCCGTCGCCACCATTCCAGCGGGTCCGGCGGATCGTCTTTCTCGACTATCACAGTAGCTCCTCCCGTGCGATAGCCATGGAAAGTGATCGCTGATTAGCGAGAATCATTTCCACGCTAAAGGAGGGTGCGAGCGGCGTCAACCGCACTGGGTTACCTGGAGTGGTTAACGGGGCATTACCATATTTCCGGAGATCCCGCCGTGCGGATTTGTACGAATTTCTCGGTTTGTGGCCGAGGTGTCACGCCAGGTCTCCGGTCAGGTACCGCTGCAGGGTGGGCGCGACCGCGGCCGCCAGGGTGTCGTGGTCGGCCGAGGCCAGCGGCTCCAGTTTGATCACGTACCGCATCATGCCCAGCCCGGCCACCTGCGCGCCCACCAGCGAGGCGCGCAGGTCCGGCTGGTCGGCCCCGATCGCCCGCGCGATCTTGCCGAAGAGCGCGTGCGTGACGAACTCGCGCAGCATCCCCGCGGCGTCGTCGTGGCTGGACGCGCTGCGCATCAGCGCCACGAACGGGCCGCCGCCGGTCTCGTCCCACACCGAGAGGAACCGGCGCACGATCCGCTCGCCCAGCCCCTCCACCGGTCCGGCCAGCACCGTCTCCAGGATCTGCTGCGGGGTGATCGGCAACTGCACGGCCGCGGCGAACAGGCTCTCCTTGCCGCCGAACCAGTGGTTGACCATCGCCGGGTCCACCTGCGCCCTGGCCGCGATCATCCGCACGGTCGCGCCGTCGTAGCCCTGCTCGGTGAACACCGCGCGGGCAGCGCTGAGCAGCGCGCCCTTGGTGTCCTCACCGGCGGGTCGGCGCCCACGCCGTCTGGGTGCGGTGCTCTCGGCCACCGGCACATCATCTCCCATCGACCCGGCACAATGTCGTCCATGGTCAGCGCGGTCAGCCCCACAGTCACCAGCTCCCGCCCCGGCGGCACGCCGATGGGCGAGCTCAGCCCGACCCGCGAGGAGTTCCGCGAGCTCGCTCGCGACCGCAGGGTGATCCCGGTGGTGCGCAGGCTGCTGGCCGACGGCGAGACCCCGCTGGGCGTCTACCGCAAGCTGGCCGCCAGCCGTCCCGGCACCTTCCTGTTCGAGTCCGCGGAGAACGGGCGGTCCTGGTCCCGCTGGTCCTTCGTGGGCGTGCGCAGCCCGGCCGCGCTCACCGTGGCCGAGGGCGAGGCGGTGTGGACCGGCACCCCGCCGGTCGGCATGCCCAGCGGCGGCGACCCGCTGGTCGCGCTGCGGGAGACCGTGCGGGCGCTGCAGACCGACCCGCTGCCCGGCCTGCCCCCGCTGACCGGCGGCATGGTCGGCTACCTCGGCTACGACACGGTGCGCCGCCTGGAGCGGCTGCCCTCGCTGGCCGCCGCCGACCTGGACATCCCCGAGCTGGTCATGCTGCTGGCCACCGACCTGGCCGCGCTGGACCACCACGAGGGCGTCATCACCCTCATCGCCAACGCGGTGAACTGGGACGACACCGACGAGCGGGTGGACGCCGCCTACGACGACGCGGTGGCCCGGCTGGAGGAGATGACCGCGAACCTGTGCACCGCGGCCGCGCCCACCGCAGCGGTGTTCCAGCGCCCGCAGCCGCGGTTCGACCGGCAGCGCACCAGCGCGGACTACCGGGCCGCGGTGGAGACCGCGAAGGAGGCGATCCGGGCCGGGGAGGCCTTCCAGATCGTCGTCTCGCAACGGTTCGAAGTGGACACCGAGGCCGACGCGCTGGACGTCTACCGGGTGCTGCGCACCACCAACCCGAGCCCGTACATGTACCTGCTGCGGCTGGACGGGTTCGACATCGTGGGATCCAGCCCGGAGGCCTTGGTCACAGTCCGCGACGGCAAGGTGACCACGCACCCGATCGCGGGCACCCGGTGGCGAGGGGCCGACGACGAGGAGGACGCGCTGCTCGCCAAGGACCTGCTCGCCGACGAGAAGGAACGCGCCGAGCACCTGATGCTGGTCGACCTGGCCCGCAACGACCTGGGCCGGGTGTGCACGCCGGGCTCGGTGCACGTGGTCGACTTCTTCAGCGTGGAGCGCTACAGCCACGTCATGCACATCGTCTCCGCGGTCACCGGCGAGCTGGCCCCCGGCCGCACCGCTTTTGACGCGGTCACCGCCTGCTTCCCGGCTGGGACCTTGTCCGGCGCGCCCAAGCCGAGGGCGATGGAGCTGATCGAGGAGCTGGAGCCCAGCCGCCGCGCGCTCTACGGCGGCGTGGTCGGCTACCTGGACTTCGCCGGGGACGCCGACACCGCGATCGCCATCCGCACCGCGCTGATGAAGCAGGGGCGGGCCTACGTGCAGGCGGGCGCGGGCGTGGTGGCCGACTCGGATCCGGCGGCCGAGGACACCGAGTGCCTGAACAAGGCGCGCGCGGTGCTGGCCGCGATCGCCACCGCGGAGACCCTGGAGCTGGCCAGTGAACGCTGAGCCGGAGCAAGCCCACGAGTCAGAGCGCGCGCCTGAGCCGCAGCCCTCGCCTGAGCCGCAGCGCGCGCCCGGATCCCAGCGCCTGTCCGAGCCGGAGCGCGCGCGGCGGCCCGGCAGCGGTCCACTGTGGACTGTCGTGCTGCTGTCCCTGGCCGCGGCGGCCGCGCTGTGGGGCGCGGCCGAAGTCACCGTCGCGCTCGGCTCGGCCACCGGGCTGGCCGCCTTCGCGCTGGCCGCGATCGCGGGCGTGCTGGCCGCCGGCGGCTGGTTCCGGCGGGTGCTCGGCGGGCTCGTGCTGCTGGTCGCCGTCGGTGGCGGAGTGTTGCTGTGGGACGGGCTTTCCTCGCACTCCGTGGCTGGTTCGGCACTCGCGGTGTTCGGCCTGCTGGCACTGGCCTGCGGTGGGATCCTGGTCCTGGCAAGGGGTCACCGGATGCCGCGGATGGGGGGAAAATATGCCGCCTCCAGCGAGGTCCGCCGATCGGTTGACGCTGATCGTCGCCTGTGGGACAGCCTTGACTCAGGGGCCGATCCCACCCTCGGCGACACCGCCGAAACGACGAACGACCTTGCTACCCAGGGCGGATCTGCCGACCCGATGCCAGAAGCCGACCGGCGGCGGGGTTAGCATCCTTTCGGCGCTTCGGCGCGGCGGGAAGGGGTTTCAAGTGCGGAAGCTTGCGAGCGGGCTGAGGCAAAACGGGGAGTGCACGTGAGCGTCCTGGAGCAGATCGTCGAGGGTGCGCGTGCGGATCTGGCCCTCCGCGAGGCGGAGGTTCCCTTCGAGCTGATCAAGGAACGCGCCCAGTTGGCACCGGCGGCCAAGGACGTGCTGGCCGCGTTGCGCGCGCCCGGCGTCGGTGTGATCGCGGAGGTGAAGCGGCGCAGTCCGTCCAAGGGCGACCTGGCCGACATCCCGGAACCGGCGGAGCTGGCCAAGGACTACGCGGCCGGTGGCGCCAGGGTGATCAGCGTGCTGACCGAGGGCCGTCGCTTCGGCGGCTCGCTGGCCGACCTGGCCGCGGTGCGGGCGGTGGTCGATGTTCCGTTGCTGCGCAAGGACTTCATCGTCACCCCGTACCAGGTGCACGAGGCGCGGGCCTACGGCGCGGACATGGTGCTGCTGATCGTGGCGGCGCTGGAGCAGTTCGCGCTGGAGTCGCTGCTGGACCGGGTCGAGTCCCTCGGCATGACCGCGCTGGTGGAGGTGCACACCGCGGAGGAGGCCGACCGCGCGCTGGAGGCCGGCGCCAAGGTGATCGGCATCAACGCGCGCAACCTGCACAACCTGGAGGTCGACCGGGACGTGTTCGGGCGGATCGCGCCCGGCCTGCCCTGGGAGGTGCTCAAGATCGCCGAGTCCGGGGTGCGCGGCCCGGGCGACCTGATGGCCTACGCCGGGGTCGGCGCGGACGCGGTGCTGGTCGGCGAGGGCCTGGTGACCAGCGGCGACCCGCGTGCCGCGGTGACCCAGCTGGTGACCGCGGGCTCACACCCCGCGTGCCCGCGACCCAGTCGCTGAACTTCGCAAGGAGAACCGCTCCCAGATGAGTGTTGACCAGTCCGAACAGTCCGCCCAGCACGGCCCGGACGCCAGGGGCCACTTCGGCCCCTACGGCGGGCGGTACATGCCGGAGGCGCTGGTCGCCGCGCTGGACGAGCTGTCCGCGGCCTACGAGTCGGCCAGAGTGGACCCGGAGTTCACCGGCGAGCTGGACCGGCTGCTCAAGGACTACGCGGGCCGCCCGTCGCCGCTGACCGACGCGCCGCGCTTCGGCGAGCACGCGGGCGGGGCGCGGATCATGCTCAAGCGCGAGGACCTCAACCACACCGGCTCGCACAAGATCAACAACGTGCTGGGCCAGGCGCTGCTGACCAAGCGGATGGGCAAGACCCGGGTGATCGCGGAGACCGGGGCCGGGCAGCACGGGGTGGCCACGGCCACCGCCTGCGCGCTGCTCGGGCTGGAGTGCGTGGTCTACATGGGCGAGGTGGACACCGAGCGGCAGGCGCTCAACGTGGCCAGGATGCGGCTGCTGGGCGCCGAGGTCATCCCGGTGAAGACCGGCTCGCGCACGCTCAAGGACGCGATCAACGAGGCGCTGCGGGACTGGGTGGCCAACGTCGACCGCACGCACTACCTGCTGGGCACCGCGGCCGGTCCGCACCCGTTCCCGGTGCTGGTGCGCAACCTGCACAAGGTCATCGGCGAGGAGGCCCGCGCCCAGGTGCTGGAGCGCACCGGGAAGCTGCCGGACGTGGTGGCGGCCTGCGTGGGCGGCGGCTCGAACGCGATCGGCATCTTCCACGGCTTCATCGACGACCCCGGCGTCCGGCTGCTCGGGCTGGAGCCCGGCGGCGAGGGCCTGGACAGCGGCAGGCACGGCGCGACGCTGTCCGCGGGGACCCCCGGCGTGCTGCACGGCACCCGCTCCTACCTGCTGCAGGACGAGGACGGGCAGATCACCGAGGCGCACTCGATCTCGGCCGGGCTGGACTACCCGGGGGTCGGGCCGGAGCACTCCTGGCTCAAGGACCTCGGGCGGGCGGAGTACCGGGCGGTCACCGACGCGGAGGCGATGGCGGCCTTCCAGCTGCTGTGCCGGACCGAGGGCATCATCCCGGCCATCGAGTCCGCGCACGCGCTGGCCGGGGCGCTCAAGCTCGGTCAGGAGCTCGGGCCGGAGGGCAGCATCCTGGTGTGCCTGTCCGGGCGCGGGGACAAGGACGTGCACACGGCGTCGAAGTGGTTCGGCCTGGTCGGAGAGGACGCCTGATGTCGCGGCTCGCCCCGCTGTTCGAGACCTGCCGCGCCGAGCAGCGCGCGGCCCTGGTCGGCTACCTGCCCGCGGGCTACCCCACGGTCGCCGAGGGCACCGCGCTGCTCTCGGCGATGCTGGACGGCGGCTGCGACCTGGTCGAGGTCGGCCTGCCGCACTCCGACCCGGTGATGGACGGCCCCACGGTGGAGGCCGCCGCGCACCAGGCGCTGCGCAACGGCTTCCGGGTGCGCGACCTGTTCCCCACGGTCGAGGCGCTGGCGGCCAAGGGCGGTCGCGCGGTGGTGATGACCTACTGGAACCCGGTGCACCGCTACGGCGTGGACGCCTTCGCCCGCGACCTGGCCGCCGCCGGTGGCCTCGGCGTGATCACCCCGGACCTGATCCCCGACGAGGCCGACGACTGGCTGGCCGCGGCCGAGGCGCATGACCTGGACCGGATCTTCCTGGTCGCCCCCGCCTCCACCGACGAACGCCTGACCCTGGCCGCCAAGGCCAGCAGGGGCTTCCTGTACGCCGCCTCCACCATGGGCGTCACCGGCGCCCGCGACACGGTCAGCAGCATGGCCCCCGAACTGGTCGCACGGGTCCGCCAGCACACCGACATCCCGGTCGGCGTCGGCCTGGGCGTCCGCTCCGGCGCGCAGGCGGCCGAGGTGGCGGCCTTCGCGGACGCGGTCATCGTGGGCTCGGCCTTCGTCTCGGCGAGCGCCCGGGGCGAGCAGGGCGTGCGTGACCTGGCGGGGGAGCTCGCCAACGGGGTCCGAACGTCGGTTGTGACCGGAGCGTGAGGAGGTAGTTCCCGCCCGCCACACCGTGAGCTGACGCGAGGGGGCTACGGTGTGGCCTGTGACTGGCACGCTGACCGCACTGATGGCCGATTCCACGGCCTTCCTGGCGACCATCCCCAGCCCTGACCGCGGCGTGTGGCAGCTCGGGCCGTTCCCGCTGCGCGCCTACGCCCTGTGCATCATCGCGGGCATCGTCATCGCGATCTGGTGGGGCGAACGCCGCCTCATCGCCCGCGGCGGCGAGTCCGGCACCGTGGTCGACGTCGCGGTGTACGCGGTGCCCTTCGGGCTCATCGGTGGCCGGCTGTACCACGTGGCCACGGACTGGCCCAAGTACTTCGGCCCCGACGGCAACCCGATCGAGGCCCTCTACATCTGGAACGGCGGCCTGGGCATCTGGGGCGCCATCGCCCTGGGCGCGGTCGGCGCGCTGATCGGCTGCCGCAAACGAGGCGTCCCGCTGCGGGTCTTCGCCGACGCGGTGGCCCCCGGCATCGTGGTCGCCCAGGCGGTCGGCCGCCTCGGCAACTGGTTCAACCAGGAGCTCTTCGGCGGCCCCACCGACCTCCCGTGGGGCCTGGAGATCTACCGCCGCATCGACCCGGAGACCGGCCTGCCCGACGCCCTCGGCGGCGTCGCGGAGAACCACATCCCCATCGCGGTGGTCCACCCCACGTTCCTCTACGAACTGGTGTGGAACCTGGGCGTCGCCCTCCTGCTGGTCCTGGCCGACCGCAAGTTCCGCATGGGCCACGGCCGCGTCTTCGCCCTGTACGTCGCGGGCTACACCCTGGGCCGCTTCTGGATCGAGATCATGCGCACCGACACCGCCACCCTGGTGTTCGGCGTCCGCATCAACGTGATCACCAGCGCCGTCGTCTTCCTGGGCGCCATCGCCTACCTCCTGCTGGTCCGGGGCAAGCGCGAGGACCCAGCCGACTGGCGCAAGGACCCCGAACCCGAGGACGACCCCACCAAGCCGGTCCCGGACGGCGAGGAACCCCCGGCAGGCCTCGGCCCCAGGCCGGAGGACAAGCCGGCGGAAGCCACCGTCCCCGCCGACGCCACCCCGGACAAGGCGCCCGCGGACCCGGTCACCCGCAAGGAAGACCCCAAGCCGGAGTCCTGACCAGCAAGACACCCGGTACAACAACGGCCAACGCGCGCGGAGGGAAACCCCCGGCGAGTTGGCCGTTGTCGTACTTGGTGTGTCGGCCGTCGCGACCGCAGGGCGAAGCCCGCGAACCAGCGAGGGGCTGGCTTTTCAAAACCTGTCCGAAGTCTTGAGGTTCCCCATGCCCGTCAACCTGGAGACATCGCACCACATCCCAGCGAGCAGACGCTCACAGCAACCGCCGCCAACGCCTCGCAGCGTGACGGCGGCTGCTCGCTGGGATGTGGTTCGATTTCGGAAGGTTGACGGGCATGGGGAACCTCAAGACCCGCTTGCGTCTCTGCCTTTGATTTTCCCCCCCATGCTTTGATCTCTGCCCGTCCGGCGAGGACGCTCTTGACTTTGATCTTCACCTGAAACCCCGAAGATCAAAAGAATGTCCTCGCCGGA